>NZ_JH470338.1:803326-1129544 GCF_000239695.1 Actinomyces graevenitzii C83 | reverse complement strand
GGTGTGTGTGAGTGTGAGTGTGTTGTCTCCTGTGGTGGCATCCCAGATGCGTGCCGTGCGGTCGGCGGATGCTGTGAGGATGTGGTGGCCGTCGGGCGACCACGCCACCGCGCTCACCGGATCGGTGTGTGTGAGTGTGAGTGTGTTGTCTCCTGTGGTGGCATCCCAGATGCGTGCTGCGCCGTCGTCGGATGCTGTGAGGATGTGGCGGCCGTCGGGCGACCACGCCACCGCGCTCACCGGATCGGTGTGTGTGAGTGTGAGTGTGTTGTCTCCTGTGGTGGCATCCCAGATGCGTGCCGTGCGGTCCCCGGATCCTGTGAGGATGTGGCGGCCGTCGGGCGACCACGCCACCGCGCTCACCCAGCTGGTGTATATGAGTGTGAGTGTGTTGTCTCCTGTGATGGCATCCCAGATGCGAGCTGTGCCGTCCATGGATGCTGTGAGGATGTGGCGGCCGTCGGGTGACCACGCCACCGCGCTCACCCAGCTGGAGTGGCCGCCGAGGATCTGCGCTTCGGGCAGGACGCGAAGCGGGTCATGCTCCGATAGAGGCGCGGTAAGTGTGTCGGAGAGTTCCCGCTGATAGCCGACCGTGTGCAGGAGCTGGGTGCGGTAGCGCGTGGCTTTGTCAAGGGGGACGCCTTCCATGTCACAGTGGCGGAAGATTGTTCCAGCCAGGTCGGCGTCCTCGAGGTTGGCTTGTGTCAGGGTGCAGTGCTCGAGAAGCGTGCGCCGCATGGACGCTCCGGTGGCGTCGATGCCATCGAGGCGGGCGTGGCGGATGCGGGCGTCGTCCAAGCAGGCACTTCGGAGCGAGACTCCAGCCAGGTTGAGTGATGTCTTCTCGGATCCTATTGTCCAGCCGCGCAGGTCGGTGTCTGCCAGGTTCAGGGCGTCGGGACGTGGGTGGGGCGCTCCCTTCTCGAGCGCGCGCAGAGTGTAGGCGAAGACGTTCGATCGGGCACTTGCGCTTGCATGTGTCCCGACGTGCTCAAGGCGGGCGAGTGCCTGGCGTTGCGTGGACGCGGAGAAGCGGTCGATGAGCTCCGCGAAGAACGCGAAGGCCTCGTCGCTGGGGCGGGTGATGTCCCAGGCCGCCAGAGCCTCATCCTCCGACTCAGCCTCAAGGGAGTCGGCGAGGCGAACGGCCAGGAAGTACTCCAGGAGCGAGGAGTGGGCGAAGGAGAAGTCATCCCCGCGGCGCGCCAGGAAGGTCGCGGTGCGGAAGTCCTGCTTCCACTGGTCGGGCATGCGTCCCGCGTAGTGCAATTCCATGTCTGGGTGGGTGTGGAGGAATTGGAGCATCCATGTTTCCATCCAGCGTGCCGACCATGTCCTGGATCCTGAGCGCCAGACCTGCAAGGCCAGGTGGGTCATGAGCTGGATCTTGTGCTCGGGAATCAGGCTGTGCTTGCCGTCGTCGCGCCTGAGCCACTTGTTCACAAAGCGTTCGTACAGGTCGACCGAACGTACCTGGCGCCCGACGCTTAGATCTTCGTCGATGGTGAGGAGAACCTGGCGGATCATATCGAGCAGGACCGGTTGGGAGGCGAGCTCGCGCAGGTTATGCACCGAGCAGATCGTCTCGAGGAGCCGGTCGGTGTCGGCCTCAGGGACGTTGCGGCGCAGGTATTCACGGATCTGGTCCTCGTTGAAGGGCAGGAGCGTGAGGACCAGGTAGTCTTTGCCTCGCTTGTTTTCGCGCCCCTGGCCGTCGAAAAAGGAGAATTCCTCTTCGACGCTCCGGAAGAACTGAGTCCTGCAGGATAGCAGCAGACGCGTGCGAGGATTCTCCTCTTGGGAGTTTTGTCTGCCGAGGTTGAGGACTTCGAGAAGGGATCGGGTCAAGCGCTGCCCGTCGCTTGGGGAGAGGTGAACGAGGACCTCGTCGAGACCATCAAAGATGACCAGGGTGTGCTCATCTTGAACCGTCGCCAGGACATTGTCGACCGTGACGGTCGAGAGTGAGGTATTCGCAAGGAGCTGGGTTAGGAGCGTGCGCAGCCCGAAGTCCTTGAGAGTGGTGGGGGAGAGGTCTCGCAGGTCGAAGTAGATGGGCAGGGGTGCCTGCTCGCCGGCCTTCCTGAGTTCTAGGAGTCTGCGGGTCAGCAAAACCGTTGAGGTCGTCTTTCCTGTTCCCAGGTTCCCCAGGAGCGCGCACAGCTTCGCGCGTTGATCGTCGGATCCGCACGCCCACGCCGCGAGGCGCTCGACGACGTCGGAGGTGTACGCGTCCCTGTTGATGCGCGAAGGCGAATCGAATGCTTGCCGATCGTCGAATGTCCCGACAGCGGCGTGCGCGTCCACTAACTGGATCGCGGGGTCGAACGTCGAGCGCTTCGATAGCGCCTCGGCCACCTCTTCGGAAAGGGCTGGGCTTGAGCGAGGCGCGGGCGCCAGTTCATCGCGCAGTTCGCGATCGATCAGACTTACCACCGTATTGGCGAGGTCCTGCTCCTTGGCCGTCTGGGTTCCGCGCGTCGATTCTTGCATCTGGATAAAGGAAGCTCCTGGAACGATGTCGCGTCGTTCAAACGGCTCCATACTCGCTGATGGACCGATGTTCTCGAGCATCACGATGATGGGATGCGGGTGGCTGGCGTGCACGCGTTCGGCTTCGTTCTCCTCCAGGAGATACTTGTTGCTGAGGAGCACCACCGCGATATCTGCGTGGCGAATCATCTCGTCGCGCGTGGAATCGATGGGTACACCGACCGAAACCTGGGTGGAGCGGAAAAAGGTAACGCGATACCTGTCTTTCAGCCCGGCCTTGACAGCGTCCTCAATCAAGTCAGCGCACGGAGCCGCCAACCTCTCGTCCTCTTCGAGGAAGCTCAGGTAGATGCGCAGAACGTTATCCGTGGCTCGAGCGTCGATGAGCTCCTCGCGGGGCGCATGGCGCCTCGTCTGCCGCTCCGAGTACTCGGCGATGTCGTCGGTGATGGGGTCCGATCCGGTGAAGTAGAGTTCGGGTCCCCGCCTGCCGTCGAAGACGACGGTGAGAGCACCGTCGGCAACCTCGTTGAAGCGGTTCTTGAACTTGCGCAGGTACTCGCGCGGGTCGTCACTGGTGATTGTCGCCAGGACTGCGTCGATGGTTGTCTTGCCGTCGTCGTCGAGAAGATCGCAGATCGCTCGGGCCGTCTTCGCGTTTCCTTGCGTCAGATCCTCAAGGCTGTCGAGGATTCGACGTACTGAGTTGGCGGAGAGGGGGCGCTGAGGCCTGGTCGAGGGATCAGGCATCAGCGGTACCCGCCCTTGCCTTCGACGCGGGCAACGATTGCGTCGACGAAGCCGTTGACGAAGCGGTTGCGCTGAGGGTCGTTCTCGAGATAGTCGTAGGAGCGCGCCTCCCCGGGAAGGACGCGGTAGATCTGTCGGCGGTCGATCTGGTGGAACTCCCTGGAGCCGTCGAGGGGGACGTCCACAAGCATGACGGGCAGCGTCTTCTTCAGAGGAGCCTCGCCCACGCCGGGAATCTCGTAGTCACGAATGAAGTCGGAGGCCAGGAAGGAGGGGCTGATGAGCTGGACGATGTAGTCGGCTTCCGCCAGCTGCGTCAGGATCTCATCTTTCCATTCCTCGCCAGGGAGGATGAACGAGTCCTCCCACCAGGTGAAGACGTGGTTCCGTGCATTCCTCAAGCGGGGCTTGAGCAGCTTGAGGAAGGATTCCTTGAGCTTGGCGTCATCGTGTGCCCACGAGAGAAACAACTGGATATTATCGGACATAGTAGACCTCCTGGAGGGAACTAACTGAATTCTAGCGGGAGTGCTGCGTCTTGGCAGCGTGCCCTAGGTTGTGTGTGGATCAATGATGGTACGCGCGTTCGTGTCCTCAACCTCGGTTGCGGCCTGCCCACCCCGCGTCAAGACATAACCGGGACGGGGCGGCTGTATCCGCGAGGCGTCGAGAGGTTGCTCGAAGCCGCGTCCTGCAGGGCCCGATGCTCCTTGTCGATGCGGCGGATCATGCTGCTAACGAAGCCGTTGACGAAGCGGTTGCGCTGAGGGTCATTCTCGAGACAGTCGTAGGAGCACGCCTCCCCGGGAAGGCCGCGGTAAATCTGTCGGCGGTCGATCTGGTGGAACTCCCTGGAGCCATCGAGAGGGACATCGACGAGCATGACGGGGAGGAGCTTGTGTTCAATCTCGCCGATGCGGGGGACATTGCGGTCCTTCATCGCGGCGAGGAGGTTGGGGCTGACGAGAAGGATGACGTAGTGCGCCTCAGACAGGTGCTTGGCGGTCTCCGATTCCCGGTCTTCGCCGGGGAGAATGAGCGTGCGATCCCACCAGGCGAAATCACGGTTCTTGATGGTCTTCAATCGCGTCTCGGCGAGCGCAAGGAAGCTCTGGGCGTCCTTATGGTCCTCGCAGGCCTTGAGCGTAACCAGTTGGATCGGTGTCATGTCAGCCTCCGTTAGTCAGCGAATTTTGATTACGGGACTATTATGTCCCGATAGTGTCCCGGTGTCAAGCGATTGTGTCTGCGACTAATCGGGAGTGACCATACAGCACCTATACGGGCTCTTCAGAGTTGAGTGTGGGTGACCGAGTGTTGGTCGGGGGTTGGGGGTAGAGATCGAGGTCCTTGATGATGAGCGGACTTCAACCCCCGCTGTCTTCAAGGACCTCGGGCGGTGTCTCACCCTACCTGCTGCTGGCCTGTGTCGCTTGGCCGTTGTGATCGGCGTGATCTGCCCGCCGCCTTGGAGGGCTTCCATCTGGTTGCTGCCGCTCGGCGTAAGTGCACTCTGGTGCTCGACAGAGAGTCCCGTAACCGCTGTACTGGCTGCCCAGGTTGTGGGGTGACTTGCTCAAAGTCACGGTCGCGTGGTGGTGGAGGTGATCGACGCGCCTTGGGTTGTGCGGCGTCGGCAGCCCTTATTTGTGTGCGCTGGCCTTGGGCTGTGCGGCGTCGGCAGCCCTTAGACGGCGTCGGCGGCCCTTAGGCGGCGTCGGTGTCTTTAGCGGGCTTGGGGGAGCCTTGGCCCGAAGCGGTGCGCAAAACCTTAGAGCTGGTGGGGCGCTCTAGGCGCACCAAGAGGTCAATCTGCTTAGGTTCATAACCCAGCGAGATGCTCACATCCTGCTGAAGGCGGCTGCGTAGCGTGGACACAGTCCAGTCAATCTCGCACTCTTGAGACACGCTGGCATCAGCCTGAATCTGCAGGTGGCTTAAGGTGCCGCTAACCCACACCGTGCAGCGTTCCACCCCGGGCACGCCCTGCGCCCGCTCAGATAGGGCCTGCGATAAAACTTCTGGATCCAAGGTAGTGAGTAAAAGCCCCTCAGAGTCACTCAGGCGCATAGGTGAGGCCGCTACCCGGCGCGGAACCTGCATGAGAAGCAGCGCCAGACCACCAATGATGGCAAGCACTGAGGCCAGCGCAAGCACGGGTAAAAGCCAGTTTGCTTGACTGGCGACGGCGCCCACCCGCCCCTGCTTAGAAGCTAGGTAGGGGGCGGCGTCGGGCCAAAAACGAGCCAAACCCAGGCCCGAAGCCAGCAGCCAAGCGGAGGCGGCCACCAAAACAAAGCCACAGATAGCCAGGACGCACCGGTTTAGCGGGGTGGAAACTGAACGCATAATCGTGCCTCCTTAGCTCGCGTGCTTGACGCGCACGCGGCTGCCTTTAATACCCACCGGGGCGAGCATTTGTAGGGCCTGGTCAGTCTGCTTTTGGGCGGCCTGCTGCACGGGCTCTAGCTCATCTAGGACGCTGTGGACGACGACGTTAACCCGCGAGCGCCGGGCAGTGGCCGAAACGGAGTTAGCGCCGCCCAGCTGCTCAACCTGTAGCCTCACCAGTTTGGCCAGGTCACGGCGTCTAACTGCGGTCTGGCCAGGAATGTCGTCGGGGAGAATTTCGACGCGCTCAGGCCGCCCGGGCCATAGCGCCGCAATAATCATGATTAGGCCACAGGCCGCCACAACCCCGGCGGCAATAAGCGCCGCAGTGGAGCTAAGCGAAGTGGATTTGATGGCTTCAAGTGCGTGTAGGGCGTGGCGCGGCCAGTAGCCGGTGATGAGCCGCTGGCCGGTCAGCCAAGCCCCCAGGCTTCCGCCGGCAAGCAGCAACAGGGCTAGAACCATGGTGGAGCCGCTGCGTGAGGGGCGGCGAATGAGTTTTGGAACTTTTCTCATTTCAGGTTCTTCCTGCCTGGGCCGGCGGGGTTAAGCCAGGAGATCTCAATATTGATCTTGCCGACGCTCAGCCCGGTCAGGTGCTCCACCCGGCTGCGTACATGTGTGCGCACGGCCTCGATTGTGTCTGCCAGTGGCGTGGGAAAAACCAGGCCTAGGTTCATGTGTAAGACAGCTACCTGCCCGTAGAGCTCACATTGGGCTTCGGGGCGGGAGGAAAAGTTGCGGCGGGCGCCGATGCCTAAAACCCCGCCGGCGTTGGAGCCAACATTGCCGGTTTCATAGGCGGCTTCGGCGGCAATTTTGGCCACGACTTTAGCTGGAATGGTGGTGGTGCCGCGCTGGGTGGTGCCCGCGTCGGTGCCAGCGGCTTGGGCGGTGCCAGTGCCGCGCTGGACGGTGCCGCGCTGCCCGGCTTGCCCGGTTGCGGGCTTGAGGCCTGAGGACTGGGCGGCTGCAGATGAGGCGAGGGGCGCCATCGTCACTTCCTTAGCCGCTCAAGGAAGCTGCGGACATCGACCCGGCCCTCCAGGTACAGGCCCACCCCCAACCCGACCAGGCCACACAGTGACACCAGCACAAAGTCAGCGAAGGAGCCAAAAGCCAGAACGGTTCCAAGGAACAGGCCTACTAGGAGGGCCAGGTGCGTTGTCTTCATGAGATCTCCTCAGATCAAGGCGTAAATTACTTGAGGTTGTTAGTCTCAGACTCGTCGCCAGGCAGGTGCACGTCGGTGACGTGGATGTTGACCTCAACTACTTCCAGGCCGGTGCTGGTCTCGATCTGCTCAATGATGTTGTTACGGATCGCCTCGGTGACCTCAATGATGGGGGCGCCGTAGTCAACCACTACGGTGACCTCAATGGAGGTCTGGGTTTCGCCCTTCTGTACGTTAATGCCGCCGGTGACGTTGGTCTGGGTGGTGGGGATGCGCTCGGTCATGGCGGTGAAGGCGCGGCGCATGGCGTTACCCATGCTGTAGACGCCGGGCACCTCGCGCGTGGCCATGCCGGCGATCTTGGCGATGACGTTCTCGTCGATGGTGGTTACCCCGTGGGAGGTGTGCAAAGGAGTGTTGGGAGTGCTGTCCGCTTCAGTGTTTTCGTTCTGCTCAGGCTGCTTGCTGGTGTCGCTCATGGGAGGCTCTTTCTTTGATCTGAGTAGGTGGCCGACGGCGCACGGTGTTGCTTGCCGTCAGGGTTGGCGTTGCTTGCCGTCATGATTGCTGCGATAACCGCACTAAAAGGTGCGGTTGTCTAAGAATCCCTACCGCCTCAGTCTATAGGGCTTTCGTCTTAAAAAGGTGAAGTGGGGCAGTTTTAAAGGAGCTTTCTTTTCTGACTCGATATTGGCCGCCTATATTGGATGTGCTCACGGCCTGCATAGGGAGGAAAAGTTCATGGATCCTCGTTTTTCGCGCGCATATGGCGCATTGGCTGGGTTAGCGCTGGGCGATGCGCTGGGTATGCCAACGCAAGCAATGTCTCCACAGCAGATTCAAACGGTTTACGGCCATGTCACGGGCCTGGTGGATGGGGATAAAAGCCAACCCTATGCGCCGGGTATGGCGGCCGGGTCGGTCACTGACGACACCGAGCAAGCATTATTGATCGCTTCCCTGCTGCTTAAAGGCCACGGCTCTGGGCTGAACTTAGATGCGAGCGAGTTCTCCCACGCCCTGCTGGCTTGGGAGGATTCCATGATTGAGCGTGGCTCACTGGATCTGCTGGGGCCCTCCACGAAGGCGGCACTTGAGCGTGTACGCGCAGGCGAGAACCCGTTGCGTGTGGGCGGTGAGGGCACCACTAATGGGGCGGCAATGCGGGTGACACCGATCGGGATTGCGGCGTCGACGTCGGACCGGCAGCTTTTCGCCGACGCCGTATGGTCCTCATGCCAGGTCACGCACGCCACCCGCCAGGGCTTTCAGTCAGCGGCGCTAGTGGCAGCCGCCGTGTCACTCGGGATCGACGCCGGCGCGGCGGATGTGACAGACCTGCTGTGGAAGGCTGTGGCTTTTGTGCGCTCACTACCTGAGCGCGGCGCCTGGAGCCCAGAGCCGGATGTTGTGGCAGCCACGCACCGGGCATTAAAACTGGCCGCCCAGCCGGCGTCGTCCCTAGAGTGGCTGGCCGGGCAGATAGGCACGGCTGTGGCCTCAGCGCAGGCAATCCCCATGGCTTTCGCGCTGCTGGCACGTGATCCCTCCCCGCGCGCCCTGCTGCAGGCCGCCAATTTGGGTGGTGACACTGACACAATTGGTGCGATAGCGGGCGCAATTTTGGGTGCAAGCTTGGGTGTTGAGGTTTTTGACGCTTACGGCTTGGCCCAGGTGGAGCAGGTTTCACGGCTTGATCTGCCTAGCGTCGCTACAGATTTGCTGGCTCTGCGTGATAGGGAGGGCGGCGGCTCTACCCCCGCAGCAGCTACGACGTCGCCCAACCCAGAAAAATCCACGCTCACCCCAGCCGCGTCCCCACAAAAAGGCGCCCCGGCGGGCCGCGTGGTGCTGATGGGCCAGATCCTTGTAGACCTGGCTGTGCGTGGCGAGGCACTACCGGCCCCTGGCGGCGACGTATGGGCCAGCGATGAAGGAATGCACGTGGGTGGGGGCTTTAACGCGCTGGTGGCCGCGCGGCGTATGGGAGCCCAGGCCGTCTCACTCAGCCCAATTGGCCACGGCCCTTACTCTTTACTCATCCAGCAGGCCCTGCAGCGCGCGGAAATTACGGACGCCGGGCCCCGCATTGACGGTATCGATAACGGTTTTTGTATTGCCTTCACTGACCAATCCGGGGAGCGCACCTTTATCTCCACGCGCGGCGCTGAGACGAGGGCGCCAGCAAGCGCTTGGGCGGACTTCGCCGCGACGATGCGCCCGGGGGATGTGCTTTACATTGACGGCTACCTCATGGACCACCCGGCTAACCGTCAGGCAGCGCAGGCGGCGCTGGAGGCATTACCTGAAGGCGTGCAGGTCATTCTGGATGTCTCGCCTGTTATTGGCATCCCGCAGGGTTTGCCCATACGCGACGTAATTGTCTCGATGAATCATAGGGAAGCTCAGCAGATCATTAACCAGAGCGCAGAGCCCGCCTTGGAGCAGGGCCAGGAGCTGAGCCGAGGGCAGAGCCAGGGGCGCTGCCAGAAGCAAGGGCAGGACGGGGAGCAGGGCCAGGGGCGCTGCCAGAAGCAGGAGCAGGGGCAGCGGTGCGACCAGGCGCGTGAGGCCAGCTTGGTGGCCAGTTTGCTGGGACGCCCCGTTGTGGTGCGTGCCGGAGCTGAGGGCGCCTATTTCGCCAGGCCAGCAGGGGCTAAGGCGGGAGTTTCACTCACAGCGCCGGCGCCGACTCCGGGTGCGGCTCCGGCGGGGGCTTCAGCAGAGGGACCAGTTGCGGCTCCGGTGGCAGCTACGATGGCGGCTAGCGCAAATGCCGCAGATGTGACTTACATTCCGACGCCGCGCGTTGCGGCTATCGACACTAACGGTGCAGGTGACGCCCACTCCGGTGTGTTGGCGGCGGCTTTAGCGCAGGCAATCCCCCTAGAGCGAGCGCTTTTACTGGCTAACTGTGCAGGCGCTTTTTCCACGACGCTAGTGGGGCCGGCAGCCTGCCCTGCGCGCAAGCAGATCGAGGCTGCTGCTGACGCGCTCGCGGACTAGGCGCGCTAGCGCCTGTCAGTGTCTAGGGCGGCTGGTGTTGTCTTGGTTCGGATGGATGCTGGCTTCGTCTATCGGGGCGGCTGGCATTGCCTGAGCCTGGGCTCCGAGGGCGGCTGGCGTTGCTTGAGTCCAGGCCGGATGGTTGCTTAGCTTAGGCCTGGGCGGGTGGCCGGCGCAGGGGCGGATCTAAGACAAAAGCGGTCGCATCAACTCCTGGGACTAGGCGGTAGAG
This sequence comes from Actinomyces graevenitzii C83, assembly GCF_000239695.1. Taxonomy (GTDB): domain Bacteria; phylum Actinomycetota; class Actinomycetes; order Actinomycetales; family Actinomycetaceae; genus Actinomyces; species Actinomyces graevenitzii. The sequence goes on along the minus strand of NZ_JH470338.1, from coordinate 1,119,495 downwards.
GGCGGCCGGGCGCCCGGCCCCTTCGCGCACGCTGTCTCCAGTGGGCTCAATAAACGACGCCGTTTTTGTGGCTTTTCGATGGAAATTACGCGGATCCAGGGTAGAGCCCCAAATAGCCTCATAGGTGGTGCGCAGCTGGGTGATCGTAAACTGTGGCCCGCAAAAAGAGGTGGCCAGGGGTGAGTATTCGATCTTAGAGCGGGCGCGTTCGACGCCGTCGGCCAAAATAACGTCGTGGTCGAAAGCTAGGGGAGAGTCGGGACCAAGCAGGGCCTCAACGGGCTGCCACAGCACCCCGGCGGCGTCGCCCCCCGCATGAGTGGGGGAGAAAGAAGGGGCCAAGAGCAGGTAGGCCACAGAAAGAACCGGGCCGCGCGGGTCACGCCCAAGGGGGCCGTAAGTGCGCAGCTGCTCAAGGTGACCGGGGGGAGTGACGCCAGTTTCCTCCTCAAGTTCGCGCGCGGCGGCCTGATCTGTCTGCTCGCCGCTGCGCAGAAAACCGCCAGGTAGGGCCAGACGGCCACGGAAAGGTTCGATGCCTCGGCGCACCACGAGGGCGTTGAGCGTGTGGTCAATGACTGTCAGGGCGACGACGTCGACGGCGATCGGGAAGGTGACAGGTTCAATCATGGCTCTAGCCTAACCTATTTGCGTCAAGTTGACATTAAAGCCTGAAGGGGTTTATCGTCATAGTGACACAAACAAATGGGAACTACCTAAGGAGTCATCATGGGAACCCTTCACAACCACCCCTTCTTCATCCGCTACCAGGGCGGCGCCGGCGACCACGTCGTCCAGATCAGCGCCGGACGCACCATCCGCTCCGGGGTTGGCCAATCCTTCTGGCTGCGCAAAGGCCGCTGCGCGCTGGCGGAAGTGCCCACCGCTAACCGCGCCCACAGCTTCCTGGTGCAGGTAGCCTCCAGCGACCAGCAGAACGTAAACGCCCAGGTGGCAGTCACTTACTGCATCGAGAACGCCGAGGCTGCCGCCGCGCACTACGACTTCGGCCTCTACCCGCGTGAAGCAAAGAAAGACGCGCAGGGCCTGTGGCAAATCGACGAAACCGTCACCCGGATCGCCCACTCCGCCCTGGCCTCGACAATCGGCGCAATGGCCCTGTCTGAAGCCATCTCCGGCGCCCTGGAGCGAGTTAGCGGGCTCTTGACTCAGGCTTTCGCCGCAAACGAGCAGCTGCAGGCCACCGGCGTGGGCATTGTTGATGTGCGATTGCTGTCGCTGCGACCCGATGAAGGGGTTGAATCATCCCTGCGTGCCCCGCTGCTTGAACAGCTGCGTGCCGAGGCTGACCGCGCCCTCTACGAGCGCCGCGCCCTCGCCGTCGAGCGCGAATCCCAAATCTCCGAAAACGAGATGCAATCCAAGCTTGACCTGGCCCGCAAGCGCGCCGACCTGGTTGACCAGGAAGGCCACAACGCCAGGCGCGAAGCTGAAGAGAAGGCTGCTGCTGACGCGATCGCCGTCGAGGCCGAATCGCGCCGCATCGTAGAAAAAGCCAAGGCCTACGAGACCGACTGGAACACCGCCGGACGCGCCCGTACCGCCAATGACGCGGCCTACATCCAGGCCGTCGCCGAGGCTGGGCCCGAGGTGGCGCGCGCCCTGGCACTTAAAGAGCTGGCAGGTCACATGCCGTCCTTTGGCAACATCACCATCACCGCTGACGTGCTCAGCGACTTGGTGTCGGCCTTCACCGGCTCAGCCAAGGCAGGCAAGTAATGCGACGCCGCGCGGTGATTGTGCGCCGCCCCACCGAATATGACGAGCTCATGGACCGCTACTCCACGCGCGGCCAGGTTGAGTTTGTACTGCGCTCACGCGGGCGCAGCCTTGAGGAGGTGGAGCGCGCGCACGAGTGCCACCTGGCGGCCCTGGCGCGGGTGCGGGCAGGAATCCCTGACGGCTGGGCTAGTGCCGACGTCGAACGCGACTCGCTGTCTCGCTTCCTGTTTGCGCCCGAGGACGTAATTGTTGTGGTTGGCCCTGACGGTCTGGTGGCTAACGTGGCCAAATATGTGGATGAGCAGGTGGTGGTGGGGGTTAACTCCGTGCCCCAAGCCAATGCGGGCGTGCTCGTGCGCTGCACGCCCGAGCAGGGGGTGGGGGCGCTGCATCGCCTGGAAGCTGGCTCTGACCTGCGCGTTGACCAGCTGACTATGGTGCGCGCGGCTGCTGACGACTCGCGCACACTCACCGCGCTCAATGAGGTGTTTATTGGGCACCCAAGCCACCAGAGTGCCCGCTACGAGCTCACCTTGGGCTCCCGCGCAGAGCGCCAGTCCTCCTCCGGCGTCGTTGTTTCCACCGGGACCGGCGCCACCGGCTGGGGCGCCTCCCTAAAACGCGGGCGGCACATGGGGGATCTACCCGCGCCCACCTCGCACTCCCTGGCCTGGTTTGTGCGCGAAGCCTGGCCCTCGCCCCACACCGGCACCAACTGCACTGAAGGAATCCTAGGTGAGGGGGAGGAGCTGAGCCTGGTAGTGGGCAGCGAATCCCTGGTGCTCTTTGGTGACGGTATAGAATCCGACCGCCTCACCCTCACCTGGGGCCAAAGCGTGCAGGTCTCACGCGCCCCGCGCGCCCTGTCCCTAGTTGACCCGGCGGGGCTGCGGTAAAAGGGACGGCAGGAAGCTGCAACCTGGTGACACAACGTGAGCTGCGGCGTCGTCGGCATTTAAGCAACCACCATTGCTGCCGTGCCCGCACACATCAAAGCCAGCCCGCCCAGGTAGCGGGGCGTGAAGCGCTCGTGAAACACCAGCGCCGAAAACGCGACAGTCACCAGGATTGAGAGCTTGTCGATCGGCACCACGATAGAGGCGGGACCATCTTTTAACGCATGGTAGTAGGCCAGCCATGACGCACATGTAGCCGCACCCGAGGCAATAATGAAAGCCAGCTCGCGCCTAGGAATCGCCCGTATCTGACCCGCGTGGCCCTGCCATGCCACAATCAGCCACGCCATTGCCAGCACCACAAGCGTGCGCACGGCTGTGCCCAGGGTGGGTTCGACGTCGGCAATGCCCACTTTGCCCAGGATCGAGGTCAGGGCTGCAAACAGCGCAGATGCGAGCGCGTAGCTCAGCCAACTGCCGCCTTGACGAAGCGCGCTTGGCAGGCCGGTCAGGTCGGCGGGCTCGATCATGAGCACGGTTCCTGCCGTAATTGCCACAATCCCGACGGCGCCCCAAAAGTTCACCGGTTCACCTAGCAGGATTAGGGCCAGCAGGATCGCTAAAACTGTGGAGAGTTTATCGATGGGAGCCACGCGGGAGACATTTCCGCGTGCCAGCGCCGCGAAGTAGCACAGCCAGGAAGCCCCGGTGGCCAGGCCAGATAGGATAAGGAATAGCAGTGAGCGCCCGCTGATAGCGCTAAGCGACGACGCCGACCCAACCAGGGCGGCCATGCCCCAAGCCCCTGCAGCGACGACGAGCGTGCGCAGCGCTGTTGCCACTGTGGAGTTTGTTGTGGCCACACCAGCTTTTGCCAGGATTGAGGTTAGCCCCGCAAAAAGGGCGGACAGGCAAGCGGCAAGAATCCACATAGTTTCAACTGTAGGACGTGACTGTAGAACGCAGTGTTCGCTATAGCCGTAATATCAGTTATTTACTTGACTATATCAAAATGTATTACTGAGTAATATTGTTGAGTTAGATTGCCTACCGCGACGAGGTTTTCCTTAAGTATGCCTTGCCAAATTTGCGCGCTAAATGGCGTACTTGCCTAAGGGGTAGGGTGTAGGATTAAATATACGGTTACAACGGCTGTCGGTAACCACATTTATGATGGTGATAGGGGTGCTTGCGTCAAATGTCTTGTCGTAAAGAAAATGAGTGGACAAGGAAAAGCACAGATGGATTAGCGATTTCCGAGTCACTATTAAAGTCTGCTCATAGTGGGCATCCGCTCGATCTTCAATCTAGCCAGGGCGAGCAGATGTCGAGCGATACACGCCCAGGTGCTAAGAAAAACGCTATGATCACTAGGGTACTTGAGGATAGTGACTACTTAGATGCTCTAGAACCTCCTTATGACGATAATGTCGTTCAGCTAATTGAAAATATTTCTGCTTTTATTCAAAAGATTCGTTTTTGCGGAAAGACTACTCTGTCAGATACTGAGGCACTTGCAGTTTTAAAGCAAGAAGCTCCAAAACTTTATAAACTCTATGCGAAGGTTCTTGGGCCTGATGTTGTAAATGAGGCTGAAGTAAATCGCGTACCTCGTGAGCTAGCAAGTGGGTTTCTGGATAGGGTTAAATGGGAACTCGTGGAAGAAGCTACGATGAGGTTTGAGCGGGGAAATATCTGGCTTAGCTTTATTGCCCTTATCGTTTTTCTGCTGCTTTCTGTTTATGATGCATACGTTAAGGTATTCTGGTTGGCTGGTCTTAATGGCATTATTGTTGTGATCTTGCTTGTACGACTGTTTAAGTTCTTCAATTCTTTTAAGAAGCATAAGGAGTTATTTGCCAGAAAATTAGGAGGAAGCTACTAAAGCAGCAAGCCATGGAGGGCTGGGCTGAGGTACTGGGCTTGAGCGCGGCATAATTTAGGTCATGCGTAGTGTTGAGCTTTTTGCTGTTCGTGCGCATTTTAGATACTTGTCAACAGTGTCGGTCTGATTAGTGTGTTTTTAGTGGCGTGAGGGTTGTTATAACCATCCCTAGAATCTGGCGCAGATAAACGGCTCGAATGTACTTATATGTGGGTGGCGCTAAATGGTGTGCTTGCCTAAGGAATAGAGCTGTAGAAATTTTTGCTTACAGGATAGTTAACTCACCGAGGTAACTTCTAGGTGTAAACTGTGTGTGAAGATTAGATTGACCTTCACATGGCGGTAAGGTCTTTCAAATAGCTGCATAGTTACAATTACTTAAACGGGTGTGACATGTATGTTCATTTTGGTGGATATACGTTAATTTTGTGCAAGTAATTGATAACTCTGAGATAAGAAATCACTAAGGAGTTCGTCATGTCCTATGAACCATTATTGCTAAGCGAGGAACAGGAATGGTTTGGTGAATGGTGGTTGCCAGACAACCCTGAAGATAAGCTTGCTGGCACACTTAAGTATGATGGTGGGGGCAACTTAGTGCTTGAGTTGTATTATTCTTTTGGTTCTACTAGTGCAGGCCCAAAGGAGACTAGGATTGAATTTAGGCCTGAGCATTGGCCTATTATTTATGGTGAAGTATGTAATCATGAAATTACTCTTATCGAAACTTTTTCGAAGGGATTGTCGGAACCCAAGCCTCCGATGCGGAGAGTAATGGCAAATTTTGCGATTGTTGGAGCGCATATTAATGGTTGCTATGATGAGGTTTTTAATGTGGCTGAATTTTCGTTTGAAGGTTTGCGGCAGTGGGGTGGGGTAGCTGCTTTTGGAACGACTCTTGCGGGAGGAGAATATAAGTGTGCTGGGGAGGTGAGAAACGATGATGGTGTTTGTTATAATCTTTTATGTACATCTTTTAATTTTACTGACAGTTCTTCTTCTGTTAAAGCTAGTGAATCTGAGCTGGAAGTGTTTTTGCGAGTTACTTCAAAAAAGTTGTTTACACTGGATGATGTGCTTATACAAGTGGATATGCTTCACAGTCTCGTTGCTTTTGCGACGACTAGTTGTGCGGGAGTTACTTGGCTTCGACTAGGAATTTCAGAAGTTGGAACATCTTCAAGTGAAGAGTCTAAGCAAGCCTACCTACTTTACCATCCTGTTGCTTTTGGTTGTCGTAATGCTGGAAAAATTAATGCAAGCCGTATGTTGTTTACCTGCGACTCATTTTCTTTTGAAACTGCTGTGCGTAATTGGCTAGATATTTATACTGAGAATCAGGGCGTAATTAGCATAATTTTAAGTATGATCTATGATCCAGATAGGTATGTTGAAGATAAAGTTTTGCTTGCAGCTGTTGCGGGCGAGGCGCTTCATAAAACTCTTCGCCAGACTGAAGATTTCAATTGTCTGGAAGAGTCTATAGAATATCGGGAATGGCAAAATAAAAAGAAATATATTGTGAAAATTCTAAAGGAGGGTGGTGTTGAAGATTGTGAACAGTGGTTACTTAAGCGGCCTCGGTCTAAAAAGGTTATAAAAAGGGTTACATTTGTAGAGAGACTTTCAAATCTTGCGAAGAGATTAGATTCAGAAGTGTGTTCAGAGCTTGTGGAGGATGTTGAGTCCTGGGCTAGTAAGCTAAAGACTATGCGTAACAGTTTTGTGCATGATGCGAAATTTTCTGAACAAATATCTACATCAGATGCTATAGCTAACGTGACAATTATGGTGGTGATTTTTAATCTGTTAAAGGAGTTGGGGGTTCCCGCTGAACAGCAATTAAAGGTTATCGGGCAACATCCCGAGGTGAAGAAAGCTTAAAGCTTCTAGACTTGCCAGAAAATATTTAAAAAAGTCGCAACCTGATTCAGACAAATCGGCTGCAGATGCAAAATCTTAATCTCTGGCTTGATGTCCATCTCGTGGTGCTGCTGCTGCGCAGGTGGGGTTGTCGAGGGTGAAGCTCTAAACGCTGTAGAAGGCTTGGTCTGTTGGCGCGGTTGTTAGATGGGTAGGGTCTGGGGCTACTTGGGGATTGTGCTGTCGGCTGCTTGCTGAAGTGGGTGCTAGGTGCGGGCTTGAAGCTGCCGCCAGCAGGCCAAACCCAGTAACTGTATTAAGGGGTTGACACAGTTGGGTGGTAGTCTTACTGTATTAGTGTATTAATACAGTAAGACAGGAGGGACGCATCGATGCGCATCGATGACACCCGCCCCATCTGGATCCAATTGGCCGAGATCTTCCGCGCCCGCATCACTGACGGCACCTGGAAACCCGGCCAAAAGATTCCTTCAGTCCGCGACCTCGCCATCGAGGCCTCCACCAACCCCAACACCGTTCAGCGTGCCCTCGCCGCCCTCGACGAGGAAGGCCTCACCGTCCCCAAACGGACCGCCGGCCGCTTTGTCGCCACTAACGACGTCGCCCTGCACGCCCTACGTAAAGCCAACGCACAAGCCGCAGCAGACGCCTACATCAGCGCCTGCCGCGCACTTGGCGTGGAACGGGAACAGGCCCACAGCCTCATAGATGAGCGTTGGGACGCGGACACTTAAGTCCAGGAGAGACAAAAATGACCGCAAAACCTCCCTCCACCGCGCCAGGGGTCAGCTCGCCTCAAGCGGGGCCCAACCCGGCGTCGACGGTGGGTGCCCAAGCCGCAAGTGCGGGCCGCAAACCCACAAGCGGTAGCGCTGCACCCGCAAGCCCCAGCACCGCAGCAGCAAGCCCCGGCCACACACCCGCAAACGCTTTAGTCCATGTGGAAAACCTGACCAAGCGCTACCGCACCACCACCGCCCTGCGTGATTTCAGCCTGGATCTGCCCGCCGGACACATTGTGGGTTTAATGGGCCCAAACGGCTGCGGCAAAACCACGCTGCTAAAAATCCTGGCCGGCGTCCTAGCTGACTACAGCGGCGTCGTCGCCATTGACGGCCACGCCCCCGGGGTAGCAACCAAAAAGATCGTCTCCTACCTGCCCGACGCGGACTTCCTCAACCCCACCTGGGACGCCAAGCAGGCCATCAGCGTCTACAGCCGTTTCTTTGCGGACTTTGACGCCGAAAAAGCCGCCTCTATGGTGGATTTCTTCGAGCTGCCCACTAACCGCCCGCTTAGCGAAATGAGCAAGGGCATGGGGGAGAAGCTGCAGATCAGCCTGGTTATGTCGCGCCGCGCCCGCGTGTTTTTGCTAGATGAACCCATCAGCGGCGTCGATCCGGCCACGCGCGACGTGATCCTGGAAGGTATCCTACGCGAGTTTGACCCCCAGTCGCTGCTGATCGTCTCCACCCACCTGATCTCAGACATTGAACATTTCGTTGACTACGCCCTGTTCGTGAAGGAAGGCCGCATTCTGCTCCAGGGCGACGCTGATGACCTGCGCGCCGCCCACGCAGACAGCCTCGACGCCATTTTCCGAAAGGAGTACCGCTGATGTACAAGCAACTGCTGACATACGAAATCCGCGCCCAAGTCCGCAGCGACGTGCGCATCCTGGCCGCCCTGGTAGCGGTGGTGGCCGCATCGATCGGCGTGCGGGCCCTGGATATTCCTGGCCTGAGCGCCAGCACTGAGATGCTGGCCTATGCGCTTTGCGTCGCAATGCCCCTGGTGGTGGCGATTATGGGGCTGGTTGACTACTGGAAAACCCTCTACGGCCAGCGCGGCTACTTCACCATGAGCCTGCCTGCCAGTGGCGCACAGATTTTCTGGGCAAAAATTACCCGCATGGCCCTGGCCTGCCTGGCCGCTTTGCCTTTCATGGTGGGTGGGTTGGTGGCCATGGCTGCCACGTCTGCCTGGACGCAGGGGCTTAGCCTGTCGCAGTACACCGCCCCGATTCGCAGCGCGCTAGCGCCTTTCTCTACGTCGGTGCTGCTGGCTTTGGTGGCGGCTCAGCTGTTTTCCTGCTTCTGCTGGGCGGTGCAATGCTGCGCGGCTATGACTATTGGGGCCCAGGGGCGCTTTAACCACATGGGTTTCGCGGCGCCACTTATTGGTTTTGTGGGGGTTTACCTGGTCGATCAGGTGCTCAGCGGGGTGGGCACGTTCTTCCTGCCGCTGTCTATAACCTTCTCTGGTCGCCTGAGCAGCGAAATTATGTGGTCCTCCTACCAAGCCACACTCGACACTGGCGCTGCCCCCACGGTCTTTGGGCTGGGTGCCTACGTGCTAATCCCGCTGTTTGCGCTGGTCATGGCGGTGTGGGCGACTCGCTCAATCGATCGGCACACCTGCCTGCGCTAGGTACTTTTCGGGCAAACGGGGGCGACGGCGTCGGCTACGTCTTTAGACACGACGGCGCCGCCTCCAGCTCGTGGAGACGGCGTCCTAGTGTGCCTGCTTTAGAGACCTAAACTCTCTAGCTCCTATTGCGGCTAATTGTTAGTTTGTCATCCGCGTCTAACTTAGACATGAGGGCTTGGCGCCTGAACCAGGCAACCAAGGCGATAACAACGGCGATACATACATAGACCATGTGGTTGGTTACAGAATCGTTGGCCAGCTGCGGTCCGACTTTTTCTATAAGGCGCAAAACCAAGCTAAACATGATGTACAAGCTGCAACCGACAATAAGCAAGAAGCTAACAATCCTGTATATGCGCTTGGAGGCTTCATACAAAACTGAGTTGAAGGTGAAGTAGACAGCCCAAGCAACCACCATGGCCATAATTGCCCAAGCAATCTTGCCGGCTAGTGAAGAGGTTAGCCAGTCGATGTGGTCACCAACGAAGGCGCCAGCTCCAATAACAATAACTAGGTAGTCAGGAGAGAACAGGATCCAGAGCGCAACTGACGTGTAATACCAGACGATAAAGCGCAGAAGCGCGAAGAATATAGTTACCTCGAAACAAATAAAAAATACCTCAAACACGTTTTTATCCTATCAGCGCAGCTGGACTGACAATAAGCGTTAATAAAAGTTCTTATATTTTGACAAGAGACCACCCTGCAGGGCCTAGGAAGCCGCTTTGTCCTGCAAGGTTAGGTCAAGCTTAGCCATGGTGGACTGGCGCATGAACCAAGTGACTGCGGCGATAACTACGGCGATACCAATGTAAACCATCTGGCTGGTTGAAAGGTTATTGGCTGGCTTGGGGCCGATTCCCTGAACGAAGTCCGTAACCGGCACCAGCATGATGTACAGGCTGCACGCCAAGATCACCAGGGCGCTGACAATCTTGCACAGGCGGGTGGATTTACCATACAAAACCGAGTTGAGGATGAAATAGACAACCCCTACCAGCAGCATCGCGTCAATCGTCCAGGCGTACTGTCCAAGCTTGGCCATGCCCTGCCAAGACAGGTAATCAAGGGTGTAAACCCAGGTGAGGCCCAAGAACAGCAAGTAGTCAGGCGAAAGCAGCAGCCACCACATGATGGCCTTGTAGCTTCCCATCCCAAAATAGACGAGAGCGGCTAGCCCAACTAGTGCCAGGATGATAGGTAATGCAGCCCACATATTTGTATGCTATCAGTTCGGCTAGCCAGGTAGCCTGCTTTTGTCCACAGATCTGCTTTTGCCTATAGAACTGCTTTGCTCGCGTCTACTTTGCCTGCAAAGTTGTGCCCGCCGTGATTGGCGGGGGCTGCTTGGCGGCAGTTACGTAGAGTTTTTATAGGACGACGGCGGTGCCGGTTGCGATTGCGGCCAGCATGCCGTTGTCTGCCCCTGCCGTGAAGTAATCTACGTGCACGCCGACGACGGCGTTCGCGCCCATCGATTGGGCCCGGGTGCACATCTCGTTAACTGCGGTGCGTGAGGCATTGGCGATTTCGTTTTCGTAGCTGCTTGCCCGGCCACCAAACATGTTGGACAGGCCAGCGGCAAAATCCTTAAACATGTTCACGCCCGCAATGGTCTCGCCAGAAACCATCCCGATGTACTGCTTAACCGGCATACCTTCGACGGTTGGGGTGGTAACTACCAGCATGATTCATTCCTTTGCTAGATAGAGTGTCTCGGCGCTTAGGCCGCTGTAGACCTTCAACCCTAGCAGCGTTCGCGGCGTCGTCGGGAAGAAAATCAGGGCCGCGCTAAACTGAGCCAAACAGCCAAAGAAGGAGCGAAGATGAAACAAAACTTCTTCGCTGAAATCGATGTTGAGGCAAATGAGGACAGTGACACGGCCAGCTGAACTTTATGGCGCTCGTTTAGAGGCCCTGTTGCATCTAGAGGGGATCACACAGACCGAGGCGGCAGCGCGCCTAGGAATGTCACAAGGGGCCGTTTCAAAGCTAATTAACGGAGTGAACCCGCTGTCTGCAGAGTTAGTTAATCGCTTAGCTCTAGAGTTTGGCGTGCCTCGCTCATTTTTCGCCCGCCCTACACGTGACTCAGACCGCGCTGCGGTGACCTTCCGTAAGAAGTCAACAACGCGCTCTGTTGAGGAACGTAGGGTTGGTGTGCTCAGCCAATTAGCTAATGATCTGTGGCGTGAAGCCTCGCAAAAATCTGGCTATTACCCATTCACGCCTCCTGATGTGCATGAACTGGATGTTGAAGATGGTGCTGTAATGCTGCGTGAAGTGGCAGGTTTGCGCGCTGATGCCCCTGTACCTTCAGTGACCCGTATGGTTGAACGTATGGGGATAGCTGTTGTGGCTAATTTGGATCCACAACGCTCATATGGAACAGATATGGTTGGAATTTCTCGCCCTTCTGCTAGCGAGGATCGCCCTGTAATTGCCACTTTGGCACCCAAGCGTGGCGACGTGCAGCGCATGACCATTGCACACGAATTAGCGCATCTGCTCTATGACAATGATCTAAAGAACCCTCCAACTTCTCGTTCCCCGCAGGAACGCAGGGCCTTCGAGTTTGCTGGAGCCCTCCTTTTACCGGAGGCGCCTATGCGTGAAAGCGTAAATGAGCGCTCTACTCTGCCAGATTTATTGCGAGTCAAAGCCCGCTTTGGTACCTCGTTAATGGCAATTGTTACGCGTGCTCAGCGACTTCATTTAATCTCTGAAATGCGAGCAAAAAGCCTATATGGGCAGATCAACGCGCGCGGCTGGCGATATCAGGAACCTGTTGAGGTTTCTGTGGAACGACCTACGCTCTTTGCGCAGGCAGCAGCGCGCGCTTGGCCTGGTTTTTCGTCCAGACGAATCGCAGAAGCCACGGGTGTGCCCAGGGCGCTTATTTCTGCCTGGATTGGCCTTCCTGATAACTCTGCTGTTCATGAGGACGGGCAGGTAATTGATCTGGCAGCTCGCAGGTCGAAAAAGCTTGTAGCGTCGACGACGCACAGGGTTGCGTCTACTTAAAAAGGAAGCTTGGTAGGTTCCCAGGTACGTGAGTCGACGGCGTCGAACTGCTAGCGGCGTCGTCGGGAAGAAAAACAGGGCCGCGCTAAACTGAGCCAAGCAGCCAAAGAAGGAGCGAATGTGGGCGCGCAGATGCGGAAAACCCTGCCGGAAGACATTGAGCAGATCATCGCCTCGGGCGATGTTGAGGCGGTGGCGCGGGCTGTCAAAAACTGCCAGGTGGGGGCATATTTGCGCACAGACGCATACAAGCCTCAGCTCATGCATTTTCCTGCCAGCCAGGAAATAACAGAGTTTTTCCTGCAGCGCGGCGAGGATATCAACAGCCTAGACCGCTACCAGTGCACCCCCATTCACTGGCGCGTGCGCGGCGGTCATAGCGAGCAGGTACCGTTCCTGATTTCGCGCGGCGGCAACATTAACGCCCGCGACTATGCAGATCGCACAGCGCTGTTTGCAGCTGTGGCGCACCTGGCCAGCGCCGACATAGAGCAGCTGATCAAATTGGGGGCAGATGTGCACGCCCAGGCGAACTCTGAGCTGTACGGCAACTACACGCTCACCGAATATGCGTTAGCTGGACGGCGTCTATTTGACGCACGCAAGCTGCTAGAAGTGATCCGAGTGCTGCTGGCACACGGGGCGCGCCCTGGCGGGAAGGAACAGGACTCGCTGCGAGGCATGGATAACCAGCGCTGCCGGCTAATCACCCATGGGCACAACGCAGACCCGGCAGTTTTTGAGGCAAACGTGGAGGCGCTAGCCCAGCTGTGCGAAATTTTCGGGGTTGAGCAGGCCGTGCCGCACCAAGCCCTGCAGGCGGGGCAGCGAGTCGAAATTGACTGCTCACTTGAGGTTGAAGACCAGTTCCGGCAGCTGTGGGATTTGCTTGTGCCTAGCTCTGGGCGTGCGCGGTCTTTGCAAGGCGAGGCTGTCCGTATTGCGGGCCGCATTTCCCACGAGATTTACGACAATGGCGGCCTCAACTGGGATCGCGGTTTTACTGCCCTGGCCAAGCGGTTTGGGCGGATTGTCACCTCTCAGGTGGCTTTAGCTGACGACGACGTCGCCCGGCTGGGTCAGGCCCTTGGTGGCCTGAAAACCCGCGCAGTTGCCACTAACTATGCTGAAGCGATGCAAGCCAGTGACGTGCTCACCCAGCTGGCGGTTCGCTGGGTGGAGCTCAACCCAGTTTTAGTGGCTGCAAGCGCCTAGACCAGGTGCTGCGGCGTCGTCGTTAACGAATGCAGGACTGGAACTAGGCGCAAAGCGGCAAAGTAGCCGGCGCGGGTCAGTCTTCGACGCCAACAATCACGTTGGAAGCCTTGATGACTGCTACGGCTTCGGCGCCAACCTTCAGGCCTAGCTCCTCAATGGCGGCGTTGGTGATGGAAGAGGAAATTACCAGGCCAGGGGCGATTTCAATCTTGACGATACCGTTAACGGCACCCTCGGTGACCTCAACAACCTTGCCGGGGAACTGGTTGCGTGCAGACAGCTTCATTTTCTCTGCTCCTTTCGGTAAAAAATACGTTAATTGCACACTATCACCGCTTTAAGCTGGGCTTAAAGTCAATTCTTGGCCGTAGCTAGGGAAGTGGGTAAGGCGGCCGGTGCGGGGTGGGACAAACCATGCCAGGCGGGTGAGGCTGAGTGTGACCGGCGCGGGGTGGGGTAAGCCGCGCAGGGCGGGGCGGACCATGCTTGGCCGGGCAAACCGCGCCAAGCCGGGCAAAAATGTAGCTGTGTTGGACTGGCTCAGCACGGTTTTACAATCCTCGGCGAGTTTTAAGGGTTGTGTGTCACACTTAGCCCATGGAACGGACCGAACCGCTGAAGCTTCTGTTTGTTATCAACAATCTCTACACCCGTGGCAACGGCCTGTCCGCCTCCGCGCGACGTACCATTACCCTGCTGCGCGAACGTGGCCATGACGTGCGGGTACTCAGCTCCGGCACCACCGAGCAAGCCCAGGCATGTAACTTCACCGCCCCGGAATTCCCCCTGCCCGCCAGGCATTTCCCGCTAGCCGACGCCATCATCTCAGCCCAAGGTTACGCCTTCGCTAAACCCAAACGTAAGGTGATTAAGCAGGCTGTGGCCTGGGCCGACGTCGTCCACCTGGAGGAGCCCTTCGGCTTGCAGGCCCGCACCGCCCACGTCGCTAAACGCGTAGGCACGCCAGTGCTGGCCACCTACCACATCCACCCCGAAAACATCACCGCAACCATTCACCTAGACGGTGTCTGGCCACTCAATGCGTTTTTGTTGGCATCTTGGCGACGGCGCATCTACGCTTTGGTGCAGGTGGTGCAGTGCCCCTCAGACTCAGTGCGCCAGCGCCTGCAGCGATGGGGGCTGGGGGACAAGCTAGTGACCATTTCTAACGGGGTGGGCCTGGCGCCGTCGAAACCAGCTGGAGGCGCAGAACCAGTGCCTGGCGCAAAGACTGAACGCCGTGAGTCTGGCAGGCAGCAAGCCGAAGCTAAGCAAACTTCCGGGGAAGCGCAGCCAGAGGGCGAGCAGATTTACCGGCTGCTGGTGGTGGGGCGTTTCTCGCGCGAAAAAGACCAGGCCACCATCCTCAAAGCCATGCGCCACAGCCGCTACGCCTCCCAAATCCAGTTGGTTTTTGCAGGTCGCGGGCCCACAGAAAAATCCTTGCGACGCGCAGCTAGTCGCCTAGTGCACGACGGGGTGCTAAAACACGCCCCCAGCTTTAACTTTTTCGACGCCGCCGGGCTGGACGCTCAAGCTGAGCAAGCCGACCTCTACATTCACGCCGCATTCATCGAGGTGGAAGGTCTGTCCTGCCTGGAAGTGCTGCGCCACGGGGTGGTGCCGGTAATCGCACACTCGCCACTTACGGCCACAAGCCAATTTGCTCTAGATGCCCACAGTCGCTTCAAGGCCCGCGATCCTAAAGCCTTGGCGCGCGCCATCGACTACTGGCTTAGCGATAATGACCGCCGGCAAACCGAGGCGCAAAAATACTTAAATATTGGCGCGCACTACGACATTAACGATTGTGTTAGTAGACTGGAGTTGGTTTACCGCAAACTGGCCTCTGGCAAAGCCAGTTAGCGAAGCATATTAGACAGCCAAAACGCTGTAGGTGCTGAGCACTGTGAAAGAGTGTTGAGCGCCAAGAAAGTGTGGCTATGATGAAGGAGTGTGCCCGTGGGGCAAGTAGAAACAACTCAACGCGAAGAATTAAGGGACTGGCTGGGGCGGTTATCCTATATTCTGCGCAGTAGCGACCATCTGCACCAAAAATTGGGGTATGTCAGAAAACAGTATAAGCAGCCTGACTATTGGCAGCCTTGGAAGTTAGCCCAATTTTTGGCTAACACCATTAAATACTCTGGGTTTGCATTATTGCTGCTTTTTGCTGTGGTTTTAATCCCACTATTTATAGCTGATAGCAAACAGTCTGGCGCCGCTAAATCACTTGTAAATGTTGCTGTTCTAATAATTTTAATCTTGCTTTATTACGGAGTATATAAGCTCACGTATTTTGTGACAGAGCGAGTATTGGTTAAAAAATTAAGCTCTGAAGCTCTAGAGCGACAAGAGCGGATGCGTATTCGCGGTAAAGAACGCTTGGTTCTGCCGATGGCGGTGGGGCACCTGGTGCCGTTCTTGCTGCTCTGGCTGATGATGGCGGGAGCCTCGACTAATGAGCCCACCGTGGCTAACGAAACTCTGATGCTGGCTATCTGGCTTTTTGTAAACCTGCTGGTTGGGGCGGTAGCTAGTGTGGTAACGTTGCTGTTGCACAACCACAAGGTTAGGACACATAACGCGGCTGAAACTGCTGACGCTGAAGCTAGAAACCTCCACAACCAGCGTGTTTATGACAGCGAAAAAGAGCTGGTGGATGAGATTAACACTCTAGTTGGAGAGTTTACGGACACCTACCTGGGTAATTTCCCCGCCGCTTACTTAAGGCCCGGAGTGGTTGACTACATGTGGCAGCTAGTCACCAACTACCGCGCCTCCACGCTCCAAGAGGCAATCAACGTTTATGAAGCTGACGCACGTCAGCAGCAGCTGGCCGATCAGCAGCGCGCGATCCTCGATCGCCAAAACCAGATCCTTGCGCAGCAACAGTATGCAAATACTGTGCTGGTAACAAACATGATCATGAACCACTAAAAAAGGCTATAAAAGCTTTAGGTTAAGGTTCATGTTGCGCGACGTTAGATTCCGACGCCGCCAGTTAAGTCTTGCTTCAGGCCTACGCCTGGAGCTTGAATGCCAGGTTTAGCCGCTGGCAGGGGCTGGTTTGCGCCGCCTCGCCAGTGGTAGATTATGGCGTCAGTCACTGTGAAAGTGTTGATTATAGGAAAGGAATTTGGGCATGGGGGAGTCTGAGCAGCTAACTCAGCGCGAGGAGCTCAAAAACTGGTTGGGGCGCTTGTCCTATATCTTGCATCGTAGCGATGAGCTACACGAGAACCTCAATGGTATTCGCGGGCAATATCGTTACGCCGACTATCGGCAGATCTGGAAGCGACCCCAATTTATTGCCAATACGGCCCGCTGTGTTTCGTGGGTGTTTTTGGTACTCCTTGTGGTACTTTTTATTGCGGTTGCCAAAGGAAGTCTTCTGGCGGCTATGTATATGCTTTTCACAATCGGGCCATGGACTATTGGCTTCTACATTGGCCTGCAAAAACTTTTCCACCATGCATTCAGGAGAATCTTGGTAGCTAAGCATGATGGCTCCACTAAGGGTGTCAAAGACTACTCGCGCTTGAAAGCTTGCGAAGAGGAACACTTTGTTTCGCTGGCAATTGTCTCGCACCTGGTGCCATTCTTGCTGGCCTGGACGCTGTTGGGTTTGTTAATTACCCTTGGGTCCAAAACCCCCACGACGTCCATGTTGATTACGCTACTGTTGTTTTTACTTGGCAACCTGGTTTTAGGTGTGCTGATCAGTGCCATTATGCTCGTGGTGCATAATGCAAAAGTTAAGCGCCACAATGCCAGTGAAGATGCGGCCACTAACTCTCGCGAAGCCCATAATGAGCAGGTTCACGAGCTTGAAAAAGCGGTAGTAGATGAGATTAACTCCCTAGTAGGTGAATATCGGGATAACTACCAAGGTAAATTCCCGGCAGCCTATTTGCTGGCAAATGCTGTGGCCTACATGTGGCAGTTAGTTGATAACTATCGTGCCTCTACCCTGCAAGAAGTGATCAATGTTTATGAAGGCGATATGCACCGTCAACGCATTGAAAGCCAGAACCGAGCCATGCTTAACAACCAGCTACGCATGCTTAACAACCAAGAACGCATTATTGCTGAACAGCGATACACCCGCTGGGCAGTAACCAGTGAAATTGCGCGTAACCGACGCGCTTAGCTAAAAGACAACCGCAAGCTTAGTCTGCTGAGCTAGAGCGAAAGGTAAAATCACCCTATGCATCAACTAGATCCTGACGCAGCTAATCCAGTCTTGTTGCAGGCTTTTGCCTGGGACTTAAACGCTGATGCCAGCCACTGGAATCTGCTAGCTGACAACGCCCAGCTACTGGCAGACTCCGGGGTTACTGCAGCCTGGCTGCCGCCGGCCTATAAAGGACACACCGGCATAGAAGACGTTGGTTATGGGGTCTATGACCTCTACGACCTGGGCGAATTTGACCAAAAAGGCTCAATCCCCACCAAGTACGGCACCAAGGATGAGTACCTGGCCGCCGTCGACGCCCTGCACAGCGCCGGTATCTCAGTGGTGGCAGACATCGTACTCAACCACCGCATGGGCGCAGATGAGCTAGAGAACGTAAAAGCCATGCAGGTGGACCCCTATGACCGGCGTCGGATCATTGGCGGGCCTGAAGACATCCGGGTGTGGACCCGCTTCACCTTCCCCGGGCGCAATGGCAAATACTCTGACTTCATCTGGGATCACACCTGTTTTAAGGCTGTGGACTGGGATGATGCACGCCAGCAAACCGGCCTGTGGCTTTTTGAAGGCAAGTCCTGGAACCAGAACGTGGATGACGAACTGGGTAACTATGACTACCTAATGGGCTGCGACGTGCACGTATCCGACCCCAAGGTGCATGAAGAGCTCGACACCTGGGGACGCTGGTATGTGCAAACCACCGGCATTGACGGCCTACGCCTAGATGCGCTTAAGCACGTGGGCGCTGACTTCTTCGCGCTATGGCTACCCAAGCTGCGCCAGCGGACCGGCAAGGCGCTGCCGGCGGTAGGGGAGTACTGGTCGCGGGATGTGAACGTGCTGCGTTCATACCTGGCTACTGTACCCTACATAAGTCTGTTTGATGTGCCTTTGCACTTTAAACTATTTTATGCATCATGCTCTAATGGTGAAGTAGATTTGGGTGCATTGTTTAATGACACTTTGGTGGCGGCGGATCCTGAGCGTGCGGTTACCTTCGTGGAAAACCACGACACCCAGCCGGGCCAGTCGCTAGAGTCACCGGTGCAGGCTTGGTTTAAACCCTCCGCTTATGCGCTGATTTTGCTGCGTGAACAGGGGATGCCTTGCGTGTTCTGGGGCGATCTGTTTGGCACCCCGGAAACAGGGGACCTAGCTGCGGTCACTGAGCTGCCGGTTTTGATGAATATCCGTCACTTCTTGGCGTACGGCCCCCAGCACGACTACTTCGACGACGCCGACGTGGTGGGCTTTACCCGCGAGGGTGACGACTACCGCCCCGCCTCGGGTGTGGCCGTGCTGTTCTCAGATCGCCGGGCCGGCACCAAGCGCATGTATGTAGGCCAGGCGCACGCCGGCTCCTACTGGACGTGCATGATTGGCGAGCAAGACACTGTCCAGGTGGATGAGGAAGGTTGGGCTACTTTCCCAGTAAGCGACGGGGGCCTGAGTGTTTATGTGCCCTCCGTGGCCCGTGAGCTGCTCGATTACGGTCAGGATAAGCTCACCCGCCCGCGTAATTAAGTGCCGACGCCGTAAGCTCCCGTTGGCTTTCGTGGCCAGCGGGAGCTAAAGCTGGGGGCTAGCTAGCCCAGTAACTTAGATTCTGACGTGCCCCGGAATCTAAAAAATCTGCAAGCAGCTCGTTGACCTGATCAAACTCGATCAAGAAGCCGTCATGGCCGTGAGCAGAGTGAATTAGGGCGTAGCTGGCGTTAGGGATCAGATCAGCCATGCGCTTGACCTGGGCGGGGAAGAAAAGACGGTCACTGTCTACCGCGATACACAGCGTTTTAGCGGTAACCTTTCGCAGTGCAGAACGCAGCCCGCCGCGTTCACGCCCCACATTGTGGCTGATCATGGTGCGACACAGGGCTACATAGGAGCCCGCATCAAAACGACGCACCAGCTTTTCGCCGTGATAATCCAGGTAAGACTCCACCGCCAGGCGCCCGCCGGTTAGCGGATCCTCAGCGTTTTGCGGCAGGCGCCCAAAACGCTCATCGAGCTCATTGGGACAACGGTAGGTGGTGTGGGCGATCTGACGGGCTAGTGCCAGCCCCGCTACCGGGCCGACGGCGTCGTCGTAATAATCCCCACCATTCCAGTGCGGATCCAGCTGCACCGCACGAATCTGAGTGTGTGCCCAAGCTGCCTGCTCAGCAGTAGTTTGCGCGCCTGAAGCTACCATCACCAGGCGCTCTACGCGCCCCGGATACATGGTGGCCCACTCGATAGCGCGGTGGCCACCCAGCGAGGCACCCACAACCGTGTTCCAGCGCTCAATCCCCAACAGATCCGCCAGGCGAGCCTCGGCGCGCACCTGATCGCGGGTGGAAATCACCGGGAAACGCGAGCCGTAAGGGGCGCCGTCCTGAGCAATAGAAGCCGGTCCAGTAGAGCCCTGACAGCCACCCAGCACGTTAATGGCAACCACAAAGTAGCGGTTAGTGTCGATAGCCAAATCCGGGCCCACCACCTGTGACCACCAACCAGCAGTCGGCTGGCCGGGCTCAGCTTCGCCAATAACGTGGGCGTCGCCGGTGAGGGCGTGCTCAATCAAAATGGCGTTGGAACGGTCTTCGTTAAGCTCGCCCCAAGTCTCATAAGCGAGTGTAATTGCCGGCAAAATAGAGTCATTTTCGAGGCGCAAATCACCCACATTAGCGAAGCGACGACAAGCATGTGGGTCAGTGATTTTCCAAGCGCCGGACACGGGGGCAGGCGGAAGCTGACGGTTGTGTTTCATGGGAATGCCTTCTAAATCTGGGCGCGCAAGAGCGCAAAATTACAGATGCGATAACGCTCGCCAAGGCACGCAGATGTGGCTCAGCGAGCGTTCGGCATTCGTCCCATGAGGGGTAGTAGAGGTAGGACGGCGACGCGCAGGGTAGGCAGCACAAAGCCAGGGCGCATTAGCGCCTGAGCTGAGCTAGCTACTTGCGTCACAGTTATCTCCAATTACGTCCAATACCGCGTTAATTGTCTTAAGCATAACGCGAGTACGTCAAGGATGTAAGCTCACAAAGTCTGGAGGATCACTTTAGTGGCTAGCTGGCGAGTCTGTGGGGGTGGTGCTAGCAGTGGCTGAGGCAGTCTTGCGTTTGAGCAAGATGGCAACTAATGCTGCCGTAGCAAGTAGCGCAGCACTGATGCGGACAATATTAGCCATACTAAGGCCCTGGTTGACGGTACTTGAAGTTGCTGAGCTAGCTGCTACCGGGGTTAGTGTGGGCGCGGGTGTGAAATCTATTGAGGTAGGCGTCGCAGTTACTTTAGGAAAATACTTGGCTGCGGATTCATCTAACTCTACGGTTCCACGTACTATTCCGTAAGGCATGGTGGCCATCATGATATAACTGACAGAGTTGTCGTATACAGTTCGTCTTCTGAAATTATCGTCTTCACTTATATTGTCTCTTGGTAAACCAAAAGTGACAATAGACCTAAGTGGTATTTTTACGTTCATTGTTTTTATGTAAGGGGTAAACTCAGGATAATACTTCTTTATGGATTTTGAATAGTAAGAATTTGGCTCTTCTAGATGTAGTGAATATAGATTATTGCCTAAAGGGGTTAATTTAAATATTGGAGACTCATTTGGTTTAAAAGTGGTGGTGATTGTGCAGGTGCTTGTGTTGTATGTGCTGCTGTGTGAATATTCGGCCAGATAGTCTCTGGCTCGCTGAATGCACTTATCTTTGAGGTCATTATTGATTTTAATTGAGAGAGTTGCTTTAGTGTAACCAGTAGGAAGTAAGGTGTAGGTAAAATCTGGGTATTCTAAATATTCTATGGGTGCAGTATGTTTATATGCGGCCGTGGCGGGTGCTAAGACTGTGCCTAATCCTAGTAGTGCTAGTGTCATGAGTGCACTAAATAAGCGGCGCATGAGTATCCTCGTTGATTATAGAAAGTCGGCTGTAGCAGCAGTATAGCTGCTACAGCCGAGTGTTAGTTGACTGCGGTGATGTCACCAGTCAAAGAAGCTATTATCGTTGTCGTAACTGCTGTCGCTGCAACTATCGTAACTATTGTCATCACTATAGTTGTAGTCGCCGCTGTCGCAATCGTAACTATTGTCGTCGTTGCTACTGTCGCTGTCGTAGCTGGTATCGTCGTCGCTAATGTCGTAGTAGTTGCTAACGTCGTCCGTGCCGGATAGCCAGTTCATGGGTGATGCATTAAACCTAGGCTGAGGCTTACCAACTGCAGCTTTTGGCTTTTGAGTCGCCGCGATCATGCCAAGCATACCTATTCCTGCTATGACTAAAATAATTACGGCAAGAGGTATAAACCTAGAATCCATGTCTTGCTGTTCCTGGCTATAGCCGGAATTATCGTAAGACTGGCTACTATAACTATTATCGCTGGTCGAATCGTCGTAAGGCGGATCTCCATAGGTGTCATTATTAGGATCGTCGTAAGACCGATCGCTATCGTAATTGTTGTAATAGCGGTTGTAATAATTAGAACTTCCTGAACGAGAGTTAGAACGTCCCCACCAAGAGTTACGTCGTGAAGAAGAACCGGAACTGCTGGAATTAGAGCCCCCAGAACTTGAGCGACGCGAGGAAGAACCAGAACCGCTGGAACTTGAACGGCGCGAGGAAGAACCAGAGGAACTGCGTCCGCTTGAACCTCCGCTGCTGCCTCCACGACCTGCCGGGAGCGCATTACGCCCCGTTGTGGCTGTGCGGGAAGTTGACTGACTGCCGCTCACTGAGCTGCTTGAGATTGGGGTAATAGAACTGCGAGCAACGCTGGCGCTAGCACTAGGAACACACAGGCATGCGGCTGCGATAGTGGCCAAAGCTAGCAAAGCATGTTTGCGAACTTGCGTATTTAATTTAGTGGTAAAAAGGGGTGGAAACATGCTCATGGCTATTCCTGAAGTAGTACTGATGTAGTTACAACTAGTTCCTAATCAGAATAACCGTTGCTCTAGAGGTGGTCATCGGGGAATTATCCCCGCCGCAACAGTTTTAGTCGCCTAACGAGGGAATACAAAGATAATCCAGCTAAGATAAAAAGTGCGATTTTCAGGTTCTTGTCTTTTTTGTAGTCATCGTCATCAGAGTAGCTGCTGTAACTAGAGCCTACGTGGCCTGAGCTAGAGTGTCGTCGCCCAGAGTTGTGATGCGAAGAGCCTGATCTGGAGTGCCCTGAGCTGTGACCACCACCGTGACCACCACTATGACCACCACCATGGCCGCCACCGTGACCACCTCGTGTAGGGACCCTGTTATGACCAATAGCTATGCTCACAACAGAAGTTGATTGACTGCCGCTTACTGAGCTGCTTGAGATTGGGGTAATAGAACTGCTTACAGCACTGGCGCCAGCACTAGGAACACACAGAGATGCGGCTGCGACAGTAACCAAAGCCAGTAACATGTGCTTGCTATGTTGTGTATTTAATTTGGTCGCAAACATGGGTGAAAGCGCACTCACGGTTATTCCTGAAGTAGTACTGATGTAGTTAAAACTAGTTCCTAATCAGAATAACCGTCGCTCTAGAGGCAGTCATCGGGGAATTATCCCCGCCTCCACACCTAACTCACCGCCAGACTTTAAAGCTCTTTAGCGTCCAGGGATTTACCTAAGCGATACAGTCCTAAGCCTGCTGCCCCTGCAACTGACACGGCTAAAACTGTAAGCTTTGTAATCTCTGTCTCTGCTTCGTCGCTATAGGTTAGGCCGCCTTCGTCGTCGTCGTAGTCGCTGTAGCTAGAGCCTACGTAACCTGAGCGAAAGTGCCGCTGCTTAGAGCTACGATGCGAAGAACCTGATCTGGAGTGCCCTGAGCTGTGCCCACCACTATGACCACCACCGTGACCACCGCCGTGACCACCGCCATGGCCACCACCGTGGCCACGCGTGGGGACCCAGTTACGACCAATAGCTGTGGTCGTAACAGAAGCTGACTGGCCGCCAGCCACTAAGGGGAGTGAGCCAACGGCAGTGCGTGCAACGCTGGCACCGGCACTAGGGACGCACAGGCATACGGCTGCAGCAGTGACCAAGGCCAGTAAAGCGTGTTTGCGAAGTTGCATATTTAAATTATCTGTAGATATTTTCGCTCGAAAAATTATGGCAAGGCTTCGCTCACGCCTTTAGCTACGGTACCCAATACTACTAAACCTACTAATACAGCTAATATGATTAAAGACGTGCGCTTTGAAAATTCGATTCCTAGTCCCTCACTGTCGTCATAGCGGTGGTAATTGTAGTAGTCGTCGTAGTCGTCATAGTAATAGTTGTTATAGTAATTGTTGCCGTAGCGGTTGTAGTAATTAGAACTGCCTGAGCGCGAGTTTGAATAACCCTGCGAGTTGGAATTACCTGAATAAGAATCAGAGTAACCCTGAGATCCTGAGTTGCTTGAGTAAGGATCGGAATAGCCGCGTGAGCTGGAGCTACCAGAGTTAGACCCTGAGTACCCCTGTGAATTTGAGTTGCCGGAGTAGCCTTGTGAACTGGAGTTACCCGAGTACCCCTGTGAGCTAGAGCTGCCAGAGTTGGACCCTGAATATCCACGCGAGCTGGAGTTTCCAGAGCGGGAGCTGCTAGAACGTGAACTAGAACGCCCAGAACTTGAACTACGGCGAGAAGATCCTGAACTGGAGCCCTTTGAACTGCGACGTGAAGAACTTCTAGAGCTAGAGTGTCCAGAACTAGAACTTCCAGAGCGCGAACCGCTAGAGCGGGAGCTGGAACGCCCAGAACTCGAACTGCGGCGCGAAGAAGAACTAGAGGAGCTGTGACTGCTTGAACCTCCACTGCTGCCTCCACGGCGTGCCGGAGCCACGCTGCGGCCAATTGCTGTGGTTAAGCTAGAACTTGACTGGCTACTGCTTACTGAGCCGCTTGAAATTGAGCTGACAGCAGTGCGTACAACGCTAGCACCAGCGCCGGGAACACACAGGCATACAGCTGCAGCAGTGGCCAAGGCCAGCAAAGCGTGTTTGCGAAGCGGCGTATTTAATTTAGCTGCAGATATGGGCAAAAATGTGCTCACGGCTGTTCCTGAGGTAGTAGTGATTTAGTTAGAGGTTGTACCTGGCCATATAGCCAGGCACAACCTAACCGTCAGTAGCTACACGCGCGGCGGGTAATTCGGATAACCAGGCGGCGGCATAACCGCCTTGGCTGCCTTGTTTTTACGTGCAATAAGAACCACGCACAACACTGCAGCAATTACCCCAATCGCAACAACGGCTATCAACACATACATGACAGTGTTGTCTTTAGTGGAAGAAGTAGACTGCACTGCGCTAGTAGTGAGTGTTGGTGTAGCAGACTCAGTTGTAGCATAGCTGCTTGCACTAGGGGTAGGTGTTGGGGAGTCGCCCCCATATACGCGGAAGTAGGTAGCAGCGGTAGCATCTAGCTTTACGCTCCCCGAAACCTCTACATTCGGGGTAGAGGTAGCCCAGTCGTATTCGATGAAGGTGTTGTTAAGAATTGGGCGCGTATAGTCATAGGTTTTGGTATCTAGACTAGATCCTTGCGGCAGGCTTAGCGTCACATATTTAGTGGTAAGCGTGTAGTCTGGGAAATATTTTTTAGCCGTTTCTAGATACTGCACATCTAGGCTCTTAAAAGACAAAGAGTACTTATTGTCTCCCAGTGGGGTTAACTTAATTGCTTGCGAGTCGCTGGGTAAAATTTCCCGGGTAATAGTGCAGAAAGTCTGGTCTTGTTCCTGACCATACTCAACTTGGAAAAGACTCGTAGCGTTAGTCTTAGTGCAGTTTTCTTTGGTTACACCAGAGCCGATCACCTGCACACCTTCTAGGGTGTAACCGTCAGGGAACAGCTTGTAAACGTAGGCGACGCTTAGCTCTGTATCTGCTGCAGATGTGGCTGGCATCAAAGCTGCACATGTGCCTAATAAGCTAAGCGCCATTAGCGCATTGAGTATACGACGCATCATTGCTCATCCTCATTGAGTTACTGCAAACAACTGTGAATGCAGTATATTCTATTAACAGCACAGGGCTGGCGGGTATTAAGTCTCAAATACTCCGCCAGCCCTGCTAGAACACTTTACTTAGTGTTCCAACCATAATCCTTGGGATCATAGTTTTGCCAACCATTATTTTGGTTGTAGTTATTGTTTTGGCCGTAACCGTTTTGTGAGTAGCCGTTTTCATTGTAACTACCCGCGTTATAGCCATCTTGGCCGTAGTTACCTTGACTGTAACCACCCTGGCCATAGCCACTAGAGGCGTAACCGTTTTGACCATCGTAACTGCCGGCGTCGTAGTTACCGGTGCCGTAATTGCCGCCGTTATAGCTGCCCTGCCCATAGCTACCAGCGCCATAGCCGCCTTGGTCGTATCCGCCCTGGTCGTATCCAGTTTGGCCATAACCGGTCTGGCCGTAGTTACCCGCAGAGTAATTTCCGTCAGAGTAGCCTCCTGCAGAATATCCACCCGCGTTATAGGCGCCATCAGGCGAATAGCCATTAGGGTTGTAGTCGCTCGGTCCGTTGCCGTAAGGAGCGTATTGGTCCTGCTCGTAGGCGTTTTGGCGAGCACGCCAGATAAATACAAAGACGAAAATGAGCACCACTGCCAATAATGCAAACATGATCATGGCCGTGCGATCAGTCATGGTCGAGTTTGAGCTTCGGGAGCCGTGGTGATGGTAGTAGTGGTAACGCGTGCGATAGCCCGAACGATAGCCTGAACGCCTGCGAGAAGAGCGGCTTCTGCCGCCTCGGCCCCTACCGCCGCCGCGACGGGCCTGAATGTTGGAACGCCCGGTTGAATTATCGACGCGTTCGCCTACCCCAGTAGAGAGCCCAGTTTTGCTCAACCCGTTAGAAACTAGCTGGCTAGAGACTAACTGGGTTGAGCTAACTGCGGCACTTGGAGCGTCAGTGAAAGTATGCGCGGCAGCTGCATCTGCGCTTGGAACGCACAGACACGCGGCCGCAGCTACAGACAGTGCTAACAGCGCTTGTTTACGTAGCGGCTTGCGGCTTTTAGCTGTAGCTGCGCGCGCATTCATATTCACTGTGAATCCTGGTTTTAGTTGTTCTGGTTGAAACTCGGGTACTGGCGAGTGGGAGCCAGGCCCTCGTCTTGTCCCAGGCGGATAGTGGGGTAGTAGTCCTCAGCGTCGCCACCAGCTGCCGGCGCGGCGTCGTAATCCTGCGGCTGAGCGGGGGTTACCTGCGGGGGCAGGACGACGTCGTCGGCAGCTGAGCTGGAAGGAGCCGACTGGGCGGGGCTTGCGGGCTGAGCCGGGGTTGCGGGCTGGCCAGCAAAGGGGCTGCCGGCCGCAGCGGACTGAGCTGAGGGAGCTGCCGCGTATCCCGCTGACGGAGCTGACGGGCTCGGGGACTGATAGCCGCCCTGGGCAGCGCCGTTTTGGGTGGGGCCACCCTGAGCAGCACCGGGGCCACCCTGGTAACCGCCTTGCGGGTAGCTAGGGGCTGCAGGAGCGCTAGGAGCTACCGGAGCAGAGTTGCCGGCCGGAGCGTTAGGGCCACCATAGTTAGGGCCGCCAGCAGGGCCGTTGGGAGCGCCGTAGTTGGGGCCACTTACCGGACCATTGGGTCCGCCTACAGGGCCGTTGGGAGCGCCATAGTTGGGGCCACCAGTACCCATGCCACCAGCGGGGGCGCCGGGGCCAGCAGGACCACCAAAGTTATTGGGACCATAGCCGGGGCCAGCAGGGCCACTGGGGCCAGCCGGGCCGCCAAATCCAGGGCCGTTAGGGCCAAAGCCGGTGCCGGGAGCGCCCGGGTAGGGGCCGAAGTTAGCCTGGTTGTTCTTCTTACCGTTCTTCTTGACCACTAGCACGGTGGCGATGACGCCGATAACCGCAATCACGGCTACAACAGCGGCAACGATGTAAAGCGTGGTGTTGTCGTCGTCGTCAGAGCTGGAGCTAGAGCTGCTGGAGGTCTGCGCAGTTGAGGTGGCGCTAGGCGCGGGGGTGGCACCCTTCTGATCGCTGGTAGGCGAGTCGCTGGGGGCGGGGGAAGTGGTGGAGTTCTTAGAACCGCCAGAGCCGCCGGAGTTGCCATTCAGATCGCCGATACCAAGGTCGCCGTTGCTACTGGAGCCACCGCCACCGTTGGAGCCACCGCCACTAGAACCGTTGAAGTTGACGGTACCTGAAGCTTCAGGAGTAGAAGTGTCTGTATCCCAGCCGTAGATATCAGAGCTAGAGGCATTCATTTTTTCAGCTCCATCAGCAGTAACGCTTGAGCCCTTGGGAACCCCGAGCATGGTTCCCGCTAGCGTGATATCTAAGCCGCTTTTGCCTTTTACGATGGAGTTAAGAACGTATGAATAGCCCTTAAACGTAAAGTCATAAGAGCTAGAAGTCTTATTGGTGACAGTGACCCCTAGAGGCGGCAAAGTAGAACTGTAGGTCTTGTAAATTAAGCACGTAGAGCCTGAGGATTTGGGCGAAAAGTATGCTTGGTAGTCGCCGCTAGCCTGGCAATCAGATTTACTCAATGACCCAGTGTCATCGTAGATCATTATGCCCTGGTTGATGCTTCCCTTCTTGTCCATTATGGTGATGGCAATGCCATCATAACTGTCTGCCGCAGTTGCTGCAGGGGCAAGTAAGCAGGTAAGTATGAGTGCCAATACTCCTGTTAATGCTGACAATCTTGCGCGCATCTGTGTGTCCTCTTCTGTATGCCGCAGGTGCGGCTAGTAAAGCTGGGCTCGGTCTTATAGATCTCTATATAGATCGGGCCCAGCTCTATCCTAGTGTCGTAGGGCTAAAAATATCTTGAGTTTTCTTGGGGGATAACTCCCCTTAGTGGTTTGCCCCGGTCCCGTTACCAGGCCCGTAAGGTGCCGACGGCGGCTGGTTTCCGGGGTTGTAAGGGGCGTGGTTGCTTGGCGCTGAGGGTGCCGACGGCGGCTGGTAAGGCTGCTGCTGGCCTGAGGAAGGCTGGGGCCTGTAACCGCCTGGATAACCGCCCTGAGGTGCGCCAAAACCTGCGCCCTGAGCGCCTGGGCCAGTGCCGGGAGCACCCGGGCCAGTTGGGCCAAAGCCTGCGCCAGGACCACCCGGGCCACCTGGGTAAGCTCCTGGGTAAGGGCCGGGATAAGTGGGGCCAGTAGGCTGCTTCTTCTTGTTTACAAGCACAATTGCAGTGATTGCGCCGGCTGCGAGTACCACTACAGCAACGCCGATTCCAATGTACAAAGCAGTGTTGGAATCTGATGATTTGTTGCTAGCCAACGCGGTGGCGGTGGCACTAGGAGTAGCCGATTCGCTGGTGGGGCTGGGGGTGGCTGACTCAGTGGTGGGTGTGGGAGTGGGCGATTCGCTTTCAGAAGGATCACTATTCCCCGTGATGTATTGTGCTGCAGAAGCATCTAAGGTAGTGGTCCCCTTGACATAAATAGAGGTGCTTACATCATCCCACCTATAAATATCGTATTTATCATTACTATCGTTTGTTGCCTTTTCTACTCCGGATGAGAAGGTGGTGCCTTTAGGCATACCAAGGCTGATGCTTGTGAAGTTTAGTGTGCGGCCAGAAAACAGACTTTCAGCTTCTGACTTGAGTGAGGAAAAAGACAGGGCAGTGAACCTAAAGGAATACTTGTTATCTCCCAGCGGAGTTAATTGAATCGATAGCGCCCCATAAAGTTTTTCTGGCTTATATTGATAACCAACCGTGCAAGTACCGTCGCTTTCATCATAAAGTGGCTGATATGTTGAGGACTTACAATCCTCAGCGGTGGCGCCTGAAACAGAGATTCCCTCTAGGAATGTGCCGTCTGATTTCATGCCGGCTATATACTCTGCCTCCAGCTCTTCTGCGGCGGCAGTGGGTGCAATCGCGCCTGCGACGGCCAGTGTTAAGAGTGCCATTAATGCTGTCAGTTTGCGACGCATAATGTTCCCTCCTCGGATGATTGATTATTTAGAGCATAGCGCACAATGCAGCTAGCTTTTTAGGCCTGTGGATAGTTTGGCCCTGATCCATAAGGCGGCTGGCCCTGGCCGGGCTGATACGGTTGCTGAGGTGCTCCAGGAGTCAGTGGTGCTCTCATGCTAGGCCTACTTGCGGCAGGATAGGGGGTGTAGCTGGGGGTTGCGCTCTGCTTCTTCTTAATAATTACGACGGCGGCAATTGCGATCGCTGCAATTACTACTGCCGCAATGGTGATACCTGCATACAAGCCAGTGTTGGAACCTGAATCATTAGCCGGAGCTGTGGCGCTAGTGCTCTGAGTGGGCATGGCTGAAGTGGCAGTGGTGGGGGTTGAAGATTCTGTTGTTGTGCTGGGAGTAGGCGTGGGTGAGGAAGTGCCAGCCGCTAAGTAGCCTGCCACAGAAGCATCGAGGGTGGTGGTGCCCTTCACTGACATTAACGGACTGTATTCGGTCCAGCGATAGGAGTCAGTGTCTGTAGCATCTAATTTTGTAGCATTGCCTTTGCCATTGGTGATAACACTACCTACAGGTAGAGATAAAGTGATCTTGGTGATATTGATGTTATGGCCCAGATATACCTGGCGAGCAGCCGCTTCATAGTCGCTGACAGAAAGAGTGCTGAACTCAAATGAATAGCTAGTACCACCATTTGAGGTCAGCTTAAGTGTAAAAGCTTTGGTGATCCGCTCGCCTTTAAAAGACAGTCCAAGCAAACAAGCGTTACGTTTAGCGTCATAAACGGGCTTGTATGTCGTTGATTGGCAGCTTTCTTCAGTTACTCCCATAACGGCAATGAATTCCGTGATTGTGCCGTCGCTAGAAAGCTGGGTTACATATGATCCCTCGTATTCCTGTGCGGTGGCGGTAGGTGCGATCATACCGGCGCCTGCCAGCATTAAAAGCGCCATTAAAGCTGTCAATTTACGACGCATGTCATTTCCTTCCCTGGTAGTGACTATTTTGTTGCCTGGTTGCCGATACTTAGCTGCGTGGATAATTGGGTCCGCTGCCGTAAGGTGGCTGCTCTCTGCCTACGAAAGCTTGTCCGTTATGGGATGAGCCTGGATAGGAGTGTGGATTATTGGGTCCACCAGAGGAGG
Organism: Actinomyces graevenitzii C83; assembly: GCF_000239695.1. Taxonomy (GTDB): domain Bacteria; phylum Actinomycetota; class Actinomycetes; order Actinomycetales; family Actinomycetaceae; genus Actinomyces; species Actinomyces graevenitzii. Next base: position 1,089,186 of record NZ_JH470338.1, on the reverse strand, counting down.
GGTATCGAGGTGTGGCGGGCTTTTTGCGCCTCTTGGAAAGCAGAACAGTTGCCATGATCCCAATCGTGGCAACTAGGCCGCCAACAATTATGGCAAGTAAGAGACTGTTGTCGGTTTGCTTAGAGGTTTTCTTGACACTCAGTGCGGTAGGGGCAGCTGAAACTGGGGGAGCTGACGAAGCCTTACCAGAGCGCTTGGTCAGGTCAGTGGTGGTATCGGCGGTAGCAGACGGGGTGCTTTGTGGACTTGCGCCAGAGTTGATCGTAGGGGCGCCATCTGCAGAGGCGGCCAGTTCCATGGTTCCTGTTACGCTAGCTGCACCGGTTTCAGTAGTGCTCCCATTCCAAGTGTAGTAAGCATATTTATTGTCTTTGCTTTCCACAGGGGAAAGTGTCTTAGTGGTGACTTTTGCCCTTAGTGGGATGGCGAGCACGGTACTAGTAACGTTAAGGTCGTTTACATTTATCTCAAGCCCGGCTGCGATTTTAACGCGCATGGAAACCGAGTTTGGTATAAACATGAAATTGATATTATTTTTTGAACCATTGGGAGTTCTTAACAGGGCTGCAAGGTATTCGTTCTCATCGTAGTATTGGTAAAACATGCATTCGTTTTTGCTGCCTGATTGGCTGAAGTCGGCAGTGTAATCATCAATATCGTCGCAATTGGAGTCATTAATAGCGCCGTCAGTGCTGCTAAGAGATATTGCCTCGTAGGCAGTGCCGTCTTTTTCGAGAATGTAGATAAGTTTGGCGGTAATGCTACCTGCGGCGACAGCACTAGGTGCACATATGGCTCCAGCCATTAATGTGATAAAAGCTAGCGTGGTTGCGAGCGTACGTTTCACTGCTTCTCCTTGAGTGTGTCGCTTAGGGGGAGCTGTCTTAACCGTATCAGGCTTGGTGACCAGGTTCCTTAGGGGTGCCAATTCTGAGGAGTTGGGTAGCCTTGTTGGGGTTGGTTGCCTGTGTAGCCCTGACTGTTATAAGGACTGGAAGGTACTGAAGAGGGGTACTTAGCTGTGGGTTGCCTGCGTTTTTGCGTCAATAAAATCGTAATTACAATACCTGCTGTAGCCACTGCGGCAGTGATACCTAGTGCAATATAAAGCGTGGTATTGGAATCCTTGTGTTTTACGGCCAATGGGGTGGGGGTGATAGCGACTCCAGCGCTCTGGGAAGTGGCAGGGCTAGAACTGCCGCTAGGGGTGTCAGTGGAGTTAGACAGAGGCATAGTTCCTATTAGGCGGATATCTGTGCGATCTTTATCCGTGTTCCAAGTGTAGTAAACATGCTTGTCACCTTTAGTTATGGTAGGAGATACTGTCTGCGTATTGGTGACGGTTGCGGTTAATGGAAGTGCAACGATAATTCTGACTACGTTTAAATCTGTTGCATTAGCGATGCTTAGTGATTTTGCGATAGTGTCTCTCATAGAATAAGTAACAGGAGTAAAGTCAAACTCAAGGTTATTGCCAGAAGTTTTCTTTATCCAGGATTTACCATTTTGGTCTTTGCTGTACTTTTGGGTAAAAAGACACTGATTGTTACCATCTTTTTGGCGAAAGTTAGTTTTGTACTCATCGGTGTCTTTGCAGTTTGACTGATTTATGGTGTTATCGCTGCTAGAAACAATCAGGCCTTCATAAGTGTCACCATTGCTTTGAAGTACAAACATCAGTGAGGTTTCAATGCTTGTGGCAGCTGCAGTGATGGGGGCAAATAGTGTAATGGCCATTAGTATGGGAATAGCTAGTGAGATTGCTAGTGCACGTTTCATGGTTTTCTCATTGAATATTGCCATTGTGTTGGCTAGTGTCCACCCTGGTGGAGGCTGCAAAGTAGACAGTGGGACTTGGCTCTCTACGCTTTTGCACTAGCAGAACGGTGGTTACTACACTCGTCAGGGCCACTACTGAAACCACACCTAGTACCACGTAAAGCGCAGTATTGGAGTCGCTGGACTTGTGGCTTACAGCTAGCACAGTAGTGTTATTGCCAGATGGATTATCGCTGTTGAGTCCGTTGCCTTCCGGGGCAGGGGCGATAGATGGACTGACGGTAGTGCTAGAAAACGGTATGGTTCCCTTCAACTCTGCAGTTGAATCAACGGCTGTATTACCGTTCCAGGTGTAGTAGATGTTTTTGCTACCCTTGGCTACCTTTGGGGATAGTGTTTCCCTGGTTACAGTGGCATTTAATGGCAGTGCGGCTATCGTATAAACCACATTCAGATCATTAGTTTTCTTCAGCCCCAGAGCATCTGCAACTTCGATTCGCATAGAAACTGAAAGGCTCATGAAGTTAAATTCAAGCTTGTCATCTACACGGTGTGTAGACCAGGCGGGGCCATTCTCATCTCTATCATAGTGTTTACGGAAAACGCATTCGTTTTTACCATCTGACTGATTAAATTCCGCAGTGTACGTTTTGGTGTTTTTGCAGTTGGAAGAGTTTATGGTGTTATCTTTACTGTAGACGGCAGTTACTTCCTCGCTACTGCCATCGTAGTTGAGTATGAACAATAATGTGGTTTCAATATTTCCGGAAGCCGTGGCGGTGGGAGTGACAAGAGCTGTGGCAGCCAATGTGATAAAAGCTAGCGCGGTTGCTAATGCGTGTTTCACGACTTCCTCCTTGAATGTGTTGCAAATACTAGGGGTGTTGGCCAGCCATTAAAATGGCTGGCCAACACTTTAGCCCTGGCAAGGGTCAGTTACGGTTTTGCGGGTAGTTTGGGTTAGCGCCATAAGGTGGCTGTCCCGGTCGCGGCTGATTCGCTTGAGGCTGCTGTGGGCCGGGATAGCCCTGTTGTTGGGCGCCTGGGTAACCCTGTGGCTGCTGTGGTCCCCGATAGCCTTGCTGAGCCTGTGGACCGGGGTAAGGACCGTTATAAGGCATAGTCGGAGAAACTGGTGGGTAGAACCCGGGGGCAGGGGCAGAGCTCTTACGCTTCTTTACCAGTACAACAGTAACTACAACACCAATTAAAGCAGCTGCAGCTGCAATGCCTAGCACTACATATAGCGTGGTATTGGAGTCGTTAGAGTTGTGTTTTGCGGCTAATGCGGTAGCGGTAGCGCTGGGGGTATCTGAAGGAGTAGCAGTGAAAACCGGGGCAGGTGTATTGGTGGAACTGCTAGTCGGGCTGCTAGTAGGATCGCTAGTCGGGCTGCTGGTGGCGCCAGAAAGCGGCAAAGTACCTTTTAAGCTTGCGCTTGAGTTAGTGGCATCAGAGCCTTCCCAAGTGTAGTAAACAAATTTGTCACTCTTATCTACAGTTGGCGACAGGCTCTGATCGGTAACGGTTGCGTTCAGGGGTACTGCCGCCCCGCTAGAAATAACGTTTAGGTCGCTATAGTAGATACCGAAAGCTTCTGAAATATCGCTGCGAATAAAAGCGGTAAGGTTTAAGAAGCTAAACTTAAGGGTGTCTCCACTTTGGTAAGCTAGCCAATTGCTGCCGTAGCTATCTTTTTCGTGATGTTTAGCGAAAATGCACTGATTTTTACCGTCCTTTTGGGTAAATTTTGAGATATAATCTTTAGTGTCTTTGCAATTTGAGGAATTGACAGTGTTCTCACTTCCGTAAACTGCGGCTAATTCATCGTTGCTGCCGTCAGCGTTGAGCGCAAATAGTAGTTTAACATCAACTTTTTCGGTGGCGGTGGCTGCCGGGGCTAACAGTGCCCCTGCCACTAGCGTGAGAAAAGCTAGTGCTATGGCAAGTAGACGTTTCATTGCTCTCTCCTTAAACAAGTAATTGCTAAAGCTTGTGGGTGGAATTCAAGTCAGTCTGGCTGTCCTTGCCAGGGTGGCTGATTGGCTCGGGCTTGCGCCTTTGAAGGGTTCGGCTGTGTAGAAGTCTGATTGTCTGTAAAGCTTCGTGGTTGGTTTGAATTGGTCTGGTAGGTCTGTGGCTGCGTGCTAGAGCTACTTCGATCATCATAGAGTGTAGCAGCAGAAAGTGGCGTATATGCAGAAGTAGAGTTTTTGCTTATCCGAGCCAATAAGAAGGTTCCTACGATTATAACAATAGAGACTATAGCGGCGACTATTAAAAATTCATTAAGTACGCCATTAAAATCGCCAGAGTTGGATATTGATGTAGCTGCAGACTTATTGGTGCCTGGTGCAGATTTAATGGTGGGTCTGCCAGTGGTAGGCCTGTCCGCAGTGGGGCTGGTAGTGGCTGCGCTACTGGTAGTGCCACGGCTGGTTTGAGAACTAGCTGTGCTGAAAGGTGTAGGCGTGTGGCTGGGTTTGTTGGTCTGGCTGGGAGTGGAGGTAGTGGGCCTGCCAGTAGGGTCGTAAGGTGAGTATGAAAAGCTGCCTGTCAGTTCTATATCCGCGCTAGTAGCTGTAGTGTCATACCAGATGTAGTAGCTATACTTACCAACTTCCTTAGATGGCGACAAGCTTTGAGAGGTAATGGTTGCATCTGTAGGAAGCTGCACTATGGTAAACCTGACGTTTAAATCAGATTGATTAATATTTAACGTATTTACAATTCTGTCTAGTGAATAATAGAACTCGTTGAAAAACCTAAAGTTGATACTGTTGCCTTCTCGGGATACTGACCAGTTAGGGGCAGATTCACCTTTTTTGTAATATTTAATGAAGATGCATCTATTTTCTTTGCCTATGCGAGCAAACCTTACGATATCTGTTTCAGTGCCTTTGCAGTTATCGGCGTTAATGGTGTTATCGTTGCTGGAGACATTAATTAATTCTTTAATGCTACCGTCAGAGTTAAGTGTGAACCAGAGTTCAGTTTTAAAACCTTCGTCAGCCGTAGCGGCAGGAGCAAAGAGGGCTCCAGCCGCCAAGGTAATAAAGGTCAATAAGATTGTCAGTGCGCGTTTCAATGCTTGCTCCTTTAATCGCTAGAGCCCGCAGGCGGCATTTGCCAGGCTGGCTCTTCTGCGGGGTAAGCGTGGGCGACGCCGTCGGTAGAAACTAGGCGAGTCTGGTTACCTTCCGGGGTGGCTAGTTCATGGGCTAGCTGGACATTCTGATTCGGGTGCGAAAGCGTGGCTAAATCTCCCGAATCTGGCTGGCTGGGCACCCCATAACGCTGCGGATAAACCTCGTTAACCGGCTGAGCAGTGAGCGGCAGGCCAGCTGGGGCTGTGGGTGCCAGCGACGGCGTCGGGGCAATGTAGGGGCGGTAACTAAGTGCGGGGGCCGACGACGCTGAAGCCATTGCTTGCGGAAAGCCTGGTGCTCCAAGCACAGGAGCCGACTGTGCAGAGGGTATTGGCTGCGGGAAACCTGGCGCGCCGAGCACAGGGGCCGACGGCGCTGAGGGCATCTGCGGGAAACCTGGCGCCCCCAAAGGCTGGGCTAACTTAGTGCGATTACGGCGCGTTTTGGCAACTGTCAGCGCTAATGCGATGCAAGACATCAGGGCTATACCAACCGCGACAATAGCGATGGTGAGCCAAATATTGTCGTCGCTGGCGGAATCGGCGGCTAAAGGGACAGCGCTCAGGGGAGCAGTCCCAGAGGTAGCCGTCAGAGGACTGGTAGCTAAAGGAGTAGCCGCCATAGCCGGCGAGGCCACGCTAAGAGTCAAAAATGGCACGGTTAATGCCATAAACACGCCAGCATGCTTAAAGCGTGCAGCGATGCTGTGCATTTTTCCTCCTTGAAACTTAGCGGGCAGTGCCGGTCAACTTAGTGGGCGGCGTCGGTGTTTTAGGCCTCGCTGGCCTCAGTGCCCGCAGCTTCCTGCTTACGGCGCTTTAGCAGCAAAAAGCCCAAGCCTGCGGCGCTGGCCACCACCAGGGCGCCAACCACCCACAGGGCAGTAACTATCCCACTGTCACCCTGCTTGGCAGCGGCCACCTGCGATTTTTCAGCGCCAGCTATAGTCGCGCGGTAGTCAGTAGCCTTGGCAGAGCTGCTAGCACTAGCAGAACCGGTGGCTGAGCCACTGGCCCCCGGCGTAGGTGCTGCGCTAGTGGCGCCGGCAGTGGGCTGGGCGCCGTCGGGAGCTTTACTTTGTGAGCCAGAACCGTCAGCGCTACCAGAACCTCCCTGCGAACCGCCAGCGAGCCAGCTTGAACCACCTGAAGTGCTAGTAGAGCTTGGGCTGCTTACGGTCGCGGTAAAGGTGTTTTGGTGGGTGGAATTGCGCCACTGCATGAAGTAGCCCTTGCCATCGCCACCGGACTGGTTCACTTTGACGCCGTCACTAGCGGAAGTAACTGTGGCATCATGCACGCTGACATTGCTGTTAATGGAGCTGACCTTAAGTGGTTTCAGAGCAGTTAGTAGCGCGTCAACACGGTTGTGACCGGTTAACTTATCGCCGTTGAGTGAATAAAACTCGTGCCCCGCCTGCGCGCCGTAGGTGGCTGTGCCTGAGCAGTAGTTATAGCCCTCGTTTTCTTTAAAAACTGGGTTAATTTCTGCCTCAGTTTTCGGCATGGCGCTTTCTAGCGTGTCAGTGCAGATTTGGCTGGTTAGCGTCTGGGTGTAATCGGCGATGCTAACCGTGTACATAATCTGCCCAGCTTTGGTAAATACTACCGACTCTTGCACTTTCGCCTCGCTAGGTGCAGCTAGTGCCGACGGCGCCAGAGTGCCGGCCCCTGTGGCCCCCGTGACCAGTAGCGCAGCAGCTACAAAACGAGTGAAAAAGCGTTTACATACGGCAGTATTCATAACTTATCTCCTAATTAGCCGCCATAAGGCTGGTTATTCCAGCCGGTGGAAGGCTGTTGGTTGGGCTCGCTATCCGCGTCATAAATTTGGGTAGCGGCAGGGTCATAGTCTTGGGTGGGTGCCTGCACCGTCTCCTGTGAGGCTGGCGAGGTGGGTGCCTGCACGGTTTCTTGTGAAGCCTGCGATGTGGGGGCTTGCACCGTTTCCTGCGAGAGGGCCTGGGTTGAGGCCGCAGCGGTGTCTTGTGCGTAGCGCGAGGTGGGCGCCATGGTGGTTTCCTGCGCATAGCCCGGGAACACCGACTGCTCAGCGCTTTGCCCATAGGTTTGGGCAGCGCCCTGGCCGTAGCCTTGCGTGGTGCTGGGGGCGTAAGGGGCCGACGCCGCCGAAGGGGCATAGCCCGACGCCGCAGACTGCGCGTAGCCAGAGGCTGCCGACTGGGCATAGCCCTTTGGGGCCTGAGCGGCACTTGGGGCCGAGTATTGAGGGGCGCTCTGGCTGTAGCCCTGCCCGGCCTGCTGGCCATAGTTTTGAGGTGCCTGGCCGTAGCCCTGAGGCTGGCCATAGCCTTGCGGGGGCTGCTGGCCGTAGCCTTGGGGAGCGGTGCTCTGTCCGTAGCCTTGGGGTGCGCTGGGGGCGTAAGGGGCCGACGCCGCCGAGGGGGCATAGCCCGACGCCGCTGACTGTGCATACCCTGAGGCTGCAGACTGCGGATAGTTAGAAGAGGCCGCGCTTTGGGGATAACCGGAGCTGGGCGCAGACTGCGTGGGGGCCGGGGCTGCAGAAGCCGCAGACTGCGGATAAGCCGCCGACGCCGTCGAGCTGGCATAAGCAGCCGAAGCGGCACTAGTGCCCTGAGTGCCCTGGATCCCCTGAGTGCCCTGAAGCGGGCCGGAAGTATTAATCTGCCCGCTAGCCATCGTGGGCACATACCCACTGGTGTTATTGGGATAAGACCCCGAAGACTTAGCGCCCTTACGGGGCTTACGCAAAACCATCACGATCAGCGCCAGCAGCGCCAACAGCACCACAATGCCTACCCCTAAAGCGGCATACAGGGCAGTGGTGTTAGAGCCGTCCTCGTCCTCAGAGCTGGCCGCCGCCGCGCTTTGTGTAGGGGCAGCAGTATCTAAAGGATTCGCATTAGAAGTGGGCGAGGCGCTAGCAGAAGGGCTATCTGATGGACTGTCTGAGGGGTTAGCAGTTTTATTGTCAGGCAGCAGCGAGAAAGGATCTTGCTTTTGGGTGCCATCATCCGAGGTCAAAGTGAATTCCATGGTCACTGCAGCAGAGGGGTTACGCCAGTAAGCCATGTGCAAATTACGCTTGTTAAAAACCTCGTACTGAAGCTTGACGTTGCCCGGGGCGCTAATCACCTTGCCTTCAACGCCCACAATCAGAGCCCTGAAAGTAGCTGAGGAGATCCCCAGCGGCTTAGCGGAAACGTTGATGGTGGCCTGCGGGTCAACGGTGACAGTGGTTTTACCGTTTTGCCGTGAGAACTGCGAAGATGCCTTATAGCTGGTGAAAGTCTGCAAAATAGAGCAGGTGGCACCCTTATCTTTTTGTTCAAACTGGGTGATAAGCGTCTTGTCCTTGGTGGTGCCCTTGAAGCTCTCACACTGAGCTTTAGTCATGTTATTGCTGGGGTCAACCACCATGATGTAGTCCTGCATCTTGTTGTTGTTTAGGACCACAAACACTTCAGCTATATACGGTTCGTCTGCTGCGCTTGCGGTGGGCCAAGCGGCTGTGGGCAGACCTAGGCCGGTAACCACTAAAGCTGTTACCGCCAGAATGTGTATAGCCTTGCGCCACATAATCGCCTCCAGGTATGAGTTTTCAACCAGTCTAAACGCTAATCGTTAGAGATGTCTGAAAACTAAGCCTTTGGACTAGGCTATGACCTGTGACTTAACGGTAGCTATGGGGATAAGTCTCCCTGAAAAAAACGACTACCGGTGTAGCCAACTTTCTGCAAAAATAGGACTAAACGCCTAAGCGCTCGAAGAGGAGTTGTAATGCTTTCAAACGACCAAATCACCCTGAGCCCCAACCCGCTGGTACGCGCCTTGGGGAAGCTACCCGTCGAGTTCACCAAAGCGGACATCATCAGCTACATCGTCGACAACGATATTCACGCCCTAGAACTGCGCTACATTGGCGGCGACGGGCGCCTAAAGGTCCTAAACTTCGCCATCCAGTCCGTGGCCCACCTAGACAGGATCCTAACCATGGGGGAGCGCGTGGACGGCTCCTCCCTGTTTAACTTTGTTGACGCCACCTCATCAGACCTATATGTGGTGCCCCAGCTACGTAGTGCCTTCATGAACCCCTTCGCCGCTGAGCCCACCATCGACTTTTTGTGCTACTTCTACGACGTCGCCGGTAACCCCCTGGTCAGCTCACCTCAGCATGTGCTGCGCCGCGCCCAAACCGCCCTCGAAGCAGCCACCGGCAACCGCCTGCAGGCCCTAGGTGAGCTGGAGTACTACCTGTTCTCCGACGTCGAGACCCTATTCCCGGTAGAAGAGCAGCGCGGTTACCACGAAGCTGCCCCCTTCTCTAAGTTCGCCGACGTGCGCACCGAAGCCCTCAAATACCTGACCCAAATGGGTTGCGCAGTTAAATACGCCCACGCCGAGGTGGGTAACTTTGTTGCCGACGGACGCCAAATGATCCAGCAGGAAATCGAATTCCTGCCGGTAGATGCCTGCGACGCCGCCGACCAAATGACCCTAGCCAAGTGGGTAGTGCGTGAAGTAGCCCACCGCCACGGCATTGAGGTGTCATACTCGCCCAAGATCGCCGTCGGCCAAGCCGGCTCAGGCATGCACTTCCACACCCGCCTGGTAGACCCGCAAGGCAACAACCTATTTAGCCAGGGCGCCGGCCTAACTGAGCTAGCCCGCAAGGTGATCGGTGGCTACCTCACCCTGGCCGCCTCCATCACCGCCTTTGGGAATACCGTGCCCACCTCCTTCCTGCGCCTAGTGCCCCACCAGGAAGCCCCCACCGCCATCTGCTGGGGTGACCGCAACCGTTCAGTGCTGGTGCGTGTGCCGCTGGGCTGGAACAACCTTGATGACCGTATGTTCCGCGACGCCAACCCCAATGAGCCCGCAGTTGGCCAGGTTCCCAATGACCTGCAAACCGTGGAAATGCGCTCACCTGACGGCTCAGCCGCCATCCACCTGCTGCTAGCGGCAATTGTTGTGGCTGCGCGAGTGGGTCTGACTGAGCCGGGAATGCTTGAATATGCCAATGAGCGATATGTCTCAGGGGACGCTTCTAAGCTCGAAAACCTAGAGCAACTGCCCGCCTCCTGCTACGAATCCGCCCAGCGTCTACAGGCTCAGCGCGCCCTTTACGAGGCTGAAGGGGTCTTTCCGCCTAAGCTCATCGACGCCTGGGTGGCTTACCTCGAAGGTCTAGGAGACGAGAACTTGCGTGAAGATATCGCCACAGCGCGGGTGCTAGTTGAAGATTTGGTGGAAACTTATTTCCACATCGGCTAAGTGGGTTGGGGCTTAAGTCTTATTAAGTCCCAGCAATAAAGCCAAAGCGGGGCGCTTCCAGATAAATGGAGGCGTCCCGTCGTCGTAATCACACCATTAAAATATGAGACAGCGTTTATAAAGTTGCAGTCACTCTGCTATGTTTACCTCCATTGCCGCTTTGGCAATTTAAGTAACTTTAACGGAGGTGAACATGTCCGCTTTAACTACTCCCGAGCTATCTGCAGCAGGGGAGGAGCCTGAAACTGCCGCGAGCGCATCACTAGGTGGTGACGCTAAGGTGTCTGAACACGACAATCCAGGAACTGACCTTAAGCGTGGCCTGTCCGCCCGCCACATGCAGATGATTGCTATCGGTGGCGCAATTGGAACCGGCCTGTTTGTGGCCTCCGGTGCAACCGTTTCTACCGCAGGCCCGGGCGGCGCCCTGGTGGCCTATTCGGTAATTGGTTTAATGGTGCTGTTGCTGATGCAGTCACTGGGCGAAATGACTGCGCACATGCCCGTTTCTGGTTCTTTCCAGACTTACGCCACGCGTTTTGTTAGCCCTTCCTTTGGTTTTGCCATGGGCTGGAACTACTGGTTTAACTGGGCCATTACGGTGGCCGCTGAGCTGGTAGCAGCCGGTATTGTGATGAGCTACTGGCTGCCCGATGTGCCCCACTGGGTGTGGGCGGCAGTGTTCTTGGCGCTGCTAACTGGTCTTAATGCACTCTCTGCACGCGCCTATGGTGAGGGTGAATTCTGGTTTGCCACCATCAAGGTGATTACCGTGCTGGTGTTTTTGGTGGCCGGCGTGGCCATGATCCTGGGGATTATGGGCGGTAACTCGCCTGGTTTTAGTAACTGGACTAAGGGTGAGGCCCCCTTCCACGGCGGCTGGCTCTCGATTGTGTCAGTGTTTATGATCGCTGGTTTCTCTTTCCAGGGTACTGAGCTGGTTGGTGTGGCTGCGGGCGAGTCGCGTAACCCTCGCAGGGATGTGCCCCGGGCTATCAAGAGCGTGTTCTGGCGGATCATGCTGTTCTATGTGGGCGCTATTGCGGTGATTGGTTTCCTGATTCCTTACACCGACCCCAACTTGCTGCGTAACGGTGAGACTGATGTGGCTTACTCGCCTTTCACCTTGGTGTTTGAGCGGGCTGGTGTGGCCGGCGCGGCTGCGGTGATGAATGCGGTTATTTTGACTGCGATTTTGTCTGCCGGTAACTCTGGCCTGTATGCCTCTACCCGTATGCTGCACTCGATGGCCCTTGATGGTCACGCCCCCAAGCTGTTCTCCCGGGTTAACCGGCGCGGCGTGCCGATCTACGCTATGGCGGTTACGGCTGCTGTGGGCGCGGTTGGTTTCGTGACCGCTATTGTGGGTGAGGGCGCTGCCTACACTTGGCTGCTTAACGTATCTGGTCTTTCAGGCTTCATTGTGTGGCTGGGTATTTCCTGGTGCCACCTGCGTTTCCGCAGGGCCTATGTGCTGCAGGGCAATGACTTGGCGAAACTGCCTTATAAGGCTCCGCTGTTCCCGTTTGGCCCGATGCTGGCTTTTGCTATGTGCCTGATTGTGCTGGTGGGTCAAAACTATGAGGCTCTGTTTAGGGGCCAGCTGTTCCAGATTGCTTCTAGCTACATTGGTTTGCCGGTGTTCTTGGCGATTTGGGGTATCCACAAGCTGGTTACCAAGGAGCCTAAGGTTGAGTTGGCTACCGCTGACGTTAGTGGCGTTGAGGTTGAGGTGGCTTGATAGCTTCTGCTAGCTTTTTCCCGCCTGCGGTTTAGTCCGACGGCGTAGCGAGTGCCTGGTTGCGATTCTATGCAGCCAGGCACTCGTGTTTTTTGGCGCCCCGGGCGGCGCTTGGGCCTTCATGTTCGCGTCCTGCGCCTGCGTTCACGGTCTGCGCTTGGGCCGGCGCTCGTGGTCCAGGGACTACTCCCAGCGGGCGCAGCTTTCACTGCGGGCAACTTCGATAGCGCTATTGCGGTCCCAGCCATTGCTGGCGCGGAATACCAGCTTGCGCGAGCTAGTGCATTGCCAGGCCGTTAAAACCACATCTGAACTGGAGTTGTTTGCACTTGAGTTGTCTGCGGCAGGGGTGGGGGGTGCCTCAGTGGGGGAGATTGTGGTCAAGTTGGGCAGGTTCAAGCCCGTGGAGGGCTCTGGGCTTGAGGACAGTGGTGTGGGTGTGGCGGTCCCTAGCGGCTTGCTGGTGGGTAGCGGCGCAGTGCTAGGTAGTGGCGTGCTGCTGGGAGTAGGGCTGGGGGTGCTTTCAGGGCTCTGGGTTTGGGTGGTGGTAACGACGACGGCGCCCGTCTGGTTTTGCTCAGAGGCTCGGTGGGCGTAAAAAAGAATGCCCCCAACCATGGCAAAGATACCCAGCACCGCGAAAGTCACCAGCGACACGCGCCAGGCTGAGCCCCAGGGCGTATACAAGCTAGCGTGGGTATTACCAAGCGTGTTTAGCTTGCTTTCGCGCAGAGAAGTGGCCTGGGTGGCGTTGTGCTGGGAGCTGGGGCGCTGGTGGTCAATCATTGGCTTACAGCTGTCGTCGGGGTCAGATACTAAGGCAGATATTACCCCGACCTGTGGCTTAGGTTAAGAAATCACAATGTTGTGACTAGGTAACAGATTCCAATCCTGGGAGCCTGGCAACAAAAGTTATTCGTTTTCTTCACGTTGGGCGAGGATACGTTCCGCCTCTTCATCAGGCAGCGGATCACCATTGTCGTCAAGCAGACCGTTACGTTTCATGAACTGGTAACGTGAATCAATGAGACGAGGTAACGGAAACGGCAGAATATATACGACGCCAATAAAAAGAAAGAACAGTGCAATGAACGAGATGGAAACCATAATGAATTCGGGGGCTCCAAACCTGTCGGAGAGCATGTTGATTCCAGCTAAGGTAGACGCAATGCCCATGCAGGGATAGGTTACTGCCGCCATGTTTTTGGTCAGACGCTCGCGTGAAATACTTCTCCCGAATTCTGCCACCCACGAATCAGTGTAGGTCTGCACCCACCATGAATAAATGATGAGAGGGCCCATAATTATTACTGCGATATCTTGCCACATACTATTGCCTCCCAAATAAAGCATCGCTTATATAAAAGGCTAGTGTTGCGTTAGAGATTGTGGCCATCGTGATTTCTCCCCAAATACGCCTTTGGCTAATACCGTCTTAACGGTTGATAGTCTGCTTTGCGCTCTCGTGCTATGATGACGCCTGCTCTGGGCAAGGTGGCCTGGCAGCTTAGAAAAGGGGGCGCCCGCCATGCGGCGGGCGCCCCCCTCTAGTTTGGTTTAGGCCAGTTCGGCCCAGTTTTGGCTGCTAAACCCAACAGCTTTACTGCTTTGCGGCTTTGGTTGCTTTTAGGCTTTGGCGGCTTTTGGTTTGGGCCAGGCGTTTAGGTTAGCTCGGGCGGCAAAACATCAGTTTGGGCCGGCAGGTTAGCGATGCCCACGGGGCAGACAATGCCATTAGGCCCGTGATTGCAGTAGCCGCCAGGGTTCTTGTGTAGATAAGCCTGGTGGTACTCCTCGGCCACGTAAAACGGCCCGCCCTGGCCAGCTTCCAGCGCGGCGGCGTCGCCAATAGTGGTTTGGCAAACGCGCCCGTCACTAAGCTTGTCTAGCTCAGCCTGGAAAGCCTCGCGTAGCGCGGCTGCGGCCTGCGCCTGCTGGGGGGTGGTAACCCAAACCGCACTGCGATACTGGGTGCCCACATCATTACCATGGCGGTTAGCCTGGGTGGAGTCGTGGTTTTCAAAGAAAACCCGCAGTAGATTCTGCCCACCCACGCCCGCTACAGCCGGGTCGTAAACCACGGCCACAGTCTCCGCGTGGCCAGTCTGGCCAGTACACACTTCACGGTAAGTGGGGTTGTGGTTGCCCCCACCCATATAGCCCACGGCGGTGGCTAACACCCCGGGCTGATTCCAGAAAATACGCTCCACACCCCAAAAACAGCCGGCAGCCAGGTAAATAACCTCAGCGCCAGCAGGCAGCGGGTCGTCAGCGCGGCTAGCTAAAACCGGGTGAAGCTCTAGACGCTCCAGCAATGGTTGGCTGTGACCGGCGATAGTGGCCGGCAAGGCACCGGCGCTGGCGTCGTCGAGATAAGTACCGTCGCAGAGCGGCAACCAATTTTGCTCAGGCCCAGCTGCCCGCGTTGCAGCGGCGTAGCTCATAGCTGCTGTACAGACTTGATCTCGGCCTGCAAAACGCGGCCGTTAGGGGCCTTGTAGCTGACAGTTTCGCCAGCCTTGTGGCCCATCAGCGCCTTACCTAGCGGAGCCTCGGGGGAGAAGACGCGGGCGCCGTCGGGAACATCAGCCGCAATCTCCTGGTTACCCAGCACGAAAACCTGCTCTTTACCGGCAATAATGGCGGTAATCAGGGCGCCCTTAGTGACAGTGCCGTCAGAGCTAGCCTGACCCACCTCAGCGTTTTCCAGCATCCCCTCAAGCACCTTAATGCGGGTCTCGTTAAGGGCGGCTTCCTCACGGGCGGCGTGGTAGCCAGCATTCTCGCGCAGGTCACCCTCCTGGCGGGCCAGCTCAATGCGGCGAGCGATCTCCTTGCGCTCAGTGGTACGACGGCGCTCAAGCTCCTCACTTAGACGGTCAAAAGCTTCCTGGGTCAGCCAAGTACGGTTGTCTTCACTCATGTTTTCTCCTAACTTGCCACCTTAAAAGCCCAGTTTAGCCCAATACAGCCATATAGCAGGCGATACACTGACACACCCAGGCGGCCACAGTGCAGGCGTGGAAAATCTCGTGAAACCCAAACCAGCGCGGCAAAGGATCGGGTTTTTTAAGCGCATAAACCACTGCGCCAAGCGTATAAATTACGCCGCCAGATGCAATCAAAATGACAATCGCCGCCCCGCCGGCGCGGTAAAGCTCAGGAATGAACCACACAGCCACCCAGCCCAGCACCACATACAAAATCGTGAACAGCCAACGCGGCGCGGTAATCCAACACACGTTAGCCACCATGCCAATCACGGCCCCCGTCCAGATAATGCCCAGCACTAGGCGCTGGTGATCCGGGGTCATTAACGCCAAAGCCAGGGGAGTGTAGGTGCCGGCAATTAGTAGGTAAATATTGGCGTGGTCAATGCGGCGCAGCAGCTGGGAAACCTTAGCCGGGAAATGCCCGTTAGAGATGTGGTACACCCCAGAGTTGGCAAAAAGCAGCAGCGAACAGGCCAAATACACTCCGCTGCCGATTTTTAAAGTGGTCGTGGGGGCTAAAACCGTCAGCACAATGCAGGCAGCCAAAGCCAGCGGCGCAGTAATGGCGTGAATCCAGCCGCGCAGCTTGGGTTTGATTAATTTAAGGGCCTCACCGGCCGAGGCGAGTGAGTCACTAGAAAGCGAGAGTGCTTTGGCGACTGCCATATGAACCTCCCAGTAGCTTGTTAGGAACAAAAGCTACGCTACCGTAAGTTACGCTCGCGTAGGTAGCTATTTGATAAAGCGAACACCACAAGGCGTGATTAGGCGCTACCGTATATAGCATGGCCGTAAAAGCAGATCGGCCTGTACCTGTATGCAAGGAGCTGAAAATGGCTGGCGACAACCTGCTCTATGACGTTTACGAACGCCGGTTGTTGGCGCAGCTTGACCGCTCTAAAGTTCCCGCACACGTAGGTGTGATCCTCGACGGCAACCGCCGCTGGGCTAAATCCCTAGGGGTAGGCGCCGCCCACGGACACCGGCGCGGGGCAGATAAAATCGCTGAATTTTTAGGTTGGGCCGAAAATGCCGGGGTTGAAATTGTTACCCTCTGGCTGCTTAGTACCGATAACCTCTCGCGTGACCCGCAGGAACTAGCGCCGCTGCTGGACATTATTGCTAGCGCCGTCGAAAACCTGGCCAGTGCCAGGCGTTGGCGACTGCGCATTGTGGGCAGCGTGGAATTACTACCCCAACCGGTGGCCCAGCGGCTACTGGCGGCAGTAGAGTCCACCAGTGCCTTTGAAGGCATGGAGGTTAATGTGGCCGTGGGCTACGGCGGGCGTGAAGAAATTGCCCAGGCGGTGCGTGACGCTTTAGCTGAGGCTGCCGCCCAGGGGCGCACCCTAGAAGAAGTGGCCCGCAGTCTGTCTGTGCGCGACATTGCTGAGCACCTGTACACCAAGGGCCAGCCCGACCCGGATCTGCTTATCCGCACCTCGGGTGAGCAGCGCCTTTCGGGCTTCCTGCTGTGGCAGTCAGTACACTCGGAATACTACTTCTGCGAGGTTAACTGGCCGGCCTTTAGGCACATCGATTTCCTGCGCGCGCTACGCGACTATGCCCACCGCGAGCGCCGCATGGGTAAGTAGCTCGCCTTACATGGCCGGGTAGCTGGTGCGCTTAAAGCTGTCCCGGCCGGGTAGCTAGAGGGCCTGGCAGGAGCCAGTTTTAGTGCTCTTTAAGCCAGTAATAGTGCTTATAGGCGGCAAAAGCTGCGCCCGCAAAGGGAACTATAAAGATGATCAGCGTGTAAATCATGCGGTCATAAAAACTGCGCTTACCGGCAAACAAGACATAGACCACTGCCGCGCAGTCAACTAGGGCCAGCAGCGTCATTACGATTTGGGCAAACAATTTTGGCCTTAAATTTGTGGGTAGTTCCAGGGCCTTTAGCAGGCCAGGGGCATAAGGCGGGGGTGGCTGGTGGGCCACCCCCAATCCGATTAGGTCCCTAAACGTCCCTAATCGCGTTTATGCCTGAAACTTAGCAGTTTCCGCAGCACTCGTGCTTAGTCTCTTCAGCTGCGCCTTCGGGCGCGGCGGGGGCGACTGCGTTCTTAGGTGCGGTTTCTTCAGCTGCGCTCTTAGGCGCGTCTGAGGTAACTGCCTCTTCGTGAGTGACAACTTCCTCTTCCTGCACTGCGGCAGCGGCGGCCTCTAGCTCAGCGCGGTAGGCGGGTTGTGCTTCGATCAAAGCGCACGCCCTAGCAATGACCTCTAGCTCAGCGCGGGTAGGCGGGTTAGCGCCCGGGCGCGAAACGGTGATGGCGGCAATTGCAATGGCGTGGGCGATTACGCGGCGCAGGGCTTCTTCGCTGATGTTGTGTAGCGCCTCGCGGTTTTCGGCGCCCAGCAGGCCTTCAGTCCACAGCCCGTCGATGATGCCGCCCATGAAGGAGTCGCCGGCACCTACCGTGTCTGCTACTATAGCCGGCTGGGAGGGTACTTCCAGGCGCAGGCCTGAGGAGGTTACTGCTAGGGCGCCCTCGGGGCCACGGGTAACCACCGCAATGGCCGGGCCTAGCTCCAGCCAGGAACGCAGGGTTTCTTCCTGGTCAGCGCCGCTAGTTAGCCACTCCAGGTCTTCGTCGGAGCACTTAACTACGTCTGAGGCGGCGATTAGACGCTCTACCAGCGGGCGGGCGTCACCGGGGGTGCCCATCAGCTGGGGGCGTACATTGGGGTCGTAAGTGATGGTGGAGGTCTGGCGGTAAGCTGCCAGAACGGCCTGCACGGTTAGGCGCCCCGGCTCCATAATGGCGCCGATAGAACCGGTGTGTACCGCTAGCGGGATGTTCTTAGAAGGCGCCGGCGTGGGCGGGTTCCAGTCCAGGTCAAAGCGGTAGGTGGCGGCGCCGTCTTCGCCAATAACGGCAACAGCGGTGGAGGTGGCCTCAGCCCCGTCAGAGCCCTCAACTAGGGCAACACCGTTAGATTCAAGGTGCTTGCGGACTAGCTCGCCGCGTTCGTCCTTGCCGATCCAGCACACCAGCTCGGCTTGGCGGCCTAGGCGTGCTAGCCCTAGGGCCACGTTCGCCGGGGACCCACCCGGGATTTCCTTAGTGGTAGCGTCCAAGCCGACGACGACGTCGACAAGGGCCTCACCAATGACTAATACGCGCGGTTCGCTCATTAGGGTTCCTTCAATTTGTGGCTGCAGTGCTTGAAATCAGCTCTGATCGCTTTGGGTGGCTGCTTCTAGGCGGGCTCGGGCCTGGTCTAACCAGTTTTGGCAGTGCGTGGCCAGAGCCTCACCACGTTCCCACATGGCCAAAGATTGCTCCAGAGGGGCGTCGCCGGCCTCAAGTTGGCGTACTACCTGAGCTAACTCAGCGCGGGCTTGCTCATAACTGAGCTGGTCAACTTCGGTCGGTTGGGCAGATGTGGGTGTGGTCATAGTCTGATTGTGTCATGAAGTTGCGCTTTTGGGTGGGTCTGGTCTCATTTTGGGCTAGTCGAGCCGCTTGGGGTTAGTTCCCATCACCTGTGCGATTAGCGAGCCGTGAGCCACGATGGCTTCCAGCAGGGTGCCGCGTTTGAGCTGGTCTACTTCAGTGACCACATCGCCATTAGATTGGCGTAAAACCGCGTATCCACGGTCAAGCACTGACTGGGGGCTAAGCGCGCGCAGTTTAGCTAGATCAGTGTGTAGCTGGGCTTGGCTAAGGGCCAGTTGGTGGTCTACCGCCCGGCGCATACGCTGGGTCAGTTCGCGGTCTTCTGCTTGACGCAAATTAATGACGGCGTCGGGCTGGCTCAGCACCGGGCGTGAACGCAGCTGCTCTAGGCCCTGCTGCTCACGCTCCAGGCGGGCTTGCCAGGCGGTGCGCGCCGCAGCCACGGTGGTCTCCAGGCTGGCTAGCTCCTCAAGCAGGTCGGGCACGATCCGCCGGGCGGCGTCGGTGGGGGTGGAAGCGCGAAAATCAGCCACTAGATCCAGCAGCGGGCAGTCGGTTTCGTGACCAATAGCGCTGACTAGCGGGGTGTGGCAGGCGGCAGCGGCGCGCACCAGGGCCTCATCGCTAAAAGGCAGCAGGTCCTCGACCGCCCCGCCGCCTCGGGCCACAACAATCACATCTACTTGCTCGATTTGGTCCAGCTCAGCAATGGCTCGGGACACTTCTGCGACGGCGTAGGCCCCCTGCACAGCCACCTCACGGATCTCAAAGCGGGTGGCGGGCCAACGCAGGCGGGCGTTGTTAATGACGTCGTCCTTAGCTTTAGCTTGCCGCCCACAAACCAGCCCCACCACACGCGGCAAGAAGGGCAGCGGACGCTTACGGGAGGGGTCAAATAGACCCTCAGCAGCCAAGGCGCGGCGCAGGCGCTCAATTTGGGCTAGTAACTGACCTAAACCAACCGGCCTGATCTGGTCAGCCACCAGCTGGAAGGAGCCGCGCTTGAGCCAGTAGGTGGGTTTAGCGTGCAGCACCACCTGGCTGCCTTCCTCCAACGGCGAATCCATGGCGGCCAGCACCTTGGCGTAGGTAGCTACCGTCATGGAGGCCTCAGTTTCACTGTCGCGCAAGGTCATAAACGCCATAGAGGCACCCCGACGCGGGTTGAACTGCACCACCTGGCCGCTGACCCACACCGGCGTCATCTTGGACATGTAGGACTCCACTTTTTGCGCCAGCAACCGCAGCGGCCAAGGGTTTTCGGCAGTGGTGTCGCGGGCCAGGGCGGCCAGTTGGCGTCCGCCGCCATTGGGGGAGGCCTGGCTAGTTACGGCCTGGTTAGCTATGGCCGGGCTAGTTGCGTTGGGGGCGCCCGAATTTACGCCGACGGCGTGGGGCGGGTTACTACTTGTCACGGCTACCACTGTGCCACGAATACAGGCCAGGTACCCTGTACCTATGACCACAGCCTCGCCCAAAAAACTTCTGCTGGCAGCCCCACGCGGATACTGCGCTGGCGTTGACCGCGCCGTGGACGCCGTCGAGAAAGCCCTAGCCCACTACGGAGCCCCCATATACGTGCGCAAAGAGATTGTGCACAACAAGTACGTGGTGGAGGCGCTCAGTCGTCGCGGAGCCATTTTTGTCAACGAAACTGATGAGGTGCCCCCGGGCGCTCGCGTAGTGTTCTCAGCCCACGGTGTGTCCCCGGCAGTGCATGAGCAGGCCGCCGCCCGCCACCTGGCCACCATTGACGCCACCTGCCCGCTGGTAACCAAAGTGCACAAGCAGGCGGTGCGTTTCGCCAAGGGCGACTACGACATCATCTTGGTGGGCCACAGCGGACACGAAGAAGTTGAAGGCACCCAAGGTGAGGCCCCCGAGCACATTCAGGTAGTTAACGGCCCTGAAGAAGTAGACCAGGTGCAGGTGCGTAACCCTGAAAAGGTAGTGTGGATTTCGCAAACCACCCTAAGCGTCGATGAAACCATGGAAACCGTGCGCCGCCTGCGTGAACGTTTCCCGGCCATGATTGACCCGCCCAGCGACGACATTTGCTACGCCACCCAAAACCGCCAGGCCGCCGTCAAGCAGATGGCTCCGCGCGCTGACGTGGTGATTGTGGTGGGTTCAGGTAACTCCTCCAACTCGGTGCGCCTAAAGGAAGTGGCCCTAGAAGCCGGCGCTAAGGCCGCCTACCGGGTGGATTACGCCAGCGAAATCGATCCCAGCTGGCTAGAGCAGGCCCAGAGCGTGGGGCTAACCTCAGGGGCGTCCGTGCCCGAAATTTTGGTGCGCGAAGTGGTGCAAAAGCTAGCAGAATACGGCTTCACCGACGTCGAAGAGTTACGCACGGCCACAGAGAACATTGCTTTCTCGCTGCCCAAGAACCTGCGTGCGGATCTAAAAGCTGCTGAGGCTGACGGCGAGGGTGAGCCGCGCCCCCTTCACGCCCGCCGCGAACCGGCCCCTGACCACACCTGTTAGCGTAACTTTAGGGGCCCTTAAACCCCTAGACTTACCTTCATGAAGCGTCACTATCACAACGGCATTAAAACTTTTTGGCTGCTGTGCCTGATGTGGGCGATTTTGATCGCCTTCGGTTACGTATTGGCGCGAGCATCGGGATATTTCATCTTTATGCCGCTGTTCGCGCTGATCGCCGTGGGCCAGACTGCCTACAGCTACTGGAACAGCGACAAGCTGGCCATCCGCTCTATGGATGCCTACGAGGTGACGCCCCAGCAGGCCCCGGAGCTGTATGAGATTGTGCAGGAGCTGTCCTCAATTGCAGGCCAGCCCATGCCGCGCATCTACATTGCCCCCACCATGAGCCCTAACGCTTTTGCTACCGGGCGCAACCCCCAGCACGCGGCGGTGTGCTGCACTGAGGGTATTTTGAACCTGCTTGACCGCCGTGAGCTGCGTGGAGTACTGGGGCATGAGCTCAGCCACGTGTACAACCGTGACATTCTCACCGGCTCAATTGCCGCCGGTATGGCGGGGATTATTTCCTCGGTGGGCACCATGTTCATGTACTTTGGCACTAGCTCGCGCAACCGTAATGAGCGCGACAATGGGGCGGCCGCAATGGGCTTGGTAATGGCTATTTTGGCGCCGCTGGCAGCTGGTTTAGTGCGCTTGGCGGTTTCGCGTACACGTGAGTACGACGCCGACGAGGACGGCGCCTCACTCACCGGTGACCCGCTGGCTTTGGCTAGCGCGCTTAAGAAGCTTTCGGGCGGCGTGCCCAACTACCCCATGCCGCGTGAGCCGCAGGTGGAGAACCTGTCGGCCATGATGATCGCTAACCCCTTTGGGAACCTGGGGCAGGCTATGAGCACCCACCCGCCCATGGATAAGCGCATTGCGCGCCTAGAGCACATGGCCGGTTACTGACGTTTGTGCTTGGGCCGCGTAAACAGCCCAAAAGTAGGCCCTGGCTTCTCCTTAAGAGAGTGCCAGGGCCTTACTGCGTGGGTCCTTATGGTCCTTACGACTATGGTGCGCCGGCTGCCGGTGCAACCACGCCGGGGCCTTAGCGCTGGGCCTTACTGCGTACCCTTACGACCATGGCCGCGCCGTCGCCGTCGCCGTCGCCCCTAACGTTAGGGCCTTAGCGCTGGGACTTAGCGGTAGTTGGTGAACTGTAGGGCGGCGTCGATGTCCAGTTCCTTAAGCATGGCGATTACCGCCTGTAGGTCATCGCGGGACTTGGAGGACACGCGCACCTCATCGCCCTGGATCAGGGCCTTGACGCCCTTGGGGAAGGACTCGCGGATGGCCTTAGTGATCTTCTTGGCGTTTTCCTGGCTCAGGCCCTCACGCAGTGGGCAAACCAGCTTGTAGAGCTTGCCTGAGGCCTTGGGCTCCTTGTCACCCAGGTCCAGGACCTTTAGTGAAACCCCGCGCCTGAACAGCTTGGATTCAAGTACATCTAGGGCGGCCAGCACGCGCTCGGCAGAGTTGGCGGTGACGGTGATGGTCTCGCCGGCTAGCTCGATGGAGGCGTCAACCCCACGGAAGTCATAGCGCTGGCTGATCTCTTTGCTGGCTTGGTTGACGGCGTTGTCAACCTCCTGGCGGTCATATTTGGAGACGACGTCGAACGAGGAATCTGCTGCCATGGTGTGCCTTTCTTAGGTTTGAGCTGGGCATATAAGTCTATGTGAAAGCGGGTTTAGCCGCATGATTACAGCCATTATAGCCAGTGTGACCAGGCTCCCACTAAGATAAGTTGGCATTTGGGGGTGCAATCTTGCTAATCTTTCACGGCACCCAAACGGCAGGCATGCTTGCCCGGCGGAATGCAATTGGCAGGTTTCCCGAGCGGCCAAAGGGAACTGACTGTAAATCAGTCGCAGTATGCTTCGGGGGTTCGAATCCCTCACCTGCCACGGTAAGGCACTTCGGTGTCAAGCCAAGTTCGAAAGAACGCTGTAGTGATTGAGATCACACGGAACGGACTTGCGAAAGCAAAAAAGTTCCTTATAAGATTTCGGTCGTTGCCCCGATAGCTCAGTAGGCAGAGCGTCTCCATGGTAAGGAGAAGGTCAAGGGTTCGATTCCCTTTCGGGGCTCTCGCTATGGCGGCCCACCGGCCGCCTTTAGTGTTCCTGGCGAGGTAGCTCAGCTGGTTAGAGCGCACGACTCATAATCGTGAGGTCGAGGGTTCGAGTCCCTCCCCCGCTACGCAAGGTTCGTTGCAGCGCCACTCAAGGGCTGCTCGAGGATCAAACAAGAGGAGTACAACGTGGCTAGCAAGTCCGCCGACGTTCGCCCCAAGA
The DNA here is from genome assembly GCF_000239695.1 of Actinomyces graevenitzii C83. GTDB lineage: Bacteria > Actinomycetota > Actinomycetes > Actinomycetales > Actinomycetaceae > Actinomyces > Actinomyces graevenitzii. Next base: position 1,066,072 of record NZ_JH470338.1, on the reverse strand, counting down.
TCACTCTGGCTTGCTCGGAGTGCAAGGAGCGCAACTACATCACCAAGAAGAACCGTCGTAACACCCCGGACCGTCTGTCCCTGAAGAAGTTCTGCGCCCGCTGCGGTAAGCACACCGAGCACCGCGAGACTCGCTGAAACAGATAGTCTGAGAGTTTCTCAGCTTTGCCCCACGCTTTTAGCAGCGTGGGGCGTTTTGTTTTTATAGTATTGGTTTATGTCCGCACCAGCCCAAATAGTTTCGCTAGAGCGGCTTGAGTCGAAGACGACGACCCTAGCCAACCTGATTAACTTCATCCTGCCCCACAAGCCTTATGCTGCTGCGGTGCGTGCAGCTGAGCTGGTTGTGGCCGCCAATGTGGGCTGGCCGCTGGTGCGCAGCGGCATTGGCCCCACTTGGGAGGGGATGCTGCACCGGCGCATGGCCCTAGAGATACGCCAGCCCTTGCCTTGGGTGCATGATCAGGCCCAGGTGGAGCTGCTGATGCTGCGTTCACGCCGGGCTAGGAACTGGGAGTTTTGGGATTCACGCATCCACCTAGACCGCCCGGACATGCAGGTGCGGCTGACTGACTTTTTTGCTCGCAAGGTGGGGGCGCCGGGAACGCTTACTTCCGACGTCGCCAAGGCGGAGCCGCTGCTGTATGAGGAGCTGGAGGTACCTGCCCAAAGTACCCCGGTGACGATTACTTTTAAGCATTTGCGTAGCTGGTCACGGGTAATTGGGGATCCCAACTCAATTCATTCTTCAGCTCGCGCGGCCCAGGCTGTGGGGGCGCCAGATGGGAGCTTGGTAGTGCACGGCAGTTTGCTGGCGGCCTTGTCGCTGTGCGTGCAAAGCGTCGATGAGCTGGTGATCCCGCAGGGCTTGTTCCGTGAGCAAAAGTGGAAGTGGCACTTTAAGGAGATGGTGACGCTACCGGAGCTGGGCGCCGTCGACGTCGTAATCACCCCCCAAGGTGACATTTACAGCGCAGACAAGCTGGTAGTCGCTGCCAACTGAGATGCCGCCAATTGAGACACTGGCGGCAGGCCAGGGCAGGGGCAAGACAGGCCAAGGGGGCAAGGCAGGGTGGCGCAACCAGGGGGCCAGGACAGACCCCCAAAAGTCCCTTCTCACAAACACATGCAATTTCATCCCTTCCCTATGATTTAAACGCGTATTTTCATAGGGAAGGGATGATTTTGGGTGTAGATGCAGGTTTTGGGTGTATTTGACGGGGGCATGGCTGCGCCGTCAGCATGAAACCCTCCTCATCACCCACACACAAATGACTACTCTGGTGCCATGACAGAAGCTACCGATTGTTCCCTGCCCCTGCCGCACCGCGACATCGCCAAGCCCACTCCCGTTCCCGCCCTGGCTTACCCGCTGGGTGCGCAGGCCCCCACCACCCTGGCGCAGCTGACCACCACCCGCATCGGTGGCCCCATCGCCAGCTACCTGGAGGCCCACAGCGAGCAGGAAATGATTGAGGCCATCAAACAGGCCGACGCTGCCGGCACCCCGTTGCTGGTGGTAGGTGGCGGCTCCAACCTACTCGCCTCCGACGCCGGCTTTGACGGCCTGGTGCTACGCGACGCCCGCAGTGAAATCTCCATCAACTCAGATACCCAATGCGGGGGAGTGGAGTTCACCGTCACCGCTGGTATGAGCCTAGATGAACTGGTTTGTGAAGCTATCGCCAATGAGTGGGCCGGTTTCGCCCCGCTTTCAGGCATCCCGGGCACGGTCGGCGCCGCCCCGGTGCAAAACGTGGGCGCCTACGGCACAGAAATAGCTGAGCTGGTCACTGCCGTGCGTGCCTGGGACCGCCTCAAGGGCCGTGTGGCTTACCTGGCCCTAACCGACCTGAAACTGGCTTACCGCGACTCGCTACTCAAGCAGTCCCTGCGTAGCGTAGAGGCCGGTGGCGGACGACTGTGGGGCCCCACCGGGCGCTGGGTGGTGCTCTCGGTTACCTTCCAGGTGCGCCAGGCCTACATGAGCCACCCCATCGCCTACAAGCAGCTAGCTGGCCACCTGGGCGTGGAGCTGGGCGACCGGGTGGAGGCCACCGACCTGCGCCAGGCGGTGCTGGAGCTGCGCCGCTCCAAGGGCATGGTGCTTGACCCGGCCGACCACAACACCTGGTCTTCAGGCTCTTTCTTCACCAACCCGGTGCTAACCCAGGAGCAGGCTGACAAGCTCCCCAGCGAGGCCCCTCGCTTTGAGGTCACCGACCACTCCATGATTGTGGGCACCCGCCCCGCGCCGGTTGTGCCCGGGCTGGTTAAGACCTCGGCAGCTTGGCTGATCCAGCACGCCGGCTTTGGTCCGGGTTTTGCTCTCGACGACGCCGCCCCCGCCTCGCTTTCAACCGTGCACGTCCTGGCCATCACCAACCGTGGCAATGCTAGCGCCGCCGACATTGAGGCCCTGGCCAAAACCGTCATCGCTGGCGTGCGCGACAAATACGGACTGACCTTGGTGCCCGAGCCGGTGCGTGTAGGCCTGGACTTCTAACCAGCCCAGGGCTGGCCCGTTAGCGCGCCGGCCCGCCCCCAGCTGGCCCGCCACCCGCCTGGCCGTGGAGGCATGCTAGCCCGTCAGCGCGCCGGCCCGCCGACCGCTCTGCGGCCCGCCAACTTACCGGCCGCCCCTGGCCGAAAACTGGACGCTGGCGTGCAACCAGCCAAAATACAAGCCCGCTGGAGGGGACTAAAGTCACCCTCCAGCGGGCTGTTTTACCCTCACTAAGCCGTTAGCATGGGCTAGTGACCCTACGCCAGTTTTTTCATAATCGTGATACGTCCCTACTAGCCACCCTCGCACTAATCTTCGTGTCGCTAGTGTGGGGCGCTAGCTTCTACCTAACCAAGGAAGTACTAGCCGAAGTGTCGGTTATCGACTTCCTTGGTTTGCGTTACGGCTTGGGCACACTAGTGACGGCTGTAGCCATGTACCCCTTCTACCGTCGCGCCAGCAAAACTGTGTGGATTCACGGATTCACCATCGGTTCCATCTATGCCTTTGGTCAGGTGCTACAAACTGAGGGTATGAACTACGCTTCAGCCTCCGTCTCTGGCTTTATGGTGAGCCTGTACGTGGCCGGAACCCCGCTGGTGGGGTGGCTAATGTTTCGCACCCGAGTGGCACACATTACCAAGGTAGCGGTGGCCCTGTCGCTGGCCGGCGCCGCCGTGCTGGGCCTGCGCGGGCTGGCTTTGGGCTATGGCGAAGCCATGCTTATCGGTTGCGCCATTGTTTTCTCCCTGCACGTGGTGCTCACCGGGCGTTACGCCACCGCTAAAGACGCCTTGGCGCTCGCGGCTATTCAGCTGATGGTTACCGGTATTTGGCTGGCTTTGGTGGCCGCTCCGGGTGGTATTGGGGTTCCGCACACCACTAAGGGCTGGGTTTCTTTGGTGTTCTTGGTGATTGGTTCGGGCGTGTTGGCGCTGCTGGCTCAGACTTGGGCCCAGTCGCGCCTGCCTGCCGCCCGTGCCGCCGTGATTATGGCTCTGGAGCCAGTGTTTGCTTCGGCCGTGGCCGTTGGTTTTGGCGACGAGCAGGTAACTACCCGCCTGCTGCTAGGTGGCGCACTGATGATCACCGGTATGCTCCTGGCTGAGGTGGGTCCTTCTAAGCTGGCTGCGGCCCGGTTGCGTAAGGCTAATGCCGCCAAGAACGACGACGTCGCCGCTCGCCCCGCTACAAAAACTTCCGGCCCCGCTGGGGAAGCTGGTGGCCCCACCGAGCCCACTGACGCCGCCGAGACCGCAGGCGCCGTCGCCAGCCTGGGCGCCGTCGAGACCACGCACGCCGTCGCCACTAAAGAGGCCGCCGTCGCTTAAAGCCACCAAAAAAGTCAAAGCGCCGGTAGAAATCGCCCCACAGCCTGAGGGCACCTAAAAAATGGCGCATAATCGCGCTTTGGGCCCTGCTAAATAGCTAAAGCAGGGCTAATAATGGCAAACTTGTATACATGTTTGGAGGCAACGAGCGCGATCAGGTTGCGCTTCTGACCGGCCCGGGTGTGAATTCAATCCTGGGCGCAGCATTGGCGCCTTTAGGCCTGGAGCTAGTTACCTCACGTGTACATTCTGTGCATCACCGCCCCGGCGCAGGGGTCACGGTTGGCTACACGGCAGTGGTGCGCGGCCTGGCCGGTATTCGCGGCACTGAGTACCTCTGTGCCACCACCGCCCGCCTCAAGCGCCCTGACGCGCCTGGCCTGGTGCGTGTGGACACCGGCGTGACCCCGGTGTATGTGTGGCGTCACCCTGGTGACCCGGAGCTGCCGGCGCTGGCGGTGGCCTGCACCCCTTCGCTATTGTCGGCGCGACTAGGCGAGCAGGTTTCTACCCGCATGGTGGCCTACCGCCCCACCCGCCGCGCGGTGGTTAAGGTCAGCTACGCTGACGGCTCGGGGGCTTTCGCTAAGGTTTTGCGGCCCGGCCATTCTCATTCTTTAGCTGAGCGTCACCGCATGTTGACGGCGGCGGGCGTGCCCTCACCTAGGGTGCTGCGCGATGACCCTGACGGCCTGGTGCTGTTGACGGTTGGTCCGGGTAGGCCCCTGTCTAATCTTCTAGCTGGCGGCATGAGTAGCAATGACGCTTCTGACATGTTTATGCGCATCACGGAGTTGCTTGATGCGCTGCCCAGCGAGGCCCTGACTTTGCCCACGCATCCGGCCTGGTCTGAGCGCGTGCACCACTATGCGCATGCGGCTTCGACGGTTTTGCCGGCTTACGCGGGGCGTATTAACGCAATTGCCGACGGCGTAGCTGAGCTTATGGCTGATTCGGATCCGGGCCCGGTGGTTCCGGTCCACGGCGACTTCTATGAGGCTAACGTTTTCACTGAGGGTACCGAGATTTCTTCGCTGCTGGATGTGGACTCGCTGGGGCCCGGTCACCGCGTGGATGATTACGCCTGCCTGCTTGGGCATATGAGCGTGCTAGACCATTTAGCGCCGGGCACCTATAAGCGTTTGCGTCCGATTTTGGATGAGTGGACTCGCCAGGCTGGGCGCCAGGTGGATCCAGTGTCGCTGTGGGCGCGGGCGGCGGGCGTGGTGCTGTCGCTAGTTTCGGGGGCTCGCCGTGAGGGTAATGCGCCTTGGCGGGCCGACGCCGAGGGGCGCCTGGCTGCTGCCGAGAGCTGGCTGGCGGGGGCGCGCCAGATGTATGCCCGGCGCGGCACCCACATCAACCTTTAATCACCTAAAACTAAGGCAGCCGACGTCTAAGACGCCGGTTGCCTTTTAATTGGGGCCTGGCCTTTAAGCCTGCCCTGCCGCTAAGTCAGGGTTGCGCAGCCCAAACTTGAGCTGCGCAACCCTGCTTATTAGGAAAAGTAGCGCTTAGGCAACCTCAGCCATCAGCTTCTGTAGGCGCTCAAGGCCCTCAACTAGGTCCTCATCAGACAGTGAGTAGGACAGGCGCACAAAGCCGGAGGGGCCAAAAGCCTCGCCGGGCACGATAGCTACCTTGGCGTGCTCTAGCACCAGGTCAGCTAGCGTGGCCGAGGAGTCGATAACCGTGCCGCGCAGCGACTTACCAATCAGTTCCTTAACCGAGGAGTAGCAGTAGAAAGCACCCTTGGGTTCGGGGGTGACGAAGCCGGGCACCTCGCGCAACATGGAAACCATTAGGTGACGGCGACGGTCAAAGGCCTGACGCATCTGCTCAACCGAGCTCTGGTCACCGTTAAGGGCCGCAATCGCAGCGCGCTGAGCAATGTTGTTGACGTTGCTGGTCAGGTGGCTTTGCAAGGTGATTACGGCCTTGACGATGTCGGTGGGGCCAATCAGCCAGCCCAGACGCCAACCGGTCATGGCGTAGGACTTAGCCACGCCGTTAAGCACCACGGTGGTATCAGCCAGCTCGGGCACAGCCTTAACGATGGGGGTGAACTTGGCGTCGTCGTAAACCAAGTGCTCATAGATTTCATCGGTAAGTACCCAAACCCCGTGCTCAAGGCACCAACGACCAATAGCCTCAGTCTCTTCCGGGGTGTAAACCGAGCCGGTGGGGTTAGAGGGCGAGCAGAACACCAGCGCCTTGGTGGCCGGGGTGTAGGCCTCCTCCAGCTGGGCAGGGGTGACCTTATAGTCGGCGTCGGCGTCGGCAAAAACGCGTACCGGAATACCGCCAGCCAAAGCGATGGCCTCAGGGTAGGTGGTCCAATAGGGGGTGGGCAGCAGAACCTCATCGCCCTCACTGATAACGGCTGCGAAACCCTCATACACTGCCTGCTTGCCACCGTTGGTGACCACAATGTTGGCAGGGTCGACGGCATAGCCACTGTCACGCAGAGTCTTAGCGGCAATAGCCTGCTTTAGCTCAGGCAGACCGGCGGCAGGGGTGTACTTGTGGTTGCGCGGGTCTTTACAGGCGGCGACGGCGGCTTCCACCACATTTTCAGGGGTGGGGAAGTTGGGCTCACCAGGGCCGAAACCAATAATGGGCTCACCGGCGGCTTTTAGGGCCTTAGCTTTAGCGTCAACGGCTAGTGTGGCAGAAGGGGCAATGGCAGCTAGACGCGCCGAAACGCGGCGCTTTGATGCGGTAGTCACGCCCCGATTTTACCCCGTAATTTGTTACCGTGAGGCAGCACATACTTATTGAATTGGTATTAGCGCCAGAAGTATGGCAGTATTGAGTCTCGCTGAAGGGCAGTGGCGCAATTGGTAGCGCACCGGTCTCCAAAACCGGCGGTTGTGGGTTCGAGTCCCGCCTGCCCTGCTGAGAACGGAGGATCGCTCGGGAGATCCCGTCGGTTCACCATCTCGTCCCTAACGGGCTTAAGAGCCGATTCGAACCCGAGGATTTCATGAGCCAAGTCGCTAAAGCGGACCGTGATCAGGCACAGCGCCGTAACCTGTTTGCGCGTATCACGCTATTTATCAAGCAAGTTATTGACGAGCTACGTAAGGTAGTTTGGCCTACTCGCAACAGTCTGTGGACTTACTTCTTGGTGGTGCTGGTGTTCATTACCGCCATCATGTTGTTTGTGGCTTTGATTGACGCCGTGTTTGAACAGCTTGTCATGTGGGTATTTGCCTAATACCTTACGAACCAGAATCTACTAGGGAGCAACATGTCTATCGAGCAGGAAGCCGACGACTTCGCGGCTGAGGAAAGCGCCAACGACGTTGTCGAGGTAGCCGAAGACGTACAGGAGGCCACCCCGGCAGACGCACAAAGCGCAGAGCCGCCAGCAGTGGTGGATCCGGTACAGGAATTCCGTAAGAAGATGTCCTCCCTGCCGGGCCTGTGGTACGTGCTGCACACTTACTCTGGCTATGAGCGCCGCGTGGCCGCTGATGTTTTGGCGCGCGCTGAAAACTTTGAGATCGAGGACTACGTTTTCGACGCCGTCGTGCCCATGGAAACTGTCATCGAGGTAAAGGCGAACAACAAGAAGAAGGAAGTTACGCGCGTACGCCTGCCCGGATACGTGTTTGTGCGCCTGGATCTGGACGACCCTGACACCTCGGACCGCGTCTGGCGCACCATTAAGGACACTCCGGCAGTTACCGGTTTCGTAGGTAACCGCTACAACCCGGTGCCGCTGACTTTCGAAGAAGCGGTTAAGCAGCTTGGCCCCACCGAGGCCGAAATTGCCGCCCAGGTGTCTGCCGCCCAGGCTAAACCCGAGTCTGGCGAGGGCTCCACCATGGTGGAGAACGGCCGTGTCTACGAGGTTGGTTTCGAGGTGGGCGAGTCGGTAATCGTCACCGATGGCCCCTTCGAGTCTCTGCCTGCCACTATCTCTGAGATTTCCCCCGAAACTCAGAAGCTGCAGGTGCTCATCTCCCTGTTCGGCCGTGACACTCCGGCTGAGCTCTCTTTCTCCCAGGTCTCCAAAATCTGACCCGGTAGCGGCGCGCTGATGGCGCGTCGGGGAGGGTAAGCGGCTGCTGGGCAACCGCGTTTGCGGCTGTGAAACCTCCCACCCACGCGCCCGCCGTAGTCTTAAACCGGCTATGATGGGCGTTTGTGCGTGTGCATTCGCACGCGTGTCACAACCACTATCAAAGGACCCAATTTTATGGCCCCCAAGAAGAAGGTTGCTGGCCTGATCAAGCTCCAGATCCAGGCTGGCGCTGCCAACCCTGCACCGCCGATCGGCCCCGCGCTCGGTCAGCACGGTGTGAACATTATGGAGTTCTGCAAGGCTTACAACGCTGCCACCGAGTCGCAGCGCGGTAATGTCGTGCCGGTGGAGATTACGGTTTACGAAGACCGCTCCTTCACCTTCATCCTGAAGACCCCGCCGGCCGCTGAGCTGATCAAGAAGGCTGCTGGTGTCCCCAAGGGTTCGGCCACCCCGCACAGCGTCAAGGTTGCTTCGCTAACCCAGGACCAGGTGCGCACCATTGCCGAAACCAAGATGCCTGACCTGAACGCCAACGACATCGACGCCGCCGCGAAGATCATCGCCGGCACTGCCCGCTCCATGGGCATCACCGTCGCTGAGTGATTTAAGACCAAATAACCGTGGTAGAGCCATGCGCGGCTCGCACACCACGACTGCATAAGGAGAAAGCAGATGACTAAGCGCAGCAAGGCCTACCGCGCCGCCGCTGAGAAGATCCAGTCTGGGATCCTCTACACGCCGGCCGAGGCTGTCCGCCTGGCTAAGGAAACTTCCGTAACCAAGTTTGACTCCACGGTGGACGTGGCCCTACGTCTGGGTGTTGACCCCCGTAAGGCCGACCAGATGGTGCGTGGCACCGTTAGCCTCCCGCACGGCACCGGCAAGACCGCCCGGGTCCTGGTCTTCGCCCAGGGTGAGCGTGCTCAGCAGGCTATCGACGCCGGCGCTGACGAGGTTGGCGGCGACGACCTGATCGCTAAGGTTGCCGCTGGCTACACCGACTTCGACGCCGCCGTGGCCACCCCCGACCTGATGGGTAAGGTTGGTCGTCTAGGGCGCGTGCTCGGTCCCCGTGGCCTCATGCCCAACCCCAAGACCGGCACCGTTACCATGGATGTCGCCAAGGCTGTTAAGGACATTAAGGGCGGTCGTATCGAGTTCCGCGTTGACCGCGCCGCTAACCTTAACTTCATCATTGGTAAGGTTTCCTTCTCTGAGGAAGCTCTAGCCGAGAACCTGGCTGCCGCAGTTGAAGAGATCCTGCGTCTAAAGCCCTCCACCTCTAAGGGCCGTTACGTCCTTAAGGCCACCATGGCTACCACCATGGGTCCGGGCATTCCGCTGGACCCCACCAAGCTGGCCTGAGCTTGAGCTAAACAAAGTCCCCCGGTGCGATTTTGAACTGCGCCGGGGGATTTTTGCTGTATGCGGTTGAGTTTTCTTTTAGAGCTTGGGCTTAGAGCTTGGGCTTAGAGCTTGGGCTCTGCCACGCCTTTGAAAACCCAGATTTTCATTAGCACGTACAGGTAGATGCCTTCACAGCAGGCAGAGATCACGCGGGCCACTTCAGGGTTGATGTGCAAGCCGTAGTGCAGCAGGCTAGAGAGACCCAAAATGAAGATGACGTACTGGGAGATTAGCCCAAATACGTAGCGGGCCCCTTGTGCGGCGGCGTGTCCATGGGCCTGGAAGTTAAGCCAGCGGTTCAAGATTAGTGAGTACAGCCCAGCCAGGGCGTAGCCCAGGGTGATGGATAGCGGGTAGTACCAGCCAAGTAATGAGTTAAATAACCACAGCAGGCTAATATCCAGCAGGAAACCGGAGCCGTTAATGATGGCGTAGCCGATGAAGGTTACCGGTACGCGCTTGCCTAGGGGCTTTGGGATTAGCCGGTGCAGGGTGGTTATTAGCTGTAAAAACACCCGTGGAGCGCGGCGCATAGGGACAGTATCAGCAGGCGCCGGTATCTCCGCTTGGTTAGCTGTGGTGGGTGCGGTAGAAATTTGAGTCATACTGGGCCTTTTACTTGCGAGCTTTACTTGTTTCAGCCTAGCGTGTGTAGCTAGAGCTGACCCCCTACCTGCGGATGAGAGCACATGTGAGTAGACCCACCCAGCTTTCAGGGTTGACGCTATTGATGTGTAGGTGGCATTCCGATACTCTGGAGCCTGCCAAAGACCGCAGGTTCTAAACCTATTTCAGGTGGAGAGTAAATCCTTCAATGGATACCCGCGTAGGCGTGCCTAGTAGTTACATTATTATTGATGTATCACCCTGTGCCGCCGGCGCAGGGTTTTTTGTTGTGGGGCCTGTGTAAAGACCACGGAAGGAGGGCCCATGGCAAGGCCTGACAAGGAAGCGGCAATTGCCGCCCTAACGGAGCAATTCCGTAGCTTGGGCGCTGTGCTGCTAACCGAGTACCGCGGGTTGAGTGTGGCTCAGCTAAAGACGCTGCGCCGTTCGCTTGCCGGCAACGCTCGTTACGCCGTGGTGAAGAACACCCTGGCCGCTATCGCGGCGCGTGAGGCTGGTTTCGAGGCTTTCGCCGAGGAGCTGCACGGCCCCACCGCTATCGCCTTCGTTGAGGGCGAGGCAGTTGACGCTGCTAAGGCTCTGCGTGACTTCGCCAAGGACAACAAGCAGCTGGTAATCAAGGGCGGAATCATGGATGGCAAGTTGCTGTCCGCCGCCGATGTAGACAAGCTTGCATCTCTCGAATCCCGCGAGGTTCTGCTCGCCAAGACCGCTGGTGCCGTTAAGGCTTCGCTGTCTAAGGCTGCATACCTCTTCGCGGCCCCGGCCTCTAAGGCCGTCCGCACCGTTGATGCCCTGCGTGAGAAGCAGGAGCAGGCTGCCTGAGTGCAGCTGGCATCACAGACAAATTTTCCGCCACCCAGGCGGAGCCCAAAAACCTAGGAAGGAACGCCCATCATGGCGAAGCTGACCACTGAAGAGCTCATCGAGGCTTTCAAGGAGCTAACCCTCATCGAGCTATCCGAATTCGTCAAGGCTTTCGAAGAGACCTTCGACGTTACCGCTGCTGCCCCGGCCGCCGTTGCCGTTGCTGCTGCCCCCGGCGCTGCCGCTGAAGAGGCTGAAGAGAAGGACGAGTTCGACGTCGTTCTCGAGGCTATCGGCGACAAGAAGATTGGTGTCATCAAGGAGGTGCGCGCCCTGACCTCCCTCGGTCTGAAGGAGGCCAAGGACCTCGTTGAGTCTGCTCCCAAGGCCGTTCTTGAGGGCGTCAACAAGGAGACCGCCGAGAAGGCTAAGGCTCAGCTCGAGGGCGCTGGCGCTACCGTCGTCCTCAAGTGATCGCTGTTTCGTTAGCTTAACTAATTCGCTAGCGAAAACTGCTTAAAAGAACTGCCCGACGTTATACGTCGGGCAGTTCTTTTACATATACCAAGACTTTTACAACTGTTTCGTAACTGGATGTATGGGCTCGCTGCCTCTAATGCGAAACATAGAATCTGAAAAAAGTCTACTAACTTGGTTGCACGTGACCTGACCTGGGTGTACTCTGAACTGCATCAACCAAGGCTGGTTGGTCGGGGGGGCTTTATCGCACTCTAAGCCTTAACCGAGAATTTAGTGCGAGGAGATGAGTCAATTGGTGACTCAAAAATTTAGCTATACGCTATTGGCCGCGCCCATAGCGGTAGCTGCAATGGTGTTATCTGGGTGTTCGAGTGGCGGTAGTGCTAATTCGCAATCCACTGCTGGAACTGCTGGAGCTGATGTTTCAGCAGTAGAGGCCACAGTGTCTCCAGATAATTTGATTAAAAAAGACCAAAAACACTGGGCGCTTCCCACTGATGCTTATGCAGGTACCACCAATGGTCTTTATGTGGCTGTTAAAGAGACAGTGGTTCAAGATTGCATGGCGAAAAAGGGACTCAGCTATGAGGTCTACCCCTACTCTGCTGCATCTGAAAAATCACAGGTAGGCACTGGTAGCGGGCATATGCTGTTTAACGAAGAGATAGCCGCAAAATACGGTTATTCAGCCCCTCCTGAGGACAGTATCCAGCCACGCCTCGATATTGAGCGTAAGCAAGACCAGAACCCTTCCTCCTGGAAGCAAGAGCGTGATGCCTGCTTTGCCGAAGCAGACAAGGCAGACATTATCAAGAAGTTAGACACCCAAGGTGGCCTGTCCACAAGCGTAGTTTCTAACGTTAATCCGCCAGGGTTAGATACTGCGGCAGCTAAGTGGCGTAGCTGTATGGCGCCGCTTGGCTTAGCTGACCTTGAAAAGGCTCCAGGTGGTTATCCCTCAAGCTCATTTGCTCAGCAAATCGGGGCTACTGTTAATGAAGAAGATTATAAGGATCCATCCCAGCACCCGGTTACTGACTACGAGCTCAAGGTAGCGGTTCAGGATGCTAAATGCAGAACCAGCAGTGGGTATGACACCATTTTGTACAATGCCCAATGGTCTGCCTCTTACAATTATGTAAAGAAGCATCTTAACCAACTGACAGTTTTACGTCAGAAGTCTGCGAAGGTGAAAGCTGAATCTATCGCCTTCCTGAAGAGTCGCGGAAACTACACTCAGTGACTTGAATCCAAACTTGGAAGTGCTCACCTATATGGTGAGCACTTCCAAGTCAAGGTTTTTAAATATAAAAAATTTAGTGTTGTGATTAGTATGCGTAAGCATAAAATACTCGTATCTGTAGTGATTCTGGCGGTTTTCGCGCTGGCCATTGGGGGCACATGGTGGCTGGCGCGCACTATGCAGTCTCCTGCGCAGCGTCAGGCGGCAGCTCAACCACCACAACAGCGTCCAGTTAGTGCAACAGTTGCAACTGGAGAGCTGACAGATACGGTAACTGCTAACGCAACTATAAGTGCACTTGCAAGCACTGACTATCAACTTACCTTGCCTGATGGCACAAAACATGCGGTAGTAACTAAAGCCGGGTTAGCTTCTGGAAAGCAAATTACCTCAGGTAGCGTGCTGCTTTGGATAAATGACCGCCCAGTATTTGCTTTTTCTGGCGCAGTCCCGGCCTATCGTGATCTGCGCCAAGGAGATAGCGGCACAGATGTATTGCAGCTACAGCAAGCCTTGGCTTCTATTGGCTATCAAGTTGAAGCAAACAGTAAATTTGATGATGCCACAGCGCGGGCATTAACTAATCTGTACCAAGATAACGGATCAGAAGTTAACACCACCACCGCAGAAAATAGCGAGCAGGGCGGAAAAGACACTGACCAGGCAGAAAAGACAGATAAAACCGGAACGGGTAAAACTGGGGCAGATAAAGCCGATAAGAGTGACTCAGCCGCCGGGCAAACGGACCGTAACCAGGGCGAGAGCGATAAAAAAGCTAAAAAACAGGTGCTGCTTAACCAGTCTGAATACTTGTTTGTGCCCTCACTGGAACAGGGCAGGGTATTAACAGATATCCCGGCGGCAGGGGCAACGCTTAGTGAAAACGCAAAGCTAACGGTTGCCGGTCAAGGCAGTCAACTTAGCACTGAACTTCCCGCACAGGTAAGCACGCAAATAAAGGTTGGCGCTACCGCCTGGGCCACCATAGGTGGCAAAAAGGTACAGTTAACTCTTAGTAAAATTGAAGAAGAAAGCGACAACAAACAGGGCAGTAAAGATTCTGCAAATCAGGCCGGCCCAGCCGCTCCTAAAGTACAAAAAGGTATCTTCACTGCCTCTGACGCTACCTTGTTAAGTAGTCAAAAGATTGGCTCTACCATACTTATTACCATTGAACGCACCCCAACTATTCGCGGCGGCTTTATAGTGCCTAAACGTGCAGTTGCGGCAGCAGCTGATGGAACCACCAGTGTGCTTAAACTTGAAGGTAAAACCTGGAAAAAAATCTCTGTTGAAGAGCTGGGCTGTGTGGCAGGACAATGCTCTGTCAAATCTACTCAGTTACGTGCAGGTGATCAGGTAAGAGTAGACCAATGACCGTAATTGAACTGGTTGATGTAGATAAAGTATATCCAGGTACCGTGCAGGTACATGCTTTGCGTGGGGTAAACCTGAAAATTAACCAAGGTGAGTTGGTTGCTATTACCGGGCCATCAGGTGCTGGCAAATCAACGCTACTAAATGTTTTAGCGCTTCTCGATACCCCAACTTCAGGAGCCTATCTACTAGATGATACAGATGTATCTGGGCTAAACGAGGATGCGCGTGCTAAATTACGTAGTAACACTTTTGGATTTATTTTCCAGTCATTTCACCTGCTTAAAAAACGATCAGTATTAGATAATGTTGCTTTAGGCCTGCAGTATAGGGGAGTGGTACGTGCGCAAGCTTTACAGTTAGCGCGCGAGGCACTGGAATATGTAGGTTTAAGTAAACGTAGAGATTTTGCTGCTGACCAACTTTCAGGCGGTGAACGTCAGCGTGTAGCAATTGCGCGCGCTATTGTGGCTAATGCCCCTGTGCTGGTTGCTGATGAGCCTACAGGTAACCTTGACAGTAAATCTTCAGCTGAAATTGTGGCTTTACTGCGCGGCTTACATGAGCGTGGCACCACGGTTGTAATCGTTACTCACGATCCTGCAATTGCTGCTTCATGCCCACGTCAACTGCACGTTATAGACGGTGTAGTTAGTGAAATAACGCCTAACAAGGGGGTGCATGTAGCCGAGGCGACTGAGGTGATACCTCCAGTGCAGATCCCGCAAGCACTAGGGGTTGCCTCTAAAGTTAAGTGGCGTTCGGCTTTGCAGGATGTAGCGGCCAACCTTGCCTCAACTCCGCGTAGAACAGCTCGTTTGGTTGGGGTGGTTTTACTAGGGGTGGCGCTAGCCCTTAGCACTTTAGGGCTGGGGCAAACGATTGGGGCGCAAGTGTCTTCCACCTTTGATGCCACCCGTAATACGCGCGTGGCGGTGGCTGTGCATAATGAAGATTCTGCCCAGGTAGTTACTCCCATGCTTAACAGCTGGAGGCAGTCAACCTGGAAAAAAATTAACTCCGTGCCGGGAGTGGACTCTAGCCTATTCTTCACCGAAGGTGATGATATTGAGGTTGCTACGCGGCTGGGAGAAAAAGGGCAACGAGCCCGCATCTACGGCTTTGATGATATAGGCGTTGATAGCTCCCTATTCACTGTGCAATGGGTGGGCGCTAAACTCACGCATCTGGCAGATAACCAGATTTTGATTGGACAAAACGCTGCTGAAAAACTTGAATTAGGTCCGTTAAGCGCTGATCCAACTGTATGGATTAACGGCGTGCCCTATGAGGTTGTAGGGATTATTAAAGATGCCGGTATACGTGCAGAAATGCTCGCCGGGATAGGACTTAACTATAGAGTTGCTCGCCAGTTGGGTGAGCCAGTATCGCTGGGTTTAGAAATTAAAGTAGCTCCTGGAGCTGCCCAACAAGTAGCTAAAGCAGTGCCTTTAACCTGGGATCCAACACAAGTTGATGCTATGAGTGTTGATGCACCACCTGACCCGCGTGGTTTAAGAGACCAGATCGAGGGCTCACTACAGGCTGTCTTACTAACTTTGACCGGCGTGTCTGTGCTGGTGGCAGTGTTGTCTTTGTCTAGTGCGATGAGCGGGGCGGTGCATGAAAGGCAGGGAGAGCTGGCTTTGCGACGCGCAATTGGTGGCCGTAAACGCCATTTGCGAGTTTTGCTTGCGCTTGAATCAATGTTTATTGGCTTTATCGGTGGCCTGTTTGGCGCATTAGTGGCTGTGTTAGCGATTTTGGTGGTAACCGTGGTGCAACGGTGGCAGCCGGTAATGGATCCGTGGGCTTTACCAATTGGAATGCTGGCAGGGTTGCTTACAGGCTTACTAGGTTCATTGGCTGCTTTGCGGCGCGTGGCCGCTGTGCAACCGGCCCAAGCTCTACGAGGCTAACATTTAACTACTTTGGTGTGTAAGAAAGATTTTTTTGTTTTATGTGCTAAAAATGTAATCAACCAACGGATGGTCACCTAGGGGGAGTCATGTACCTACACTCAAGGATGAGGGGTTTTCTTCCGGCTGCGATCGCATTGCTTTTATGCGTATCAGGATGCGCGGATGATGCTCCTAATAACAAAGAAGTAAGCGCTCAAGAAGTTTCACAAATCAGCGCCCCAGCAGATGGGACAATGTCTAAAGACGGTCTAGTCAAAAAAGACTCAACTAAGGGAGCTTTGCCAGCAGACCCCTATCGGTTACCAGACGATAGGCTGCAGACTTACGCCGAGAACCTATATATCGCTAACTGCATGAAACAAAGCGGCTATGAGTATCCAGTACAAACCTACGATTGGAACGATCCTGCCACGCCGCTGGAAAGCCCTTCCGGTTATAACGGGCGCTTTACTGTGGCCAAAGCACAAGCCTATGGCTACCACCGTGCGCCCAGTAAGCATCGTGAAGAGTGGCTGAAGGTAGTTGAGCAGAAAAACCAATTACTTAAAGATCCTGCTGCCGATAAAACATTTATGGCCTGCAGCGAAAAGCTGCGCTCTAGCGGAGTTTTTAAGGCTTCAGACAAGCTAGAAGGCGATGTGGCCCCCTATGTCAATGACGTCTCGAAACTTCCAAAGGTGCGTGCTGCCGCGCAACGCTGGCGTAAATGCATGGCCCCTCAAGGGATTGCGGATCTGCCAGAAGAGCCGCAAATGGCTCAGTCGGTGGCCACAAAATTTGGGCTAGGCCAGCCTGACGCTGACGATACTGCCACTGACACTAACGTCAGTGCAGAAGAAATTAAGCTTGCCGTAGCAGATGCAAAATGCCGTGAACAAAGTGGCTATGAACAGCTGGTCTACGACTTGCAATGGGTTGGGCAAGAGCAAATCCTGGCGCGTGACCCAAACTACTGGCAAGCCCGCCTCAAACTGGTACGTCAAGCCACTAACGAATACAAGACATATATCAACACCCACCGAAATGGTTAGCGCATAGCTTTGGTGCCGGCCAGCTAATGGCCGGCACTGGCTATGGGCTTAGAAAATGTTGTATTATGTGCCGCATGTGGCGCGTATCGCAGCGTAGAGAGCGCGCACTAGTATAGACACATTTGTGGTATCCGTGTACGCTAGCGCTTTGCGTGCATTGTGTATGCTTGTCGTTTTTGCCCCGCCGCAAGGCGTGACATGCGGGAAAAAATACTAGACCGCGCGCGTGTAACCGCGATCGTTAAGGAAGGGTCTCCTTTTGGCTGCTTCGCGCACCCCTGTTGCACCTACTGCTGAAGCCATCGCGGCGCGTATTGCGTCGCGTCGCATTAACTTCGCCACCATTGCGGAGCCGATGCAGGTTCCGAATCTACTAGCCCTACAGACCGAGAGTTTCGACTGGCTCGTCGGTAACGAGCGTTGGCGCGAGCGTGTTGAAGCCGCCAACGCCGTTCGCCCGGGTTCACTGCCTGAGGTGTCCGGTCTGGAGGAAATCTTCGAAGAGATTTCCCCGATTGAAGACTTTGGACAAACCATGTCCCTGTCTTTCCACGACCACCGCTTCGAAGAGCCCAAGTACACGGCTGACGAGTGCAAAGAGAAGGGTCAGACCTACTCCGCACCGCTGTATGTGGTGGCCGACTTTGACAACTTCGACACCGGTGAGATTAAGTCCCAGACCGTGTTCATGGGTGACTTCCCGCTCATGACTGAGCGCGGTACCTTCATTATCAACGGTACCGAGCGTGTGGTTGTCTCCCAGCTGGTGCGTAGCCCCGGCGTGTACTTCGAGCGCGGCGTCGAAAAGGGCACCGACAAGCTGATCTACAACGCCAAGGTGATCCCCTCACGCGGCGCCTGGCTTGAGTTCGAGGTAGACAAGAACGACCACGTATTCGTACGTATCGACCGTAAGCGCAAGCAGGACATCACCGTGTTCCTGCTGGCTTTGGGTATGGACGAGTCTGAAATCCGCAAGGAATTCGCCGACTACCCGGCCCTAACCTCCGCCCTGGACGGCGACCGCAAGGTAACCACCCAGGACGAGGCGCTGCTGGACATCTACCGCAAGATCCGCCCCGGTGAGCCGCCGAGCGTTGAGGCCGGTCGCGCCCTGCTGGAGAACTTCTACTTCAACCCCAAGCGCTACGACCTAGCCAAGGTTGGTCGCTACAAGATCAACAAGAAGCTGGGTATCGCCGCAGACCTGACCGAGTCTGTGCTGCGCATCGAGGACATCAACGCCACCATCAAGTACCTGCTGGCTCTGCACCAGCACCAGGACGCAGTCAAGGGCTTCCGTGACGGCGAAGAAGTTGACATCCCGGTTGAGTACGACGACATCGACCACCTCGGTAACCGCCGCATCCGCGCCGTCGGTGAGCTCATCCAGTCTCAGGTGCGCACTGGTATGAGCCGTATGGAGCGTCAGGTGCGTGAGCGCATGACCACCCAGGACGCTGAGGCCATCACCCCCAACACCCTGATCAACATCCGTCCGGTGACTGCCGCTATCAAGGAGTTCTTCGGTACTTCTCAGCTCAGTCAGTTCATGGACCAGAACAACCCGCTGGCTGGTTTGACCCACAAGCGCCGCCTGTCGGCCCTTGGCCCCGGTGGTTTGAGCCGTGAGCGCGCCGGTATGGAGGTGCGTGACGTTCACACCTCGCACTACGGACGTATGTGCCCCATCGAATCTCCTGAAGGCCCAAACATTGGTCTGATCGGTTCGCTGGCTACCTTCGCCCGCATCAACCCCTTCGGTTTCATCGAAACCCCCTACCGTGTGGTGCGTGACGGTCAGGTTACTGACGAGGTGCACTACCTAACCGCCGACGACGAGAAGCGTCACGTTATCGCTCAGGCTTCGGTTAAGCTCGACGACGAGGGTCGCTTCGTTGACGAGGCTGTGCTGTGCCGTCTGGGTGACGGTGAGCCGGCCCTGATGCCGGTTGACTCGGTTGACTTCATGGACGTGTCTGCCCGCCAGATGGTGTCTGTGGGTACCTCCCTGATTCCGTTCTTGGAGCACGACGACGCTAACCGCGCTCTGATGGGTGCCAACATGCAGCGCCAGGCTGTGCCGCTAATCCGTCCCGACGCCCCGCTGGTGGGTACCGGTATGGAGCGCCGCACCGCCGTCGACGCTGGTGACGTGGTAGTAGCCGCTAAGGCCGGTGTGGTCACTGAGGTTTGCGCAGACTTCGTGCGTGTAGCCAACGACGACGGTTCCGAGTCCCTATACAAGGTGGCTAAGTTCCTGCGTTCTAACCAGGGCAACTGCTACAACCAGCGCGTGGTTGCTGATGAGGGGGAGCGCGTTGAGGTAGGCACCGTCCTAGCTGACGGCCCCGCTACCGACGGCGGCGACCTGGCCCTGGGCCAGAACCTGCTGGTGGCCTTCATGACCTGGGAAGGTTTCAACTATGAGGACGCCATCATCCTGTCTCAGCGCGTGGTCTCTGACGACCTGCTGACCTCCATTCACATTCAGGAGCACGAGGTTGACGCTCGCGACACCAAGCTTGGTGCCGAGGAAATCACCCGCGACATCCCCAACGTGGGTGAAGACGCACTAGCTAACCTAGACGAGCGCGGCATTATCCGCATCGGTGCTGAGGTTAACAGCGGTGACATCCTGGTTGGTAAGGTCACCCCGAAGGGTGAAACCGAGCTGACCAGTGAAGAGCGCCTGCTGCGCGCCATCTTCGGTGAGAAGGCCCGCGAAGTGCGTGACACCTCGCTGCGTGTGCCCCACGGTGAATACGGCATCGTCACTGCGGTGCGTGAAATCGTGGCTGGCGACAGCGACGAGCTGCCCGCTGGCGTGAACCGCATGGTGCGCGTACACATTGCCCAGCGCCGTAAGATCACCGTCGGTGACAAGCTCTCTGGCCGTCACGGCAACAAGGGTGTTATCTCCAAGATCCTGCCGATCGAGGACATGCCCTTCCTAGCTGACGGTACTCCGGTAGACATCATTCTTAACCCGCTGGGTGTGCCCAGCCGTATGAATGTTGGTCAGGTGCTGGAAATCCACATGGGTTGGATCGCTTCGCGTGGTTGGGATGCCACTGCTAAGCGTGAAGCCGGTGAAGAGTGGGCCAACAAGCTGCCCGAGTTCGCGGTTAAGGCCCCGGCTCACAGCCCGATCGCCACCCCGGTATTCGATGGTGTGGCCGACGACGTGCTAATGGGTCTGCTTGACTCCACTTTGCCTAACCGCGACGGCGTCCAGCTAGTTGGTCCCGACGGTAAGGCCCAGCTGTTCGATGGCCGCTCCGGTGAGCCCTTCCCGTACCCCATCTCTGTGGGTTACATGTACATCCTTAAGCTCCACCACCTGGTGGACGACAAGATCCACGCCCGTTCCACCGGTCCTTACTCCATGATTACCCAGCAGCCGCTGGGTGGTAAGGCCCAGTTCGGTGGTCAGCGCTTCGGTGAGATGGAGGTGTGGGCACTGGAGGCTTATGGCGCCGCCTATGCTCTGCAGGAACTCCTGACCGTCAAGTCTGACGACGTTGTCGGTCGTGTAAAGGTGTATGAAGCCATTGTTAAGGGTGAGGACATTCCTGAGCCCGGCATCCCCGAATCCTTCAAGGTACTTATGAAGGAAATGCAGTCTCTGTGCCTGAACGTAGAGGCTCTGGATGCGGCTGGAAACGTTATCTCCCTCGATGGCGTCGATGACGACTCGCGTCGCCGCAGCTCTGACCAGCTGGGCTTTGACCTGGGTCGCCGCCCTAACACTGACCTGAGTGTTATCTGATCCTAACTGCGTGTGGGCTGCTAGCAGCCTGCAGCCCACACGCGTTCTTCCCTGCGCAGCACTTTCATAGCTGTTACAGGCACTGATAAGACAAAGACTTTGCAGACATTTCGGAAGTAGGAACTGTGCTCGACGCTAACGTCTTCGATCGCATTCACCTGGGCCTAGCCTCCTCGGATGACATCCGCACCTGGTCACGCGGCGAGGTTAAGAAGCCTGAAACCATCAACTACCGTACCCTCAAGCCCGAGAAGGACGGTCTCTTCTGCGAGAAGATTTTCGGTCCTACCCGCGACTGGGAGTGCTCTTGCGGTAAGTACAAGCGTGTACGTTACAAGGGCATCATTTGTGAGCGCTGTGGGGTTGAGGTTACTCGCTCCAAGGTGCGCCGTGAGCGCATGGGTCACATCAAGCTGGCCGCTCCGGTAACTCACATCTGGTACTTCAAGGGTGTGCCTTCACGCCTGGGCTACCTGCTCAACCTGGCCCCCAAGGACCTAGAGAAGGTCATTTACTTCGCCGCTTACATGATCACCGAGGTGGACGAGAAGTCTCGCCACGATGATCTACCCATGCTGCGCACTGAGTTTGAGCTCAAGAAGAAGCAGGTCACTGAGCGCGGTGAAGCTGACGTGGAAGAGCGTCAGCGTCGCCTAGAAGCTGAAGTGGCCCAGCTGGACGCTGAGGGCGCCAAGGCTGATCAGCTTGAGAAGCTACGCCGCACCGCTGAGCGCGACATTGGTGCGCTGCGTCGTCGTAACCTCAAGACCCTAGAGCACATGGACAAGATCTGGGATCGTTTCGTTAACCTTAAGGTCGGTGACCTGGAGGGCGACGACGTTCTCTACCGTGACATGGCGGTTGACTACGGCATCTACTTCAAGGGTGCCAAGGGTGCTGAGGCCATCCAGCAGCGTCTGCGTACCTTCGACCTAGACAAGGCCGCTGAGGAACTGACCGAGATCGTCGCTAACGGCACCGGCCAGCGCAAGACCCGCGCCATCAAGCGCCTGAAGGTGATCAACGCTTTCCGCGCCACCAACACCAGCCCCGAGGCTATGGTGCTGGATGTTATCCCGGTAATCCCGCCGGACCTGCGCCCCATGGTGCAGCTCGATGGTGGCCGCTTCGCCACCAGTGACCTCAACGACCTCTACCGTCGTGTGATTAACCGTAACAACCGTCTCAAGCGCCTAATGGACCTAGACGCCCCCGAGATCATGGTTAACCACGAAAAGCGTATGCTGCAGGAAGCTGTGGACGCGCTGTTCGACAATGGTCGCCGTGGCCGCCCGGTTACCGGCGTCGGTAACCGCCCGCTCAAGAGCCTGTCTGACATGCTCAAGGGTAAGCAGGGTCGTTTCCGTCAGAACCTGCTGGGTAAGCGTGTGGACTACTCTGGCCGTTCGGTAATCGTCGGTGGCCCCCAGCTCAAGCTGCACCAGTGTGGTCTGCCCAGCCAGATGGCCCTGGAGCTGTTCAAGCCCTTCGTTATGAAGCGCCTGGTTGAACAGAAGCGGGCTCAGAACGTTAAGGCCGCCAAGCGTATGGTGGAGCGTTCTAACCCCGAGGTTTGGGACGTACTGGCTGAGGTTATTCGTGAGCACCCGGTGCTGCTTAACCGTGCACCTACCCTGCACCGTCTGGGTATCCAGGCTTTCGAGCCCCAGCTGATTGAGGGTAAGGCTATTCAGCTGCACCCGCTGGTATGTGCCCCCTTTAACGCTGACTTCGACGGCGACCAGATGGCTGTGCACCTGCCGCTAGGTGCAGAGGCCCAGTCTGAGGCCCGCATTTTGATGCTCAGTGCCAACAACATTCTTAAGCCTTCCGATGGTCGCCCGGTGACCATGCCGGCCCAGGAAATGATTGCCGGTCTGTTCCACCTGACCAGCAACCCCGACCCGGCGGTTGAGGTTGAAAAAGACGCTAACGGTGAGCCGGTAGTGCCCGCTTTATCCTCCTTCGCTGAGGCCAAGATGGCTTTCGACTTCGGCAAGCTGCACCTAAACGCGCTAGCTGACATTCGTTTTGAAGAGGGCATCACCCCGCCCATCGGCTGGGTAGCTCCGGAGAACTACACCGAGGGTGACCCCATCACCCTGCGTACCACCCTGGGTCGCGCCATCTTCAACATCAACCTGCCGGGTACCTTCCCCTACGTCAACGAGATTGTTGACAAGAAGAAGCTCTCCGACATCATCAACACCCTGGCTGAGCGTTACCCCCGCGTGGAGGTAGCCGCCTCGCTGGATGCTTTGAAGAACTCCGGTTTCGGCTGGGCCACCTGGTCTGGTGTGACCGTAGCCTTCTCCGACGTGGTTTCGCCCGCTTCTAAGCCCCAGATTCTGGCTGGCTACGAAGCCCAGGCTGCCAAGATCGAAGAAGACTTCGCTGAAGGTATGCTCACCGAGGATGACCGTTACGACGCGCTGATCAAGATCTGGACTGAAGCCA
The DNA here is from genome assembly GCF_000239695.1 of Actinomyces graevenitzii C83. Taxonomy (GTDB): domain Bacteria; phylum Actinomycetota; class Actinomycetes; order Actinomycetales; family Actinomycetaceae; genus Actinomyces; species Actinomyces graevenitzii. Next base: position 1,043,077 of record NZ_JH470338.1, on the reverse strand, counting down.
CTAACGAGGTGGCCCAGGCTATGCGAGACAACTTCCCTGAGCGCAACACGGTTTACCGCATGGTTTCCTCCGGTTCGCGTGGTAACTGGGACCAGATCCGCCAGCTGGCGGGTATGCGTGGTTTGGTGTCTGACCCCAAGCAGCGTCTGATTGAGCGCCCGATTACCTCCAACTACCGTGAGGGTCTAAGCGTTCTGGAGTACTTCACCGCTACCCACGGTGCCCGTAAGGGTCTGGCCGACACCGCTCTGCGTACCGCCGACTCGGGTTACTTGACCCGTCGTCTGGTGGACGTGGCCCAGGACGTGATTGTGCGTGAAGAGGACTGTGGCACCCGCAAGGGTCTAACCGTCCAGATCGCTGACCGCGACGCTGCCGGCAACCTGGTTCCCGGCGAGATCGTGGAGACCACCGCCTACGCCCGTACCCTGGCCCGCGACGCCGTGGACGCTGAGGGCAACGTGGTACTGGCTGCTGGTGAGGACGTCGGCGACGTCGCCATTGAGAAGCTGGTGGCTGCCGGCATCGAGTCCATCGTGATTCGTTCCGTGCTCACCTGTGACTCTGCCGTCGGTACCTGTGCCGCCTGCTATGGCCGTTCGCTGGCCACCGGTAAGCGCGTGGACATCGGTGAGGCTGTGGGTATTATTGCCGCCCAGTCCATTGGTGAGCCCGGTACCCAGCTGACCATGCGTACCTTCCACACCGGTGGTGCGGCTACCAGTGCCGACATCACCCAGGGTCTACCTCGTGTGCAGGAGCTTTTCGAAGCCCGTACGCCTAAGGGTGAGGCCGTGGTGGCTGAGGCTGCTGGCCGCCTGGCTATTGAGGACGACGTCGACGGTAAGCGCCTGGTCATTAAGCGTGACGACGCCGAAGAGGACCTGGTGGTTCCGGTTTCGCGCCGCGCCAAGCTGCTGGTGAAGGAAGGCGACCACGTTGACCCGGGTCAGCCCATGACTGAGGGTCCGATTGACCCCAAGAAGGTGCTGCGTCTGCGTTCGGTTTCTGCCACCCAGCGTCACCTGGTGGATGAGGTCCAGAAGGTGTACCGCGACCAGGGTGTGGACATCCACGCCAAGCACATTGAGGTTATTGTGCGCCAGATGCTGCGTCGCGTAACCGTGCTTGACCCTGGTGACACCGAGCTGCTGCAGGGTGACTTTGTGGATGTGATGACCTTCCGCGAGCAGTCGCGCAAGGCTATGGCTGAGGGCGGCAAGCCCGCCTCGGGCCGTACCGAACTGATGGGTATCACCAAGGCCTCCTTGGCTACCGACTCGTGGCTGTCTGCCGCCTCCTTCCAGGAAACCACTCGTGTGCTCACTGAGGCCGCCATGAACGGCCGCTCTGACACCCTGATGGGCCTGAAGGAGAACGTCATCCTCGGTAAGCTGATCCCGGCCGGTACCGGTCTGGCCCGCTACCACGATGTTGAGGTGGAGCCCACCGAAGCCGCTAAGGCGGAGATTTTCTCCCGCACTGGCGACACCCAGGTAGCCAACAACTACGGTCTAGGCGATTTCCACGCGGACTTCTCCGATGACTACCACACTGGATTCTCCACGGACTACCAGTTCTGAGCTGTTAAACGTGCGCGTTAAGCGCGCACGCTAGGCTGAGCAAAAACAATCGGGCGGGTGGGTGCCAACAGGCACCCACCCGCCCTGCGTTTGCTTTGCGTCAGTTAACGCTGGCACCAGCGGCCCTTGTGAGCGGCTGGCGCCTAAGCGCTTAGGCCGTTTTAAGGTGCGCCCGGGTCGGCTGGCGCCAGCCCAAGCCGCTAGCTGGGGTGCAGCACAGGCCATTAGCTGGCGGGATACACTGCGAAGGGGGCTGGGGCGACGTCGTCGTTAATAAAAGCAGCCAGGCGCGCAATTACCGCCCCCTCGTGGGGCACCAGCGGGCTGGGTAGGTCCGCTAGCGGGAACCAAGCCAATGCGGCGGCCTTATCGGGCTCAGCCAGGCGCGGCTGGCCCTGCCAATGGCGGCACAGGAAAAAGAAGTCAGCACGCTGATCAATAGGCTGGTCAGAATGCATGCGATGCACCGCCTGGAAGGGCTGCAAATCCTGGGGCTCCAGCTGCAAACCAATCTCTTCCAGGCATTCGCGCAGCGCCCCTTGCGCGGGCTGCTCGCCATATTCAAGATGCCCGGCCACGCCACAAGCCCAGTGTTCATCCATAAAGCCCGTGCCCTGGCGTAGCTGCAGCAAAATTTCCGCTCCCGCCTGGCCCGGGCGCACTAACATGATGTAAACAGCTGGTATCAAAGCGTTGTGAGCAGCGAACATATACCAAATTGTAATAGTGGACCAGACAAAAACCTGATATTTTCATGACAATAAGGCAAATACTGTACTTAATCGAAGGTGGTCATGTTGCAACAACTTAGTCTGCAATCTCAAGACGCCAATAACATCCCGCTGTATATATGGGAACCCCCGTCCCCACACGCAATCATCCAGCTCATCCACGGCACCGCTGAACACGCCCGCCGCTACGACTACTTCGCTAAAGCGGCGGCGTCCCAGGGGTTTATTGTGGCCGCACACGATCAGCGCGGTCACGGCAGTGCCATCAGTGAAATCTATCCGCGCGGCTATATTGGTGAGCCGCACACGGTTTTAGATGACATTTTCGTGGTCAACCGCTACCTGCATGAAACCTACCCGCAGCTGCCGGTAATCGTTATGGGCCACTCCTGGGGTTCATTTGAGGCGCGTGAATTTGCCATTAGCCACCCGGATCAGCTTGACGCCCTGATCGCCATGGGCACCGGCGACGGCGCTGGGCTGGTTAATCGCCTGGGTTATAGCGTGGCCAGCCTCGAATGCAGCCGGCGCGGCACCCACTACTACTCGCGGGCCCTGCAAGAACTGGCATTTGGGCCTTTTAACCGGGCCTTTGAAAACCCCCGCACCGCCTTTGACTGGCTTTCACGCGACCCCGCCCAGGTGGATGCCTATCTGCGTGACCCCTTGTGCGGTTTCACCATGACCACCGGTTTCTTCAAGGCCCTGGTGGGACTGACCCTGACAGTGTCCAAGCCGCGCCGCATTGCCCGCATGCGCAAAGATCTGCCAATTCTGCTTATCAGCGGCGCCAATGATCCGGTAGGTGGGCAGGGTAAGGGGGTGCGCGCCGTCGCCCGCACCTTGCAAAAAGCCGGCTTAAGCGAGGTAACCATGCGCCTGTACCCCGAGGCCCGCCACGAAATCCTCAACGAGCTCAACCGCGATGAGGTAATCGCAGATCTGATGGCCTGGGCACAGAGTGTAATTGCTGGCGATAAAATCCCCGCCACCACCACCTTGTAGCTTTTCCACAAATAACACAGGTGACAAACTGGCACTTAAGGCGCTAGGAGACTATGGGTTAAGAGACCTAGGCTGGGTTACATGTCGAACTCAGTTACTGCCCTAAACCCCTCGGTTGCCCGCAAGCTCAGCGCCACCCAACTGGCCAGTGGCGTTGCCAAAATTTCCTTCGGCGTACTAGCGCTAGCAGTGCTTAGCCAGGTACGAATTCCCCTACCCTTCACCCCGGTTCCCGTTAGCTTAGGTACTTTCGCGGCTATTGCTGTGGGCGTGCTGCTGGGCCGCCGCTACGGTAGCGCCAGTGCACTTACGTTCGCGCTGCTAGGTAGCCTGGGTGCACCTATTTTCGCTGGTTTTACCGCTGGCTTTACCCTGACCTTTGGGTATGTGCTGGGCTATATTCCGGCCGCGCTGCTGGGTGGTTACGCTGCTCGCGCCGCCCGCAACGGCAGCCTGCTAGCTGCTTTAACCTGGGTTTTGGCAGCTAGTGCTGTCATTTACCTGCCTGGCCTTACCTGGCTGTGGATCGCCAGTGGCAAGAGCCTGCTGGCCACGCTGAGCCTAGGACTTGCGCCCTTTATTGTGGGTGACGCCCTCAAGGCCGCCCTGGTAGTTGCCTACCTGGCAACTGTGGCACGTCGTAGTCACTGACAAATAGCAAAGTAGACTAGGGAGCATGAGCCAAGCTAAGCCCACGCTTTCCGTGTTGGACCTGGTGCCCGTAAGCCAAGGTCGTAGCCGCAGCCAAGCCTTGCAAGAAATGGTCCTATTGGCCCAAAGCGCTGAGCGAGCTGGCTATGCCCGCTACTGGTTGGCTGAGCACCACGGCTCAACTACCTTCCTCTCTTCAGCCACCACAGTGCTGATGGGGCAAGTGTTAGCGGCTACGGAAAGTATCACGGTGGCTTCTGGTGGGGTCATGCTCCCTAATCATGCGCCTTTAGTGGTGGCGGAGGCGGTTGGTACCCTGGCCACCATGTATCCGGGCCGCGTTGAGGTGGGTTTGGGGCGAGCTCCAGGCACTGATCCGGTAACGGCCCGGGCGTTGCGCCGGCGCGAGGCTGATCCGGCGTCTTTTGTTGACGAAGTAACTGAGCTGGCCGATTACCTGGCTGCTAATGACTCGCTTTTTGAGACTTTGCCGGGGTCTGTGGCCGCGCAAACTAGCGCCCACGATGTGGCTTGGGTGGCTAGCTCTAGGGCCCGCGCCTTGCCGGGGGAGGGGACTAATCCGCCGCTGTGGATTTTGGGTTCTTCTGTTAATGGGGCGCGTGTGGCTGGTCGTTTGGGCTTGGGTTTTGCTGTGGCCGCGCATTTTGCGCCGGCTCAGGCTGAGGCGGCGGTTATGGCTTACCGCTCGGTTTTCAATGGGGCTAGTGATTACGCTCAGGCTTCGCACCCGCGTACGGCTGCTGCTTTTAATGTGGTGGTTGCGCCCACTGATGAAGAGGCTCAGTATTTGGCGACGACGGCGCGCGCGGCTAATGCCCGAATTGTGGCTGGCCGCCCGGGGCCGCTTGATGAGCCTACTAGCGATCCTGAGGCTTGGCGTGCGTTGGCCGGGGAGCGGGCTAGCATGGTTGATGACTCACTGGCTTACTTCTTTGTGGGCACGCCCCAGCGCGTGGCCGCCCAGCTGCATGAAATGGCGCAGCGCTGGGAGCTGGAAGACATTATCTGCCTGTCTTTTATTCATGACGCCGCCGCGCGTCGGCGCAGCTATGAGCTGCTAGCTCAGGCCTGGTAATAGGGGCAGTCAAGTTGTGGGTAAGCGTAGCCTAAGCTGATTATCTATACGTTTTTGTTGCCTATTTACTAGGTCTCGCGATAGTGGTCAAAAATAAAATTTACTCAATTACTCACTGTGACTGGCATCCTAGAGAGTTTATAAAACCCCTGATCAGACGTACTTTTGCAAGTATTTTTAGGGGCTGGGTAGCGCATGGGCTTGCGCGGGAAAGTTTCAATATTCGGCCATAGTTACAACTTTGTGACGCCCGGTCGGGTATTCTTTACTTAATTGGTGCCCTGCAAGAGTAATACTTCGGGGCGCGGTCATGTTCCGCAGATTGCAGCCGCTACGCGCAGGCGCGATCGAACCGGAGAGAGATACCGAATGTTTGTATACCTGCTGAGAAGGATATTCAACTATGTAGTGTTGCTGTTCCTGGCAACATCACTAGCGTATATCTTGGCATCCATCTCGATGGACCCCTCTACGTTATGGGACCGTTCTAACCCAAACCTAAACTGGAACGCCATTAACGCAAACCTGATCAAATACAACATCAGCCACGAGCTGCCGGTATGGGATCGTTACACCACTTGGCTGCAAACTGTGCTGAGCAGCTGGGATTGGGGTTTCACCCCTAAGGGCGAATCTGTTAACGCTCTGGTTGCTGTTAAAGTAGGCGTTTCGCTGCGCCTGGTGGTGCTGGGTGCACTTATTGGTATGGTTGGCGGTGTTTCGCTGGGTGCCTGGACCGCTACCCGTCAGTACAGCCTGTCCGACCGCGCCATTTCTTTCATCGCTATGGTGGTTATCTCCACTCCGGCCATGGTTCTGGCAACCCTACTCCAGGTGGGGGCGGTACACCTGAACACCGCTACCGGTATGCAGATTCTTTCCTTCGTTGGTGAAGGTGAAGGTTTTGCAGACCGGCTTAACCACTTGATTTTGCCAACCTTGTCAATGTCGCTAGCCGGTATCGCCAGCTACTCGCGTTACCAGCGTAACTTGATGCTTGACACCCTTGGTGCTGACTATGTGCGTACCGCCCGCGCTAAGGGCCTGACCAAGCGCCGTGCCGTAACCCGCCACGCACTGCGTACTGCGCTGATTCCTATGGCCACTTACTTTGCTTTTGCTCTGGCCGGTTTGTTCACCGGTGCTGCTATCACTGAGCGTGTTTATGGCTGGCACGGTATGGGTGAATACTCGGTTAACGCCATTAGCGGTATGGACATTAACGGTACTACTGCGGTGGTTGCCTTCTCGGGTCTGTGTACTCTAAGCGGTGCCCTCCTGAGTGACATTTTGGTTGCAGTTGTCGACCCGCGAGTGAGGGTAAGCTGAACATGAGCGAAATCGTTGAAACTGAAATTGAAGAGGAAGCCGCAGAGGTTAAGCCTGAAAAGCGCCTAACCCACGGTCAGCTCATTCTGCGTCGCTTCTTGCGTAACCGCTCTGCTGTTATTGGTCTAATTGGGCTGCTGATTCTGATTGCAGTGGCTATCATTGGTCCCTTCGTTTATCGCTGGAGCTACCTCGACGTCGACGGCGAAGCCTTCCTAACTCCTCCTGGCGGCAGTCACCCGCTGGGCACAACCCAATCCGGTAAGGACGTACTGGCCCTGACCATGGAGGGTACGCGTAAGTCCCTCATGATCGCTTTCGCGGTGGCCTTGATCCAGACCTCCATTGCGGCCCTGATCGGTAGCTCTGCTGCCTACTTTGGTGGCTGGTGGGAAAAGATCGCCATGTGGTGCACCGACTTGCTGCTGGTGGTCCCCTCCTTCCTGATCATCGCTATCATGTCGCAGAAGGCGGGTGCCTCGAAGGGCTCCATCACCCTGTTTATCGTGCTGTTGGCCGGTTTCGGGTGGATGCTTACCGCGCGTGTGGTGCGCTCTATGACCTTGAGCGTTAAGAACCTTGACTATGTGACTGCGGCCCGATTTATGAACGTGCCCAGCCCGGTCATCATTTTCCGTCACATCATTCCTAACATCGCTTCGCTGCTGATTATTGACGCCACCATCAACGTGGCTTACGCAGTGCTTAGTGAAACCACCCTGTCCTACTTCGGCTTTGGTGTGCAGGCGCCCAACACCTCACTGGGTACCATCATCGCTGAAGGACAGACTTCTGCTACCACCGCAGAGTGGATCTTCATGGCTCCTGCTGTGGTACTGATCGTGATGCTGACCTGCGTGAACTTCGTAGGTGACGGCTTGCGCGATGCTATCGACCCCTCTTCCAAGTCCGGAGGTAAGGCATGAGCAAGACAAAAGATCCGGAAACTCAAGTGAAGAAGTCTAAAGTGGACGCAAAGGCTAAGAAGGCCCACAAGGAGTCTTTCAACGCTGCAGATCTGCCTGATCCCAAGTCTGGCGCTCCCTTGCTGGAGGTGCGCGATCTGTGCGTATCTTTCCCCTCTGAGGATGGGCGCGTAAACGCTGTACGCGGAGTGAACCTGAAGGTTAACCGTGGCGAGACTCTAGCCCTGGTAGGTGAGTCTGGTTCTGGTAAGTCAGTAACCTCCACTGCCGTAATGGGGCTGCTGGATGAGTCTGCGGAAATTTCTGGTTCAGTTAAGCTGCACGGCACTGAGCTGCTGGGTCGTAGCGACGCCTACATGTCTAAGGTGCGCGGTATTCAGCTATCCATGGTGTTCCAGGATCCGCTAAGCGCCCTGACCCCCGTTTACACCGTGGGTGACCAGATCGTTGAGGCCCTTAAGACCCACAACGACAAGTATGACGACGACGCCGCCTGGAAGCGTGCGGTTGAGCTGCTGGACATGGTGGGTATTCCTAACCCCACTGTGCGTGCCAAGGCTTACCCTCACGAGTTCTCCGGTGGTATGCGTCAGCGTGCAGTTATCGCTATTGCTATCGCTAACAACCCTGACCTGATCATTGCGGACGAGCCCACCACAGCTTTGGACGTAACCATTCAGGCCCAGATCCTTGAGGTCCTAAAGGTGGCTCAGCGCGAAACCGGCGCCGGCGTCATCATGATTACCCACGACCTGGGTGTGGTGGCCGGTATGGCCGACCGCGTAGCAGTTATGTACGCCGGACGCATTGTGGAAACTGGCGATGTTGACGAGATCTTCTACAACTCGCGCATGCCCTACACCATTGGTCTGCTCGGTTCCCTGCCGCGTCTGGATGCTAAGAAGGATGCCGCTCTGGCAACCCTGGAGGGTAACCCGCCTTCGCTGCTAAACCTGCCTAAGGGCTGCCCCTTCGCACCGCGTTGCCCGCTGGTAACCGACAAGTGTCACGGCGAAGAACCTACCTTGAAGAAGCATGGTGAGCCGGGCAAGTCGGGTGAAGTACACCTGTCTGCCTGCTATCACGCCGATAAGATCGCCAAGGAATCACTAACCTACCTGGACATCTACCCGGCTCCTGAGCTGAAGACTCCGGACACCCTGAACCTGCCCCACGCTGATCGTCCCGAGGTTCTGCGAGTTAACGACCTGGTTAAGACCTTCCCGCTAACCAAGGGCGCCGTCTTCAAGCGTCGCGTGGGTACGGTACACGCCGTGGACGGTATCTCCTTCGACGTGCGTCGTGGTGAGACTCTGGCCCTGGTGGGTGAGTCCGGTTGTGGTAAGACCACCACCTTGATGCAGGTGCTGAACCTGCTCAAGCCCGAGCAGGGCAAGATCGTGGTACTTGGCCGCGACACCGCTGAGCTAAACCGCCGCGCCCGTAAGGAAGTTCGTCGCGACCTGCAGATCGTGTTCCAGGACCCGATGGCCTCCCTGGATCCGCGTCTGCCGGTGTATGACCTGATCGCTGAGCCTATGCGCCACAATGGTTACAGCAAGGAACACATTGATAAGCGCATTACTGAGCTAATGACCCTGGTGGGCCTAGAGCCCAGCCACGCCAACCGTTACGCCCGTAACTTCTCTGGCGGTCAGCGTCAGCGTATTGGTATTGCCCGTGCGCTAGCGCTAGAACCCAGCCTGCTGGTACTGGATGAGCCGGTTTCGGCCCTGGACGTATCCATTCAGGCTGGTGTGATTAACCTGCTTGATGAGCTGCGCGCGACCTTGTCGCTGAGCTACCTGTTCGTGGCTCACGATCTATCTGTGGTGCGTCACATTGGTGACCGTGTGGCCGTCATGTACCTGGGCAAGATCGTTGAGATCGGTGACATCGATGAGATTTTCGAAGCTCCGGCTCACCCCTACACCCAGGCCCTGCTAAGCGCCATTCCGATTCCGGACCCGGCCAAGGAACGCACCCGTAGCCGCATCATTTTGCAAGGTGACCTGCCGAGCCCGGCTAACCCGCCTTCGGGCTGCCGCTTCCGCACTCGCTGCCCCAAGTTCCTCACCCTTAATGAGGCTGATCAGAAGCAGTGCATCGACAAGCTGCCTGACTTCAAGCACATGGGTGATGACCACGAGGCCGCCTGCCACTACCCGGAGCGCACCAGCGTCTTCTAGGTCTAAACGGCTCTGTTACTAAACGAAATTGCCACCAAACTGTTACGTTTGGTGGCAATTTTGTCCGTATAGCGGTCAATAGTTTGCGCACAGCGCCCTATGTGCGATTTACTTTTCAGCGTTGCATGTTTGTCTCATTATTTGGCTAACGTGCTTTCCTAAATCTCATGAGAATTGGAGTCATCAAATGATGATCAACCGTCGTATGTTCTTGGCTGGTTCAGCCTCTACTGCGGTTCTGGCAGCCCTAGCGGCTTGCGCTTCATCTTCTAACTCCGACGGCGGCAGTGAAAACCTAAAGCAGGCTGTTAACGTCGTTGCACGTGACAAGGTGAAGGACGGCGGCGAGCTTAAGTTTGCTCTGAGTGACCCGATCGCCAACTGGAACAACTCCACCGTTGAAGGCAACACCGCCGCGATGAGTCAGATCTTTGCCTTCATCTCACCTTCCCTGTTCCTGTACGACTCTGCTGGTAAGGCTACCCCGCGTCCGGAGTTCTTCAAGTCCATCAAGGGCGAGGTTAAGAACGGTAAGACCGTTGTTTCCATCGAGCTGAACGACAAGGCCGTTTGGGGCGACGGTAAGAAGATCGTGGCTGATGACTACATCAAGACGATGCAGAGCGCCACCAACAAAGACTATGGGTGGGCCTCCACCGATGGTCTAGTCGACATCGAGAAGTTCGATAAGGAAAGTGACACCAAGTTCTCCATTACTTGGAAGTCCACCTACCCCGACTGGTCTGCTGTTATCACCGTGATGCCGCAGGCTCAGGTAGCCACTCCTGCCGCCTTCAACGATGGCGTTAAGGACGCTACCAAGTACAAGAACGAATGGTTCGCCGGCCCCTACAAGATCAAGTCTTACGACGCTGCTCAGCAGCTGGTTACCCTAGAGCGTAACGAAAAGTGGTGGGGTGATAAGGGTAAGCTCGATAAGATCACCTTCCGCTACCTAGACAGTGCTGCTACCGCTGGCGCCTTTGCTAACAAGGAAGTAGACGTACTGCGTAGCATCGTTACCGCCGACACCTTCAAGCAGGCCCAGACTCGTACTGACGCCGAGGTGCGTCAGAACTTCGGTCTGCAGTACCGCCACGTCACCATTAACGGTAGTCACGGCATCCTCAGTGACAAAGCTGTACGTCAGGCCTTCCTGCTGGGCACCAACCGTCAGGAAATCGCTAGCGCTCTGCTAGCCGGCCTGCCGGTCAAGCCTAAGGACTTCCTGCTGGGTAACCACTTCTTCATGCCCACCCAGAAGAACGAGTACAAGGATAATGGTGCTCAGTGGGCCTACAACGTTGAGAAGGCTAAGAAGCTACTTGACGAGGCTGGCTGGAAGGAGCCCAGCGCTGGTGCCATCCGTGAAAAGAACGGCAAGAAGCTGACCATCTACTACACCCGTCCTACCGGCGTGGTTACCACCAAGAACGAGTCTGAGCTACTGCAGAACCAGCTAAAGAAGATCGGTATCGATCTGCAGATGAAGGAAGTTGAGTCTGCTAGCTACTTCAAGACCATCTCTCAGAAGAACTTCGAGGTTACCGGTTTCGCTTGGCAGCTGACCCAGTACCCGATGAACAACATCGGTCAGGTCTACGGCAAGGACTCTCAGTCCAACTTCTCTGGTTACAGCGTCGATGCCATCGACGAGGCTATCAAGAAGATCGCGGTTGAGACTGACAACGCCAAGCGTGTTGAGATGACCAACAAGGTTGACGCTCTGATCTGGGAAAACGTCATGAACTTCCCGCTCTACCAGCGTCCCGACCTGTGCGGTGTGCCCAAGAAGCTAGCCAACTACGGTGCTTTTGGTCTGGCCACTGTGCGCGGTGAAGACGTAGGTTTCGTCGCCTGATAGGGCTTAAGTACCTTTAAATGCCCGCTGCATGAGTAATCATGCAGCGGGCATTTTGCTTTGTTGTGAGGCCGCTCTCGGAAGTCTTTTGAGCTGGTAAACTTCGTAGCATTTTCTTGAGTGTAACTTCTAGAAATCAATCCGAAACATGCGTGAAACTATCAAAATATTCAAAATATCGAATATGTATCAGTATTTGGAAAATGCTTGTATAAATTCCCGTGCATATGTTTCCATGTCTGTGTGAGTCCACAGCGAGCGATTCGTACGCTCGCTCCTAGGGACTCGCCGGAACCCAACAAGGAGAAGTTCAAATGATGATTAACCGGAGGATGTTTTTAGCAGGCACTGCATCTGCTGCAATGCTCGCTACTCTGGCTGCGTGTTCGGGATCAAGCGAATCTGGCGCCACTGCCGCCAAAGCTATTAACAAGGTTGAGCGTGGCAGCCTAAAGCAGGGTGGTACCCTGCGTTTCGGTATGGGCACTCCCGTTGCCAACTGGAACAACTCCACCGTTGACGGTAACGGTGTAGACCTTAAGAACATTTACAACTTCGTTGCTCCTGGCTTCTTTGACTATGACGACAAGGGTGAGGCTAAGCCCAACCCCAACTTCGTCACCAAGGTTGAGGATGTAACCAAGGACGGCAAGACCACCGTGACCATGGTGCTCAACCCCAAGGCTAAGTGGAACAGCGGGCGCCAGATCAGCCCGGATGACTTCATTGCCACCATTAAGTGCACTCAGGATAAGAACTACCTGTGGGCCTCTACCGACGGCTACGACCAGATCGAAAAGGTAGAGAAGGTTGACGACACCACGGTGAAGTTCTACTTCAAGTCTGCCTTCCCGGACTGGACCTCCGTCATTTCCGGTACCCTGCCCAAGGAGCAGGTGGCCACCGCCGAGGTCTTCAACAACGGTATGGCCAAGACCTACAACAACGACTGGTACGCCGGCCCCTTCAAGATTGAGTCCTACAACGAGGCTCAGCAGGTAGTCACCCTGGTTCCCAATGAGAAGTGGTGGGGCGACAAGCCGCTACTGGACAAGGTGACCTTCCGTGTGCTGGACAGTGCTGCTGAGGCGACCTCCTTCGCTAACAAGGAGATCGACGTCCTGGACTACATCATCAGTGCCAACACCTACAAGCAGGCCCAGCAGCGTACCGACGCTGAGGTACGTCAGAACTTTGGTCTGCAGTGGCGTCACTTCACCCTGAACGCCTCCTCCGGTGTGCTGGCTGACAAGGCCGTACGTCAGGCCCTGATGCGTGCCACTGACCGGGCTGCCATCACCAAGTCCTCGCTGGCCGGTATGCCGGTTGACGCCAACAAGGTGCTGCTTGGTAACCACTTCTTCATGCCCAGTCAGGAAGGCTACGTAGACAACTCCACCAAGTGGTCTCACGACGTCGAGGCTGCCAAGAAGCTGCTCGATGGCGCTGGTTGGAAGGAGCCCAGCCCCGGTGCTATCCGCGTCAAGGACGGCAAGAAGCTGAGCATCAAGTACACCCGTCCCACCGCCGTACCTACCACCAAGACCGAGTCTGAGCTGCTGCAGAGCCAGCTGAAGAAGATCGGTATGGAGGTTGTCATGGAGGACGTCGAGTCCGCCAAGTACTTCAAGGACTACATCAACAAGAAGAACTTCGAGATCACCTCCTTCACCTGGCAGGGCACCCCCTACCCGATGATGAACATCGGTCAGATCTACGGTAAGGGTAACTCCAACTTCACTGGTCAGAGCATCAAGGAGCTCAACGAGCTGATCGACAAGATCGCCGTTGAGGCTGACCACAAGAAGCGTGTTGCCATGACCAACCAGGCTGACGAGATCATCTGGGAGAACGTCTTGAACTTCCCGATCTACGAGCGTATGCAGCTGACCGCTGTGCCTAAGAAGCTGGCCAACTTTGGTGCAGTAGGCCTGGCTAGCTACCGCGCTGAGGACATCGGCTTCACCGCCTGATCCAGATAATTGAAACGTCGGGGCTTGGCACCTTTTGTTGGGGAGGTGCCAAGCCCCGATTCCGTTTATCGTCAGCAAATTTAAAACCCCGTCTAAAGGCTTTAAGCTCCAAGCGGGTGCATATGCTGTTAGCGCCTAGCACCGGTAAGGCAGCTTGAACGTGCAAGAATGTAGCTATGCCTAGGGTCATTATTCGCTCGCGTCGAGCCCGTATAGCCACTATCGTCGCCTGGATCGCGGTGGCCGTAATTGTTGGGGCTGTGGCCTGGCGCGACACCACCGTTTCAGCACTAGCGGCAGCTGGCTGGATGGGAGCTTTAGGTTGGGCTATCACCATGATGTGGTGGCTGCCGGAGCTGGAACTTAACCAGGACGCCGTCGTAGTTAGAAACGCCTGGCGCACCCACCTAATCGACTGGCGCCAAATCACTCGCCTGAGTGGGCGCTGGGGAGTGGAACTAATCCTGAGCGATAACTCAAGCGTGCAGGCCAGCGCTGCCCCGCGTGTAGGCGGAATCGCCGCCGGAGCCCGCCAAATCGCCGAAAACCGCGCCAAAGAAGCCAAACGCATCATTCACCACGGCGTCGACCCCCGCCTAATAGAGCCTGGCAGCGCCACCCAGTACACCAGTCTCGACGCCGCCAACGCCATCGAGCTACTGCACGCCTACCAAGCCCAGCTGCATGAAGAAAAAAAGCATTCAGGGCTAAAAACCAATCCTCCCAAGCCTTCCTATAGCCACCAGTGGCGTAAAGGCACCATCATTGGCACTCTGGTGGCCGCGCTGGCCCTAGTGATTGCTATCGCGCTATAGCCCGTTAATAGTTGGTGGCCGCGTAGGGGAGCGCTAATAGCCGAGGTCAGGGCTGCCGATAGCCGGCGCCGTCGGGGGAATATATCCGGCGCCGTCGGGGACTAAGGCAGCGCAATAGAGGGCAGGTGGCCGGTGGCACAAAAGTGATGTCTACTGCATTACGGTAAGCCGGCGGCCCAGGCAGTTAGGCTAGTGAGGATATAGAAGTATCTAGAAAGAAGAAGCCTTACATGACGGTACGCCAGGATCTGCGTAATGTCGCAATCGTAGCCCACGTTGACCACGGTAAAACCACTCTGGTTGACGGCATGTTGTGGGAGGCCGGTGCCTTCGGGGCGCGGGCTACCGAAGAATCCACCGGTGAGCGCGTAATGGACTCAGGCGAGCTTGAGCGCGAAAAAGGCATCACCATTCTGGCTAAAAACACTGCCGTACACTACCGTGGTCCGGCCGCTAAGGAAGCCGGCATGGAAGATGGCATCACCATTAACGTGATTGACACCCCTGGTCACGCCGACTTTGGTGGTGAGGTCGAGCGCGGGCTGTCTATGGTCGACGGCGTCGTACTGCTGGTGGACGCCTCTGAAGGCCCCCTGCCCCAGACCCGCTTCGTGCTACGTAAGGCGCTAGCAGCTAACCTGCCGGTAATTTTGGTGGTTAACAAGGTGGACCGCCCTGACTCGCGTCTAGACGAGGTTGTGGAGGAAAGCACCGACCTGCTGCTGTCACTAGCCAGTGACTTGGCCGAGGAAAACCCCGATATTGACATCGACGCCGTGCTTGACGTGCCGGTTATCTACGCCTCCGCTAAGGCTCGCCGCGCTGACACTGTGCAGCCCGCCGACGGCCAGCTGCCGGCTAACGACAACCTAGAGCCGCTGTTTAAGACCATTATTGAGCGTATCCCTGGTCCTAGCTATGACGAGGATGCCCCACTGCAGGCCCACGTAACCAACCTGGACGCCTCGCCCTTCCTGGGCCGTCTAGCCCTGCTGCGTATCCACAACGGCACCCTGCGTAAGGGTCAGAGCGTGGGCTGGGCTCGCCACGAGGGTGACATTAAGCAGGCCCGTATCTCTGAGCTGCTGATTACTGAAGGTCTAGAACGTAAGCCTGCTGAGGAAGCTCACGCCGGTGACATTGTGGCCGTGGCCGGTATTGAAGACATCACAATTGGTGAGTCCCTGGTTGATCTGGAAGATCCCCGCCCGCTGCCGCTGATTAAGGTTGACGACCCGGCCATCTCCATGACCGTTGGTATTAACACCTCACCTATGGCCGGGCGCGTTAAGGGCGCGAAGGTTACCGCCCGCCAGGTTAAAGACCGCCTGGATAAAGAGCTGATCGGTAACGTTTCTATTCGCGTACTACCCACCTCGCGTCCTGACGCCTGGGAGGTACAGGGTCGTGGTGAGCTGGCGCTAGCCATTTTGGTGGAGCAGATGCGCCGCGAAGGCTTTGAACTAACCGTGGGTAAGCCCCAGGTAGTTACCCGCCAGGTGGAGGGTAAGACCTATGAGCCTATGGAACGCATGACCATTGACGTTCCCGAAGAGCACCTAGGCGTAGTCACCCAGCTGATGGCTGCCCGTAAGGGACGCATGGAAACCATGGCCAACCACGGTGCCGGTTGGGTGCGTATGGAATTTTTGGTACCCGCGCGTGGCCTAATTGGCTTCCGCTCTAAGTTCCTAACCGATACTCGTGGCACCGGTATCGCCTCTTCTATTGCTGAAGGCTATGAGCCTTGGCATGGCGTGATTGAGACCCGCACCACCGGCTCGCTGATCTCTGACCGCTCCGGTGCGGTTACTGCCTATGCCCTGATTCGCCTGCAAGATCGCGGAACTTTCTTTGTTGAGCCTACTCAGGAAACCTATGAGGGCCAGGTAGTGGGGGAGAACCCTCGCAACGAAGACATGGAAGTTAACGTGGTGCGCGAAAAGCAGCAGACCAACATGCGCTCGTCTACCGCTGAGACTTTCGAGAACTTGACTCCGCCGCGTAAGCTAACTTTGGAAGAGGCGCTAGAGTTTGCTGCAGATGATGAATGCGTAGAGGTCACCCCGGAGGCAGTGCGTATCCGTAAGGTGATTCTTAATGGCCAAGAGCGCTTCCGTACTCAGCGACGCAACAAGTAACACAACTGTTAAGGAAATGAGGAAGAGATGACATACGTCATCGCCCAACCTTGCGTGGATATTAAGGACCGCGCCTGCGTTGACGAATGCCCCGTGGACTGCATTTATGAGGGCGCCCGCACGCTTTACATCAATGCTGAAGAGTGCGTTGACTGCGGTGCCTGTGAGCCGGTGTGCCCGACTGAAGCTATTTTCTATGAAGACGATGTGCCTGAAGAGTGGGCCGACTATACCCGCGCTAACATCGACTTCTTTGAGCTACAGGGCCTAGGCTCTCCCGGCGGTGCCCGCGCTGCTGGGGTGCAGGACTATGACGACCCGATGATCGCCGCCCTGCCGCCGCAGAATCAGGACTAGCGCACTAACGCAAGGCTTTGTCAGGTTTAAAACCTAGCAACTGCCAATGCGTGCACTTAGCTAAACGGCTAGAAGAACGTTTGTTCTTCTAGCCGTGTTTTTTTATGTACGCTCGCTATTAGGCAGATAATTAAACCGAAACCCGGCTAGCCGTGGCTAGTAAACCTCTCCACGTACATGGCTCGTTAGAGCCTAACCCTCCTTATTCACTGCTCTAGTTGAAAGTCCCTGATCATGCGTAAAGCTGTCATTTGCTTAGCTGCAGGCCTAGCCGTGTTAACCGTTAGCGCCATGGGCACATTCGGTTCAAAGCCGATTGAGAACCCAGATTTTGCTGGCCCGAAGGTTGGTGTGGTAGAAACCGACCAAAACGGAGACCGGGTGTGGCGTGGTGAACAGCCCGAGGTCATGTACAAAATTCTGGCGGACTTCACGCCATTGCGGGAACACCATTCCGATAACATTATCGATAGCTCACTAACCTCTGACAGGCAGGTGCTAGAGGTATATGTGCGTAACGTTGCCGGCCCGGGCATGGAGCAGCTATCAGCTCTGGCCTCAAAGTACCCCCAGCACATCAGGGTTAAGACCACCACTGTGACTGAAGCTGACGCTCAAAGGGTCAGTGACTACATCACTGAGAATAATCTGTGGGGTAACCCAGTTCTAGGTGTAGGTCTATCTGCGGAAACCAACAGTGTCACGGTGGATGTAGACCCAAGCTACCTAGCTAAGGGTGAGCCCATGCCTCTCGATAGCGCCACGCTAGGTGTGAAGCTAACTTTCAAGTCTGGCGAAGTAATCACCCCGCTGCGTTAGTACTATCCCGGTAACGTACTGGCAGTTGTCGATTATCTAGCGTAATTACTCTCTAGAAGGGTTAGAAAATGGGTAGCAGGCCAGTAGCCATTATCTGGATGATTATTGGCGTATTAGTGATTACCTCTGGGTGCGGTTCAAGCACTAAAGAGAACGCCCAAGCAGGTAATAAATCCAGTGATATTAGCACTTCCGCTCCCCGAACAGCTAACCCCTCTCTGGGTGACCAAGACCCGTACTATCGGGACACGCGTGAAGACCATGAAGCTAAGGCTAAATGGTGTAATGAGCACGCTGATAAAGCACCCGACTTCAAGGTCAGTGACATGGCCACAGTCAAGGGAAATTTCTGGATTTGTGAACGTGGTGCTGGCCCTAACGGCATAAGTTTCTGGTCAGGTTTATCTCAGCAGCGTAAATACCTACTAGAGGCATTCGCTGTAGACGGCTCCACACCTAGTGCTTGCCATCCATTTACGCCAAATCCCTCGTCAACGGCAACGTACGAACAGTATCTCATCTACAAAGATAAGATCTGGCGCATACGTCAAGGACTTAGCTGCGGTCTCTAGCCCTTAGCTCTGCCACAGGTCAGTCCAGGTCACGCCCAGCTGGGCCAATAGCCTGCGCAGCAAGGGCAGTGACAGACCCACTACTCCGTGCGGGTCGCCTTCAATAGATTCGATAAAAGCCCCACCCAGGCCATCAATCGTGAAGGCGCCCGCACAGTACATGGGCTCACCGCTGGCCACATAAGCCGCTATTTCCTTATCGCTCACCTCGGCAAAATTAATTACCGCACGCGAAACCCCCTGCGCCTGGGGGCTATCAGGGCTGTAGCCCTTGGTGGGGCTTAACGCAATAACCGCGTGACCAGTAAATAGCGTGGCACTACGGCCACGCATAGAACGCCAGCGCTCGACGGCGTCGTCGGCACTAGCAGGCTTACCCACCAACTGGCCGTCAATAAGCAGCATAGAATCGCAGCCCACCACATAACGCCAGCCAGCAAGCCCACTACGGCCAAGCTGGTGCGCCACCGCCTGCGCCTTAGCTAAAGCCAAAGCCTGCACCACCACCTGCGGCCCACAATCAGGCTGGGCGCTACGCACCTGCTGCTCAACGGCGCGCTCATCCACCTCAGACACAGCCACCTGCGGCTCAATGCCGGCAGCTCGTAGGGTAGCTAAACGACCTGAAGATTTAGAAGCAAGCACAATCATGGGCCTAGATTATCCCTAGTTAACGCGCAAAGACGCAGATGTGGGAAGCTTGACGCATGGGATTTAGCCGTTTAACCGTCGTAGAAAAAATTGATTCCACTCAAACCTATCTTTACTCACAACTAACCACCCCAAGCGGGCTGCTGCGGTTAGACGCCCCCAGCCGCTGGCCTCACCTATCGGCGCTGCGAGCCATTAGCCAAACCGCCGGGCGCGGACGCGGCGGACGCAGCTGGGTGACCCCCGAACGCGGCGCCCTACTGGTATCAACCGTGCTTTATCCCGGCCTAAACGAGCAGCTACTAGGTTGGCTGCCGCTAATCATTGGCGACGCGGTAGCGAAACTACTAGCCAGCTATCTAGACACAAATCTGTGGCAGGTGGGCACCAAATGGCCCAATGACGTGCTAATTCAGCCCCGTCCAGACTCAGGAATTGAGCTAGAGGAGGTGCCCGGCTGGGGTCAAGCCCGCAAAGTCTGCGGGGTGCTATGCGAGCTAGTGGCCAACCCTAATGGCAGCTATGCGGTAATTGCTGGCGTGGGCATTAATGTAGCCCAAAGCCGCGAGCAACTGCCGGTTGATTGGGCCGGTTCGTTGGCGCTAGCTGGGGCTAACGTTAAAATCCCAGCGCTAGTGCTAGAACTAGGCACCACCATTGATTTTGCGCTACGTGAGCTGGGGGTAAACGGTGAGGGCCCGGCCAAGGTTACTTCCCTGCCGCCGGTGCTACACAGGCGAATTTGCCAGGGTTGTCTGACCTTAGGGCAGCAGGTGCAGGTAGGGGAGGGGGACGACGTCGTCGCTGGCATCGCCACAGATATTCGTCCACAATTGGTTATTTCCACCCCCAGTGGAGAGGTAGAAGTGCAGGCCGGAGACGTTTTAAAAACCCGCTTTGCGTCCTAAATGTGATCTGAGATACCATTGCCTGTGTGATTGATACCGATGCACAATTGCCGCTCGATCCGCCAGCGGTACAGATGCTCGGCGCACAGCCCGTAAAAACCCTGCGCCAAGCCGCGCAAGAGCTAAATGTTGATATAGGGCAGGCCCGTCGTTACTGGCGCGCCTTGGGTTTTGTAAATATCGACGACGACGCCTACGTGATTACAGACGCCGATATTGAAGCTGCGCGCGGTGTCAAATCCCTGGTAGACGAACACGGCATGAAGCCGGCTGCGGTAAAAAACATACTGCGCGCCCAGTCATACACCATGGACCGCCTGGTGCTGTGGCAGTTTGAGGCGATGGTAGCTCAGATTGCGGCTGAGAAAAACATTAGTGACATGCAAGCTCGGGAATTGGCCATTGAGAAAGCCAATGAACTGGCTGAAAACCTGCAAGATCAGCTGCTGTACACCTGGAGGCGCCATTTTGCGGCGCTAATTCAACGCACCAACAGTGAGATCAGTGCTGAAGGGCCCCAGCGTCGTGACGGCCATTTCCCCCTAAAACGCTCAATGGGTTTTATCGACATTGTGGGTTTCACGGCGTTAGCTGCACGCCTGAGTCCGCAAGAACTTACCCGGCTGCTGCACGACTTTGAGGACACTGCCCGCGATGTGGTTACTTCGCGCGGTGGGCGAATCGTAAAAACCATTGGTGACGCGGTTATGTATATTGCCAATGATCTGTCCACCGCCGCCGATGTGGTTACCGCCCTGATGGAAGAAATTCAGGGAGGCAGCCACAAGCTTCGGCTACGCGCCTCGCTAGTAAGCGGGGAGGTAGTTTCCCTATCCGGTGACGTATTTGGGCCTACCGTCAACCTGGCTTCACGCCTAGTCAATATGGCCCCTCCCGGGGGAATCCGGATGGATGGAAACACGGCGGCGCTCATCAAAACCTCAAAGGTTGCCAGTAAATACGTGATCCACCCTTGTAACAAGCAAGAAGCCAAGGGATTGGGAGAGATTATTCCCTGGTCGCTAAAGCGAACCGAGTGGGTGCTGGCTGAAAAAGCCGGAACCGAAAAAAAGTAGGCAGGTTCAGAAAAATCTGAACCTGCCAGTGGCCGGCGCCGTCGGCTTAGATGGCCGAGCCGGGCGTAAACGGCCGGATCTAAAGCTGGGCCCTGACTGGGCCAGATGGGATCAGGACTGGGCCTTACGAGAGGCCAGGTAAGACTGCAAGCCCTTGATAATCATGGGTAGCAGTGAGATGAACACGATCACCAGGATCATGTGCTCAATATTTTCGCGCACCCAGGTGAAGTTACCCAGCCAGAAACCTAGCAGGGTGATGCAAAAAGCCCAGAAGAAAGCCCCGATCATGTTAAAGATGGCAAAGTGGCGGTAGTGCATCTTGCCTACACCGGCCATAACCGGGGTGAAGGTGCGGATAATCGGCACAAACTGGGCCAGGGTCACGGCCTTACCACCGTGGCGTTCAAAGAACTCCTGGGTGTTGGTTACGTACTTCTGCTTAAACAGGCGCCCATCGGGGCGGTCAAAGATCTTGGGGCCAACCTTGCTACCGATTAGATAACCGGTGCCGTTACCGGCAATGGCAGCCAAGAAAACCGCTGGGGCAGCCACCCAGATCGGTACCGGTACGGCGCCGGTGCCCACAAACATGCCTAGGGTGAATAGCAGTGAGTCGCCAGGTAGGAAGAAACCCACCAGCAGACCGGTTTCAGCGAAAATCACCAGCATTACGCCGATGATGGCCCAGGGGCCGAGCCATTCAACAAACTTATTGATCAAAGTACCGGCATCAAGCCAGTCAGGCGTGATAGAGGTCTGAACTAGCGTGGCGCTAGCAGCGAGATTGAACATAAGGCAAACTTTAAATCCCTAGGTTGGGCTCTGGCTGTGAGCAGCCCTAATTGTTGGGTGTGTACTAAGGCACCAATGTCGTCAAGACTTGGATTCTTCACCCTGACTGGTGCCGGTAAACACTACAAAGTGGTAGAAGAGGAACCGGCAGGCTGTAGACAGAGCGAAACCAACCACATAGGCGGCAATATTGTCGCCTAGCTGGGTGTTGATGTTTAGTACGTGGTGGGTGAAGAGCAAACAGGCCTGGGTTACGCATAGCCCCAAAATGTTTGCAATAACGAAGAGAGTGCCTTCGCGTACTACGTTTTCTTGGGTGCGACCGCGGTAAGTCCACAGTCGGTTAGCTATCCAGGAGTAGATGGTGGCGATCGTGGCCGCTAAAACATTGGCGCTGTTGGGGTGTCCAGACAGGAACCCTAGAGGCATGGGAGCGTACTGGAATACGTTAAATAGCCCGGCGTCGATCACGAAGGCGGAGGCGCCAACTGCGCCGAACTGCATGAACTCTACAATCCAGGCGCGCAGACGCTGAGAGACGAGGGATGAGCTTAGCATTATTTATTCCGTTGGTTTCTGAAAGATACTTAAAAAGGCTTAAGGCATCCAGTAGATCTTACTGAGTGAGAGTGAGTGAGCGTCCCAAATCCAAGCTATCCACAGCACCTGGGAGACAACACTTAGTGCAATAAGCGCTACCGCAGCGCGTAGATGGTTGCTCAGTTTAGCGCCAAGCACCCAAGCTAGCGGGGCCATCATAAGTAGCATGCGTAGAATCGAGGATGAGGGGTCGAAGAAGACCAGTAGGTAAACCCAGTAGCATACACACCACATCCAGGCTAGGCGCCCTAGCTTGCGTAGTTGACTAGAGCTAAGTGCGCAGATACTTAGAACTAGCACTGCTATTAGGGCGACGATACCCGAGTTAGGGCCCCCGTAAATGGTGGCCTGCTTAATCCAGGACATAAACGGGGCTAAATTATCTTCGCGCCAGGCAGTTTCGGTATCCGTGTAGGCGCTAGGTACCCCGGTAATGAACCAGGCGAATGCCGGCCAGAAAAGTGCTCCAGCGCAAGTAATGATGGCGGTTACAAATAGCCAGATACGGTCTTTTTTACTGAGTGGGGTGGGGCTAATGTCTAGTGGAGTGGTGGCAGTTTGCGGGGTAGTAGCGGCGACGTCGTCACTAACGTTGCCGGCGAGGTCGGCTGATTTTTTAAATGGCAGGAATGAGCTATTAAAGCGCGAGGTTGGGGAGACTATGCCGCGCGCTCGTAGTTCTTCCCAGAACCACCATAAACCGATTGCGGCCCCGAGTGGGACGCCAATAGGGCGAGTGAGCTCGGCAATACCAAAGAGTAAAATAGCCCAAATAAAGCGCCGCTTAGTTAGCAGTATGAAACCAAAAGTCAGCAGCGCTAAGGTTAAAGACTCTGCATAGGGAAGCTGCATGACAATAGCCGGGGCGAAGCTGAAGAAAAGAGCTACGCCTAGCAGGCTGGCGCGCTTGCCTACGCGCGGGCATAGCCAAGCGTCAAGACCTAGAGCTACGGCTGCTGAGCTAATCCAGGAAACTACTACTGCACAGGCAAAATAGCTTTTTGTGGTGATGGTAGAAGTAAGTGTGGCCAGGGCTTCACTCAGCAAGGGGAAAACTGGCATGAAAGCCCAAGTGTTTTGGCGTACGTGACCATTAGCGTCATAAGTTAATTTAGTGAAGTAACGCTCAGTGATGATGCGGTGATACCACTTGGAATCCCATAAGGATACGTGTTCTAGGTAACTGGGGTTAGCTGGCACCCAACGGCTTGCGGGGGTGTCAATGGCTGAAAGGTTGAAGATCAACAGACTTAGTAGGGTTATAAGTAGCCAGACGGCCAGGACTTGGAGCCGATGGGGGAAACGGCTGGGGGATATGTTTGGGAACTGCATATTTGCATCCTAATGGGCGTCAGGATGTTTTGGTACTGCCTAAATAAAGGTAACTGGTAGATAAATGAGTGAAATACCTTAATGAAAACTTGAAACTGAAAGCAAATCGATTAACTTGTGCAACCTGACATAGTCCTATTGTCTATAAATGTGACCTGAACTGCAGGTTTTGGCCATTAGCTGTTTCTAAAGAAAAAACCCGTAAATAATTTAGGGAACCCACAGGATGCTAATTGAGCCGTAATCCCACACCCAAGCTACCCACAACACCTGGCTAATCAAACCTACAGTTAAAACCGCCAAGGCGGCGCGTGGGCGCTTACTTAGCCTTGCTGCCACAGCCCAGGCCAGTGGGGCAACCATCAGCAACATGCGAAAAACTGAGGAGGAAGGGTCGAAGAAGATCAGCAGGTAAACCCAGTAGCATACGCACCACATCCAGGTCAGCCGCCCCAACTGACGCAGCTGAGGCCAGCTCAGCACGCACGCACTAAGCACCAGCACCCCAAACAGGCCAATAACACCTGCGTGGGCGCCACCAAAGCTAGCAGAGCGGTTAATCCAGGCCTCAAATGGGGCCAGGTCCACGCCACGCCAAGCAGTTTCCGTGTCCACATATGCGCTCATGCGTCCAGTGGCGATCCAAGCCAGCAGCGGCCAGGTCAAAGCAGCCGCGCAGGTGACTGCGGCAGTAACAAACAGCCACAGGCGGTCTTTGCTGCTCAGCGGCAGGGGGCTTAAATCCATAGGCGTAAAGCTAGGTAAAGCTGGCGGGGCTGGTGCAGGGGCCGGCGCGTTGCTAGGGGTTGTGGCCTCGTAATTAGCGACGACGTCGTAACCTGGGGAGGACTCGGCACCTGCTGCAATGGGGGTGGCCTCAAAAGAAGCAATGGCGCTAGTGGCAGACTCACTAGCTTCAGGGCCGCTAGTTTCAGAGTCGCCAGCTTGCGGGCCAGCGTGGGCAGAGTCGGTGGTTTCAGTGCCGACGGCGCCAGCCTCACTAGGGGACACGGTGCCAGCCTCACTAGGAGGCGCAGGAATAGCCGGCGGGGCGGCCTCAAAAGAAGCGCTCGCGGTCAGGTCAGGTGCAGTTTCAAAAGAGGCAATAGCGGCCTCATTAGGGACAGCGGTGGCGGCGTCGTAATTAGCGGCGTAAGGGTCGGCGTCGGCATAAACCCGGGCGGAAGAGAAAGACGCATCAAAGCGGGAGGTCGAAATCAGACCGCGCGCCCGCAGCTCCTCCCAAACCCACCACAGGCCCAGGGCAGCCCCCAGCGGCACCCCGATCGGGCGGGTAAAAGCAGCCAGTACAAACACCACCATGGCCCAGGCAAAACGACGCTTAGCTAAAACCGCGAAACCAATCGCCACCAGCGCCAATCCCAAAGACTCGGCGTAAGGAAGCTGCAAAATAATGGCCGGGCCGCAGGTGAAGAAAATCGCCACCCCCAGCAAACTGGCCGCCTTACCCACGCGCGGACGCATCCAGGCATCCAAACCCAAAGCCGCCAAAGCTGAGCCCAACCAGGCCACCACCACAGCGCAGGTGTAATAGTTAGCCGAGAGTAGCCCAGCCAGGCCACCACTTAAATAGGCATAGATGGGCATAAACGCCCAGGTGTTCTGACCCACGCGGCCATCTTGACCAATCGGCAAGCTGGTGGAGTCGGGATAGCCCTGGGTGGCCACGCGGTAGTACCACTCAGAATCCCAAAAAGCCACATGCTGCAGGTAGCTGGGCTTAGCTGCGCTCCAATAAGTCTGGGGGGTGTCTAGGCCGCCCAGATTAAAAATCAGCAGCCCAATCAGCGAGGCAATAGCCCACACTGCCAGTACCTGGAGGCGATGGGGGATACTTGAATGTTGCACGTCCATATCCTATGTGGGTTTTGCGAAGTGTGCCGTTCTGTGCACGCCCCGCTTAAGGCGGGTAGGCTAATAACGTGAGTGCACCAACTGTGGCAGTTATTGGCGGCGGGCAGTTAGCTCGCATGATGCAAGAAGAAGCGAGTGCGCTAGGTGTGCACCTGCGTGCTTTAGTGGAGGCCCCGGACGGGTCTGCGGCGCAGGTAATGCCTGATGCCCCAGTGGGGCGGGCCGACGACGCCGGGGCAGTGCGTGATTTGCTGCAGCCCAAACAGGGGGAGCAGCTCCAAGATCTAGCTGACGCAGCGGTTTTAACTTTTGAACACGAGCACCAAGATCACGCCTTGTTGCAGCAGTTAGCGGCCCAGGGTGTATCGGTGCAGCCTAGCGCCCAGGCTTTGCTTTACGCCCGCGACAAGCTAGAAATGCGCCGCGCTATGACGCGCTTGGAGCTGCCTCAGCCGGCTTGGAGCCCGGTTAGCCAGCCCGCTGAGGTGCTTGAGTTTGCCTTGCAGCATGGCTGGCCGGTGGTGTTAAAGACCCCTCAGGGCGGCTATGACGGTCACGGGGTGCTGCTGGTTAATGACGCCGCTGAGCTTGAAAATGGTGAGGCTGCAAAGTGGTTTAAAGCTTTGGCCGACGGCGCCGGTGTGGGCGGTGGTGGCTCACTAGGAGGCGCCCAGGTCAGCTGCCTGCTGGTAGAGCAGGCAGTTAACTTCACCCGTGAACTTGCGGCCCTGGTGGCCCGTAACCCCAGTGGCCAGGTGGAGGCTTGGCCGGTGGTGGAAACCGTGCAGGTTGAGGGCATGTGCGACACAGTGCTGGCCCCAGCCCCAGGTTTGAAACCGGCTACCGCCGCGCTAGCCCAGCAGGTGGCTAAGCGCGTAGCCAGTGAGCTTGAGGTTACCGGTGTGCTGGCAGTGGAAATGTTTGTGGTTGAAGGTGATGGTGGCGATCAGCTGTATATCAATGAGCTGGCTATGCGCCCCCACAACAGTGGTCACTGGAGCCAGGATGGGGCTCTAACTAGCCAGTTTGAACAGCACCTGCGGGCCGTGTTGGACTGGCCGTTAGGTAGTGCGCAGCTGGTGGCGCCCACCGTAATGGTTAACGTGATTGGTTGGCGTCAAGAAACTGACGCGCTCCTACCTGACCCCTCTAGCCGCTTGGCCCAGGCTTTGCAGCTAGCTCCGCAAGCCAAGATTCACCTTTACGGTAAGCAGGCTCGGCGTGGACGCAAGCTGGGGCATGTGAACTTGAGTTTGGCTGAGGGGCAAGATCCCGCTCAGGCGGTAGAGATTGGCCGCCAGGTGGCCCATGTACTTACCTGCCCGCAGCTGTAAAGCTGCCCGGTGGTTTAGCTAGTGCTTTAAAAACCTTGAAAGGAAAACCGTGAGCGATAAGCAGCCTGTAGTAGGCATTGTGATGGGGTCGGATTCTGACTGGCCCACTATGGAAGCGGCCGCTAAGGCCCTGGAAGAGTTCGGTGTTAGCTATGAGGCCCGGGTGGTTTCAGCTCACCGTATGCCGGTGGAAATGATTGAGTATGGCCGCCAGGCCAGCGAGCGTGGTTTGCGTGTAATCATTGCCGGCGCTGGCGGGGCCGCCCACCTGCCGGGAATGCTGGCGGCGGTTAGTGAACTGCCGGTGATTGGTGTGCCCGTGCCGCTGAAGTACCTGGACGGCATGGATTCGCTGCTGTCGATTGTGCAGATGCCTGCCGGCGTGCCTGTGGCCACGGTTTCTATTGGCGGAGCGCGCAACGCTGGCCTGCTAGCGGTGCGTATTTTGGCTAGCGGCGAGGGTGAGCAGGCCCAGCAGCTGCGGGCAGCTATGCGCCAGTTCCAAGTGGAGCTAGGTGAGCTGGCTAAGGCTAAGGGGCGTGCGCTAGCTGAGCGCGTGGCCGGTAACTAGACCGTAGCTGGTGCTGGATTGATATGGGCTGGCCGGCAGCTAGGCTGCAAAGCTCTAGCGTAACCACCCAGAAGCTACACAAACTATCGAAATCGAACACAAACGAACAATTTAGGGTTAGAATAGAGCGGTGAACACAAAACACGAGCCTCGAACCGTCCTAGTAGCGGGCGGTGCCGGATACATTGGCGCCCACGTTGTGCGTCTACTACTTGAGCGCGGCGACAAAGTAGTTGTCGTAGATGACCTGTCTTACGGCACGCCCGAGCGCATCGGTCAAGCCAAGCTAGTGCAGCTTGACGTGGCTGGCGCCCAGGCCCAAGAGCGCCTAGAGCAGGTAATGCGCGAAGAAGGTGTGGACTGCGTAATCCACTTCGCTGCGCGCAAGCAGGTAGGTGAGTCAGTGGCTCGCCCGGCCTGGTACTACCAGCAAAACATTGGTGGCCTAGCCAATATGCTGGCAGCCATGGAACAGGCGGGGGTGGATCAGATGATTTTCTCCTCTTCCGCAGCCGTTTATGGGATGCCCGACGTCGCCGTCGTCGACGAAGAAGTAGCCTGCCACCCCATCAACCCTTACGGCGAAACCAAACTAATCGGCGAATGGATGATGGCCGACTGCGAGCGCGCCTGGGGCCTGCGCTGGGCGGGTCTGCGCTACTTCAACGTAGCCGGAGCCGGCTGGGACGACCTAGGTGACATGGCCACACTAAACCTGATCCCGATGGTTATGGAGCGCCTAGTTAAGGGCGATACCCCCAAGATCTTCGGGACCGACTATGACACCCCCGACGGCACCTGCATCCGTGACTACATCCACGTGCGCGACCTAGCCACCGCTCACATTGCCGCCCTGGATTACCTGGGTAACGGCAAGCAAATGCAGGCTCACGTATTCAACGTGGGCACGGGCCAGGGTGCCTCAGTGCGTGAAGTGGTAGCCAAGGTAATCGCAGCTACTGGCTCCAAGCTGGAGCCTGAAGAGCTGCCGCGCCGCGCCGGCGACCCGCCCAAGCTGATCGGTAACGCCACGCGCATCACCGAGGTACTTGGCTGGCAGGCCCAGTACAACCTGGATGACATTGTCACCTCCAGCTACACCGCTTGGCAGGCTGACCCTAAGCGCCCACATTTCTAACTACTAGCTGGCGCTGAGCTGGCAAAGCTTAAGGCCCGTTGAGAGTGAATCTCAACGGGCCTTAACTGTTTATTTGGAGCCTTATTTAGCCTGGTTGAAGTCGCTGGCGGTGAGCCTTCCGTCGCGTACCTTGCCGAAGAAAATCGGTGC
Source organism: Actinomyces graevenitzii C83 (assembly GCF_000239695.1). GTDB lineage: Bacteria > Actinomycetota > Actinomycetes > Actinomycetales > Actinomycetaceae > Actinomyces > Actinomyces graevenitzii. Next base: position 1,014,599 of record NZ_JH470338.1, on the reverse strand, counting down.
GGTGGTGTCTACCAGCAACACGGTGGAGCCCACATCTCCCGGCTCATAGTCGGGGTCTTCAATGGGAGGAGCACCGGTTAGACCATCGTTTGAAGCTGAGCGGAAAGCCAGCACCATTTGGCCAATATCCCACACGCCTGAATCCTTATCCACAGTCAGTGAGCCAGTGCCGGCGTCAACCAGTTTGCTGGTGGCCGAGGGGTTAAGCAGGGTAGAGGGAGACATAGCCTTCTTCACTGCCGCTGAAATAATGGCACGTTGACGCAGGCCACGGCCAATATCGCCAGTGGGGTCAGATTTACGCATACGTGAGAAAGCTAGCGCCTTTTCGCCGTTAACCTGCTGGCATTTGCCCTGCGCGGTATTCCAGATCAAACCTGAATCGTGATCATCTACGTCGTAGTCCAGGCAGGCTTCAACCCCACCTACAGCATCGACGACGTTTTTAACGCCGCCCATACCAACTTCAACATAGTGGTTGACCTTCATCTTGGTTAAGCCCTCTACGGTCTTTACCAGCAGCTTGGCGCCGCCATAGGCGTAGGAGGCGTTGATCTTGTCCTCACCGTAGCCGGGAATGTTCACGTAGGTGTCACGCGGCAGGGAGGTTAGTGAAGTCTGGCCGTTTTCAGCCTTATGCAGCACCATCACCGAGTCGGCGCGCTGGCCGGCGGTGGTGGTATCTGCAATGGCGCCGTCGGAACGCGAGTCTGAACCCACAATCAGCCAGGTCTCGCCGGGAGTGTCAGCCATGCTTGACAGTGCATCAATCCGGCGCAGCTGGTCACTGGCCTTATTCCACAGGTGCCAGGTGTAGCCACACAGGGTAATCAAAATGACGGCTAGCACTGCGCTGGTGTATTTAAGCCAGCGGCGCTTGCCGCGACTAGGGCTGGCCGGTGGTTCGTCAATTGGTAAACGTGTGGGCATTACTGGGCGTGAGGATGCACGAGAGTTACGCCTAGGGGGCACAGTTGCTGGCTGGGCGGCTGGGCGCAGGCCAGTGCGCGTAGGGGCCCCGCCGCGTCCTACCTGGGTAGCCTGGGCGGCTGGGCGTGCGGGGGCGACGTCGTCGGAAAGAGGTACGGCGCCGCCAGAGCGACCCACCCGGCTAGAAGGACGCGCCTGCGCTGAGCCAGTGCGCGGAGGAATCGACTGTGGGGGAATCGTCTGCGGCCCACTGGTGCGCGCGGCACTTTGACCAGACAGTGACTGGGGTAAGGCTGTTTGCGCTCCACTAGCGTGCCCGGGCGCCGGGGCGGCCTGAGTAGCTGGGCGTGCAGTCTGGGCGGCTGGGCGCGCGGCCGGGGCGGGCGTCGGGAAGCGGCACAGCGCCGCCAGAGCGACCCACCCGGCTAGAGGGACGTGCCTGCGCCGAACCAGCGGCGCGGGTAGCCTCATCAGAGGTAGAACGGGTTGAAATTGGCTGCGCCGGTGCCCCAGAGCCAGACCTAGTGGACTTGGGGTTAACCCGGCTAGAGCCAGAATTACGACGCGCCGGGGTGCCAGCACCGCCCTGGGAACCGGCTGCGGTAGGTGGTTGGTCAGCGCCGGAGTCATTAGTGACTAAACGCCGGCGCCTGGGCGGCTGACTAGGGGGAAACTGAGTCAACTATTTACCCTCCCTTACTTGCACTGTAATGCGGGGTCGGTAGTGGGGGTAGCGGAAGCCTTGGGTGCCGGGGCGGGCGACGACGCCTTGGGTGCGGGAGCCTGAGTGGTTTCTTCGCTACTGGGCTCGGTCTCTTGCGCCGGGTCCTCAGTTTCAGGGGCGGTGGCAGTGGCGGCCGGGGCCGGGGTGCCGTTAGCGGTAGAAGAAACGGTGTTAGTGGGGGCCGGCTTGTCGTCCTTCAAGGACTTCCACAGGGCTTTGGCGTCTTTTTCACGCAAAACCACGCGGTTGGGGTCATCGGGGTCAGCCTCATTAGGGGCGGTGATGAACTCAATGCCAGCAAAACCAATAGTACGCACACTCATAGCTAAACCAGCCAGAGTGTTTAGCTGCCCCACATGCGGGGAAGTGGTTAGTGTGCCCAGCGCGGCCTTAGCGAAGGCGTACAGGTCAGGGGCGCTAGTGAGCAGGTTCTTACGCATAGCGGTACGCATCATGGCGCCCATCAGGTTCTGCTGGCGCTCAATACGGTGCAGGTCAGAGCCGTCAGAGACGCCGTGACGCACACGCGCATACATAACCGCTGCCGAACCATCAAGGTGGTGGCAACCCTTATCAAGCTTGAGTTGGGTGTATTCGGGGTCATCAATGTCTTCACTGACATACACGCCGACGCCGTCTAGAGCATCCACCATGTTTTTAAGGCCAGCAAAGTCCACCACCATGTAGTCATCAATGTGGATGTCGGTTAGCTTCTCCACGGTGGAAATAGCGCAGGCCGCCCCGGCAGCCAAGGCGCGGGCACTTAAATCTCCACTCCCGGCGCCGTTAGCAAAGGCCGTGTTGAACTGTGCATACATCGAGTCGGTGATAGTGCCATCAGCGCTCTTACATTCAGGAATATCCACCATAGTGTCACGGGGGATAGAAACCACCTGAATACGTTTACGGTCGGCACTAATGTGCATGATCATGGTGGTGTCAGAGCGAGCCGAAGACTCAGTGGCCGCGCCGCCGTCGATGTTGTTGGCGCCCTGACGCGAGTCAGTACCCATTACCAAAATGTTTACCGCACGTCCGTCGTAGTCAGTGACAGGGCGATTGGAGCGATTACCAATGAGGAACTGATTAGGGTCGATCTGGTTAACCGAAGACTGCAGGTCATGCCAGGCCATAGCGCCAAAGGAAGTGACAAACAATACCGCCGCTAGAGCACTGTAAAAAAAACGGCGCAATCGGTGGTTTACCAGTTCCTTTGCACTATGGCGCGGGGGGAGCTTAGACGCAGTCATGAGGTCAAGTTTAGGTAACGTTGAGGATGTTTTCAGTCAGATAGGTTATAAAACTACTAAGTGTGGTCTAGTTACCGCCAGAATAATCGAGCCTAAGAGTAGAAGAACGTGCCTGAAAACCTTGATAAATCTGCCGCTGAGCGCGGCTCAGAAGTTAGCGCAGAAGAGCTACTAAGCCCGAGCCAAGCTACGCCGGATGTGTCTGAGCAAACCATTAGGTTAATCACGGTTACCTACAACCCCGGTAGTGAACTGGAACGTTTCCTGGCTTCTATTGCGCCGGCAACCAGCGCAAAGGTGAACGTGTACATTGCCGACAACGGCGCCCAGCACGAGCTAGTAGATGAATTAGCCGCCAAATACAACGCAACCGTAGTGCGCGACCCCAACACTGACCGTGGCTACGGCCCGGGCAACTTGGGTTACGGCGGGGGAGTGAACTTTGCTGCCAAGGATCTAAGTGAAGACTGGATTGTGGTGGCCAACCCTGACCTAGTGTTCCGCCCCGGTGCCCTAGATGTGCTGGTGGCCGCTGGCCTGGCCAATAAGCGCGCCGGTTCGCTAGGCCCGCGCCTGCTTAACACCGACGGCACGGTTTACCCCTCCGGACGCGCCCTGCCCACCCTGGGACGCGGCGCCGGCCACGCCTTCCTAGGGCGCATTTGGCCTTCAAACCCGCTAACCAAGGCCTACCACGGCACCAATGAAGACACCATCCACCCGGTGGGTTGGCTCTCAGGGGCCTGCCTGCTGCTGCCGCGTAAAGTGTGGCAGGAGCTAGGTGGCTTTGACGACGCCTACTTCATGTTCTTTGAGGATGTGGACCTAGGTGCCCGCGTGGGGAAGGCAGGCTATGAAAACCTGCAGGTACCCGGGGCGGTAGTAGTACATGAGCAAGGCGCCAGCTGGAAAGCCCGGCCTGAAAACATGATCCGCGCCCACCATGCCTCAGCGCGCCTATACATGTCGCGTATCTACCCGCACCTGTGGCAGGCCCCGCTGCGTGGAGCCATTAACGCCGGCTTGAGCCTGCGTGAAGAAATGGAAGTGCGTCGTCCCAACCAGCGCACCAAGCACGCCTAAACGCTGCGTACGCCTAGATACTGTGCGTGCTTAAACACTGCGCTAAGCACACTTAAGCCCCCCGAGCTTGGGGGGCTTATTCACGTCCCTGGGTTTTATCCCCGGGTTTTTGCCGACGGCGCCCGGCTAAGTGGCGTCCGGCCAAGGGGGCACCTGGCTAAGTGGTGCCCGGCTGGGCAGCAAAGTCGGGGGCAAAAACTTACTTGGCGGCGTCGTCGGCCTTATCTGCCGGGGGAACCGGACCCAAAGCACTGGGGTCGGGGGCCTGAGCCAAAGCAAAAGCGCGGGCCAACTTAGTCAGGCGCCGCTCCTGGATAGAGGCGCGGCGGAAGCTGGAAAGCAAAGACGCCAAGAAGGCCAGCACCAGCGCATAAAGCAGCAAGTCAGTACCACGGCCAACGCCCACAAAGTGAGCCAGATAGGTGGTCAGGGACGGCACCGCAATCGTGACCAGGGCAAAAACCACAAAGGCCAGCGTGACAATACGGCGCCCAGCCATGTGCTTAGCTCCGCCAGAGTTGCGCAGCAGCATCACGCCCATAAGCACCACGCCCAGGGCTAGCAGGCTCTTAATTAAAAACTGAGAATCCATTTAGCTAGCTCCTTAGCTGAACATCAAATCGACGAGGATATTAACGCTGTTCCACAAGGACTGGCCCTTAGAACGCGAATAATCGGTGTACTCAATGTGTACCGGCTGCTCAGCCCAAGGCAGGCCACTGGCGCCAAGCTGGCGAATAATTTCGCTAGCGTGAGCCATCCGGTTTTGGTGCAGATCCAACTTTTCGGCGGCGTCACGGCGCAACAGGCGCAGGCCGTTGTGGGCGTCAGTGAGCTTCATACCTGAAGTCTTAGAACCAACCCAAGCGGCGGTACGCAGCACAATGCGCTTAAGCGTGCCAGTATCGGCGGTGCCCTCAAGGAAACGCGATCCCAACACAATCGCCAGATCCTCATCATGGGCGCGGCGCACCATGGCCATAACATCATCAGTGGAGTGCTGGCCGTCAGAGTCAAAAGTAGCTATATAGCGAGCATTAGTGCGAGTTAACACATAGGTGATGCCGGTTTGTAGGGCAGCACCTTGGCCTAGGTTAAGCGGGTGGGAGACCACAATCGCCCCCGCAGAGCGGGCTTGCGCAGCTGAATCGTCGCGTGAACCGTCGTCAACGCAAACAACATTAGGGAAGGTTTTGCGCGCATTGGCGATAACCTCAGCCACTACCTGGGCTTCATTGTAAAGAGGGACAACGAGCCAGGTCTGCTCGGCCGGGTCAAAAGTTTGCATAAACGCAATTGTGCCAGGAAATTACATCTGCGCTATGAACTAACTCCTATTCACGTAGCCCTATGGGCTCGATTAGCAGAAAAACTAGGGATAGACTGACCTTGTCTCATGCAGTTTTTGCGTAAAGGAGCTAACCAACGTGGCAGTACGCATCGTTGATACGGCGGATGTCTCACCCGAGGCTCAAATTGGTGACGGGTCAAGTATTTGGCATCTAGCACAGGTGCGAGAGCACGCTCAGATTGGCCGTAACTGCATTGTGGGCCGTGGTGCCTACATCGGTGAGGGCGTAAAGATGGGTGATAACTGTAAGGTCCAAAACTACGCTCTGGTCTACGAGCCCGCCGTGATTGACGACGGCGTCTTCATCGGCCCGGCTGTGACCCTTACTAACGATCACTTCCCGCGCGCGGTTAATCCTGACGGCACCATTAAGTCAGCTTCGGACTGGGAGCCTGTAGGGGTAACCATCAAGACCGGCGCGGCGATTGGTGCGCGCAGTGTATGTGTAGCTCCGGTAACCATCGGGGCCTGGGCTACTGTGGCAGCTGGCGCCGTGGTCACCAAGGATGTACCCGACTATGCGCTGGTAGCGGGCGTGCCCGCACGTCGCATTGCTTGGGTTGGTAAAGCCGGCGAACCGCTGGTAGCTACCGAACAGGCGGGTGTGTGGCGTTGCCCCGCCACTGGGACTCACTATCAGGAAGTCACAGACTCAAACTCCAACACCACTTTGAAAGAGGTAGAAAAGTAAATGGAACTCGCATTCATTCCCCCGGCAAAGCCTGTCTTCGGTGCTGAGGAGCGCGCTGCCGTGGACGCGGTTATCGCCTCCGGCATGGTGGTGCAGGGTCCTCAGGTAAAGGCCTTCGAGGACGAATTCTCCGAGCAGGTAGTTAGCGGCGCCCACTGTGTGGCCGTAAACTCCGGTACCTCCGCCCAGCACCTAGCCACCCTAGCTAGCGAGCTAGAGCCCGGCGCTGAGGTAATCGTGCCTTCCTTCACCTTCGCCGCCACCGCCAACTCTGTGGCCATCTCCGGCGCCACCCCGGTGTTTGCCGACATCGACGTAAACACCTTCACCCTGGACCCGGCTGCGGTTGAAGCTGCTATCACCCCCAACACTCGCGCCATTGAGGTCGTGCACCTATACGGTCTGCCCGCCAACATGCCCGCGATCCTAGAAATCGCTCAGCGCCACGGCCTAGACGTCTACGAAGACTGCGCCCAGGCCCATGACGCCTCCATCGACGGCACCAAGGTGGGTACCTTCGGCCGTTGGGGTTCCTTCTCCTTCTACCCCACCAAGAACATGTCCTCCCTTGAGGGCGGCATGATCACCACCCGTGACGAGGGTGTATACCACCGCTCGCGCCTGCTGCGTAACCAGGGTATGGAGCGCCAGTACGCCAACGAGCTGGTGGGTCTAAACAACCGTATGACCGACGTCGGCGCCGCCGTGGGCCGCGTACAGCTAAGCAAGCTGGCTGGCTGGACCAAGCAGCGCCAGGAAAATGCCGCCTTCCTAAACGAGGGCCTGGCCGGGGTTGAGGGTGTAGTCACCCCCTTCGTGCCCGAGGGCTACCGTCACGTCTACCACCAGTACACCATCCGTTTCGAGGGTGCTAGCGCCAGCGAGCGTGACGAGCTACAAAAGGCCCTGCGTGAGCAGTGGCAGGTAGGCTCGGGCGTGTACTACCCGATCCCCAACCACCGTCTGGACTCGCTGACCAAGTACGCTCCCGGCCTGGAACTGCCGGTCACCGAGAAGGCTGCTCGCGAGTGCCTGTCGCTGCCGGTACACCCCTCGCTGAGCCAGGCTGACCTGGAGCGCATTGTTGAGGCCGTGGCTGCTGTTGTGAAGGCTGGTGCCTGATGAGTGCTTCGCTTCGCGTTGGTGTCCTGGGCCTAGGCTCGATGGGGCGCCACCATGTGCGCAACGCCCGCAACACTGAGGGCTTTGAGCTGGTAGCTGTAGCTGACCCGGGTGGTGACCGCTTCGGGGTGGCCGGTTCTTTGCCGGTGCTGGACTCCGTTTCTGCCATGATTGAGGTAGGTATCGACGCCGCCATTGTGGCTGTGCCTACCGTCTTCCATGAGGAGGCCGCCCTGGCTCTGGCTGAAGCTGGGGTGCACACCCTGGTTGAAAAGCCCCTGGCTGCCTCAGTGGAGGCCGGCCAGCGTGTAGCTGAAGCCTTCAAGTCTGCCGGCCTGATCGGTGCGGTGGGCTATGTTGAGCGCTGCAACCCGGCCCTGCTGGAGATGCGCAAGCGTCTAGCTGAAGGCCAGCTAGGTGACGTCTACCAGGTGGTTACCCGCCGTCAGTCGCCTTTCCCGGCCCGCATCAGCGACGTCGGCGTGGTCAAGGACCTGGCCACCCACGACGTTGACCTGGCCGCCTGGGTTGCCGGAAGCGAATACAAGGAAATCTACGCCCAGACCGCCCACCGCTCGGGCCGCGAGCACGAGGACATGGTGGTAGCTTCTGGTTCCTTCAAGAACGGTGTGCTGGTTAACCACCTGGTTAACTGGCTGACCCCCTTCAAGGACCGCACCACTATTGTGACCGGTGAGCACGGTGCCCTAGTAGCTGACACCGCTATGGGTGATTTGACCTTCTACGAAAACGGCGACATGCCGTTGCAGTGGGATCAGATCGCTGCTTTCCGCGGCGTAAGCGAAGGCACGGTAACCCGTTACGCCCTAGCCAAGCGCGAGCCGCTGGCTGTGGAGCACGAGCACTTCCGTGACGCCATCTTGGGTAAGGGCAATGAGCACGTTTCCATGGAAGAAGGCCTAAACGCGCTGAAGGTAGTGGAAGGCATCTTGGCTTCTGCTGCTAGCGGGCAGGCTGTCCACTTCTAAAACTAATCTCATCAAATTGGGGTCGCACTCGATAGTGCGGCCCCAGTTTGTATAATTAGCGCTGATTCAGTTAGGAAACGGGATGCTAGCGCGTTTATTTAAATCATCGATACTGCGTTATCTAGGTGTTGGTGGCACCGCCTTCGTGGTGGACCTGCTAGTAACCGTAGTTACCCGCATGGTGTTGGTGGCCACCACCCCGCTAGCTGCGCAGATGGCTACGGCTTTAGCGGTTGCTGCCGGCTACTGGAGCGGCTTTGCAGTTAATTATTTAGGCCAGCGTAACTTTGCTTTTAAAAGCTACGCCAATCGCCTGTATTCGCTCATCATGTATTTCGTTTTGGTGGGCTTTAACTGGTTGGCTACCACTGTGGCCATGATTGCTTTAGTGGATCATTTGGGGCTTTCGGCTACGCTGGGCAAGATTATTTGCACCGCCGTAACTACCGTGTGGAACTACCCGATTTACCGCTATGTGGTCTTCCCACGCCGCCTGCAGGTAGCCCAGGCACAGCCGCGTGAGCTGCCGGGAGCTATTGACGTTATTATTCCTGCCCACAACTCGGTGACCGTATTGGAAGGGACTCTAGCGCGTCTGGCCGCCTGGTCGCGGGGGCGGCGGGTGCCTATGCGTGCCATTGTGGTTGAAAACGCCTCCCAGGATGGCACCGCTGAGCTGCTGGAGGGCTTAGCGCTTACCTATGGGCCCAGCCTTTATGACGGGGTGGATATTTTCACCGTGGAGGCGGTGGCTAGCGCTAAGGGGATGGGGCGTGCCTATAGGCGGGGCATTAGTGTCTCGACGGCGCCACTAGTGGTCTTTAGCGCCGACGACCTGCCTTTTGGCACCTCTGACCTGGATTATTGGTGGGCCCACCCCACTGTTGGACTAGCTATTGGTTCTAAAGCCCACCCTGATTCGCAGGTGGATCGCGGTATGGCACGTGCGGCTATTTCAGCAGTGTTTAGGCTGATGCGCCGGGTAATTTTGGGTTCTAAAGTGGGTGACCCGCAGGGAACTTTGTTTATCGACGGCGACTGGATTCGCGCCCACCGCAGCTTGCTGGTAGAAAACGGCTACCTTAGCTCCACCGAGATTGTGGCTTTAGCTGAACACGACGGCCAGATGCCGATCACAGAAATGCCGGTGGTGCTCACCGCCGACCAGGGCGCCCACGCCACCCGCATTAAAGTGCGTGACGTGTGGAATATGGCGTGGGGGCTGGTGGCAATTCGTCGCCGTATGCGGCGTCTGCCCTAAGCTCGACGGCGCCCCGCCCCGCGCCCCATCCCGGCGCATTGGCTGTGGGCAGACGGTAGCGGCTAGCGGTTTGTGGCCGGGGCACAGGTTAGCTCCTGGGGTACAGTCTTGATCTGCACCTTAGAGCTTAGGCCATAGAAGATGCGCAAATGCTTCACATTAGAAGTGGGCGGATCAATCCACTGATACGAAATCACGTTATTACAAGGCATGGTTTTAGGGATCTCAACCAGCGTGCTTTGCCCGTTAGCGGCCGCCGCAAACTGGGCCTCCACCTGCTGCCAAGCCCCATAGTTAACCAGCAGCTGGTTAGCGCACAGCACCAGGGTAGAGGCGGCCACAAACAGCACCCCACCGCTAAGCACGCTAACCGCCCGGCCTGACCCGCTGAGGCGAGACAGCGCCACCAGGTTAGTTATGATCAGCGTGCCCATCAGCAGCAAAGCAATGTAGTGGTCACGGCCCACCCCGGCATAAAGCGAACGGGCCATATAGCTATTAGCCGCCAAAGAAACCGCAATCGCCCCAAACAAGGCCAGGGGTAGGGGCCCCACCAACTGTCTAGGCAGGGTTAAAGCCAGCAGCGCCAGCATCACAAAACTAGCTATAGCCCAGCCAATCACCGCGCCACTAGCGTCATCCATTTGGGTGATCAGCGGGTAGCGGCCACGCCCATAGGCGTCGTCGATAATTAACAAATAACGCCGCCCAGCCATAATCCACGCCCCCACACAGGCGGCGCTAACCGCATACAGGGCCACTAGCGAGCTCACCCACAGGCTCCGGCTGGGCTGCCAACGCGACCAAGACGGCGTCGTCGCCAATAAAGCACGCCCATGCAGCCAAATCAAAGTCACTGCCACCAGCACCACCAAGGCGATATACACCACCGCTACATTGGCGAGCGTGCCCGCCAGGCGCAAATGCAGCTTTACCTCCTCAGGCAGCAAATCATTAGGCGAACCGGTGGGCTTAGAGTTGCGCTCAATACGTTCCCACAACCCCGGGGCGGTAACTTTCAGATAAAAACCGTAGCTGGTAGCCGCTAGCGAAACCCAAGTAATCGCTCGGGTAAGCAGACGCGGGCAAAAAGCCAACAAACCAGCCACCAAACCCAGCGCGGCCACAGAAGTCATCTCATGCATCACCATGGCCAACACAATCAGCGGGGCAGCCGCCAACTGCCAACGCCAAGAAAAGCCCCCACGCGCCGCCCTAGCCAGCGGATAGAAAGCCACCAGCACCAGGTTCAAAGAAAACAGGTAATTCCACACCACAGCCATCGAAAACACTGCGCTGCCGCTTAAATGGAAATGAAACCCAATCAGCATAAACGGGATCGCACTAGCTAAAAGCTGTGCCAACAAATCACGGCGCACCCAGGTACGCCAGGGACTTAGCTGCGCATAGTCACCCTCATCCTTAGGGCCCAGGCGAGTGGCATAAACCCACACCAAAAACGCAAACAGCACGTACCCCAGCGCCATCAGCACCCGGGCCCCGCCCAAACCAAAACCAAACCAGGCCGCACCTAGCCCATCAGCTAGGCGCCCATTAAAGGTATTCCAGGTCTTATCCACCATAGTGGTAATACCCGCCCAAGTTTGGCGGCCATGGGGCAAATTAGAAGCGTTAGCGAAAAGCCGATCATCGCCGTTAAGCAGCGGCAGGCGCCATAGGCACCCCCAAAACACCGCTAACAGCAAATAAAACAGGGCGCTGGGCACGCAAAGGTATAAGCGCGCAGTCGCTAGGGAACGAAAACGCGCTAGGGAAGCAGGCACGGTTAAATAACCTCCGTAAACACATTAGAATCCGCCGCCCAAGTATCAGCTAAAAACAGGTCGGCAAAAATACCGTTAAGACTGCGGCCTTTGAGTAGCTGTGGGGCATAAGTAGCCGCGCTACCCGCCGGCAGTAGCGCCTGGAAAGCCATAGGGTGACGCAGCTGCACGCGGGTAGTAAGCAGCGAGCTAACCGCCTTATCCAGGCGCAGGGTAGACAGAACCTTAATTGCCGCGCGCCTAGGGGCAGCAGGAATCGCGTTAACCCCAGCCGCATACAGCTGCGGCTGCGTGCCGCTAACCCGCGCATAAATCTGGGCAATCAAATTCTTGTACCAGATACGCTCTTCATCAGTGAAAGCCAGGCCCCCACGCTCCCAAACCTCAATCACCTCAAGATCGAGCATCGGCAAAGCCCAATCTAAACCAAAATGCTCATAGGCGCGCATAGAGTGGTTAATGTATTTGGCTTGGCGCTCGCGGACGTTGAACCACTCAATGAGGCTCTGGCGCGCGTCCAGGGTGTCTACCGTCAGCAGCTCATCAACCGCCTCTAGCAGGGGCTTGCGGATAGGGGCTAGAGCCGCCACCAGATCCTGCTGGCCTTGCAGGTTTAGGTGCTGGTGGGCTAGTAGCTCAACCCAGTCCTTGCGGCTCATTGGAGTCTTGGGGTCTAGCAGCTCCTGGCCGTGCAGGTTGCCCACAATGGTGTGGCCCGGCAAAATCACGGTGCCGGCGGGTAGCACCCCGGTGCTGGTTAGCTCACGTAGCGCATACCAGTCCTGATAGTGGGGTAGGGAGGCCCCCGCCCAAGCGTTGCGGATAAAGGCGCCGCCCTCGGCCTGCCAGGCTTGGCGCACCTTGGCTTCGCTAAGCTCAACGAAATACCAGGGCACATCCAGTGACTGCGCTACCTGCTGGGAGATCTTGGCTTCGCGCGAACCGGCGGTGCCGTAGGTGAAAGCCACTACGTCACTGGCGCCGGCTAGCTTAAGCAGGCTCAAAATCAAGCGTGAATCAAGCCCGCCCGACAGCGGCACCGCCAGGCGCCGACCCTGGGTGAGTTTAACTACCCGCTCTACCGCTTGCTCTAGTGCCTGAGTGAAAAGCTGGCGGAAAGTGGGTTCGTCAGTGATGCGCTGGTGGTAGCGCAGCGCCTTCCAGGGGTGTACGTGGGGGGTGGGGTCGCCGTCGATTAGCTCCACGCTGGAGGCGGCGGGCAGCTGGTAAATCCCCTTTAGCAGGGTGCGTGTGCCCAGGGTGTAGGCACCATGGCGGAACTGGAGACGCCCGGTGGTGTCCCAGCTGGTGGGGGCGGCGTCGATAAGTATCTGGGGGTCGTCACTTACCAGCCAGGTGCCCGCCACGTAGCGGTATAGCAGGGGGAATGAGCGCGGCATGTCGCTGCTTAGTAGCGCCCCGCTCTTAGTCACGACGACGCCGCTCCACTGGCCTGCCTGCTTATGGGCCCACTGGCCCACCTGCTCAGGGGAGGTGGGCAGAGGCGCGTGAGGCTGGTTGCTGTTGGGTGCGCTAGCCCACCACTGCTGTATAGGGCTGTCGGCGGGGGACTTGGCATCAGCCGCGCTGGGGGCCGCGCCAGTGCCAGCAGCGCAGGTGGCTGCGGGGGAGGCTGCGGCGTCGTCGTTAAAAGTGCCCGGCTGACACCAGCGCGAGTGGGAAGCGAAAATTACCTTGCTCATTTACTCTCCAAAATAGCCGGGTAGACAGTGTCCAAATACGATATTTACCCTGATTTAAGGGATTAACGCGCCGCAATAGTGTCTTGGTAAACCTGCACATAACGCTTAGCCACCTGGGGGGCGCTGAAAGCATCAGGCAGGGTAGCGGCCACCTCCTGCGCGCAGCAGGCGGCTGTGCGCTGAGCCAACTGCTCCAGGGCCTGGGCCCAGGCTAGCGGGTCACGCCCACTAACCAGGGCACAAACCGCCGGATCAAGGAAATCTGTGTGACCCCCATAGCTGCCGGTAACCACCGGGCGGCCAGCGGCAATAGCTTCAGCGGCGCCCAGGAAGAAAGTCTCCCCACTGGTGGGTACTAAGAACATGTCGCTGTCACTAATTAGCTGGGGGATCTGCGCGGCAGGCACCTGGCCCAAGAAAGTAGCATCCACCCTTAAAGCGGCGGCCTGCTCACGGCACTGCTCCAGTAGTGGGCCACTACCAGCCCAGGTCAGCTTAGCTTTTAAGCCAAGGCCAGAAAGCTGATGCAAAATCTGCAAAGCCAGCAGCGGGCCTTTACGCTCAATTAACCCGCCCACGCCCACTAGCTTTAGCGGTGCGTCGGGGTGCAGCGAGCGTGGGGGAGGGGTCAAAGTTTGCGGGCGCACTACCTGGTTAGGCACCACCACCAGGGGTTTGCCGTGGCGGTAAGGGCGCAAATGGTTAGCCAAAAAGTTACTAACCGCCGTCACCGTGTCGGGTAGTGCCTGCGCATTTAGTAGCGTATGCACGCCCCGACGTATAAACGGGTTGGTGTAAGTGGAGGTAGCGCCCGACCAGTGCTCGGTATGCACCCAAGGCTGGGCTGGGCGGCGCAGCATATAGGGAAACAATGCCGAAATAGCCTGCGTATGCACCACATCGGCGCCGGCAGTTAGCTGCTCTAGGCGCGCGCGGGCGCGGGCCAGTGAAAGCGGGCTAGAAACCTTCAGGGGCACCCGCAGCGTGGGCACACCCAAAGTATAGGTGCGCTCACGCCCATCATCTAAAGCGGGAGACACTAAATGGATTAGCTGCACCTGGTGGCCTAAAGCTGCCAGGGCGGCAGCATCTCTGGCCACGAAAATACCTGAACCTGGATTTACTTTGGTGGGTAGCCAGGTGGCCACCATGGCGATACGCATAATCTGGCTTTTATTCGGCTAGTAGAGTTACTTGGCTAGCAGGGGTTACTTAGCTAGCAAAACCTCGGCGACGCGCTCAGCGGCGTGCCCGTCGCCATAGGGGTGAGCCACCTCAGGGGCCGGCTCAGCCGGGCGCGGGCGGCTAGCGGCCTCAGTTAGGGCACTGCCGGGCTCAACCAGGATGTTCCAACCCAGCTGCACGGTCTCCACCCATTCAGTTTGGGGACGCACAGTGGTGCAAGGTACGCGCAGCAGGAAAGCTTCCTTCTGTAGTCCACCGGAGTCGGTAACCACGCCGCGTGCGTGCAGGGCCGAAGCTACCAGGTCAGGGTAGGCCAGCGGGGGGTGTACCAGCAGGTTGCCACGCTTGGCGTACAGGTCAATGCCGTGCTCGGAGCACTTAGCTACCAGGCGCGGGTGAGCTAGCAGCACCACCGGGTGGTCCACAGCCCCCAGCGAGTCAAGAATGGAGGTTAGGCGAGCGGCGTCGTCGGTGTTTTCCGCACGGTGAATAGTAGCCAGCGAGTAGGCCCCCTCAGCCAGATCCAGCTCCTTCATAACCGGGCTGGGCTGAGCGGCAACCTGGTCACGCACCTGGTAGAGCACGTCAGTCATGACGTCGCCCACGATCACGGTCTTGTCAGCTAGGCCCTCTTCAGCCAAGTGCTTAGCGCCCTCCTGGGTGGGGGTAAGCAGCAGGTCAGCGGCGTGGTCAGTGAGCACGCGGTTAATTTCTTCAGGCATCAAGCGGTTGAAAGAACGCAGCCCAGCCTCTAGGTGGGCTACCGGGAAGTGCAGCTTAACTGCGCTAAGCGCACCGGCCAGGGTGGAGTTGGTGTCGCCGTAAACCAGCACCCAGTCAGGCTGGTAACGCTCAAATACCTCATCCATAGCAGCTAGCATGGCGCCGGTCTGCACCCCGTGAGAGCCTGAGCCTACCCCTAGGTGCACATCCGGGGCAGGAATACCTAGGTCCTTAAAGAACACGTCAGAAAGCATGGGGTCATAGTGCTGACCGGTGTGGACAATTACATGCTCAATTCCAGCCTTAGCGAAAGCGTGGGCGACCGGGGCGAGCTTGACGAACTGGGGGCGAGCCCCGACTACGGAAATAACGCGCATGACTCCAGTTTAGCGGGGATAATGCGCCTGAGCCGAGATACCGGTGGGGTTTATTCACCTGGCTATATAAGTGTAGGTGCTTAAACAGTAAGATTGCCTTATGCCTACTATGGTTTATCACGCCCCCTACGCTCTAAATCGGCAGGCCACCTCTGCCTCCGGGATTCGCCCTGTGCGCATGTATGACGCGTTTAAATCACTTGGCTATGAGGTGCTGGACGTTACCGGTGATGGCCGCCGACGTCGTCGGGCCATTAAAGCCCTAAAAGCACGCCTAGCAGCCGGGCAGAAAATCGATTTTCTTTACTCTGAGTCCGCCACCATTCCCACCATGCTCACCGAGCCGCGCCACCTGCCGCCGCACCCGGTTTTGGATGTGGAGCTATTTGCCCTGGCGCGCCGCTACCAGATCCCCTCGGGGCTGTTTTACCGCGACATTTACTGGAAATTTGGTGACTACCGCGAGCGCGTAGGTGAGCCCATGGCCACCATTATGAGCGCGGTCTACAACTATGACCTGTCTTGGTATAAGCGCTATGTGGATGTGCTTTACCTGCCCAGTATGGCTATGGGGGCGCATGTGCCCATCTTCCCAGCCCAGCGTATGGCGGCCTTGCCGCCAGGCTGTGAACTGGTGGATAGCGCCAGCCCCAATAATGGGCAGTTGAACCTACTTTATATTGGCTCGGTTTCTGGTCACTACCAGCTGCACGAATGCGTGCGAGCGGTGGCGGCCACGCCCGGCGTGAATCTAACTATTTGCACTCACCAGCAGCAGTGGGAGCAGATGCGCGGTGAGTATGAGCCGCTCATGGATAGCTCGGTGCAGGTGGTGCACCGCAGTGGGGCTGAGCTTGAACAGCTTTATGACAATGCTGATGCTTGCGTGCTGTTTGTGCAGCCTGACTCGTATCGTGAGTTTGCGGCGCCGGTTAAACTTTTTGAATATTTAGGCCACGGTAAGCCGGTGATTGCTTCTGCAGGTACCTTGGCAGCCCAGGTGGTAGCCGATAATGAGGCCGGCTGGGTGGCTCCTTATGGGGCTGGGGTGCTGCCTACCTTACTGAGTCGTCTCCAAGCTAATCCACAGGAAGTAAACAAGCTGCACCGGCAGGCTAAGGCTGCAGGTAAGGCCAACACCTGGGCTCAGCGCGCCCAGCAGGTAGCTTTTGAACTAGGACAAAAGGGGGCTAAAGCGTGAGTGATCAGCAAGCCGGCATGGCAAGTCAGGCGCACCAGCCTTTTGCCGACAAGTTAGCGCGTGCTAAGGCTAAAGGGGTAACTCTGGCTACCCGTATTCATCTGCCGGAGGCGGCTGCGGCTTCTTTCAGGCTCGACGGCGTAGAACGGGCTTTGCGGCGGCTAGACATTCCGGTGCGGGTACTTACCAGCCAGCCCCCAGCTGATGGCCCTAAACCTGAAGATCCCCAGGGCGTAAGCGTTAGTCGCTGGCCGGTGCTGCGCGATAAGTCCGGCTACCTGCGCGGCTATGTGCCCTATATGTCTTTTGACCTGCCCTTGTTTGGCCGTTTGCTGGCGGCTAAAAAGCCGGCGGTGTTGCTGGTAGAACCCCCGCCTACTACCGGCGTGGTGGTGCGTGCGGTAACTACGCTGCGACGTATCCCTTACGTGTGGTATGCCCCTGATGTGTGGAGTGACGCCACGGTTTCTACCGGGGTCAGCCCGGCGGTGGCTAAGGCTGTGCAGCTGATGGAGTCTTTCGCAATGCGGGGGGCTAAGGCTGTGATTGCGGTTAACGACGGCGTCGCTATCCGGGCCCGTCAGCTGGGGGCCCGGCGTGTTGAGGTGGTTAATAACGGTATTGACACTGACCGTTTTACCCCGGTTTCTGGCCATATTGGTGCGGCTCATGGCGTTACTGGCCCCTACTTTATTTATGCTGGCACGGCTAGTGAGTGGCAGGGGGCCGATATTTTCATTGAGGCTTTTAAACAGGTACGTGCCCAGGTCCCCCAGGCGCAGCTGGTTTTCATTGGTAAAGGTTCGCATTGGCCGGTGCTAACTGAGCTGGCTGAGCAGATAAACGACGCTTACTCCGCCCAAACCCCGGCCGCCTTGGTGCTGCCCCCGCAAGATCCCCGCTCGGCTGCGGCTTGGCAAAGTGACGCGGTGGCAGCGCTGGTGTCGATTAAGCCCGGTCAGGGTTACGACTTTGCTTACCCCACTAAGGTGCTTTCGGCTTTGGCCTGCGCCACCCCGGTGATTTATGCGGGCCTAGGCCCGGTAGTTAAGGAGGTGCGTAGCCAAGATCTGGGTTGGGCGGTTGATTACCGTGTGGACGACGTGGCCCAGGCTATGCTGGCCGCACTCAAACGTGCCCAAAGCCCTCAGACTCCTAAGTGGCGCCAGCAGCTACGCAAGTGGGTGGTGGAAAATCGCTCCCAGCGGGCGGCTGCTGATGCCGTAGCACGGGTAATCGTGGATGTGATCCGTTGATTGCTAACTGGCTGCCTACCTTAACCACCCTTCCGTCCCTGCTATTGGCTTTGTTTGGGACGGGCTGGGTGTTGGCGGTATCAGCTGGTTTGCGCGGGAGTTTGCGACGTCTGGCTTTGGCGCCGGCTTTCTCTTTTGCGCTCTACTCTGTGCTGGGGGTGGTGGCGGCCCGGGCGCATTTGCACTGGGACTGGAACCCGGTTATTAACGCCACCATTTTGTGTGCGTTGTTGATGCTGTCTTTGCGCTGGGCTTTGCGGCGCTGGATTGGCACTGACCCAGCTTCAGTTACTCGTGGAGATGGCGCGCTAGACGGCTGGAAAGAGCAGCTTAGAGCTGACGCCTCCCTAATTGGGGCAGCAGTGGTTACCTGGCTGCTTAGCGCCTTTCCGTTCTTCTATGGTGGGGCCAGTGACCGGCCGATTCAGCTAGGTGATGCGCTTTACCACTACAACCAGGTGTGGGCTATTACTAACACCGAAAACACCTCTATGTTTTCGGCTAACCAGCGTCTATTTGGGCTAACTGAGGCCCACAGTTTCTATCC
The DNA here is from genome assembly GCF_000239695.1 of Actinomyces graevenitzii C83. Taxonomy (GTDB): domain Bacteria; phylum Actinomycetota; class Actinomycetes; order Actinomycetales; family Actinomycetaceae; genus Actinomyces; species Actinomyces graevenitzii. The sequence continues at coordinate 996,422 of NZ_JH470338.1, read as the reverse complement.
CACGGTGTGGCACCAAATTGTGTCTTTGGCCTCTCCTTCCTGGGAAACTAATGTGGCCACCACCAACTCCCTGATTGCTTTGGTGGCCCTGCTGTGGTGCATTTCGATTGTTTATTTGAGCCGTGAGCTGTTCACTGACCATCCGCTGGCTCCCTATGTTTCTTTAGGGCTAACTGCCCTGATCCCGGCGTTCCCCTGGCTGCTAACTATTGATAAAGCCATGTGGCCCTACTGCCTAGCAGTGGCGGTATGCCCGGCGGTGGCCGCCTTTATGCTGCAATGCGTACACCGCTGCGGTTTTAGCTGGCGCAGTGGCCATAAGGTGCTGGGGCTATGCGCCCTATTAACCCCACTGCCGGCGGTTTACGGGGTGGCGGTAGCTCACCCCTCAGCCCTGGTGGTTTTGGGCTGGCCGCTGGTGATTTTGGCCTGGGCCCGCACCGGTTTGGAAGGCTACCGGATGGTGGCTGGCGGCAAGTACCTGCGCGGTGGGGCCCTGTTGGCCCTAGCTTTTGGTGTGGTTATCGCGGTGGCGGTGGCAGTGTTTGTGCCCGGCCCTTGGTATGACTACATCCACCGGGGCACGGTGCGTGACTGGAACTATTTAAGTGCCAAACTGCAATCTTTGCCGCTGCTTTCCTACGGCACGGTAGGTCAAAATCTACTTACTCCCATCCACTGGGTGCTGGCTTTCTTGCAGCTGGCGGGAATTTACACGGCTTTCCGCTACTGTAAGTACCGCTCCCTGGTGGTGGCGTGGCTGTGCTGCCTGCCGCTAACTTTTGCCACCATGGCGCCTATCCCGGTGCTAACTGAGCTGACCGGGGTGTTTTACAACAACCCGCTGCGTACTGAAGCCATGTCAGCTATTGCTTTAATACCGCTGCTCACCTTGGGTTTCTTGGAGGTAGCTAAACGCATTAGCCTGCATGGGCGTGAAGTACTGGCTGCTGCCGGAGCGGTTTTCTTGGCTGCTACCGGTCTAAGCGCACCGTTGCTGCTGGGCGATACCCGCCAGGTGTTTTTCCCCAACACCTCAGACTCTAACTTCATGGTTTCTGAATCTGAACTGGCCATGATTCACCGCCTACCTGACGTACTGCCACGTGAGGCGGTAGTAATTGGTGACCCGGTAAGCGGGGCAGGCTTACTGCCCTTTATGACCGGTCGGCGTAGCGTGTGGGTGTTTGCCGGCACTAAAGCTGAGGACGTGGACGGCACCTACCTGCTTAAAAACTTCCGCAAGATCCACACTGACCCCAAGGTATGTCAGCTGCTGCGTAAACACGGCATCGACTACTACTACCAGGATGTAAACCGGCGTTTTAGCGGCTACAACACCTCCCAGTACCGCAGCGGCCTATATGGCGTGGTCACCTGGACTGGTTTCACTAAGATAGCTGCCGCCTCTGACGGCTCCGCCGTGCTGTGGCGCATTGATGTATGTAACCTGGGCCAACGCCCAGTAGTGGCTAAAACTCTTAGCCCCGCAGACCCCGAATGGGAGCCCAACGGTATCCCAGATCCCCAGCCGGGCGTTAAATATGATCACTGGCCCGGTGCTCAAGAACTATAGGACACCGATGAGTAAATTAACTGACACTCTAGTTAAAGCTGGTTATGTGGCCGCCAACCAGGGCCACGGCGCCATTTCGCGGATGCTGTGGAAGGGGGCAAGTATGGGAGACCAAGCGCGTTCCCAGGTACTGCTGGATTTGTCACGCCTAGAGGCAGACCCAGATGGCTCCTACCAGGAGCTAGCCCCCAATTGGCTAGAGCACGCTAGCGTCCTGCTTGAACGCGCCGGGGCCCAAGGCGACGCCGCACAGGTTTTAGAGGCCCTGAAACTGATTTTCCACCCCACCATTGAGCAGGGGCTTAACCATTCGCCTATTGCTGAGATGGACCCGCGTCTGCGTAATTACCTATTTACCTCCCCAGTGGTGGCGCGTTTGCGCGGCGACGGCGCCATAGTGGAGCCCGCTCAGGTGGCCACCACCGGCGTGGATCTGCCTTGGGCCAAGGCAGAGGGTAACCAGGTGGTAAGCGCCCATGTGGTGCAGGCTCAGCGTCCACGCGCTGAGCATCTACTGGTGCTTACCGACACAAACTTCAACTTTATGGAGCCAATCATTGGCTACTGGCCGCAAAAAGCCCAGGTGCGTATCCGCCAGCTGGGAGACGAAGAACTAGATTTTTGCTCAGTCCTGCAAACCATCACTGACCGGCTAGAAAACCGTGACACTGAGGTTCCAGAATTTTTACGTAAAGATCTACAGTGGGCTGACACAGTCTATGTGGAGTGGGGCAGTGCCCTGGCCGCGCGTCTAAGCGGCACGGATTTAACTAGCGTAGGTAGCCCGCGTCTACTGGTACGGGTTCACAAATTTGAGGCATTTACTATGATGCCGCTGCTTACCCGTTGGGAAAACGTCTCTGACCTAATCACCATTGCCCCGCCGGTGACGCGGGCACTGACCTCAACCGTATTGGGGGTAGCTGAGCGCACCCGCATTAACTATGTTCCCAACTGTATGGATTTGGCTTCTTTTAAGCTGTCCAAACTCCAGCCGGCTGCATACAGCATCATGCTGGTGGGCTATGACCGCCTAGTTAAAGACCCCGCTTGGGCCCTAGATGTGCTTGAGCAGCTGCGCCAGCTTTCTGACAAACCCTGGAAGCTTACCTTAGTGGGGGAGGCGCCCACAGCTGGGGGTAGCTATTGGGATAGCTTCAACCAGCGCTGCCAGCAGCTGGGCGTGCAAAGCTTGGGTTACCGCAGCGATATGCCCGAGGTTTTGCGTAAAGCTACCGTGATTTTGTCCTCCTCTATGGTTGAAGGCGTACATATTTCAGTGCAGCAAGGCGCTGCTTCGGGCTGCCTGCCGGTAGTGCGTAACTGGCCGGGCCTGGCCAGCCTGGGTGGACCCGAAACTATTTACCCCGCTGACTGGGTAGTGGACAGCCCGCGTGCCGCAGCGCAACGCATCTTGGATAACACCAACGAGTCTGGTTTAACTAAGCCAGAGGTAGCTGAGCAGGCCAGCCAGTGGACGCTAGCTAACCTTGACGCTCAGGTGACCTTGCCGCTGCTAGACCAGGTAGTGCTAGGAGGGTCGCAGTGACAAAAAAGCCCCTAGTGCAGGTAGTGATCGCCATCCACCGCTATGAGCGTCCTATTGAACGTGCCGTAGCCAGTGTGGTTGAAGGCAACACCACCAATGGCGCAATCGTGGTGGTGCACAATATTGATCCGCAGCCTATCCGCCAACGCCTAGAACAATTTGGCTCCCGCGTACAGATCCTGACCTGCACAGATGGTATTCCTTCGCCGGCTGGCCCACTGAATACCGGCCTGGAGGCCGCTAGTGCCCCCTACGTAACCGCTATGGGCTCAGACGACTATTACCAAAGCGGTGCCGGTAAAGCCTGGGCTAAATACCTCAAAGCCAACCCCAGCGTCGACATTTTGATCCTACCCACCCTAGAGGCTGCTACCGGCACCCTAGACTTACCCCCGGTGCGCGTGGGACGCCGTCGTTGCCTAGACCCCGTTAAAGACCGCCTCACCTACCGCACCGGGCCACTGATGCTGGTACGCACCGAGCTACTAAAGCGCTACCAAATCCGCATGAGCTCAGGTCTGCGCACAGGGGAGGACCTGGCCTACTCCAGTCGCCTATTTATGGTGGCCCAGCGTATCGACCTGCTGCCAGCTAGCGAACCTAAATACATTGAGGCCGACGACGGCGGCGTGCGGGTCACCTCCACCCCCTTCACCATTGAGCAACAGTGCGCAGGGGTTGCTATCGTAGCCAACTCCACCTGGGCTGAGCAGCTAAAACCCGCTGCCCGCCAAGCCCTGGCCGTGCGCCTGGTGCGTAAAAGTATTCTGCCGGCAGTGGCCAAACACAGCCACGATCTAAGCCCGGACGATGTTGACTACCTCTACACGCTACTAACCAAGGTGCTTATTCTAGCCCCGCGCTACTATCAGGTACTTAGCCGTAACGAGGCGCGCCTGGTTGACGCCTTGATCATTGCTGGCGGTGAGGGCGTCAGCGATGATCAGCGCCAAACTCGCCTACTGGGTGCGCGCCAAGCCGCCGCCACCTTGAACCAAGGCGGCCCGGCTAATACCGTGGCTCCGGTTAGCGCGCGCGGCTGGTTTAGCCGTCAAAGCCGCGTAGCCCATTGGGGTGCGCGTAAACTAAACCAATTGCTAGATACCCTCAACCGGGGAGACAAATGAAACGGCTGATAGACGCAATTCGCCAGCTAGTACCCTTGCTGCCGGAGGGTACTAATAGGTTCTTGTGGATATACATGGTATCCACCTCAGCTTTGGCGATTTTAGATACGGTTGCTTTAGGTCTACTGGCCCTGATGCTCACCCCCATGATCAAGGGTGAGGCCATGACCATGCCACTGCTCGGCAAGCTTGGCCCCAGTAACTATCCTTGGCTGCTGCTAGTGGTGTGTGCGCTGATGATTTTGAAAGCCATTTTGGCTTTGGTGATTCAGTGGTTCGCCACCCGTCGCTTTGCCAGCTACGAAATGGTGGTTGGTGACGAGCTTTTTAACGCCTACATCCGCGCCCCCTGGACTGAGCGGTTAGCGCGCTCGACGGCGGAAATCGTGCGTATGGCCGACGTGGGTATCGCCAACACTATCTCCGGTGTGCTGCTGCCGGCGGTGAGTTTACCCCAGCAGATCGTCAGCTTTATTGCGGTAGTGGTGGTGTTGCTGGTAGCACAGCCCTCAACCGCCCTCATCACCCTGGTGTACCTGGGACTGGTAGCCATGTTCATGAACCTGGTGGTTTCCCGCTCAGCCGTGGTGGCCGGACGAGTAAACATGCGCTACTCGCTGCGCATCACCAAACTCATGACCGAAATGGTCTCCTCCCTTAAAGAAATCACCCTGCGCGACAAATTCGCTGATGTTTCACGTGTAGTACACGAAAACCGTGAACACTCCACCCGGGCCCGCGCCAACATCCAGTTCCTCGGGGCCGTGCCCCAGCGTGTAATTGAAGCCGCCATGGTGGGTGGATTCGTGCTGGTAGGGGCCGTGGCATGGTGGAGCCAAGGCACCACCGGGGCGCTTAGCGCAATCGCCCTATTTGGTGTGGCCGGGTTCAGGATCATGCCCACCATCGTGACCTTCCAGTCAGTTATGACCACCACTGCCAACTCCCTGCCCCACCTAGAGGCGGTGCTGCGCGACATCAACGACGCCAAGCGCTACCAGGAAAACGCTGAAGACCTAGGCACCCAGCAGCTACAGGGCGAACCTGACGCATTGCGCCTAAAAAACATCACCTTCACCTACCCCAGCGCCCAAACCAGCGCCGTTAAAGACCTAAGCCTAACCATCCCCATGGGCTCCTCCGTAGGTATTGTGGGCACCTCCGGCAGCGGTAAATCCACGCTAGTAGACATTATTTTGGGGCTACTAGTACCCCAGCAGGGCCAGATTTTCATTGGCCAGCAAAACATGGATGACGTGCTAGGTGCCTGGCGTAAACGCGTCGGTTACGTCCCCCAGGAAGTTACCCTCTTTGACGCCACCATCGCCCAAAACATCGCCCTGACCTGGGGCGATGACTATGACGAAGAGCGCGTAAAGCGAGTCATTGAAATGGCCCAGCTCTCCCAGGTGATCGCCGGGCGGCCAGAGGGCATCAATGAGCGTATCGGTGAACGCGGCCTGGCCCTCTCCGGCGGTGAACGCCAGCGTCTAGGTATCGCCCGCGCCCTATACTCCGACCCGCTGGTGCTAGTGCTAGACGAGGCCACCAGTGCGCTAGACACCAAAACCGAGGACGCCGTCGCCAATGCCATCTCCCAGCTGCACGGCCAAGTCACGGTGATCTCAGTGGCACACCGCCTATCAACCATCCGCCACAACGACATGATTTGTTTCATGCGCGCCGGTGAGCTCAAAGCCAGCGGCACCTTCGATGAGCTGGTAGAAAAAGAACCCGAATTCGCCGTACAGGCACACCTAGCGGGCTTGGCCTAAGGAGCAGATATGAGCAAAAAACTACTGATTATCTCGTTTTCCCCCATTGCTCGCGACGCGCGAGTACTTAAACAAGTGCGCCTATTCAGCCCCAAATATGAGGTCACTACCTGCGGCTTTGGCCCCGCCCCCGAAGGCGTCAAACGCCACCTAGAGCTAACCCACGCCACCTTGCCAGGCAAAACCTGGGATGCGCTGCTAGAGCTAAAAGCCTACAAAGCCGGCTACTGGCTAATGCCAGACGTACGCAACGCCGCCAAAGCCCTCAAGGGCCTCAAATTCGACGCCATCCTAGCTGACGACATCGACACCGTGCCGCTAGCCCTCTCCCTACGCCCACGCCTAGGGGTACACGCCGACATCCACGAATACTTCCCGCGCCTACAGGAAGAACAGGCCCCCTGGGCTAAGCGTATTGGCCCCTGGTACCTGTGGCTATGCCAGCGCTACCTGCCGCGCTGCCAGTCAGTCACCACCGTTTCCAAGCGCATCGCGCAGGAATATGAGGTACAAACCGGCGCCAAAGTAGGGGTAGTCACTAACGCCACCCCCTACTGGCAGCTAAACCCAACCCCGGTAGCTGAGCCCATCCGCCTAGTGCACTCAGGCACCTCCCACCGCGAACGCAACATTGAAGCCATCGTGGACGGCGTCATCGAGGCCGGCAACTGCACCCTAGACCTATACCTAACCCCCAACGACCCTGAGCACCTAGAACACCTAAAACAGCGAGCCCAGGAAAACAGTGCCATCACCGTGCACCCGCCAGTGCCCTATGCGCAGCTAATTGAAACTCTAAACGGCTACGACCTAGGGGTACACCTACTGCCGCCCATCAACTTCAACTTCGCCAACGCCCTGCCCAATAAGCTCTTTGACTTTGTACAGGCCCGCCTAGGCGTAGTGGTAGGCCCCAGCCCCGAGATGGCCCGCATCGTTGAAGAAGCCAGCTTAGGCGTGGTGGCGCCAGGCTACAGCGCCAGCGACCTAGCCCAGGTACTAAAAGGTCTAACCAAAACCCAAGTACAGGAATTCAAGGCCGCCTCCCAGGCCCACGCCCGTGAGCTGTCAGCCGACAGTCAGCTGCTGATCTGGGAGCGTTACATCACCAAAATCATGGGTGAGTAATGCATGTTCTGGTAATTCCCTCCTGGTATCCAGCCAGCCCAGAGGACGTACACGGAATTTTCTTCCGCCAACAAGCCCAAGCCATGGCCGGCGCCGGATTGCAAATGGGCGTGTTGGCGCCGCAAATGCACCCGGTCTATGGGCCCGCCTGGCGCCGGGGCCTAAGCGCGCGGCGCTCGCGGCCACGTGTCAGTCAGGAAGAGGGCCTAAATGTGGTGCGCGTGGATCTGCCGGCATGGTTGCCTAAAGCCCGCTGGATTGATGCCCGCGCCGCCTTTAGCCAGTTAGAGCAGGCTTTTAGGGTCTATGTACGCCGCTTTGGGCGCCCCGATGTGCTGCACGCCCACTCGCTTTACCCGGCAGGTTTCCTAACCCACCTATTGGCTGCCAAATATGGGCTGCCCTGGGTGCTTACCGAGCACCGCTCACTAGGTCACATGCCGGTGCGTACCGGCCTAGGCCGTCGCGCTGAGCAGCAGGTGGCCGCCAGCGCCGCTAAACGCATTGGGGTTTCGCGCGGTCACGCCGATTTTATCGCCCAGCGCCTGGGGGGTCAGTGGGATTATGTGCCCAACTTACTGCCGCCCGAGCTGGAGACAGTCACGGTATCAGACCACAGCCATAAGCCCCTGGTGGTGGGGCATTTGTCGGTGCTGGATCCGGTTAAACGCCCTGAGCTGGTGATTAAGTCCTTCGCTGCCGCCCAGCTGGGGGCAGATGCCCAGCTCATAATTGGTGGCCCGCTAACTGATGAAATTGAGGCCAGTCTGCGTCAATGCGCCCGCCAGGCGGGAGTGGAAAAACAACTGGAACTGCCGGGCATGATTACGGATGTGGCCGGCTTTAACCAACAGCTAGACGTATTTGTACTGCCCTCAATCACCGAATCTTTCGGCATGGTGCTAATTGAGGCTCTGGCTACGGGGGCGGCTTTGGTGGCTACCGACACCTGGGGTGCCAATACGGTCATTAGCGACGGCGACGGCGTCGTCGTAGATAGCGCGGACCCAACCGAGCTGGGGGCTGCCATAAAGCAAGTCTCTACCTGGCCGCGCGATAAAGCTGGACGCGAGCGCAGACGCGAAAGCTGCCTGAGTCGTTTTGCTTTAGGCGCATTTGCTGCCAAGTACAAAGAGATTTACGCCGTCGCAGCTGCGAGCACACATGCTTAAAATAGATAACAGCCTGAAAACCCTAAACAGTGAGGAAAACCGGATGCGCATTGCGGTAGTCGCTCTAGGAAAGATTGGCCTACCCCTGGCCGTACAGTTTGCTAGCAAGGGTCATGAGGTGATCGGGGTTGACGTTAACCCCCGCACCGTAGAGCTGGTAAATGAAGGAAAAGAGCCCTTCCCAGGTGAAGCGCACCTGGCTGAGAAGCTAGCTGAGCTGGTGCCCGCCGGTCGTCTACGCGCCACCACGGACTACGCTGAGGCTATCCCCGGGGTTGACGCAGTAGTGGTGGTAGTGCCGCTGTTCGTCAACGACGAGACCTGGCAGCCTGACTTTGGCTGGATGGATGAAGCCACCAAGTCCCTGGCCGCCCACCTAACCCCCGGCACCATCGTCTCCTACGAGACCACCTTGCCTGTGGGCACCCTGCGGGGCCGCTTCAAGCCCATGATTGAGCAGATCAGTGGCCTAGAAGAGGGTCGCGACTTCACTTTGATCTTCTCTCCCGAGCGCGTGCTCACTGGCCGCGTCTTTGCGGACCTGCGTCGCTACCCCAAGCTGGTCGGTGGCCTAAGCGAAGACGGTACCCGTCGCGGTATTGCCCTGTACCAGCAGCTGCTGGACTTTGACGTGCGTGAAGACCTACCCAAGCCTAACGGCGTGTGGGACATGGGCAGCGCCGAGGCCGCCGAAATGGCTAAGCTAGCTGAAACCACCTACCGTGATGTAAACATCGGCCTGGCTAACCAGTTCGCGGTTTACGCCGACAAGATCGGTGTGGACGTGCAGCGCGTAATTGACGCTTGCAACTCCCAGCCTTACTCCCACATTCACCGCCCCGGTATCGCGGTAGGTGGCCACTGCATCCCGGTTTACCCGCGCCTGTACCTGTCCACTGACCCCGACGCTTCCGTGGTGCGCACTGCCCGCTCCTTCAACGCCACCATGCCCCAGTACGTGGTAGACCGCGCCAAGGAGATCCTAGGTGACCTGACCGGCCTGCGTGTAGTGGTGCTGGGCGCCTCCTACCGTGGCAAGGTTAAGGAAACCGCTTTCTCTGGCGTGTTCCCCACGGTTGACGCGCTGCGCGCTGCCGGCGCCCAGGTGCTGGTGCAGGACCCGATGTACACCGATGAGGAGCTGGAAGGTTTCGGCTGGCAGCCCTACCACCTAGGTGAGAACGTGGATGTGGCCATTGTGCAGGCTGACCACCCCGAGTACAGCAAGCTGACCCCGGCTGACCTGCCGGGTGTGCGCCTGCTGCTCGACGGCCGCCGCGTCACTAACCCGGCATTATTCGTCGGCGTGCCGCGCATCACCATCGGTGGTGGCGAGTAAATGCTGACAGTTATCGGCTCTGCGGTCTGCTTCGCGGCGCTGATAATGCTCCCTGGCCTCGGGCTGGCTCGGTTAACGGGCTGGCGCGGGGCCAGCGCCCTGTCTATGTCTGTGCCGCTGGGCCTGGGGGTGGCGAGCCTGGCCCAGGTGGGTTGCGCGGCGGCAGGGATTCACTGGTATCGCCCCTTTAGTCAGCTGACCGGCCTGGGTTGGCTCTCTAGGGTGCCGGTTCTGGGGGCGCTGCCAGCGGGCTACTGGCTAATTTTCCTGGCTACTGCGGCGGCGGCAATTGTTTCACGTGGAACCTGGCTTTTCGCCCCTAAGCGGGCTTGTGTGGGCAAGATCCGCACCCGCTTGGCTAATGCTTCAGTGGCTAATGCCTCAGTGTTAAGCGCTCTGGTGGCTGTGGCCCTGGTAGCCACGACGACGCTGGCTCTGTTTGCTTTTGGCCTGCCTGATTGGGGGGCGCCCGCCCAAGCTTTTGACTCGGTGTTTCACCAAAGCGCGGTAATGGCTATTCGTAACGCTGGTAATACCTCCCCATTTGGGGGCCTAAATTCTCTCTATTTCACCGATAAAAGCGCTTATTATCCCACCTTGTGGCATTGTTTAGTGGCACTGATTCCCGGTAATGGTTCAGTGGCTAGCTTGGCTGCGGTCTATGCCTGCCTAGGGCTGCTATGGCCTTGCGTGCTGCTGGGGTTAGTGCAAAGTGCCTTTACTCGCCCACGCCCCTGGGCTAGCGCCGCCTTGGTGGTAGCCGGCTGCCTGGCTACAGGTCTGGGCTGGACAGCCATGACCTCACTGGCAGTGTGGCCCTACGGTCTATCGCTATTGACGCTGCCCGGTGCCTTGTTGGCCTTAGCGGCCCTGGGCCAGCGCCTACAACTACCTGGGCTTTTAGCTGGCACAGTGCAGGCGCCTAAAACCTGGTGGCCTTTAGTGTTTAGCTGCCTGCTAGGCACTTTTGGGGCGCTGATGGCTCACGGCACGGCCGCATTCAATATGGCCGTGCTAATGGCCCCCACCTTAGCTGTGTGGATCTGGCTGGCTTTGCGTGCACTGCCGCGCAAACTAGTGTTTAGCCTGTTGGGTTTAACCGCTGCGCTGGTGGCTGGGGGAGCCTGGGTTATGCGCGCTACTTTAAGTGCTATGGCTGCCTTTGAGCGCCCCGGCGGCATAGGGCTTGTGGGGCTTTTACAAAGCCTAACTGACCGGGGCATGTATGGTCCTACCGCCAACGCCAATGTGCTAGCTGCGCCGCTAGTGGCAACTGCCGTGCTAATTGGTGCCTGGCAGGCCTATAAGCAGCGACGCAAACTGCTGCTGGGCACCTGGGCGCTAGTGTTGACGCTGATTATGCTAACCGACGGGCCTAACTGGATTGGTCGCCTAGTTGGTGCCCCCTGGTACACCCAAAAAAGTCGTCTACAACCCTTAGCGCTACTGCTGTGTCTGCTACTGATTGCCGGTGCTATTGAGTGGCTGCTAGCCAAGGGTAAAAAAGTGTTTCTGCGCCGCCCCCTAGCGGCTACGCTGGCCCTAGTGCTGCTGGGGGCCGGCGGCGTCGTCGGCATGACTAACGGGCATATCCGCCAGCTGCAGGGAGTCTATTTAAGCGGGCATATCGACTACGGCACAATCTTGTCCGACGACGCCCGTATCCTGCTGCAACGCTCCGCCACTCACATGGGGCCGGGAGATAAGCTAATTGGCGCTCCTTCGCGCGGGGAAACCTATGCCTGGCCGCTAGCTAATGTGCGCGTCATGTACGCCACCCGCGCCGAGCCCAGCCAAACCTCAGCGGAAGCCAAAATCCTTAAGGCCTACCTCTACTTTGGTCCAGACTCACGCTCGTGTCAGCTGCTACGCAGCTACGGGGTAACCCATTACCTAACTGAGGACGCCCACTCTAACCTGTGGCCCTATCGCGCCGGGCCCCTGGCAGATGGGCGCGCCCCACTGCGCTGGGATAACTCGCTGGTGCGCTGGCCTACCGACACGATGGAGCTAGTAGATCAGCAAGGCGGGGCCTACCTATACAAGCTGCGCTGCTAGTAAGGGGGCGGCTTACCCCTGCTGCGCCGAATTGGTTCGCCTGGCGTGCTCCTAAGGGCTGCGCCGCTAAAGGCTGCGCCGCCAAAAAGTCCCCCGAGAGTTCTGCATGAATGAACTGCCTCCCGGGGGACTTTGCTAGTTAACTAGGCCTTGCTCACTGGCCCTGAGCAGCGTACTTGGCCTCAACCTCAGCCTTGAGCGGACGCCACCAGGCCTCGTTGTTGCGGTACCAGTCAATGGTGGCCTGCAAGCCGGAGCGGAAGTCAGTGAACTTAGGCTGCCAGCCCAGCTCCTCAACCAGCTTGGAGTTGTCGATGGCGTAGCGCAGGTCGTGACCGGGGCGGTCAGCAACGTGCTCGTAGTCGCTGGGGTCGTGGCCCATGAGCTCCAAGATCAGCTCCACAACCTCCTTGTTGTTCTTCTCGCCGTTAGCACCAATGAGGTAGGTCTCACCAATATGGCCCTTCTCAATGATGTCCCATACGGCGTCGTTGTGGTCTAGTACGTGGATCCAGTCACGCACGTTCTGACCGGCACCGTAGAGCTTGGGGCGCACGCCGTCGATCAGGTTAGTAATCTGACGCGGAATGAACTTCTCAATGTGCTGGTAGGGGCCGTAGTTGTTGGAGCAGTTAGAGATGGTGGCCTCAACCCCGAAAGACCGCACCCAAGCGCGTACCAGCAGGTCAGAGCCGGCCTTGGAGGAGGAGTAGGGGGAGGAGGGGTTGTAAGGAGTGGTAGGAGTGAACTTAGACGGGTCGTCCAGCTCCAGGTCACCGTAAACCTCATCGGTGGAGATGTGGTGGAAGCGGGTGCCGTGGGCGCGTACGGCCTCTAGCAGGGTGAAAGTACCCACCAGGTTGGTCTTGATGAAGGGGGAGGGGTCACGCAGAGAGTTGTCGTTGTGGGACTCAGCGGCGAAGTGCACCACCACGTCGGCGTCTGCAACTAGCGGGTCAACTGTGTCGCGGTCAGCAATGTCACCCTTAACTAGGGTTACCTTGTCGGTCACATCCGCTAGCGACAGCGGGTTACCGGCGTAGGTTAGCTTGTCTAGGACCGTGATCTTGGCGTCAGGGTGACGCACCAGGGTCTGGTGTACAAAGTTAGCGCCGATAAATCCAGCACCGCCGGTAATTAGAACGTGCATGGGCTTTCACTTTCTATGCCTGGGAAAACATGCGGAATATGTCAATAATGCCATATCTCGCATGACTCGTCTCTACATCACTAAAGCTGACGTGCTTAAAGCTGATTGGTAAACTACCAACTATGGCGAAAACTGTCTTGGTAACTGGTGCTGGTGGCTATATCGGACGCCACGTGGTGCGAGCCCTACTCGCGCGCGGGCTCGACGTAAGCGTGGTTGACCTGCGCTTAGATGAAGTAGATCCGCGTGCTCGCCGCGTGGATGTAGACCTATTCAACGCTGGCGAGGATATTTACGACCAGCTTGGCCGCCCCGACGCAGTTATTCACCTGGCTTGGCGTGACGGTTTTGTGCACAACTCCCCGGCCCATATTGATGATCTACCCAAGCACTACCACCTGATTGAAAACCTACTAAAGGGTGGTCTAAAGCAGATCGCAGTTATGGGTTCCATGCACGAGGTGGGCTACTGGGAGGGCGCCATCGACGCCGACACCCCCTGCAAACCGGCTTCTCTCTACGGTATTTCCAAGAACTCCCTACGCCAGATCACCTCCCTGCTAGCCAGCCAGTATGGTGCGCAGATGCAGTGGATTCGTGCTTACTACATTGTTGGCGACGACGCCCACGGCTCCTCAATTTTCTCCAAGCTGCTTGCTGCCGCTAATGAGGGTAAAACCACCTTCCCCTTCACTACCGGCAAGAACCTGTACGACTTCATCTCCATCACCGAGCTGGCCCGCCAGATCTCCGCAGTGGTAGCCCAAAACCAGATCGACGGCATCATCAACGTCTGCACCGGTAAGCCCATGAGCCTAGCCGAGCGGGTAGAGGCCTACATCCACGAAAACAACCTGGGTCTAACCCTGCAGTATGGAGCTTTCCCTGACCGTCCTTACGACTCTCCCGGAGTGTGGGGAGACGCCACCAAGATCGCGCAGATCCTGGCGCTAAGTGGCGAGAGCCTGGAGGCCTGAGTGAAACGCGCTGGTATTTTCCTGTTCTATGACCCTGAAGGCAAAGTAGACGACTACATCCTGGGCTGCTTGGGTTCACTCCAGCAGCACATGGACTACCTGCTGGTGGTGTCTAACTCGCCCCTGGATGAGACTAACCGTAAGCGTCTAGAGTCAGTCTCTAGCGAAGTTATGGAGCGCAAGAACGTCGGTTACGACGTCGGCGCCTACCGTGACGGTCTACGTCACCTGGGCTGGGACCATATGGGCGACTATGACGAGCTGGTGCTGTTTAACTACACCTTCTTCGCCCCCATCCACCCCTGGGCTGGCCTATTTGAGCGCACAGACAAGTGGGACACCGACTTTTGGGGCATCACTGAACACGATGAAGTACGCCCCCACCCCTTCCTACCTAAACTGGTTATGCCCCGCCACATCCAGTCTCACTGGATTGCGGTGCGTGCCAGCCTGAGCACCACTAAAGACTGGCGCACCTACTGGGAAGACATGCCCCCAATTGAGTCCTACAACGACTCTATCCAGTGGCACGAAAGCCGCTTCACCGGCTACTTCAACGCCCTGGGCTACCGCCATGAAGTGGCCTACAACGTAGACGATTACCCCTCAGCTAACCCGGTGTTTGATAACGCCAGTTTGCTACTGCAAGACGGTTGCCCCATCCTTAAGCGCCGCAACCTGTTCCACAATCCTTTGCACCTAGACCGCTTTGCGATTATTGGCGCGGACATGCTGGAGCAAGCCCGCTTGGCCGGCTATGACACGGATTTGATCCTGTCTAACCTGGCACGCACCTCTAAGCCCCGCGACCTGGTCACTAACGCTGGCCTGACCTGGGTGGTGCCCCAAAGCGCCAGTGAGGAAACCTACGCCGCTGCCGCCAAGCAGAAAGTTTTGGCTGTAGCCCACATTTTCTATGCCGATATGGCTGAGGAAATCCTGCAGCGCCTATCGGTGCTACCCAAGGGCTACTATTTGGTGGCCACCACCTCTAATGAGGAAAACCAGGCCCAGATTCGCGCCGTCATGGAGCGCTACGGGGTTGAAGGTGAAGTGCGCGTAGTGGCCTCCAACCGGGGCCGCGACATTGGCGCTTTCCTGGTTGACTGCAATGACGTGCTGTCCAGTGGCAAGTGGGACATTGTGGTCAAGATTCACTCCAAGAAATCCGTGCAGGATGACTACAACGCCGCCCAGCTGTTTAAAACTCACCTGTACGACAACCTGCTAAATTCACGTGCGCATGTGGCCAATATTTTGGCTGAATTTGCCGCTCACCCTGCTCTGGGGATGGTGCTGGCGCCGCTGCCGCACATGGGTTACCCAACTATGGGTCACGCCTGGTTCACTAACCGTGAGCCTGCTCAGGCTGTGGCCAAGCGCCTGGGGATTAACGTCCCCTTCGATAAGGACATGCCCCTGGCCACTTATGGCTCCATGTTCATTGCTCGTCCCCAAGCCTTAGCCAAGCTGGTTAACGCCGGTTTCAAGCCCGAAAACTTCCCCGTTGAGGGCGGCTATAAGGATGGTTCTTTGGCCCACGTGCTAGAGCGCCTAATGGCCTACGCTGCCCTGAGCGAAGGTTTCTATGTGCGCCCGGTACTAGCCCCCAAGTGGGCTGAGGTTTACTACGGCTACTTGGAGTACAAGCTGGCCGCAGTCTCATCCTTCCTACCTCCCTTCACTATTGATCAGGTTCCCTACCTTAAAGCTCACGGCGGTCCGATACCCAACGTGTTGGCAAGCATCAAAATCAACATCATGTTGCGCCAACCCAAGGTAGGCAATGCGCTTAAACCCGCGTATCGCTTAGTTCGTAAAGGTGCCGCGACTGTACGTAAGCTACATCGACACTAAGGAGGGTAATGAACGAGCGTAAACGGGTCATTGATCTGACCTGGAGGATGGCTCGGCGCTCTATTTCCTCAGAATTTAAGGGAACTGCGCTGGGCCGTGCCTGGTCGTTTATCAACCCGCTAGCCACTATCGCGGTTTTCTCCGTGATTTTCGGTTTGGTTTTCCGTGGCGGGGTAGAGCCTGGTAAAAACTCAGGAATTGATGCTTTCGCGCTGTGGATCGGCGTGGGCATTATTGCCTGGAACTTTATCTCTAACTCAGTTATGCGGTCCATGGATTCCCTAGTGGGTAACGCTGGGCTATTAACTAAGGTGTATTTCCCGCGCCAAACCCTGGTTTATTCAGCGGTATTGGCTTTGGTTTATGATTTTGCCTTTGAATTAACGGTGCTACTGGTAATTATGCTGATTGCCGGTGGTCCTACAGTGCTGCTGTTTATTCCGCAGCTAATTGCTATTACCGTTTTAGCGGCCGTATTTACTACTGGTCTGGGTATGATGCTGGCTATTGCTAGTGTCTATTTCCGCGACATCTCTCACCTCTGGCAGATTTTTAACCAGGTGTGGATGTATGCCTCGGGTGTGGTTTTTCCGCTGTCTATGCTTGATCAGCTGCAAAACCGACTGTTTAACCAGGGCTGGCAAATTAATGGTCACCCCCTGCCGCTGACTACCACTTTCCGCATGAACCCGGCTGAGCTGTTCCTAGAGGCATACCGTAGCTGCCTATACGATTTTGCTAACCCTTCGCTGGGTGTGTGGCTTGGCTGCCTAGGCTGGGCCGTACTGTCTTTTGCAGTAGGACGCTGGGTCTTTAGCCGCTACAGTGCACGCATTGTGGAGGAACTGTAATGACTAACGCAATTACTATTAACGACGTTTCTAAACGTTTTAGGGTTTATAAAGACCGTAACCAGTCCCTTAAAGGTACATTTTTGAAGGGACGCCGGGCCCATTATGAGGATTTTTGGGCGCTTCAGGATATTACTTTCGATATTCCTGCCGGTAAAACTTTCGGTTTGATGGGGCATAACGGTTCGGGTAAATCTACCCTGCTTAAATGTATTGCCAAAATTCTTACCCCCGACACTGGCTCTATTAATGCAACCGGTCGTATGGCCGCCATGCTGGAGGTTGGTTCGGGTTTCCACCCGGAGCTGTCGGGGCGTGAAAACATTTACCTGAACGGCGCCATTTTGGGTATGAGCCCTAAAGAGATTGACTCTAAACTTGACGCCATTATTGATTTTTCCGGCGTGGAGCGCTTCATTGACCAGCCGGTTAAAAACTATTCCTCAGGCATGTATGTGCGCCTGGGCTTTTCGGTTTCTATCCATGTAGAGCCCGATATTTTGCTGGTTGATGAGGTACTTGCGGTTGGTGACCTAGAGTTCCAAAACAAGTGCATGGAGAAGTTCGCCCAGCTTAAGCAAGATGGCCGCACAGTAGTGGTGGTTAGCCACGGCCTTGAGCAGATGCGTTCCTTCTGTGACCAGGCAGCTTGGCTAGATCACGGCAAGCTGGTGGAGGTGGGTAACGCCGCCCAGGTGGTAGACACTTACTCTGACGTGGCCCACCAGGCCATTAAGGTTGAAGGTGGCGGCACTCGCTTTGGTACCGGCCAGGCACAGATAACCAAGATTGAAGTGCTTGATGAGTCCGGTGCGCCGGTAACTATGGTGCGTCCGGGCCAGGCAGTAAATATTCGACTGGATTATGAAGCCCATGAGCGCATTGAGGAGCCTGTTTTTGGGGTTTCTATCGACAGTCGCGACGGCGTATGGGTGTGGGGCCTGCATGGGCGCGACGCCGGATTTGTGCCCCGCTATATTGAGCCCGGTCGTGGCAGCCTACAGGTGCACATTCCGGCCTTGAACCTGTCACCGGGTTCTTTCACTATCTCCGCAGCCATCCAGAACAAGGAAATGACCGCGATTATTGATGCCCTGCAAAGGGGGCGGCGTTTTGATGTGCTGCCTGGGCCGGGTATGGAAAGTGGCGGCATAGTGATTTTGGGGGCCAGCTATGGCAACCTGCAGCCTGAGCGTGAAATGCTTTCAATCACCCCACGTGGCAAAGCCGAGTTTGATCAGCTAGCTCGTGAGCAGATCCGGCTAGCTGAAGAACTGCGCAAGCAGAAGGAAGCCGAGCGCGAAGCCGAGCAAAACCAAGACGGAGCAGAAGGCTGAGCCGCTAAAGAGCGCAGCTTTACTCACTGCTCGCTGACCCACGCAGCTTGTTTAGACGGGCACTTAAAGTGCTCTCTTGCAGCTGCCCGGTCAGTTCTTGCAATTGGGCTACCTGCTCGCTTAACTGCTGAACCTGCTTAGTTAAGGCGGCCACCTGCTGGTTTAAATCCGCGTGTACCAGGTTTAGAGCCTCATGTACACCCTGGGAAACCTGCTCAAGCTGGGCCTGGGAGCGGCGATAATATTCGGCGCTAACCAGCGCCTGGCCTAAAGCCGGGTTGGGGGAGTCGGTACGCAGATAGCTTTCCCTAATAGCCAGGTTGTCTTGCTGATGCTCTAGAGCGGCAGTGATCACCGAGTTGCCACTTTCACCAGCCAAACCTGGGCGCTGATGCCAAAAAGCTAGCGCCGGCCCCTCTAGGAAACCTGCCGGCTGAGCCTGCAATAGACGCAGGTTAAAGTCCCAATCAGCCTGGGTGCTCAGCCGCCCATCCCAATGCCCCACCAGATCAGCGCTGGCGCGGCGAATTAGCTGGGAAATAGGGGGAATATAGTTACCCACCAGCATATCGATCAGATTGAAACTGTGGCGTTCTAAAGCCAAATCGGCCCGCTCAAGAATAGTGATAGTGCCGTCAGATTCAAGTTTTTCGCTAACTAGCTGGGTGCGTGCAGCCACCGCCCCCAGGTGGGGATGAGCCTGCAAAAATGCCACAGTTTTGCTTAAAAACTGCGGGTCCCAAGTGTCGTCGTCGTCGTGAATGGCGAAGAAGGGGGCGCTGGCGCAGGCCAAACCAGATTCCAGGGCAGCCTCGCGCCCGTTAGAGACCCGGTTAGTCACCACCTGGGTGCGCTCTTGCAGCTCAGGGGTGGTTTTATCCAGGGCCGCCTGCACAATTTGGGTTTCGCCGCCGTCATTAACAATGATCAGCTCATAGTCACCCAGCTGCTGGGCCTGCACACTGGCCAGGGCGCGGGAGAGAAAAATGGGGCGATTGCGGGTACGCATAATCACGCTAACTAGCGCGCTCATGGTTTTCTCCTAAAACTAGCTAAAACTAGCCGATACGTGCGTACAGATCTTGCGGGGCGTGGGCTAGGGCCTGAACTAAGCCCTGGGCGCGAGCCTGGCGCTGGGGGCCTAAAAGCATACGCCCACCGGTATTAACCAGGGCCCGAGCCGCCACCGAGGCCGGGGCATAGCGGGTGGCTACGCGCAGACGGTTGCGGGTGTTCCAGGTGGTAAAAGCCGCTGAGGCCGAATCGGATGAAGCCGCGTGGGCGTGGCGGGCTTGGGCTTGGCGTACGTATTGCACGCGGTAGCCGGCGCGGCGTAGGCGGTAGGAAAAATCGGTGTCCTCGTAGTACATGAACAGGTCTTGACGCATCCCACCCAGTTGACGCCAGGCGCGGGCACTAATCGCGCAGGCCCCGCCGCAGATACCAAACACTTCAGGGCTGTCATGTTCCTGCTTGGCTGGGGCCAGCCAGGAGCGGTCATGGCCGTTACCGCAGGCATCTACTACGTTGCCGGTGGAGTTGATTAGCTCCACGCCGCTTGGGTCGCTAACCCAGATGCCGCCATCTAGACCCCGCAGCTGGGCTGAGCCGGTGCTGTGGGTGGCGCCAGTGGTGGGCTCGGTTTGCGCTTCGACGCCGGGGGAGTTAGGGCCGACGGCGCCGGGGGACTGTGGGCTGGAAGATTGTGGGCTGGCGGGCTCGACGGCGCCAGGGGGCTGCGGGCTGGCTGGCTCGGCACCGTCGTCAACAAGACGCCACCTACCCTCCAAAAGCAGGCGGGCAGTAGTGGCCTCCACCAGATCGTGACCCAGCGGGGCGGTCAGGGCGTCAACAAAACCCTCCAGTGCGTAGGCGTCACTGTTTAGCAGCACCAAGGCGTCCTGGCGCAGGTTACGTGCCCCCAAGTTAACCCCATAGCCAAAACCACCGTTGCGTCTAGCTTGCACCAGGCCAAAGCGGGCCGGTCCGGCGCTACCCAGCTGCGCCCCTAGACGGCGCAGGTGGTCCAGGGAATTATCGTGCGGATCGGCGCTGGCAGAGGCATTATCCACCACCACCAGCTCATCACCAGCTCGCAGCTGGGGCCACAGGGAGCGGGCAGCACGCTCAGTTAACAGCGGGGTACGCCAGTTAACGATTACTACCCGCACACTTTTACGCTGCTGACTCACTTTTGGGCCTGCTCCATAACCTGCTGGTAGACGCGCAGATGCGCCTTAGCACAAGCCTTCCAAGTCATGGTTTGGGCGCGCTCATAGCCAGCCAAAGCAAAATGGTCATGCTCACGGCCAAGTACCCGGCGCAGCCCGGCAGCAATCTGGTCGGGGTCGCTAGGCTCCACCAAAATTCCGCAATCTCCGGCCACCTCAGCGGTGGAAGTACCCAGTGAAGTCACCACCGGCACTGAATGGGCCATAGCCTCAAGCACCGGCAAGCCAAAACCTTCCCAATAGGAGGGGAACACAAAGGCACGCGCCCCCGCATAGGCTTGCTGCAAAGTGTCTTGGGCCAGGTGTCCGAGCACGTGCACGCGGGAAGTGCCGATAGCCTGAATCAACTGGCGTTCCACGGCGTCGTCGCCCCACCCGCTGGGGCCCACCAAAACCAGATCCAACTGCGGGAACTCGCCGGCAATACGGGAAAAAGCATGCAGCAAGCCGGGCAGGTTTTTACGCGGCTCACGGGTGCCAGTCCACAATACATAGGGGCGCGAAAGCCCATAGGCAGTGCGGAAAAGATCAATCTGGGAGGCGCTTACCTCCTGAACACTAACGCCGTGAGGAATCACATGCACGCGCTCAGAGTTAATCCCGGCCTCATAGCAGTCATCGGCGGTGGCCTGGGAGGGCACAATCACTGCCTGGGCCTCATTAATGGTGCGCTGTAAAGACTTACGGAAATAGCTGTTACCGCGCTTAGTGAAATGCTCCGGGTTACGCAAAAACGCCAGGTCATGCACGGTTACCACGAGCGGCTTACGGGTGGGGGGAATAGCCCAGGTAGTGGCGTGAACCAGGTCAGAAGCCGGCAAAATGGACTCAGCCAGGGGAGAGTGCAAACGGTTCCAGGCCTCATACAGGGCCGGGCGTGGCAAATTCGCGTAACGCACCGGCATAGTCTCCAAACCCACCGCGCTGGCGCCCGGATCATTATGGCTACGGCGGGCGGCAATACCGGCAACCTTCACCCCCTGGGCGCGCAGGCTGTGGGCCAGGTTAGTGATATAAGTGCCAGAACCACCAGGTACCGGCTGCCACATTTGCTCTACCACCATGGCCACGCGCACATCATTAGGCGCCTGAAAATCGCCTTGAACGGCGTCTTTAGCGGTTGAAGACTCAGTGGCGGGGGCGGAAGCAAACGACAATCGCATGTGCCAAGACTACCGCCCAGGCCTTTACCTTTATGCTAGTGACATGAAGGTGCTGCTAGATGCCACGGCCATCCCTGCAAATTTGGGCGGCGTGGGACGTTATGTAGATGATTTGGTGCCATGTTTGGTATCCCAAGGCGTTAACTTGGCTTTGGCGGTGCAAAGCCGCGACGCCGAGCATTTCGCCGCCCGCGCCCCGCGTGCTCACATCATCACCGTGCCACACCTGCTTGAACGCCGCCCAGTGCGCATGGCTTGGGAACAGACCGGCCTACCGGCCCTGGTACGTAAATGGCGCCCAGATGTACTGCACTGCCCCCACTACTCCTACCCCACGCGCATGGCGCTACCCAATGTGGGCGTGGCCGTAACCTTGCATGACGCCACGTTCTTCTCCCACCCCCAGGCCCACTCGCCGCTAAAGCAGCGGTACTTCACCGCCGCCATCACCCGCGCCTCCAACCACGCCGACGCGCTGATTGTGCCCTCCATTGCCACCCGCGACGAATCCATCAAATACGCCGGGGGTAGCCCCGAAAACTACTTCGTGGCCTACCACGGGGTAGACACCAAGCGTTTCTACCCGGTCTCAGATGCTGAACGCGAGCGCGTAGCCGCCTCCCTAGGCCTAGCCGGCCAGCCCTACATTGGTTTCCTGGGCACACTAGAGCCGCGCAAGAATGTGCCCGCACTGGTACGCGCCTGGGTGCAAGCCTTTAGTCAACAGCCCAACCCGCCGGCCCTGGTGCTAGCGGGCGGTAAAGGCTGGGATGAAGAAATCGAGCCGGCCCTAGCGGGCGTGCCCAGCCACATGCGCGTGCTGCGCCCGGGCTACCTGCCGCTAGAGGATCTACCCGGTTTCCTCTCCGGCTGCCAAGTTTTGGCCTACCCCAGTGTGGGCGAAGGCTTTGGCCTACCGGTGCTAGAAGCCATGGCTTGCGGCGCGGCCGTGCTAACCACCCGGGAGCTGTCTTTGCCTGAGGTGGGTGGCGACGCCGTAGCTTACTGTGAGCCCGACGTCGACTCTATCGCCGAGGCTCTAAGCTCACTTAGCGCTGACGCCACGCTACGCCAGCAGCTAGGGGTAGCCGCCCAAAAGCGCGCCAGCGAATTTACCTGGCAGCGCGCGGCGGTAGAACACATTAAGGCCTATGAGTATGCCGCTGCAGCTAAATCCTAAAATGCTGGCAAAACTGCGACAAAACACTGCTTTTCTAACCGCCTTGGCGGTAGTAGCAGCGCTGGCGGCAGCTTTCGCGGCAGCGGTGCTAATTATTCCCGTCAAAGGCGGGCACCTATCCGATAAGCAACAGTTACTGCGTGACTCGCTTTCGGGTGGTTTTGTGTCAGTCAAAAACGGTGACACCATTCAACAGCGCTTTACTGCCGCCGAAAACGGTTTAGACGGCCTACAAGGCCAGTTCAAACTGGGCATTATGGACTCTAGCTGCCGCCTAGAGCTGCGCCTGAGTGAAGTCCACCCTCTCCCCGGCACCCAAGCTTTGCTGCCCCCGCCGAGTAAATCCCAAGCGCAAGGCAGCACCCAAGCGCAAGGTAACGTCCAAGCGCAGGCGGCGGCGTCGGCCCCAAACGTCGCTGCCCCAAGCACGGCTAGCCAAAACGCGGCTAGCCAAAACTCCGCAGCCACCCCCAGCCCGACCACCACGCAAGTAGCCAGTCAAAGCTTGCCATGCGCTCAAGCCATGGTTAATGAGTCAGGCACCAAAATTATGGGTTTTAAACCCATCGCCAACTCCAAAGGCAAAACCTACCAAGTGTCGCTCAGCGTTAAAGCTGACAAACCCACCGTGGTAGTCACCCGCTACTACAACCCGGTCTCAGCTACAGACCCCGACCGCCCCAACGAAAAACGCAAACGCCACGTAGACAACCAGCCCAACTACCAGGTCAAAACCGGTGAACAGGTACTTAAAGCCGGCGGGGCCACTCTCAACAACCAAGAACTAGCCGGGCGCGAAGAAAACCTACGCGGCACCGGAGAAATCACCACCACCGGCCTACTACCTATCTATTCAGACGCCGGCTGGTGGGGCACTTTACAGCGCGGCCTGCAACGCTCCCAAGCGCTAGGACCCTGGTGGGTCAGCACCCCCGCGTTAGTGATTTGGTTTGCGGCCACAGCGGTCAGCGCCGTGGCAGCCGCCGTCCTAGCGGTGCGGCGCTCGCGGTGGACTGTGGCGCTGGTGGGGGCTTTTACCCTGTTCCAGGCGCTAGTGTGGGCGGCAGTTATCCCTATCTTCAACGGGATGGACGAGTACCAGCATGTGTCCTACATCCAGTATTTAGCTACCCACAATGGCCCTGACAGTGGCCTAACTCAGGGGAAAGCTAACTACTCTCCGCAGCTAGTACACGTCTATGAAGCCTCCAACCTGTTTTATGCCTGGGGCACAGACCGTTTTGACTACAGCCAGATTTCCTCGCTAAATAGCCAGCTGAATCAGCTGCCTGAGCGGGCGCTGGTACGGCCGCAAGTAACCCAGTACCCGCCCGGCTATTACCTGGCCGGGGCGCTGGTTTATAAGCTTTCACCGCACACGGGTCTAAGCCAGTACTACGATGTGCGCCTACTATCGGTGGCTTTAGCGGTAGTGGGGGCACTGGGCATGGCTTACTTTGCCCGCCAGCTGTTCCCGCGCCGGGCTTTGGTGGCCACGCTCGTGTCTTTGTCGGCGCTAGCTCACCCGATGATGGCCCACCAAAGCGCCATTATTAACAACGACATTTTGGTGATTAGCGCCAGTATCTGGGCCCTGGCTTTAGCTACCCGTGCCCTAAATGCGCAGCGCCCCCTGCGTTGGCTAGCTGGTGCAGGTGTGGCTACCGGTATTGCTATGGCTAAACCGCAAGGCATTTTGATTGCGGCCATGGTGGCTTTGGCGCTCATTGTGGTGGCGGTGCGTGCTCGTAGCTTCAAGCTAGCTCTTAAAGGCGGCTTGCTTAGCGGCGGCGGGTTCATTGCCGTGTATATCTGGTGGCCTATCTATCGCGTCATAGTGGGTTTTGGTTCAGTGATTGCCGCCCCGCGCCCACAGGTGAACCTGGTAAACGCCGGGGGAGGCCTAGCTATGGGGGCTGTGCGTCAGCGTAGCTTGTGGGAGCAGTGGCAGCTGTTCTGGAATGACCAGAGCGCAGATGACTACGCCCTGTTTAAAGCCCGCTGGATTAAGCAGTTCTTCGGTAACTTTGGCTGGCTGGATGTGTTCTACCCAACACGTATCTATAACTGGCTGGCTCAAATTATGACGTTGTTTGTGCTTGTCTGCTTGCTCTGGGTGGCCCAGCGCTGTGTGCGGCTGGTGCTTAACCGCTTGCGTCCCCTGGCGGTAAAGGCCGACGACGCTGCTGGGGTAAGTGGTGACGTTGCGGCTACGGACACTGCTCAGAGCTCAGAGGAGGGCGCCGTCGTCGCCAAAAAGCACGCAGGCCGACAGCTGGGAGCTATACGCAACCAAACCGCCACCTGGATTTGGTGGTGCCTGGCGTTAACCGTAGGCTACCTGGTAGCTATTAACCTGCTGGGCTTTATCTACTCCATCATGGCTGGACACGACGACCTGCTCCAAGGCCGCTATATCCTGCCTGCCGTGGCAGGGCTATACGCTCTGCCTGCCCTGTTAACCCAGGCAGCAGTGCAAAGCCTACAAAATAATCCCTGGCGTCCAGTGCGTGGCGCGTGGCTAGATAAACTAGTGCCAGCCGTGGCCTTAGCGGTTTTCGCCGCAGTCATGGCGCTGAACTTAGCGGGGCTGGGGGTTATCTTCGAGCGCTTCTATGTGTAATATTTCTAGCTTTTTAAAGCATAAAGTCACGGTAGCGGCTAACCTATTATTAGGCCGCGTCAGTTTGAGAACGGAAAAGTAATGCCCGATCAGTTAACCGTTGAATCTACTCCTATCCCCGGATTCCTACGCCTGACTTTGCCTGTCCATGGAGACAACCGCGGTTGGTTCAAGGAAAACTGGCAGCGTGAAAAGATGGTGGCGCTGGGTCTGCCCGATTTTGGCCCGGTGCAAAACAACATCTCATTTAACGATGAGGTGGGTGTTACCCGCGGTATTCACGCCGAGCCCTGGGACAAGTACGTTTCGGTAGCCACCGGTAAGGTTTTTGGTGCCTGGGTGGATTTGCGTGAAGGTCCTAGCTTCGGCCAGGTCTACACCACCATCATTGAGCCGGGTGTGGCCGTCTATGTGCCGCGCGGGGTGGGTAACTCCTACCAGACCCTAGAGCCCAACACGGCCTACACTTACCTGGTCAACGACCACTGGTCGCCGGATGCCGAATACACTTTCTTGAACCTAGCTGATGAAACTGTGGCTATTGACTGGCCCATCAGCCTGGATAAAGCCATCCTGTCTGACAAAGACCTGGCTCACCCGCGCCTAGAAGCAGTGACCCCCTTCCCGCCGGCAGTCAAGCGTGCGCTGGTAACCGGCGCCCACGGTCAGCTGGGCCGCGAGCTGATGCGTCAGCTACCCCAGGCCGGCTACCAGGTCACGGGGGTGGATCTACCTGAGGTAGACATTTCTGACACTGAGGCCATGGAGGCTTTTGATTTCTCCGCCTACGACGTGGTGATCAACGCCGCCGCCTGGACTGACGTGGATGGCGCCGAAACTGCCCAGGGCCGCCCGCTGGCTTGGAAGGCTAACGCCACTGGCCCGGCTAACCTGGCCCGCGCCGCCGCCAAGCACGGCTTCACCCTGGTGCACATCTCCACCGAGTATGTTTTTGACGGCACCGCCCAGGCTCACACTGAAACTGAGCCGCCCAGCCCGCTAGGTGTATACGCCCAGTCCAAGGCTGGTGGTGACGCCGCCGTCAGCGCCGCTCCCAAGCACTACCTGGTACGCACCAGCTGGGTGGTGGGTGACGGCAAGAACTTCATCCGCACTATGGCTGGCCTAGCTGAGCGCGGCGTTAAGCCGTCCGTGGTTGATGACCAGGTGGGGCGCCTAACCTTCACCAGTGATCTGGCCAGCGGCATTATCTACCTGCTGGGTCAGCAGGCCCCCTACGGCACCTACAACCTCACCGGTGGCGGCGAAGTAGTGTCTTGGGCGCAGGTAGCTAAGCGTGTTTATGAGCTAACCGGTCATGATCCCGCTGACGTAACTCCCATCAGCACCGCCGAGTACTTTGCTGGTAAGCAGGTAGCTCCCCGCCCGCTGGTATCCACCATGGATCTGAGCAAGATTGAGGCCATTGGCTTTAAGCCTTCTGATTCCATGCAGTTGCTAGAAACATACGTGCAAACCCTGCGTTCCTAAGCATTAACTAACCCTGGACCTGTTAATTTAGGTCCAGGGTTAAGTTTATATATGAAAGGTGCAGCCTCGTGAAGCTACCGCGTGTACCCCGAGCAGCATTGGTGGTGCTGGCTTTTTGCTTCGCTTTAGTCAGTGGCTTTAGCTGGGTTGTGGCCTCTGCGCCTGGCTCTAGCCCTGACGACGACTACCACTTGGTGTCCATGTGGTGTCCGCGCCCGGTTACTGAAAGCTGCGCTACTAAGGTAGTGCAGGGCCAGCTGCGGGTGGGTGTGCCCGAGGCTTTACCCGGTGCTACCTGCTCTTCTTTCCATGTCGATATTTCGCAGGCTATGTGTAACCGCTACTCCGATAAGCGTATTAGCTACTCGCTGCGTTACGACGACGGTAACTACCCTTACGGCTACTACCATTTCCACCACATGTTTAAGCCCCTGGGGGTGCAGGGCCTGGTTATAGCTTCACGCACCGCCAATATGGTTATAGCGCTGGCTTTGCTGGGGTCAATTGGCCTGCTGGCGCCGCCTAAGCTACGCGGGGCTTACCTGCTGGCAATGGGGGCGGCCTGGATGCCAATTGGCATCTATTTCATAACTTCTAATAACCCCTCTAGCTGGTCCGTTACGGGCGTGGCCGGCTTTAGCGCGGGGTTGCTGGCCTCCCTTTATGCCAGTGGACGACGGCGCTGGTACCTGCTGGCTTTGGCTTGCGTGGGGGCGCTGCTGTGCTACACCTCGCGGGCGGATGCCTCTTTCCATATCTTTGTGGTGGCGCTAGCTATCTGCGTTGCCTGCGCTAAGTGGCGCACTCACAAGGTACAGCTGGCTGTGGCCACCTTGGCCAGCGTAATTGGCGTGTATCTGATGTTATCCTCAGGCTCTGCCACTATCGCTGAGGGGCACGCTGAGGCAGTTTCCCCGCAGCAGAAGCTTGAAGCTATAGAACTTAACGTAACCCACCTAGCTAAGTTCTTCTCCGGTTTTTGGGGTCTGTGGGCTGGGGCCGGCTGGAAGGATATTCCTTCTGACGGCTACTCGGGCATGATCGCCATTTTGCTGGTGGGCTTCATTGTCATGCTGGGCGCTGAGCGTATTGGTTGGCGCAAGGCTATGGGGGCAATTATTACCCTGGGAGCTATGGTCGGTATTTCGGTGCTGGTAGCTACCCCGCCGGCTTTCCCCAACATGTTTGCCTACCAGCCGCGCTACGCTCAGCCGCTACTGTTTGCCTGGCTGCTGCCCTGGTTGTTCCTGGGTATTAAACGCCCGCTGCTGACCCGTTCACAGGCGGCGCTGTACTGGGCTGGCATGGTGGCCGTCAACGCGGTGTTCATGCACAAACTGATTTTCCGCTACACCCACGGCCTGGTGGGGGGACGCCACTTCTTAAACCTCAACTTTGATGTGCGCTGGTGGTGGCAAGATGCTTTGCTGACCCCCATGAGTACCTGGATGGTGGGGGCTCTGGCTTTCGCGCTAACCTCAGGAATTGTTATCTGGCTGCTGTTTGGGCCCGGAGCTATTAGTGCGCCCGCTGAGTTAGCGGCCCCAAGCGTCGCTGCTATAGCCGCCGGCGCCCCTAAGCCTGCTGCCGACGTCGCTACTGAGGTCGGCGTCGACTCTGAAGCCACCAACGCATCAGCCTAAAATTTAAGGAAATCAGTGCTTAACTCTTTGCTGATTATTATCCCGGCCTGGAATGAGGCTGAGGTTATTGGCTCAGTGCTTGAAGAGCTTACCGGTTTCTACCCTGACGCTCAGGTGT
Organism: Actinomyces graevenitzii C83; assembly: GCF_000239695.1. GTDB lineage: Bacteria > Actinomycetota > Actinomycetes > Actinomycetales > Actinomycetaceae > Actinomyces > Actinomyces graevenitzii. Next base: position 968,077 of record NZ_JH470338.1, on the reverse strand, counting down.
TGGTGGTCTCTGACGGCTCCACTGATGCCACCGCCCAAGTGGCCCGCGACCATGGCGCTAAAGTGCTAGAACTGCCCTACAACCTGGGGGTGGGCGGAGCTATGCGCGCCGGCTACCTGTACGCTCACCGCCACGGCTATGACTATGCCCTGCAGCTTGACGCCGACGGCCAACATAACCCCGCTGATATTCCCCAGCTGCTACAGGCAGCTACCCAAAGCGGCGCCAATGTGGTGATTGGGGCTCGCTTTGCTGGCAAGGGTAACTACAAGGTACGCGGCCCGCGTGCCTGGGCCATGAAGCTGCTTTCAGTGGTGCTTTCACGAGTAACTCACACCCGCCTTACTGATACCACTAGTGGCTTTAAACTCTGCGATAAACGCGCAATTAAACTGTTTGCAGCTAACTACCCGGCGGAATATCTAGGCGACACAGTAGAAGCCCTGGTTATTGCGGCTCGCTCAGGCCTAAAAGTCACCCAGGTGCCGGTACAGATGCGTCCACGCGCCGGGGGAGAACCCTCCCAGAACCCCCTGGCAGCCGCCAAGTTCTTGCTGCGCGCTATTTTGGCCTTGGGTGTGGCCCTAACCCAAACCAAGGCTAGCGCTGAGGAGGCATAATGCATCAGTCAAGCTACTGGTTAGGCGTTGTTTTTGGCGTCATTGTGTTTGTGACGGTATTTATTCGCCTGCGTAACTACGGTATGAAGGAACGCTACTCCACCTGGTGGATTGTTATTGCGGTTGGTTCAGTGCTGTTTTCAGTGTTCCCCAACCTGCTAAACGGCTTGTCGCGGGCCCTGGGGGTGCTCTCCTCCATGAACCTGGCATTTTTTGGTGCCGGGGTGGTGCTACTGCTGCTATCGCTGCGCTTAAGTGTTGATTTATCTCACGACGACGAAGAACGCCGGCGTCTAGCTGAAGAAATTGCCCTGCTACGCCAAGAGGTAGAGCAGCTAAAACAAGAACGTGACCAGCGCCCACCTAAGCCACTCAGCTAGCCGGCAAACCAGCCCCGCTAGTTAGAGCAGGCACTCCGCTAGTTAGCGCATCAGAGCAAGCTCAGTTAGCCAGTACCCGGGCGGCGATCTGCTGATACTGGCGTGCGCGCACCGGCCAACTCCACTGCTCAAGCAGCTCACGGCTAGCGGGAGCCTTAGGGGCACGCAGCATAGCGGTGACAGCTTTGTTAAGGGAGTCAACCGTGCGGGCGCTAGTGATGTTTACCGGCGCCCCCTGGGCCTCAAGCAGTTGTGCCCCAGGAACGGGGAAGGTAACTACCCGTCCACCTTCAGCGATTGCCTCCAGCAAGGTGGTTTGGAAGCCCTCAGACAAGACTGTGGGGTTCACTAGGGTAGCTCCCGCAATGGCTTGGCGCACTTGGGCGGGGCTGACGCGTCCGGGGATGTCGACGACGTCGTCGAGCTTGAGCTTAGCCGCCAAGTCACGGGCCGCCTGCAGCTGAGCGCCATCACCGAGCATCTGCCCAGTTAGCTGCTGGCCTGCGTCGCGCAGCTGAGCCAAGCAACGCAGGTAGGTTTCCCAACCTTTACCCTCCACCATGCGGCCAATAAACACCAGGTGATTGGGGCGCTGCGGGCCAGCATAGGAGGTTTCAGGCAGGTTGATGGCGTTGTAGAACACCTGTGGATCTTTAGCACCTAGGCGACCAGCAAAATCAGCGGCAGCCTCAGAAACCCCCAAAACCTGGGCGGCGTGGGTGGTTACGTAGCGGCCTAAACTCAGGTCCACAACCCGCGAACCGATAGCAATAATCGGGTTGGAGTTGTTAACAAAGTTGGAGCCGTGCTCGGTGTGAATATAGGGAAGACCTGCTTTTTGCGCGGCGCGGGCCCCCACAAAACTCATCGGGAAAAAGCGAGTGTGGGTGGAAACCACATCGATCTGCTTGGCTTTAAGGAAGCGGCTGATAGCGTTGGTACTGCCCAGGGCGGGGTAGCTGATTACTTCTGCGATAGGCAGATGACCGATACCGGTAAGCACCTGCACTTTACCGTCCTGGCGGATAGAGCGCTCAGAGTCCAAAGTCAGCACCCACACCTTATGGCCCAGTTGGGTGAGCTGATCAGCCAGGTTGAATGCGTGCATCTCTACGCCACCCAAACGCGGCGGGTAGGTGTTCAACACCATTGCGAAACGCATTTACTTCTCCTTAGGGCGACGCAGCTGCATAGTGAGCCAAAAACAGATTACGGTGGTGGCCATTGCGCCTAGGTAGGCTAATGAGGCACCTAGTAACCCTAATGGTGGGATAGCTACTACCACTAGTACGGTAATGACCACAGCGGCGGCAGCGTAACCCCAGAATACAGCCCGCTGCAGGCGCATGGTGGTAAGCGCGTAATACAAAATTACAGCGGCGGCGTTCAGGGCCCCGCCCCCTACCAGTACCACCAATTCCAGGCGGTAACCTGAAATGTCCTGGCCAAAGAAAAGATTCAAGATAGGCACGCCAATAGTTACTGTAGCTAAAGCCACTATGGCGAAAGCCCCCACTGTGGCCAGTAGACCCCGGCGCACAATAGCGCTAAAACCACTCCAATTATTTTCCACCCAGTAGGTGGCCATGCGGGTCAGTAGCGGCCTAAACACCAGCAGAGAAAGCATATTGATAGCCACCGCCGGCATGTAGATGATCGCGAAGTAGCCCTGGGCGGTGAAATCCATGAAGTACTTGATGCCATAACGCGGGGCGTTAGACAGGTACATAGCTGTAAATGACGCCAAAAACAGGGGAGCGCATTCAATCAAGAGACGCTTAATAGCCGCCCAATTCCAGCTGGGGGTGATACCAAAACTGGCGCGTGCGCCGGGGTAGAAGGCCACCACTAGCGCCACCACTGATACCACCAGGGAAACTAGGGAAGCGATAAACAGTGAATCGGTTAGCACCACCAGCAGGCAGAAAACCGCCATGGTGGTGAAAATACGCCAAAATGAGGCGCGCGCCCCTAAATCTAGGCGCCCTTCACGCTGAAACTCGCTGTAAAAAACATCCTCGTAGGCGTCAAAAACACGCAGCAAAGCGATCGCAATAACCAGCCCTACGCTGGTGCTCAGCCCGCCAGAAAACAGCGAGTAGACCACAATACCGGCGATCATGGCGGCCACAGTGAGTATGCGTGTGGCCAGGTAGATAGGGAAATCAAACTCGCGACGCACATCGGTGACGTGGAAGGTACGCACCTCATACATGCCCAGGGTCTGCCATTGTTGACCAATAGCGATAGCCAGTGAGAACACCCCACCTGCGGCCACACCGGCGCTATGGGTGACCACCGCCAGCATGATCACAATAGAAAATGAGCTGATCAGGCTGGAGGCGGTGTTCCAAAAATAGTCGCGGCTAAGCTGCGAAGCGCTCACTGGGGATCCCGGCTGTGGCTACCGTCTTCGTTAAAGTGCCAGCCGCCAAACTCTAGCCGGTAGGGACGGTGACCTACGCGCTGCTGGGGCGGGGGAGGAGTCATATAGTCACCAAAACCGCGCTTAAGCCAAGTGTCATAGTTAGCCGGCAGTTTAATGGTCAGGTGCTCAAAAGGCAGCTCAACCGTGTTTTTAAGCTCTGCTGCCGGCAGCGACCACTGCTGGGGGTTGCGGGTGGAGAAATCTGCCAGCCACGTCTTGGCCCCGGCCTGTTTTTCGTAGCTGCGGGCAGCGCGTTCCCAGTGCTTAATGAGCTTGGCTTGGCTTAGACGGGCAGTTTTCAGGCCCGTGTGTACTGTGCGCATAGCTAGTTGCACGGCCTTATCCACGCCGCCGCTTAAACCGGTGGAGGCGGTGGCACTACCGCGCAGGTACAGGGCCCGCGACCACACCCAGGTGCGGGCGCATTGGGCTTTAAAAGCCCGCTGGTTGGCTGGGCGTGCATCAAGCGGGAAAATGTCCACACCGATTGGCATCTCAAAGTCACGCCCGGCAGCTGCCTGCGAGATGAACTTGGTGCCTTTAAGCCCAAGTACGGCCACAGTGCCAGGGTAGTTGGCGTGGCTGTGGTGGCTGAGTAGCTCAAAGTCCTCACCCAGTAGGGCCGGGGCTTGGGCCAGTAGCTTTTCGTAGTCGGCGCGCACCATGCACACGTCGGCGTCGTCGTCCCAAGGGATAAAGCCCTGGTGACGTACCGCGCCAATGGCAGTGCCCCCGTAGGCCGCGTAGTTTAGCCCCAGCTGGTTGCATACCCGGTCAAGCTCACCTAGAACATAGGTGGTGGCTAGCTGTACCTGGCGCAAACTGGCTAGGTCCAGGCCCTCATCTGGGTCAATAGCGCTGCTGACAGCGGCCCCAGTGCCGACGTCGGCGCCGGCTTTGCGCCTACCTTGCCCGTTAGCTGCGGGGCTGGTAGCCGCACCAGGGGAGGCCTCTAAACCAATACCGGTTACCTGCGGGTAAGGCAGTAGATCCGTGTAGGGGCCAAAATCCACGATGCGTGGGATGTGACCGATACGCGCCTCGGGCGGGGGCAATTGCATATAGTCGCCGTAGCCGCGTCGCAGCCAGGCATCATACTGGGCCGGCAGCTGCACGGTGATGTCCTCAAAGGGCACCCGCACGGTAGGCAGCAGCTCAGAGTTAGTGATAATCCAGTTTTCCGGGTCGCGCATAGTGAAGTCAGCCATGCGCGTGGTGGGGGTGTGCTCCCAGGCCCGTACAGCTTTTTCCCAACGCCGCTGCAAGGTTTGCGGCGAGAGCTTAGCGGCTTTAAGAGCCCAGTTAGCGCCGGTGGTGGCGGTGTAAATGAGCTGTTTTTTAGTGCCGCTAATGCCGGGCAGGAAAGGCTTGGCAGTGCCGTGCAGGAACAGTAGCCGCCCCCACAGCCAAGAGGCCCTAGACATGCGCTTAAAGGCAACCGGATCGGCCGGAATATTGTCTACCGGCAGCACATCGATAAAGAAAGGCATCCGGTAGTCGCTGTCCACCGCGAAGTCAGGAATCAGCAGGGTGTCTTTAAGCACCATCTTGGTGAACATGAACGGGAAGTTAACTACTGTGCGCGTGTTGTGTAGCGCAAAGCGTTCATCTATAACCTGGGGGGCCAGGCTTAAGAAGCGTTCATAGTCACTGCGCCGCATAAGCACGTCTACGTCGTCGTCCCAAGGGATAAAGCCCTGGTGACGCACCGCGCCAATGGCGGTGCCTCCATAGACGGCGTAAGGAATATCCAGCTTGGTGCATACACGGTCAAACTCCGCCAAAATTTCTTTCAGCAGGGCGTGAATATTGTCTAGGAGCTGCTGGTCGCTCATAGGTTTCCTAACTTGCAGGTGGGCGATACAGCGATTCTAGCGGCTTTGACGCTTGAAAGAAGTCAGCTCACGCCAGTTTTCGGTAGCCGCCAGTACGGTGCCAACCAAAATCACTACACACAGCACGATTTGGATAGGCGCAGGCACGATCGACTGCAAAAGGAAGGCAAACAGCACTGCCCAAGCCGAGTAGGAAATGTTAAGCGCCATGGCCCGCGCGGCCCCCAGCAGGTCAATGGCCTTGTAATAGAACAGGTAGGAGGCGGTGCCGGCGGCGGCGGCCAAAGCTACCAGTCCCATCGCGCCGGGGCTGGTTAAAGCCTGCCCGGTGCTGCTTAAAGCGCCACCTAACGGCACCACTAGCACCAGGTAGGTTAGCCCCGAGGTGGTTTCGCGGATCTGCAGGGCCGTCTCATTGTCGACGGCGTCGTCGCGCATACCCCAAGCCAAAATCACGGCTTCACAGCCCCAGCCGACCACTGCCGCCAGGGCGCCGAGCACACCCCAAAGCGCTGAGCCAGAAACACTGGTGGAGGTGTAGCTGGTGGCAATAATGGCCCCAATAGCTACGGCCAGGGCGATTACCTGACGCGGACGCATCCGCTCTTTAAGCACTAGCACTGCCAGGGCCGTGCCCAAAGCCGGGTAGAAGGTGGAGATGATGGCGGTGTAACCGGCGCCGATCTGGTCAATAGCCAGCAGGTAACCGCTCATACCGATAGGCCCGCCCAGCAGCGCGGCCACCATAACGGCGCGGCCACTGCGCGTGTGCACTGCCCGCCAAGTGTCCTTTAGGCGCCCGCGCATGGCCATAAAGATCAGCAGGATCAGGGCGCAAATAGCGTCGTGTAAAGCCGCTGAGACTAGGGAGGCGTGGGCGTCGGTGGCGAAGGGGTTAAGCGCCAGCGCGATAGCTAAAATGACGGTGTCTAGGCCCCACAGGGCTCCTGAACCAATTCCGTAACGCATGGTTTACTCCTAATTATTTGCGTAATTATTTGCGCTGGTTTTAGCGGTTCACGCTGGTTTGGTACGCCGTGGCGACGACGTCACTAGCGGTCTCGGCTTGGGCGGCCTGCTCATAGGCGGCTAGTACCCAGTCAATGTTGTCGCTGGCGGCCTGGTAGTAGATGTAGAGCCACTGGCCCACGTCGTCGCCTTCAGCCTCCTTAACCAAAGACCACACGTACCAGCACCAACCAGCGAAAACTACGTAGGCGTAGAAGTGACGCTGCTGAGCGGCGGTGGGTTCAGCCTCAAGATAGGCGGCCAAGGCGGCGTCGGACTGGGCACGGCTCAAGCTGGCGCAAACCACCATGGTCCCAAAATCGGCAGCCGGGTCTGACATGCCCGCATACTCCCAGTCGATTAGATCGATTTCATTGTTAGAGGCGTCGTTAGAAACCAGGAAGTTGAGCGGGAAGAAGTCATTGTGGCTGGGCACCAACTGGTAGCCATCGGCCTCAGTGAAACGCTTTAGACGCATGATCTTGTCGCGCATCACCTGATAGTCGGGCACATCAATCGGCCCAAACTGGCGCAAAATCGCCTCATACTTTAGGCCCTCGGTGACAAAGTCAAAGTGGCGCGACAGGCGCATGTCACTGCTGTGCAGCGTGCGGGCCATATCCATAGCCCGGGTGAGCTGGGCCGGATCGTTAACGTCTAGGTTGGCGGCGTCGGGAATGAAACGTGAAATCTTCCAGCCCTTAACCGTGTCGCCGGTGATGAAGGTGTGGTCAATGCCCAGGTCGCGGGCCAAATTTAGGGCCTCAAACTCAGCGGCGCGATCCACGATCTTGTCCGTGCCCGCACCCGGGTGGCGGTAGACGTACTCCTGATCGCCCACCCTAAAGTGGCAAGACAGGTTAGTGATGCCCTGCTTAAGCGGGTAAAAATCGGTGATCTCATCAACCTGGCAGCCCAGTGTGGAGGTGATGTTGGTGAAAATATCAGAGTCGAGATTCTCCAGGAACATCGGGTCAAAGGAGCGAATCTCATCGACTGAATCAAACTCGTTAATTACCCCCTCCGGGTAGGGACGCATAACCATATTCAGTTCACGAATGTGGTCTAGGTAGATTGACTCCCACAGCTTGGGGGCAGTTTCAGGCAGGTGGTAGACACTTTCCAAAATACGGCGGAAAGTAGCTGAAAAAGCCCGGTCAAAGTAGACATGGCCAAGCATGTACCAGGCGTTGGCGCCGCCTACGCTAACGCCAGTAATACGTCCACCAGCGCCGGTAGTAATGCACCATTCAGCCGTGGGGCCCTGAGCGTACTGGGCCGAGTAGTAGGCCTGGTAAACATAGTCTTCGAAAGGATTGACCGTGAAGTAGTCATCCGAGGAGCAAATGTAGGTGTTAGCTAGCTGCTCACGCACCAGCCACAGTGAGCCGTTATTGTTGCGGGTGGCGTAGTCAGAGTTGACCACGATTTTGACCCCGTACTTGGCGGCCAGGTAGAAGAAATGCTCTTTCTTGTAGCCCACCACTACCGTGATGTCGTCAATGCCAGCCTCGCGCAGCTGCTCAATTTGGCGGTCGATTAGGGCCTGGCCGCGCACGCGTAAGGTGCCCTTGGGGCGCTCATAGGAGATAGGGGCAAAACGCTGGGATAGGCCCGCCGCCATAATGATGGCGTTATCCACCTTGTAGGGGGCTAGGGCTTGGCGACCGGATTCAGTTAGGGCGCGCTCGCTGATGTAACCGGCGGCTTCGCATTGGCGCACGGTGGAGTTGACGCTGCCCAGGGAGATATCGGTGAGCTGGTGCAGTTCACGCTGGGTGAGGGGTTTATCTGCGTGCAGCAGGGCTCGTAAAACCTCAAATTGCAGCTGCGATAATGTGGTGGGGCTGGAGGAACTCATAACAATCCGTTCACCGTAGCGTTACTAACTTGCGCGTTCGAATATATTACTACGGGCAGCAAATGTGAACAGGCTAGGCTCTAAAAGTGTCACACTGTACAAAGTTGCCTTGTGCTAGGCCCGCTTAGGGCCCGCTTAAAGCGCAGTTAAAGCCTGGGTGAGCACTAAATAGGCCCCGCCATTGGCGGGGCCTAGGAGCCTAAAAGGCTGTGGCGTTAGCCGGCATTAGTAGCTTTCAGCTAAAGCCGGTTAGCTGGTGCGACGCTAATAGGACGCTGATTTACTTGCCGCGCTCTAGTAGGTCTAGTAGGTACTGGCCGTAACCGGACTTAACCAGCGGCTCGGCGCGCTGACGCAGGCCGTCGTCGTCGATAAAGCCGTTGCGCCAGGCGATCTCCTCGGGGCAACCCACGCTCAGACCCTGACGGGCCTGGATGGTACGCACGAAGCTGGTGGCGTCAGCCAGGGAGTCGAAAGTACCGGTGTCTAGCCAGGCGGTGCCACGCGGCAGCGGCTCTACCTGCAGGCGGCCCTGTTCAAGGTAAGTGCGGTTAATGTCGGTGATTTCGTATTCGCCGCGAGCGCTGGGCTTGAGGTCGCGGGCGATGGAAACCACGTCATTGTCGTAGAAGTACAGGCCGGGCACAGCCCAGTTGGAGCGCGGCTTAGCCGGCTTTTCTTCAATGGACAGAGCCTTGAAATCAGCGTCAAACTCCACCACGCCGTAATCGCGGGGGTTGGCCACCTGGTAGGCAAAGACCACGCCGCCGTCGGGCTGGGTGTGGCGGCGCAGGCGCGTACCCATGCCGGGGCCGTAGAAGATGTTGTCACCCAGTACCAGAGCGGCAGACTCATTACCGATGAAGTCTGCACCCAGCACGAAAGCCTGAGCCAGGCCGTTGGGTTCTTTTTGTACGGTGTAGGACAGGTTTACGCCCAGCTGCGAGCCGTCGCCTAGTAGACGGTGGAAAGCCGGTGCGTCGTGGGGGGTAGTGATAACCAGGATTTCACTAATGCCGGCAATCATAAGAGTGCTCAGCGGGTAGTAAATCATGGGCTTGTCGTAGACGGGCACCAGCTGCTTTGAGGTGCCAAGGGTGATGGGGTTTAGTCGAGTGCCGGAACCACCGGCTAGTACGATGCCACGCATAAGTCCCATTGTTTCTTATTTGCGCTCTAAATGCACCTATTTGCCCCGGTGGGCTTGCTAAATGCGGGTAGTGGTTGGGGCATAAGGGGCCTTGCTAAGGCGAAAATGCTGGTTAAAGGCTTGTGTGCGCCACAAAACGGGTACAGCGGGCCACGTTTAACTGACAATTTAGGACTTATCGGCTAGCGTAGATCTGTCTTACACACCAGATGAAAGCAAATTCGATGGATCGACTCAGTGGTGCGGTTAAGAACTATGACTGGGGCTCCCCAAATGCTATCCCCGAGTTTTTGAATGTTCCCGCAGACGGTAAACCCTTCGGGGAGTTGTGGTTTGGCGGCCATGCTGGCGGCCCAACCCAGCTGCTCGCAGATGACGGCAGCGCATTAACCACCTCGCCTACCACCTTGGACCAGCTGGTAGCTAGCGACCCGGTGGGGGTGATGGGCGCTGATATTGTGGCGCGCTTTGGCGATCAGCTGCCTTACTTGTTTAAGGTGATTGCTCCTAACCAGCCGCTGTCGTTGCAGGTACACCCTGATATTGAGCGGGCACGCATTCGCTTTGATGATGAGGATGCGGCTGGGATTGCCATTGATGCCCCTAACCGCAATTACAAGGACCGCAACCACAAGCCGGAAATGGTACTGGCCCTGACCCGCTATGAGGCGGTTAGTGGTTTCCGTACTCCCCGCCGTGCCATTGAGGTGGTTGACGGCCTTAAGTCGCCGCTGGCTTGCGCGGTAGCGGAGTTCTTGCACGCTAACCCCACCCGTTTTGGGATTAAGAAGGCTTTTAGCTGGCTGCTTAGCCCGCAAACTCGCCCTACAGCTGAGCAGGTTGAGCAGCTGGTGGATGAGGTTGCGGCGCGAGCGGCGGCGGGGGCCTCGCCGTCTCCTCGCCTTGATACTTACATCATGGCTATGCAGGCGGCTTTCCCGGGCGACCCGGGGGTGGCGGCGGCGCTGCTATTAAACCCGGTTACTTTGCACCCGGGGGAGGCATTGTTTGTGCCCGCAGGTGCGGTGCACGCATATATTTCTGGTTTGGCTGTGGAGATCATGTCTGCCAGTGACAATGTGCTGCGTGCGGGCCTGACTCACAAGCATGTTGATGCCCCCGAGATGCTGGCCTGCGTGGACTATGTGGCGGCCCCGCCTATGCGTCCGGCCCCAGAGTGCCTCAGCGAGCACTGCCGCGCCTATAACGTGCCGGTGGAGGATTTTGAGCTGGTAGTTACCAAGGTCAGTGAGGCAGATGGCTCTGTTAAGGTGCCCGGACGTGGGCCGCGTACGCTGCTAAACGTTGATGGTGAGCTAACTGTTGATGCAGGCGGTAAGAGTTTGCTGCTGCGTCGCGGTCAGGCTGTTTTTGTGCGTGCCGACGACGGCGCCGTTAGCGTTAGCGGTCACGGCACCTTGGTCCAGGCTGACGTACCGTAAACCAGCTAAAGCGGTCAGCTGTCCTGTGCTAACTGCAAAGGCGCTCTAAACGCTGCGCTTAAACAAGGGGGCGAAAGCTTAGCTTTCGCCCCCTATGTGGTAGACGGGTGCTCTGTATTGTTACTAGGCCACCGTCAATCTATGTAACAAATATGATCTGGTCCAGTTAAAGAAGCGCGATAAACATTAAAGTAAGTTGCTAACATTTTTCATGCTCGTGTTAGCAGTCATTCTGGTTGTCATAATTTCGATTGGTGTTGCTGTAATTGTAACCAAAGTGGCTCCTACCTGCAGTTATGTGCAAAAAATTATGTACAAACATAACTACTTTGAGTTATATAATATAATAAATATCACATTTAGAAAATTCTCTTGTATGACGAACGTTCGTCACAACTAAGATGTTAATCACAGGGCCTCCCCATCCCTCTAGTTCATAGGAGAATTATCATGGACACCTTGTTCAGCAAATGTCTGCGACTTTTATTTGCTGCGACGCTAGGCTTAGTGCTTACTGTTTCTGTTGTTCCTACAGCATCAGCAAGTGATCACGGCTGCACTACCGGCTATACTTGTCTATATAAAGATGCAGGTTATAGTGGTGGACAGATAGACTTTCAGTGGTACATTCCAAACCTGGATAATTTCTTTTTCGAAGGTACCTATACCTGGGGTGGAGAAGAAGTATCCTCTACAATAAATCTTGGGACTACCTATAATGCCTGCCTATTTTCAGAAACTGGCGGACATGGTACCCATTTGGAGCTAGCAAAGGGTAATCACACTGTAGCCCTAAGCCGGTACTACTGGAATGACAAAGCAAAATCCGCTTATTTCCGTTCTTATACAGAAAGCTGGATGTCATGCAAACCGCAAAAGCTGTAATTTTGCGCCCACTTGCCGTGTTTTTCTGCTTATGCCTATGCATCTACTGCTGCGGCTGTGGAATTATTGGTTCTAAGCAATCTGCCCCAAGCGTGTCTGCCACTGTTTCTCCAGATGGTTTAGTGACCAAGAATCAGGAAACTTGGGCGCTTGCTACAGACCCTTATGTTGGCAGCAATAACGGCATGATAGTTGCGGTTACTGAAACCTATATTCAGATTTGTATGAATAAACAGGGTTTGTCGTACGAAGTGGAGCCTTATAGTCCCTCGCAAGGAACCTCAATTGTGGCTTCAGGCGGTGGGCGGCTGCTATTTAACGAAAAGATAGCTGCAAAATATGGCTATTCGGTTCCGCGCGAAGACAGTATTCAACCCCGCTTGGATCGTTGGAAAAAGCAGGATCAGCAACCCCAGGCTTGGAAACGGGCTCAAGAAAAGTGCTCGCAAGAGGCCACTAAAGAGCCACTTGCACAGCAGATCGAACATGATGGGGGAATTTCTCCTTCCTCAGCGCAGTACTCTGAACCTGACGGCCTTAAAGAAGCTGCCCAGCGTTGGCGTAAATGCATGGAACCATTAGGAATAACTGATTTAGCAGAGCACCCTGATGGAATCCCTTCCAAATCGCTATACGACAAATTCAATGGGGTTTCGGGCGAAGTGCAGTACAAGGATCCATTTGTGCACCCTGTATCGGCTTATGAGTTAAAAGTCGCTACCCAAGATGCCAAGTGTCGCACAGAAAGCGGATACACCAAATTGCAATATGAAACCGAATGGAGTGCTAGCTATATATATGTACAAAAGCACTTATCTGAATTGACTGCATTACGCCAGAAATCGCAGAAAATTCAGGCTAGGGCGGTCGAATTCTTAAAAGAAAACGGCAACTACGTTTCATAATGCGTGCTATAGGGGCGAAAGCTTAGCTTTCGCCCCTATGGTTTGTGCCTAACTGCAGCCTTCTTGGGCTAGGGCGCGGCGCATCTGGTCTGCCGGTAGTTGCGGGTCTAGCAGTAGGGCGGTGCGTCCATTTAGCCAAGCCCCCAAGGTTGCCAGCAGGGCCTGGCCGGTATCCGAAGTAGATATCGCTAATGGCGTAATCTCGTTAGCGTAACTTTCTTCGCTGTTCGGGCGTGTCGTCTTGGAGTTCAGGCTCAAAGACTGGCTGGTCCTATTTGTTTGTCCGGGGTTGATAGTGGCTTGATTTGGGCTTGATGCTGTTAAAGCTGTTATCTCCTGGGGTTTTTGTGAATCGTTAATGTCCGCTAATGTTTGGGCATAAAGTCCCGCTCGATCCAAAATCTGCTGGCGCGACTCAAGCTCGCCATTACTTAGCCAAGCGGGCGCGCCTGGCGCGCAGGCGATTGGTGCAAAACTGTCGGGATAAGACATCAAATCGGCAGCGCCGTCGAGAGTAAGTGGCGGCAGTGTTCCGGGCCAGCGTAGTGCCAAAGAAGCCAGGGGAGTGAGCACGCTAACTTCAGCTCCAGGATTTAAATTTTCCTCGCTGCAAGCCAGTGACAACTCTGCTTCCTGGTCACTGTCTAGCGTTAAAACGTTGCCAGCACGCCAAATTCCAGTCGCCCACACAATCGAACGCCAGTGTGGCGGCAGAGCCATATGAACGGTTAGACTGGGGGTGCCAATCTCACTATCTAGTAGCGCGGCCACCTTCGAGGACCACATATTGACTACGTGTCCACTCAATTCGATGCGCTCGCCAACCCCATACCAGATGATGGCCGGTTTATAAAGGTTCGGTAACAAATCGAACAAATGTTCAAATGACAAGCTTCTAGAGACCATGGCAAAATTAGACCAGATTCCCCCCTTTCCCCCACACGCGGATCACGTCAATGATGCGTAGGTATCTAGTCCCAGCTAGACCTATGTGTCTTTAACTGACCCCAACTATGCTCATCATTACAAAACGTTAGGGCGTGTTATGTACGAGATCTTCTCGAATGGACCGATTGCTAGTGGTGGCCTCAGCGATGAGGACACCACCGACAGTGACGTCGATGTCCAGTCAACTGATGACTGCGCAGACTCTTCGCGCAAGCCAACCATCGTATTCACCTCCATTTTCAAAAAGGGTGATATAAGCTGGCAGGCAGGCGCACCTTGCGAGGGCATGCCCGGAGATATTTTCTTCCCCGAAAAAGGCGGCTCCACTCGCGACGCTAAGAGCGTATGCAAGACCTGCAAGGTGCGACGCGAATGTTTAGAATATGCACTCGCGTATGATGAACGCTTCGGTATCTGGGGTGGCTTGTCTGAGCGCGAAAGGCGTGATATTAAGCAGAATCGATGAGTGTGCTAACGACTAAAAGCCTGACCCAAACCATTGCCATCCTGGTTACGTCGGGTGTTAGCCCGTATCTGAACCAGACTTTAACTGCGCTGGCGCTACAAACCCGCACTCCGCAGCTGATCCTGGTGGTTAATGTTGAGGCCACCAGTGCCTCTACCGCAGATTTACAGGCACTGGTGCAAGCCTCCGGTTTAACCGCGCTAAGCCATACAGAGCTGATAAACGCCCCCGAAGCCATGAATTTTGGTCAGGCTGTAGCGCGCGCCGTCGAATTAATTGAAAGCGGACACTACCGCAGCCACGTAAACACCAACACGCCCCTTTGGCTGTGGCTACTCCATGACGACAGTGCCCCACAGGTTGACTGCCTAGAGAATCTACAAAGCGCCACCGCCAATGCCCGCTCAGTAGCTATGGCTGGGCCCAAACAGGTGGACTGGGATAACCCCGGCAAACTTTTAGAGGTGGGGCTGCGCGTTACCGCCAGTGCTCGCCGCGCCAATGAGATCGTGCCCGGCGAGATTGACCAGGGCCAATACGATGACCGCGTTGACGTGCTAGCGGTTGGTAGCGCCGGTGTTCTGGTGGATTACCACCCCTTCATTAAGCTTGGTGGCTTTAGTGAGCACTTTGGTCCCTTCGGTGACGGCCTGGAACTGTCTAAAGTCATGCGCCTGGCTGGTTACCGCGTAATTGTGGTTCCCGAGGCCGTGATTCGTCACCGGCAAGCCAGCTATTTAGGCTTGCGTGGGTTTGGCTCCAATGCCGACGCCGCTGTAGATGCGTCAGACGACGGCGCCAAGCTCGTCACAGACGCTGAGAGCGCAGGCAGCCCTGACGACGTCGACGACGCGCAGGGGGCAGAAACTGCACCTGACGCAACGGGCGCGGCAGGTGCCAGCGAGGTAGGCGACAGCGAAACCACTGAGCGCACCAAGGTGGCAACCACCCCCAACCCGGAACTTTCCTTCCGTCAGCGCCGCATCGCCCAGCTGCTGAACTGGCTGCAGGTAAGCGCAGTGCCCGCACCGATTTTGGTGTGGCTGTGGATTCTTCCCTTAGGTCTAGGCCGTGGCTTGGCTCGCGCCCTGGCTGGCCAGGGGCAACTGGCGCGAGACGAAATCGCCTCAGCCTACTGGCTAGTAAGCCACCCGCGTGTGGTGCACGGGCTGCGCGCCCGGCTTATGCGCAACGCCCGCCTGCCCAGGCGCGCCCTAAATGAGCTGTACCTGCCGGCCAGCGAAATTCGCCAGGTCAACCGCGACCAGGTGCGTCAGGTGCGCCAACAGCGCGAACGTGAACAGGCCCCCAGCGAACTCGAAAGCCGCGAACTGACCTTCATCGCTCGCCGCCGGCTACAGGTTTTCAGCCTACTGCTGGTGCTAACGCTAGGAGTGGGCGGCTGGCTGCTGCGCTCAGTGGCGCTAGCAGGCGCAGTTTCAGGCCACTTCACCTTTGGTTACGACTACTCCGTGCACGAGGGCTGGCAGTTAGTCACCAGTAACTGGTTGCCCAGCGGCGACGGCGTGGCCACCTGGCCAGTAACCGCCTTCATTCCTTTTGCACTGCTGCGCACAATCACCGCGCCCCTAGCCCTAACCAGTGCAAACCTGAACTACGTGCTGCTGGTGGCCTTCCTACCGCTGAGCCTGCTAGGCGCCTGGGTAGCAGCCGGGGCGTTAACTCGGCGTATCGCGCTGCGCGCCTGGGCGGCGGCTGCCTGGGTGATTAACCCGCTGAGCCTGACCTACCTGATGCAGGGGCGTATTAACTCGGCGCTAGTACACCTACTGCTTCCCTTCGCCCTAGCTGCCACTTTGCGTGGCCTGGGTTGGGCACGCCGTGAAGCGGTGGCACCCGGAACCGTGGGCTCACGTGAACACGATGAGGACGCCACTGAAGCTGAGGCCCCCGAAACAGCCCTGCCCCTGGCCCTGGCCCGCCCGCTCAAACGCTGGGACGTTAACTACCATGCGCTAGCCAGCGCCGCCCTAGCCTGGGCGCTAATTACCTGCCTGGCCCCGCTAGTGGGCCCGGTGGTAGTGCTAATGACCCTGCTATATGGGCTGTGGCATCACAAAGAGTGGGTGCGTTTAGGGGTTCTGGCCGCTCCCACCCTGGTGGTATTAATCCCCACCATTGGTGCCAGCTTGTCCTTGCTGCGCAGCGGTATGCGCGGCAGTGCCCTGGCGCTTACCTGGGGACAAGCCGGGGAGCTTAACGGCCCGCGTCGCGGCCTCTACCAACTGCTGGTGGGTACTGATCTGAGCCCAGCTGGCTGGGTGCTGGCTGCCTTTACCGTGCTGTTGGCGCTGACTTTGATGGTTATCGGGGCGCTTAGCGGAATGCGGGCGCTGGCCTTAGCGCGACTGACCCTAACTGGTTGGGTGCTCGCCCTGGCGCTGGTGGTATTTGCCCACCGCTTTGGGCAGACCCCCTTTGGCCTGGTCAGTTTTGCCTTCGCGCTGAGCCTGGCTGGGGCTTTGGTAAGCGCCGACGTGTTTAGCCGCGCTAAGCGTTTCACCCTGGCTCGCCCTGGCCGCACTATTAGCGCTTTTAGTGCCTTAGCGATTTTGGCTGCCGGCGTGGGTGGCGTGCTAAGTGCCCCCCAGCTGGAGGTTAGCCAAAGCTCCACGCAGCTAAACGCGATTGGTTTAGAGTCCCAGCATTCAACCACTAAGCAGCGGGTTTTGTACCTTTCCAGCCAGGCAGATCAGCTGCGGGTGCAGTTGTGGCGTGGCGACGGCGTCCAGCTGGCTGATGTAGCTCCGGCTAGTGTCATTAACGCGGCCCGTAGCTACGACGAAGCTAACCTGGCTTTGCTCAACAGTGTTGGTGCGCTACTTAAAGGCCAGCAGTCAGGGGCTGTCGATAGCCTAGCTAGCCACGGTGTCAGCCTGATTTTGCTGCAAAAAGGCCAGTCCACCGCGATCGCGGCAGATACCGCCAGCGCCCTGGATGCTACCCCGGGCCTGGAGCGTCTAGCTGACACCCCCACCGCCATGGTTTGGCGCGTTAACCCCTCCCATGCGGACCTGTCGGCGCGGGTACATGCGCAGGGCGCAGATAATACGGTCAAAGCAGTTTCTGCCTCCATACTCACTTCTGGAGCTCAGCTGCCAGCCAGCTCCGCTAGCCGCACCCTGATTCTTAACGAACGTGCCTCTAGCCATTGGAAAGCTAGCTTCAACGGTCAGGCTTTAACCCCCACCAAGGTGGATAAGTGGCGTCAAGCCTATGTTTTGCCCTCTCAAACTGGACGCGTTGAAATTAAATACGGCACTAGCGCCCCGCTGGGCCTGGCCCTGATGGTTTTTGCCGGGCTCTATGTGTTGGCAGCCGTGCCGTTTAGGAAGCAGTCATGAAGCAGCTCAAAATATTTACCCGCCCTGAGCGTCTGACCTGGAAAGGTGCCCTCTCTAGCGTGGGGGCCCTAGCCTTGACCTGCAGTGGGGGAGCGCTGGCCTGGCAAGCTAATGGCTGGTCGGTATATAAATACGCGCCTGGTATTGAGCAAACAGTTACGGTTACTAGTGCCAGTGATGATCTGATTTGCCCTGCTAGCGCCGAAAATAACCTACAGGCCCCGGCTTACACCCAGCCGGTGGGCTACACCCTAAGCGTTGGCGACATTAAACGTGCCGGCGGTAGCCAGGCCTCCATTAAAGACGGAGTAGTCTCTAGCTACGACATTTCAGGCGCCACCATTAAGCTGGATCAATCCGCCTCCCGAACTAAAGCGGGTGGGGCCATGGTGGCTTACTCCGATAGTGGAGACCTGCGTTCTTTAACTGCCGGCGGCTGCGTTCAAAGCTCAGTGACCAGCTGGATTGTTGGTGGAGCCACTATTGTGGGTAGCTCCTCGACGCTGTATGTGGCCAACCCGGGTAACACCACTGTTAACGTTAAGGTCACCGCCTGGGGTGCTAGCGGCGAGATTTCCTTGCCTAGCGACGGCCAGCTGTCTATTGCTCCCGGTAAAGCCACCCAGTTGGCTTTGGAGAACTCTGCCGACGCCGACCCTCAGCTAGCTTTACGGGTACAGGCTGAAGGTGGTCGCGTGGCCGCCTGGGTAGCCTCACAAAAGCTCGACGGCGAATCTGCGGCAGGCAGTGACATTATTACTTCTACGGCTTCGGCGGGCACTTCACTGACCATTGGGGCGCTAAGTATTGATAAGGCTGCCTCGCAAATCACCCCCCAGGCAGCTGCTGCTGATGCCGCTGCGACGCCGTCGCCCAGCGCAGCTGCCAGCGCCACAGCTACCCCCAGCGCTAAAGCCACTGCCAAGGCGAGTGCAAAAGCTAGCAGCGCTGCTAAAGCAAGTGCCACCCCCAGCGCTAAGGCAAGCGCCAAAGCTACCCCTAGCGCTACCGCTAAGCCCAGCGCCAAAGCTACCCCTAGCGCTACCGCTAAGCCCAGCGCCACTGCGACCCCCAGCGCTACTGCGACTACAGCCGCAGCGACGCCATCGCCCAGCGCAAGCGCAGACAGCCTGGACCTAAGCGGGGCCCTTAACGAGCCGCGCCTGCGGGTGCTTAACCCCGGGGACAAAACCGCGCATGTGAAAGTAACCCTGCTGGGTAAAAGCGGGCCGGTACAGTTCGCGCCCGCCAGTGGCCTAAACGTTAAGGCTGGCCAAGTGGCTGACCTGCCGCTAGGCGGGCTAGCTCAGGGTACTTACGGCGTCAAAATTGACTCTGACCAGCCGGTAAGCGCCGCCGCGCTGTCTACCTCGCAGGGTAGTGAATACCCGGAGCTGTCAGGCCAGCACATCCACGATTTCACCTGGTCTCAGGCCCAAACTGGCCAAGGTGGGGTGGCTATGCTGCCGCGCCAAGACGTAACTAGCCAGCTGCTGCTAACTAACCCCTCAGCCCAGCCCAAGCAGGTCACGCTTAGCGCGATCGGCTCTAACTGGACCAGCACGCTGACCTTGCCGGCGCTGTCAACCCAGGTGGCGCAGGTTCCTGAAAGTGTGCAGGCGGTTAGTGTTAGCGGCGCAGTTCCAGCCACCTTGGTTAGCCGCGAAACCTCTGGTGATCAGGCGGGCACACTGATCTCGGTGATTGACCGAATTGAAGTGACTGAAGCCACCGCCCAGCGGCGTATTCGGCTGTAGTACTCGCTTAGTAATCAGGGTCCAGCTTAGTAATCAGGGTCCAGGTCTTGGGGTAAAACCCCAAGGGCCTGGGCACACTGCTCTAACAGCACGATATAAAGCACCTCTTGCAACTGCTCAGGGCTAATACACTGGGAGCGGATAGGGCGCTGGTAGAGCACAATTCGAGCGTGCAAACCTGCTTTATGTTCAGCCGGGAAGAACCGGGCCAGGCAGGTGGCATCCTCCCAGGGGGCCGGATCTGAAGCCGGCACTGCCTCCACTGCCAGCTCAACTTGGCCAAGCTTAGAGTGGCGCTGGGATAGCTCCCTAAAAATCTCCACTGCCACCTGATCAAACTGGGCTGAGCGAGTATTCCAGCCCGGGTGGTTGGGACGCAGCAGAGGTAGACCCAGGTTTCGCCCGTGGCGCGCGCGTCTACGTGCGCGTTTAGCACGAGCCGCCCCACTGAAACCAGGTGAGGCGGCTACGCGTACATATAGATTACGGCGAGCAATCTGAGGGTCTTTCACGCCCTCAGTTTACTCAGCTCAGGCGCTACGGCGAGAACGCAAAACCAGCGCGCCCGCACCAGTAGCCAACAAAGCTAGGGCAAATAGGCCAGCGGCGGCATCCAAACCGGTGATAGCCAGCTTAGAAGAGTGCACAGCACCAGTCTTAACCTTGGCGTTAGCGCTAGGCAGCTTGTCAGTTACCAACACGCCAGCGTCAACCGGGGCAGGTAGCGGTGAAGGCTTAGCGGGCACAACCGGCAGCGGCGAAAGCGGGGTCCTAGGCTCCTGCGGGATAGCGATAGCCGTGGGCTCCTGCGTGGGGGCCGCAGTAGGCTCCTGGCTAGGTTCCGCCGTGGGCTCCTGCGTGGGGGCTGCGGGCGCTGTCTCGGTGGGGGCAGGCGTGGGGGTTGCTGCCGGGCCCAAATACACAGCCTGAATATAGGCGTTGGGGCCAAAATCAGCGGCGCTAGCAGGCGTTTCCTTGGTGGCATTGTCTGCGCCAGCTACCAAAATAGGGGTTTCGGTAGGCCACGCGCCAGAGAAGGCCACAGAAATACCAAAGCGAGTACCTGGCTGCTTAGCCTTAATGGTGGTTACCTGGTCACCCAAACCGCTGATGGGGTGAGAACCAGCGGTAAAAGCAGTGGTCGGGAAGTAGTAGACCTCGCCGTCGCCTGCATGGGGGGCACCTACAGCCACCAAATTAGGCTTACCCTCACGGGCATAAGAAGCCACTGACCAGCCAGAGCCGGTGCCGGTAAGCACCGCAACATTGGGGTCAGTCTGGTTAGCGCTGTTAATCGTGTAGGTGCTGTGACCGCTATAAAGCAGCGCCACGCCGCCATTAAAACCAATCAGGGTGTCATCGTAGCCATCGCCGTTAACGTCTCCGGCGCTAGCAGCTGTAGTGGCCTTACCCAGGTAGGTGTTGCCTTCCAGAGTGATTTCAACGGCCCTACGGAGAGGGTCGTCTAGGTCAGGATAGCTTATAATATCGGCTACTAACCAAGCTTTACCGTGCTTGCCATTAGCATCAGAGGCGGTAATCACGTAGTAGGTACGGCCACCAACATCAACATTGCTGACGGGTTGAATGGAATCAAAGAACATGCCTGTAGGGCTGTACAACTTCTGGTTGGTCGTATAGTGTTCGGGATCGTTTAAATCTATATCGACCCGCCTATCAGCACTCAGACGATAAGCCACTGAGTGGTCGCCTTCAGGGTTAAGTACGACGATGTCACTAGTGTACTCGCCGTCGTATTTTCTATTCGCGAAGACGGCTGAGAAGTTGGTGGTACCCGGGGTACCGGTGATAGTGAAACCCTGGCCTTTTTCTGAGAGCTTGGTGTAGTCAACGTCAGAAAAGTCAGTCCTGCCGTAAATTAGCCAAGCTTTACCGGCAGTTGATGAGGAAACCAGGATCTCATCTTTGCCATCATGGTCAACGTCAGCTACGCAGGAGACAGAAACATTAGGTGAAGCAGGAATCTTGAAGCTGCTTGTGCCCGCCACCGGCATTTTGCCGCCGGGGTTGCCGCCCGGAATGACGGTAACCAGGCCGGAAGGGGAGGCCGTAACGATGTCTTGCTTACCAGAGCTGGTAGAGCCATAGCCCCTGCCATCGCCATTGACATCACAGAACCGATCCTTGGCGATGGTAGAGCCGATCTGCGTACCTACCCAGGTACGCTCGTTTTCGACAGATTGTTCAGGGGCTGCATTAGCTAGCGTGGGGAGCGCTAGAGCTGCAATGCAAAGCCCAGCTAGCGCACTGTTGCGACGCCGGTTTGCGGCGAGTAACCACGACGGGACCATGGCTTCCTCTCTTAAGGGAGTAATTAACCTGTGTGTATCCTAGCAAAGCTGATAAAAGGCTGTTAGCGATTAGGTCCTAAAGAGACCGTGTTGTAATACAAATCAACCTCGGGGGATTTGCATACCCTTACTTTGTTACACGCCGGTGGCGCAAAAAGCGTTCAGATAGTGATATCGGCGGTATGGTTTTAGTGGCACTTTGTTAGTAATGGAACGGCATTTGCCCTAAGGTTAGGAAATTATAATTGAGCAAACGTGAAGCCTATCGCCGTGGCCCAGTGCTGCTGCGTGGTAGCCAGATCCCGCGAGACACCTCCGATGCTCGCCTGCTAGCTAGCTCCGACGACGCCGCCTGGCTGCATGAGGACCCCTGGCGGGTGTTGCGTATCCAGTCTGAGTTTGTAGAAGGCTTTGGGGCGCTTACTGGCATTGGCCCGGCTATCAGCGTCTTTGGTTCAGCCCGCACTCCTAAAGACGCGGCCGCCTATGAGCAAGCTCGCGCTGTAGGGGCCAGTTTAGCTAATGCCGGTTATGCGGTTATCACCGGTGGCGGTCCGGGCATGATGGAAGCGGCTAACCGTGGGGCTCATGAGGCAGGCGGTTTAAGTGTTGGCTTAGGAATTGAGTTGCCGCACGAACAAGGCCTAAACGAATATGTTGATTTAGGCGTTAACTTCCGCTATTTCTTCGCACGCAAAACTATGTTCATTAAGTATTCGGATGGTTTCGTGGTTATGCCAGGGGGATTTGGCACCATGGACGAATTGTTTGAAGCTACTACCTTAGTGCAAACTCAAAAGGCCCGCTCTTTCCCAATTGTGTTAGTGGGAGAAGATTATTGGGGGCCATTGTTAGATTGGATGTCTACCACAATGGTTGCGGAAGGCATGATTAGTGCTGATGACATGAATTTATTGCAGCTAGCTGATAATGCTGAGCAGGCGGTTGACCTGGTGGTTTCTGGCGCTAGCGCCAGGATTGCCGCTAAAGCCGCAGAAAACCGCGCTCATCGCCGTGCTGAGCAGTGCTGATAGCGTTAAATAGCAGCCATGAAATTTGGTGTTTTTACGCACCTAGCGATCACATTTAAAGGTTTACAAGACTATACTGGCAGCAGTTGAGTGTGCGTTTTGGGATCCATACTCGTGATTAGCGAAAGGTGATGCCATGGCAGCCATGAAACCTCGGACTGGCGACGGTCCGCTTGAGGTAGTCAAGGAAGGTCGTTCCATCATTATGCGTATGCCTCTAGAAGGCGGCGGCCGACTGGTGCTTGAAATTAGCCCCGAAGAGGTCAAAGACCTCGCCGCAGCGTTAGAGGCCATCTAAGTCTCAGCGCTAACATACATAAAGGGTCACTCTTTGTGAGTGACCCTTTTGCTTTATAAATAGCGGTTTTAAGCCAATTTTGCGTAGTTTAAAGCTCGACGCCGGCTGCGGCCGGGGCGGGGCGCTTGGCCGCGTTAGCGGCCCGCAAAATATCGCGCGGGCTTAGCTCCACCTGGCTGCGTAGCTGCGCTAGCAGAGCCGCATCAGCATCGCTTAGGGGAGCCAGCGCAATATTGGCTGCGGCAGCGTCTACAGCCGCCGCAGTGGGGGCGGTGGCCGCTGGGGCGTCAGCGTTGGTTGTAGCGTCGCTGTCAGCATCGCTAGGCTCATCATCAAGACTCTGGCCCTCTAGTGCCTGGTTGAGTGCGCTAGCTGAGTTGCCGGTGTCTACTTGGGCACTAGTGACCGAGTCGGGCGGGTTTATGTAGGCAGTGTCATCAAAATTGCCGCTCTCGGCGGCCTCGGGGGCGTCAGTAACGGCAGGGGCAAAATCAGTCTCAGTGCTGGCTGCGTCACTGTCAGTAGCCTGTGCGCTAGCGCTGGTGCTGGCCTGTTCAGCGTCAGTGTCAGCCGCGCTGGCCTGGTCAGCGTTAACCCCGGCAGTGTCATTAGTATCAGTGGGCTCAGCCAGGGGAGCTTGCCCAGGCTGGGACTGCAGGGCATCGCGGCCGCTAGTGGCGACGTCGTCGGCTACAGAAACCGTGTCGGTGACAGTTTCTTTAAGGGCCTCAAGCGGATTGCTCAGATCACGCTTAATAGCCTCAAGATCCTCACCCATAACGTCACGCACAATTTTGCGCGGGTCGTAATTGCGCGGGTCAAAATCAGCCAGCTTCAGATCTGACAACTCTGGGCCTAGCTCCTCGCGTACCGAAGCCTTAGCGCCTTCCAAGCTCACGCGGGCTTTACGCACAAACTGGGCGAAAGTACGCGTGTATTCAGGCAGCCGGGAGGGGCCGATCACCACCATGATCACCAGCAGGATTACTAGGAACTCGCCACCGCTAATACCAAACACGTCTCCTAGTATAAATTCCCCTATGCAGCTGCGGCGCCTAACCGGGGCCAATTTATGCCCTAGGAATGATGGCCTTGCCCACCTGGTGAGCTAGTTGGCCATATTTTCTTCCTTAAGGCGATACTATGTAAGCGCTGTTCCCACCCGTCATATGCCAGGAGTGTCTGTTGCGTGCTGATAAAAACCTCACCTGGGTCTATACCGAGGAGCAGGCTTTCGAAGACGAGGTGCTGACGCTGGCCCGTCTGCGCGGCACTGAACTGGGGGCCACCCCGGTCTCCAGCGGTACAGGTGCAGCGCTGCGTATGCTGGCAGCCGCATCGCGAGCCAAGGCTGTAGCTGAGGTTGGTACCGGGGTTGGAGTCTCAGGCTTGTGGTTGCTTTCAGGCATGGGTTCCGACGGCGTACTAACCACCATTGATCTGGAGGCTGAACTACATCGCCAAGCTAGGCGCATGTTTATGAATGCCGGTTACCAAGCTTCGCGTTTCCGCATGATTAACGGACGCGCCAGCGACGTGATGCCACGTATGGCAGCCAACTCTTACGACATGGTGGTACTCGATTGCGGCCCCAGCGAAAGCGCCAACCTAGTCAACATGGCGCTACGTATGCTGCGCGTAGGCGGCATCCTAGCCATCACGCGCGCGCTATGGAACGACAATGTGGCTGACCCGGCCCGTCGCGATCCGCAAACCGTAATCATGCGTCAACTGGGGCGTGAACTTATCGCTCACGAGCAACTGCTGACCAATATCTTGCCAGTGGGCGACGGCTTGCTAGTTAGCGTCAAACTCAGCTAGATAGCCAAACCCGGCTAGAGACCCAAACTGATTAGACCTAATTAGAGCCAAAACCACTTAGGGCCAAAACTGGTTAGGCTCAAGACTGGTTAGGTCCAAAACCGAATAGGTCTAAAACTGATCAGGTCCGAAACCAGGTTAGACGTGGGGGGCCCGCTTGCATTGCAAGCGGGCCCCCCACAGCTTGGTTTGGTGAAGGTTTGGTTTGTCAAAGCGCGTTCGTTTCAAAGCGTGCTCGTTAAAAAACGCCAGATTAAAGAGGCGATTTAAAAGTGCAGCTTAAGGCGCGGTGTCTTTAAACCGGGCTGACGCCTAGGCTGCGGCCAGCCAGGCCGCGTGCACGGTGACCCAGCTTGCGCGCCACCCCAGCTAGACCCTGGGCGGCGCTGGAGCCAGCGGCGGGGCGGCCGTCGTCGGCAATAGAAGCCGGTACCCCACAGTCAGAGCCCTCACGCACATTAATGTCCAGCGGCAGCTGCGCTAGCACCGGCACCTCATAACCCAGCTCACGGCTCAGGTTAGCGGCCACCTGGGCGCCTCCACCGGAACCGAAAATCTCTAGGGTGGTGCCGTCGGGCTGCTCAATGTAGGACATGTTCTCGATTACCCCAACCACCTTCTGTTTGGTTTGGCTGGCAATCAGGCCGGTACGCTCAGCCACCTCAGCGGCAGCTGTCTGCGGGGTGGTTACTACCAAAATCTCGGCGTTAGGTAGCAGCTGAGCCACCGAAATGGTCACGTCACCGGTTCCCGGAGGTAGGTCTAGCAGCAGCACGTCTAGGTCACCCCAGAACACGTCGGTGAGGAATTGCTGCACGGCGCGGTGCAGCATCGGGCCACGCCACACCACTGGCTGGTGTTCGCCCACAAACATGCCGATAGAAATAACCTTCACCCCGTGGGAAACCGGGGGCACAATCATGCCGTCAAGCTGGGTGGGTACGTGGTCCACGCCCAACATGCGGGGGATAGAGAAACCGTAAATATCGGCGTCAACTACGCCAACGCTGAGTCCCTGGGCGGCCATGGCGGCAGCCAAGTTGGCGGTTACCGAAGATTTACCAACGCCGCCCTTACCGGAGGTGACCGCATAGACGCGGGTCAGGTTGCCGGGCTTGGTGAAAGGAATTTCCGGCTCGGCCACGCCACCGCGCAGCTTTGTGCGTAGGGCGGCACGCTCCTCGTCGTTCATAACCCCCAGCTCCACCTTGACGCTGGTTACGCCAGCGACGGCGCCAACCTCGCGTTGGGTGTCAGCGGTTAGGGTGTCTTTAAGCGGGCAACCTGCCACGGTGAGGTTCAAACCGATAGTAACTGCGCCGTCGTCGGCAATATCAATAGAACGCACCATGCCCAGCTGCGTAACTGGGCGGCGAATTTCAGGATCGATGACGCGCTCTAGAGCGGCCTCAATAGCCTCTTGGGTGGGTAGTGTCATGAGCTAATACTAAAGCCCAGCTAACACTTCTATAGAAGCAGTGCGGTCATAGATCACATTTGAGATATCTAGCAGCGAAAAAGCTGCCGCCCCCAAAAGGGTGTTAGCTGGGCCGATAGACGGCGTCTAGTCGTGGTTGGAAGTAGGGTTGTTTTGCTGTTGGCACTGCTGATCTAACTGATGCTGCTGCTCTAGCTGAGCTTGGCGCTGAGCAAACTCGGCTTGCTGCTGGGCGGCGGCCTGGATCAGGTTACTTTCCTCAGCCACAATCTCCATCAGCAAGTCACGCATCTCTGAACGCACAAAGTCGCGGGTGGCCACATCGTTCATAGCTAGACGCAGCGCCGCAATTTCACGGGTCAGAAACTCGGTGTCAGCCAGGTTGCGCTCAGCGCGCTGACGATCCTGCTCAGCAGTTACGCGGTCGCGGTCATCTTGGCGGTTCTGTGCCAACATAATCAGCGGCGCTGAATATGAAGCCTGGGTAGAAAAAGCCAGGTTAAGCAGGATGAATGGGTACTCATCCCAGGCATAACCCACGCTAGCTAGGGCCACATTCGCAACGATCCAGGCGGTTACGAAAATGGTCATATACAGCACGAATGAGGGTGAACCCATAAATCGGGCGGTGGCCTCAGCAAAACGGCCAAAACCGTCCTTATCGCCGCCGCCGCGCCGCCACGGCTTCCAGCCGCGCTGTGAAGGGTCTAGGGGAGTGTCTAGAGAGTCAGCCATTTGCACTCTTTTCGATGGCCTCATCGGTTACGTCATCGTCAGCGTCACGCCAGTCATCGGGCATGAGGTGGTCCAAAACGTCATCGACGCTGACGGCTCCCACCAGGCGGTCTGCATCATCTACTACAGCCAAGGCGGTTAGGTTATAGGTAGCCAAAATACGGGTAACCGTACCAATAGAGTCACTCGGGGAAACTGATTCCAGATCCCGATCAATAATGGAGCCCACCAGGGTTTGGGGAGGCTCGCGTAGGGCCCGCTGTAAATGCACCACGCCAATAAAACGGCCGGTAGGTGACTCTAGCGGGGGGCGAGCCACAAAACCCATGGTGGCCAGGGCCGGGCTGCCCTCCTCCTTACGGGCGTGGGCCAGGAAGGTGGCTACAGTGGCCTCGGGAGGCAAAATAATAGGCTCAGTGGTCATCAAACCACCGGCGGTGTAGTCGTCATAAGCCATCAGGCGGCGCACGTCGGCAGCCTCATCGGGCTCCATCAGGGCCAGTAGGGCTTCAGCTTTAGGTAAGGGCAGCTCGGAGACTAGGTCGGCGGCGTCGTCAGGCTGCATAACATCCAAAACGTCGGCGGCGCGTGGGGCCTCAAGCTTAGACAAAATAGCTAGCGAATCCTCAGCCGAAAGCTCCTCCAGGGCGTCAGCTAGGCGCTCATCGGTTAGGGCCGTGGCCACCTCAAGGCGGCGTACCGGGGGTAACTCGTGCAGGGCATCAGCCAGGTCAGCAGGCTTTAGATCCTCCATGGTGGCCAGCAGTGCGCTAACCCCCTGCTCATTGGGGCGTAGCGACAGGCCGATGACGTCGCCCACCTCAACGGTGAAAGTTTCGCCCTTGCGTAGCCCCAGGCGCCCA
Organism: Actinomyces graevenitzii C83; assembly: GCF_000239695.1. Classification (GTDB taxonomy): domain Bacteria; phylum Actinomycetota; class Actinomycetes; order Actinomycetales; family Actinomycetaceae; genus Actinomyces; species Actinomyces graevenitzii. Next base: position 940,529 of record NZ_JH470338.1, on the reverse strand, counting down.
GTGACCGGGCGCTGCACAAATAGGCGCGTCACATTCCAGTCATGGTTGCGGTCTTTTTCGATGCACACGTCGCGAATTTCCACGGTGCCAGACCCGTCACGCAGGGTTACGCGCTTATCTAAAAGCTCACCCACCACCAGGGTCTCTAGTGAACGCTGGGAGAAACGGCGTACGTTAAGTACGCCGGTAGTAATTACCGCCCCCGGTTCCATGGCGGTTACGCGGGAAAGGGGCACAAATACTCGACGGCGCCCGGGTACCTCAACTACCAGCCCAACTGCGCGGGGGGCTGAGCGTAGGTTAATTAAAACGACCACGTCAACCACTTTGCCTACCTGATCACCAAGCGGGTCAAAGACCGCTGTGCCGGCTAGGCGAGCGATGTAGACGCGGGTTGTGGAATGGGTGCGCATAACCTCCATGGTCTTAGGTTAGCCCCCTAGCTATGGCCAGAGCTAACCTCAAAAGTGTGAAAAGATCGGCTAAATAAACCAAATAGTTTTGGGGTGGCACCTCTTAGTAAGTGCCACCCCAAAACCTAGATCAGCCAGTAAAGACAGTTTTAATGGCTAAATTTCGCCGGTCTTAACTACGTATCAGCCGCGCAGAGAACGTACCCAGTTTTCGACGTCGTCGGTGTCACGCGGAATATCGGCGGTGATGCGACGGGCGCTGCCATCAGGGTCAATGACAATGTCGTCCTCAATGCGCACAGCCTGGCCGCGCAGCTCCTCAGGTACCTGCAGGTCATCGGCGCGGAAGTACAGGCCCGGCTCAATGGTGAAGCACATGCCCGGCTCTAGCAGCGCATCCATGTACATTTCCCGGCGTGCCTGGGCGCAGTCGTGCACATCCAGACCCAGGTGGTGGCTGGTGCCGTGCACCATCCAGCGGCGGTGGTACTGGCCCTCAGCCGAAAGCGACTGGGCAGCAGTGACGCCCTCAGGCAGGCAGCCCCAAGACTCTAGACGCTCAGCCAGAACCTCCATGGCGGCATTGTGCAGGTCGCGGAAACGCACCCCGGGCTCGTTAGCCTTAGCGAAAGAAGCATCGGCGGCGTCGAGAACTGCCTGATAAATCTTGCGCTGAGCCTCAGAGAAAGTACCCGAAACCGGCAGGGTACGGGTCACGTCAGCGGTGTAGAGCGAGTCCACCTCGGCGCCGGCGTCAACCAGTACCATGTCAGACTCAAGCACGCGCCCATCGTTGTTAATCCAGTGCAGCGTGTTGGCGTGGTTACCGGAGGCGGCAATGGTGTCATAGCCCAGGCCGTTACCCTCTTCGCGGGCCACGGCGCCAAAAGCACCCTCCAGCACACGCTCACCACGCCAGTGCTCAGTGGCGCGCGGCAGGGAACGAATCAGCTTTTCAAAACCGGACTTGGTGACCGAGACAGCCAGTTCCAGCTGCTCAATTTCCCACTGGTCCTTAATTAAACGTAGCTCAGCCAAAGCCTCTAGCAGCTTGGCGTCGTTAGCGGCGTTAACCTGGGCGTCTACTGCACCGTTTTGGCTGCGCACCTGGTTAACCAGCTCAGTGACACTGGGGTCGGCCTCGCTAACCACACACAGTTCTAGCGTGCCCGCATCCTTAGCTAGGGCGTCACCTAGAGAGTCAATGTGGGCGCAAGCAATACCGGTGGCGTGCTCAACTTCCTCCAGGGAAGGACGCACCCCTACCCACAGCTCGCCGTAGCGCGGGTCGCCATAAAACTCTTCGCTTGAACGTGAAGCGCGCGGACGGAAGTAAAGCACAGCGGTGTGAGTGGGGCCCTGACCGCCGTCACGGATGGGGTCAAGCACCAGCACGGCGTCGGGCTCAAAATCAGTGCCGGTACCGGTCAGATGCGCAAAAGCCGAGTGTGGGCGGAAGCGGTAATCGCAGTCATTGTTGCGTACCTTAAGCGGGCCGGCAGGAATCACTAGGCGCTTGTTGGGGAACAGCTTGCCCAAAGCCTCACGGCGGGCAGCAGCCCAAGGAGCAGACTCATTACGACCCTGCGTGTTTTCCGGGCGCGGGCCCCAGTTAGAGCCAATGAACTCGCGGAAAGCGGAGTTGGCAGGCTGACGTGAACGGTTGTTACCACGGTCAGCTAAAGTCTGGTTGTCGCTGGAAGCGGCGGATTTTTCCTCAGTCATAAAGCCATCATAAGCCGTTTAACGCGCTGGGCCCTAAGCCGTTTAAACGCTGGACCCCGGCGCGGCTGGGCTCGGTGCTGGCGGTGGGGTTGGGCGCTACGGCTCCTAGTGCGGGGGCGGCGAGGCTGGGACCTCGCTGACAGTGAGGCGTTAAGACTTCTAGGGCCGGCATCTTAACAACCGGGTGAGCCTAACGGCGCCTGAGCCACCTAGGCCATACAATCCAAGTGTGCGCATTGATCCTCATACTCATTCAAGTTGTTCCGATGGCACCCAAACCCCAGCACAGTTAGTCGCTTCCGCTCTCGAATGCGGCCTGGACGTTATTGGGTTGACCGACCATGACACCACAGATGGATGGCACCAAGCTGCGCAAGCAATCGAAGGCACCAGCCTGAAACTGCTGCGCGGCATGGAAATTTCCTGCTCCTACCAGGGAATTACCCTGCATCTGCTCTCTTACCTACACGACCCCGACAATGTGGCTTTAAATCGGGAGCTTAGGCGCTCGCATGAAGCCCGCCATGAGCGCGCCCGCCTTATGGTTGAGCGACTAAGCAAGGATTACCCCATCACCTGGGAAGAAGTTGTCGCTCAGACAGCTCCCGGAGCCACTTTGGGACGCCCTCACATTGCTGACGCGCTGGTAGCTGCCGGGGCTTTTAAAAACCGCAGCGAGGTTTTTGCCGGCCCGCTTAAGCCTGGCTCGCCCTACACCGTGGAGCGTTACGCCCCCGACCCGGTCAAAGCCTGCGCCCTGGTACGCGCAGCTGGGGGAGTGCCGGTGGTGGCTCACCCGCGTGCCGCTAGCCGCAGCAAGCGCCTAATTCCCGATGAGGTATTTGCTCGCATGGCTGAGGTTGGTTTGGCTGGTCTTGAGGTTTATCACCGCGATCACGACGACGCCGCCCGTGCGCAGGCCCTGCGTCTTGCTAAGGATCTGGGGCTGGGAATTAGCGGTTCAAGCGACTACCACGGGGCGGGTAAACCTAACCGTTTAGGCGAAAACCTAATGCCGGTAGAGTTCTACGAGCGCGTTGTGGAGCAGGGGCTGCTACCCATTCTGGAGGGGTAGTGGAAATCTTTGAACCCCATGTGTTTGCTACCTCGCTAGCTACGCTGGTAGTTATTCAAGACCCGGTGGGGGCCATCCCGATCTTCCTGTCACTAACTGGAAAACAGTCTGATGCGCAGCGTAAAAGATCTGCCCGCACAGCTACGCTAGTTAGCCTTGGCGTAATTTTAGTATTCGCCTTAGCTGGACGTTACATTCTAGAGTTTCTAGGTATTAGCGTGCCCGCTTTGCAGCTATCTGGTGGTCTGTTGCTACTGTTGGTGGCCTTGGAGCTGCTTACTGACAAAATGGATGAGCATCCTGACCCTGACGCTACCGGTGGGGTTAACGCAGCCCTAGTGCCCCTAGGTACGCCCCTACTGGCTGGGCCCGGTGCGATTGTGGCCGCCATGGTGGCAGCTGATTCTTCTGGCTCCACCGCCGGTTGGATTAGTGTGGGTGTGGCTATCGTGATGTCACACGTGGTCATTTGGCTCACCCTGCACTTCTCCACGGTGCTTAACCGGATTCTTAAGCAGTCTGGTATCACCCTGCTAACCCGTATTGCCGGTTTGCTGCTGGCAGCTATTGCGGTGCAGATGATGGTGGACGCGGTAGAGACCTTTGTAAAGCAGTTCGGGGCCTAGCCTCAGCGGTGGGGCCTGTCCTTGGGACTGGCCCGTCCATAGCGGCTGGCCCCGCCGTGCGCAACAAGCATCCCGCCGCGCGGGCGGCCAAACCGTTCGCCGTGCGGGAGGCCAAGGGCCCAGCTCAGGGCGCCTAGGCGCGTGGCCAATCAAAACCGTATGCCGCTGGCTGCAAAACCAAGAACAAACCCCCGGCTCGTTAGAGCACGGGGGTTTGCGGCGTTTAAAGGAGCCTACCTGAGCCAGTGTACTCCTTAGAGCTCACTCAGTGGGTTTTAAGAAGCTACCCAGTTTTTGTGGCTTGGCTAGCAGGCTTAACCAGCAGCCTTGGCTAAGCAGCCTTTTCGGCAGGCTTCTAGTCGGCTTCAAGCTGGTTTTGCCCAGTTGGTTTTACTCAGCTTTAGTGCGGCGAGCACCGCGAGTGCGCTTACGGGGACGACGCGACTTAGCCTGCTTAGTGCGCACGGCGTCGTCGGCCTTACGGTGAGCGCGCCCCCGGCCCCGAGAGCGGCCGCGAGAACGGGCGGCAGAGCGAGAGCCAGTGGTGCCCAGATCCTCAATATATTCAGCGCTTAAACCCTCACGCTTACGCTGCGAGCGTGGCAGGCGGTTACCCACATTCTCAGGAATATCCAGGTCACTGTAGAGGTGAGGACTGGTGTGGTAGGTCTCTACCGGCTCCTTATACTCCAAGCCCAGCGTCTTGCAGTTCAGGCGCCAACGCGGCAGGTCCTCCCAATCCACAAAGGTGACCGCCGTGCCGTGCTTGCCGGCGCGCCCAGTGCGGCCGATGCGGTGCACGTAGGTCATGGCGTCTTCGGGGCACTCATAGTTAATAACGTGGGTGACGTCGTCGACGTCGATACCACGGGCGGCCACATCGGTAGCTACCAGCACATCCACCTTGCCGTTACGCAGGGCACGCATGGCCTGCTCGCGGGCACCTTGGCCCAAGTCACCATGCAGCGCGGCCACGGCGAAACCCTGCCTGGACAGCTCCCGGGTGACCGTGTCGGCGGTGCGCTTGGTGCGGCAGAAAATAATGCAGCCTTCGCGCTCGCGGGCCTGCAAAATGCGGCAGATAACCTCCACCTTGTTCATGGCGTGCACGCGGTAGGCGTACTGGGAGACGCTGCGCACTGTGAGGGTGTCGTCTGCGGGATCTTCCTGGGCCCGAATATGGGTGGGCTGGTTCATGTAGCGCCTGGCCAGGGCAATCACTGCGGCCGGCATGGTGGCGCTAAAGAGCATGGTTTGGCGGTCGGGGCGGGTAGCGGCCAGGATCTTTTCCACGTCAGGCAAGAAACCCAGGTCAAGCATTTCATCGGCCTCATCAAGCACCACGGTGGTGACGTGGTCTAGACGCAAAATGCCGCGATTAATCAGGTCTAGCAGGCGCCCGGGGGTACCCACAATAACCTCCGCACCAGCTTTAATGGCCTCAATTTGGGGCTCATAGGCACGCCCGCCATAAACCTGGGCGATGCGCACGGTGCGGTATTTGGCGGCGGCGCTGAGCTCTTCAGCTACCTGTTTGGCCAGCTCACGGGTGGGCAGAATAACCAGGGCCTGGGCGCTGCCGGAGGCTGGGTCTTCATCCCAACCTTCCTCGCCGGGGCCTAGGGTGTCCATTAGCAGCGGAATACCGAAGCCTAGGGTTTTACCGGTACCGGTTTTGGCTTGACCGATAATGTCTGCCCCATCTAACGCCACCGGCAGGGTTAATGCCTGGATCGGGAAGGGGTGGGTGATGCCGCGTTCGTCTAGGGCCTTGGTAATTTCCTCTTCTACGCCGTACTGGGCGAAGGTTTTGGTCTCTAAATCAAGGCTGTCGGCGGTGGCGCTGATGTCTGCGTCTACCTCATCGGGGCGCACAGCGGTGGCGGCAGCGGAGTTAATTAGGCCAGTGTTTGTGGCCTCAATGTTAGTATTGTTCTCGCTCATATATGCCTTCAACTTTAGGCGCTTTTTTGGCTTTATGGCAGTGTAAATGGGGTAGTTCACGTCAGCGCCTCACTAATGTGAGCGGCTTTGACTAAACTGTTGCCATGGACACTGCTTCTAATGTTTCAGCCTCTGGGGCCCCCGCGTTTAATTTGGTGGCTGGGCTGGTTACCTGGTCTTTATCGGTGCAATCCATTCGCCTGGGCAAGGATGCTTATATGGCTCCCGACATGGTCACGCGGGCCGCGTTGATGCGGCTAAGTGCCCAAACCACGCAGGATTTTAAGGCGGTTTCTACCCGTAGCCGTGAGCTGGGGGTTGATGCGCTAGATAATGCGCAGCCGTTTATGGGGGCGCTGGGTGATTACGATGAGCGTACTCGCCCGGCTGACTGGCCTGAGCGTGTGCTTAAGACTTATTTGGGTATGGGTTTGCTGGGCGACTTTGCGGCCCATGCGGTTTCGCTGCTGCCTCCGGCGCTGGCCTCTGAGCTGGCGCCCTATCTGGACCACCGTGAGCTGGATGCTTTTGCTTCTGCCAGTATTTTGGGTGCAGCCGGTTCTGACCCGCAGCTGGCGGCCCGCTTGGGGCTGTGGGGGCGGCGCGTGGTTGGTGAGGAAGTGGGTACTTTCCACGCTTTGCTGGCACGTTTTAAGGGTTTAGCTGCCGACGACGCCGCCCGCCAGGGCTACCACGACGCTCTGTCTGCTGGGGCGGCCACCCGCATGAAGGGCCTGGGCCTGCGCGTATGAGGCTATCTGCATAAAAACAAACCCCACCGGCTAGGCCGGTGGGGTTTTGTGCGCGCCTCTAGCTGGCGGCGCGGCGCCTAGGGGCGCCTAAAAAGTGGCGCCCAGCAGCAGTCTAAAGAAGGCGCCTGAAGAATCAGAGGGCGAAGCCCACGCGACGCGGCTCGCTTTCACCCAGCACTACGTAGGCAATAGCGGAGGTGGGCACATAAACCTTGCGGCCCTTGTCGTCGTCGAGAACTACGGCGGGGGAGCCCTGAGCGGCCTTGATGGTGGAAAGTACGCGCTCTTGGCTGTCATTGGTCTCGAAGGTTAGCTCGCGCGCAACGTTGGTGATGCCGATGGTGACCTGCATGTAAAGCTCCTAGTAAAGAAGTAGTGGGCCGGCAGGGAATGCGGGAAATTTACTTACATAATGCTACTGCAATGCAAAAAATACACGAATTGGCGTGTATAAGCTGTGTTCCAATAGTTACATGAGCAAATTCTGCTTAACGCCGCCGTCGCAGCGCTTTGAGCTGCCACAACCAGACGCTTTCACCACTAAAGCCTCCCAGCTAGTTGGCGAAGGGCGAAATTTGGTGGCTTTGGGGGCGCCGGGCAGTGGCAAAACTACTTTAGCGGTGTCCCTGGTGGCCCAGGCGGTGGCGCAGGGGCGTCAAGCAGTGTTGCTTAGCCCCACACGCGTGCGTGCAGATCAGCTGCGCACTTATTTGGTGCAGGCTCAAACCCAGCTGGCCAGCCGCCAGGGCCAAGCGGCGTCGCAGTCACCCCAAACTCAGCCCAGCCCAGCTCAGACCGGCCCGACGGCAGACTCAGGCGTCCCAGCGGATAAGTCCGGCCCGGCCCAGACCGGCCCGGCGGCGTCAGCCCAAACCTATACCCAGGATGCTGCGGGGGCCGCCCCGGCGGCGTCGGTGCAGGTGGACACCCCGCGCGTGTTTACCCCGGCGGCTTTTGCGCTGCGTATCCTAAGCCAGTGGTTTAGCCAGCGCCTACAACCCCTGCCAGCCCCGGTGTTGCTGATGGGCGCTGATGAGGACGCCGCCCTAGAACAGCTAATTGGCCAGGTCAGCTGGTCTCAACCAGCTGAAGTAACTCAAACACGCGGTTTTCGCGCCCAAATCCGTAACCTGTTCTCGCGCTGCGGTGAGCTGGGGGTTGACTACCAGCTGCTAGAGCAACTGGGCCAGGCCGCCCAGGTACAGCTGTGGTGTGAGGCGGCGCCACTGTTAAAACTGTGGGACAGCCAAAGTGACATCAGCGCCGCCAACCGGGCCATGGCGCTGAAACTAGACACTGCCCGCCTGCAAGATCGGGCCCTATATGCACTAGAGCATTGGTATCAAGCCGATGTAACCGCTCCGCCGCAGCTGCCAGATCTGGTGGTGGTAGACGACTACCAAGACTGCACGGCGGCCACCGCCCGCCTACTGCACGCTTTAGCTGCCCTAAACCTTGGCGAGGCTGAGGGACAAGGCTGGTCTGCTGGCCAGATGCCAAGCGCTGGCCTCGGTGGCGCCAGTGGCGCGCAAGGACCTGGCAGCCGCAGCAGTGCGAATGGATCTGGTGACGCCACTGGTGCGGGGGAGCCTGGCGGCGTCGGCGTGACTAGCCCCGGCGACGTCGAGCACAAGGACGGGCGCAGCACCCAAATAGTGGTGCTAGGCAACCCGGATGAGGCGGTTGAAACCTTCCGTGGCGGAGACCCGTTAATGCTAGCCAGTGCCGCACGCGATTTTGACGCCGTCGCCCTAACCCTGCCGCAAGTGCATCGCGGCTCACGCCAAATCGCTGCTCTAATTGAACTGGCCGTGCAGCAAGTACAGGTAGCCGGATGCATCAGCCAACGCCGCCCCAATTACCAGCATTTGGTGCAAAACAGCCAAAGTGTGTGCTTTAAAGTGGCGCCAGATGACACTGTCCAGGTGGGGGCTGTGGCCGCACATATGCGCTCGCTGCATCTAGAGCAAGGCCTGGCCTGGGGGCAAATGGCGGTGATTGTGCGCCAAAGCAGTTCGGTGGAGCTGATCCGCCAAGAACTACGCCGAGGCGGAGTACCCCTAGCCCCAGACACCCCTGCCCTGCTGCTGCGCAGTGAACCAGCCGCGAAGGCCCTACTTGACTGCGCCCGCGCCGCCCTAGAGCAGCTACTGGGCGTGCCGGTGGTGCAAGAAGAAGCAGCCCGCGCCCTGCTACTAAGTCCCCTGGTGGGCTTTAGTGCCATTGAGCTACGCCGGCTGCGACGCATTTTGGGGGAGAGCCCAGACCACCTAAGCATCCGGGTGCTTAGTGACTCAGAACTATTTGACCAGCTAGAGGCAGCCCCCACCTTGGCCGCCAAAGCTAAAGTGGCCCAAGCCATTAATGAGGCTCTGGCTAAAGAACGCAGCGAGGGCTTAGAGGCCCTGGTATGGGGGGCCTGGCAGGCCAGCGGCAAAGCCCAATACTGGCGCCAACTGGCCCTAGATCTTGAGGCTGACTCGCTGCTGCGCCAACGCGCCGACCACGACCTGGACGTGGTTATCTCCCTGTTTAAACGCCTAGAGGTGTGGAGTGAACGCAACCCCTCAGCTCCCGGCCAGCAGTTCCTTGATGAGCTAGAGGCCCAGCAGGTGGCCTCGGACTCGGTGGCGGCTCTAGGGGCGCGGCCGCAAGGTGTTTCGGTGCTGACGGTGGCGGCCTGTGCGGGGCGTCAGTGGGAGTTTGTGGCGGTTTTAGGTATCGACGACGGCGTGTGGCCTAACCTGCGCCTGCGTGACAGCCTCACCCAAACCGGTTTACTAACCGACATTGTCTCCCAACGCATAGCTGACACTGTCAACTTATCTAGCTTAACTGCCAGCTTGGACCCCCAAGCCCTAGCTCAAGCCCGCGCCCAGATTTGCAGCGACGAGATGCGCCTGCTGGTGGCCGCCATGTCGCGAGCCAACAGTCAACTGTGGTTAGGGGCAGTTAACGGTGGCGAACAAGGGCCTTCCAGTTTCTTCAACTACCTAAGCCGCCAAAGCGGCATCCCGGTTGAACCAATCCAACCTGGCGGTGCCTACACTCTGCGCGGCCTGGTAGCTACGCTGCGTCGGCAACTAATGCTTGATTTAAAACACAACGACGGCGCCGGGGCCCCACAAATCGCCGCGCTACTAGCCGCCCTAGCCCAGCGTGGGGTGCCCGGAGCCGATCCACGCAGCTGGCTGGGGATCGCTGGGGCCAGTCAATTCCTCACCGAGCTGCCCGCCCAGCTAGAAAGCCAAGACCGCCTGGGCACGCAGGTGGCCACCCACGCCGTCGTCGCCCTTAAACAATTGCAAGCCCAGCGCGTAAACCAAGCCCGCCAACGCGGGGCTAGGCTCTCACCCTCAGACGTGGAAAACATTGAAACCTGCCCGCTGCGCTGGTACCTGCAACGCCACGGGGGCTCGCCGGCAAGCTCCAGCGCCCAGCAGATCGGGGCGCTAATCCACTGGCTGGCCCAGCAAGGTCAAGAACATGGGCTGAGCCGCGAACAGCTACTAGACCTGTTCTATCGTGAACGCTCCAGCCTGCAGCTACCCGGGGGTTGGTATGGGCGCCAAGAAAACCAGCGGGTAGAGAAAATGGTGGAAAACCTGGCCCTTTACCTGGCCAACAGTCCCGCAAACATGCAGGTAGAAGTGGAGTGCCCAGTGCGCGCTCAGGTGGAACTAGAAGTGGATGGCGCCCCGCTTAAAATCAAAATTTCCGGGCGCGCAGACCGCCTAGAACACACCAGTCAAGGCATAGACGTAATCGACTTTAAAACCGGCGCCAGTGTGGACTCTGCCGGTGCCCAAACCAACGCTCAGCTGGCCACTTACCGTGTAGCCCTGCAGGCACGCGGCGAAAACGTGCATGGTGGGGCGCTCATCATGCTGGGTAAAGAAAACAAAAAAGCCCAGGTGGATGCTTTAACCTATCCCGGCTCGCGCGAATTAGCCCCCAGTGACTACCTAGAAACTGGCCAAGGCTGGGACACGGACCTGATCAGCGCCGCCGCCCGCGACAGTTTAGGGCCCAGCTATCAGGCCCGCACCGGAGAACACTGCCGCCACTGCGCCTACCAAGATTTCTGCCCCGCCCTAAGCGATCGGAACTACCTATGAGCGCACCAAAACCAGCAGCCGGGGCCCAGTTTCTAGCCCTACCTACGCCGCCGCAACGCTTAACCCCCGCTCAGCTATTTACGGCGTTGGGTGAAAAGCATATGCCCACTGATCAGCAAGAAAAGGTAATTACTGCGCCCCTAAAACCAACTTTGGTGGTGGCCGGGGCCGGCTCAGGTAAAACCGCCACCATGAGTGCGCGCGTAACCTACCTGGTGGCCAGTGGGCAGGTGGACCCTAGCCAAGTACTGGGTCTAACCTTCACCCGTAAAGCCACCCATGAGCTGCGCGAACGCATCGAAAACCGGCTTGGCCAGCTGTATCGCTATCCTGGCTGGACACCGTCAAGTACTCGCTCTAATGCTGCTGAGTCGGCGTCAGCTGACGCCCCGTCCACAGCTGCCGAGGTAGGAGGCAGTAACAGCCAAGTACAAGAGCTTACAGCAGTGGCGGGGGAGGCCACCGTAGCCACCTACAACTCCTTTGCCGGCTCCCTAGTGCGCGAATGGGGCCTAGAAGTAGGCCTGGAAACCGACACCGCCGTACTGACCCCCGCCAGCTCCTGGCAGATCATGTATGAGCTGATGGAAAACTGGGGCCAAGAATTTGAAGAACCCTTCAGTTCCCTAGATTCAGCCACCGAACTAGCCCTGCAGGTAGCCAACTCGCTTAACGAAAACCTACTTAGCGTAGATGAAGCCCGCGAACTGATGGCAGATCTGAGCCAGAACCTAAAAGACCTGCGCTCAGTGCGCGGGGCAGCCAAAGCCATTGACGCCAAAAGCCTGCCAGCCATGACCAAACGTATCCAAGTGCTGGATCTGGTAGAGCGCTACATTGACTACAAACGTGAAAACTCACTGGTGGACTTTGGCGACCAGGTGGCACTGGCCTGCCGGATCGTTACTGATGAGCGGGTGGGGCCGCGCGTAATCGCCCAATACCGTGACCGCTTCAAAGCGGTACTGCTAGATGAGTTCCAAGACACCTCGGTGGCACAAACCATTTTGCTCTCCAGACTCTTTGCCGGCTGCGGGGTAGTGGCTGTGGGTGACCCCAACCAGGCCATTTATGGTTGGCGCGGCGCCAGCTCAGCGGCGCTAGGCCAGTTCCACCGCCACTTCAGCAACGGTGCCGGCCCGGTGCTGCAACTATCCACTGCCTGGCGTAACGATCCACAAATCTTGCAGGCAGCCAACCGCATCAGTGATCCGCTGCGTGCCAGTGGTCAGGTGAAAGTAGAAAAACTGGTTAAACGCCCCGGGGTGGGCGATGAGCGCGGCAAAGTGTGGGCTGCCAGAGTGCAAGATGGCCTGGCTGAAGCTGAGCTGATCGCCAAATTCCTGGCCCAGCGTTGGTCTCCAAGCAAATCCATGGCGGTGCTGTGCCGTACCCGCAGCCAATTCACCCCGATCGTGGCCGCCCTGATTGAGCGTGGCATTCCAGTAGAGGTGGTGGGTTTAGGGGGCCTGCTGGATGTGCCTGAAGTGGCTGACGTGCGCGCCCTGATGAGCGTGGCTTTAGACCCCACCAGCGCCGACCGCTTAATGCGGCTAATTGACCTGGTAGGGATCGACGCCGCCGATCTAGACGTGGTGTGGAGCTTTGCCCGCGAACTGGTTAACGCCCGCGCTAACACTGGGCAAAGTAGCGCTGAGCCGCTACTAGCTGAGGCCCTAAGCGAAATAGTGGTTAACTTTGCAGCATTTGAAGCTTTCTGCAAAAAATATGCCTGCGCGCTGTCACCGGCGGGCCTATACCAAGCCAAACGCCTAGGGCGCATACTGCAAGAAGCTAATGGGGCCGCCAACTTGGAACTGGTGGACTTCATCTCCTGGGCTGAGCGCGCCCTGGGGTTGGATGTTGAAGCTGCTGCGCGCGTGGATGTAAATGAGGTGGGGGCGCGGGCGCTAGCAGCGCTGCGAGCCCAGGCGACGTCGTTCAAAGCCCAAAACCCTGAAGCTGGGGCGCAAGTGTTCTTAGGCTGGCTAAACGCGGCCCAAGACCAAGAACGCGGGCTGGAACTACCTGAAGTTGAGCCCGCCCCCGGCGCGGTGCAAGTGCTAACCGTGCACGCCTCCAAAGGTTTGGAATGGGACATAGTGGTGGTTCCCGGCCTGGTGGAAGCCAATTTCCCCAGCTACCGTAGCCGGCCTAAAGAGGACTACACGGTGCTGGCAAACAGCTGGATCACCCAGGTGAGCGAGTTCCCCCATACCCTGCGCCGCGACTATGACTCATTGCCGCCGTGCCCATTTATTGGGCTTAGCCCCCAGGCCGGTAAAGATGCGATTTTGGCTGCCGGCGAGGAATACCGCAGTGAGCTTGGTAAATGGGAGGTGGCTGAGGAACGGCGCCTGGCCTATGTGGCCTACACTCGGGCCCGTAGCCAGCTGCTGCTGACTACCAGCCACTATGCGGCGCTTTCAAAGACCCCCAAGATGACCAGTCGGTTTTTGAAAGAGCTAGAGCGTTCACAGATGGTGCAGTTCCTAGCAGATGATGAACGCGACGATGATTTAAGCAATCGCGCCTTAGACCAAAGCTCGGTGTCTGTATGGCCGCACCAGCTCGACGCCCTGGCCGGTCTGGAAGAGCCAGGTGTTGCAGATGTGCCGGGCCAAGCTGTGCCGGGCAAGCAGGCTGGGCTGAGTTTGCGGCTGCGCGCAGCTGCCCTAGTCAGCGCGGCGGGCGGCTGCCAGGGTGCTGGCTCCGAAGAGGCTTTACAAATACCGGAAGGTTTAGCGCCGCAGCTTGATGATTGGTGGCGCCAAGCCCGCCTGCTGCTGCAAGAGCGCCAAATCCGCCAAGAAAACGGGCAGGAAATTGTTTTGCCTAGTCACCTGGCTGCCACGGCCATGGCCAAAGTGGGTAAAGAAGACTTCATCATGTCTTTGCGTCGCCCCCTGCCGCCGCCACCTTCCAAGGCAGCGCGGTTAGGTACAGCCTTCCATGAGGAAATGTCGCAGCGTCTAAACAGTGAAGGCACTTTGCTTTCGCTAGCTGAAGCCGGCAGTGACCGCCTGAGCCCCGCTGACCGCAAGCAGGTTAACGACTGGCTTGATAACGTCGCTGACCTGGAGATACTGCAAGGCTATAGTCCCTACGCTACCGAAATTGACCAGGAAATTAGGTTGGCTGGATTCAATGTGCGTTGTCGTATTGACGCCGTGTTTAAAGCGGTTGAAAAAGGCCGCGCCCAGTGGCTGATTGTGGACTGGAAAACCGGTGGTCAGCGCGTGCGGGTAGATCAGCTTTCGCTGTATGTGCATGCCTGGGCGGCCAGCCAAAACGTGGATATCAGCCAGGTGCGCGCGGCCTATGTGTATGTGCAAGACGGCCATGTTGATGAGCTGCGACCGCGCCAAATCATTGGCCTAGATGTCTTCAAGGAGCGCCTAGAAACCCTGCGCGCTCAGCACTAACTCAGGCAAACAAACACAGGTAAACAAACACAGGCAAAATCATCCCTTCCCTATAAAAATTCCATGGGGTTTTATAGGGAAGGGATGAAATGTCAGTATTTGTGGGCGGCATTTCAAAATGTGACCCACAGTTATCAAATGCTGAGCCGGTAATCGTGGCTGGCAAGCCTGCGCCGGCGCTTGAGCCCCGGCCCGATATCACTCAGGGCAGCAAGCTCAACGCTCCTCAGTTTCAATCGGCGCTGTGTCCATGCGGTAGATCTCCGTGGCCGTGTCTGGTGTGGCTGCATGACGCCGCGCCCAGGCCTGGTTTTTAGCGCTCTTCTCCCGCTGGGCCAGCAGATCGACGCCGCCAGTAAACTTTTCTTCACTGACGATTTCGATCTGCGCACTTGCAGGCGTGTACGGGCTGTAGGGGCTATAAGGACTGCGGGCAATACCCAGGCTTGAGGTGTCAAAACCTAGATCTGGGCTAGCTGCGCTAAGCCCCATGATTGGGCTGTGAACATCCGGGGTTTGCTCTGCTGCATCTTGTGCGCTTCTTGCGCTGCGGCCCCCGGTATTTAGATCCAAGGTAGAGCTGCTCTCCGCGCTGGGTTCTCGCCCGCGCCAAGTGCCAGCGCTGAACCTCGAACTAAAGCTAGCGCTAAGTTTTGACCCCAGAGCGCCAACACTGAGCTTCTCAGACTTCTTAGCTTCGGGCTGTTTTTCTTCGTCATGGCCAGAAGAGCTACCGTAGTTGCCAGAGTAGGACTCGTAATCTAAATCGTCGTAGTAGTCTTCATCGGCCCTAGTCCCAGAGCCGGACTCGTCTTGGCCCCCAGCATTAGTGTGGTAGCCATCCGCAGTGTGGTAGCCATCCGCAGTGTGGTAGTCATCTGCGCTGTCAGCACTCGCATAGTTCCCGGCGTCGTCGTAATTAGCTTCTTTACCAACTGTCTTGGCATCAGAGTCGTAATCAGTGCCGTAAGTGCTGTCGCTAGACATGTCATCGCCGTCGTCGCTATAAGCACTGTCATAGCTATGGTCGTCATCAGGGGAAATATCCGGCGAAGCGTTGGAAGCCACCACCGCCATGGGCCTTGAGCGCTCCACAAATAGCTCGTCGCCCACCTGCTCGGCCAGGTCTTCGAGCATTTCTACAGCTTCATCAATGATTGCGTCATCCTTGGTACGCACCCCGTGCAGCAGCCAACGCGCCAGGTTCAGCTCGCTGACCAGCTCTGCGCGCAACCGCAGGTATTTATCCACGCCCTCAATGCGGCCACGGTCATAGGCTTCCTCGATCACATCCAAAGTGTCAATCGGGGCGCTGGAATAAACCCAGGCCAGATCCTCAGCCGGGTCACCTACACGCATTTGGCTTAGCCCTTTGAAAGCCAAAATTGAGCCGCCGCCGGTAATGATGTTCTCTTCGGCCAGGTCACCGTGCACTACCACGGGGTGGAAGCGCCACCACAGATCCTCATCCAGCGCCGACTCCCAGCGGGCCAACAGGTTGGAATCAACCTTGCCGGTCATGGCAGCATCGTCGAATAAAGACTGCCAGTTGCTGCGCACATCGGCGGCAGTGAGCACCGGCAGGCCGGCCTCTTCGATCAGGGTGGGGGGAATTTCATGCAGCTGAGCTAGCGCGCGTCCCAGGCCGGCAGCCAGGCCGGGGCCAGGTCGCAGGGATTCAATCGCTAGTGGGTGACCGGGGATGTGGCTACGGACCTGCACATACGACTTGTCTGGAAGAGTCACCCCACCTTCAGGGCGCGGCACGTCAAAGTCCACGTAGCCACCGTCTACACGCCGGCCAATCTGTTTAAGCACCCGCGACTCCGCAATCAGTGCGGCGCCAATGGTGGGGTTGGTGGTGTGGATTACTTCCCAGTGCCGTCCTTGCACGTCAATCAGTCCAGTGAGGGTCTGATCTGCGTCTCGGTGCTGGGGAAGGGCCAACCGCGCGGGGATCACATTGGGGGCGGCAACAACCGCCAGCGCAGCCAGGTTCAGGTAGGAACGCTCACGAGACATGCCTATAGCGTAAAACACGGCTTAGTGGTTGCACCCTTGCCGCGCCGCCGCTTGGGGAATAAGCCCCCGTGATACGCCTGTTGCTAGCGTGGCTGGTGGGCTGGTTTGCTGGGTCCTAGGGCCGACGCCACCGGCACAGTTTGGTCTCGACGGCGCCTGGGGGTCAAGCTCGACGGCGACGCCGCAGTGAGTGCCAGGGTGGGCTCAAATGCCGGACCGGGCGGGTGCCAGGTGGGCGCCGTCGTCGTTGACGAAGAAGTAAGCAGCAACAAAATAGGACTTTAGTACCAAGTAATGCCCACATGCTTTACCTTAAGAAAGACACAATCAAGTCACAATCGGACAAAGTTCAAAAAAAGTGATGCAGGAAACTAAAGGGCGCGTTAATCTGGAATTGGAAAGGTATTTACCCAGCTCATAGGGGTATCGAGCGGGAAGTTAGGGGCCAAGGTGGCAACAGACTTTTTTGGTACGCAGGTACGCAAAGCTGTGCGCCGGGCCGGAATTGACCCGCTCAAAGACAGCGTCGAGCTCAATAACATCATCAACTACGTGCGTGAAGAATACGTAGCGCGCGCAGATGCCGGGCTGGTACCCAGCGATGTTGATTTAGACCAGCTTTCCCGCCAAATCCGCGCAGAACTGACCGGCGCCGGGGTGCTGCAAGGCTACCTGGACGACGATTCCATTGAAGAAGTTTGGGTTAACGGCCCCGGCCAGGTGTTTATTTCGCGCGGTGGACGCAGCGAACTAACTACCACCATCCTCGAAAGCCAAGAATTAGAGCAAATAATTGAGCGTCTGCTGCGCGCCTCTGGACGGCGTCTAGACCTGTCTAGCCCCTTCGTGGACGCCCAACTGCGCGGCGGCGAACGTCTGCACGTAGTGATCCCACCTATCACCGCAGGTAAATGGGCGGTAAATATCCGCAAACACGTAGCTAGAGTGGCGCGCACAGCCGACCTGGTGCGCTTGGGCTCTTTAACCGCCCAAGCTGCCCGCTTTCTCGACGCCGCCGTGGCCGTGGGTTTAAACGTGGTGGTTTCAGGGGCCACGCAAGCCGGAAAAACCACCATGGTGCGGGCCCTGGCGGCCGCCATTCCACCCCAAGAACGGGTGGTGACCTGCGAAGAAGTCTTTGAGCTGGGGCTGCGTAACCGCGACTGTGTGGCTATGCAAACGCGCAGCGCCAATATTGAAGATCGCGGTGAAATTCCACTGCGACGCTTAATTAAAGAATCTTTACGTATGCGCCCCAACCGGCTGCTTATCGGCGAGGTGCGTGAAGCTGAAGCCCTGGATTTGCTGATCGCCATGAACTCGGGGCTGCCTTCAATGTCCACAATTCACGCTAATTC
Source organism: Actinomyces graevenitzii C83 (assembly GCF_000239695.1). GTDB lineage: Bacteria > Actinomycetota > Actinomycetes > Actinomycetales > Actinomycetaceae > Actinomyces > Actinomyces graevenitzii. The sequence continues at coordinate 923,071 of NZ_JH470338.1, read as the reverse complement.
TGCGCGTGAAGCCGTGGTGAAACTATGCACTTTGCCGCTGCTGGCTGGCGAAAACGTCTCTGCCGCATTCGTTGTGCCCACGGTAGCTAGCTGCGTGGATTTGGTGGTGCATTTAAACCAGGATCGCAGTGGCAGGCGGCGCGTAGAAGAAATCGCTTCACTCTCAGGTCGCGTTGAGAATGGTGTGATAGAGCTTGCCAGTGTCTATAAAACCGATAGCGACGGCGTGCTGCGTCGGGGGCTAGGGGCGCCTGATGCACAGCGCTTTAGCCGCGCCGGTTTTGACCTAAGCGAGCTACTGCGACAGGAGCGCCCATGGGGATAGTCATAGGCCTGATATTTGCGCTGGGGTGTTTAAGCATTCTGGCCGCGTGCACTTCGGAACCTAATCCACGACTGACGCGCCTAAACGAAGCCATGGAACGCAACTTGCGTCAAGCCGGGGTAGGTAAAACCTCGCCAGCTGCTTTTAGTGCAGGCTGCCTGGTGGGGGCGCTGGTGGTGGGCCTGGTCTTTTTAGGTGTCAGTGGAGCTTGGCCGATTGCTTTAGCATTTGCGCTAATCACCTTGATCATGCCGGTGGTTTGGATTAACTCCAGGGCCCGCAAACACCGCACTGAGCTGCGCACTCTGTGGCCAGACGCAATTGACACCCTGGTTTCTTCCATCCGGGCCGGGTTAAGCCTGCCCGAAGCCCTAGCTAACTTAGCTGAGCATGGCCCGGTGCAGCTACGCGGCGAATTTGCTGCCTTCGCAGTGGACTATGCGGTTTCCTCCAGCTTTGAAAACTCGCTGGAAGCTTTCAAGCGTCGCAGCGCAGACCCGGTAGCTGACCGTATTGCCCAAGCCCTGGCGCTGGCTCATGAGGTGGGCGGCAACGATCTTTACCAGGTACTACAGTCACTTTCGCAAATGCTGCGCGCTGATTTACACACGCGCGGCGAGCTGGAAGCGCGCCAATCTTGGACAGTTAACGGCGCTAAGGTGGCCGTGGCTGCGCCCTGGATTGTGCTGCTGCTTCTTTCCACTAAACCTAGTGCCGCCAGTGCCTACGCCACCCGCCAAGGTGCCCTGGTGCTACTGATTGGGGCGCTTACCTGCGCGGGAGCCTACTGGCTGATGCTGCGCCTGGGGCGTTTGCATGAAGAACAGCGGGTGCGGTGATGATGCGACAAGTAACTGCACTGGGTTTTGTTATCTGCGCCTTGGGTTCTAGCGGGGTATGGCTGATTTACCGCGCCCTTTTCCCTTCCCCACCTACCTTGGCTAGCCGCGTGGAGCCCTATGTGCATCTACGTAAACGTAGCGTTAGCGCGGAAAATTCGCGTTCTTTCAGTTCCTTTATGGGGGCCCTGGTGGCGCAGTTGGGGCGGGCGGTAGAAAATACTGGTTCCTCCTCTGGTTCGGTGCGTCGTCGGCTAAACCGCATTAACAGCCCCCTGAGCGTGGAGGATTTCCGCCTGCAACAGCTGGCCTGCGCTGTGGCCGCGCTGGTAGCCACCATCGCCTTTGGGGTGGGGGCGAGCCGTTTCACCCATGTGGCCCCGCTGGGGGTAGTGGTGCTGGCGTTGATCGCAGCGGTTGTGGGACTGTCTGCGCGCGACTGGTATCTGAGTGTTAAGGTGCGCCGCTACCAAAAACAGCTGGTGGATCAGTTGCCTGACACGGTAGAGCTGTTGGCCCTGGCGGTGGGGGCGGGGCTGAGTCCGCAAAACGCGATTGAGCGCGTATGTATGCAGTCCAGCGGGCCTATGCATGACCAGCTGCAAGCCACCTTGTCGCAGATGCGTGCCGGTAGCCGCTTGGCTGTGGCCCTGGAGGATCTGTCTGAACGCAATCAGTTGCCGGCCCTAAGCCGCTTTTGCCAGGCCATGATTGTGGCTATTGAACGCGGCACGCCTATGGCTGAGGTGTTGCGCGCCCAAGCCTATGACGCGCGTGAAGCTGCCCGCCGTGCCTTGATGGAGGAGGGCGGGCGTAAAGAGATCGCCCAAATGGTGCCGGTGGTTTTCCTAGTGCTGCCGGTAACGGTGGTGTTTGCGCTCTACCCGGGATTGGCGGTGTTGCACTTTAAGCTGTGAAATTTACGCCCGTCTCAAGGCGGGGCGGGCGCACCCATAAAGAAATTCAAAGGAGAATGACTGATGAAAAACATGGTGGTTAAGGCTGCCTCAAAGCTGCGTGCGCTGCGTGGGGCCGTTGGCTCCCAGCGCGGTGATGTGCCCGGATGGGTGCTGGTCACCTTGATGAGCGCCGGTTTGGTGGTGGCGTTGTGGACTGTTGCCGGCAAGGTACTTGTGGAAGTGTTCAACAATGCCATCTCTAAAGTCGCTGGCATGGGTTAACGACCAGCTGCGCCAGGTTTTCGGGCTACATCCGGTTTCCCAGGCGTGCCAGGCTTGTCGGGTATGCCTAGTTTCCCGGGTACGCCAGGCTTGTCGGCTGCGCCAAGCGCGCGCTAACCAGGCAGACTCTAACCAGGCAGACCGGGTAGTGCGCTCTAATCAGGCAGGCTCGGTGCTGGTGGAATGGTCGCTAGTGGCGGTGCTGGTCATGGCGGTAACTGCGGCCTTGCTGCAGCTGACGCTTAGCTTGTATGTGCGCAATATTTTGGCCGACGCCGCCTCCGACGCCGCCCGTCACGCTGCGTTGGTGGGGGCCAGTGACGCTGAAGCCAATGCGCGCGTACAACAGCTATGCCACGGGGCTTTGCGTGCCAACTACCCGACTAAATCTGAGGTTTCTCACCTGCAACGCGGCTCAGTGTCGCTGGTACAGGTGCAGGTCAGTGCCCCTTTACCGGTGATTGGCTTATGGTCTCCCACGGGTAGCGTGGTGGTGCGCGGCCATGCGGTTGATCAGCGTAGCTATCAGCGTTAGGGGCTCGCATGCGCAAGCTAGATTTTCAACGCGGCAGTGCCACAGTGGAATTTATTGGTTGGACCGCCATAATCGTGATCCCACTGGTGTATTTCATTATTTACCTGTCGTATCTGCAGGCCACGGCGCTGGCTTTAGAGTCTGCGGTGCAGGCAGCGGGTCAGGTGGCTATGCACGCACGCACCCCGGAACAGGTTTCGCAGGCCTACACCGCCGCCCAACTGGCCTTGGATGATCAAGATGTGCCCGCTGATGCCCGCCAAGCCATGCACATTAGTTGCCTTAGCCCAGGTTGCGATGATGGGCGCGTGAGCATTTCGATTAGCGCCAAAGTGGCCCTGCCAGGAACTGGCCGGGCAGGTCAGGGCTTAGCTCCGGTGAGTTTAAGTGCTACTCGGCAGGTGCAGCTAGCTGACACACGCGGCTGGAAAGGGGCTAAATAATGCACACCTTACACTGTCAAGTGCCCTCTCGAATGCGCCGGGCCTGTGCGAGCCAGTCCGGCAGCACCATGCTGCTAGGAATTGGGGTAGGGGCAGTGGTGCTGGCTTTGATCCTGATTTTGGCTACTGCCACTGCGATTTACCTTGACCTTAAACGCCTAACCTACCTGGCCGACAACTGCGTGGCCTTAGCGGCCCGTGAAGTTGGCAGTGAGGGTCAGTTAGATGCGCTTGCCGCCCAAAAAACAGCCAGCTCATGCGTGGCACAGCAAGGCAGTGACCCTAATGGCCCCTTGGCTGGTTCGCGCCTTAGCTCAGTTAGTCTTAGCGGTTTAAGCGTGCAGGGAGACAAAGTGCAGGTGCAGCTTTCGGCCCGCACCAGCCCGGCCCTGATTCCTTGGGGCTTGCTGCCTGCCAGTGGCTTTAACCTGCACGCTAACGCCTCTTCTCACCTCAGCTTGCTCCAGTAAGGCGCGGGCGTTGCTGAGGATCGGACAGCCGCTGACTACGCAGGCGCGCTAAGGCGCGGGCGCCGTCGAGCCCTAAATAACCTGGCCGGCACGCATGCGTACCACCCGATCGCACTGGGCCGCCTCAGAGGAGTAGTGGGTGGAAATCAAAATCCCCACCCCACTGGAGGCCAACTGACGCAGATACTGCCAAAGCCGCAGTCGGGCTAGCGGATCCATGCCGGAAGTAGGCTCATCCATAATCAGCAGCTGCGGAGCGTGCATAGTGGCGTTCATACAGGCCAACATGCGCCTAGTAGACAGTGGCAAGTTAACTACTGGGTTGGCGCCAAAACTGCTGGCCCACCGGCCCACCTGGGTGGGGACCTGGCACTGATACTGGCGCGCATTGAAAATCAAGTTTTCACTTGCGCTCAACGATGGCGCCAAACCCACAAACTGGGGTACGTACCCTAAAAGCTTGCGTGCCTGCAAGCTACCGGGGCGTTGGCCCAGCACGCTAACCTGGCCCGAAGAGGCTGCTTCGAGACCCAAAATAATGCGCATACTGGTGGATTTACCGGCGCCATTAGCGCCAATTAAACCCACAATTTCACCCGGCGAGACAGCAAAAGACACGCCTTTAAGAGCCTCAAAATCGCCAAAACGTTTGCGCAGTTCCTGCACACTAATCAAGTCCTGCGCTTTGGGGGAGGGGGCCGTTGCTGACTTGCCGCTGCCTGCCTGGGTTGAGCTGGCGGGCTGTGCGGGGGTTGAGCTGGCGGGCTGTGCGGGGGTTGAGCTGGTGGGCTGTGCGGGGGTTGAGCTGGCGGGCTGTGCGGGGACTGAGTCGCTAGCCCCCGCTTGGCTTGATTGACCAAGCTCTGTGCTAAAACCTTGCCAATCGGAGCCGCTTTGGGCGCAAAGCTGCCAGGCAATACAGGCTCGCTCTAACGGCGCGCTGCGCTGCCAAGGCTCGCCCAAGCTGGCCACGGTTTGCTCATCAAGCTGGGAAGCGCAGGCAATTAGCTGCTTAGCGGTGCCGGTGGCCATCACACGTGAGCCCAAAGTCAAAATAATTTGGCTAGAGTCTTCCGCCTCATCAATATAGGTGGTGGCTACCACCACCGTGGCGCCCCGGGCAGCTTCAGCCTTAATCAAAGCCAAAATAGCTGCGCGCGAGTCAGGATCCACCCCGGTGGTGGGCTCATCTAGCACCAGTAGCTGCGGCTCAGGCAGGGCCGCCATAATCACGCCTAACTTTTTACGCATTCCCCCAGAGAGGTTGCGGGCCAGGCGGTCAGTGAAACGATCCAGGTCAGCTGCCTTGAGTAGCTGCTGGGCGCGGGCGTCGTCGTAATGACCAAAAATTTTTGCCACAAAACGTAAGTTCTCGGCTACGCTCAAATTAGGCCAAGTACCCGAATCACTAGGCATATAGCCAATCTGGGCAGAGTCCGGCAGGCCGCTTACCTTACCTTGAGTGGGGCGACGACGGCGGTTAAGCAGCGCCAAAATCGCATCCTTAGCACTAGCGCCGTCGCCAATAATGCTGCTGACGCTAGCAGGGGCAAAACTAAGGCAGGTGCCCTCCAACCCTGAGCAGCACGCATTTTCAAAACTAATCACGGCTAACCCCCTTAAATGCTGCGTAGCGAACGGGCCAAGCGGGCCGTGGCCGCCCCGAAAAGTAGTACGCATTGCAGCGCCATAATGCTAAGCGGCAGCCACAGTTGCGCGGCGTTAGAACCGTTAAGCATCACCCCGCGCGAAACCTGCACAAACCAGGTCAGCGGCAGTAGATAGCCGATGCAGCGCACCCAGGTGGCCATAGATTCCAGCGGGAAAACCAGGCCCGAAAGCAGTGTTTGGGGAATGATGGTCATAATCGCCATTTGCACCGCCTGCGCCGTGGTCTGCGAAACTGTGGAGATCAGCACTCCCAGCCCTAACACCACGCCCAGGAACAGCAGCCCGGCCAGCGCAAATAGCCACAGCTGTCCGTTGAAGGGAATATCGAACAGGTACACGCCGGCCAGCGCCACTGCGCTCATATCTACAATCGCCAGCATAAAGTAGGGCGAAATTTTGCCGGCAATAATTGAGCGGGCCTTAATCGGCATAACCGCCAGCTGCTCCAGGGTGCCGGCCTCGCGCTCACGCACCATGCCGATAGAGGTGATCAGCGTGCCTATAACCGCCATCACCAGGCCGATTAGACCAGGAATCATCACCCAAGAGGTTTTTAGATCAGGGTTGAACTCCACCTTGATCCAGTTGGTGTTAGTTTCCTGAGCCTGCTTGGCTAGGGCCTGCAGCTTTTGACTTTGCTCCTTAGCGGCTTGGGCGGCTTGGGTAGGGTTAGTGCGTAGCCCCTGCGCGCTTTGCTGGGCTTGGGTGGCGGCGCTGGAAAGCTGTTTTAACTGGGCGCGCATGTCATTTGCCTGCATTTGCACCAGGTCGGCCTTGGCGCTTTGGGCGGTAAAGAGTTTGGCGCCGTTTAAGTAGACATCCACCCGCTGGCTTAAGGTTCCCGCCTTGGCTTTGGGGATAACGACGACGTCGCCGCTGGGCGAGCGCAGTAGCTTTTGGGCCTGGGTGGGGGTGGCAGGGGCTGAAGTGTCGGCCACAAAGTTGAATTTGTCGGCTCCCGGTAGGGATTTTAGATAGCTGACAGTTGAGCTGGCCTGGGGGCCGATGACTTTGACGTTGATGTGGTCAACGGAGAAGTTGGCGGCGTAGCCGAACACTAGCAGTAGTAGCAGTGGCAGCATGATGATCATGGCTAGCGTGCGCCGGTCACGTTTGAGTTCTTGAAATTCCTTGATGAATAAGGCCCTCATGGTGTGTTCCTTTGATTGTGTCTGGTGTCCAGTAGGGCAACAGGCGCGGTATTTCATCGCTTGATGAAAATATTAAGATATTTCATCAACTGTGGAAATACTTGCTCTGTAATGTGACGCGCTATACGGTAGAGACGTGACTTCAGCTGCTAACGCCGTCGGGGGAGCCAAACGTGGCCCGCGCAATGGTGGAGTGGATAAAGAACAAATTTTGGCTGCCGCACGCGAAGAATTTGCGCTGCATGACTACAAAGGCACCACCATGCGCTCAGTGGCGCGCCGGGCCGGGTGTGATGCCAAGCTGATTCACTACTACTTTGGCTCCAAAGATGAACTGTTCGCTGAAGCTATCTCGCAGGTAATGGAATCGCTGCAGATTGCCCAGTGGTGGATAAGTCAAGCCGCAGAAGGTGGGGGTGGAGGAACGCAGGTACTGCGCCAGCTGCTGAACTTTGTGGAAACTAATGAATCGGGGCCAGCTTATGTGGCCATGGTGCGCGCACTGTCTTCTGAAGAGCAGGTGCGACAAATGTTTCTAGACCGCATTAGCTCGCGTGTAGCTCTGCCAACATTTACCAGTTTGGGTTTAGATCAGGTGCCAGTGCGCATGAATCTAATGACCACCCAGCTTTTAGGCCTAATAAGCGTGCGCTACATCATGAAGTTTGAGCCTCTAGCCTCAATGCCAAGAGATGAAGTAGCTGCCCTGGTGGGGCCAACGTTAGATCGGTATATGTCTCCAGACCTATTTACTAAGTAATAAAACTGCCCTGCCAATATTTTGGCAGGGCAGGCATTAGCGGATGCTTTGAATAGATTTTAGGCGGCTACCGGCAGGTCAAGCTCGCTGTTGCGACGGCGCAACTTTGCGGCCTGACGCTTGGCTAGCTGCTTCATGTAAGCGCGCTTAACGGTGATAACCGTGTATACGCCCACTGCCAGGAAGAACAGGTTGGCTACAGCCGAAGGCCAAGCGTTTACGTAGGCGCAGTTGATAATCAGCAAAATCGCACCCGACATGTTCAGAGCGTTGTACTTTAGGGAATCGCCGGCCCACACGCCGCGCGCCACTAGGAAGTAGGCGGCTACAAGAGCTAGGGAACCGATCCAGCCGATAACGGCGACGCTGATGTCAACAAGGGAAGTCACGCAGATATTTTTACGCGCTTTTAGAATGAAGATCAATTAAATAAAAACGCATTGGGTATGTAGAATTACTTCATGCAGTTGGATCCGCGACGCATGGCTATTCTGCTGGCTGTATATCGTAACGGTGGAATTGTGGCCGCCTCCGATACTTTGCGCATTTCCCCCAGTGCTATTTCGCAGCAGATCAGGCTATTAGAGAAAGAAGCCGGGGTACAGCTGCTAGAGCGCACGCCCCGGGGTGCACAATTAACCAGTGCCGGCCGACTGTTAACTGACGCTGCCGAACGTATAGAGGCTGAAATCACAGGGGCGCAGCGTGAGTTGTTAGCCTCCAGTGGCCAAAGCGTGACCGGTATGGTGCGGGTGGGCTCATTTCAAACCGGTATTTTGGCGCTGTTACTGCCGGTACGTGAACAAATCAGCCAGCTGCATCCAGGTATTGAACTACGCATTTACGAGCTTGATGATGCAGTTTCCCGCCGGCGCCTGCGCAGCGGTGAGCTAGACATGATGCTACTAGAGGCAGATGAATCAATTACTTTCACCCCCACCCGCTCCACCAAAGACATTCCCCTAACCTCAGACCCCTGGGTGCTGGCAGTGCCCCCACACCAGCCCGTGCCGACCTCACTTAGCGAGCTAACTAAACTCAACTGGCTGGATATGGATATCTCGACGGCGGGCGGTGCGGCCATGCGGCGCCTAGAGGGGGCCCTGGGGCATCGCTTTAACTCCACCCACGAAATCAACGACTACTCCACTGGGCTAACCATGGTGGCGCAAGGCTTGGGCTACTGCCTGGTACCCCATCTGGCTCTAGGTAGTTTCCCTGCACCTGCCGGAGTTGTCCTACACCACCTAACTGGACTAGGCGGACGCAAAGTGGTGCTGCGCCATCGGGCCACCCGCCTAGAACCAGACGCCGCCGCCAGTGAAGTAATCCGCCTACTAACGGCGAAAGGACACTGACGACGGCGCCTAAAGCTAGGCTCAGTGGGTTTTGTTTCAGGAAGTGGCTACAGCTCCAGTAAGCACCAGCACCACAATCACCGCACCCAAAATCACGCGGTAGATCAGGAATGAGGTGAACTTGTTGGAGGAGACGAACTTGAGTAGCCAGGCGATAGTGGCATAAGCGACTATGCCCGAAACCACGGTACCCAAAATGGTGGGGCCCCAACCAATGTCAGAAGAGATATCTTCACTGGCGGTAACGGCCTCCAGTAAACCTGCGGCCACCAGTGCCGGAATACCCATGAAGAAAGACAGACGAGTAGCAGTTACGCGGTCAAAGCCACGGAACAAGCCCGCGCTGATGGTGGCCCCAGAGCGAGAAATACCCGGGAAAATCGGGGCCAAAGCCTGGAACAGACCAATGATCAGCGCGTCCATAATGGTCACCTGGCTCATAGAACGGTCCAGGTTCTTCTTACGGTCAGCCAGCCACATCACCAGCGACCACACCACTAGCGCGCCAGCAATAATCCACAAGCTACGCGAAGTGGTTTCAATAAAGTTCTTCAGTGCCAAGCCCAGCACAGCCACCGGAATGGAGCCCACAATAATGCCCCAACCCAGGGTGTAGTCGGGGTCAGTGCGGTGCTCCTTGTTGCGCAGGCCGCGAATCCAGGCCGTGGCAATGCGTACGATGTCAGACCAGAAATAAACTACGGCAGCGAGGATCGCGCCAATCTGGATGATAGCGGTAAACGCGGTCATACCAGCAGAGTTGATCTGGTAGCCCAGCAGTTTTTCCACGATGTTGAGGTGTCCGGTGGAAGACACCGGTAGGAATTCGGTGATGCCCTCAATCACGCCTAGGATGATGGCGTCGATCCAGTTCATGTAAAGGTCCCTCTGGTCAGATAAATATTTGCTTAGGTAACTCTAGCGTGCTTCCAGCGTTATAGCCGTGGCCTTGATAACTGCAAACAGACTAGTGCCCACCTGGATGCCTAATTCTGCAATGGCGGCGGCGGTTAGGCGGGTGCGGTCGCAGTCATCGCAAAATGGCCTGGTAATTGAGGCAATAATGCCCACTGTGCCGCCGGGTCGTGTGGCGGTGGGGGCCACCTGCCATAGCTGAGCTGGGCGTCGGTCAGGGCGACCCAACTCGGTTAGTTCGAAGCCATTAGCTGCAAAAATATCCAAAATCCTTTGGGCGCTAACGATTGCCTGGCGACTCCAAGCCTGCGCACCTAGTGGCATGTGCTCAATAAAACGCAGCTGCCAGCCTTCACGCAGGCTCTTATCCAGCAGGCTTGGTGCTACCTGCTCGATTGTGTCCGCCATGGCTACGGCATTGACCTTAATTGGGTTTAGCCCCACCATCGCAGCAGTTTGGATACCGCGTAGGGCGTCAGCAAAACGGTCGCGGCGAGTAGTAGTGGCATAAACGCTGGCATCGACAGAATCCAGCGACACATTAACCCGGTCTAGGCCGGCGCTGCGCAGCTGGGCTGCGCGCCGATCCAGGCCCAAGCCATTAGTGGTAAGGGCCAGGTCGGGCTTAATGCCAGCGTGAGTGCGCAGCTGAGCTAGGGCCGCCACCAGCTGCTCTAAATCACGCCGCAGTAGCGGCTCGCCGCCGGTAATGCGGATGCGTTCAATGCCTAAGCGTTCCACCCCAATGCGCGCTAAGCGCACCAGTTCCTCAAGGCTTAGTAGCTGCTCATTTTTTAGCCACTCAAGGCCCTGCGCAGGCATGCAATAGGTGCAGCGCAGATTGCATTTATCGGTAATAGATAAACGCAAATCTCTGGCCTGGCGGCCATAGCGGTCAACCAGCTGCCCACCCGCCTCGGCGCCAGGGGCGCGTAGGGCGGGTGGGGCAGTGGCTAAGCTGGGAGCGCTCACAGTGGTTTATGACCTTTAGTGGGTGTGGTGAATTAGCGCGGCGAATGAGTTAGGCAGTGCGCAGACTTTAGGCAGTACGGCGGATGGCTACGATAGCGCCGTCGTCGCCCTCATAAACCAGCTCATAGCTGAAGTCGCCAGGAATCTGGGAGTCAATCTGCATCAACAGCGGGCGCGGTACGTGCGGGGCAAACAGCTCCATGCCCTCACCCGGAGCTAGGGAGGCTACCGCGCCCAAAATGGCGGCGTGGCGTAGCTTGGGCGGGAAGGGGCGGGCGTCTAGGCGCGGCAGTTCATCTTGCACGGAGCTGCAGCCGCAGCCGCAACCGCCGTGGCCCTGGCTAGAAACGTCGGTAACAGGGATCTGGTTCTGGCTCATTGGAGTCCTTAAAAGTTTTGAGTTGTTGTGATTGGGGCGGGCAATGGGACGAAAGTATCTGTAACTAGCATAGATTGCCAGCCCACTAGAAATATTATTACGGTTTTAACTATGAAAAATAAGTCGGCTGCCTCCAAGGCCGCCAACAGCGAAAAACGCGCTGCCCTGGCGCCGCGCTACCTGGCTTTATTGTTAGGTGGCGTTTGCGTAATGGCTGGGCTCGACGCCGCCCTGCTGCGGCTAAACCTGCCCGCTCCCGTCACCGGGGCGCACCTGGCCGCGCTGCATGGGCCGCTGATGCTGGCAGGCTTCTTGGGCACAGTTATCAGCCTAGAGCGGGCCGTGGCCGCGCGTAGGCGCTGGGCTTGGGTGGCCCCCTATGCGCACGCCGTCGGCATGTTAGCGCTGCTGGCCGGGGCCCCAAGTGCGGTAGGTAAAGGGCTGTTGCTAGTGGGAGCGCTCGGCCTAGACGCCGTCTATCTATATATTTTGCGCACCCGCGCCGGGGCTGTGGCCACCCAAATTGAAGCCCTAGGGGCGCTCAGTCTCACGCTGGGTACCTGGCTGTGGCTAATGGATAAACCTCTTGAAACCGTGGCCACGCTTTGGCTGGAATTTCTGATTTTCACCATTATCGGCGAGCGCCTGGAACTAGCCCGCGTGGCTTTTATCGGCAAAGTTGAGGGGCGGGTTTTGGGCCTGTGCCTAGCGGTGCTTTCATTTAGCGCCCTGTCCCTGGTGTGGGGGCCAGCCCAAATCTTGGCGGCCGCAGCCCTGCTAGCCCTAGCGCTCATAATGGGCTACCACGATGTAGCTCGGCGCACTGTGCGCGGCAGTGGCCAAGTGCGTTTTGCCGGCTCCGCCATGCTAAGTGGCTACTTTTGGTTGGCTATTAGCGCCACGGTCTGGTGCCTTTACGGTTTTAATGGGGCTGCTTACGACGTCGTCATCCACACGGTCACAATCGGTTACGCCCTCTCAATGGTGATGGCCCACGCCTCCATTATTTTGCCCGGGGTGCTACACCGCCAACTGCCCTACCACCCGCTTATGTATCTGCCCCTTGGCGCCCTACACGGCGGCCTGATTGTAAGGGTATTAACCGCTAACCTTGGTGGCCTATCCTGGCAGGTAGGTGGAGCTGTTTCCATCACCGCAATAGTGCTGTTCCTACTTATCGCAGTTACCCGGGCGGTAACTGCCAAATAGTCCGATTATGCCCAGCTAAGCAACCAAGCTTCTGGCTTCCAAGCCCGCCTCGCTACCAAGAAAACTGCCATGGAAATCACCCAGCCCCCAGCCAAAAGCCCCCAACCCCGACCGCATCGGCGCACCACCCAGATAAAACGCAACGCTGTGGTGGTGGCTTGGATTTTTACTGCCCTGGTGCTGCTAGCTGGCAAATACGCCCAACTGTGGCCCAATCTAGATGCTTGGGCGCCGCTACATGCGGCCCTGCTAGGGGCCTTGGGTAGCGCTATCACTATTTGGAGCGCCCATTTTGCCGACACCCTCCTACACCGGCCCGCCTGGGGTGGAGCGCTGATGCTAAATGGGCGCCTAGGCCTGCACAGCGTGGGCGCCGCTCTGGTAATCACCGGGGTGTGCATTAATAGCCAGATCGTAATTGGCGTGGGGGCTAGCTGCGTGGCGGTGAGTGCGACGCTGGGCGTGGTGGCCATGGTGGTGCAAAAACGCCGCGCGGTGGCGGCCCGCATGGCGGCGCTGGTGGACTACTACATTTGCTCCCTCAGCTACCTAATGGTGGGGGCACTGGCCGGCTGGTCTATTAAATACTTTGACTTTAAAGGGCAAGCGGCCTGGTCAAACCGCATGTATTTAGCCCATGTGCCGATCATGGTACTGGGGGTTTTGGGTATCACTGTGCTGGGCACGCTGGTGGTGCTGTGGCCTACCATGCTGCGCACCAAGATGGAGCCGGTAGCCCCGCGTCAAGCGCAACGAGCTTTGCCCGGCCTGGCTTTAGCGGTGGCGGTGATTGCTTTTTCTGGGTTGTGGCGGCCCCTGGCTGGGATTGGGGCTCTGCTTTATCTGTTAAGCGCCGTCGCCGTGGTGGCGCCGCTGTGGCGTACCGGGGCACGCAAGGGGGTAACTAACTATGCGGGCCTGTCTACTGCCGCCGCCTTGGCTTGGCTGGCCTGGTGCGTAATTCGTTTAGGCGTGGGGGTTTCTTACGCCGCTAACGACGACGCCGCCCGCGCGGTGGCCCATGGCCTGCGTTTAGCGGTGGTTAGCGGTTTTGCCCTGCAAATCTTGCTGGCGGCGCTTAGCTTCTTAACCCCGGTGATGCTTGGGGGAGGCCCGGCAATGTCGCGCCTAACCCACGCCATTATGGACCGTTACACCTGGTGGCGGATCACCACCATTAACCTGTGCCTGGCGCTAGCTTGCCTGCCGCTGCCACCTGCGGTGCGGGGCGTAACCGGTTTGAGCGCGGCTCTGGCCGGGGCTTATTTCTTTGTGGCCGCAGGCCAAGCTATTCAGGCCCGACGCAAGGGAGACACTAGCGCCGCCCCGCCCTCCACCGTCACCTTAACTAAGACGGCCACTGCCGGTGGCGCTAAAACCCGGGCAGCTAAGAACACAAACGCCGCTGCCCAGAGGGCAGGTGCCGCGCCAACTGCGAGCGCGCAGAGTGCGGGGGCCACTGGCGCAACCCAAACCCCGGACCGACGCGGGGCCCTAGCCGGGCTGGTAACTGCCGCTGTCGCCGTCGTGGCTGGTGCAAGTGCCAGCTCAACCCAAACCCCGGGCGGACTTATGGGGCTAGGCACCGGGCAGGGCAGTGCCAGCGCTGGCGGCAGCGGCCAGGTGGTCAACGCCAACATCACCATTAAAGGCATGAGCTTTGTGCCCTCCAGTGTGGATGTGCCAGTGGGGGCGACGCTGCGGCTAACCCTGAAAAACACCGGCTCTGAAGTGCATGATTTAGTGCTGGCAACTGGGCAAACCACCGGGCGTTTAGCGGTGGGGGAGAGTAAAACCATTACGGTTAACAATGTGCGCGAGCCAATTGCTGGCTGGTGCTCGGTGGCCGGACACCGCGCCATGGGGATGGTGTTTGACGTGAAAGTGGCTGGGGCTTCCAGCAACACTAGCCACAGCGGGCACCAGCATTCGGCCAGCAGCCAAAGCGCCCAGGTGGATCTAAACTGGCAGCCGCCCAGCTACTTTAAAGCCCATGACGCGCGTGCCCCACGCCCCCAGGCGCCGGGCACAGTGCACCGCCACACTCTGCGCGTTAGCGAAATAACCGCCCAGGTGGGGGCGGGGGTAACCCAAAAACGCATGACCTATAACGGGGCTGTGCCAGGCCCGGTGCTGCGCGGCCAGGTAGGTGACCGCTTTGAAATCACCCTGGTCAACGACGGCACTATGAGTCACTCCATTGACTTCCATGCCGGGGTGCTGGCGCCCGATAAACCCATGCGTTCAATCTCGCCGGGCCAAAGCCTGCAATATAACTTCACTGCCACCCGCAGCGGCATTTGGCTCTACCACTGCTCAACTGCGCCCATGAGTGTGCACTTGGCAGCAGGTATGCATGGCGCGGTGATTATTGACCCGCCTGGGCTTAGCCAGGTGGATCACGAGTTTGTGCTGATCCAGTCGGAAATTTACCTAGGGCCTGAAGGTGGGTCCACCGATGAAGCTAAGGTGGCTGCCAAAACCCCAGATCTAATGGCGTTTAACGGCATGGCTTTCCAATACAAATACCGTCCCTTGCAGGTGGGGGTAGGCCAGCGGGTGCGTTTTTGGCTGATGGACGCGGGCCCTTCACTGCCGTGTACTTTCCACGTGGTGGGAGGCCAGTTTGACCAGGTGTTTTATGAGGGAGCCTGGACGCTAGGCGGGCCCGACCAGATCGGTGCGCGCTGGTCAGGTGGCTCGCAGGCGCTAAACCTGGGGCCCTGCCAGGGTGGCTTTGTGGAATTCGTGCCGCCGCAGGCGGGCCATTACACCTTTGTCACCCACGCTTTTGCCGACATGGAAAAAGGCGCCGTGGGCGTGCTGCAGGTGCAGTAGCTGGTCAGCGCAGAAGGCAGCTGGTCGGCGCAGAAAGTGGCTGGTCAGCCCAGAAGCTGGTTAGTGCGCTAGCTGCTTAGCAGCAGTCGCAAACACCTACCGAGCAGGTGGTTTTGTTGCGTTTTAGCTCCACCAGCCAGGCGCTAGCCAGCTGCGGGTGTAGCTTGAGCTCAGCGCTAGAAACCACCCTCACGCCACTGGAACGCGTCAGCAGCTCAGCAATATAGGCCTCGTGAATGATGCACACCAGGGGGTGGGGCCAGCCGCCTTTAGCGAATGGGCACGAGCGCAGCACTAGCTTGTTTTGGGCTAGTTCCGGCGCAAAACCCATAACCGTGAAGATAGGCCTGAGCTGGGCAATAGCGTTTTCCAGGCGCTGGGTCATGTTGGACTCATCGGCTGCGCTTGCCTCATCTACCCCGTTGGCGTCACCCGCCCCGTCAGCACATGCCTGGCTTAGGTTGCTGGACTTGGTGGCGACGGCGTCGCTGGTTGCTGCGGCTGCGCTTGCCGCTTCTGCGCTGCTAACGGCGCTGGGGGCGACGGCGCCACTGGTGCCCTGGAAGCCGGTTTGGGCAGGTTGCGGGCAGGTTAAGCCCGCCCAGTTTTTACCTACCGCAATAGCCTGAGCCACGCCATCGCTACCTTCAGCTAAAGAAATAGCGGTAGCAGTAATAACATCCAGATAGGTGCTTAAAATCTGGTTGGGATCCAGGGTAGTGACACTGTAAAGCAAGGTCGGACGTCCGCGCTTACCCGTGCGCATCGGCAGCGTGGTAACCAAGCCAGCGTTTAACAGTGCATCAAGATGCTCACGGGCAGTGTTGGGATGCAGCTTTAAGGTTTTAGCCACCTCAGCACTGGAAATAGGCTGGCCAGCGCCCTCAACTACTTCTAAAACTCGCCTTTGCGCCGGCAACAGGCTGATTTGCGAGCGAATATCATGCAATGATGAACGCACACTAGTTGGGTATGGAAGTGGTGAATGGGTCATGCGATGCCTCGCCAGATTGCTAGGTGTGTGGACCTTAGTCCCAGTCTACGTTACAAGTGTTTTTAAGCCTTAGTTGGATCTTGAGCATCCAGGGAGGCTGTCAGCAGGCGCCTAAAGGAATCTACCCGGCCGCAGCGAGTTTCGCGAGTAGAAGCCTCGTCTGCTTTATCCGCCCACTGGTCAAGTGCGCAGTCAATCACGCCAGGCTCGTGGCTGCAGCCACGTGGGCACTCTTGAGCTACCTGAGCCAAATCAGCAAAGCCGCGCAAAACGTCGTCGGCGGCCACATGCGCCACCCCGAAGGAACGTACCCCGGGAGTATCAATTACCCAACCGCCATCGGGATTAACCACAGCCTGCAAGTTAGTGGAGGTGTGGCGGCCGCGCCCAGTAACCTCATTGACATGCCCAGTTACTCGGTTAGCAGCCGGAACTAGGGCGTTAATCAGGGTGGATTTACCCACCCCAGAGTGGCCTACCAGCACCGAAACCTTACCGGTCAGGGCCTGACGCACCACCTCAATGCCGCTAATGCCACTTTCAGTGATAGTGGTTGCTAAGCAACGCACCCCCAGGGGCTGATACAGGCTCAGTAGCTCGGTGGGGTCAGCAAGGTCAGATTTAGTCAGCACCAGCAGCGGTTCCATGCCGGCGTCGTAGGCGGCCACTAAATAGCGGTCAATCATGCGTGGACGCGGGGGCGGGTCAGCTAAAGCCGTGACCACCACCAGCAAATCAGCGTTAGCCACCACCGGCTTTTGCGAGCCGGCACTGTCTCCATCCTCAGCGCTACGCAGCAGCAAGGTGCGCCGGGGCTCAATACGCACCATACGTGCCAAGGTGTCTTTGCGCCCCGACACGTCACCAACCACCGCCACTTGGTCGCCCACAACCACTTTGCCTCGGCCCAGCTCGCGGGCCTTCATGGCGGTAATATCGCCGCTACCATCCTCAGTTAGGGATGGGGCATCTAAGTGAATACGGTAATGGCCGCGATCAATACGGGTAACCATGCCGGTGACGGCATCAGCATGAGCCGGGCGCACTTTAGTACGTGGACGCGAACCCTTACCGGGACGCACCCGCACACGCGGATCATCGGTACCAATATCGCGTCTAGCCAATAGCCTCTCCTGCACTCTTAAGCATGGCGTCCCAAAGCTGGGTGAATGTGGGCATGGTTTTGGTGGTGGCATCCACATCATCCAGGCTAATTCCCGGCAGATTTAAACCCATAATAGCCGCGAAAGTTGCCATGCGGTGATCGGCGTAGGCCTCCAGGTGAGCTGGGTGCAAAGTACAGGGGTGGAAAACTAAATAATCCTGGCCCTCATCCACGTTCCCCCCAAGTTTGCGGGCCTGGGCGGCGATGGCCGCTAAACGGTCAGTTTCGTGACCGCGCAGGTGCCCAATACCCCAAATCTTGCTGGGCTGGCCCTGACTGGCAGCCACTAAAGCTAGCGCCGCCATGGTGGGTACCAGCTCGCCTTCCCCGCTGGCATCACGTTCAATGCCGCGCAGGGCGCCGCTGGAGCTAAGTAGCGTGCCCTGATCCAGCTGCACCTGGGCGCCGAAAAGCTTAAGGATTTCCACCCAGTTAGCCCCCACCTGGGTGGTGTGGGTGGGCCAATGCAAAATCCGCACCTGCCCGCCTGTAGCGGACACCAGCGGCGCGGCAATAAAAGGCCCCGCATTGGAAAGATCAGGTTCAATCACGCTGCGGCCCCCGCGCGGGCGCCCACTAACGCACCAGCTCAGCTGCTGGGCGCGGTAATCCTCGGGAGCCTGCACTTGCACGCCGCATTGGCGCAAGCTGGCCACACTCATCTGCAAATGCGGAACAGATACCAAAGGTTGCTTAGCGCTGATAGTTAAGCTTTGTGCCCTGCCAAGCTGCAAAGCCGCCCCTAGATACAGTAGGGCAGAGACAAACTGGCTCGATTTAGAGCCATCGACCTGCACCTGTAGATGCTCTTGAGGGTTTAAACCAGCGCCATGAATAGTGAAAGGCAAACGCCCGCGCTGCCCATGCCACTCAAATCTGGCCCCCAACGCCTCTAGGGCATCGGTTAGCGGCTCCATAGGCCGAGCCAAAGCCGCCTGATCACCGGTGAAAGTCAAACTAACGCCCAGGGCCAGGGCCAGGGGCGGTACAAAACGCATCACGGTGCCCGCCAGCCCACAGTCAATAACCGGGATGGAGTTGTCAGGCGGCAGGCCTGCCGGTTTTTGTACCTGGCTTGCTTCTGGAGCGGCTGAGTCTGTCTTGGGCGAGGCTGGGCCTGCCGGTTTTTGATCAGCAACCAGCGGAGTTACCTGCAGCAGGCCACCATGCCAGGTAAAGCGAGCCCCCAAAGTCTCCAGCGCCGCACGCATCAAGGCCGTGTCGCGGCTTTCAAGCAGACCCTCAATTTGGCTAGGGGCATCAGCCAGCGCCGCCGCCAGCAGGGCGCGCGCACTTAAAGACTTAGAGCCCGGCAGTGAAACAGTGGCGTCAATCGGTTCACTTGGGGTAGGACAGCGCCAAGCTTGCATTAGTCCTGCTCTTTACGACGACGCCGGCAGCAACGTCCCGGGCCATGGCCGTGGCCCTGGGGGCCGTGACCATGCGGGTGCTTGCCGTGCTTGCGGCACTGGTCCGGCTGACCATGATTGTGCTTGCGGCAGTGACCGTGACCGGGGTGAGAACCATGCGCCTTGCCGTTACAGCACTGGCCGGTGGCGCCGTCGTCGTCGGTAACAGCAACCCGCTTAAGCTTGCGACGCTGGCAAGCGGCCACCCCCAAAGCCAACAAACCGGCACTAAGCGCAGCCCCACGCAGCGCCGGAGTTAGCGACACCACCAGCTGCCGGCCATTGAAATAAGTGGAATTAATCAGCGTAACCGGCACATTCAAAGCCGCCAACGTATAGGCACTAGCCGCAGGGGCAATCGACAAACTCAAAGCCGTCCCCGCAACCGCGCTAACCGCCCCAGTAGCCGTAGCAGCCTTTTCAACCAGCGCCACCGGCGGCGTGGTTAAACCATAGGAACCTGCATATTCCAGCAAACCTTGAGCACGCTGGGCATGTTCATCACTATTAACCACAGCATCCAAACCATCAATGATGAAAGGCATAGCCGCTAAAGGACGCAAGAAAGGCAAAAGCACGCTCATAAACCCCATTGTCTCAAATAGGCCAGCATTGCTGATAGAGAAACCCTAAACGAAAGGGAATCACCACCGCCCCCAAAACGTTTAAGCCGGCATGAAATCACGATCCACCCGGCGCGTCACGCCCGTAACCGCTAGGCTGGTAAGTGATGAGTGAACAAACAACCGAAACGGACGCGCAGCGCTCGGCTCGCTTCCAGGCGGACGCTCTGCCTTACCTCGACCAGCTTTACGGGGCTGCCCTGCGCATGACCCGTAACAGTTCTGACGCCGAGGACCTGGTTCAAGACACCTACATGAAAGCCTTCGCAGCTTTCAACCAGTACCAGGACGGCACCAACCTTAAAGCCTGGCTGTACCGGATTTTGACCAATACCTTCATCAACTCCTACCGCAAAAAGCAACGCCAGCCCATACAGGCAGATTCAGACTCCGTTGAGGACTGGCAGCTGCACCGGGCCGCCAGCCACGATTCGGTAGGACTACCCAGTGCGGAAGACTTCGCCCTGGACTCTCTGCCCGACAGTGAAATCAAGTCTGCCCTGCAAGAGCTCAGCGAAGACCGCCGCCTGGCCGTGTACCTAGCGGATGTTGAAGGTTTCTCCTACAAAGAGATCGCCGAAATCATGGATACCCCGCTAGGCACGGTTATGTCGCGTTTGCACCGAGGACGCGCCCAGCTGCGCGAGTTACTAGCCGACTATGCACGTGACTACGGTTACGAGCAGAACGCTGAAACTAGCGCAGCCGTTGCGAAGGAGAAAACTCATGCCTGAAACCACCGCGAAAGGCTGTTCCTGCACCGAAACCTTGGCGCACCTACACGCCTTTGTTGACCGCGAATGCGACGAACAGCTCACCGCCCGCCTACAGGCGCATGTGGCCAGCTGCCCGCACTGCAAAGCCCAGGCCGACGCCGTACGTCACTTACAGGGTCTGTTGCGCTCGCGGTGTGCTGAGCAAGCCCCGCAATCCCTGGTGGAGCGGGTACGCACCCAACTGGCAGTGGTTAGCACTTGCGGATGCACTCCTGGCCTGTGCGAATGCGGCCATGGACGCGCAGAAAAGCGCACCACTACGCTGGCTACTTCCACCACGCTGGTTAGCGATTCGACTGTAGCGAGTGTGTCTCGCTCAGTGACCTACCGCAGTTAGCGGCGCTTGTCACTTGGTGGCATGGCGTCGAATGTGTAAAAATAGCCTAGTTATATGCCCCCTCGTGGGGTGTTAGTCCCTATTACGAGGAGGCCAGTATGTCCAAGCGCGGTCGTAAGCGTAAGGCCCGTGCCAAGGGCGGCGCTAACCACGGTAAGCGTCCCAACGCCTGAGTAAAACTTAGCGCTGAGCACCCAAGGTGCTCAGCGCTTTTTGTTTATGCAGCCAGTGGCAGGCGGCGAACCTTAGCTTTTACAGCCCCAGCCACTGGTTCCAACCCCGGTGCAGTACCAGCCAAGCCAATAGGCCGTAACCGGCCTGACCGGGGTAGGCGCCGTCGTTAAGCGCAATGTCAGTAAGCCACTGCTCGTGCTTAACCAGCGGGGTATAGGTGTCCACGTAGGTGACATTACGGCGGCGGCACACTTCACGGGCTGCATTGTTTAGAGCGGCCAGCGCCTTCGGGTTGGCTACGGTTAGCGGCGGCGGGCCAACCATCAGGCATTCAAGCTTTTCGTACATTACGGCGGCGTCGATGATATTGGCTAAAGCCAGGCTAGAGCGGGCCGTGCTGACATTGTGGGTAACATCTGCCACCCCAACCCCAATTACCAGTAGGTTGCGGGCGCCAGGAACAACCCGGCGGGCAGCCTCATCACGCCAACGGTTAGACAGCTGGGCGCTAACTTCACCAGGAACGGCCAGCGTAGACCAGGAGGGGGCATCAATAACCTCTAGCGAGTTGGTGCGCGCCATAACGCGCCCCACCCAGCCCAGGGCCCGTGCATCTCCGCGACCTGTAATCAGCTCATCGCCGATGAAGATCAGGTTGATCTCACTCACGGCCAGCATCCTTCCTGCTTGACTAGGGAAAAATCGTAGCATTGGCCCGGCCTGCAGATGCTGACCGGGCCAATACGCGCGTGTCTTTAGCGAGCAAAGCCCTACTTAGCGGGCAAAAGCCTCGTCTAGGATCAGCTTTTGCTGAGCTACGTGAGCTGCTGAAGTACCCACAGCCGGGGCGGCAGCCTCAGGGCGAGCCACCACTCGCGGCAAGCGTCCAGCCGTGATCGAGTCAGGCAGGTGCAGGGCCAACCAAGGCCAAGCGCCCTGGTTACGCGGCTCATCCTGGACCCAAACCAGCTCGGCTCCCGCAAACGGTGCCAGGGCCTCCAACAGGGCCGGCTCGTCGAGAGGATAGAGCTGCTCTAGACGCACGATGGCAGTGTGCTTATCTTCCGCGTGCTGGCGGTGGGCCAGCAGATCCCAGTAGATACGGCCTGAGCATAGCAGCACTCGATCCACCTTGTTCGCGGCGGCAGCAGCTAAAACTTCCGGATCAGTTTCACCAATGACAGTTTGCATGCCGCCGCTGATGAAGTCTTCTACCGGCGAGACGGCGACCTTCAAACGCAGCATCTGCTTGGGGCTGATCAGGATCAAAGGCCGGTGCGGTTCACGCCGAGCCTGGTCACGCAGGGTGTGGAAGTGGTTAGCCGGGGTGGAAGGCTGCACCACGCGCATGTTGTCCTGAGCGCATAGCTGCAGGTAGCGCTCAATGCGGGCACTAGAGTGGTCCGGGCCCTGGCCTTCCAAACCGTGCGGCAGCAGCAGAACCAGGCCAGAGTGCTGGCCCCACTTTTGCTCAGCGGAAGAGACGTACTCATCAATTACGGTCTGGGCGCCGTTAGCGAAGTCACCGAACTGGCCTTCCCAAATGTTTAGGCCCTCGCTGCGCTCTACCGAATAGCCGTATTCGAAAGCCATAGCGCCGTATTCGCTTAGCAGCGAGTCAACAATTGACAGCTTGGCTTGGTTGGGGGTCAGGTAGTCCAGCGGGGTCCATTCTGAACCGTTACGCTGGTCGTGCATGACGGCGTGACGCTGGGCAAAGGTAGCGCGGCGTACATCTTCACCGGTCATGTGCACCGGTACGCCTTCCATCAGCAGCGAACCAAAGGCCAGCAGCTCACCAAAGCCCCAGTCAATGCCGCCTTGGCGGCTCATGCTTTGACGCTTGCGTAGCAGGTTCATCAGCTTGCTGTGTACCTGGAAGCCTTCAGGGACAGATACCTGGGCGTCACCGATACGTTCAATCACTTCACGGGCTACCGCAGTGGGCTGTGAATGTGAAGTTTCGCCAGCCTTAGGGCCACTGTAGGCAGGGGTGTCAGCATTGAGGTGACCGGCGCGGGCCTCGTTAAGGATGTGCTCCAGGTTGTCGCGGTAGGCGTCCAGTAGCTGCTCGCACTGTTCTTCAGTGAGGTCTCCGCGCCCCACCAGGTTGGTGGTGTAAACCGAGAAGGTGGAGGGCTTGCGGTCGATCAGGTTGTACATAACCGGCTGGGTCATTGAGGGGTCGTCACCCTCGTTGTGACCACGACGGCGGTAGCAAACCAGATCGATAATGACGTCCTTGTGGAATTCTTGGCGGTATTCCCAAGCCCAGCGGGCTACGCGTGCCACAGATTCGGGGGCGTCACCGTTTACGTGGAAGATCGGCACCTGTAGCCCCTTAGCCAGGTCCGAGGGGTAGGTGGTGGAGCGTCCCAGCGCGTTACCGGTGGTGAAACCGATCTGGTTGTTGACGATCACGTGGATAGTGCCGCCGGTGTGGTAACCGGGTAGCTGGCTCAT
Source organism: Actinomyces graevenitzii C83 (assembly GCF_000239695.1). Lineage (GTDB taxonomy): Bacteria > Actinomycetota > Actinomycetes > Actinomycetales > Actinomycetaceae > Actinomyces > Actinomyces graevenitzii. Next base: position 900,084 of record NZ_JH470338.1, on the reverse strand, counting down.
GTTGAGCACTTCGTAAACCACGCCCTGGCCTGCAAATGCGGCGTCACCATGCACCAAAATCGGCAAAACATTGTAGCTGCCGTCAGCGCCGGAGCCGCTGCGATCTAGCTTGGCGCGCACAATACCTTCCAGCACCCCATCTACTGTCTCCAGGTGGGAGGGGTTGGCAGCCAGGGAAACCTTGGTGGTCACATCATCGGTGCCGGTGAAGGTGCCGGTGGTGCCCAGGTGGTATTTGACGTCACCAGAACCCTGGCCGTTGGTCAGGTAGTTACCGTCAAACTCGTCAAAGACTTGGCCGTAAGACTTGCCGGCAATATTGGTAAGCACGTTTAGGCGGCCACGGTGGGCCATACCAATAGCGGCTTCTTCAATGCCATCATGTGCGGCGTCGTCGATCAGGCGGTCCAGCAGCACAATCAGTGACTCGCCACCTTCTAGCGAGAAGCGCTTTTGGCCCACGTACTTGGTTTGCAAGAACACTTCGAAGGCTTCTGCCTGCATCAGCTTGGTTAGGATGCGACGGCGCTCAGCAGTATCAATGCTGGGAGTAACACCTTCCATGCGTTCTTGCCACCAGCGACGCTGGGCTGGGTCTTGGATATGCATGTATTCCACGCCCACATAACGCGAGTAGGCGTCACGCAGCATCTGCAAAATTTCGCGCAAGGTGGCGCGGTCTTTGCCGCCCAGGCCGCCGGTGGGGAAGACCCTGTCCAGGTCCCACAGGCTTAGCCCGTAGGAGGAGAAGTTCAGGTCAGGGTGACGGCGTAGGCGGTAGGCCAGCGGGTCAGTGTCGGCGGCTAGGTGTCCGCGCTGACGGAAAGCGTGAATCAGCTCAGCTACACGGGCGGGCTTGCCGGCGTCGGCTAGCGGGTCGTAGGTGACGTCTTGGTCCCAGTGCACCGGTTCGTGGGGGATACGTAGCGCTTTGAAGGAGCGGTTCCAGAAGCCATCTAGGCCCATGAGCTTGCGTTCCATTAGACGCAGTAGCTCGCCGGACTGGGCGCCCTGGATGACGCGGTGATCGTAAGTGTTGGACAGTGTCAAGACCTTGCCTACAGCCTGGCGGGCTAGGGTTTCAGGGCTGGCACCAGCAAACGCGGCCGGGTAGGTCATGGCGCCTACACCCATAATCAAGCCCTGACCGGGCATTAGGCGCGGCACAGAGTTAAGGGTGCCGATCATGCCGGGGTTGGTCAGGGTGGCGGTGGTGTCCTTGAAGTCATCGACAGTTAGCTGACCCTTGCGGGCTCTAACTACCAGTGCGTCATAGGCGTCAATGAAACTAGCCAGGTCTAGGGTGTCGGCGTTCTTAACGCTGGGGACCAGCAGGCGACGCTCACCGTTAGCGCTGGGCACGTCAATTGCCAGACCCAGGTTTACGTGGGCGGGGTTGTGTAGCGCCGGCTTACCCTTTTCGTCCAGGGTGTAAGCCACATTCATTTCCGGCATCTCTGCCAGCGACTCCACCAGGGCCCAAGCGATCAGGTGAGTGAAGGAAACCTTGCCACCACGCGTGGAAGCTAGGTGAGTGTTGATTAGCAGACGGTTTTCAATCAGCACCTTAGCCGGGATAGCACGGGCAGAAGTAGCGGTAGGAATCTGGAGGGAAGCCTCCATGTTCTTGGCTGTGCGGGCACTGGCTCCCTTGAGGGTATCAACGCTTTCCACCACGCCGTTACTGGTTTCGCCAGCGTCACTATGCGCCTGGTTGTAGGCATAAGGTGAGGTGGGGGACTTGAACTGGGCTGTGGGTGCGGGTGGTAGGTCAGAGCGGGAAACATCCTCACTGGCCAAAACGGGGCGCCGGCTAGCGGAGGCGGTGGCAGCCCCGGGGATTTGCACGCCAACGCTAGCGCTAAGCGGCTTTGAGGGCGTGGCCGGCGACTGGCCTGCTAGATACTGCGGGTTTTCGCTGAAAAACTCGCGCCATGATTGGGTTACTGAGGCCGGGTCGGCTAGGTAAGCCTCCCGCATATCCTCGACAATCCATTCGTTGGTGCCAAAGCCCTGAGCGAAGTCGTTCTCAGACACGGTTAGCTGCTCCTTATATGGCATTGCGTGCTAAAACTGTGGTTTAAGTCTAATACTGCAAAGCTGACTTGCAGAGTACTTTGTAGCCTTTAGTCCTAGATATTTTTTAAATGTTCTCGCATGTTGAGCATCGCTTGGGGTTGCTAGGGCTGAAATTGGCTGCGCTGCCACGATGACGGCGCCCGGCACCAAGGCTGTGAGCTGGCTGCGTGCTAAAGCTGTGGGCTTGGTATAGCGTTAGTGGTACCAACTAGATTTTGATAGGGAGCTAAACGCTGCATGGTCATTAAATGGCTAATGATAGTTCTGGGGGTGCTACTTACCGCTGGGACTGCGGTGTTTGTGGCCGGAGAATTCGCCCTGGTGGCCCTAGACCCATCGGTTGTTGACGCCCGCGCTCAGGCCGGAGATAAACGTGCCGGGCGAGTATCCAAGGCGCTGCGTCACCTATCCACTCTGCTTTCGGGCGCGCAGGTGGGTATTACCCTAACCACCATTTTGCTTGGTTACACCATGCAGGCCGCCCTTAATGAGTTGCTTTCGCAATGGCTGAGCCCCTGGCTGGGGCAAACCCTGGCGGCCACCATCGCCGTGGTTAGCGCCCTAATTATTGTTAACGCCTTCTCTATGGTGTTTGGCGAGCTGATCCCCAAAAACGCTACCCTGGCTGATCCGCTGGCTGCTGCCGGTTTTGTTACCCCTTTCATCACCGGTTTCACCTGGCTGTTTAGGCCGCTAGTAAATCTGCTAAATGGTATGGCTAATGCTTTACTGTCACGCTTTGGTATTGAGGCTGCTGAGGAGGCCAGTGGAGCCCGCAGCGCCGGCGAGCTTACCGCCCTGCTGCGTCGCAGCGCTGAGGAGGGCACACTAGAGGTCTCCACCGCCCGCCTACTTACCCGTTCACTTGGCGTAGATGAGCTCAGCGCTGTAGATGTAATGACTGACCGTGGGCGCATTCACTGGCTGGAAGAATCCTCCACCGCCGCTGACCTGGTGGCTTTAGCCAGCCAAACCGGGCACTCACGTTTCCCTGTCTTTGGTGACTCTCCCGACGACGTACTTGGGCTAGTCAACCTGCGCCGCGCCATCGCGGTGCCCTATGAGCGCCGAGCCCAAGTGCCAGTGACTTCCTCTTCAATCATGACTCCCGCCCCGCGCGTACCAGAAACCATGCCCCTAGCTTCCCTGCTGGTGGAGCTGCGTGGATACGGCGAGCAGGAATCTTTCGGGTTGCAAATGGCCATTGTGGTGGACGAGTACGGGGGCACTGCCGGAGTGGTGACCTTGGAGGACGCCGTCGAAGAGATCGTGGGGGAAGTATCCGACGAACACGACCGCCGTCGCGCCGGCATCCACCTAGACTCAGCTGGGCGCTGGATCGCCCCCGGCTGGAGCCGCCCCGATGAGGTTACGGCCCGCACCGCCATCCGCATTCCCGACGACGGCCCTTACGAAACCCTGGGCGGCCTGGTCATGAATGAGCTGGGGCGCATACCCCAAATTGGCGATGAAGTAACCCTGTCCACCTGCACCATTTTGGTTGACGCTATGGAGGGGCGGCGCGTCACCCGCGTGCGCATCACCCCGGTTGAGCAGGAGCTGGAGGCTCTACAGTGAACCCCACTTTGGCGCTAATTTTGACGGTTATCCTACTGGTTGGTAACGCGTTTTTTGTGGGTGCAGAGTTTGCCATTACCTCCTCGCGCACCAGCCAACTTGAGCCTTTAGCCGCTGAGGGCAACTCGCGGGCGCGCACAGCCCTATGGGCCGTGCAGCATATTTCCGAGATGCTAGCTACCGCCCAGCTGGGAGTGACTTTATGCTCCACCGGCCTGGGTGTAATTGCCGAGCCGGCGCTGGCGCACCTGCTGGCGACTCCGCTACATGCGGTGGGTTTAGGGGCCGAAGTGGCCCACGGCCTGGCGGTAGTGGTGGCGTTGCTGCTAGTGGTTACGGCTCACGTGGTTTTGGGTGAAATGGTGCCCAAAAATGTTTCTATTTCCATGCCTGATAAGGCGGTGCTGATTTTCGCCCCCGCCCTGGTGGCTTGCGAGCGGGTAACCCGCCCGGCGGTAACCGCTTTAAATGGCCTGGCCAACGCGGTGCTTAAACTTTTTGGGCTAGAGCCACGCGATGAGATTGAAACTGCTTTCACCATGGAAGAAGTGGCTTCAATTGTGGAGCGCTCACGTGATGAGGGCGTGCTCAAGGATGACTCTGGGCTGGTGGCTGGGGCGCTAGAGTTTTCTGAGGAAACCGCCGGCTCAGTGATGGTGCCACTAAATAAACTCACCTGCTTGTCTGAGCAGTGCACTCCGGCCCAGGTGGAGGCGGAAGTAACCCGCACTGGTTACTCGCGTTTCCCGGTCACTAACGAGCAGGGCAAAATCAGCGGCTATATCCACCTTAAAGATGTGCTTTACGCCAGCACCGAAGAGCGTGAACAGCCGGTGGCGCCCTGGCGTTTGCGGGCTTTGGTGCCCGTACGTGCGCACGATGAGATTGAAGATGTGCTTGCTGCCATGCAGCGTACTGGTGCCCATTTGGGGTGGGTAACTAACGAAAGCGGGCAGATGGTCGGTGTAGTTTTCCTCGAAGATGTGCTAGAAGAACTGGTAGGGGAAGTGCGTGACGCTTTGCAGCGCCACCAGTTACGCTAAGTGTTAGATGCGTCAGTTTAGCTGCCTCGCTAAAGTGACCAAGGTATGATACCGCTGGTACCAGTGGTATTTGAATGACATAAGTCCGTAGAAAGTTGGGTGTGGATGAGCGATCAGCCGATGACGCGTCGCCAGCGACGTGAACTTGAGCGCGAGCGACAGGCCCAGCTGCAAAGAGAAAACGCCCGCGAGTTACTTTCGCAGGCTCCTGACGACAGCGGTTTTTCCGGGCGCGCCAATACGGGTTACGACGGCGGCGGTTACAACGACGCCGGTTACAACGGCTCCTATAACGGCGGCTATGGGTCTGGTGCGCCGGCTTCTGCGGCTAGTGCGCCTTCAACCTTCAGCGCGCCTTCAACCTTTAGCGCGCCGGCTGCTGATTTCAATGCTGCTACTGCTGCCAGTGCACCTTCTACTTTTAGCGCGGCGGCTTCGTTTACTAGTGGCACTGCCGCTTCCGCGCCCAGCGCCCCGTCGAGCTTTGCTATGCCAGCTTCGGCAGCTAGTGCTCCATACGCTTTTGGTGCCCCTGCTACTGCTGCCAGTGCTCCATCTACTTTCAGCGCAGCTGCTTCGGCTGCCAGCGCCCCTTCCAGCTTCGCAGGCACCGCCTGGAGTGGTGGCCAGCCGGGCGCCGTCCAGCCGGGTGTTGCTCAGTCAAGCCTCGGCCAGGTAGCCACTGGCCAGCCGGGCGCTGCTCATCCGGGCGCCGTCCAAAATCCTGTCGACGACGGTGTGGACTACCAGCCCACCCAGATAATCTCAGCAATTAAAGACGAGATTATCGACGACGTCGCTATCCGTAACTGGAGCGCGGCAGCATCCGCCAAGGTTGCTAAAGCAGCCGACGCTGTCAGCACTGCCAGCGTTATCAGTACTGCCAGTGTAGCTAGCGCAGCTAGTGTGACCAGCGCCGTTAGTGCGCACACAGCAGCCTCGGCAGCTGGAGCGCAAGGACTAAACATAGCCGCCCAGGCGACGTCGGCAGCAGCTAACAGCGCTAACCTAACTCCTCAGGCTCCCGTAGCCCAGGTAGACCAGACCCCGGCGCGCGGCAATCCACTAGAGACTAGCAACCCAGTAGAGACCAACTCCCTGAGCGAGCCCACCCGGCTAGGTTGCGGCACCACGCCGCCAGTTAAGCGTAAAGGCGCGGCAGCACGCCGTCGAGCCGCGTTTGCTCGCGTAGGGCAGATCTGCGCGGTTAGTGCCTTGGCGCTAGTGACAATTGTGGCGCCGGTGTCGGCGGCCATGATGGGGGCTGACTCGCCGCTAAACACCGCGCTGGGCGCCCACCGAGGCCAAAGTTCGCGCCAGGTCATCAGTGGTAAAGACTCTGTGGCCGGTAGCGTGGACCACTCGCCGCTGGAAAGCTCTGATGTGAAACTGCGTAACGTGCCCGATGCGGCCACCAAGGCACGTATCCGGGCCGCTTACGAGAACCCGGTGGTTACTTGTGCCCCGCAGCAGGGTGCCAGCGGTGACACCACGGCCTTTAACACCACCCCTGACGTGTTTAAGCCGATGGTTGCCGGTACCTACACGCTTTCTAGCCCCTGGGGTTACCGTATCCACCCGGTGCTGGGCACATCAAAGATGCACGCTGGTCAGGACATGGCTGCGCCGGCTGGTACTCCCATCTATGCGGCTGCTGGCGGCGAGGTGGTTGAGGCAGGCATGGTCGATTCCACCGGTACGGTCACCATTAAGCACGTGCTTGACGGCAAGATCTGGTACACCTCCTACCTGCACATGTACCAGGACGGTATTTTCGTTAAGAAGGGTCAGCAGGTTAAGGCTGGTCAGCTGATTGCGGCAGTTGGTTCCACCGGTTACTCAACCGGCCCCCACCTGCACTTTGAGGTGCGAATTAAGAACGACACGGCGGATGCTTCCACGGTTGACCCGATGAAGTGGCTCAGTGACCACAAGGCGGTTGAGCTGTCTACCGACTGTAAGTCCAGCAGTGACAACTCCACTTCTGGCACAGGTGACGGTAGCGGTACTGGTGACGGCTCTGGCGGCACAACCGACAGTGGTTCTAGCGATGGTACCGGCACCGGCGGCACTGGTGGTAACTCGGCTGGTTTGAACGATAACTCAAACGGTTCCACCGGTACCAGTGATTCCGGCACTGGCACTAATGATTCTGGAACTGGTACTAACGGTGGTACCGGAGCTAACGGCAACACTGGGACCTCTGAGGGAAACACTGGGGAATCCAACTCTGATGGTTCCACCAGTGGTGGCAACTGAGTACACCAACTACAGACAAATACAGGCAACCTACAAATACAGGCAAAATCGTCCCTTCCCTATAAAAATTCCATGGGGTTTTATAGGGAAGGGATGAAATGTCAGTATCTGTGCGGCAACTACGTCTGTGTCCCAGCATTGGAGACGGTGGGTCTTAACTGTTGAGCGGTGCAAGCTGAAGATGGCAACTCCGCCGACGGCGGCGACGGTGCCGGCAACATAGGTGGCGGTGATGGCGCCGGCAGGTTGCGCAGCACAGTGCCAGTGCCTATTTATATACAAAATCGTCCGTTCCCTATAAAAATTTCATGGGGTTTTATAGGGAAGGGACGAAATCTGCGTATCTGTGTGTGATGGTGTGGGTGGGGGAGGGACAGTCTGCTAGCGGCGTCGGCGGCGCAGCAGACTGAAGCTGAGGGCAAAGTTACCTAGCGCGGCGCAGCGGATTGAAACTGACGGCAAGGCTGCGTCATGTGGCGCAGCTTTACACGGCAGCCCTACGAAATTGCAGATGACTTTTAGGGACCTCGACGGCTACCTTGGACTCTTAGTGGACCTTAGTAGGTGAGTGCTTAGTTGCGCTTAGTAGACCTCAATGCCGATTAGTAGCCCTCGATGCCGACGCGCCCTAGCTTGACCAGCAGCGCATCCTTGTCCACTGCCTCCCTCCAAGTCCAGCGCACCACGCGGGCACCGGTGGCCAGCTCCAGGGCATTTTCGCGTTGGCGCTCATTTTGGGCTATTTGTCCAGACGAGAGGTCAGTGTAAGTGCCGCTGTTGTATTTACCCAGGCCGTCAAATTCGCCGATTATATTAAAATCTGGCCAGTAAAAATCGACTCTGCCTACAAAATTTCCGTGATCGTAGATGGTTTCTTGCAGGCGTGGCATGGGCAGGTGACCCTTGAGCATGACTGCGCGGCTAAGTGATTCCCCCACCGATTCACTGCGGGCATCGGCATGTTTTACAACGTCGCGAGCTTTTATAACTCCTTTGCAACCGATGCGCCGCCCCAATTCAGTCAAAATTTGCTGCTTTGTAGCTATTTTTTCGCGCAAAACATAGTCCACACTTGCAATTCCTGAATAGAAATCACGCGAACACAGCAAATCCGCAAGTGTATATAAAACATCGGTGCAGTACATCCCCTCGACCTGCACCGGCTGGGAATCATAATGCCAGCTGCGGGTGCGCCGCCAGGTGGTGACCGATGCGTGGATCTTCAAACCACTAATTACCTGCACTTGGTTGGGCATAGGGCCAACCATGGGTAGCCCGTGAAGCAGCGCGGCGGACTCTCCAGCAAACACAGGCCACGGGCAGGGGCCTTCCTCACGACACTGCCCGCGCACCTCAGCGCCAGCCTGAGCAAGCTTGCGAGCTGGGGTGTTGCGCCGTCGAGCGGCGTCGGCAGCAATATAAACTCGCAAAAGATGCAGCTCCTCCTGGGTAACGCGCTCATAATCGCTGATGGGGATGTAACAGCCGGGCATGATTTTGGCCAGCTGCGGGTCGTTGCCTTTGGACTGGCGCGAGTAGGAGTCCATGCGGTAATTGGTGGTGGCCAGGTCGCTGCTGCGGTATACCGGGATGTCCTTGATGTTCATAGAACAATGATGAGGCCTAAACGCTAGTTAACGCTTGGAGGCTGTGGATAAGTGTATTTGCGCTTGGTTTTTATCCACCTGTGGTTAATTTTGTCAGTGCGCGCTGGCTTGTACTCTCATGTGTTTGGGTGTGGGATGCGTGTGGACGAGTGGCGTGGGTGGCTGTGAACGCTTGGCTATGGGCCCGGCTGGGGCGACGTCGCAGGTTCTGCTGGTCAGGCGGGGTCGACGGCATCGGCGGGTTGGGTTGGGGCGACGACGTCGGTGACCGGGTTGGTGCGGTCAGGCGGGGCCGCGTCGTGAGTGCGCTAGGCCGACGCCGCCAGTTGGGGGGGCAGGGTCGACGTCGTCGTCAGTCAGGGGGAGGGGACAGGTGCTAGTTGATGCATGTTGCCTCTAAAAGTTCATGCATACCAACTGTTGAGACCTAGTCTCTCTAGTGCTGGGATACGCCAGTAGTGGCCGCACAAATACTGACATTTCGTCCCTTCCCTATAAAACCCCACGAAATTTTTATAGGGAAGGGACGATTTTGCCTGTGTTTGTATGTAGTGACTGTATTTAGGCAGTGACCGGTGGCAGCACAGACCAGGGGAAATTAATCCATTTATCTGTCTGCTTAAAAACATAGTCTGGTTTAATAATGCTGGTGGGTTTTAAATAAATTGTGGCACTACGGGCATCCACTTTGGCACTGTCGCCACCCATAGATAGGCCTTTTTCAGAAATTAAATCCATAATTAGCTTCAGGGTTTTACCCGAATCTGCCACATCATCCACAATTAGCACTCGCTTACCTTCAAGCGAGGAAATATCCATATAGGGCTCAAGAATTTCTGGCTCCAGCATGGTTTTGCCCACGCCGGTATAAAACTCCACGTTTATAGCGCCATTAGCCTTAACGCCTAGCGCATATGAAATAGCTCCAGCTGGCAGCATGCCGCCGCGCGCGATTGCCACAATCAGATCCGGCATCCAGCCTGAATCGGCTATCTGCTCAGCGATTTGTCGACAGGCATCGCCAAATCCCTGCCAGGTAAGGTTCTCGCGATCTTCCGCCCGTGCGCCGGCGGTTTGTGTGCCAGAAATCTGTGCACTGGCCGCTTGTGTGCCGCCCGGCCGCATGCCTGCCGCCTGCGTGCCAGAATCCTGCGCGCCGGGCATCTGCACGTCGGCTGCCCGCACACCAGAAGCGCCATCATCAAAAGCTGTTACGTTGCTCATGCTTTATATTAACGCGCCCCAGCTGCTAATACCTGCTGTGGAGCAATTGCGTTAGGTATTAAGCCGCATATATTTAAGTCAGCGCAGAAAATAACACCTAAACCGCTAACACCTAAAGCACCTGTCCGCATGACGGACTGATATTGAATGTGTCTAGTGCCACCTTTAGGGTTTTCCCAGGTTGGCCGCGTTAGACTGTGGCTAGACGCAGCTAAGCGTTAATAACTAGAGCTGAGGAATAAATGAGCTATCAACCTTATGTAGATCCGGTAGGTATGGATCCGCGCCACTACGGCTTCGTTGACTCCGTTAAGCGCGCCTTTAGTCAGTACGCCAAGTTCGACGGTGTGGCATCCATTGCTGAATACTGGTGGTTTGTTCTGTTTAACGCCATTGTTGGTGGTGTTCTGTATTTCCTGGCAATTGTCCTGGCTATTGGGGCTGCGGCAGGCAGCGGTGACGAGGAGGCTGCCGGAGTTTCGGGCGGAATCGTGCTGTTGATTCTTGGCTTGTATGGTTTGGCGGTACTCCTGCCTGGACTGGGCCTGACCATTCGCCGTCTGCACGACGCTGGTTACTCAGGTTTCTTTATTCTGCTTAACTTCCTCGGCCCTCTAAGTATCGTGCCCGTAATTCTGTGCATCTTGCCTTCTAAGCCCGCAGCTTGGAACCCCTCTTGGCTCGACGACGAGGCACGCGCTCTGCAGGCCCACATGCTCGGTGGCGCTAACCCCTACGCTCAGGGTGCTTACGGCGCCCCGATGATGCCCGAATACGCCCAGGGTCCTGCTGGCCAGGGTGCTCCCTATGGTCAGGGCGTCCCCCAGGCTCCTTACGGTCAGCCTACCCCTCAGGCCCCCTATGGTCAGGGTGGTCCGCAGGCTCCTTACGGCCAGGGCGGCAGCGCTCCCTCCAGCTACTGATGTGAGCTACTAGCTGACTGCTAAACGAGAAAAATTGGGCGTCTACTTTGGTAGGCGCCCAATTTCGTTTGCGATTTAACTTGCCTACTTAGTTTGTAGGCGCCAGCGCGGCCAGCTAGCGCGGCTAATGCGTTGAGCCGCTGTGGCGGCACTGCGTTAAGCTGCCGCAAGCCTGCGCCGCGTTAAAAGCTGGCGCGCCTCGCTATTTTGCGTATGAAAAGTGCCCCAGACAGGATTCGAACCTGCGACCTTCTGCTCCGGAGGCAGACGCTCTATCCACTGAGCTACTGGGGCGCAGGGCCAAGCTTACCAGGGTGTTTGGGCAAGCGCATTTTTCGACGTCGCCCATGCCTGATCTCACTTTGGCCCACGTAAGTGCCCTCTGGCCCCTAGACAAATGCGGGCCGGGCAGGCAAACAGCCCGCACTGCGGCGCTAGGTCCCAGCCAGGCTGCCTGCCCGGGCCGCCTGCCCGAGGCTGCCCAGCCGGGCCGCCTGCCTGAGCTGCCTGCCTGAGCTGCCCAGCCGAGCCGCCTGCCCTGGCTGCCTGCCCAAGCTGCCTAGAGCCTCCGACTTAGAGCCGATGCGCGCTGGGGCCGGGGCGAGTGACCAAGGCGGCTGCGCGCTGGCCAGGCTCTGGATAAGCCTGGCGATAATCATCAAGCCAACGCTGGGCAAAGTCCTCGGCCTGGGCGCTGGGCACAAGCGCCCATACGCTGCCACCAAAACCGGCCCCAAAAGCACTAGCCGCGCTAGCCCCCAGGCGCCGGGCGCTAGCTTGCAGATAGACGGTTTCAGGCACCTGATTGCCCAGGTAATGCTCGCTGTAGTGCTGGGAGCGGTCCACGATCTGCCCAAAAGCAGCCAGGTCGCCGTCGCGCAAAGCCGCGCTAGCTCCCGGCACCACCTCATGTGCCTCCACCAAGAACTGCTCTAAACGCTGGGGCAAATATTCGCGCCCAGCCACAATTTCACGCAGCTGCGCCGGGGCCTGGGGGCTAGATTGCACAGCCTGGTTCAGGTAGACGTCACTGCGGCCAGTGGCCTGGTTCCACAGCTTAACGATCTCGGTTGTGGCCAGCGAAGCACGGTTGTACAGTTCGCGCGCCTGCCCGCTCTTTTCAGCCAGCACCCCGGAAACCGCCACTACAAAGGAGTAATCCGAGGGGAAATCAATATCCGCCTCGCGTCGGGTGGGGCAGAAAGAGAACTGGCTGAGCTGGTCTTGATGCGAGCACATAATGGCGGTGTGGTCTTGGGAGCCGCCAAAGGTCCCCACCCCCATGTGTCCTTCGAGTTCTTTGAAGGTCTGGCCGTTTTCAATGCAGGCCAGGTAGTGGGCGTAGTCCTCAATAGAGCAAATATTGCGTTTAAACAGCTCAGTGGATTCAATGTCGCCCAGGTCAATTAGCACCCGCGCCAGCCCCACAATCATGGCTGAGGAGGAGCTCATGCCTGAAGCTAGCGGCAAGGTGGAGGTTACTTCCACCTCGGCGCCCCCGACGGCGTCGCCAAAGTTGCGTACCAGGCGGGCCACGACGGCGGCCGGGTAGCCTGACCAGTGCCCACGTCGGTCTACCGGGTCTTGGCGTAAACCAATTTCAACCATGTCGCTGGCTGCGTCAGAGCGAACCCGCACTACCGGCTCATCAATGGCCTGGCCGCGCAGGGTGATGCCCTGGCTGCTGGCGCACACTAGCGAGCGCCCGGCGGCGTAGTCGGTGTGCTTGCCCAGCACTTCAATGCGTCCGGGCACAAACCATGCTGAGTGCTGACTCATAGGGACACCTGCGTGTGGCTTAGGGCCTGGCGCACGGCGTCAATGTCGGTGCGTCGGGACATGTCTAGTACGCCTTGGGCGGCGGGGGTGACACGGAAGCTGCGGCCCCGGCTGCGGGCCAGGCGCACCGCGTCCACCAGCTCATATTCGCCGCGCACGGACTTATCGACGTCGGCGCAGGCGGGGAAGATGTCGGCGGTGAACAGCCAGGCGTTCATGGAGATGGGGGCGTGGCTGCCCAGGCGTTCAAGTTCGGCGGGGGAGGGCTTTTCAATAATGTCGCTGAGATTGCCTTGTTCGTCGACGCTGATAACCGCGAAAGCGGCGATGCGTTCGGCGGGAATATTGGATTTGGCGATCAGGGCTTCGCGTTCAAAGCCAACCACGCCCGCTCCCGGCAGCTCCACCAGCGACTTTAGAGCTTCGATGGGGTAGTAGTTGTCGGAGTTAAGCACCACAACGCGGTCTTGGCCGGCAAATTCTGCGGCGGCGGCTAGGGCGTTGGCTGTGCCCAGGGGCTCGGCCTGGATGGCGTAGTGGATGCGCACCCGCTTTAGCTCCAGGTTGTCGTAGTAGTCGCGGAAAATGTTGTGTTCGGGGCCGATCACTAGGCACACGTCGGTGATGCCCACATCGGCTAGGGCGCTGATTACAAAGTCAAGGAAGGGGCGGCCGACATCGATCATGCCTTTGGCACCGGCGTTTACGGCGGCGCTGTTGTGGGTGGGGTCTGGGGAACCATCGTTGGCACGCATCCGGGTGCCCAGGCCTCGGGCAAGAATGACAGCCTTTGTCACAGTTGAAGTCATGGCTCAATCTTAGCTGCTAAAAGGGGCTTAGCGGGCCAAAATAGCTAAGAATTTGTGTGGTTCTGTGCGCTTTTGTTTGTGGTTTTGGGCTCGACGGCGCCCGTGTGGTCTGTATGCGAGGGCTCGACGGCGCCCCTGGGGCTTGTAGGGAGGGGTATGGCGGCGTCGACTGTGCCTGGCTAGCCGGCCCTGAAGGACACGCGTTGGTTCTAAGAACGTGGACCGCCCCAAAAGCACGGAACAGTTCAAAGAGTGCGGACTGGCCCCAAAAGCACGGGCCGGCCCAAAACAGGCCGGCCCGGTGTGAGTGGCTTAAATGGCCACTAGTTTCCCACTATTAGTTTTGAACGCTGCCGACCTCGGGCACCGTTAGTAGTGCTGCTGGCCGCAGTCGCTTAGTCCTGGCCGGTGGCTAGTATTAGTCCTGGCCAGTAAGGGTTAGGTAAACCAGGAACAGGTTCAAAATAATGATGATGGTTGCGCTTAAGATGCTGGCTATACGCAGTGGCAAACCGTCAGTGTAGCGCCCCATCAGTGCCTTATTGCCGGTGGACATAGTTAGCGGGATCAGCGCCATCGGGATACCGAAGGAAAGCACTACCTGGCTGACCACCAGCGACCAAGTGGGCTCAGCCCCAGAGCCAATAATCAGCAGAGCCGGAATCAAAGTAACCAGACGCCGAGCCAGCAGCGGCACGCGAATGTGCAGCAAGCCCGCCATAATTTCTGAACCGGCATAGGCGCCCACAGAAGTAGAAGCCAGACCTGAAGCCAGCAGACCAATTGCGAAAATAACCCCCACGCCTTGGCCCAGGTGGGCGGTGATAGCCTGGTGCGCACCCTCAATGGTGTCGGTGCCCTCCACGCCACCAAGTGCAGAGGCCGCCAATAGCAGCAAACCAATATTTACTGCGCCCGCCAGCAGCAGCGCGGCCACAACGTCTACGCGGGTGGCGCGAATCAGTGACCACTTGCGCTGATCGTCATGTTCGCTGCCGTGACGGTCATTAACCAGGGAGGAGTGCAGGTAGATAGCGTGCGGCATAACCGTGGCCCCCAGCATGGAGGCGGCCACCAAAACTGAATCCGATCCCTTAAATGCTGGGATCATCCCCTCGGCGGTTTCGCCCCAGTTAGGTGGGGCCATCACCAATCCACCCAGAAAGCCGAAAGTAATAACGATCAGCAGCGCAATAACTGCCGCCTCAAAGTGGCGTTGGGTTTGCCTTTCACTAATAGCCAGCAGAGCAATCGAGGCAATACCCACAATAATGCCTCCAGCTAGTAGCGGCAGCCCGAAAAGCAGGTGCAGCGCCAAGGCGCCACCAATTACTTCAGCCAGGTCCGTGGCAGCAGCCACCAGCTCAGCTTGGGCCCAGTAGGCCAGGCGGGCTTTGCGCCCCAGGGTGTTACCAACCAGGGTGGGTAGGGAACGGCCGGTAACGATACCTAGCTTGGCGCTTTGGTACTGGATCATCACGGCCATCAGACTGGAAAGAACCAACACCCACACTAGTAAATAGGAGTAGCGTGCGCCGGCAGTGATATTAGCGGCAACGTTGCCCGGGTCTACATAGGCGACGGCGGCCACAAACGCTGGCCCTAGTAATCCCAGTCGGGCTCGTGCAGAGCGGATCGATGAACTTAACATTAGGTGCTTCCATAAAAAAGTTAGGGTACCCGAAATCTTTATGTCTCAGTTTAGCGGCTATGTGGCTAGCGCTGTCAAAAGGTAGCCTATTAAACGTGACTCCAGAAGAACTCTCCGGCGCCATCGGCGCGATTTTGCACGAACTGGTAGCAGACGGCTCCCTAAATCTGGCTAGCGAAGAAATTCCTGAACCTAAAGTTGAGCGCCCGCGCAACCGTGACCACGGAGACTGGGCCACCAACGTCGCCATGCAGCTGGCCAAAAAAGCCGGCACCAACCCCCGCGCCCTCGCCCAGCTACTAACTGAGCGACTAACCCAAAACCCCGGCATTGCTAGCGCCGAAATCGCCGGCCCCGGCTTCATCAACATCCGCCTCGACGCCGCCAGCGCCGGCGAGCTAGCCCGCACCATCCTCACCGCCGGCGCCAACTACGGCTGCAACACCTCCTTGGCCGGCCAAAACATCAACCTTGAATACGTCTCGGCCAACCCCACCGGCCCAGTACACCTAGGTGGCGCCCGCTGGGCGGCAGTAGGTGACTCACTAGCACGTATCTTCAAGGCCAGCGGCGCCCAGGTAACGCGCGAATACTACTTCAACGATCACGGCTCCCAGATCGACAACTTCACCCGTTCCCTGCTGGCAAGCGCTCGCGGCGAGCAAACTCCTGAAAACGGTTACGGCGGCGCTTACATCGCCGAAATCGCCGACCAGGTGCGTGCCATTGAAGCTCAGGCCGGTCACCCCGACCCGGCCACGCTGGAAGACGAACAGGCTCAGGAAGTTTTCCGCGCCGTCGGCGTAGGGCTCATGTTTGACCAGATCAAAGCGGAGCTAAGCGAATTCCGTAGCGAATTTGACGTGTTCTTCCACGAGGACTCCCTGCATGAGTCCGGCGCAGTTGACCGCGCTATCGCCCGCCTGCGTGACCTGGGCAAGATTGACGACCGCGACGGCGCCGTCTGGCTACGCACCACCGAATTTGGTGACGACAAAGACCGCGTACTAATCAAGTCTGACGGCCAGGCCGCCTACTTTGCCGGCGACGTAGCCTACTACCTAGACAAGCGCTCACGCGGCGCCGACTGCGCCATCTACCTGCTGGGCGCCGACCACCACGGCTACATCGGTCGCATGATGGCCATGTGTGCAGCCTTCGGTGACCAGCCCAGGGTTAACCTACAGATCCTCATTGGCCAGCTAGTTAACCTGGTCAAGAACGGCCAGGCAGTGCGCATGTCCAAGCGCGCAGGCACGGTAGTTACCCTCAACGACCTGGTTGACGCAGTAGGGGTGGACGCCGCCCGTTACGCCCTGGCACGCTCCTCCATGGACTCCATGATTGACATTGACCTGGATCTGCTGGCCTCCAGCTCCAACGAAAACCCGGTCTACTACGTCCAGTACGCCCACGCCCGCACCCGCAGCGTGGCCCGCAACGCCGTCGAGCACGGGGTAAGCCGCGACGCTGGCTTTGACCCGGCCCAGCTAGACACCCCGGCAGACAACGCCCTGCTAGGGGTGCTCGCCCAGTACCCCGCCATCGTGGCCCAGGCCGCCAGCCTGCGCGAACAGCACCGCGTGGCCCGCTACCTAGAGCAGCTAGCCGGCGCCTACCACGCCTGGTACTCCGCCACCCGCGTCACCCCGCGCGGTGATGAGCCGGTCAACAGCGGACACGTAGCCCGCCTGTGGCTTAACGACGCCGTCGCCCAGGTACTTGCTAACGGCCTAGGCCTGCTAGGTGTTAGCGCCCCGGAGAGGATGTAAGTATGAGCGTACGTATCGGTTTGCTAGGCCTGGGCACGGTAGGTGCCCAGGTAGCGCGCATCCTCACCCAGGACAGCGAGCGCCTAGAAAAGGCAGTAGGCGAAAAACTAGAGCTAGTAGGTATCGGGGTGCGCTCGCTTGACGCTAAGCGTGACTGGCAGCCCGAAGCAGATCTGCTCACCACCGACTCCATGGCCCTAGCCGGCTCATGTGACCTGGTCATTGAGCTAATCGGCGGCATCAACCCGGCTCGTGAGCTAATCACTACCGCCCTAAACTCAGGTGCCAGCGTGGTTACCGGCAACAAGGCTCTACTGGCCACCCACGGCGGCCAGCTGCTGGAGCTGGCCCAGGCCAAGGGCGTAGACCTGCTTTTTGAGGCGGCTGTAGCCGGGGCTATCCCGGTGGTGCGTACCGTTAAAGAAGGCTTAGCTGGCGACAAAATCATCTCCATCAGCGGCATTTTGAACGGGACTACTAACTACATCCTGGATGAAATGACCACCAAGGGCCTGGATTACGACACTGCGTTAGCTGCCGCCCAGCAGCTGGGATACGCCGAAGCTGACCCCACCGCTGATGTGGAAGGTCTCGACGCCGCCGCTAAAGCCGCCATTTTGGCAACTTTGGCTTTTGGTCAGGAAGTTACCTTAGCTGACGTGTCGGTCACCGGCATTTCCAAGATCACCAAGGCCGACATTGACCAGGCTGGCGCGCGTGGGGGAGTGCTGCGCCTGCTGGGCACGGTGCAGGCCCCCGCCGGCCAGCCCAGCGCCGTCGTCGAACCCGTATTTGTAGCTAACGACCACCCCCTAGCCGCAATCCACGGCCCGGGCAACGCTGTCGTAATTGAATGCGAAAACGCCGGGCGCCTCACCTTAACCGGCCCCGGTGCCGGCGGCGCCCCCACTGCCAGCGCAGTTATGGGTGACGTAGTGGCTGCCGCCCGCGCCCTAGTGGCCCGCCGCTAAAGGTGCCAGTGGCTCGCCGCTAAAGGTGCCAGTGGCACGCCACTAAAAGGAGCCACAGCGCTAGGCGCCCAGCCGCCGCAAACAGCTAAAAACAGACTTAGATTTAAGGAACCAGCGAGGAGAAAACATGGCCCACATCTGGCAAGGCCTGCTTAACGAATACCGCGACCGACTGCCCGTTTCGCAGTCAACCCCGATCGTCACCCTAGGCGAAGGTGGCACGCCGCTGGTGCCCGTGCCCACGCTTTCTAAGAAACTTGACGCCCAGGTGTGGGTGAAGGTTGAAGGCATGAACCCCACCGGCTCTTTCAAGGACCGTGGCATGACCATGGCCATGAGCAAGGTGGCCGAGTCGGGAGCCAACACGGTTATCTGCGCCTCCACCGGTAACACCTCGGCTTCCGCTGCCGCCTACGCGGTGGCCGCCGGCGTTAACTGCGTAGTGGTGCTGCCCAAGGGCAAGATCGCTGCCGGCAAGCTAGCTCAGGCCATTGTGCACGGCGCCCGCCTGGTACAAATTGACGGTAACTTCGACGACGGCCTAAACATTGCCCGCGAGCTGAGCCGCTCCTACCCGGTGGCGCTGGTTAACTCAGTTAACCCCTACCGTCTGCAGGGTCAGAAAACCGCCGCTTTTGAGGTGGTAGACACCCTGGGTGACGCCCCCGATGTACACATGCTCCCGGTTGGCAACGCCGGTAACATCTCCGCTTACTGGATGGGTTACAACGAGTACGCTGGGCGCACTACTGCGGCCACAATGAGCGCCGACTTCGACGCCGCCGCTGCTGACCCGCGTGACTTTGCGCCGGTAGCTACCCGCGTGCCGCGCATGTGGGGCATCCAGGCTGAAGGCGCCGCGCCTTTCGTGCACGGCGGCCCGGTAGCCAACCCCGAAACTGTAGCTACCGCTATCCGTATCGGTAACCCGGCCAGCTGGGACTATGCCGTGGCTGCACGCGACGACTCAAACGGCTTTATTTCCGCCGTTTCCGACAGTGAAATCCTTGACGCCCAGGCGCTACTGGCCGCTGAAGCCGGCGTGTTCGTAGAGCCGGCCTCAGCCGCTTCTGTGGCCGGCCTGATCAAGGCTGGCGAGGCGGGCCTGGTACAAAAGGGCTGGAAGATCGTGTGCACCGTGACCGGTAATGGTCTCAAAGACACCGCCACTGCGCTTAGCCGCCAGGAAATCACCACTGAGTCTATTGCCCCCACCGTGGAGGCTGCTGTGGAGCTGTTGGGTCTATGAGCGTGCGCATCAGCGCCGAATACGCCTCAGTTCGTGTTCCCGCCACCAGTGCCAACCTGGGCCCAGGCTTCGACAGCCTGGGGCTGGCGGTGCGTTTTTATGACGAGGTTGATGTACGCCCGGTAACCTACGCCACCCATGTGGATGTTGAAGGGGTAGGGGCCGGCAAAGTCCCCACCGACGACAATAACCTGGTGGTGCGTGCCCTGCGTTTTGGTTTAGAAGCGGTTGGGGCCTCGCAAGCCAACTTTGATATGCGTTGCCGCAACCGGGTGCCCCACGGCTCAGGTATGGGTTCTTCAGCCAGTGCGGCGGTGGCCGGGCTGATGCTGGCACGCGGCCTTATCGACGAGCCTGAAGCGCTTAACGACGAGGTCATCTTGCAGCTAGCCACTGAAATGGAGGGCCACCCCGACAACGTGGCTCCAGCTGTTTACGGTGGCGCCACAGTTTCCTGGATGGAAGCAGGTAAAGCCCACAGCGCCCAGATCCACCTCGACGCCTCCCTACCGGTGACTTTACTGGTGCCCCCGGAAAGTATCCGCCTGTCTACCGCTAAGGCTCGTGAGGTACTACCTGAGATGGTCTCGCGTGAAGACGCTATCTTTAACATCTCGCGAGCAGCTTTGCTGATGCTGGGGCTAACTGGCCAAAGGCAGCTGCTAATGAGCGCCACCCAGGATAGGTTGCACCAGGATTACCGCGCTGGGGTACTTGAAGACTCGACGGCGGTGATGCGCGCCCTGCGTGAGGAGGGCCTGCCTGCGGTTATTAGTGGGGCTGGGCCAACTGTGCTGGTGTTAGATAAGCTCCCCAGCCACACTCGCAATACTTTGCGCCGCCACGGCTGGAGCGTGCTTAGTCCTGGTGTAGACACTCAGGGGGCAGTGCCGCTGCCGCTGTCGCCGCTGCAACTGCACTAGATCTGTTTGCGTCCTAAAGACGGCGCTGACTAGATCAGCTGAGCAGCTGAATTTAGCTTTAAGGGCTGACGGTTTAATAATCGTCGGCCCTTAGCTGTATCATAAGGGCAGTAGAGTGTTTACTTTAATGCTGGAAAGCGTCGAATTTGTGGCACAAATATGGTAGAAGATAGGTGTTTTTAGCATCTATCTGCTACAGTGATGCATGAGCAAGGACTGGATGCAGTTCAAGCTCAGCACCCAAGTTTTTATGCGAGGTCTTCGCAACTGGATGCTTAATACAAGTCCGCGTTTATCCGGCACTCGAATTATCCTCATTACCACCTGCGTTAAATAGGTGGTAAAAACCATAGAAGGATCCTCGTGACCGAGACCCCCAATGCCAAGCCTGGCACATCCCGACCATTGTCAACCATGCGTTTGGCTGACCTGCAAGAGCTAGCCGCCTCCATGGGACTTGTTGGTACCTCGCGGATGCGCAAGGTTGAGCTAACTTCAGCAATTCGTGCAGCCCGCCTAGCTGCTAAGAGCAACGCTGCTGCTAACACTAGTACCGCCACTGCACTAAACCCGGCCGCTACCGTGCATACAAACGAAATTCCCGAACTAAGCATTAATCCGCGTCTAGCGGCTCGCCGCGAAGCTGAGGCAAATGAGCTAGAACAGTCTCAAGCTGAAGGTGTCCGCCGTTTGGGGCGCCGTCGTGCTTCCGCCCCTGCCTCCGCCCCCCGCACTGACCTGGGCAGCCTGGACCTAGGCCTAGAGCTACCGGCCCCGCGCAGCGAAGCTGAAATGAACGCACGTGCTACCGCCCGCGCTGCTGCGCGAGAAATTGAGCGTTCGCGCCGCGCTGAGAGAGGCGACAAGAGTGAGCGTGAAGAAATGCGCACCCGTCGTCCGCGTCGTCGCCTAGCCGGCGCTCAGGCAATCGAGGAAGACCCGGGCAAACGCGGCGGCATTGAAGAACACATCAACGCCAAGGCTGCGCTGATGCGTGAACTAGCCGAGCAGACCGGCACTAACGCAGTTGAGCCCACTGAGCGCAGAGCTGAGTCCAGCGCCGAAGAGCCCGCCGAGCGCCGTCGTCCCCGTGATAGAAAACGCAACCGCGACAACGTAAACAACGAGCCGCGCGAACGCGAAGAAGAAGTACTAGTGCCCGTGGCCGGCATCCTTGAAGTTGGCCCTAACCACTCCTACCTGCGTACTTCCGGCTATCTACCGGGCCCCAACGACATCTACGTCTCCAGCGCCCAGGTTAAAGCCAACGGATTGCGCCCCGGTGACGCGGTAACCGGTTGGGTACGTGAAGGCTCACCTGAGCCCTACACCCGCTACCAGGGCCGCAAACAGCAACAGCAACGCCAGATCCGCCCCAAATACAACCCCATCCACTCGGTAGAAACCGTTAACGGTATGGATGTGGAAGCGGCTAAGCGTCGCCCCGACTTTGCTAAGCTCACCCCGCTTTACCCGCAAGAGCACCTGCGCCTAGAAACCACTCCCAAGGCTCTAACTCCGCGCGTAATTGACCTGGTAGCCCCCATTGGTAAGGGCCAGCGTGGTCTGATCGTTTCGCCGCCCAAGGCCGGTAAGACCATTGTGCTGCAGCAAATCGCCAACGCTATCGCGGTTAACAACCCCGAAGTGCACCTAATGGTGGTGCTGGTTGATGAGCGTCCTGAAGAAGTTACCGACATGCAGCGCACGGTTAAGGGTGAGGTTATTGCCTCCACCTTTGACCGCCCCGCCTCCGATCACACCGTGGTTGCTGAACTGGCCATTGAGCGCGCCAAACGCCTGGTAGAGCTAGGCCAGGACGTGGTGGTGCTGCTTGACTCCATCACCCGCCTGGGCCGCGCCTACAACCTGGCCGCCCCGGTCTCTGGCCGTATCCTCTCCGGTGGTGTGGACGCTGCCGCGCTATACCCGCCCAAGAAGTTCTTCGGTGCCGCCCGTAACGTAGAAAACGGTGGCTCACTAACCATTTTGGCAACCGCACTGGTAGAGACCGGTTCCAAGATGGACGAGGTGATCTTCGAAGAGTTCAAGGGCACCGGTAACATGGAACTGCGCCTGTCGCGTCAGCTATCTGAGCGTCGTATCTTCCCGGCGGTGGATGTGGCCGCCTCGGGTACTCGCCGCGAAGAGCTACTAATTGACCCGGCACAGCTAAAGATCATGTGGAAACTGCGTCGCCTATTTGCTGGTCTTGACCAGCAGGCCGCCTTGGAACTGGTGCTTAACAAGCTCAAAGACACTGCTTCCAACGCTGAGTTCCTGATGGCTGTTTCACGTCAAACACCGGCAGTAAGCGCTGCTGAGCAGGAAGTTAACGCCAAAGCCTAGGTGGCCCCAACGCCAACTGCGGCAAAGCTGAATAAAACAAGTGGTGGGAATCTCGCTGAGCGTGAGGTTCCCATTGCTTGTATGCGAGGTAATTGGCTGGCATAATCGCCACGTTGACCGGTTCACCTAAAAAACGGTTTTAGGACCCGGCAACCTCTGAAGCTATAAGGAGATTCCTAAATGAAGCAGGGTATTCACCCCGAATACGTGCCCACCACGGTGACTTGCACCTGTGGTAACACCTTCGAGACTCGCTCTACCGTCACCTCTGGTGAGATCCGCGTAGACGTGTGCTCTAACTGCCACCCCTTCTACACCGGCAAGCAGAAGATTCTGGACACCGGTGGTCGTGTGGCTCGCTTCGAGGCTCGCTACGGCAAGCGCAAGAAGTGATCTGGGTTTTACTGCCCTAAATGGTGCCCCGGGCCGAGAGGTTCGGGGCATTTTTGCGTCCTTATGACCCTGGTAGGCTTTAAGTATGTCTGACACCCATGCTGAGGATTTCTCTGCCGCCCGCGCACTTGTTGATGAATACACTGATATTGAAGCGAAAATGGCTAGTGCGGCCACTGATCCTGTGGCTCTACGTAAGCTAGGACGCCGCTATGCAGAGCTTGGACAGACAGTAGCTGCCTATAGGGATTGGGATTCGCTACGACAGGATCTGGCTGACGCCCGTGAGCTAGCTGAAGCCGACGCCGACTTTGCCGCAGAAATTCCGGCTTTGCAGGACGCTGAGGCGCAGGCTGCAGATAAGTTACGTAAGCTTTTGATTCCGCGTGACCCCGACGACGCCCGTGACGTAATCATTGAGGTTAAAGCTGGTGAGGGTGGGGAAGAATCCGCCCTATTTGCCGGAGACCTGGTGCGTATGTACACCCGTTATGCTGAGCGTATGGGTTGGAGTACCGAAGTGTTAAGCTTCACCGACTCTGACTTGGGTGGTTTTAAAGACATTCAGGTGGCCGTCAAAGCTAAAGGCACGGTGGCCCCTGAGGATGGGGTGTGGGCGCACCTGAAATATGAGGGTGGCGTGCACCGCGTACAGCGCGTGCCGGTGACTGAATCTCAGGGCCGCGTACACACTTCAGCTGCCGGT
Source organism: Actinomyces graevenitzii C83 (assembly GCF_000239695.1). GTDB lineage: Bacteria > Actinomycetota > Actinomycetes > Actinomycetales > Actinomycetaceae > Actinomyces > Actinomyces graevenitzii. Next base: position 876,769 of record NZ_JH470338.1, on the reverse strand, counting down.
GTGTTTGTGATGCCTGAAGTTGATGACCCTGGCGAGATTGAAATTGACCCCAACGACCTGCGTATTGACGTGTTCCGCTCTTCAGGTCCCGGTGGTCAAAGCGTTAACACCACCGACTCGGCTGTGCGCATCACTCACCTACCCACCGGCATTGTGGTGTCTATGCAGAACGAAAAGTCCCAGCTGCAAAATAAGGAAGCGGCTATGCGCGTGCTGCGGGCCCGCCTGCTAGCTGAGCAGGCCGCCCAGGCTGAGGCTGAAGCTAACGCGGCGCGCCTAAGCCAGGTACGTACTGTGGACCGCTCTGAGCGCATCCGCACCTACAACTTCCCCGAAAACCGTATCGCTGACCACCGCACCGGTTACAAGGCCTATAACCTGTCTAATGTGCTTGACGGTGATTTAGGGCCGGTAATTGACTCTGCGATTGTTATGGATGAGGCCGCGCGTCTAGCTGCTGTAGGTAACTGAAATGGGTGCGCCGCTGGCGGATCAGCCGCTGGCAGCAGACTCTGGCGCCCCAGAGCGAGCAATGCGGGCGCCAGCTGGGCAGAGCGAGAAAACGCCAATAACTTCGCTGGCTGGGCAGGGACGCGCCCAAGTTATGCAGGCTATCTCCCAGGCCACTGCGCGCCTAGCTGAAAGAGGGGTGGCTAGTGCCCACAGTGACGCGCGCCAACTGGCGGAGTTTGTGCTGGGCGAAAAACTCTACCTGCTTAGCCAGGCGCCGCAGGACTTTTTTGACCGCTATGAGCAGGTGATCACCCGGCGCGCTGGGCGTGAACCGCTACAGCTAATCACGGGCCGCATGTATTTTCGCCACCTGGAGCTATTAAGCCAGCCGGGGGTGTTTATTGTGCGCCCAGAAACTGAGGTGGTGGCCGGAGCCGCGATCGAGGCCGCCAGCACCCTGGCTGCGCCGCTGGTGGTTGACCTGTGTACTGGTTCAGGTGCAATTGCCTGCGCGCTGGCCAGCGAGGTGCCCGGCTGCCGGGTGTGGGCGGTTGAGCTAGATTCCCAGGCAGCCGCTTTAGCCCGCGTTAATGCGCAAAAAAACCAGGCCAACGTGAACGTAATTGAAGCCGACGCCACCGGCCCCTTAACTGAGTTAGCTGAAATTGAGGGCCAGGTGGATGTGGTAGTAACTAATCCGCCGTATGTGCCCGCAGGGCTTATTGAGGATAGTGAAACCGCTAGTTATGATCCGCCCCTGGCGCTTTTTGGCGGGGGAGTAGATGGTTTGGAGCTACCCCTAAAACTGATTAAACGGGCCTCTAGCTTGCTGCGAGTGGGGGGAGTACTGGTTATGGAGCATGACCCCAGCCAGGTAGAGGCCCTGGTCAAGGCGGCTAAGGCAGCTGGTTTTAGCCAGAGCGGGTGCCACCGGGATCTAACTGGCCGCCAGCGTTACCTGCAGGCGGTTAAGTAGCGTTTTGTGGCGGCTTTAGGCTCGACGACGGCGAGGGGCGCGGATGGCTAGACTGGGCCCGTGGATCTTTTTGGCGACCCCATGCGACTAAACCCTGCTGCCGTACTACCGTCCCTTAGCGACGCCGACGAGGAAGCTTGGCAGCTGGTTGAGCCCCCTGCTGACTATGAAGAGGGCTACGACATGCCCGAACTAGATAGTCAAGATAAAGCAGCCCTGGCCGCCTGGGCGGCTCAAGACTATGAACAGTGGCCCACCGCCATTCCTGGCGGCGCTGGCTTCACCAGCGGTGGCGACTACGCTGGCGCGGCGGCTGGTACAGCTGGCCCTGACGCGGCTGACCCTAGCCAGGCAGGTAGCCAGGCGAGCAGCGCAGCAAACGCAACCCACACAGGCGCCGTCGCCGCTTACAACGCGGGTGCCACTGCAAGCAAGCCCCACACGGGCGCCGTCGCTAACAAGAGCGCAAACCCCGCAGCAGAGCAGCTTCTACAGGGCCTAAACCCAGCCCAATACGAGGCCGTCATCTACCAAGGCGGGCCACTACTGATCGTAGCCGGCGCCGGCTCAGGCAAAACCCGCGTGCTCACCCACCGCATCGCCTACCTGCTAGCCACCGGCCGGGCCCGAGGCAGCGAAATCCTAGCCATTACCTTCACCAACAAAGCCGCCGCCGAAATGCGCGAACGCCTAGAAACCCTGGTGGGAGGGGCCGGCAAATACATGTGGGTGCTCACCTTCCACTCGGCCTGCGTACGCATCTTGCGCCGCGAACACGAAGCCGCCGGGCTACGCTCAAGCTTCTCCATTTACGACGCCACCGACTCCCAGCGCCTAATCACCCTGATCGTGCGCGAACTAGGCATCGACCCCAAACGCTTCACCCCCAAAGCCTTCGCCAACCGCATCAGCGACCTAAAAAATGAGCTAATCACACCGCTACAATTCGCTGAAACCGCCAACACCTCCAACCCCTTCGAGCGCCACCTAGCTGAGGTATACCGCGCCTACAACCAACGCCTCAAAGCCGCCAACGCCCTCGACTTTGACGACATCATCATGCGCACAGTCCAGCTACTGCGCGCCAAACCCGCCATCGCCCAGCTGTATCGACGCCGCTTCAGGCACGTACTGGTAGACGAATACCAAGACACCAACCACGCCCAATACGTGCTGGTGCGTGAACTTGTTGGGGTTGGGGGGCAAGGCCCCAGCGGGGAACTAACCGTAGTAGGTGACTCAGACCAGTCCATCTACGCCTTCCGAGGTGCCACCATCCGCAACATCGAAGAGTTCGAAAAAGACTTCCCCAACTCCCACACGATTTTGCTGGAACAAAACTACCGCAGCACCCAAAACATTTTGAGCGCCGCCAACGCCGTGATCAGCCAAAATGATGGACGGCGCGCCAAAAACCTGTGGACTGCGCTAGGTGACGGCGAAAAAATCGTGGGCTACGTGGCCGACTCCGAATACGACGAAGCCCGCTGGGTCAGCCAAGAAATCGAGCGTCTAGGTGAAGAAAACGGGGTGCGCCCCGGCCAAGTTGCGGTGTTCTACCGCACCAACGCCCAGTCACGCGCCCTAGAAGAAGCCTTCATGCGCGCCGGGCTGCCCTATAAAGTAGTGGGTGGCACCCGCTTCTATGAGCGCAAAGAAATCAAAGACGCACTAGCCTACCTGCGTGCCGTAGATAACCCAGACGACACCGTCTCACTGCGCCGCATTTTCAACGTGCCCAAACGTGGACTTGGCCAAAAAGCTGAAGCCACCCTGGCCGCCCACGCCGAACAGTACGGTATCTCTTTTGGCCAAGCCATTAGCGACGCCGCCGGCAGGGCCCGCCCGCAAACCCCTGATGGTCAAATCACGCTTACTCCGCCAGTTGCGGGGCTAGCCACCCGCACCCGCACCCAGGTGCGCCGCTTTGACGACATTTTGGAAGGTTTACGCACCCAGCTGCGTGAAGGCGCCGGGGTGGCTGAGCTACTCGACTCAGCCCTAGATACCAGTGGTTACCTGGCGGAGTTGCGCGCCAGCGACGACCCCCAAGACGCCAGCCGCGTAGAAAACCTGGCTGAACTGCACGCAGTAGCCGAAGACTTCCAGCAGGAAAACCCCACCGGCACCCTGGCTGAGTTCCTAGAACGCGTATCGCTGGTGGCAGATTCAGACCAAATTCCCGACGACGACGGCGGGCAGGGGCAAGTCACCCTCATGACCGTGCACACCGCCAAGGGCCTGGAATTTCCGGTAGTGTTTGTCACCGGCTTTGAAGACGGCACTTTCCCGCACTCGCGGTCTTTAGCTGACGAGAGTGAACTGGCTGAGGAGCGGCGCCTGGCGTATGTGGCGCTAACGCGCGCCCGTGAGCGCCTGTACCTGACTCGGGCGGCGGTGCGCAGCGCCTGGGGGGCTTCCAATGTGATGGTGGCTTCGCGTTTCCTTGACGATATTCCGCCCGAGCTTATGCGCTGGGAGCGGGAGGCGTCCTCAATGGATAGTTTGCGCGCCGGCTACGGTGGTTTCAGCGGCGGCTACCGAGGGGGCCGAGGTGATGGCAGCGGCTACGGCGGTGGCGGTAGCTACCGAGGGGGCCGGGGCGATGGTGGCGGCTACCAAGGCGGCACTGGATCCAGTTATGGCGGTGGCTATGGCGGCGGCAGCGGCTATGGCGGTGGGCGCCGGGTGGACGAAGACGATGACTTTTCGGCGCCAATTGGCAGCGGGCGGCGCTCTAGCGGAAAGCTGGGGCGCGTTGAGAGCGCTAAAGACCGCGCCAAAGACCGCGCCAAGGCCCGCCGCAGCCAGAAGCTAGGTGTTAAAGCTGAGCCGGAGGCAGAAGAATCGGGTATTAAGCTAGGCGACAAGGTACGCCACGACGCCTACGGTGTGGGCACGGTGATCGCCCTGGAGGGTAGCGGTAAATCCACGGTAGCCAAGGTGGAGTTTAGCGACGGGGTAGTTAAACGTCTGATGTTGCGCTACGCGCCAGTGGTTAAGCTCTAGCTGGTCAAGGCGCGCCGGCGCGGGGCAGCTGCCCAAGGCTGGCAGCAGCCTGCGAGCGCCGGCGCGCACATTTGCCGCTCTTGGGCGCCCTGGTGGCGCCCAGAGAATGGGCGCTAGCCAAATCTGGCCAAGAGCCAGTGCTAACAATGGGTGGGGGGCACGTAAAGAAATTTACGTGCCCCCCACCTGTTTGGGGTTCAACCCGCTATCTGTGGGCGGCCTAGCCGCCCACCAGCTACCACCTGGTTGCTCACAAAGGCGGCAACTTGGATTTGTCGATAGCTACCTCATCCTGGCTGACCACTGGAATTACGTGCTCTAGGCGCAGCCACCACTGGTCGCGTGGGCGGCGGTTAACTAGGTCAAGCTCGTCGTTCATGTGGGCCAGCGGGCTGTCACGGAACTCGCCGTTAACCAGACCCACATAGTGGCCTCGGGCGGTGCCGGCAACTAGTTCGTCAACCAACACCTGCATGGCGTTGGTGACCAGGCGGGTAGCCATCAGGCGGTCAAAAGCGGTGGGGTTGCCACCTTGCTGGACGTGCCCAATCACAGATTCACGCACGTCGTACAGACCATTGGATTCCTGGGCGAAAACGTCAGCCAGTAGCTTGGTGGAGTACAGGCCGCAGGCGGCCTCGTTACGCAGCACCAGGTAGAGGCGCCGTCCGTCGCGGAAGGACTTAACCATGTCGCTGGTGGCGGAGGCGATTTCGTCAAGACTGGCGTCGTGTTCAGGCAGGTACACCTTTTCAGCGCCGGTAGCTAGGCCACTTATTAGGGTCAGGTAGCCGCAGCGACGACCCATAACCTCAGCCACGAAGCAGCGCTTAGAAGCTGAGGCAGACAGCTTAATGGCGTCCAGGGTGGAAACCGTGGAGTTCACGGCGGTGTCTGCACCAATGCTCAGCTCGCTGCCGGGCAGGTTGTTGTCGATTGAGGCGGGCACACACACAATTGGAATGTTGAAGGCAGGGTAGCGGTCACGTTCCTTAATTAGGGTGTGGGCACCCAGGTAGGCGTTGAAGCCACCAATCACAATCAGACCATCAATGTGGTTGGATTCCAGGGAGCGCCCAATGCTGTAAAGCTGCTCAATGGTGGGGTATTCGCGGTGAGTACCTAGGGCTGCACCGCCTTCACCTACCCAGCCTTCGACGTCGGCCCAAGACAGCTCCTTTACGGCGCCGTCAAGCAGACCCGGGAAACCACCTTCAATACCCAGCATGGTTAGCCCGTGGTCGATACCCAAACGCACCGCAGCACGGGCGGCAGTGTTCATGCCGGGAGCCAGGCCACCGGCGTGCAAAATCGCTACACGCTTGTCCTTCACCGGGGAGTCGTCGTGGCGGCTCTGCGAAGGCGGGGTGGACATGTTTTCAAAGATTTGCAGCATCTGCGCGAAGGAAGTGCCACGGGCCGCTACCGCCGCCTCATAGTCGCCGTCCTTAATGTAGGAGGCCACAGCACGGGTGTTTTCCACCGACTCCATTAGCGGCAGGTGCGCAATACGGTTGTGGCGCACCCCAATAATGTGCGGCTCACTTTCAGGAGTGGCTCGCAAAACTTCCTGAGCTGCGGCGTAACCCAGCAGGGTGGGCATCCAGCGGTCATAGGCGCTGGGGCGGCCACCGCGCTGAACGTGACCCAAAATGGTTACGCGGGCATCTTCACCCAGGCGCTCTTCTAGTACGTCACAGACATGAGCGGCAGTAATCTGGTTGCCTTCACGGTCTTGGGCGCCTTCAGCCACAATCACCAGGGAGTCGCGTCGTCCAGCTGCGCGCCCGGCCTGCAGTTTGTTGCACATGTCTTCTTCCCAGCCATCAGCCGGGGGTAGCTCGGGCACGAACACATAGTCGCAGCCGCCAGCTACTGCACTCATCAGCGCCAGGTAGCCGCAGTGACGACCCATAACCTCAATTACGAAGGTACGCTGGTGGGAGGCCGCCGTCGACGATAGAGAGTCAATAGCCTCCATAATGCGGTGCAAAGCCGAGTCTGCACCGATAGTCATGTCAGTGCCTACCAGGTCATTGTCAATCGAACCAACCAGACCAGCAATCATTAGCTGGGGGTGGGCTGCAGCCACTTCGCTGGTGATACGCCCGGTGGTCATAAGCTCAGCTAGTAGCGAGGGCCAGGCTTTGCGGAACTCGTTGGTGCCCGTTAGCGAACCGTCACCGCCGATCACCACTAGGCGGTCAATGCCATGCTCTAGTAGGTTAGCTGCCGCCGAGAGCATACCTTCACGGGTGGGGAACTCCTTGGAGCGGGCGGTACCGATGATGGTGCCGCCACGGTGCAAGATAGAACCCACACTGTCCCAGTTAAGCGGGCGAATCCCCTCCCCACCAGCAACAGCCCCAGCCCAGCCTTCCATGACTGCGTAGGGTTGTGCTCCTAAACGTAGCGTGGTGCGTACCACTGCACGAACGGCGGCGTTCATACCTTGCGCGTCGCCTCCGGAGGTAAGCACCCCAATACGCACCGGGGTGTTTTCTGTAGCCACCTTGCATCTCCTTCCGGGTAAAAAAACTCCAGTAGTATTGTCCTACATAAAGAGTGGCTTACGCCATGTATGCACGCAAATCAAGACCAATTTGGCCCTTTAGTCCCCACTGCGTGAACAGGCGAGTTAACCTAATAGAAATAAATGCCGTCAACCCTTGAAAGGATACGCCGGTGGATCTTTACGAATACCAGGCACGGCAACTGTTTAAGGCACATGGGGTGCCAGTTCTTGGTGGCGAGGTAGCTAGCACTGCGCAGCAGGCGCGCGAGATTGCCCAGGAACTATTTGCTAACGGCTCCCAGCTAGTGGTTGTTAAAGCCCAGGTTAAAACTGGTGGGCGTGGCAAGGCCGGGGGCGTTAAGCTGGCCCGCAGTGCGCAGGAGGCCTTTGAGCGCGCCCAGGAAATCCTTGGCATGGACATTAAGGGCCACACCGTGCACAAGGTGCTTATCAGCGATGGTGCCGACATTGAGCAGGAGTTCTACTTCTCGGTGCTGCTAGACCGCGCCCAGCGGGCCTACCTGGCGATGTGCTCGCGTGAAGGCGGCATGGATATTGAGACTTTAGCTAAGGAACGCCCTGAGGCTTTGGCTAAGGTGGCAGTAGACCCGCTAGTGGGGATCGACGCCGCTAAGGCCGCTGAGATTGTGGCTGCGGCTGGTTTTGAGCCCGGTAAGGTGGCCGACGACGTCGCCGGGGTAATCCTTAAGCTGTGGGAGGTTTTCACTGGTGAGGACGCCACCTTGGTGGAGGTAAACCCGCTGGTGCTAACCCCGCAGGGCACTGTTCTAGCCCTGGACGGCAAGGTCAGCTTGGATGACAACGCCCGTATGCGTCACCGTGACCACGAGCAGTTTGTGGACACGGTAGATGCCGACCCGCTAGAGACTCGCGCTAAGGCAGCGGGCCTTAACTATGTGCGTCTAACCGGTGAGGTGGGTGTGCTAGGTAACGGTGCCGGCCTGGTTATGTCCACCCTGGATGTGGTGGCTGGCGCCGGTGAACGCCACGGCGGTATGCGCCCAGCTAACTTCCTAGATCTAGGGGGTGGCTCTAGCGCCCAGGTGATGGCCACCGGCCTGGAGGTAGTTGCCTCTGACCCACAGGTACGCGCCATTTTGGTGAATGTTTTTGGCGGCATCACTTCTTGCGTGTCAGTGGCTGAAGGCATTGTTGCGGCAGTGTCCTCGCTAGGGGAGTCCTTCACTAAGCCGATCGTGGTGCGTCTAGATGGCAACCAGGCTGAGGCCGGGCGCGCTATCTTGGCTGAAGCTAACTTGCCGCAGGTAACCATTGCCGAAACTATGGATGGCGCCGCCGACCGCGTTACCGCCATCGCCCAGGAACTAGGGGAAAACTAATGAGCATCTTTCTTTCGCACTCAGATCGTGTCCTGGTGCAGGGCATGACCGGTTCCGAAGGCCAAAAGCACACCCGCCGTATGCTAAGCGCGGGCACCAAAGTTGTGGGTGGGGTTAACCCCCGCAAGGCTGGCACCAGCGTTGACTTTGAAGTTAGCCCCATTGGGCCGGGCAGCGGCGAAGTTAAGGCCGGTACGGTATCGGTTCCGGTTTACGGCACTGTAGCTGAGGGTAAGGCCGCCACTGGCGCCGAGGTTTCGGTAGTGTTTGTACCCCCGGCTTTTACTAAGAGCGCCGTAATTGAGGCGGTCGACGCCGGTATGCGCCTGGTTGTGGTTATCACTGAGGGGGTGCCGGTAGCTGACGCCACCGTGTTTAGGGCTTACGCCGCCGCCCACGGCACCCAGATCATTGGCCCCAACTGCCCGGGAATTATCAGCCCGGCTAAGTCCAATGTGGGTATCACCCCGCCTGACATTACCGGCGCCGGCCCGGTGGGTTTGGTTTCTAAGTCCGGTACGCTCACCTACCAGCTCATGTATGAGCTGCGCGACCTGGGCTTTACCACCTGCATTGGGATTGGTGGAGACCCGGTGGTGGGCACCACCCACATTGATGCCCTGGCTGGTTTTGAGGCTGACCCTGACACTGAAGTGATCGTGATGATCGGTGAAATTGGTGGCGACGCCGAAGAGCGCGCTGCCGCCTACATCAGCGAGCATGTCACTAAACCGGTGGTGGCTTATGTGGCCGGCTTTACCGCCCCTGAGGGTAAAACCATGGGACACGCTGGTGCGATTGTGTCGGGTTCTTCAGGAACCGCAGCGGCCAAAAAGGTAGCGCTAGAGGCTGTGGGGGTTAAGGTAGGTCGTACCCCAACCGAAACCGCCGAGCTAGCACGTGCGGCCTACCAGGAGCTCCACGCTAACTGATGAGCACTTCAGCCACCCCAACTAGAACCGAACTGACTGTCCCTAGCGACTGGCCTGGAGCCGTACGCGCCGGCGTCGAATGGGTTGCCTTGGGGTGGCTGAGTGTTGTTATCCCCACCTTATTGGTGGCTTTGATTGTCACCCCCTCAGTGCAGTATTCAACTGTGTCCTCCCTGGCCTCAGGCACTAATTTGTGGCTGCTGGGGCTAGGGGGCGCGCGCCATTCTGAAATTGATGGCACCCTATCTTTGCCGCTGCTGGGGCTGACTGTTTACAACCTCTGGCTGGCCCGTAGCTTTATTAGGCGCGCTCAGCTGTTTAATGTTTCCGCCATTGTGGTAGCTGCCTGTACTAGTGCGGGGGCAGCTTTTGTGGGTTCATTTACCGCCCCTTCGTCAAGCAGTTTTTTCCCGGTGGTGTGTTTTAGTGCGCTTTTGGCGGCGGTTGTGGCCGCAGTTGAACTGGGGCGCGCGGGCCATTTAGATGACACCCGTTTAGGTAGGGCCTGGGCTAGGCGGCCCCTGTGGCTGGGCCTGGGGTTACGCCTGGCTGGCTTTGAGCTGCTGACTTTAGCGACGGCGGCGCTAGTGGTGTTAGCGCTGGCGCTAGTGACCGGTTTTTCACGTATCTCCACCCTGCATGACTCCCTGGTGGGGGCCGGTACTGTGGCCACTGTTTCGCTACTTACCTTGCAGATCCTGTGGTTGCCTACCGCTGCTATTTGGGCGCTTAGTTGGCTGGCGGGCCCCGGTTTTGCCCTGGGTCAAGGCAGCTTGTTTAGCCCGGGGGCGGTGCGCGCCGGTAGCGTGCCGGCCCTGCCAATGCTGGGGGCGCTACCTAAAACAGCTTTTGGCTCAGCCTGGATCATTATCGTGGTTCTAATACTGGGGCTGACCCTGGTGACCTGGCTGGCTATAGGGCGCAAAGTGGCCGCCAACAGTAAGCTAATTAGCCTGCGTGCCACCCTGGCGCTGGGGGCAACCGCGATTATTACTAGTTCACTGGTGATTTTGCTGCTTTGCCTGGCCGCTAGTGGCTCTGTGGGGCCGGGGCGCATGAGCGTAGCTGGCCCCAGAACCCTGGCGGTGGTGGGTGCTTTAGCTGCCCAACTATTTGCCGCAACCCTGCTGGGGCTGGTGTTGCCCCATCCGCGTGTGCGTCTAGGTGCAAGTCAAACCAAACACAAGATTGAGGTAGTTTCCATGAGCGCATCTAAAGCTGGTGCCCGCAGCGGTAATGAACCCAAGCGCCTGGTGGTGCTGGCTTCGGGCTCAGGCTCAAACCTGCTGGCTATCCTAAAGGCCTGCCAAGACCCCACCTATGGGGCCAAGGTGGTGGCAGTGGGCGCTGACAAAACCTGTAAAGCACTCGATTACGCCGCCCAGTACAAGGTGCCCAGCTTTGTGGTGCCGCTAAAGGACTACCCCAGCCGCGCCAGTTGGGACCAGGCCCTTACCGACGCCGTCGCCAAATACCAGCCTGACCTGGTGGTTTGCGCGGGCTTTATGAAGCTGGTGGGGGAGAGCTTCCTAGCTGAATTTGGAGGCAAAACCATTAACACCCACCCGGCTTTGCTACCCAAGTACCCTGGCGCCCATGCAGTACGCGACGCTTTGGCTGACGGCGCCACGGTTTCGGGAGCCACCTTGTTCTGGGTGGATGCGGGCGTGGACACCGGCAAGATCATCGCCCAGGTGCAGGTGCCGGTTAAACCCGGTGACACTCACGAGAGCCTAACTGAGCGTATTAAGGCCGCCGAAACTCCCCAGCTTGTCTCTGAGCTGGGCAAACTAGTGCGCAGCTAGATTTTGGCGTTAGCGCGGCTAAATATTGTGCGCGCACTAACTTAAAGCAACCCCAGCTCTACAGTAGACTGGGGTTGTTATCGCTGTAACTGGCGTGGGTGGGTCACCACCGGGGAGCGGCGAGCCCTTGAAACTTAAGTTTTAAGGGGTAAACCATGGCGCCGCCCGCCTGGGTGCCTAGGCAGTTATTTTCCAGTTTCAAGGAGTCAAATTGACTGCAATCCCCACTGCTCACGTGCCCACGGAAGGTCTAGTAAACCCTGATCAGGTGCCGGTTAAGCGCGCCCTGCTGAGCGTTTATGACAAGACCAACCTAGTGGAGCTAGCCACCCAGCTACACGCCAACGGGGTTGAGCTAATTTCTACCGGTTCCACCGCTGCCACCATTGCTGCCGCCGGTATTCCGGTCACCCCGGTGGAGCAGGTTACCGGCTTCCCCGAGTGCCTAGAAGGCCGCGTTAAGACCCTGCACCCCAAGATTCACGCCGGTATTCTGGCTGACCGCCGCAAGGACGCTCACCTGGCCCAGCTGCGTGAACTGCAGGTGGCCCCCATTGACCTGGTGGTGGTTAACCTTTACCCCTTCACTGACACGGTTGCCTCTGGCGCTGACTTTGACGCCTGCGTTGAGCAGATCGACATTGGCGGCCCCTCCATGGTGCGCGCTGCCGCCAAAAACCACCCGGCAGTAGCGGTAGTGGTAGACCCGGCCCGTTACGAGCAGGTAGCCCAGGCTGTGTCTGCAGGTGGCTTCACCCTCTCTCAGCGCCGCGCCCTAGCCGCCGCCGCCTTCGCTCACACCGCCAGCTACGACGTCGCCGTTGCCAGCTGGTTCTCCCAGCAGCTAGAGACCGAGGCAGCCCTACCGGAGTTTGTGGGCGCCACCTTTACCCGCGCCCACGCCCTGCGTTACGGCGAAAACCCGCACCAGAGTGCCGCTCTGTACACCCAGGGCCAGGCCCAGGGCATTGCCGGCGCCGAGCAGCTGCACGGTAAGGCCATGAGCTACAACAACTACACCGACGCTGACGCAGCTGTGCGCGCCGCCTACGATCAAGGCGAGGCCACCACCGTGGTGGTAGTTAAGCACGCCAACCCTTGCGGCATTGCGGTAGATGAGGATGTGGCTAAGGCTCACGCTAAGGCTCACGCCTGCGATCCGGTGTCTGCTTACGGCGGCGTAATCGCCACTAATGCCACCGTCACCGCCGCCATGGCCGCCCAGGTTAAGCCGATTTTCACTGAGGTGATTGTGGCCCCTGAGTATGAACCGCAGGCACTAGAAATCCTCAGCGCCAAGAAGAACCTACGTATTTTGCGCCTGCCTAAGCCGGTACGTGGTGGCTATGAGTTCAAGCAGGTAACCGGCGGCCTACTGGTGCAAGAGCGTGACAATGTTGACGCCACCGGTGACGACCCGGCCCAGTGGCAGCTGGTGGCCGGCCCCAGTGCCGACGCCGAAACCCTAGCTGACCTGCGTTTTGCCTGGAACGCTGTGCGCTCGGTGCGCTCCAACGCGGTGCTGCTGGCACACGCTGGCGCCACTGTGGGTGTGGGTATGGGCCAGGTTAACCGCGTTGACTCGTGCAAGTTGGCCATTGAGCGCGCCAACACCCTAGGCGCGCGCGCCACTGGTGACGCCGCCGCCAATCAGGCCAACAGTGCCGGTGGGGCGGATGCCAGCCAGATCCTAGCCGCCAGCGCCCCCCAGCGTGCGGTGGGTAGCGTAGCTGCCTCTGACGCTTTCTTCCCCTTCGCCGATGGCCTGCAGCTGCTTATCGACGCCGGGGTTAAGGCTGTGGTGCAGCCTGGTGGCTCTATCCGCGACGCAGAAGTGATTGAGGCCGCCCAGGCTGCTGGCGTGACCATGTACTTCACTGGTACGCGCCACTTCGCTCACTGATACATTTAGCGGGGGCAGGTTTATACCTGTCCCCGCTTTATATCCCAACCCCTTTAAGTCCCGCCGCTTTTAAATTCCGCCCCCTTTAAGTTCCCACCCACGCCAGCGTGTTAAACCAATATGTTAGCCAGGCGTTAAACAAGGAGCCCCATGGATTTAGTACTGGTAGCCGCCCCCATAGTTTTGGCGACCGTATTTTCCGCAGCTGCTATCGGTAAGCTCACCTCCGGCGTCGATGACGCCGATACTTGGCGTGAACTGGGCCTACCCAAATTCCTAAACCAAACCTGGCTGCGCCGCGCCCACCCCTGGGGCGAGCTAGCCCTGGCGCTAGCTTTACTGGTTGTGCCCGGAGTATTGGCTTGGCCGGTGGCTCTGGCCGCGCTGGTTTTGGTCAGCTTCTACCTGGCGCTGATTGTGCGCCTGGCCCGCCAAGATCAGGCCAGCTGCAACTGTTTTGGGGCTAAAAATGCCACCGAAGTGGGGCCGGTGCTAATTGCCCGCAACCTGGCCCTAGTGGCCCTGGCCCTGCTGTGGCTGGTGGCCTTAGCTTGGGGCACACCAGTTTTCGCGCTTCAAGTGGCCACTAACCTGCCAGTTCTAGCCCTGGCAGCGGTGGCGGCAGTTACTTGGCTACTAGCCCAAGCTTCACTGGGTAAAGCCCCAGCGCCGGTAGAGCAAAGCGGCTTTGCCCAAGACTATCTAGACGCCCCCGCTAGCCAGCAAGAAGGCGAGTATCTGCGCGCCCTAATCCCCATCGCCACCCTCTACGATGAGTTTGAAAGTGGCTACAACCTGCGCGCTTATTCAGCCCGGCAAGCTCACCTGTTGCTATTCCTGTCCATGGAATGCGGCTACTGCGATGACATTAAAGCCCTAGTGCCCGGCTGGATCAAGGCCATTCCCCAGGTGGCCATTAAGGTGGTCTCCCCGCGTAGCGCCGAGGAATACTTTGCCAAGGGAGATCCCTACTCGCTGCGTGGACACTATCTACGTGACGTTAACGAGGAAGTTTCCCGCCTACTGGCAATTGAGGCAGTGCCCGCCGCCGTGCTTTTGGGTACCGACGGCCTCTTAGCCGGTGGCCCAGTTGAGGGTAAAAAAGCCGTAATTGAGCTGGTAGAGCAGATGCTGGAACAAATCAGCGACGCCGTCGACACCGGTGACCTACCCGCTGAAGCATCCAGCTACGGCGGGGTAAAAGGTATGCTGTAGGTTGCCAAGGAGAAAAATGAGCAAAGAAACAGCTGAAAGCGTACTTTCCCCTAACCAGTTGCCGCCACGCCACTACTACCGCGTGGCCGGGGTAGGGCTGGTGACGGTTTGCGTGCTAATCGTGGTGACCACGGCGCTGCTGGGCTACTCGCGTTTTGCGGTTTTGGAAGCAGCTACTCTAACCGGCGCCCTTACCATAATTCGCCTGCTGCGCCCCGAGGGCACTTGGATTCAGGCTCGCACTCGTTTTGAAGATTTAGTGGTGGGCACTGGCTTAACTGTTGGTTTAGTGCTGCTGTCCACCTACGCTAACCTGCCGCGCATCTACTAAAACCTGCTCTGCTTTGGCTGGGCTGGGTCGACGGCGTAGCTGGCTGGGCTGGGTTGGGGCGCCAGTTGGCTTAGTTGCCAGAACCGACGCCGCAGCTTTAGGCAGCCCTGCGGCTTTAGGTGTACTTTGGCTTAAGCACTGCGGCGGGCGTCGGCTTGTTTAACCGCCAAAGCCACTTCCTGGGGACGCAGCAGTGGAACCATATGTGAGCTGGTTGAAGCCTGCCACAGGTGGGCGTCAGGCAGCTTGCTCGCATACTCGCTGTGGGCTTTAAACCACTGTGACTCAGGGCTAGAGCTGGCCAATAAAATCTCTACCGGTACCTGCGGATAGGGTAGGGGGCTCTCGCGTAGCTTTGCTAGAGCCGGGTAGTAGCCCTCATTTTCCTGCCGCCGCGTCTGTAAAGAAGTGTCGCTGACGTCCTCAACACGTACCTTTTGCTGCAATCGCACCGGTAAATGCTTGTAGCCTGCGGCCATCAGGAAGGTGGGGAGCAGTTTAAGATTGCGGCTAAAAGTAATCGCCGAATCAAAAAATGCCTCCAGGCGTTTACCTAGCGGCCCGATCTGGGCCCCTACAAATTCACTTGAGGGATCAACCAGCACTAATGCTTTAACTAGCTGCGGCTGGCGCGCCGTCAGGGTGCGGGCCAAGATACCCCCATAGGAGTGGCCCACAATAATGGCCCCCTGGGGTGCGTAAGTTTGCACCACTTGCTCTAGGTCTGCCACCAGGGCCTCTAGGCTGCGTTCTGTTGCAGCTGGCGATAATCCCAGGCCTGAGCGGTCATAGCTGATCGTGCGGTAGCCGGCTTTTGCCAGTAAATGAGCCACATTTGCCCACAGTAGGCGCGAGAGTCCCAGGCCGGACTCAAACACCACCGGGGGTTTAGTGCTCGTCCCATGATCCACAGCTGGCCCGGTCGGCGCCCCCGCAGCCGCTGGCGCCGTCGTCGTCGCTGGCCTCTCAAGTGGCGCTGTAGCTGGCGCCGTCGTCGTAGCTAGCCCGGAAAATGGCAGATGCTCAACCACATGCAGCCGGCGCCCGTCACTTAAATCAATATAGCTGTGCTTTGAACGGGGCCAATTTACCTGCTTAGCGCTCATAGTTTCACCATAACCAGATTGAGCAGTTAAAACGATGCCAGACCGGAAATTTCGCTATATGCTGCGAATGCATATTTTAGAAAATAATGTAAGAAAATCTCACTATGCGGAGAATGTAGCGCTATAAGCCAAATATTGAGATTATGTTGCATACCTAGGCGCTGACGCTATTGGCGGCGCGCCGCGTTCGCCAGGCGCCTCGCCACGAGCGAAGGAAAAGGCATGATCTCGGTGCGTAAGCTAATAAAAGCTGGCGGCATCCTGTTTTGGGTGATTCTAGCGATAGTGACCGCTTTGGTGGTGGGCTCTATTAAGGTAGGTTCCTCCCCGCTGATCACCGTGCCGTTGGCGCGTGTATTTGTTACCTTTTCGGCGATTTTCGCCCAGTTCTTAAGTTTTGCAATTCCGCTGATCATCGTGGGTTTAGTAACTCCGGCTATTGCAGATTTAGGACGTGGAGCCGGTAAGTGGCTCTCTATTACTGCGGCCCTGGCCTATGGTTCCACCCTGTTTTCAGGTTTCCTTACCTACATGGTGTGCGCCGGCGTTTTTCCGCACATTATCACCAAGTCTTTGGCCTCTAGTGTGGGTAAGGCCGACGCCGGTAGCCTCAAGTCTTATTTTGAAGTGGAAATGCCCCCGGTCTTTGGGGTCATGACGGCGCTGCTGCTATCTTTCGTGATCGGCATTGGCCTGTCACTGGTGCCCAGGGGTGTACTGCGTAAAGCCAGCATTGAATTTAGAGCCATTATCAGCGCTTTGATCAACAAGATCATTATTCCGCTGCTGCCGTTACACGTGTTTGGTACCTTCTTGAACCTGGCTATCTCGGGTGCAGCTTGGCGCATTATGCGCACCCTGCTGAGCGTAGTAGTGGTGGTGCTGGTGTTGGAAGTGGTTATCCTGCTGACCCAGTTTGTGGTGGCCGGTCTGGTTGGTAAGCGCAACCCCTTAAAGGCGCTGTGGACCATGATGCCCGCCTACACCACCGCCCTGGGTACCTCCTCCTCGGCAGCAACCATCCCGGTGACCTTGCGCCAGACCCGCAAAAATGGGGTATCTGCGCCGGTAGCTGCTTTCACCGTGCCTCTGTGCGCCACTATTCACCTGGCCGGTTCAACCTCGAAAATTACGGCTTTCTCGCTAGCCATTATTGCCTCCCAGGGGATGCACGTTTCAACGATGCAGTATGCCGGCTTTATTTTCATGCTGGGTATTGTCATGGTGGCCGCCCCGGGTGTGCCCGGAGGTGCGATTATGGCCGCCACCGGGGTGCTCTCTTCAATGCTGGGCTTTAACGAGTCCGCTATTGCCCTTATGATTGCCACCTACATCGCTTTGGACCCCTTCGGCACCGCCACCAACGTAACTGGCGACGGCGCTATTGCCATTGTGATTGACCGCCTGGCTCACGGCCAGTTCAACGACTCTAAAGCTGACCCGGAAAACGCCCGTGAGCTGTCTTTTGACGGCATGGCCTACCTGGACAAGGTTTCGGTGGAAGGGGTAGTCACTGACGAAGACCGCGCTCTATCCCAGCAGCTGGGAGCCTAACGCTGTCTAGTGCGCAGTCTAAAGGCTGCCTAGTGCCCTAGCCACGGTATAGCTAGTGATGCTAGCTAGCTGCACTAGACACCTCATAAAAAATAGTTAGCGCTAACCGCAAGGTTAGCGCTAACTATTTGTGTAAATTGCTGGTGTTTGAGCTGCGTAGCTTGTTAGCTATGGCAGCTTGCTAGCCGTCGCAGCCGGCCGATGGCTATCTAGTGGTCCATAGCTGACCTAGCGGTCCATAAGCTGGCGCAGTGGGCCGGGAGTATTCATTAGCTTTTGGGGCTTGCCACTTTGGACAATCTGGCCATTTTCAAAGACCACCACCCGATCAGCCAATTCCAGGCCCTCCAGCGTGTGGGAGACTTCCAAAATGGTGGCTTCAGGTAGCGCCTGGCGTAAAGACTTACGCACACTAGCAGCCAGCTTCAAATCCATATGCGAAGTGAACTCATCCAAAATCAGCAGGCGCGGCTTAGCTACCAGGGCCCGGGCAAAAGCCAGGCGCTGGGCCTGACCGCCAGAAAGCGAACTGCCACGCTCGCCCACAAGCGTATCTAGCCCCTTAGGCATAGCCCGCACCTCAGCAGCCAGCTGGGCGTATTCCAGGGCCTGCCACAGCTGGGCGGTATCGGCCTGCGGGGCCGCCAAAGCCAGATTCTCGCGGATGGTGGCGCGCATAATGAACGGATGCTGGCTTACTAGTTGTACTTGGGAACGCAGTGAATCAACTTTAAGTGTGCGTACATCGTGTCCATCAAGTAGCACGCGTCCGCCTACCGGGTCATCGCAGCGCGCCGCCAGCATACTTAGCGTGGACTTGCCGCTACCGCTAGCACCCGCCAGTACTGTCCAAGAACCAGCGTTTAGATGCAGGGAAACCTGAGTTAAGGCCTGGTGTTTACGCTCACCGGGGTAGGCATAAGAAACCTTGTGCCAGGTGACCTCCAAACCAGACTTGGCGGCGTCGTCGCGACGGGCAGGCAAAGCTTTAGGCCCATCAAGCAAAGCCGGCCCATGGGCGGTTGCATAAACCCGCTCAGCACTAGCCCAAGCTACCGACACTGAAGAAGGCATATCCTCCAAGGTACGCGCGCTAGTGCGCTGAGCTACCAGGGCGGCAGTCACCGCCACCACCGTGGGGGCTTGAGCCAGGGGAGCGGCCTCAAAAACAGGGTCGCGCAGCCAAATAAACAGCACCCCAAACAGCATCAGGGCCATCAACAGCTGCCCAGCCGCCCAACGCAGGGCCGCCCAAGCCCGCACTGGAGCATCAGCGGCGGTGATCGAATCACCAATGCGTTCAAGCTGCTCTAGCCGCTGCAACTGGGCGCCATAAGAAAGCACCTCGTTATAGCCCTGCACCGAGTCGGTTACGTGGGCCTGGAGCTGACCGCGAATCTTGGCGCTCTTTTGAGCCCCAGCAAGAGAGAACTTAGCTCCCATCAAAGGCACCGCCACCAGGGTCAGCGCCAGCATTACCAGGACAAAGATAGAAACCGTAGCCGGAGACACAAAGGCGATCCACACCCAGGTCAGCAGCGGCACTACCAGCGAACTTACTAGCGGCGCCAAAGTGTGAGCAAAAAACACCTCAATGCGGTCAATATCTTTAGTTAGCCGCCCGGTCAGCTCAGCTGAGCGAGTGTGTAGAGACAGGCGCGGCGATTGGGGCAGCATAGACCTAAACAGCTCAATGCGCAGCAACTCTAGGGCTTTGAAAGCAACTAGGTGCCCCATAAACTGTTCGGCGTAGCGTAAAGCGGCCTTGACCAGGGCGATGATGAAGCATCCCAATAGGAACAGCCACACCAGGCCAGTATCCAGCCCAGTGCCGCCCCCGCTGAGTTTGCGTAGCGCCACCGCGAGTGCATAGGCCCCCAGGGAGTAGATGACTACCTGCAAGATCTGGTCCAGTAGGCGGGCGCTTACTGACAGGGCCAGGGGCTTTAGGGCCGGCCGCGTTACTTCTAGGAGCCAGTTATAAACCCGACGCCGTGACATCAGTCCTCCTCTCCGCTAGCGCTGTGGGCTGAGCTGGCATCCATAGCAGTTGGTTTTTTGGCAGAGTTTTTCTTGGTTTTAGTGGTTTTTTGCATCTGGGCTAGAGAGGCTAGCGCTGAAGTTAGGGGAGTGGTCATGGCGTCGCCACTAACCTTGGCAGCCAGAAGCTGGTCTGCTTGGGCCTTGGTGGGTTGGGCTGGGCCGGTGGGCTTAGCCTTGGGTTTGCGCGGCGTGAGCTCATGGAGTCTGCCTTTAGAAACCTTAAAAGTGCGGTCTGTGTGAATCAGGGCTGCCGGGCGGTGTGAAATGGTTACCACCGTGCGGTTGGCACCTAGGTTTTCTAGGGCTTTAATGATGGCAGCTTCACTGGCTAGGTCTACCTGACTGGTGGGTTCATCAAGTAGCAAGATAGGGCGGTTAGCTAGTACCGCGCGGGCAATAGCCAGGCGTTGAGCTTGGCCTCCTGATAGGCCCATGCCGCTGTCGCCTAGCATGGTTTCTAGCCCCTTAGGTAGGGCCCGAATTTCGGTGTCTAGCTGGGCGACTTCTAGGGCGTGCCACAGTTCTTCAGTGGTGGCTTCAGGCTTAGCTAGACGCAGGTTTTGGGCTACCGTGTCACCAAAGAGCCATGAACGCTGGCTAACTAGGGCGCTGGAGCGCTGTACACGCGACATATTGGCTGGGCGCAGGCGGATAGGGCCGAGGCGCCCATAGCCTTCGCGGGGCAGTAAGTGGCCTGCCAACAGGGCCATAAGCGTGGATTTGCCGGCTCCTGAGCGACCCACAATACCGATGTGTTCACCCAGTTCAACCCGCAGATTGACGTTTTTGAGTACGTCTTTATCGCCCCAGCCAACGCTCACGTCACGCAAGAAGATAGCGGCGGTGTCTACTTCTTCTTGCTGATAGCTGGAAGCCTTGGCGGGCACCGGCGCGGGGGCAGAGCTGGCGGGGGTGGGGGTAGCCAAAATATTGCAGATAGCTTTTTGGCTGGCGCGTCCACTCATACCCACATAGAAGAAGGCCCCTACGTGGTTGAGTGGGTCTAGCAGCACTAGCGCTACTAGGGCCAGGGCCAGGGCATCACCGGCATCTAGGCGTCCGGAATCTAAACCAGCGGCGGCAATGGCTATGGAGGCCATCAAAATGAATACGCTGGTAAATAGGTCGGTGGCTAGGATTACCAGCTGGTTGCCGGCCAGTAGGCGCATTAGGGCGCGGCGGTTAGCTTCACCGCGTTGGGCTAGACGCTGGGCGTAGCGTTCACCGGCGCGGGCGAGTACTAAAGTGCTCAGGCCCTGCACTGCATCTAAATATTGGGCCGCTAGAGCTGAGCGCTGCCGGCGTGAGCCAGCCGCGCTGCCACGGGTGAGGCGGCTGACGGCGAGGCTAGCGCCAATAGCGACGGCGACGCCGCCAGCTAGTTCTAGGGCGCTAAGGGGGTCAATGAAGATAGCCGCCAGCACTAGCACCACTAGGGGAGTGATCAGGGCACTGATTGCTTGAGGCAGGAAGGTGAACTCATATTTAGATACGCGCTCGCTTCCATCAACCAAGGTAGACACTAGTGCGCCAGTGGAGGTGGTTTTAGCGCTGTCGGCACCAGCTCCGGTGCGCGGCAAGTGACCAATAGCGAAAATGTGGTCTAAGGTGCGCACGCGTAGGCGTGATTCTTCATCAAGCGCATTTTGGCGGCCAATATAGTCAGCTGCCGCATAGCTTAGGGCGCAGATGCTGGCAAAAATAACTGCCGTGGCCAGCCAAGGCCACGCCGCCGCAAACGGAGAGACTTGATGGGCTAGTACAGTGGAGTTGAAAGGTGCCCCCACCCCCTTACCAAAACCAATCAAACTTAGGGCGCCGCTGGCCCCTGCCACGACGCTAAACACACAAATCTGACGGTAAGCCCGCTGCCCTAGAGGTGAGCGGGTAGGTATGGTTTGGCCTCTCACGGCTAACAGCTTAGCTTGCCATTAGCGCCTTAGGGGGCATAGAACACAGTTAGCTAACCGGCGTGCGCACTAAAGGCTCTGATTTGGGCAAAATCGCTGGGTCCTAAATTTTGTATGCTCAAGGGCATACACTTATACACAGTGGCTGTGCAAGGAAGCAGTCCTTAATTGTCTTACCTTAAGGAGACTTAACTTATGGCAAACGCCCCCGTAAATGTCACCGTCACCGGTGCCGCTGGCAACATTGGCTACGCACTACTGTTCCGTATCGCTTCTGGCGCCCTACTGGGCCCCGACCAGCCGGTAAACCTACGCCTGCTGGAGATCCCCCAGGCTGTTAAGGCTGCTGAGGGTACCGCTATGGAGCTGTTCGACTCCGCCTTCCCGACCCTGGGTAGCGTGGACATTTTCGATGACCCCAAGCAGGCTTTCGACGGCGCCAACATTGCCTTCCTGGTTGGTTCTATGCCGCGTCGTGCGGGCATGGAGCGCTCTGACCTGCTGCAGGCCAACGGCGGTATCTTCGGTCCTCAGGGTGCAGCCATTAACGCTGTAGCCGCTGACGACATCAAGGTCCTGGTTGTGGGTAACCCTGCCAACACCAACGCCCTGATTGCTGCTAACCACGCCCCGGACGTGCCCAGCTCTCGCTTCACCGCTATGACCCGTCTGGACCACAACCGCGCCCTGGCTCAGCTAGCCGCCAAGACCGGCGTTCACGTAACCGACCTAGACAAGGTCACCATCTGGGGTAACCACTCCTCCACCCAGTACCCTGACCTGACTCACGCCACCGTTAAGGGCCAGCCGATCACCGAGCTTTTGGCTGACCGTGCCTGGGTTGAGGGCGACTTCATCCCCACCGTGGCCAAGCGTGGCGCCGCCATCATCGAAGCCCGTGGGGCTTCCTCCGCCGCCTCTGCTGCCTCTGCCGCTATCGACCACGTGCGCGACTGGGTCAAGGGCGTTAAGGGCTACTCCTGGACCTCCGCCGCCATCATGAGCGACGGCTCCTACGGCGTGCCCGAGGGCATCATCTCCTCCTTCCCGGCAACTAGCGTTGACGGCGAATGGAAGATTGTTGAAGGCCTAGAGATCGACGACTTCTCCCGCGCCGAGATTGACGCTTCTGTCAAGGAACTGCTGCACGAGAAGGACACCGTTAAGGGTCTAGGTCTGATCTGATCTAACTAGCTACCACAGCTAGCTACCAAAGCTGGCCGCCACGTAAGTGACGGCCAGCTTTGTTATTTTGGGCTATCTCGCAACCAGAGCAGAGACAAAAAACATACGCACAAAAGTGCACAAAAAATAACAAATCGATAGCGATTTTTGCGCAAAACCCAATTTTTCCAACATCACAGGAAAATCTGTTGCACAATTGCAACTACAGAACGAAAATTTGTTGCCCAAGTAACTTGACTGACCGCCGTGACGCGCGTTCAGCCCAGCATGTAAGCAACAACTTCTAGGACAACGCTGTTCAGGAGCGATCATGAGCGTAAGCACATACATGTCACGGCGTCAGGTACTAATCGGTGCCAGCGCCACCGCACTCGCGGCCACCCTGGCCGCCTGCGGCTCAAGCGACAAGAAGGAAGGCAAGTCCGGCGAGGCGGTAGGCCAAGGCGATGCCAGCCAGGTCGACGTCGTCACCTGGTGGCAGGCCGGAAGCGAAAAGGACGGCCTAGAAGCCCTAGTCAAGGTCTTCAACGCGCAGTTCCCCAAGACCAAATTCGCTAACAAGGCCATCGCTGGTGGCGGCGGCTCCCAGGCCAAGCAGAAGCTAGCTGCAGACCTGTCCGCTGGCAACCCGCCAGACACCTACCAGGCCCACGCCGGCGCTGAACTCAAGGACGACATTGACGCCGGCTACCTGCAAGACGTCTCCAAGCTCTACGACGAGTTCAAGCTCAAGGATGCCTTCCCCAAGACCCTAATGGAGCGCCTAACCGTAGATGGTGCCATCTACTCAGTGCCCTCCAACATCCACCGCAACAACGTAGTGTGGGCCTCGGTATCAGTGCTTAAGGCTGCCGGCCTAGACCCGGCCAAGCCTGCCCAAACTATTGACGCCTGGATCAGCGACATGGAAAAGATCAAGGCCGCCGGCTACACCCCCATCACCATGGGTATGGCCTGGACCCAGATGGGCCTGTTCGAATCTGTGCTAATTGCAGACCTAGGCGCAGAAAAGTACTCGGGCCTGTTCGACGGCACGACCGACTGGGCTGGTGCTGAAGTAACCAAGGCTGTTGAGCACTACGCCAAGATCGTCTCCTTCACCGACAAGTCCCTATACACCGAAGACTGGGAGCCGGCCATCAAGCCCATTATGGAAGGCAAGGCCGCCTACAACGTCATGGGTGACTGGGCGGTAGCTGGTTTCAACGCCGCCAAGAAGACCGCCGGCACCGACTACGTCTACTTCCCAGTACCGGGCACCAAGGGCATCTTCGACTTCCTAGCCGACTCCTTCACTCTGCCCGAAAAGGCCAAGCACCCCGGCGGCGCCAAGAACTGGCTCAGCTGCATCTCCTCCAAGGAAGGCCAGGTTGCTTTCAACACCGTCAAGGGCTCTATCCCTGCCCGCACGGACCTGACGGATGAGGAAAAGAAGAAGTTCTCTGAGTACCAGCGCTCGGCCATGGAAGACTTCTCCAAAGACACCATCGTCTCTTCCATTGCCCACGGCGCAGCCCTACCGGCAAAGGCCTCCAACGCCATGGGTGACGCCCTAAGCAAGTTCGCCCAGGGCGCCTCAGATGCCAAGGCTTTGCAAAAAGCCCTGGCTGAAGCCTACAAGGCAGCTCAGTAAAGTTTCCGGCTGGCGCCCTTAAAAAGCTGACCAAAAGTCAGCAAGTGCTCTCTGGTTCCTTTCTTGGTGGTTAGGGTGCCAGCCGGCATAAACGCGGTGGGCGACGTCGTCAAAAGCCACGACGGCGTCGCCCGCCTTAACATCAGCAAGTGTCAAGGAGGACAACGCATGTCTAGAGCCCGCGCGGCGCGACGGCGTAAAAACAAGATCAAGCAATGGGGCCCCGGCCTGCTGCTAATCTCTCCGTCCCTAATCTTGGTGGCAATCTTCGTTTACGGCATGATTGGCGCCAACTTCAAAACTTCCCTATACAACACCCACCGGGCCGCCCAGGTCTCAGGGCGGCGCCCCTCAAAGTATGTGGGCTTTGAAAACTTCTCCAAACTCTTTGAAGACCCAAACTTCCAGCACTCCTTCATAAACCTGATCCTGTTCACCGTGGCCTTCCTAGTGGGCACGCTGCTACTAGGCTTCCTGTGGGCCTGGCTGCTAGACAAACCCATCAAGGGGGAGGGGATCTTCCGCTCGGTATTCCTATTCCCCATGGCGGTGTCCTTTGTGGCCTCCGGTGTGGTGTGGCGCTGGCTGCTCAACTCCAAAACCGGCAGCGAAGCCTCAGGTCTAAACCGACTATTTGAGATGTGCGGGCTGACCTTCCTAGAAAACAGCTGGGCCTCAAATGTCCACTTTGGCATCTTGGCAATTGCAATCCCAGCCATCTGGCAGCTGGCAGGCTATGTGATGGCCCTGTTCCTGGCCGGCTTTAGGGGCATCTCTGATGACCTACGTGAAGCCGCCCGCGTCGATGGGGCCAATGAATGGCAGCTGTACAAGAACATCATTTTCCCGCAGCTAACCCCCATTGCCCTAAGCGCCGTGATCATCATTGGGCACATGTCGCTTAAGAGCTTCGACCTAATCATGTCGATCACCGACCAGCGCACCTACTCCACTAAAGTGCCCGCAATCGACATGTACAACTTCATGACCGACAACGACTACTCCAACGCCGCTGCCGTAGGCGTGATCTTGCTGGCGCTGGTAGCTATCGCGGTTATTCCCTACCTGATCCACGACACCAAGACAAGGAAATGAACATGAGCGAGCCTAAAGTTAAAACTGAGCGCGCTCATGACTCGCGGCGCTTTCAACTGGGAACTACCGTGCGCTATGTGCTGCTATTTATCTCCCTGGCGCTGGTGCTAATTCCGGTCTATGTGCTGATCGTGACCTCCTTTAAAGGTTCGGCTGAAGCTGACCCCTCCACCACCTGGTACCTGCCTGAGCACTGGGAAACTAAAAACTGGTCGCGGGCCTGGGAGGAACTAGGCGGCGGTCTGGTGCGCTCGCTGCAACTAGTGATTCCGGCGGCGCTGATCTCCGCCATGCTGGGAAGCGCTAACGGCTTTGTGCTTTCTAAGTGGCGCTTCCCGGGAGCCAATGTGGTGTTCACGCTGATCTTGTTTGGCATGTTCATTCCCTACCAGGCGGTGATGATTCCGCTGATGCGTCTGGTGATTAACGCTGACCTGGGCTTTGGGATCCCCACCTTGATCTTGATGCACGTGGTTTACGGTATTCCGATCACTACCTTGATTTTCCGTAACTACTACGAGACGCTGCCTAATGAGCTTATTGAGGCGGCCCGCGTAGATGGGGCCGGGATGCTGCGCACCTACTTCTCAGTGGTGCTACCTATTTCTGTGCCCTCTTTTGTGGTGGTGCTGATCTGGCAGTTCACTAGCGCCTGGAATGACTTCCTGTTTGCCTTGTTCTTTGGTGGCGGGGCGCAAAACGGCCCGGTGACGCTGGCTTTGAGCAACTTGGCGCACGGCTCGATTCTGGCTGACTATGGCGCGTCAATGTCGGGGGCGCTAATTGCCTCAGTGCCTACGCTGCTGGTTTATATCGTCCTGGGTAAGTACTTTGTGGGCGGTTTGATGTCTGGTTCCGTTAAGGGCTGAGTTACATTCTCGACGGCGTCGCTGTTTTTGGCGACGTCGTCGAGCTGGCTTCTTATAATCGTCCCTATGGCCCGACGCAGCTCTAAACGCCCCTATAACCAGCCTCATGTACCGCTAAATATGGACCGGCTGGCTTCCCTACCGCGCTCACAGCGTGGGCCTGGGGGAGCGGAGTTTACGGTGCGTAATGTGCGCGGGGCTGATAAGAGCTATACCTGTCCGGGCTGTAACCAGACGATTGCGCCGCGTACGCCCCATGTGGTGGCGTGGTCTAATGAGTCGCTATTTGGCGCTGAGCGTGGTTTGGAAGAGCGCCGTCACTGGCATACTTCCTGTTGGAATCGCAAATTGTGGTAGCGATTGTGTCAGCTGGGCGTGGTTGACCAGCAGTTTTGGTGCGTGTTCACGCAGAGCATAACAGCCCCAAGGGCGGGGTTGTTCTTGCAGGTAGTGGCGGGTTTGTTGGATTAACTGCCAAGTTCGTGGCGTTTACCTATGCTTGACTGAATTAAATAACTTTGATCCATGGTAGTAAATCCAAGTCAATGTTTGCTTTAATTAATTCATAAATCCCTGAAATGGCGGGGAAGGCTGCTATAAATTAATATCGTTAGAGATGTTCAAAGAGGAATGTCTATAGGATTAACTTATTAATTAACTATCTTCCATAAGAAGTAGTTATTTATTTTTTGCAAATCTTCTTCAAATGTGCTCTCACCTGCGGGTTTTGTGAAAACTTGGGACTGGAAAAAATCTCTAGCAATGGTGCACACTTTGCATATGGGCAAGACAGTGGGTTTAAACATAAAGATTGACCCGGGTTCTAGCCTCCCGGTGTTCATACAAATAGTAGATGCGGTTAGTAAAAGCGTGGAAAAGGGGGCTATTACCCCCGGCACGCGCCTGCCGGCTACGCGCACTTTAGCTGCCACGCTAGGGGTAGCCACAAACACTGTGGCTAAGGCCTACCGTGAGTTAGAGCGCCACGGAGTGGTGCAGGGGCGAGGCCGCTTGGGCACTTATGTGCTTGATCGCGACCAAGCAGCTACTCACCGCGCTGCGGGAGCCTACTCACGCTCTATGAAATCTCTAGGGCACTCACTAGAAGAAGCACAAGACTACCTGGCCTACGCCTGGAGCTAGGGCAGGGTTAAAACCAAGGTGCGGGTAAAACGTTGATCCCGCGTGGCTCGCACCTTGATGCGTGATGCTTAAAGCACTACGGCAGTGATTTAAGTGTTACGCATATAAGAAAGGGGCGGATGGTTGCCAACAGGCCATCCGCCCCTTGTTTTATATTTGGGCTACTTGTCAGCGCTAGCGGCGCTAGCAGCCGACTCGCTAGAGTCAGCAGACTCAGCCAAGTCAGCAGAGTCGCTGCTGTAGCTAGAGTCGGCGCTTAGCTGCGGCTGGGTAACTGAAGCAGGCATACCGGTCACAAAGGCGGCGGCGCTACCAAGCACCCCGCGCATCTCCTCCAGGTAAGAGCTGATCGAGTCACGCTGTGCGCGCAGCTCCTCCACCTCACGCTTAGCGGCGGCAGTGAGCGCATCAGCCTGGATCTGTGCATCCAAAATCAGCTGCTCAGCTTCCCCACGGGCACCAGCAATAACCTCTTCAGCGGCGCGGTTAGCGTCCACCTGGCGCTTGCGGGCCTCCTCATCAGAAGCAGCACGCATCTTTTCGGCGCGCTCCATAGCCTCACGCAGACGCTCTTCGGCGTCAGCAGCCTGCTCTTCAGCCTTAGCCACCATAGCTTCAGTAGACTTACGGGCAGCTTCAGCGGCCTCGGCAGCTTCCTTAGCAGTACTTTCCTTAAGTGCGGCCACCTCAAGGGCGCTGTTTTGGCGCAGCTCGGCGGCCTCAGCGCGAGCCGCCTCAGCCTCATCCTTAGCGGCGCGGCGCGTGGTCTCAGCTTCCTTACGAGCCTGGGTCAGCAGTTCCTCGGCCTGAGTGTTGGCCTTGTCGGTAACCAGGCGGGCTTCCTTACGGGCGTTATCGAGCAGCTCGCGGGCCTGACGCTCAGCGCTGGTGGTGGCCTCTTCAGCAGCGCGGGCAGCCTCATCGCGAGTGGCAGCGGCCTCCTGCTCGGCGCTAACGGTGATTTCGGTAGCTTCCTTGCGGGCGCTAGAAATAGCCAATTCCGCTTCACGCTGACTGGTGTTGGTCAGGTTGGTGGCCTCCGTGTTGGCGGCGGTGCGCACCTTATCTGCCTCACGCTTGGCAGCAGCAACCAGCTCCTTGGCTCGATCCGTGGCATTAGCCAGGGTGGTGCTGGCTTCGTTTTCTGCCTTAGAGCGTACTTCTTCAGCTTCCCGGCGAGCATCTGCCAGGGTAGTGGCAGCCTCGGTGGAAGCACGCTCAGACATTTGCGCCACATTCGTGCGAGTGCGGGTTAGCAGGCTATCTGCCTCGCGGTTGGCCTTTGCCAAGATAGAGGCAGACTGTTCTTCAGCATTGCGTAGCAACTGCTCAATACGTGAGCCCAAGCCAGCGTAAGTGGGCTTGTCACTCTCGCGTAGACGACGCTGTGCTTCCGCTAGCTGTCCGGCTAAAGTCATGGCGCGGTGGTCAAGGCTGGCCACCTCGTTACGCGCTTCCACTAGTTGGCGACTCAGGCTCTCCAAACGCTGGTCCACCTGCAGCCGATCGTAGCCGCGCATGGTGATAGCGAATTCACTGTGGTCCTCAGCCACGTTTAACTCCTCGGTTGTTAAAGCTCGGGGCGAATAGTGCCCACCGTCCAAGCCTAGCGGGTCGCAACGGGTTTTGCGGCAAATGAGACACTGATGCCCAGCTCCCCCCTAAGCAAACAAATCAGCCTGTCTCTTAGCATCAGCTCACGCAAATGTGTAGGCTAGACGGCAAGAATATCTACGCTACGGCTTTAATATCTAGATCCCGCAGAGCGCGGCGCGAACGAGCTCACCCGAGGAGAACCTAAGTGAACAGAATTCTTTCCCTAGTAAAACCCCGAGTGCTAAGCATCGTGCTTATCGTCTTGGGCTTGTTGGCGGTGATCTTGGCGGTTGCCTCAGCCACCATCTGGCGTCCTTCGCAGACAGCAGTGGCCACGCTTAAACCGGCAGCCACCACGGCGTACGTCGTTACTGGCGACGGCGTCCTAAACATGGTTGACTCCACTGTCACCATTACTGCCAAAGCTAAAGACGCTAACTCTACGGTTACCTTGGCGCTGGCTCGCTCTGAAGATGCTCAGGCCTGGCTGGCTAACGACCCCTACACGGAAGTTACCGGTCTAAGCTCCTGGGAGTCCCTATCGGGGCGCACAATTACCGAGCGTTGTAACGTAAAGGCCACCGCCACCCCCACTGCTAAGGCAACTGGTACTGCTGCAGCTACTGCTAAAGCCACCGCTACGGCGTCGGCTAAGGCCACGGCTACCTCAACCGCCAAGGCCACCGCTACCCCCACCCCTGACGCTAAGGGCTGCATTAAGGCGGTTGCTTCCAAGGCCTCGCTAAACGGCTCGGATATGTGGGTAACCTCCAAGACCGGTAAGGGCTCAGTGTCCTTCACTTATGACCCCAGCTCCTCTAACTACGTAGTGTTGGCTGCCACTGACGGTAAGCAACCTGCTCCCACTTTTAGCCTGTCGTGGAAGCGTAGCGTAAGCACCCCCTGGTTAATTCCCGGCCTGATCGTAGGTGGTCTGCTGGTAGCCGGCGGCGTGTTCATCTTTATGCTCGATATTCAGATGCGCCACCAGGAGCTGGCTAATGCCCAGCGTCGTCGTCGTCGCCAAGAAGAAGCAGCCGCGCGCCTGAACAGGGACCCCAACCGTCCCTTGACCCGTCTGGAGCTGCGCGAAAAGGCCCAGGCTGAGGCAGCCGGTAAGGTCTGGATTGACCCGCGTCGTGACGTGCCCAGCGAAAGCGCTGCCGACGTCGACGCCGACCGCACCATCCCGGCCGCACCTAACCCGATTACTGATTCACGCGGCATCTGGGCCGTTCAGGCTGCTGGGGGCGTAGACCGTGTGGCTGCTGCCCAAGACCAGGTGGCCCCCCAGGAAGGCGACGCCGTACCGCATCTGCCGGGCACTGCGTTTAGTGCCACGCCGTTTACTCCGTTTAATGGTGCCCCGGTCGGCAGTGCCACGCCGTTTAGTGGCACCCCGGCCGGTAGCGGCGCCCCGGTTATGGGCGCTAACCCCGCTGTAGCCCCCACCCCGGCGGCGGACCCCACCCCGGCGGCTGGGCAAAGCACCTTCAGTGCCCCTAGCGCCCCGCAGGCGCCAGTTTCTGGCCCTAGCGCGGCCAGTGCCGAGCAGGCCCCGGTTGGTCCCCGCGTGAGCGGTGCCCCGCAAGCCAGCCCGTTTGCTCCGCCCAACAGCGCTGCCTTTGCCCCCAAAGCCCCCACGGCGCCCATTGAAGAATCTGCCCTAAGCGCCGCCAGCGCTGCACATGCGGCAGTTAACCCCTTCGCAGTGCAC
The DNA here is from genome assembly GCF_000239695.1 of Actinomyces graevenitzii C83. Taxonomy (GTDB): domain Bacteria; phylum Actinomycetota; class Actinomycetes; order Actinomycetales; family Actinomycetaceae; genus Actinomyces; species Actinomyces graevenitzii. The sequence goes on along the minus strand of NZ_JH470338.1, from coordinate 846,418 downwards.
CCGGGCACTAACCCGTTTGGGCCTAGGTACTCCAGTATCTTTGATGAGCCAGCTTCGGCCCCCAGCCCCACCCCGGCTGTCGGTAATGCTGCCTTGGCAATGGAACGCTCAGGTGCTTCAACGGACATATTTGAGCCCATTAATGAGCCAGTGATCTCTGCCCCGAGCGCTGCCAGCAGCTCCAGCGCAAACAGTGCGCCTACCCCGGCCCACGGCCAAGCTCAGGTAGACACCGCTCCCGCGCAAGACAGCGCCCCTAGCGCTGGCAGCACGGTTAGCGCCTCTAGCGCAGACGCTGCAGGTGCGCCCGGCGTCGACGCAGCAAGTGCATCCGGCGTCGACGCGGCAAGCGCGCCCACCCCGGAACAGGCAGATGAGCCCCAGCGCGAAGACGTGGCCAAGGAGGAAAACTAAGATGAATTTGACTCGACGCGGCGCCCTAGGGGCCCTGGTAACCACGGCTGCCGGTTTGGGCCTAAGCGCCTGTGGCCAGGAGCTACCCAAGCCGCATCCGCCTAAAGCTGACGCCACTGCTAAGCCAGTGCTGGACTCTACGCGTCTAGAAACCATTTTGAAGCGCATCCAAACTGGACTTACCGCCGCCGATAAAGACCGTGACCCAGCCAAGCTAACCGGCTACCTAAACGGCCCGGCGCTGCGCCTGCGCACAGCCAACTACAAGCTGGTTAAGGCTGGCGGTGGCTCGGTGGCCACGCTAAACACCAATGCGCGCATGTCTGCGGTGGGCGCTACCTCCACCTTCCCGCGCACGGCTATCAGTGTCTCTGCTATCAGCGGCAAAAATAACTCGCCGCTACTGCTGGTGTTAGACCAACAAGATGCCCGCAGTAACTATGAGATGTGGGCTTGGGTGCGTCTATTTGCCGGCGCTAAGATCCCGGCGACTGCCGGCCCGGCTGTGGGCTCAGCCCAGATCGAGGCAGACTCCAACCAGTTCCTGTTCTCACCCGATAAGGCCATGGCCGCCTACGTGGAGGCCCTAAACAAGCCCGATTCGGCTAACGGTAAGGCTTTCCCCGATGATGGCCTACGCAAGCTTGTAGCCTCTGAGCGGGCTGTAGCCAGCCAGGTAAAGGATGCCGGTAGCATCACGGTTAGCGTTAGCGCTGGTAACGACGGTTTCCGTGGCCTAGTAACCAGCGACAATGGGGCTATTGCGGTAGGTTCACTGAGCTTTACCACCACCTACCAGCGCACCTCTGCCAAGAGCACCATTACGGTCTCTGAGCAGTTGGCCGCCTATATGGGTGGAAATAAAGAAGTCACCAGTAAAGTGATGGCTACCTACGAGGCTATGGTGGCCTTCTACCTGCCTCCCAAGGGTGCTAAAGCTAAGGTGCCCACCGCCCTGGGAACCGGCGTGGTACTCACTTCAGTGACCCGTGACGACTCCAACCCGCCTAAGTAAGGAAGTAATCCATGTCGATGTTTGGTGCTGTTGACCTATCCACCCTAGCGCCCTCTAAGGGTGCAGCTAGCGGGGCTGGCAGTGAGGCTGGGGCTGCCCCTGGCGTCGCTGACAGCGGGGTAATCGACTCGCCATTAGTGATTGACGTTGACGTCACCAATTTTAAGGACGCTGTAAAGCGCTCCATGCAGGTGCCGGTAGTAATTTCACTATGGTCACCGCGTAGCCAGGTTTCTGTTGAGGTTAACACCGCGCTAGAGGCACTGGCCACCCGCTATCAGGGCCGCTTCCAGCTGGCCCGAGTGGATGTCGACGCTAACGCCAAAATTGCTGAGCTGTTCGCTGCCCAAAGCGTGCCCAGCGTGGTAGCTGTCTTGGGTGGTCAGCCGGTGCCCCTATTCCAGGGGCAGGCCAGCGCTCAGCATCTAGAGCAGATCTTTGAGCAGGTTATGCAGATGGCTCAGGCTAACGGCATAACCGGCCGAGTACGTCTAGATGCGGCTCCGGCGGCGCAAAGCGAACCGGTTGAAACCGAGGAGCAGCGTTTAGGGCGCGAAGCCATTGAGGCCGGCGACTATGCCAAGGCACAAAGCATCTACGAGCACGCTCTGGTTAACGACCCGGCTAATGATGATCTACGTCTAGCCCTAGAGCAAGTTAAGCTGCTCCAGCGCGTAGAAGGGGCTGATCTAGACGCCGCTCTAGCCGCCTCAAACCAGCCTGAGGCTACCTGGCGCCAGCTACTAGCTGGGGCCGACGCCGCCCTGGCTATGGGCGATATTGAGGGCACCTTGGCACGTGGCCTAGAGGCTGTGCGTCGCAGCTCTGGCGATGAGCGTGACCAGGCCCGTGTGCGCCTGCTAGAGCTGTTTGAACTAATTGGCACTACCGACCCGCGCGTGTCTAAAACTCGTCGCGCGCTAGCGTCGCTGCTGTACTAAGCCAGCTAGTCCAACGCTGGGGGGTCTGCTTTGTGCAGGCCCCCCAGTTGTTTGTTATCCACTAGCTTTGTAAACATGCTGAGGCACTATAAAAACCACTGCCAGCTAAACGTGGGGGGCCAGTTCCTAGGAACTGGCCCCCCACGTTATATATCAGCGTGCAGAGCTAATCAGCTTGCGAATCAGGCGATCGGCTCACCCTTGATCTTCCACACCTCGCGAGCGTAGTCGCTGATGGTGCGGTCAGAGGAGAAGCGGCCGGAGCGGGTGATGTTTACCCACACCTTACGGTTCCAACCCAGCGGGTCGGCGTCGTGGTCGTGAGCCATACGGTCCTTGGCCTCGCGGTAAGCAGCGAAGTCACCCAGCACGTAGTAGACGTCAGCCGGCTCGTAGGAGGGCTCTAGCAGGCTGCGGTGCAGGTCGTAGAACCAGCCCGAACCGTTGTCGTCCAGGGTGCCATCCACCAGGGCGTCCAGCACGCGACGCAGGCCAGGAACGTTGTCCATGTGCCAGCGCGGGTCGTAGTCGCGCTTGAGGGCGGGTAGCTCGTCCTCGGTGGCACCGAAGATGTAGGCGTTCTCGTCACCGACGGCGTCGAGGATCTCCACGTTGGCGCCGTCGAGAGTACCCATGGTTAGCGCACCGTTCATCATGAACTTCATGTTGGAGGTGCCCGAAGCTTCCTTACCGGCCATGGAGATCTGCTCAGAGACGTCCGCAGCAGGAATGATGTGCTCGGCGGGGGAGACGTTGTAGTTGTGAACGAAGACCACCTTGATGGTTTCGTTTACGTCGCTGTCGTTGTTAACCAGCTCAGCAATGGTGTTGATGAGCTTGATGATGGCCTTGGCGCGGATGTAACCGGGAGCAGCCTTAGCGCCGAAGATGAACACGCGCTTGGGCACCTGCAGGCTCGGGTCCTGCTTCATGCGGAAGTACAGGTCCAGGATGTAGAAGGCGTTGAGCAGCTGACGCTTGTACTCGTGTAGACGCTTAATCTGCACGTCGTAGATGGCCTCAGGGTCAATCTTGATGCCTTCACGCTCAGCGATCCAGTTGGCGAAGTCGGCCTTGTTGGCGGCCTTGATTTCGCCCAGGCGACGGTAGATGTCGTCGTTGCCGGCGCTGGTGTACTCGCTTAGTACGCTTAGGTCCTTGACCCACTCGTCAGAGCCGGTTACCTCGTCCAGCAGGGCGGCTAGGCGGGGGTTGCACTGCTTGAGCCAGCGACGCGGGGTGACACCGTTGGTCTTATTGTTGAAGCGCTCGGGCCAGATGGCGTACCACTGGGCCAGGGTGTCGCGCTTGAGGATCTCGGTGTGCAGGGCGGCCACACCGTTGATCGAGTAGGAGGCGTAGCAGGCGATCCAAGCCATGTGGGCGCGGCCGCCGGAAACCGGGGCCATGTAGTCGATGGTGCCCTGGTCAAGGCCGCGCTCGGCCATCTCTAGGCGGAAGCGACGGTCGATCTCACGCACGATCTCGGCGATACGCGGGAAGATACGGTCGAAAATGCCCATCTCCCAGGTCTCTAGGGCCTCAGCCAGCACGGTGTGGTTGGTGTAGGCGAAGGTCTTGGTGACTACCTCCCAGGCCTCTTCCCAGCCCATGTTGTAGTCGTCTAGCAGCAGACGCATCAGCTCGGGGATAGCCAGCACCGGGTGGGTGTCATTGAGCTGGATGGCGTTGAAGTCGCTTAGACCGCGTAGGTCACTGCCGTGCTTCTCAATGTAGTTGGCTACGATGTCCTGCAGTGAAGCAGAGCAGAAGAAGTACTGCTGACGTACGCGCAGCACCTTACCTTCGTAGGTAGTGTCGTTGGGGTAGAGCACACGGGAGATGTCCATGACGTGCTCACGCTCAACAATGGCGTCAGTGAAGCGCTGGGAGTTGAAGGCGTCGTAGTCGAACTCTTCTAGCGGTTCGGCCTTCCACAGGCGCAGGGTGTTAACGTTCTTGGTGCCATAGCCGGTGATGGGCATGTCGTAAGGAATGGCGCGCACGGTCATGTCGGCGTAGGACACTAGGCGCTGTTCCTCTTGGCGACGCACGATGAAGGGGTAGCCCTCTTCCATCCAGGAGTCGGGGTGCTCGGTCTGGAAACCGTTTTCAAACAGCTGCTTGAACAGGCCGTAACGGTACAAAATACCGTAGCCATATACGGGCAGGTCTAGGGTGGCGCAGGAGTCTAGGAAACAGGCGGCTAGACGGCCTAGACCACCGTTACCCAGAGCGGCGTCGGGCTCTTCTTCCAGGACCTCAGATAGGTTCTGGCCGAAGGCGTTGAGGGAGGCGCGAGCCTGCTCAACTAGACCCAGGTTGGAAAGGTTGTTTAGTAGGGCGCGACCCATTAGGAACTCGGCGGAGAAGTAGTGCTCCATGCGGCCGGCCTTGTAAGTGCGGTCGGTAGATGCCCAGTCGTCAGCGATGTGGTCGACGACGGCGGCCGACAGGCCCGCCCAAACTTCCTGCGGGGTGGATGCCTTAGCGGGGCGCCCAGAAACGGCGCGTACCTGAGAAACGACTGCGTTGGACCAAGTGTCGGTCATAGCCTCAGCTTTCGACTAAGCAGTCTTGCTTGCCAAAGGGCATCTAAAGCAAACAAGCTGCAGCGGGTATTACTTCTGTTTTACGGGACTTATTGGGCGCTGTCGAGATGTTTCAGTGTGATGCTGTCTTTCTAGTGCCATGGACCCCAAACAAAACGTGCTACAAACCTAGCAAATGCCCAGCTGGTAGGGCTAGGTGGGGTTGCATATAGGCCTTTAGACCCAAGTTATCTTATAGTGAAACTGGACACTAAACGCAAATCATAAAAACGCCCCTGGCTGGCGCTAACGGTTTTGTTAGCGCCAGCCAGGGGGTTAGTTAAATGCTGAGCTAAGCTCAGTCAACTACCGGACGCAGGAAGATAGCGCCCAGCGGGGGCACGCGCAGACGCACCGAAGCGCTCTGGCCATCCCAGGGCAGCTCTTCAGCCTCAAGCACGCCGGGGTTGGTGACCCCAGAGCCGGCGTAGTCCTCAGAGTCAGTGTTGAGCACTTCCTCCCACTTGCCGGGGAAGGGCAGACCCACACGGTAGCCCTCGTGGGGGTTACCGGCGAAGTTAATGATGCAGGCGATTAGGTCCTTGCGGCCCTCAGCATCCTTACCCTTACGCAGGTAGGTGATGACGTTGTGGTCGCCGTCGTTAGCGTTGATCCACTCAAAGCCGTGGTAGGTGAAGTCCTCGGTCCACAGTGCCGGGGTGGCCTTGTACAGCGCGTTGAGGTCACTGATCAGGTTCTTGATACCGGCGTGGTCGGGGTTCTCCAGCAGCCACCAGTCCAGGGAGTTGTCGGCGTTCCACTCAACGCCCTGACCAAACTCCTGACCCATGAACAGCAGCTGCTTGCCGGGGTGAGACCACATGTAAGCGTACAGGGCGCGCAGGTTGGCGCGCTTTTGCCAGTCGTCACCGGGCATCTTGGCGATCAGTGAGCCCTTACCGTGGACTACCTCGTCATGGCTGAGCGGCAAAATGAACTGCTCAGAGAAGGCGTAGACCAGCGAGAAGGTCAGCTCACCGTGGTGCCAGCGGCGGTTAACCGGGTCTTCAGCCATGTAGCGCAGGGTGTCGTTCATCCAGCCCATGTTCCACTTGAGGCCAAAGCCCAGGCCACCTTGCTCGGTGGGGGAGGTAACGCCCGGCCAGGCGGTGGATTCCTCAGCGCACATAACAATGCCCGGGTGCTTGCGGTAAGCGGTGGCGTTGGCTTCCTGTAGGAAGCTGATGGCCTCGAGGTTTTCGCGCCCGCCGTACTGGTTGGGGCGCCACTGGCCGTCGTTACGCGAGTAGTCCAGGTAAAGCATGGAAGCCACAGCGTCTACGCGCAGGCCATCTACGTGGAACTCTTCTAGCCAGTACAGGGCGTTGGCAACCAGGAAGTTGCGCACCTCGCGACGGCCGAAGTTGAACACGTAGGTACCCCAGTCGGGGTGCTCGCCACGTAGCGGGTCGGGGTCTTCGTACAGCGGGGTGCCGTCGAAGCGAGCCAGGGCGAAGTCATCCTTGGGGAAGTGGGCCGGTACCCAGTCTAGGATTACCCCGATGCCGGCCTGGTGTAGCTGGTCTACCAGGTAGCGGAAGTCGTCGGGGGTACCGAAACGGGCGGTGGGGGCGTAGTAGGAGGAAACCTGGTAACCCCAAGAACCACCGAAGGGGTGCTCAGCTACCGGCATGAACTCCACGTGGGTGAAGCCGGTTTCCTTCAGGTAGGGGATCAGCTCGTCAGCTAGGCCACGGTAGCCCAGGCCTTGACGCCAAGAGCCTACGTGTACTTCGTAGATGCTCATGGGGGAGTTGTGCGGGTCGCGCTGGGGGCGCTGCTCCATCCACTCCTGGTCCTGCCACTGGTGGAACTCGTCGGTAACTACCGAGGCGGTGGCCGGGGGAATTTCAGTGGCGCGAGCTAGCGGGTCAGCCTTCTGCTTCCAAGTGCCGTCACGGTGGCAGATTTCGAACTTGTAGCGGGCACCGATGCCGACGCCGGGCACGAACAGCTCCCATACACCGCAGGCACCTAGCGAACGCATAGCAGTGGCGCTGCCATCCCAGTAGTTGAAGTCACCAACCACGCGCACGGCGCGGGCGTTGGGGGCCCAAACTGAGAAGGCCACACCGCTAACTTCACCCATCGGGCCGGAGAAGTGCTTGATGTGAGCACCCAGTACCTTCCACAGTTCTTCGTGGCGGCCTTCGCCGATCAGGTAGGTGTCAATGTCACCTAGGGTGGGCAGGAAACGGTAGGGGTCATCGCCGTCGACTACCTGGTCACCATAGGTGGCCTTAACGCGGTAGTCAGGCACCTCGTTGCCAGGCAGAACCGCTAGCCAGATGCCGTCCTGCTCGTGGACGGCCGGGTAGGTTCCGTTTTCGGTTACGATCTCGACGGCGTCGGCCAGGTGGCGCACGGTACGGATGGTAACGCCGTGCTCGCCGGGGTGGCCGCCTAGGACCTCATGGGGGTTGTAGTGGCGCCCGTAAGCAACGTCGCTAAGTACCCAGGATTCAACAGGTACCGCTAGTGCTAGGGCGTCATGCGCTGTGTTGTCACTCATAAACATATCCTCCCATGTTTTTGGGTTGTGTGCGTCACCATTCGTCCCAGGTCATCCAGGGGAATGTGGGCCCATGTCGGGCGGTGCGTGAGCTCATAGACGAGCTCATAAACGGTCTTTAACAGCAGCTCCACTGTCAAGACCTGGTCTTGGACGGCAGTCGTTCCCGGCTGCGCTAAAGGGTGGGTAGCAGGAACATGCATGCAGGCTAGACCGGCAATTTCTTGGCGGTAAGCCATAAAGAATTTTCTCACCAAAGCATCGCAACTGTGCTCACTTATGCCAGCAGTAGCTAAGGCATAGCTAAAAGAGCGAGCCATAGAAGCGAGATCCCGTTCTAAGGGAGCTAGCGATGGCTGTTCAGTATCGGTGCGTAGCGGCTCGCCTTCAAAATCAACCACATACCAGTTGGGGGAGCGTAAGTCGTTGGGCGAGTCGGTCCCAGATACCAGTAGTTGGCCTAGGTGGTAGTCGCCGTGAATGGCTTGCAAAGTCACGGCCTGGTTAATTTCAGCCAGTAGCGGCTCTAGCACAGTTTCTAGCTGCTGGCTCAGGGTGCGAGCGCGGCTAGTTTGCTCAGGGTCAAGCAGGCTGGTTGCCAGTAGCGTCTGCAGTTGCTCAGTTAGCGCAGCTAAACGCTGGCGAGATAGGGTGGCGTAGTTAGTCTGGCTCTGTGTGCCCAAGCTACGTGCCAGGCAAACGTGCATTTGCGCAGTTAATTTACCCAGCTGCTCAGGCACTGCCAGGCTAAGCGGCTGCCCGGGCAGGGCTTGGCGTAGCTGCTCTACGTAGTAGGCAAAGCCATCGCGAGCCCCAGCAATAAATTGGTGCCCCACAGCCACTACTACTTGCGGCGCGGCAGGCGGCGTAGTTAGTGCCTCCGCGTTAGGGACTGTCTGGCTTGTGCTCGCCTCAACCGTCGACGGCGCAAAGGGCCAGGCCAAGGTGGGGGCTAGCACCAGCGTAGGGGCGGCGTCGAAATCAGCCAGGGCCCGGGCGAAGAGACACTCGCGGTTAGCGCCTGGGTATAGGCGGCGCAGTACTTTAGCGATAACTTTTCCCTGCGCGGTGGAGAGCACCACGGAGGTGTTGGACTGCTCACGGGCGCTGTCATCAATCACGCTCACCTTAAGGCCGGTTAAAGCCTGCCAGGTGGCATCCAAAGTACAGGCCTCGCCTAGCCAAGCTAGGCGGCCGTCGCACTCAAAGCTTGCCTGCCAGCCACTAGTGGGCGCCTGCCAAGCCAGCTTGATGGGCACACTCAGGGCAGCGCCGTCGTCAAGTAAGAAGAAATACCAACGTAAGGTGTCGCCTGAGTCAAGCACCTCAAAACTTACCTGGACATTGTCAGGCAGTAAGGTGCCCCAGCGCTGGGTAGCCAAAACTGGACGCAGCAGGTTAGCTAGCTGCGTCGCTTCGGGCCAGGCTGGGGCACTCATCACTGATCGTCAGAGGCGGGTGATGTTAAATACGTGGGCGAAACGACCCTCGTGAGGGTCTAGGCGCACGTAGTTAGAACCGGACCAGTAGTACTCGCCGCCGTTTAGCTCATCGACGGCCTTAACTACCGGGCGTGAGCCATCAGCGTTGCCGGGCAGACCCACGGCAGGCAGGTTCAGCAGCACTTCACCCTCAACCGTGTTGTAGGGGTCAAGGTTAACCACAGTGAGCACAATGTCCTCACGGCCATCCAAAGACTCCTCAGCGCGTACCCGCTTGGAGTAGGCGATCAGAGAATCGTTGGTGGTGGTGTGGAAGGTGATGTCACGCAGCTGAGCCAAAGCCGGGTGCTGGTGGCGGATTCGGTTTAGATCAGTTAGTAGCTGCTCAATACCGTTACCACGGGCCGCCTCGAAGTCACGGGGCTTGTACTCATACTTCTCGTTGTCGATCTGCTCCTCATAGCCCGGACGCGGTACCGACTCGGCCAGCTCATAGCCGCTGTAGATACCCCAGGTGGGGCTGAGTGTAGCCGCTAGCACTGCACGCAGCTTGAAGGCGCCCTCCTTACCCCAGCTCATGAACGGGGTCAGGATGTCGTGAGTGGTGGGCCAGAAGGCCGGACGTAGCACGTGGGCGGTGTCGTGGCTGAGCTCGTGCAGGTACTGCTCTAGCTCCCACTTGGCGTTACGCCAGGCGTAGTAGGTGTAGGACTGCTGGAAGCCGATCATGCCCAAGGTGCGCATCATGGCGGGCTTAGTGAAAGCCTCCGCCAGGAAGAATACGTCGGGGTATTCCTCGCCGATCTGCTTAATTAGCCTCTGCCAGAAAGGTAGCGGCTTAGTGTGGGGGTTATCCACGCGGAAAATCTTTACCCCGTGGTTAATCCAGGTAACTACTACGTCATAAATTGCCTGGTAAATACCCTCAGGGTCATTGTCGAAGTTAAGCGGGTAAATGTCCTGATACTTCTTAGGCGGGTTTTCAGCGTAAGCAATTGAACCGTCTGCCAATACCGTGAACCATTCAGGGTGTTCCTTCACCCAGGGGTGGTCGGGAGAGCACTGTAGAGCCAGGTCTAGGGCTACTTCCATGCCCAGCTGTCCGGCACGCTCTACCAGCGCGTCAAAGTCAGCAAAAGTACCCAGGTCGGGGTGGATGGCGTCGTGCCCACCGGCGTCGGAACCAATGCCGTAGGGGGAGCCCGGGTCGCCTTCAAGGGCGGTGAGGGTGTTGTTCTTACCCTTACGGTTGGTGTAGCCAATGGGGGAGACCGGGGTCAGGTAGAGCACGTCAAAGCCCATGGCGGCAATGCGGTCCAACTGCTGGGTGGCGCTAGCCAAAGTACCTGAAACCCACTTTTCGCCGTCGAAGTAAGCGCCCAGTGAGCGCGGGAAGATCTCATACCAGGAACCGAATAGGGCCCGCTGGCGGTCCACCTGTAGCGGGTAGGTGGCAGAGGGGGAAACCATGTCGCGTAGCGGTAGGGCAGCCAGCTCGTTTTGTACTGAGATGTTTAGGCCGGCATCTAGACGCTCGTAGGGGTTGCGCGAGGTGTCGCGTAGTACGGAGGCGGCGTAGTTGAGGGTGTTGACGCCACCCTTGCTGCGGGTGGGCACCTCGGCTGCGCGTAGCAGCAGGCGGGCGCCTTCTTCCAGCATTAGTTCGACGTCGACGCCGGCGTGCACCTTGAGTGTGGCGTCATGCTTCCAGGTGGCGTAGGGGTCAGACCAGCCCTCAACCCTAAAGCTCCAAGCGCCGGGCTCGTCGGGGGTTAGGCGGGCCTCGTAGCGGTTAAGGCCCATGGCGATTTCGTACATGTTGGCGCGCGGGCCATCAGTGCCGTCAGGGCGCACCAAAATGGCGGTGGCGGCAAAAGCATCGTGGCCTTCACGGAAAACTGTGGCGCGAATCGGAATGGTTTCGCCTACAACAGCCTTTGTAGGCCAGCGCCCATCTTCAATGACGGGAAATACTTCAGTTACAGGAATACGACCGATAAAAGAAAATTCGGCAGGGCGTGGCGTAGCTGTCATGTCACTACAGTAACCTAGCTCACGAAGCATTGCCACCTGCAATATTAAAAAATAATGGCCCCATCCCAAAGGGATAGAGCCATACTTTAAAGCCTTAGCTACGCGCTCAGATGTTGCGGGTAACCTTGCCGGCCTTGAGGCAAGAAGTGCACACGTTTAGACGCTTAGGGGCGCCATTAACGAGAGCACGAACTCGCTGAATGTTGGGGTTCCACCGGCGGTTGGTCCGCACGTGGGAGTGCGAGACGCTCTTGCCGAAGATGGGGCCCTTGCCGCAGACGTCGCAAACAGCAGCCACGGTGTCTCACTCCTGATCTTCAACTTGAAAACGCCTAGACTCGGCAAACCCGGCCTGGCGCAAGGTCATGTACCTCAGGCAAACCGCCTCAGGCAACCCGAACAGTGTAGCGTTATTTTGCCCCTATGCTCAAACTTTACAGCTATGGTCTGAGGCACAGCTTGCGTCCGGGTAGCCTCTAGCTAGGTTAACACGGCAAAATTAGTTCTATGTCTGCGCCTGAACACCTGGGTATTGAACAGCTCCACAGTTGGCTGGTCCATGCTCATGCTGCCTGCGTGCGCTACGGTGAGCTGCTAAATACGCTAAATGAGTTCCCGGTTGCAGATAGTGATACTGGTGCAAATGTTACTCATACTTTGGCTGGGGCGGCCCGCGCGTTAACTCAAGCTGATGTGATTGATTTTGCCGACGCCGCCGCAGTGGCCTCAGCGGGAGCGGTGCTGGGGGCGCGGGGTAACTCTGGGATGATTTTGGCCCAGTGTTTACTTGCTTTTAGCGAAAGTGCCCAAAAAGCTCCCAGCCAAGGGCTGCGTCCAGTGGAGTTGGTGGCCGCCTTGCAGGCCATGGCGCGTGGAGCCGTAAAAGCAGTCTCCCACCCGGTGGAGGGCACTTTCATTAGTGCCATGCGTTCAGCTGCCCAGGCGGGCGCTGACACGTTAGATAATTCAGCGCGCCCAACCCTGGAGGAAATCACTGCCACCGCCGCTTTTGGGGCCCAAGAGGCAGTGGTGGAAACGGTTGGTATTGGTCACGGCCCAGTTGATGCGGGAGCCGGGGCCATCATGCTGATTATGACGGCGCTGGCAGACGTATTTAACCCGCAGGGGGATCTGACCGGTACGGCTGTAAATATGCTCACTGACCTATCTCAAAACAACACTTCCCATAAGCGGGTTTCGGGCCGCTCGGGTGAGTTTGAGGTGATGTACCTGTGGAACGCCACCGCTTTCCAAGCTGAGCGACTACGCAAGGGGCTGGGAGAAATAGGTGACAGTGTGGCCGTGGTGGGGGCGGTCGACAGCCTCAATATGGGTTTGTTCCACGTGCATGTGCACACCGACAACCCGCGCGCGGCCCTACCTCCTTACGGTAAGGCCCGCCAGGTCTGTATTCGCCGCCTGCGCTCTAGCCACACCGAGCCGCCCACAAACCCTTACGGTTTTAACGCTCGGGGCGGCTCAAATGTGATTCCCCTGGAACGCTTTAGTGCTAAGCGCCCCTCAAAAGCGGCCCGTAAAGTCCAAAACGAGATCGGGGTAATTGCCTGCACACGCGCCCCGGGACTAATCGTGCCTTTGGCGCGGGCTGGGGCTGTGGTGGTACTAGAGCCAGACTCTGACGCAATCGTGCGGGCAGCAGGCGATATTCAAAACCCCAATGCTTTTGTACTACCTTGCGATGAGGCCTCAATCTCGGCGGCCCACGCAGCTTCCCGCTCGCTCACTTCACGCGCCGCTGTGTGGGCTTTAGATGACAGTAATCTTGGCGACGACGTACTGGTGGCTGGTGATTACGCCAGTAAATCTGCCGGCGGCGTTGAAGCCCTGACCCGCCTGAAGGTCGCTGACACCTCTAACGAGGTGGCAATGTTTGTCACCGCCATGGCTTTGGGCCTGGCTGAACTGGAAAACAGCTCAGATGTAGACGAGGCTGCCAAGCTGGCTTTGATGGAACGTACCGCCTGGGTGACGGCGGTGCGTATGCGGGTGCTTGAATTTAGTGGGGTCGACGCCGAACGCATCGCCCTGGCGGTGGCTGAGGCGCTGGGGGAGTGGACCGTGACAGTTACGGTTTTAGTCGGTGCCCTGGCCGATAGCGACGTGGCCCCCTTAATCCGCGACGCCGTCGTACAAAAAGCCCAAGATATGGGCATAGACGAAGACCTGGACATAAATATCTACGCCTCGCACCAAGATTTAGACCAGGTGCTGGTGGGCTTGGAAGGATTTTAATGACACCGGCCAGTGAGAGGGCCCCTGGCCTGCTAGAGCGGCCCCTGGAGCGGTTGCTGGGTAAACGCACCGCCACCGCCCTAGCTAAGCTGGATCTACATACCGGCTGGGATTTGCTGGACTATCTGCCTAAACGCTACGAAACCTGGGGGCAGCTGAGCTCTTTAGGCCAGCTGGTTGCCGATGAAGAGGTAACCGTACAGGTGCAGGTAATTCACGCCCAGGTTAGGCGCACCATGTCCGGGCGGCCACCAGCAATTTTACAGGCCCTAGTTACTGACGGGCTGATGGAGATGGAAGTGGTGATGTTCGGAGCCCACTACCAGCTAAGCAACTACGCTCGCCAACTTCAGCCTGATACCACCGCAATTTTCGCCGGTAAAACCAAGTTTCGTGGCGGACGCTTGCAGCTAACCGGTGCCAAGTTCCAGGTACTTGATGAGCTAAGTGAAACTGAGCGTCAAGCCCTGATGGCCCGGCCTATCCCGATTTATCGCGCTAGTGAAGCCTTGCCTAGTTGGCGCCTGGCTAAGGCTGTGCGCATGGTGCTTGATCAGCTTCGCGATACGGATGTGCCCGAGTATGTGCCAAAGAAAATATTGGCTAGACGCCGTCTACTTGGTCTGCTTGAAGCCTACCGACAGGTGCATGGGCCGGCAGATAGCAGCCAGTGGGTGCGGGCGCGCTCACGCCTGCGCTACAACCAGGCTTTACTCACCCAGGTGGCTTTAGCCAGCCACCGCGCTGATGTATTGGCTCGAGAACACGCCATTGCCTGGCCGGTGCCTAAGGCAGACTCGCTGCGTAGCCAGATTGACGCGCATTTGCCTTTTGAACTAACCACCTCCCAAGTGCAGGTGGGTGAGCAGATCGCCCAGGATCTGAACAAGACCGTGCCCATGCAGCGTCTGCTGCAAGGTGATGTGGGCGCCGGTAAAACCGTGGTGGCCCTGCGCGCAATGGCCCAAGTGCTAGGTCAAGGTGGTCAGTGCGCCCTACTGGCCCCCACTGAAGTGCTAGCAGCCCAGCATGTAAGCTCCCTAAAACGCCTACTTAGCCAGGTGGGCCCAATTGGCGCGGCGCAAGGTGCTAAAGAAAGCAAAGGTGCCCAAGGCAGTGGCTTAGCGGCGTTGCCGGGGCTAGAAGTAGGCGCCGCAGACAAAATCTATTTGCTAACCGCCTCTATGAGCGTGCCCGCTAAACGCGCAGTGCTAGCCAAACTGGCCAGTGGTGAAAGCGCCATAGTGGTAGGCACCCACGCCCTACTTTCAGACACTGTCCAGCTGCCTGGTTTGGGGCTGGTAGTTATCGATGAACAGCACCGCTTTGGGGTGGCCCAGCGTAATGTGCTGCGTGAACGCGGCTCACTTGACCCAAGCGGCGCTCACACCACCCCGCACCTACTGGTTATGACAGCCACACCCATTCCCCGCACCGTGGCCATGACCGTCTTTGGTGATCTAGAAATCTCAGTTTTAGAAGGGCTACCAGCCGGGCGCACCCAGGTAACCACCCACCTAGTGCCCTGGGAAAGACAAGCCTGGGTGCAAGCCTTATGGCGCCGCGCTGCCCAAGAAATAGCTGGAGGCGGACGCGTATTCGTGGTGTGCCCCAGCATTGACAGTGAAACTTCAGACGCGTCCCTAGCTTCCGTAAATGACTGGGCACAGCGCCTAGCCAAAGAACCAGAACTAGCTGGCATCTCTATTGGTACCCTCACCGGGCGCATGGACGGCGTCGAAAAAGAAAACTCCCTCAGTAACTTCATCCAAGGCACCACCCCACTATTAGTAACCACCACCGTAGTGGAGGTAGGGGTGGACGTTTCAGACGCCACCATGATGGTGATCCTAGACGCCGAACGCTTTGGCCTATCCCAACTGCACCAGCTACGCGGACGGGTGGGGCGCGCCGACAAACCCGCCATATGCATGGCAGTCACCGGCGCGCAGGTAGGCTCACCCGCCTTCCACCGCCTCAAAGCTTTCGCCTCCACCACCAACGGATTCGAACTAGCCGAAGCCGATCTACGCCTACGTAGCGAAGGCGATGTACTGGGCTCAAGCCAGTCAGGGCGCAAACGCAACCTAGACCTACTGCAAGTAACTGACAGTGAACACGTCAAAGTAATTGAGCAAGCCCGCCAAGACGCCTGGCAAATAGTTAAGGCCGATCCACAGCTAGAGCAGGCGCCGGCCCTAGCCCAAGTGCTGGCCCGGCGCCTAGATGAAGACTCGCAGGCCTTCCTAGAAAAGTCCTAGTTAAAAGTCCTAGTAAACGGAACTGGCCCTAATCCAACTCGGCAAACCACAGGCGAGTTTCACCGTATTTCTTATCGGTAAAACTATGCATCCCTGCCGGCCAAGTCGGCTCCGGTGAGCGCGTAGAACGCTCCACCACCACCACCGAGTGCGGCTGCAGCCACGGGTCCTGGCTGCGCACCAGCGGAGCAAGAACCTCACTGACGCTAGCCTCACTCATGTCATAGGGCGGATCAAAAAACACTAAATCCACCGGGCTACCAGCCGGCCCCGCAGTATAGGCCTGCGCCTTAGCCATAACCACGCGCACCCCGCGCAAACCCAGCCGGCGCACATTATCCTGACAGGCCTTAACCGCCCCGCGCGCATAGTCAACCAGGGCCACCTCGCTAGCGCCACGGCTAGCAGCCTCCAGCCCCAAGGCCCCAGAGCCCGCGCATAAGTCAACTACCCGCCCACCTTGCAGCACCTGATAGGTCTCAAGTTTAGAAAACAGGGCCTCGCGCACCCGCTCAGAAGTAGGGCGAGTACCTGAAGAGGGCACACGTAAGGGGGCCCCACCTACGCTGCCGGCCACGATTCTGCTCATACTTAAAGCCTATTACGGCGCGCTCGCAGCGGCTAAAGTTGCAGCTGGCATTAGGCTTAGTACATGCGCACAGCTCTCTACCCCGGCTCCTTTGACCCAATAACTAATGGACACGTCGATATTGTTAGCAGGGCTGCCAAAATTTTTGACCAGGTAGTAGTGGCTGTGGCGCAAAACCGTGATAAGCGCGGGCGTTACCACTTTAGTGATGAGCAAAGAGTGCGCTTAGCGACGGCGTCGTTAAGCCACCTGCAAAACGTTAAAGTAGTGGCCCTGCACGGCCTAGTGGCCAGCTACGCTGAGCAAATCGGGGCGGTTGCTATTGTTAAAGGGCTACGTAACGGCAGCGATTTAGATAGTGAAGCGCCTATGGCCTTTATAAACACACAGCTAGGTGGAGTGGAGACGGTATTTTTACCCGCTGCCCCCGGCATGGGGCATATCTCGTCTTCACTAGTGAAAGATGTGGCCAGCTACGGCGGTAACATTGACTCACTTGTGCCGTCAGTAGTTGCCACGGCCCTTAAATCTTGAAGGAGGCGCAGTGTCTGAAAATGAGCGTGGGGCAGATGTCCTAAAGTACCTGAGCAAGCTTGAGCGCGCTCTGGAACAGGCTCGCCCGATGCCCATGGGCGCCTCGGTGCTGGTAAACCGTGAAGAATTTTCTGACCTACTGTTCCAGGTACGCCAGCATTTACCGCTGTCTATCCAAGATGCCCGCAAAATCCTGGAGCAGGAAGACGAGATTATTAACCAGGCCCGTGAGCGCGCCAAGGCTATAGTCGCTGACGGTCACCGCCAGTCTGAGGCGCTAATTGAGCATGCCCATGAAGAAGCTGAGCGGCTTATCTCTGGCGAGAATATTGTGCGTCGCGCCCATGAGCGCGCCGATGAGATTGTGGCCCAGGCTGAAGATAAGGCCGCCGGGATGCGCGCGGGTGCGGAAAACTATTCAGATGCCCACCTGGCTTCCTTGCAGCAGACTCTAGAAAAGTTGCTGCACCAGACTATGGCTGGACGCTCTGAGCTGGAGCGACGTCGTAACCCCGAAACCCCGGCAAGCCAGACCTGGCAGGACCCTTCGGTGACGCGCCGTCGCAATATGGGCTGGTCAGTTGACCCCTCCTAACGGTTACCCCAGGCGACGCCCCTTGCCAAAAACTTTGCCCATTGCATAACTACTGGAGGCAAACATGAATGACTTTGTAATTTCCCTGCGTGATCTACCTCACCAGGCAGGTTCCGTAAAAGAAGTAGAGCTAACTGTGCCGGCCCCGGCAGATCTGGGTAACGCCATGATTGGCGCTAAGCCAGGCTCCCCTGTGCGGATGCAGGCCACACTGACCTCCATGACCGACGGCGTACTGGTTAGCGGCAGTGCCCAGGTACAGATTGCCGGCGAATGCGGCCGCTGCCTCGATGAGATCAGCTATGAGCAAGACATTGACTTCTCAGAGATGTTTTTCCTGCCGGAAGTAGCTGCCAAGCTAACTGAAGACAGCGAGACAGAAGACGCCGATGAGCTGCTGACCATCTCAGATGAGGACAGCGTGGATTTAGAGCCGGTACTGCGTGACGCCCTGGTTTTAAAGCTGCCCTTCCAGCCCCTGTGCAGCGATGACTGCCCAGGGCTATGTCAAGAATGTGGACAGCGTCTAGCTGATCTACCTGCCGACCATCACCACGAGATCCTAGATCCGCGCTGGTCTGCACTGCGCTCATTGCTAGAGGAAGAATGATGGTTCGCAAAAGTAAGTCTCGGGTAAAAGCCCCCGCCGCTCGCACTGACCGTGAGGTGCTGCTTAACCGCTGGGGTATCAAAATTGACCCTGAGCTGTTAGAACTGGCCCTCACCCACCGCTCTTGGGCCCATGAGCAGGGCGGTTTGCCCACCAATGAGCGCCTAGAGTTTCTGGGTGACTCGGTGCTGGGCCTGGTGGTGACTGAGGAGCTATATACGCGCTTTCCAGGCGTGAGCGAGGGACAGTTGGCCAAAATGCGTTCAGCTACCGTCTCTGAGCCAGCTTTGGCGCAGATTGCCCAGCAGCTAGGTCTGGGTGAGTTCATTTTGCTGGGTAATGGTGAGGCCATTACCGGTGGGCGTGAAAAAGCTTCAATCCTGTCTGACACGGTTGAGGCCATGATTGGCGCCACCTACCTAACTCACGGTTTTAACGCTACCCGCCCGGTAGTGCAGGTTTTGGTCTCTGGTTTCCTTAACCGCGCCCAGGTGCGTGGGGGCGCTATGGACTGGAAGACTTCGCTGCTGGAGCTGTGTAATGCGCACGGCTTGGGTGCGCCTAACTACGAGGTTGAGGGCTTTGGGCCTGACCACTCGCGTCGCTTTAGGGCCTGCGCCCGCGTGGGTGACCATGAGCTGGGCAGCGGGGAGGGCTCCTCGAAGAAGGCTGCGGAGCTGGTGGCCGCTGAGTCTGCTTATGCCCGGCTTTTAGCTGAAAAGGGCGACGCCGGCTTGGCCCTGCCCGGGGTTAATGAGGCTTTGGCCGCCGACCAGGCTCACGGCAGCCTGCTAGGAGGCGTGCCCGCTAACGCCACTGACGATTAATGCCTGAGCTTCCTGAAGTTGAGGTAGTGCGCCGGGGGCTAGAAAAGCACCTGGTGGGGCTGCATTTCACAGAGGTTGAGGTGCTAGATAGCCGCCCGCTGCGCAGGCATGTGGGGGGACCGGCCTCATTTGTTGATCAGTTGGTGGGTCGTCAGGTGCAGGCGGCGGTGCGTCGCGGCAAGTTTTTATGGCTAGTTCTCGACGACGGCGCCGCCCTGACCGCCCACCTGGGTATGAGTGGGCAGCTGCTGGTCCATAGTGGGCTAGAGGCTGAGCATTTCAATCACCGCCATTTGCGGGTGCGTTTAAGGCTGGAAGGCTCCACCGTGCTGCACCACGTTGATCAGCGCATGTTTGGCGGCTTGGCGGTGGTGGATATGGTGCCCACTAGTGATGGTTTTCCAGGTGGCTGCGGCAGTCAGTTAAATGCCATTCCGGTAACTGACACTCATGTGGCTCGCGATGTTTTAGATCCCTATCTTGATAAAGCCCAGGTAATTGGCCGCTTGCAGGCCTCTAGTCGAGCTATAAAGACCCAGCTTTTAGATCAAGGTGTTATATCGGGAATCGGCAACATTTATGCTGATGAAGCTTTATGGGCTGCACGTATTGCCGGCGCCCGGCCGGGTAGTTCACTGAGCAAAGCCAAGTTAAAACTTTTACTGCAAAGCACCGGCGAAGTTATGCAACGCGCTTTAGCTCAAGGCGGCACCAGTTTTGATGCTTTATATGTAAATACTGAAGGAGAAGCTGGATACTTTGCTAGGTCGCTAGAGGTCTATGGACGTGAAGGGCAGCCCTGTTCGCGTTGTGGGCGGCTACTACGCAAAGAGGTTATTGGCGGGCGTTCACATGTACGCTGCCCCAATTGTCAGCGCAATAAACAAGGTTAAAACACCGCGTTATAAAAATTTCCTATAGTTTTACAAGTTTTTGATTATAGGACTAGGGCCCATTGTTGCTAGTCTTAGCTCCATGGTAGAAAACCGGGAGGGCGCGAACGTTCGCGTCATGATTATCGATGACCATGAGATTGTCCGTCGCGGCATCTCAGACATCATTGACCGCGCAGACGGCCTCGAAGTTGTAGCGGAGGCCGGTTCTAAGGCGGAAGCTATACGACGTGCGGACCTAATGCGTCCTGACGTTGTCCTGGTGGATCTACAGCTACCTGACGGCACTGGTATTGAGGTTATCCGCGCCCTGTCGCAGTCTGTCCCGCAGGCTCTGCCCATCGTGCTAACTTCCTTCGACGACGACGAGGCCCTGGCTGAGGCGTTGGAGGTAGGGGCCCGTGCCTACGTGCTTAAGAGCGTGCACGGCGCCGAAATCTCTGATGTGGTGCGGGCTGTGGCTGACGGGCGTGTGCTGCTAGATGAGCGCACGGTTACCCGCCGTCGCGCTGACCACGATGACCCTACCGCTGACCTAACCAACGCTGAGCGTAAGGTGCTGGTGCTGATCGGTGAGGGCCTGTCTAACCGGGAAATCGGCGCCCAGCTGGGGGTTGCTGAAAAGACGGTGAAGAACCACATCACCTCCCTGCTGGCCAAGATGGGCCTGCAGCGCCGCACTCAGGTGGCCGCCTGGGTAGCTAGCCAGCGCGCCTCGGGTTGGCGCGCCGGCTCACGTAGCTAACCGATTTTCTTAACCGACCGAGTTTTCTAGCGGCGCCTGCCAAATTAGGCGGGTGCCGCGATGCGTATCTTGACCTGCCTGCGCAGCCTGGGCAGCGTCGTCGCGCGGACTGGGCCCCAAACTGAAGCTACCGCCACGACGCAGTGCCCGCTGACTCATATTGGCGGTGCCGGAGCTACGCGTAGAGGTAGGATCTAGCCCCACGCCGTCGTCATCTACCTGAATCTCCACTTGGCTGGGGGTGTGCTGACACGAGGCGTTAGTTAGATCCAAACCGGTGAAATCAATTTGCACCCGCACTGAGGAAGCCTTGGCATGGCGGGCCACATTCGCTAGCGCCTCACGGGTTACTGCTACCAGGTCATCAGCCAGATCATCGTCAACGGCGGCGTCAATAATGGAGATCAGGTTATCTTCCTCGTCGCGGCAACAGTTGCTAAGCGACTTGCCGTCAACGGTAATAATCAACGAAGGGGCGTAACCCAGAGAGTTACGGGCCAGTGAGGATTCGCGGCGCAAACGCTCCACCACGCCCACTTCCTCATCACGGTCACGCAAAGAGCGCACAATCGAGCGGATCTGGGCCACCGACTCATCAATAGCCCCCAGCGCGCCGTCGAGAGCAGCCAAAATCTCCTCGGGCCCCAGCTGCTCCCCAGCAGCCAAGCGCTTGCGGGCTGAAGTGATACGCATACCGGTAGCAAACAGCTGCTGGATGGCCAGATCATGCAGGTCACGGCCAATGCGGGCACGCTCATCAAGCAGATTAGCCATCTCTTCAGCGTGCTGGGCACTAGCCAGTTCAAAAGCCATCGAAGCCTGGGAGGCCACCAATTGGGCGATTTCTAGATCCTGCTCAGTAAACTCCCCGCGCCCAGGCACACGCAGCAGCAAAATCACCCCAATACCCTGAGAGTGGGAAATCATGGGGGCATATAGGGCTGGGCCAAAGCGGCTTAGCTCCTCCACCCGCAGCACTTTTTCTTCACATAAAGAGGGCACCAGCAGGCCGCAGCGAGTATGCAGGCAGTTCATGGCCCGCCCATCGGGGGGAAACACGGTGCCAATCAGCTCATTAGCCCATAAGCCGTCAGCCAGCTCGCACACCCAGCTGTCACCAATTCCCGGCAAAATCAGGGCCGAAGTATCTGCGCGGGCCACTTCACGCACGCGCTTGGTAATCAGCCCCAGGGCGTCTTCTTCGTCGGCGCCAGAAAGCAGCGTGCTGGTTAGCTCCTGGGAGACACTCATCCACTGAGTGCGCTCATTAGCCACCCGGTACAGGCGAGCATTATCAATGGCTACAGCCGCTGCGCGCGCCAGCATAGAGACAGTGGCGGCGTCACTAGTAACAAACCCGCCGGGCTTATCACACAGATAAATCTGGCCAAAGATTTGGCTGTGCACCTGCAAGGGCACGGTTAGCAGCGAGCCGGGCCCTTCGCCCTCAATGGCGCCGGTAAAAGCGCTGGCAACAGACAGGTCATTGCGGATAATTGCACCCGAATCGATTAGGGTGCCCGCCTGCTGGGGGTTTAGCTGATTTGGTCCCTGCACTGATTCATAAGCTAGCTGCACCGGTGAGGCGGTGGGCACACCGGCGTTAACCATGGGTCCAAAGGGGTTGTTTTGGTTATGCACCGCAATAGTGCCCCAAGCGGCCCCGGTTAGCTGACAAGCAGAGGTAACAAAACGCTGCAGAGCATCACGTACTTTTAGGGAGCTGGTTAGATCCAGGGCGGCTGCCAGTAGATCCAGGGTGCGTGAATCTAGATCGGCGGCAGTGCCTAGTCCCAGGTCAGTTAGGGCCCGGGTGGAGCGCATCCGGTTGGAGTGCACAGTGAAGCCGTTTACCTCCCCGTTTTCGACGGCGACCGTAGCCGAGGAGTACGTAGAAACCCTGGGGGTTAGGGGAGAGGGGATATCAATATCGCCCAGCGGGTCATCATCTGGCACTCCGGGAAATTGGAAGGTGTCACTCATCGCTACTTTCCTCCTGCACTAGAGCCCAAGCGTATTCCTTGCTGCTAGCTAGTAGCTGGCTGTGGCTGCCACGGGCAACAATGCGGACAGCTTGGTTTTCTTTGCCTAGCAGCACTACTTCATTAGCGCTGGCCAAAGCACTTAGCCGGTGGGTTACTAGCACAATAGCGCGCTTAGAGTCGGCTTGTAATAGGTCGGTGATTAGGGCGTCAGCGGTGGCCGGGTCTAGATGCTCACCGGGCTCATCTAGCAGCAGGATGCGGGCGGGGCTGGCTAGGGCGCGGGCCAGTAAGAGTCGACGGCGTTCTCCACCGGAAATACTGGTGGCACCCGACCCTAAGACAGTGTCTAAACCTTTAGGTAGCTGGCTTATCCAAGTACCTAAACCAGCCTGCTCTAGCAGTTTATGGGCTTGCTCAGCAGTGATATCACCCTTGGCTACACGCAGGTTTTCTAGCACTGAGGTATTAAAAATATGGGCATCTTCAGCAGTTAGGCTCACGTAGGCGGCGGCTTGTTGACGCGGGGCGCCATACAGTGGCTGCCAAGTGTTCTGGCTGGTCAGTACCTCGACGCTGCCCTGGGCGCCAGGCAGGATCCCGGCCAGGGTGTACAGCAGAGTGGTTTTACCAATTCCCGAAGAGCCCACAATGGCCAGTGACTGGCCTGGTTTAACTTCCAGATCAATGCCTTGACTGATAACGGGGCCCCCTGGCCAAGCAGTAGCCAGGTTGCGGGCGCGCAAACTTACCTTGGCACCGGGCGCAGCTAGCTCGTGGGTGGGCTCATCGGCTGCCTGACGGGCCTGATCAACCAGCTCCATTACGCGCGTGGCGGCCTGGGCGGAAACAATTAGCTGGGTGCTGGCCGGACCAAGTGGGGCGGTGGCTTCAAAAGCAGCCAGAGGCGTAAGCGTAATAACCGCCAGCATCACCGGGTTAAGGCTGCCGGCGGCCACAGCCGGGCTACCAACCAAAATCGCCCCAATTACGGCAGCTAAGGTGGCGGCAATATCAATGGCTGCGGCTAGCGCGCCAGGCCGGGCAGCGCTGTCTTTAAGGGCAATAATGCGCTGCTCAATTTGGGCTAGCTCATTTTGGGCGGTTTCCATAGTGCCGTTAATGCGCAGCTCGTCAGCGTTTTCCAGGATGTTGAGGGTGGCATTTGCTAGCTGCGTGTCAGCTAGGCGGCGCGCATCTAGGGCCCGGCGAGTAGCTCGCATGGTTACTAGGGGAGCGCCAATACCGCTGATAGCTAGGCACAGAGCCAAAATCAGGGCAGCAGGGGGATAGATAAAGGCGATAGCCACTACCGTCAGTAGGCTGCTCACCAGGGCTACCGCTGCGGGCAGATAGGCGCGCACCACCAAGTCGCCGACGGCGTCGATATCAGCTCCCATGCGGGCTAGCACATCCCCACGGCGCAGGGCGGCCACCACGTCAGCGCGTGAGCCAGCTAGGGCCTGATAAACCCGGGTACGTAGCCCATTCATGCCGCGCAGCGCCGTGTCGTGGCTGATTAGGCGTTCCGCATAGCGTAAAACTGCGCGGGAAATACCAAATAGGCGCACCATTACGGGCGCCACTCCCAGCATCACCACATCGGGATGCTCGCTGGCGCGGGCAATTAGCCAGGCAGCCACCGCACTTAAGGCAATGGCGCTAGCCAAACCGGCGCTACCGGTAAGCACTGAAGCCCAAAACCGACCCCGGTTAAGCCCTAACAGGCGCAGGCACTGGCGTAGGCTGGCGCGTTCTTGACTGCTTAGAAACACCATATTCACTTAAGCCTCCTGCGCGGCTAGCGCCTGGGCGCACACCTCAATGACATTGTCGGCAATGTTGATAAGTGCCTGACGGTGAGCAATAACCACCACGGTTGAGCCTGCTTCACGCAGCTGCAGCACGGCCTGCACGATCTGGTTTTCACTGATGGCATCCAGGTGGGCGCTGGGTTCATCAAGCAGTACCAGGGCGCTGGGGTTGACTAGGGCCCTGGTTAACGCCAAGCGCTGACGCTGACCCACGCTTAAACCCACCCCGCCTTGACCCAGCTGGGTGTCCCAGCCTTGGGGCAGCGCGGCTACGACGGCGTCGAAACCGGTTACCTGCGCCGCCTTTTCCAGCTCGGCTTGGCTGCACGCGCCGGCACTAAGCAGATACTGACGCACTGAGCCGGGTAAAATCGCTGGATGTTGGCTCACCCAGGTTAGCTGGCGCCACCAGGAGTTAAGCTCAACTTCACGCAAATCCAAGCTGGCGCCGTCGCTGAGCAAATTAACTTGGCCGCTAGTGGGCTGTACTAAGCCCATTAATACCTGGGCGGTGGTGGTTTTACCGGCACCGGATTTACCTACCAGCACATGGATTTTTCCCGGCTCTAAGCGGGCCGAAAGCAAAGCTGGGGCATAGGTGCCGCGAGCCTTAACCGAAAGATTTCTGATCTCAATAGTGGTTTGGCTCAGCTGTGGGGCCGCTTGGCTGCCCTGGTGCTGGGAGCGCTCAATGATTTCAAAAGCCTGCTCGGCGGCAGCCACACCATTAGCTGAGGCGTGGAAGTGGAAACCCACCTGACGCAGGGGCTGATAAACCTCGGGGGCAATCATGATTACCAGCAGGGCAGTAGCTAAATCCAGGTGCCCATATAGCAGGCGGAAACCTACCTCAACGGCCACAATCGCCACCGATAGGGTAGTGATAAATTCCAGCACTGCGCCAGAGAGGAAAGCTACCCGCAAAGTAGCCATAGTGGTGGCGTTATAAGCCTTGCCAAGCTGATAAATGCGTTTACTTGACCCCTGGGCGCGCCCTAGCGCCTTAAGGGTGGGTAGCCCTGAAGCCAAATCTAAAACCTGGGCGCCTAGACGCTGCATGGCTGCTAGACGCTCATTGGAGTACTGAGAGGTGAGCTTGCCGATCAGGATCATAAAAATAGGGATCAGCGGGATCGTGGCCACTACCGCAATAGCTGAGGGGATGTCTTGGGTGAACATCACTAGGGCCGTGGCCGGGGTGACCGTGGCCGCCAGCAGCAGCTGGGGCAGGTAGCGGGTGAAGTAAGGCTCTAGATCATCTAGGCCACGCGTAGCCAAAGTGGCACTCTGGGAAGTGTTGGTGGAGCGCCAACGTGGGCCGGCGGCAATAGCCTGCTCTAATACGCGCTTGCGTAGCTGCACCACCGTTTGTGTGGCCGCGCGGTGGGCGCGTGACTCTTGCAGGTAGGTAATTGCTACGCGCACAACTAGCACCCCCGCCAACAGGGCCAGTGGCAGGGCCAGCGTGTTTAAGGACTGCTTTGAGGTGATCACGGGGGCAATTACGTAGGCAATCAAAGCAGCTTGGCTAACTATGGCAGCGGCGGTTAGAAAACCGGTGACTGCGGTGAAAATAATGTAGCTGCGAGCCGCTTTAGCGTAGCGCGCCAGGCGTGGGTCCAAAGGCTTCACAAGGCCAGTCTAGCGAGGATATTCAAATAGTTTGATTTAGGAAAAAAGTCTGGTGGCGGGCAACCATAAGCAGGTTGCCCGCCACCAGCGCTTTGCTAAACATCAATCAGTGGTGAGTACTGATCTTATTGATCAGCAGGCCAAGTGATCAGTAAGCCAAGCCCACCGGCTTAGCGGAGTTGTCGCGCACCTTAACCGGGTCCAGGCCGGCATTGGGGTCGATCTTTTCAGCGTTGATGCGCTTGGCGAAGACCTTGTAGCTCCAAATGGTGTACACCAGCACCACGGGTACGAATACCACGGCAGCAATGCTCATAATCAGCAAGGTCACATCCGCGCTAGCACCCTGAGAGATGGTCAGCGAGTAAGCCGGGTTGATGGCAGAACGCATAATGTCGGGGGTGATAGCCAGGAAGATGAACACCACGGCAAAGGCAATGGCACCAAAGTGGGTGGCAAAAGCCAGACCCTGACGCCCACGCAGATTCAGGTACAAGGAAGCCACCAGGAACAGGGCAGCCAGTACCAGACCAATCCAAGAAGCGGGGCTGGCGGAGTAGGCCAGCTGAGCCCACAGCGCCCACAGTGCGGTGAGTACGGTGGAGACCACGCCCAGCTTCAGGGCCAGGGCGGAGCAACGCTTGGACAGATCGCCAGCGGTCTTTAGGGCCGCGAACAGGGCCCCGTGGGTCAAGAACAGCGAGCAGGTAACCAAACCACCTAGCAGAGTGAAGGGGGTGATCAGGCTCCAGAAGCCACCGGTGATTTCGTGGGAGGCACCCGGAATCAGGGTGCCGGCGCTCTGGGCCGCCAGGGCCTCAGAGACGGGCACAACCTTGCGGCTGGCAACCTCAACTACCTCAATCTGCATACCCTGCACCAGATTGGCGAAGGCCGCACCCCACAAGATGGCGGGCAGCCAGGCGCTGATGGTGTGGGCCCAGTCCCAGCGAGCACGCCAGGTGTCAGAGTTGATCTTGCCGCGCCACTCAATAGCGCAGACACGCACGATCAGGGCCAGCAGGATCAGGAACAGAACTAGGTAGGCTCCAGAAAAGAGCGTGCCGTACCACTCGGGGAAAGCGGCGAAGGTGGCACCACCAGCGGTGAGTAGCCATACCTCGTTACCGTCCCAGTGGGGGCCGATAGTGCCTAGTAGGGCGCGGCGTTCGCGCTCATCTTTGGCCACGAACTTGTAGATCATGCCCACCCCAAAGCCGAAGCCTTCTAGGGTCAGGTAGCCGATCCACAAAACAGCGATGAGGATGAACCAGAGAACAGATAACGTCATTTTGTCTTACTTCCTTGTATTTATCAGTACTGGAAGGTCAGCTCGGCGTCGTCGGCCGGTTTGTCAGCTACCGGGGTGCGTACGCCTTCACGCACATAGCGACGCAGGAGCATAAACCAAACCACGCCCAGAGCGGCATAGAGCAGGGTGAATACGACCATACTGGTCAATACGGAAGCAGAAGAGACTACCGTGGATACACCGTTCTGGGTGAGCATGTATACCCAGGTGGTGGGGTCGTCAGGACGTACCGTGGCCAGGTTGGGGGCTACTACCCAAGGCTGACGGCCAATTTCGGTAAAGATCCAACCGAAGCTGGCACCCAGGAAGGGCAGGGTCACACTCCACAGAGCCAGCGTGCCCAGCTTGCGGTTAGCAATGAGCTTGTTGGCGCGGGTCAGGTACAGCACCACCAGGGCCAGCAAGATGGATAGCGAGCCGGTGCCGATCATCAGACGGAAGGTCCAGAAGGTGGTCATCACGTCGGGGGTGTAGTTGATCTTGGAGCCGTCGGCAGCGGTGCTACCAAAGCGCTGCTCCATGTCCTTCTGGGCGTCGTCCAAGCCGGTCATGCGGGCGTTGAAGTCGTTGGTGGCCATGAAGGAGTAGACCTTGGGGATCTCAATGATGCGGGTGGGGCCGCCGTTGGCAGAGCAGTCACCAAAGGCAGCTACGGTAAAGCCGGCGCCTTCCTGACTCTGGCACAGGGCCTCGGCGGCGGCGAACTTGGCGGGCTGGTATTCAGCGATCTGCTGGCCCTGCCAGTGACCGGTGCCTAGTACACCAAGGCCGGCGATTAGGGCGAAGTAGGCGCCAAAGCGAGCGCCGCGACGCCACAGCTCGGTGGCCTCAAACTTCTGCTCGGCACGCACCGCGCGCACCATCCACCAGATGGAAATACCCATAACCATGGCGCCGGCAACCAGCAGGGCAGTGGTCACTACGTGCAGGTAGGTGGCCCAGGTTAGGGGAGAGGTGAGTACCTCGAAGAAGCCGCCAATACCATCAAGCTCGGCGCGGCCGGTCTTGGGGTTAACGACGGCGCCTACCGGGTGCTGCATCCAGGAGTTAGCGGCCAAAATGAATAGGGCGGACAGGTTAACGCCTAGCGCTACCATCCAGATGCACAGGTTGTGCAGTTTCTTGCTCAGACGGTCCCAGCCGAAAATCCACACGCCCATGAAAGTGGATTCCATGAAGAAGGCCAGCAGGGCCTCGAAGGCTAGCGGAGCGCCAAAGATGTTGCCTACAAAGCGAGAGTATTCAGACCAGTTCATACCGAACTGGAATTCCTGCACGATACCGGTGGCCACACCGAGTGCGAAGTTAATAATGAATACCTTGCCGAAGAACTTGGTAAGAGTTAGCCACTGCTCGTTACCAGTCTTGAGCCAAGCGGTTTCCATGAGCGCCACCAGCGGTGCTAGGCCGATGGTGAGCGGAACCAGAACGAAGTGATAGACGGTCGTGATCCCGAACTGCCAGCGGGCTAGGTCCAGACTGTCGAGCGCCATTGCGGTGGTCACAAGCGCTACCTTTCTTGGTACTAATGATTCAATCTTGAGTTTTTAGCCGTAGGGCCAAAACACTTCGCCGTAAGTGTACTTCCAAGCCTGACGCGCTGTCATGAAGAAGTGGGACTTTTTGACTAAGGGTGCAAACGACTCAAGTGAATTTGTTTACCCTTGCAAAATACCTGGGACATACGTCCCTACTGACTGGGGTCGGTTTATATGTTTCTGACTTAAGTCCCGTTTTTGTGCTCTCCCTAAGCCAGCTTCGACACGCCCGAAAAATGCTCAGGCTCCGCTTGAGGCTATTAACGCCAACAGTAAAAACTGGCCATCTGTGACGCCTCTACCAGGTTTTAGTGCCATGGGTGTGGAATAATTCCCTAAGAGCTCCGCTTACGTACCAGCGCGCTCTCCGCCTGCCCTGCGCTCGCCAAACTGCTTTTGCGCCGCATAAGTTCGTCGCTGCAAAGCCCGGCTAGAATGCGCACTGCGGCGGCCCTGACATCCCATAAGGGATGCTCCTAGACTTTCCGCCCACTGCGGCGACGACCCGACCAGCTTGGGGTAGGTGCGAACCTGGGCTGCGTCACTTTGGAGAAAATAATGGCTGACTCTACTTTTAGTGCTGCCGAGGAACCCCAGGCAGCCCCCAGTGCGTCCGCTTCTTTTGGTTCCCTACTATTTCAGGCCCCCGATTTTTCGGCAGTGCGTAAGCGCCCGGTAGTAGAGGCTGATTCTGCTGAAAATGACGACGACGCCGCCCGCACCCCGCGCGCGAGCGTTAAGTCCCGCAAAACTCGCCACCGTGACGAACGTACTAGCCGCGAAAAGCGCGTCGAAGTAGCTGACGAAGAGAGCGAAGCAACTCAGGACGAAAGTACTGATGTAATCACAGCTGAAGAAGACGAAGAAAACGGCCGCAAGTCTGTGCGCCGTCGTCGTGGCGGGCGCGGACGCCGCTCACGCATGCGCGAAGAGGAAGAAGAAAACACCCCCAGCGCCGCCTCTGCCGATGCCTCCGGCTCTCAAGAGGCTGAAGGTGACGCACAGGCCAGTGAAGAAGGTAGTGAGGAAGAAGAAGGCGGCGAGTCTGGCTCGCTGCGCCGTCGCCGTCGCCGCCGCACCCGTACCCGCTCAGACGAAGCCCGGGACGTTAAAGACGAAGTTACCGCGCTTAAAGGCTCTACCCGCCTAGAAGCTAAGCGTCAGCGCCGCCGTGAAGGACGCGCGGCCGGACGCCGTCGCCCCATCGTGACCGAAGCTGAATTCCTGGCCCGCCGCGAAAGCGTAGACCGCCAGATGATCGTGCGTGAAAAAGACGGCCTCAACCAGATCGCCGTACTTGAAGACGACATGCTGGTAGAACACTACGTAGCCCGCCACACCCAAACCTCAATGGTGGGCAATGTCTACATCGGCCGCGTACAAAACGTGCTGCCCTCCATGGAAGCTGCCTTCGTTGACCTAGGCAAGGGCCGCAACGCCGTGCTTTACGCCGGTGAAGTTAACTGGGACGCCGCCGGCCTGGAAGGCAAGCCCCGCCGCATCGAAGACGCCCTCAAGAGCGGCGACACGGTGGTAGTGCAGGTAACTAAGGACCCCATCGGTCACAAGGGCGCGCGCCTAACCAGCCAGATCACCCTGGCCGGACGCCACCTGGTGCTAGTGCCCGGGGGGTCTATGACCGGTATTTCACGCAAGCTGCCCGACACTGAGCGCGGCCGCCTAAAGCGCATTTTGAAGCAGGTTGTGCCCGCCGGACACGGCGTAATTGTGCGCACCGCCGCTGAGGGCGCTACTGAAGAGCAGCTAGCCGCTGACGTGCAGCGCCTAACCGCCCAATGGGAGCAGATCCAAAAGAAGGTAGAGGCCGTTAATCGTGGCTCAGGCAAAGCCCCACTGCTACTAAAGGGCGAGCCGGAGTTGGCTTTGCGCGTGGTGCGTGACGTCTTTAGTGAAGACTTCCGCAAGCTGATCGTCTCTGGCACTAAGGCCTGGCAGACCATTAGTGAATACGTCACTGAGCTGAGCCCTGAGCTAGCTGACCGGCTAGAGCACTGGGTTTCCCCGGTGGACGTGTTTGCCACTTACCGGGTGGATGAGCAGCTAGCTAAGGCTTTTGACCGCAAGGTGTGGCTACCTAGCGGCGGTACCTTAGTAATTGACCGCACTGAAGCCATGACGGTTATTGACGTCAACACCGGGCGCTTTACCGGCGCGGGCGGCACCCTAGAGGAGACCGTCACCCGCAACAACCTGGAAGCAGCTGAGGAGATTGTGCGCCAGCTGCGTCTGCGCGACATCGGTGGCATGGTGGTAATCGACTTCGTGGATATGGTGCTGGAGTCTAACCGTGACCTGGTACTACGCCGCCTAATCGAATGCCTGGGCCGCGACCGCACCCGTCACCAGGTCACTGAAGTAACCAGCTTGGGTCTGGTGCAGATGACCCGTAAGCGCGTGGGGCAGGGGCTGGTGGAGGCCTTCTCGACGCCGTGTGAGCACTGCAATGGGCGTGGCTTTATCGTTCATGACGCCCCGGTGGAAAACCAGGTGGTGGACATGTCCATGTCTGCCTCGGCGCACCTAGATGGTGGTAAGCGTCGTCGTAAGCAGCGCCGGGATGAAGAGCCGCGTCATAAGGGTGACGTCGCCAGCGAATCTGCTGCAGCTAGCGTGGCCGATGAGTCTGAGCGTGACAATGTGCGCAACGCTCTAGCCCAGATTGCTGCCGCCGCTGAGCAGGCTCACGAAAGCGGGGCCAGTGAGACGCCGCGTGAAACCGTCCGCCCCCCGCGCCGGGTGCGCCGCTCGGGTCGGTTTGTGCAGAGCGCTGCGCCGGTTGACTTTATGGAGGTTTTGGAGCCGCAGCAGGCTCACGACGACGCTGCCAACGGTGCTGCTCACGACGCCGCCCCGGTCGCTGGCGACGCTGGTGCTCACGACGGCGCTGCTGCGGACAGCGATAGCGTTGCGGCCCACGCCGGCGCCGCTGAGGCTCAGCAGCCGGCTGACGCGCCACTAGAGCCGGCAGCCTCCCAGGAGGAGGTAACCGGACAGGCGCCCGCAAGCACCGAGGTAGCCGAGCAGGCACACGCAGCTAGCGAGGTAGCCCAGCCGCGCCCGCGCCGTCGGGCTGTGCGCCGC
Organism: Actinomyces graevenitzii C83; assembly: GCF_000239695.1. Taxonomy (GTDB): domain Bacteria; phylum Actinomycetota; class Actinomycetes; order Actinomycetales; family Actinomycetaceae; genus Actinomyces; species Actinomyces graevenitzii. Next base: position 814,782 of record NZ_JH470338.1, on the reverse strand, counting down.
GCCGCTAGTGCTCCCAATGTAAGCGTCACCCCCGCACATGCACCGGCCGCCCCGGCCCAGAAGCAGACTATTTCCGGAGGTGGATCGGTAGTTGCTAGCGCCGACACGGTGCTGGAAACTATGCGTCGCCCGCGCCGTCGGGCAGCTAGCTCCGGGGTGGTGGCACCGGCACAAACTGAAACCGGTGCGCAAGACCACACCGAAGAATAGCGAAAACAGGTTGGCGCAACGCCCCTTCGTCACGTAGAGTTGACCGTCGGTGCGTTGCGCACCGTTTGCCAGAAAGTGCCAAGTTGGCTTAGTAGCTACGGGGCGCTTAAAACGACTAAAAGAGATGAGCATCAACGTGGTCTACGCGATCGTCAAGGCTGGTGGCCGTCAGGAGAAGGTCTCCGTCGGCGACGTCGTCGTTGTCGACAAGCTTGCCGGTGAGATCGGCGACGAGGTAACCCTCGCCCCCCTACTCCTGGTGGATGGCGACAAGGTGACCTCGGACGCTGCTGGCCTAGCCGAGGTATCCGTTCGCGCCGAAATCGTCGGCGACGAGAAGGGTCCTAAGATCAACATCCTCAAGTTCAAGAACAAGACCGGTTACCGCAAGCGTCAGGGCCACCGCGCCAAGCTGACCGCCGTCAAGGTAACCGCAATCGCCTGATCTTGCCCTATATCGGCATCGATTAGTCTTAGCAGAAAAGAGGATTAGGAAATGGCACACAAGAAGGGTCTGGGTTCCTCCCGCAACGGCCGTGACTCGAACGCACAGTACCTGGGCGTTAAGCGCTACGGCGGCCAGTTTGTTAAGGCCGGAGAGATTATCGTGCGTCAGCGCGGCACTCACTTCCACCCTGGTGTAAACGTAGGCCGCGGTAACGACGACACCCTGTTTGCTACCGCAGCTGGCAGTGTCGAGTTCGGCACCCACCACGGTCGTAAGGTTGTCAACGTTCTAGTTGAGGCCTGAGACCAGCGACTAAACGTCATGTGAGGGCGGTTCGGCGCGATGCCGGCCGCCCTTGCGTCATATCTACGCCCGCAACTGATACCTAGGAGAGATCATGGCCAGTTTTGTTGATCGCGTGGTTTTGCACGTTGCCGGTGGCGACGGCGGCCATGGTTGCACCTCGATTCACCGTGAAAAGTTCAAGCCCCTGGCTGGTCCTGATGGTGGCGACGGCGGTCACGGCGGTTCAGTTATTTTGCGGGTAGACCCCTCGGTCACCACTCTACTTAGCTACCACCGCAGCCCCCACCGCAGTGCCGCCGGCGGCACCCCCGGTATGGGGGACTGGCGTCGCGGTGAAAACGGCGCTGACGTAATCCTGCCTGTGCCTGAAGGCACGGTAGTTAAAGACACTGACGGCACTGTAATCGCTGACCTGGTTGAGCCGGGAGCAGAGCTGGTAGTGGCGGAAGGCGGCGCCGGCGGGCGCGGTAACTTCTCCCTAGCTTCCTCTAAGCGCCGCGCCCCGGGCTTTCACCTATTGGGTTTGCCCGGTGAGAAAAAAGATGTAGTACTTGAGCTAAAGTCCATCGCCGACGTGGCTTTAGTGGGTTACCCCAGCGCCGGTAAATCCTCCCTGATTGCCGCCATGAGCGCGGCGCGCCCCAAGATTGCTGACTATCCTTTCACCACTTTGGTACCAAACCTGGGTGTGGTTGAGGCCGGCTCTAACCGTTACACCATCGCGGATGTGCCCGGGCTGATCCCCGGCGCCAGTGAAGGCAAGGGGCTGGGCCTAGAATTTTTGCGCCACATTGAGCGCTGCGCAGTGATTGTGCATGTGCTTGACGCGGCCACATTGGAATCTGACCGTGATCCGCTCCATGACCTTGAGGTTATTGAAGCCGAACTAGCCACCTACTCTCAGCGCCTAGCTGATGATGGCAGCGCTACGGGCCGCTTGCCGCTGATGAGCCGCCCGCGCGTGATTGTGGTTAACAAGGTGGATATGCCTGACGGCGCCGCCATGGCGGAAATGATGCATGATGAGCTGCTAGAGCGCGGCTGGCCGGTATTTGAGGTGAGCGCGCTAACCCGTAAGGGCCTGCGTGAACTGTCCTATGCGCTAGCGGCCCTGGTAGAGCAGGATCGCCAGCAGCTACAAGAGACCGAAAGTCAGACGCTGCGCCCGGTTATCACCCCGGCCCCGGTGGGACGACGCAAGAATGAGCCTATCGCTACCATTAAGCTGATTAACCACCCCCAGGAGGGCAAGGTTTATCAGGTGCGTGGTCACAAGCCTGAACGCTGGGTGCTGCAAACTGACTTCACTAATAATGAGGCCGTGGGCTATCTGGCTGACCGTCTGGCGGTTGCTGGCGTAGAAGATGAGCTGCTTAAGGCCGGGGCGCAGGGTGGAGACACAGTGCTGATTGGTGATTTAAGCGACGGCGTCATCTTCACTTGGGAGCCCAGCCTCACTGCCGGGGCTGAGCTGCTGGGACAGCGTGGCACGGATGTGCGCGTGGAGGACTACCACCGCCGTACCAACGAGCAGCGCCGAGCCGAATACAAAGAACGTATGGACGCTAAGGAGGCTGCCCGCGCAGCCCTGCGTGAAGAAGCTGCCCAAGGTTTGTGGACCGACCCAGAAGCGTAAATAAACCTGGTGAAGCTGTCAGGCAAAGATCTGACGTCATGTATGACGTGCTAGCACCGTGTTAGCGGAGCGGCCTTAATCGCGCTGGTCGCTCCACTAACGGTGCTTCCGCACCTGGACGATTTTTGGGCATATCGCCTGGTGAGGTGGGGTAGGACGCCTTTGTCTTGCCCCGGCGAAGCCAGCTTATATGTGTCAATCGTTTAGCATGTTTACTTAAAATCTCACAGTGGCTCAATTTGCCTTGAGCGATGCAATTGGTTAGTAATCAGGGCGGACAGCCATAATAAAGGCAGTACTCCCAATCCCGATGAGGACGCGATGCCGTTTAAATATGCACGCACCACTGGTGTGGCCATAATACTTGCCGCCATAGTTTATTCCACCTGGCTACTGTCTGGTCTGCTGGGCTCGCATTTAAGCTGGGTTAACGCCTACGCCTCAGAGCTGGCTGCTAGTGGCCAACCTACCGCTAAGGTGACTCGCATTGGCGACGGCGTAGCCTCACTGCTAGTTAGCGGCACCGGCGTGGTAGGGCTTAACAACCTAGGTAGAAATGTTCATTGGCGCAGGCTTAACCGCTGGGGTAGGCACTGCGCCCTGCTAGGGTTTGGGGGACTGGTACTTATTGGGGTGGCCACCATTGTGGATGTTAGTTTCCCCATGCAGTGCGCGGTGTCTTTAGCCAGCTGCAAGGCGCAGCTGGCACACTCCACCAGCTGGGTGCATCGGGTTCATGAGGGCTCCTCAATTGTGGTGGGAGGGGCCTGGATTGCCGCCGGCGCGGGCCTAACCGGCCTACTGAGCCCACGCAGCGGCTTAAAGCTACACAAACTTATGCCGGCTAGTCGTTACCTAACCGGCATAATGACTGCGGCAAGTGCCTTCTATGCGATTACCGCCGCCGTGCTAGAAGTACTCCAGCGTTACAGCGGCATTGCGCAGCGCGTGCACCTGACTATTTTGTTTGTGTGGATGGTGGTCTTTGGGCTTGAGCTAATTATCAGTCCCAAACGCTGGCGCAGGCTTAGGCGCGCGTTTAGGTAACGCGCGCCTAAACACTTTAGTTCACATCCATCCAGCAGCTGCCCATAGGCTCAAGTTCAACCTGCCAGGTTTGACCCTGGCCGCATATGCTAGTGCTAACTGCCTGGTAGGAGTTGTTGGTCACCAAGAACCGGCGCACCTGCGGATACCAAGCTACTTCAGTAGCTGGGTGGCTGGTGTGCCACTGCTCGATGAGGTCTTGGCGGTTAGCCGCCCAATACAGGGCGCGCTGCAGGGTGCGGCTGTTTACATAGGAGTAGGGCAGACCTGAGAAATACACGGCGCGCCCGGATCCATAGTGGTTAACTGCCAGCTGTACGCTGCCCTCTTTTAGACGCAGAATCTGCGCGCTGGTAGCAAACACATCCCCACCAGCGCCCTGGCCGTCGTCGAAAACAGAGTCTAAATCAGCGCTAACGTAATGGTCGGCAGTAACCACCGGGTAGCGGTCAGTAGACAGTGACAAGGACTGCTCGCGATCCACCCCCAAAACATCGCTGAGCTGCAAGAAAGCCCCGCCCTTGGAATAGGCGCTAGGCTCACCCACCCCAATGAAACCGCCGCCAGCGGCCACCCAGGCACGAATAATTTCGCTCAGGCGCGGATCATCCCAAACCTTGCCTCCAGAAAAAGCGGTCCCAGCGGCGCCAGCATTAATCAGCACCCCAATGTCCTTGGGCACACCCTGGTCCAAAACCTCGTCGAAGGAGAGGAACTCCACCTCAAAAGGTAAACCAGCCAGGGCCTCAACCACACCCACATAGGAGTAGCAGGCCTTGTACCACAGGGCGTGAGCCACCATATGGGTTTGCCAGCTGCGCAGCTTACCCCAGGCATTCAAAATACCCACCTTAAAGGGGGCATTAGCCGGCAAATTACCGCCGGAAAACTCGTGAATATCGCGGAACTCCTGACAGATTTGGGCAATGCGCTGAACAAACTCAGGAAACTCCAGAGCCAGCGAAACATAGCCGCCATAACCCATCCGGTCTAGCGGGTGGCGCACAATAGCGCGTCGTGAAGTTAGCCAAGAATCATTGGCCTGGCCTACCGGGTCTCCACCCTCGTGGTTGAAAACGTCGGGGAAGAAGTAAGGCAAGAAACGTACCTCGGTGTATTTAACCCCGGGAATATCGCTGATCAGGCGGGTAGTGGCGGCGCTACCGGCGCTACCAACCACCGCATCTAGCCCAATTGAGGGGAAATACTTGCCGTAAGGCTCGGTGCCAATCCAGTTATCACCTAGGAACATCATGGCTTCGCGCCCATTAGCGTGGGCAATATCTACCAGCTCCTTGGCCTTGGCGGCCACAAACCTGGAGGTGAAATCAATCCAGTCTAGGAACTGGGGGCTGGGGGAGCGGAAGGGGCAGTTGTAGTAGCCGGCGTCGACAAAATCTTCAGCCCGCAGAGCATAGCCATATTCAGCCTCAAAAGCGTCCAAAGCTTCAGGTGAGACGGAGGCAGAGTAGCCAAACCAGTCCACAAACTTTTCTTTGCCGCTCTCGTTAAATACCAGCGTGAAGTGGTAGAAGAAAGTGGTAAAACGCACCACATCCACTTCCGGGTGGGCCTCTAGCCAATCGGTCAAAGCCTGGCGGGTGTGCTCCCACACCGGGTGCTTACGCGCGTCATAGGGGCGCTCTTTGACGCGGGTGGGGTCATCTTGCCAATTGTTGGTGATGTAGTTGTACATCTGGGTGGAGTCCCATAGCTGATCAGCTAGGAAAGCCACGGTGTATTCATGCCAAGGCGTGGGCTGGGGGATAGTTACCACCCCGCGCTGGCGATCTAGCTGCCAGTTTTCTGTGGGCACTACCTGGCCAGTGGTGCGGTCAGTGACCTCCCAAAAACGCTCATAGCGCTCATAGTGCGGGGCGAACTGGTCACGGAAATAGCCCTCCATCACATCAATTTCTAGGGCAGCGGTCCCTAAAGCGGTGTGGCGGGCAGAAAGCAGATACTGGTTAACCAAAGTTTGGGGATGAGCCAGCGCAAATTCTTGATCGCCACGGGCCGGGAAGTAGGTGGAGTAAACCTTATCCACCAGTTCAGAGGCGATTTCAGGGAGCCAAGTGCCGTCAGAGTTACGGACGGCATCTGCACCTAAAACAGTGCAAAGGGCGCGGATTTGTTCATCAATGCCCTCTTGAATGGGCATAGTGACACGACCGGTAGTGCGCGGGGCGGGGGGCATGGTCATTGCAGACTTCCTCGGCAGCAGTTACACAGCTAAGCTGACGCGTCAGGCGCCACCCAAGCTGTGTTCGATTATGTTGGGGTAGGGGAGAAAATGTTTCCCTTAAACAATCATAGTCTCTACGCCGGCGGCTTTGATCCACGCCAGTGTGTCCTCATCCACGCCACTGTCAGTGATCAGCAGGTCAATCTGTGACAGCTTACGGATCAGCGCAAAGGCACTAGTGCCAAGTTTAGAGTGGTCACTAACCGCCACTACCGTCTCAGCTGCATCAGCCAAGGCCGCGTTAATAGCTGCCTCACCCTCATGAGAAGCGTAGGCCCCGCGCGGACCTAGAGCCTCAACCCCTAAAAACAAGGTGTTGATGTAAATATCGGGCAAAATCCGCTGCGCCAGGGGGCCTACCAGCTCATATGACTGGGGGCGGGGTACCCCACCGGTCATCACTACGCGCACATGCGAGCGCACAGTCAACTCATAGCCAATATTGACCGCATTAGTAACCACCGTAACTTGCGGCACTTCCAAAGTGGGTTCAGGGGCGTGCAAGGCCAGCTCACGAGCAATCTCAGTGGTGGTAGTGCCCCCATTAAGAGCAATAGTTTGGCCTGGCTCAACCAGTTTGGCGGCGGCGTGAGCAATACGCGTCTTTTCCTCAGACATGCGCGTAGTGCGGTAACGCAAAGGCAGCTCTGAAGAAGTAGGGTTAGCGCTAGCCCCGCCACGAGTGCGGGTAACTAGCTGTTGGCTAGCCAGTAAATCCAGGTCGCGCCGGGCGGTGGCGGCGGAAACCCCTAGCTGAGCGACGACGTCGTCAATATGCACACTGCCGGCTTCCAGAACCATAGCCAGCAGCTCGCTAAGCCGATCATGCCTGGTCATTACTGCCTCCCGTAATTACGTGTCAGATTGCCAGAGTAGGCCGCGAAACTGTAAGAAAACTTGGTTAATACCCCATAAGGATAGGCTATTTATATTAATTCATGGCAGTATGTAGGCATGGAAAAAACAGGGCGAGCACCACGCATAGGCATTATGGGTGGCACTTTCGACCCGATTCACCATGGCCACTTAGTGGCTGCAAGCGAGGTGCAAGACGCCTTTGAGCTTGATGAAGTGATCTTCGTTCCTACAGCTTCCCAACCCTTTAAACGTGACCGTCGCGTCTCTGCAGCCGAACATCGCTACCTGATGACGGTTATCGCTACGGCCTCTAACCCGCGCTTTACGGTATCCAGGGTGGATATTGACCGCGGCGGGACTACCTACACTGTGGATACTTTGCGTGATATCGCCGCACTTTATCCGGGCACGGAGTTGTTCTTCATCACTGGCGCAGATGCGTTGGCGCAGATTTTCTCTTGGAAAGACGCCGATAAACTATTCGAGCTTGCACATATGGTGGGGGTCACCCGTCCGGGACATGTGCTAGACAAAACCGGACTGCCAGATAGCGTGCAACTGGTTGAGGTGCCAGCTATGGCCATCTCCTCAACAGCATGTCGTGAAAGAGTTAAACGCGCCGCGCCGGTGTGGTACCTGGTACCAGACGGCGTAGTGCAATACATTCGTAAATACGGTCTCTATCGAAGTGGGCAGCGCAGCGGCGCAACCACCTCAATGACCGCCAATGTAGCCCAAGGACAAACCGGCAGGAAGGATAGCGAAAGTGACTGACGCGCCTCAAAACGGAGCTGCCCGCCCAATGTCGCGGCGAGCACGCCGCGAAGCGGAGCGCTCAGCGGAGCGTGAAGCCTTCCTAACCGGCCAGCAGCCCCTGCTAACCCGCCGTGAAATGCGCCGCCTGCGTGAAGAACAAGAAGCTTTACGCGAGGCAGTAGCTTCAGGGGAATTAACTGTTGATGAGGCCCAAGCCCTGCAAAGCCCTATGGCAGAGATGGATATTAAGAGCCACACTCTGCACGAACACAACAGTTTTGAGCCTATCCGTGAGCCGCTTTTAGGTTCCGCCCCCGGTGATTTAGCTGCCTCTAGTCGCTCTAGCGCCCCGGCTGCCCCGGCTGCTACTGCCGGCGAAGACCTTAGAGACACGCGCGTGGTACCTACCGCCGCTAGTCGCCTGCCTGAAGGCGCTGGGCACGCTGCCCCAGCTTTCCCGCCGGTAACCGCGCCCGCTGGTAATGGCGGTAATGGTGGTAATAGCCCTGGCATGGGGCTGCCTACGCATCTAGCCGGCAGCTCACCCACCGCCGCCTCAGCCGCTTCCTTTGGCATTTCCGCTGCTAGCGCCCCCAATGCTGGAGCTGGCCCACTGGGCGGCCAGGCCCGCGCAGACCAGCCGGTGGTACACGTAAATTCCAACCACGCTGGAGCCCCCTCACTGCCCACTTACCCGGCGCGCTCGCGGCGTGCTGCTAGCGCGGCCAGTGCGGGTATGGCCAGTAGCGCTAGTGCTTACAGCTCTTTAAGTGCCGCCTCGGCTGCGCATGCGGTTGAGGGGCGCGCTAGCCGCCGCCGCGCTAATGCGGCTAGTGCTCCCAGTTCTTTCTCTGCCACGGCGGCTTCGGCTACGGCAGCTTCAGCTGATTTGGCTAGCCGCGCAGGGACTCGCTCGCGCCGACGTGCGGCTGCTAGCGCAGCTAGTGCCCCCAGTATTTTCTCGGCTACCGCTGCTTCAGCTGATTTAGCTGGTGTAAATGCGGTTAGCGCCCGCTCTGCCGCCAGTGCCCCTAGCGCCTTGTCTGGTACTGCCGCCTCGGCAGCTAGTGCTAACTCGGCGGTTTCTGATTTTGGTGCGGATCTGCCCCGACGTCGCACGGTCTTTAATGCGGTTAGTGCCCCGACGCCGTCGGCTGCCCCGCGCGCTGAGGCCGCCCCGGCTTCGCCCTTCCTGCCTGTGCACTCTGTGCTAGCTAACCAGGATGCTCGTCCGGCTACGGATGCTCGCCTGGCTGCCCAGTCTGCACGTTCAGCTGAGCTGCCAGTAGCTCAGTCAGCGCCCCAGCCTGCCCCGGTGGTGGCTCCTGGTGGTGGCCAGCAGGGCCCGCTGTGGCAGTCGGTTGCCGCCGACCGCACCCACCAGCAGGCGCCTTCTGCTGATGAGGCTGGTGACTGGAATGTTTCTACGGCCGCCTATGCACCGGTAAATGAGCCGCTGGCTGACGCTCAGCCCGCCCCGGGGCAGGCTGAGGCAGCCCCGATGCGTCGTCGTTCACTGCTGGGTGGTAACGCTCAGCCGGCGCCCACCCCGGCCCCGGCGCCTACCCCAGCCCCGGCCGCTAATGAGACCCCGGCACGTCGTCCGATCGTGCGCGCCCCCTCAGTAGCCAAGGGTGTACGTGAGGTAGACACCAACACCGGTGAGCTGACCATTATTCAGCCTGCCAACCCCAACCCGCCGGCGGTGCAGCGCACTGAAGAGATAGTTTCTACTCAAGATGAGTTTGAAGATGAGGTATTACCCAACTGGGGTGCCTTCAGCCAGGCTCGCGCTAAGCAGCAGGCTCACTCGGCCCCCAATGAGGCGCTAGCAGACACTGGGTTGTATGACCACCTGGAAGATGATGACTCCGGCCAGGGGGGACGTGGCTTGCGTATCTTCCTGACCATGTTGCTGATCATTGTGTTGGCGCTGGTGGTTGCGGCAGTGGTGTGGTTCGTTGTGCTCGACGGCGGCTCCACCAACGCTCTGGCCCTGGGACTTGCCAGCCTCGAATAGGCAAACATTAAAAAGCAAAGCAGCCGCCAAGTATTTACATGCTTGGCGGCTGTGCTTTAATCAGACTTAGGCTAAAAAATTTAAGGAGACGAAATGTCCGCCACCCCTTATGCGATTGAACTTGCCCACGCAGCAGCCCACGCAGCCGCCCAGAAGAAGGCTAGCGACATTATCGCCATCGATGTTTCACAGCGTTTGGCCCTAACCGATGTGTTCCTAGTGATCTCTGCCGGCAATGAGCGTCAGGTTATGGCCGTGGTGGACGCTGTAGAGGAGGCTCTGCACAAGGCTGGTGCTAAGCGTCGTATGCGTGAGGGCTATTCTGAGGCTCACTGGGTGCTGCTGGACTACAACGACATTGTGGTGCACGTTCAGCGCGATGAGGACCGCGAGTTCTACGCGATGGAGCGTCTGTGGAAGGACTGCCCGCAGATTGAGCTGCCCGCCAGCGTGCTTGACGGCGAGTAAACATGGCTAAGTTGGTGGTGTGGCGTCACGGACAGACTGATTACAACCTGCAAGGGCGTGTGCAGGGGGTAACCGACATTTCTTTAAATGAGGCTGGCTTGGCTCAAGCTGACGTGGCGGCGCCAATCATTGCGGCCTACAAACCGGTTAAAATCATTGCTTCTCCGCTTGAACGGGCGCAGCAAACCGCCCAGGCGTTAGCTAAGCTGACTGGAGTTAAGGTAGCTAGCGATAAGCGCCTAATTGAGCGCTCTTTCGGGATTTGGGAAGGCCTGACCGGCAAAGAAATTAAGTCAAACTGGCCTCAAGAGTTTGAGCTGTGGCGCGGTAAGTGCGCCACTCCTGCCGGCATTGGCATGGAAGAGCGTGAGGCGGTAGGCCACCGCTCTGCTGCAGCTATGCGCGACGCCGTGGAGGGCTTGGGCACTGACGATACGGTGGTGCTGGTAGCGCACTCGGCAGTGTTGACCATGGGCACTACCTGTTTGCTTGGTTTAGACCCCAATAACTGGTCGGGACTGCTATCTCTGGGTAACTGCGCCTGGGGGGTGCTACATAACGGTTTACGCCCGCCAGGCTGGGCTATTCGCCAGTGGAATGTGAGCGTGACAGATAGCTCTAACTCCACCCCGGCAATTTGGTGACGTAAGCCACTGCTAAAGGATTTGCCAAAACGGGTTTGTGGCGGCTAAAGTTTTCCACGTTGCGTTAAGCGAAGGTTGAACGCAAAACCGGTTCGTTTTATCGGATTGGGGCTATGGCGCAGTTGGTAGCGCGCTTCCATGGCATGGAAGAGGTCAGGGGTTCGAATCCCCTTAGCTCCACGCTTACACGTTAAGTGTAGAGACAAATTAATACGGGGCTATGGCGCAGTTGGTAGCGCGCTTCCATGGCATGGAAGAGGTCAGGGGTTCGAATCCCCTTAGCTCCACGATTTTAACCGACCGGTTTATCCGGTCGGTTTTTTATTTCTGTAACTCGGTTTTTTGCCCCTTTAAGCGGGTTAAAGGACAAAAAGAGTTGGTCTGAGCCCGACCTTTCGGCTTTGTAGTGCGAGAAAGTCTGGTTCAAAGTTGTTGGGGGCCAACTTTGAGGGTGGACAAAATGTGTTGGTGAAACATCGACTTTTCGGCTTTATGGTGCGGGAGAGTGGGCGTCAAAGTTGGTACTGGCAGATTCGGTGAGTGAACATCTCGAAATGCGATTCCTGTGGCAGGAAGCTGATCCGGTACGGACTGTCGAAATCGGGCAAGCAGAGGTGGCATTGCACCTCGTGCCACTCAACTGGCGTGCAGCGGATTGATACCTCGGCCAAGCATCTGGGTGAGTTTCTTGCCTGGCTGCTCAGCGGTAATCGGCAGGCGGATATGCCAGGTGGGGGCAGGTCGTTTCGCAGGCGATGCCAGGGTTTGTGGCAGGTGTGGCCTCTTGCTCCGGTGGTGGAGTGAGGTGCATGAGGTCG
>NZ_JH470338.1:750384-803100 GCF_000239695.1 Actinomyces graevenitzii C83 | reverse complement strand
ACGATGGCGGTGGGCATACACGCACGAACGACTCGTGCGGGCCCGCAACAGTGTGAACCGGCTCATCGGAGCCGAGGTGTTGTTCACCTACACGACCCCCAGTTTGAGGGGGCGTTGCCGGCGATGAACAACCAGATCGAAGGCGCGACCAACGCGCCCTTGCGTCAACTGTTGCGCGACCACCGGGGAATGCGGCTGACCCGCCGGATCAAAGCGATCTTCTGGTGGTGCTACATGCACACCGAAAACCCGCTCCCACCAGCCCAGATCCTCAAAATCATGCCCACAGACACCCAGATTGAAGCCCAATGGGAACACGCCTCGCGCACACACCCCGCAGCCGGTGTCATCCCCAGATGGGGCGACGCTATCGCCTGGCACGACCTCCACCACACAAGCCCCCACCGAAACAACTGGGACTAACCCTCCACCAACTCTTTTTGTCCTTTAACCCCTTTAAGCCGGGTTAATTTTGAATTGTGGTCACGATGCCCACAGTTTTATTTGTTATATGTCGGTCGTCATAGTGCAGCTGTGAACTATGACTTAAATGCTGCCTTAGGGGACTTAACCCCATGTAGCATATGCCCAGCTGGGAGTATGATGTTGGGGTGCTGGAGAGACTCTAAAACTAGCCTGAATGTTAAGTAACATCATGGTTAATTGTAAGTATTAAATTACTAATCATTCTAACTAGTAGTTGGTTACTACTGATTAAAAGAATTTGTGAGTCAAATATCCTGAAATCTTTTTCAACGGCGTGTTAACCTTGCGTTGGATTGGAGAATGCTTTGGAAGAATCTATTACTGAACCTATTGATATGAGTCAGCTCGCCAGTGGTGCCGGCGCTGACACTACAGCAGCGCGCAGTGAAGATGCCCAGGCTACCCAGGAAGACACTCTCGCCCAGGCAGCTGAGACTGAATCTGAGACTGCTTCGCAGGCGGGTGCTGTTAAACGGGCTGAAGAGCAAGCTCGCGTGCGTCGCAATGTAGTTGCTGGCATTAGTGCCCTTTCGGCAGCAGCTTTGCTGATTATTGGCGGCATCGGGGTAGCCTCGATGAACCGAGGTCAGGATCTAGATGGCAACCTAGCTAAAGTTAATGCGGTGGCCACCCAGTGTCCTAACTCTCCGCAGCAGCTGGCGGCCTACAGCTCCTTGGTGAATGAAATTAAGGATGCTGAAAATACGGTTAAGCGTCAGCGCGACAAAGTCGACGAAAAACTCATTAAGTCATTAGAACAAGAAATTGAGAAGTCGCGGCGGCTGACGGTATATGACGGCACTGACTGCAATAAGGTCAGCGCTTCAGCTAGCCGTATCGACAAGTCCTTTGATGCCTTGGCGGCAGCTCATGACGCGGTGCTAAACAGCGTAGGCCTGGGTGCAGGAGCCAACACTGAAGACCTAACCGAGGAAGAGCGCCAGGCTGTAGCGGCTCGCGAAAGTCGCCGTGAGGCCCGCAAGGAGCGTCAGCAGGCAGCTAGCGTAGCTCCGGCCGCGCAGCCCACCTCGCACATCAAGACCACTACCAGTAAGAGCGGTAGCAACTCCGGTAACTCTTCTTCCGGAACTGGCTCTAACGGCTCCGCCAGTAAGCCCGGTGGTTCGAGCAACAACTCGGGCTCTGGGGGCTCTGGCGGCGGGTCTAATAACGGCTCTGGTAACGGTAGTGGCTCGGGCAACGGCTCTGGCAATGGCGGTTCCGGGGGAGGGTCTAATAACGACTCTGGTAACGGTGGCGGCTCAGCTACGACGGCGCCCCAGGCTCCCTCTGAACCGATTGTGGTGCCCACGGTGCACCCTGACCCGGTAACCTCCCCACAGCCGGTAGTGCCTGAACCGGCTCCCACCGGTGGTGGCGACGGCGGCGGTGAAAGCCCCAGCCCAGACCCTGGCCAGCCCGGTGACGGTAATGGTGACACAGTAGGACAAGACTGAACTTAATGGTGGATTGACGCAAAACCCGCGTCAATCCACCATTTTTACTGGAGTTACCGCTAAAAATAGCGTAAAATATGACCTTCCTTACCATCGGGTGAGTAAGGCCATGCCTTGCCGGCTTGCATAGTGCCTGCTTGGCTAGTAATGTTTATTTCACCGACGCGGGGTGGAGCAGTTCGGTAGCTCGCCGGGCTCATAACCCGGAGGTCGCAGGTTCGAATCCTGTCCCCGCTACGAGTTGGCCCAAGGCTTAGCCTTGGGTCTTTTTTACACCAAAGCGAGGCCCCATGATTCGTTTTGAAAATGTCAGCAAAAGCTATGACAAGGGCGTTACTTTTGCAGTAAAAAACTTCTCCCTAGAAGTTAAACACCACTCAACTACAGTGCTGCTGGGCACCTCAGGCTGCGGTAAAACCTCACTACTGCGCATGGTAAACGCCATGGTTAGGCCCACCAGCGGCAAAGTATGGGTACGCGGTAAGAATGTAGCTGAAAGTGACCCAGTGAAACTACGGCGCTCGATCGGTTATGTAATCCAAGACGGTGGCCTGTTTCCCCACCGTAATGTGCTAGAAAACATTGCCACGGTACCACTGCTAGAAGGTGTCAGCCGCGCTAAAGCCCGCCGGCGTGCCCTGGAACTACTTGAACTGGTTGGGCTTGAAAGCGACTATGCTAGCCGTTTCCCAGCGCAGCTCTCTGGTGGCCAACGCCAGCGCGTAGGGGTAGCCAGAGCCCTGGCTAACAAAACGGATATCCTACTGATGGATGAGCCTTTTGGGGCGTTAGATCCAATTGTGCGCACCCAGCTGCAAGAGCAGGTGGCTTGGCTGCGTGATCAAGTAGGTACCACCATTTTGCTGGTTACTCACGACGTTGACGAAGCCTTCAAGCTAGGTGACCAGATAGTGGTGCTAGAAACTGGCGCTAAAATCGCACAGGCAGGCGACGCCCGCACGCTACTAAACCAAAGCGCAAACCAGTTTGTGTCCGACTTTATTGGCCGCTCCCAGGCCGCGCGTAGATTGCAGGTGGACGAGGCGGGTCTAGTTACTGACTTGCTCGGGGTCCCGGTAGGCAAACTAGCAGCCAGCTCACAGACCAAGGCGCGCCCATGAACTGGCTGATTCATAACTACGCCTGGGTGCTGGAGCTGCTTGGGCAGCATCTAGTTATTGCTGTAAGCGCGATTGTTGTCGCCTTAGTTATCTCCATTCCACTAGGGCGGGCGGCGGTTAACTCTGCTTTTGGTCGGGGCCTGGTCAGTGTAGTTGGAGCAATGTATGCGCTGCCTTCACTGGCCTTACTTATTTTGGTGCCGGTCATTATTGGTACCCCACTGCGCTCTAGCCTCAATATGGTGATTGTGCTGAGCATTTACGGGGTAGCCATTATGGCTGGCCCCTGTGTGCAAGCTTTTAGTGGCCTGCCTGAACAAGTGTTGTTAAGTGCTGATGCCTGTGGCTATGGGCGTTTGCGCCGCTGGTGGCAAATCGAGTTGCCGCTGGCTTTGGCGGTGATTGCTAGTGCCGCGCGGGTACTGGTTACTTCCACTATCTCTTTGGTTACGGTGGCAGCGTTCATTGGTATTTCAAGCCTGGGTACTTTGCTTACTGATGGTTTCCAACGTGGTATCAGCGCTGAGGTGATCACCGGTTTGGTAGTTACGATTATTTTGGCTTTGCTACTAGATGGGTTAGTGGCTTTAGCTCACTGGTTGCTTAGCGGTTGGAGGCGCGCATGAGCTTAATTCTTGCGGCTGCTACGTGGATTGCCGACGGCGCCAATTGGCTAGGTCAACGCGGTATTGCTTGGCGCCTGGTACAGCATTTAGGAGTTAGCGCCCTAGTGCTAGTAATCAGTGCGGTGATTGCGCTGCCGCTGGGGATCTATATTGGTCACAGCGGGCGAGGTAAATGGCTGATTAATCTAACCGGCGCGGTGCGGGCGATACCTACGCTGGGTTTACTGACCCTGTTTGGGCTTTGGATCGGTATTGGCCTGCCGGCGCCAGTGTTGGCGCTAGTTGCTTTAGCGATTCCACCTTTGCTAGCTGGAGCCTACAGTGGCGTAGCCGGGGCGCCACCTAGCGTAGTGGATGCTGCGCGGGCTCTGGGTATGAAAGAAAGTGAAATTCTTAGCCAAATCGAACTTCCCCTGGCTCAGCCCTTGCTGGTTGCAGGCCTGCGCAGCGCTAGTTTGCAGGTGATAGCTACCGCCACATTAGCTGCCTATACCGCCAACTATGGGCTGGGGCGTCTGCTTTACTTAGGCCTGAAAACCCGCAACTATCCGCAAATGATTGCCGGCGCCATACTGGTAGTGGCCCTAGCTTTGCTGGTCGATTGGCTGCTCGGCCTGTGTCAACACCGCATTGAAAGACAGCTAAGCGCAACTAAGGTGGGTAAATGAAAACGCACAAACTTAGTCGGGCACATGCCGCCACTTATATGGCTACTCGTCGCACGGTTTTAACCGGAGCATTGGCCGGGATTGGCACTTTAGTGGGCGGCTGTGGCACCGAGCAGAGCCTGGCCGGATCCGCTGGGGACACTAATACTTTGGTGATAGGCAGCCAGGACTACTACTCCAACGAGATCATTGCCGAGATCTACGCCCAGGGCCTAGAAAAGCTAGGCTACAAAATTGACCGCCAAATGCGTATTGGTCAGCGAGAAATCTACATGCCTGAGCTTAAAGCTGGCGCCATTGATCTGCTACCGGACTACACCGGTAACCTGCTGCAGTTTTTAAACCCGAAAGCTACCGTGACGGCGTCGCAGGCAGTTTACAACCAACTGCGTGAAGTTTTACCTGATGGTTTGCGGATCCTTAACCAAGCTCCCGCTAGTGACCAAGACTCATATGTGGTTAGCGCCAAACTAGCGAAGCGTTACAACCTAAAACAGATTGGTGACCTGCGCGCAGTGCCAAACTTGGTGCTAGGAGGTAACTCAGAGCTAGAGACCCGCCCCTATGGGCCCAAAGGGCTCAAAAGTATCTACGGAGTTAACGCTAAATTCTCGCCAATCGAGGATTCCGGTGGTGCGCTCACCGTTAAGGCACTACGCGATAACTCCATTCAGCTTGCCGACATCTACTCCTCAGATCCGGTTTTAGCCGGCTCTGACCTGGTGGTCCTGGCTGACCCCAAGAGTCTATTCCTCGCCTCCCAGGTAGTGCCGGTTATTTCTGAGCGTATAGATGAGCGCGCTGGCACTGAGATTAACCGCATCAGTGCGATGTTAACTTCACGTGCACTGATTGAAATGAACCACCAATCAACCAAGCTGCAACGCTCTGCCCGCGACATCGCTAAAGCCTGGCTGGCCACCCAAAGCGCCAACGCAAGCTAGTTTCACGTTAAACGTTTCTTAGGCCAGTGTTGAAAACGATGGTGCAAAGCCTTGTGCCAGCGCAAGTATCAGTGCCAAAGCGGCGTCGTCGTCGTCCAGACGCGCATATGACCTAACTATTGGCGAAAAGCTGCACTAATGGGGCCAAGGTGCTATTTCATGCTCTCCAGCTGGGATAGGCTTAGCTGCGTTAACGGATAACTGCGATGAAGGAGCAAACGTGAGTACACGTACCGAGTCCGACTCCATGGGGACCATTGAAGTTCCCGCCGACCACTACTGGGGCGCGCAGACCGAGCGCAGCCTGCACAACTTCGACATTGGTCGCAACACCTTCGTGTGGGGCCGTCCCATGGTTAAGGCCCTAGGGGTACTAAAGAAGTCCGCCGCCCTAGCCAACGCTGAACTAGGCGAACTACCCCAGGACATCGCAGACCTAATCGCCAAGGCCGGCGACGAGGTTATCTCCGGCAAGCTGGATGACGAATTCCCGCTAGTAGTGTTCCAGACCGGCTCTGGCACCCAGTCCAACATGAACGCCAACGAGGTCATCTCCAACCGCGCCATTGAGCTGGCCGGTGGGCAGATGGGCACCAAGACTCCGGTGCACCCCAACGACCACGTCAACCGTGGCCAGTCCTCCAACGACACTTTCCCCACCGCCATGCACATCGCTGTGGTCAGCGAGCTGCAGGAGATGTACCCCAAGGTCACCCAGCTGCGCGACACCCTAGACGCCAAGGCTAAGGAATACGCCGACGTGGTCATGGTGGGTCGCACCCACCTGCAGGATGCCACCCCCATCACCCTAGGGCAGGTAATTTCCGGTTGGGTTGCCCAGATTGACTTCGCCCTAGACGGCATCCGCTACGCCGACTCGCGCGCTCGCGAACTGGCCATCGGTGGTACCGCTGTGGGCACCGGCCTCAACGCCCACCCCGACTTCGGCGCGCTGACCGCTAAGAAGATCAGTGAAGAAACCGGTATCGAGTTCAAGCAGGCCGACAACCTATTCGCCGCTCTAAGCGCCCACGACGCCCTGGTGCTGGTCTCTGGCTCCCTGCGTGTGCTTGGTGACGCCCTGATGAAGATCGCCAACGACGTGCGCTGGTACGCCTCCGGCCCGCGTAACGGTATCGGCGAGCTGATCATCCCCGAAAACGAGCCCGGCTCCTCCATCATGCCCGGTAAGGTCAACCCCACCCAATGTGAGGCTATGACTATGGTGGCCGTGCAGGTATTTGGTAACGACGCCGCCGTTGGTTTCGCTGGCTCTCAGGGTAACTTCCAGCTCAACGTGTTCAAGCCGGTTATGGCCTGGAACGTACTGGAGTCCATCCGCCTGCTAGGCGACGCTTGCGTCTCCTTCGACGTGCACTGCGCCTACGGCATTGAGCCCAACTACGCCAAGATCAAGCACAACCTGGACATCAACCTGATGCAGGTGACCGCGCTTAACCGTCACATTGGCTACGACAAGGCTTCCAAGATCGCCAAGAACGCTCACCACAAGGGCATCTCGCTGCGCGAGTCCGCTCTGGAGCTAGGTTTCCTAACCGACGCCGAGTTTGACGCTTGGGTTGTGCCCGCCGACATGACACACCCCAGCGCCGCTGACAAGTAAGCCTACTAGGTATTACTCGCATTTATGCCCCGGTTTGGACCTGATCTGCCTCCCGTTTCTTGGACATCGAAATTGAAGTCTAGGGAATGGGAGGCTTTTCATGTCTGTGGATCTGCGGTTGAGGCATGATCGTTTGCTTCGGGATCATTCATCGAAGCCGTAGCTGCGGAATCGGAGGTTTGCCGAGTTTTCACTCACGGTACGCCGCACGGAGCTATCAAATTCTTGATCTGCTTCGGCCTCAATCTCCAGACGTACTGACAGCCGAGCGCCGGCAGTACGCAGATGGTCCAGGACCTCCGTGTTGATGGAGATCAACTGTTTGCTAAAACCGGAGGCCTCCAGCTCGATGGAAGCCCAGTAACGCCGGGGTCCGGGCTGCGGCGACAGTGCGACCGCATTGTCACCCGGGTGCGTCCTCGTGTTGTCAACCGGGCCGGTAGGCCCACTCCCTGAGTCGCCGACTCCCGTGGAATCGTTCGCGATCGTTCCCCCGGGCTCCGCCGCACCGCGTCCGCGTGCCGCTTCCTCAGCCTCCACCTGGTTCCGCGCCTTTTCCAGCGAGACCAGCAGCGTGTTGTCCGTGACGGTGAAGTGTGCGCTATTGTCCGGCGGGATGACAAGCCCTACGTAAGAGCCTTCGGAGTTCTTACCCTTAGCCACGGCGAAGGTTGGTGACAGGCTGAGCAGCGCACCGGACACGGCGTCGTCGAGGACCTGGCGGTTCTTCAAGCGCAGCATGTAGGGGAACTTCGTGAACCACTCCCACAGAGTTTTGACGTTCACATCACCGTCCCGCTCCCAGACTGCGTTGAGCTCCTGGCTCAACACATGGTCGAGGTAGGAGGCGTCAAGGTCTGGGATCAGTGCTTCTTCCCTGCGTAGCTTCTCGGAAATAGCCGTCGCGATCTGCCCCGTTCCAGTGATCTTCGATGCTGAGAGCGCCAGGGGAGCACGTGGGTCATCCTGCACGGGGCAGACTACCCACACATAGGCTTCCCTCAGCAAGGCAGCAACCAGCGCGTCCGTCTGGTCGGTTTTCTCCTTCGCCTGCCTCAATTGCTGTGCAGACAGGTCAAGGGAGTCGGCGGAATCGCTGACTCTACGCCAGCCGAGATACTGGCGTGTCGCGGCTTCCAACCGGTCTATGGTGTCATAGTCGGCGGCGACAAACACGAGCGTGTTCTTGAACATACGCTGCGCGCGCTGGCCCGTCAACGTTCGCGTGATCCATACGTGAGCACTGCTCTTGTCATGGTCATTCTTGCGCCAGGTGTGGCGCGGGTGGACGACCACGAGGCGTGTGTCCATAGTGTCGGGCACGTCCGCCCCATTTTCCGGTGCCACGTGCACGGCGGCGAAGTCGCCGTGCTGGGAAGCGAACTCACGCTGGAGCCGCCGCTGAACCTCGGCGTACACGGTCTCTGTGTCTTCGCGCAGCTGCTCGGCGTACTCATTGGCGGTCTTTTGAACGGATGCCTGGGTGTCGAACCAGTATTGCCCGTTCTCCTCGTAGAAATGGATGGAGCGCTGCGACAGTTGCTCGAGGGCAGTCGGGAAGTTGCCGATGGCATCTCCTGGAACCGCAGTACCCAGCCACACGTTCTTCTTGTCTAGGCCCTTTGCCTTCGCACCGCTCCTGGGTGCGGAGCCGAAAAAGACAGTACGTGCCAGACGCTGTGTAATCAGTCGGTGCCCCAAGTTTGGCCGGTCGGAATCAATCGCTGCGGGTGTTGAATCAGGCCCGTCGATGTCGCTGTCGATAATCGCTTTCCACGAGTCGGGCAGGTACTGCGTCAGATCAGGGTTGATGCGCGAAGCGGAGGCCAAGACACTGCCTGGCTGGATGAGCGCGGAACGGTCATCTGCCCTCCACAGTTCGTAGACGATGTCGGACACGAGATTAAGGACCCCCCTGGTGCGCTGGAAGCGGTCCAGGGAGGACCAGTCGTCGTAGAGGCGGTCAAACAGTTCAGGATGCAGCGGGTAGGAGTCGCGGATCCGCTGTTCATAGTCGCTGGTCGCTGCTTCCTTGGGGAATGCACCGGGGTTGTCTCTATAGAGGCGCACGTAGGCTTTAGCAATCATGGCAATGCGCCCGTGCGCCTCTGGGGCGACGTCCTGGAACACGCGACGACGAACGATCTCGAAGGACTCATTCTTCGTCGAGGGCCGCCACTGGTCGGCGACACGGCCGATGACATTGAGAAGGCGTCCCAGGGCGAGGCGCCCGTTACGTCCTCCGACCTCGAGGTCGTTGGCTTGTTCCTCTACCTCGGCAGCATCCGAGGCAGGGATCGACACAAGGAGCATACATCCGTCCACTGCGGCAACGGCTTCGGCAAGGCTCTGAGCGAAGCTGAATTGCGTTTCAAAGTCGCCGGCGGGCACGTCACGGTCAACCAGCTGTCGCGCGTAGGCGACCCATTCGTCAATGAGAATGAGTACGGGACCGTAACGTTCGAGCAGAAGCCTGATTCCGTCGCCCGGACTGGTTCCAGCGGCGTCGTCCGCGGCAATCATGTCGTAGGCCTCGCGCCCACCGAGCTGCCACGCGAGTTCCCCCCAGATGGTATTCACCTGAGTTCCGTCCTCTTTCCTGGAACCCGAAGCCGGAGACAAACTTGTGCCGACGATGGCAACCCGCCGAACTGCGAGGGTATCGAAGACTTCGGTCCCCACACCTGAGTGGTCGATGATGTCCTGGATGGACTGCGGCAAACGCGCAGCGTGAACCCCTGAGAATAGATGATAGAGCGCGAGCATGGAATGAGTTTTACCGCCGCCAAAGTTAGTCTGCAGGTTGACGACCGGGCTTGCTCCTGCCTGGCCGGATATCCTGCGCAGCGCCCGGCCCAGGAGGTCGGTGAGGCCCTCGGTAAGGTAGGTGCGCTGGAAGAAGGCGACGGGATCCGCGTATTCGCGGTTCGGATTCTCGCCGATGGCGACCGTGTGCAGGTCGGCGGCAAACTCGGCGGAGGCGAATGAACCCCGCATGATCTCCTCGTGGGGGCGGATGAGGTCGCGCCAAGCGGTGAGCCCTTCCCCAGCTTCCAGTTTGACGGCGGTGCGCCTCCGGTACTCACTGTACGCTTGCTTGGACAGCATGGTGCGCTGAAGTTCTTGCTTGATTGCCTCGACGTCTGCGGCGGAGTCGGGGGCGTTCGCAGCACGCAGCAGCAGACCCATGGTATCCAGCGCCCGTAGCACCTGCTCGCTCTTGAATTGTTCGCCATGCGCCCACAAGTTGCGGACCTCACGCAGTTCCGACGCATAGGCCTGTTGGAAGCGACTGAGCACACCAGCGAAGGAACGGCCCCACTCGGTAATGGCACGAAGCTGCACCTGGGGGTCCGATTTTGTCAGTTTCCACGCTCTTCCGCCTTGCTTGCGGGCATCGACCTCCGCCATGCGGGTTGGCCAGTCCTCCGATCCGAAGACCTCCGTCATGACGGGGTCAACCAGGTCGAAAAGCCCTTCGGACAGCAGCGTGAAGCCACGGTCGATGCGCTCACGGTTGGTGAGTGCCATGAAATCCTCCTAGGTCAGATGTCGAGTGCCGACTGGACGCCGGCCGGCGTAGACGGGTGCTGTCTGGCCTTGAGCGACACGTCGCCCCAAGAGGTGACGAGGGCATTCAGGGCCTGCGCATCCTCACCATCTCCCTTCCTCTCGGCCTCGTGGAAGAGCAGGAAGCCCAGTTCCTTGATAGCGGGGAGCGGTATGGCTGCAGGCAATTTCGCGACGAGTCCTGCTACCTTTTCGATGCCCTCCGACTCCAGGAGTGCCGCGAGACGGAGCGTTGCCTCCCAAATTGACAAGCGTGAGTCAGACTCCGGATCCCACGCCGCGTCGAGCTCGCGGATACTGAGAAGGCATCCCTTTCCACCTGCCGTGGTGAAGATGCCACCGCGCTGCAGTTCCGCAATGGAGGTTTGTGTGGTCCTGGCCAACTGGTCAGCGATGCCCGAGTGTTCGGACCGCCACCCGTATTGGCGGTACCACCGCACGGCGAAGCGCGTGTCGGGGTCGAAATCGGATTCTTGTTCCCCGAGGACCTCGTCGAGGGTGCGGTTGATGAGTTCCAGGGCTTCACGTGCCCCGATGTCTTTTCCACTGGCGGAGCGCACGCGCGCGTAGCGGGAGAAGACGGCAACGCCCGGCCCGATGGCGGCCTGTGCCAAGTCAACGGGGGCAATGTCCCCCTGCATCAGGGTCCGCAAAGCATCCGGAAGCTCCGCCTTCATACGCTGCACGAAGGCACGCTGTGTTGTGGTCGGCGCATCGTCAGGCCTCGGGCGACATGCTAGAACGATAGACGAGGCCAGCGCATTGGTTCCCTGCGAGAGCATCCGATTGGTTAGCTCACTGCGCACCGGCCATGTGGCTGTCACTTCCCAGCCCGCACCGATCAGGCCATCGAGCAGGGTATGCCACCCCGTCGACGTCTTGCCTTCTTTACCGTTGTCCTGCTGCTTATAGGCATAGTAGACGGTCATCGGCACGTCCGGATTAGCTCCCTGACGGATGCGCCCGAATACTGTGTTAAAGCCGTTGACAAAGAACTCAGCAGCTTGCTCTTTCCCATCATGGCGGTACGGGTTAGCGACGAGCTCCTCCGCCTTGGGTGTGAGCATCGTGGAGACCAATGACGGGTGGACATCCTGCAAGCACCGCCTCAACCAGACATAGAAAAAATCGGAGAGATCCGAGTACCCAATATTATCGTAATAGGGCGGATCGGTCGAGACTACAAGGCCAGAATATTCTCGCGCATCTGCGCTTAGCTGTCGAACTCTTGCGGATTCACTGGCAGGGAGGCGCTCAACCACTTTAGAAATCCATTTAAGTTGTCCAAGAAAATTGCCCGACGAGTTAGAAAACGGATTGGCCTCTGCATAGTCCCAAACCATTGAAATTGCCTGTCTTGAAAAAACATTGCGCATTTTTTCTCCGGTGTTATGCCAGCTACAGATCGACGACCAGTAGTCCGCACAACGACTAACGCTCAAAGCTAGGTACATCGCAACTGCATCTGCGTAAGCGCGAGCACCAGACCCTCCAGCCTCCAACGATTCACCTTCATCCATACCCGAGGCGAGCGCGTCAGAAAGAGCACACTGGCGCATCTCACCCACCAGGTTCGAGAAGGTTGTGAGTGCAACCAGCTGCCGATTTGTGAACAGATCTGAAAATTGTTTCATCCCATATGCAGGCGGAGAGAACCAACGAGGATTATCCGCCATATTGCCATCTATATCAACTATCGGACGCTCAATATCGGCGGCATTCCGTTGCTCGTCAGACGCGGATACGTAAATTCGCTCCTTATCCCCATTTCCCTTTTCTGCAACAACTGCAAGCAAATGACAACCAATACGTCCACGCTTTCCTTCAGAGCGCACATAGTCGTAATCGAATGGCGTGCCATCACCGATTGCTTTCGCGCCTTTCCGGAAACGAATGGTCCAGTCATCATCCCCTCTC
Source organism: Actinomyces graevenitzii C83 (assembly GCF_000239695.1). Lineage (GTDB taxonomy): Bacteria > Actinomycetota > Actinomycetes > Actinomycetales > Actinomycetaceae > Actinomyces > Actinomyces graevenitzii. Next base: position 790,687 of record NZ_JH470338.1, on the reverse strand, counting down.
GGTCCATTTGCGTCGTGGACAACCTCGTAGTGGACCTGGCCGTCACGAACTGTCGCGCGAATCCATGCTTCTTTCCCTTTCTTCTTTGACAGCCACCAGGAGTTCACCAGTGGCACTTCGATCGGATTGGCAGGGTTTGGGCTGGTAACGGTACGCGCCCATTTCCAGGCGATCACGGTGTGTTCCGTGCCCCCTGGCGCTTTGACCTTTGGGTAGAGGTGCCCGATGCGGCGCTCCGCTTCGTCCCGCATCTCCTTTCCATAGTATCGAATATCCTCCGCGAGTCCCTCTGCACCCTGGTATCCGTGCTGGTCTGCGATCCCCGGATGAACGGGGGCACCTCCTCGAAATCGTGGAGGAATATCGATCAGCGCTTTATTGATAAGAACTGCCAGCGGATTGAGGTCCGACGCCTCAGCATGACATCCGAGCCTCTGCGCCTCCAGGGGGATGGACCCGCCCCCCGCGAAAGGGTCGACGATGGCAGGAATGTTCCCCCCATTGGAACGACGAATCTCCGCGCGTGCCTGGTCCATCAGAGCTTTATCAGCGCTATTTTCCCATACGATTAACCGACTCATTAGCTCGTGCAAACGTGCACGCTCAGCATCCTGTTCTTCCGTGGTAGGGAATTCTTCGGGACGCGATGAAGGATCATCGACAAGTTGTGCGAACAGGATGGCACGAGCCGTCGCGAGCGGCTTACGCGACCAGTACAGATGCAGTGTGGACGGATGCCCGTGACGGATCGACTTTTCCCTCGCTGACGCTTCGTTGATCGCCTCAAGAGGCAGCGACGTCTCGATCAGTTTCTTCTTCATAGCAATACAGATTTCTCTACGACTTGATACTCACGCGGGTTGTGTCCCACGCTGCCAATACTTGTCCCACCGCTCATTGTACGAGAGCGTCGTCACGGCCGGATCGATGTGCGCGAACGGGTCGTACACATACCGAAGTTGATCATGGGCGGGTCCCCGTGGGCTGACACTCACGAGCGCCAGCACGTGGTGCTCCTGTTGCGTACGAGCAAAAGCCACCTCATTCGCTGTCACAGTGAAGGTGGAAGCACCTTCGATACGCCCCTTCACCTCAATAAACATCTGTTTACCTTCTGCATCAGTCGTGGAGATGTCGAATCCCGGGTTCGAGTGCGGCATCTCTCGAGGGCTACGCCCAAGCATCTGCTCTGCCTTCATCACCGCTGCGACAGCGCGTTGATCCACTTCTGCAGTATCACGCGCGAAGAGTGCAGACTGTCCACCTACAAGGGCCTCAGGAACAATCAGCGCGCGAGCGCACAGACGCGGCGATTTCGCTGTCAACTTAGCTGCAGCATCAAGCTCACCGATCCTGCGTTCCAAACGCTCTTCCATCTCACGAGCATGTCGCTGTGCTGATGCTGAACTTGTCCTCGGCGTCCTTCCGGCCAATTCTTCGTCGTGTGACATAGCAGCACGGTCGTACCACAGCTGAGCCTCAGCATTCAGACGATCCTTGACTTGAGTGCGGGTGCGCTCGATCTCATGATCGCGCTGCGCATGGATCTCCTTCATGCGTACCCGAACACCCTTCTCATATGCTGCAGAGCGGATCAGTTCCAACCGACCATGCTGATCAGGAACCTCGCAGGCCCGAGCATTCTCTACCTCGTCGGATCGGGGTGCATCGCAATCCAAGTAAGGGGGAATCTCGCTAACAGTTTCCGTAGTACCCGACAGAACGTAGTCGAAGTGGCGCGACACGACATGGCGCAGCCCGTCCGTGATCGTTTCTTCCACAATGCCGAGTAGCGTTGGCTCATTGACCAGGCCACGGCGATCAACAAGAACTGTTCCTCGCTCAAGTATGTGCGATAGATCCTCTAACGTGACTGCGATAAGTGCATCGAGCAATGGATGCCCCAGTGCGATGAGCGAGATTTCAAGCTTCGGGTCCGATGCTCCAGTAGGCACGAAGGTTACTCGCTCATAACGCTTCGGCAACGGGGCAGCCGGATTCAGGATCCGCGCGGCTCGCATCACCCGCGGGGGAACGCGGTGAATTTCGAATCTCCCTGGTTCACGTGCTTCAAGGCGCACACCAAGACGCCACAGGGCAGATCGCGTAAACGCCTCGATGTAACCCGGTTGCAGTCGGCGAACACGGGCACGCTCCATGAGCTCCCGGATAGCCTCCACGTTTGACTCTGTCGACATGTCTCGAACAAGCGCTCTTTCATCGATGAGAGCCTGGAGACCGTGGGACACAGACTCATCAATGACGCTACCCAAGCGCTCGCGCACCTCTGGCAGATCACCATAGCGAATGGCTTCCACAAGAAGCTCACGCAGCGGCTTGTTGTCGAAGATAGTCCCGCCGCCCAGCACATGGAACAGCTTTCCCATATATGCCTGATCCATCTGGTCGATCTTCGACAGCAAGGTAAGGAAAACATCACCCTCGCGCGTCCCTTTGGCCACCAGGTTCCACAGATGGCACACTTCCGACTGTCCAATTCGATGGATGCGCCCGAAGCGCTGCTCAATGCGATTAGGATTCCACGGCAGGTCATAGTTGACCATGAGGTGCGCGCGTTGCAGGTTTAGGCCTTCCCCGGCAGCGTCCGTGGCCAACAAGACCCGCACACTGGGGTTGTGCGTAAATTGCTCACGAATCGCCAACCGTGCGGCACGGGAGGTCCCACCGTGGATGACTTCTACTGCCTCGGATTTTCCAATATGTGCGGCTATTCTACGCTGGAGATAGTTGATCGTATCCCGATGCTCCGTAAACACAATGATCTTGCGAGGCACTCCGTCTGGATCTGTCAGAAGCTGCTCGGACAGAATCTGACGCAGCTCGTTCCACTTCCTGTCATCACTGGCGTTCCACACCGATTTGGACAGCGCGACGAGTTCCTCGAGAACACCAATTTCTCGAGCAAGTTCTTCCTTCGTTAATGCGGCAGTCGCGGAGTCGACAACCTGTTCCATCCGTTCCTCAAAACGCGCGCGTTCTGCTTCTGACATGTCGCCGTCAGCATCGTCGAAGTCATCAAGGTCAGCCATGGTCGCATACGCGTGGTCATAGGGATCGAAGAACTGCTCATCCGCTCCCGGCGAAGTGCCTCCGATGGCCCGGGTGCCTACGCGATCGATCTCATTCAGACGCTGCCGAAGTCGCTCCACGCGACGCTCAAGGGAGCGAGTAATCGCCTCTGGACTAGAGGCCAGACGACGCTGCAGAACGGTCAATGCAAAGCCGACGGAATTACGCCGACGTGACTGTCCTTGCTCCCCTATTCGATCCGCACGCCCCATCTCTGTACGGACATATTCGCTAACCCGGTTATACAGTTCTTGCTCAGCATCCGACAGGTCATACCCAACGGTATATGCACGACGCTCTGGGAAAAGCGGTTTCCCCTCAAAGGTCAACAGGTCTTCCTTCACCATCCTCCGCATCAGGCCACGGGTATCAGTCCGATGCCTCTCTGAACGATAAGGCCCCTCGAAACGATCCCGATCCAGCAATGTCAGAAAAAGCTGGAAGTCCTCTTCTTTCCCCGCATGCGGTGTTGCGGTCATCAGAAGGAAATGCTGCGCCCGCTGAGACAGCACTCTGCCCAACGTGAACCGCTTGGTGGTTTTCACTTCCCCATTCCACGATGTGTAGTGAGCGCTCATCCGGTGGGCCTCATCGACAATCGCAACGTCCCAGCTCACTTCACGCAGCTGATCTATCAGTTGCTCGTTACGTGAGACCTGGTCCATCCGAACAATCAGGTACGGGTGGTCGTCAAACACATTGCCCCGGGCAGACTCGACCATTGACATTGTCAAAACATCAAAAGAGAGTCCAAACTTCGTCTGCAGCTCTTCGTGCCATTGATCAGCCAAGCCACCGGGCGACACGATAAGCGCACGTTCGCAGTCGGAGCGTAGCATCATTTCTTTCAAGTACAGCCCCGCCATGATAGTTTTCCCAGCACCAGGATCATCCGCCAGCAAGAATCGCAACGGGACCTGCGGGAGCATATGCTCATAAACGGCACGAATCTGGTGGGGAAGCGGCTCGATATTCGAAGAAGACACCGCAGCCATCGGGTCGTACAACGCTGCATTTTTTATACGCAGAGCCTCTGCTGCCAACATAAATTCACGGGGATCCGCATCATATTTCGTCTGTTGACCGTCAGCATCAGCAATCATGATATGATCCAGATCATCCGCCGACAAAACGCGCGAATCGATGGCGCCGGTACCATCGCGGAAAATCACTTCCGACGCGGATTCCCCTACAGCATGCACGGAAATTACTTCAACGTTTTCTCGACCAACTAAACCCGAGAGACGCGTCCCGGGAGTAATACCACCGAGCCCCACTGCTCCAGCTTGCATGCTTTCCTGATCGCTCCCTTGAGAACAGCTGACAGATATCACATAAGCATACAGCAGAAGGCCAGCATCCCGAGGCCGCGCATCCGCCAGGAGTGATGTTGGTGTGCCCAGACGACAGACGGGACAACGAGGGGACACAATAGACCCCATGAGTGATACCCCTAAGTCTCTGTACATGCAGCGTACGGGCGTGCGTCAGTACGTCGCCCGCAACCAGGACGGCGCCGAGATCCGTATCGTCCACGGCCCCGGCCTCTTCTCCCCCGGCGACCTGCTCAAGCTCGCGATCGCGGGCTGCAACGCAATGAGCTCGGACGCGCGCCTGGCTGCCCGCCTCGGCGATGACTTCGAGCAGTTCGTCGGCGTGTCCGCTGACTACGACCAGGCGGGCGACCGCTTCACGCACGTGGACGTTGAGCTGGTCCAGGACATGTCCGCGCTGAGTGAGGACGAGATCGCTGACCTGCTGCGACGCGCAGAGTCCGCCATCGGGCGCAACTGCACGATCGAGCACTCGGTCGTCGACCAGGCCCTGCCGGCCTCGCGCACCTGGACCAACGAGCGGATCGACTGACGTGAGCGCCGTCGACCGCCAGTACGAGGACCTGCTGGCGCGCATTATGCGCGAGGGCACCCCCAAGGGTGACCGTACCGGCACGGGCACGCGTTCCTTGTTCGGGGCGCAGCTGCGCTACGACCTGTCCAAGGGCTTCCCGCTGATCACGACGAAGCGCGTGCACTTCAAATCGGTGGTCGGCGAGCTCCTGTGGTTCCTGTCGGGGTCGTCGAACGTGTCCTGGCTCCAGGACAACGGGATCCGCATCTGGAACGAGTGGGTGGCGTCATGGGATCCAAGACTCCCGTTCACCCGAATGATCACGTCAACCGTGGCCAGTCCTCAAATGACACCTTCCCCACCGCGATGCACATTGCTGTGGTCCAGGAGCTTCAGGCGATGTACCCGCGCGTTGAGCAGCTGCGCAACACCTTGGACAAGAAGTCGAAGTAATACGCCGACGTCGTCATGGTTGGCCGCACCCACCTGCAGGATGCCACCCCCATCACCCTAGGGCAGGTAATTTCCGGTTGGGTTGCCCAGATTGACTTCGCCCTAGACGGCATCCGCTACGCCGACTCGCGCGCTCGCGAACTGGCCATCGGTGGTACCGCTGTGGGCACCGGCCTCAACGCCCACCCCGACTTCGGCGCGCTGACCGCTAAGAAGATCAGTGAAGAAACCGGTATCGAGTTCAAGCAGGCCGACAACCTATTCGCCGCTCTAAGCGCCCACGACGCCCTGGTGCTGGTCTCTGGCTCCCTGCGTGTGCTTGGTGACGCCCTGATGAAGATCGCCAACGACGTGCGCTGGTACGCCTCCGGCCCGCGTAACGGTATCGGCGAGCTGATCATCCCCGAAAACGAGCCCGGCTCCTCCATCATGCCCGGTAAGGTCAACCCCACTCAGTGTGAGGCTATGACTATGGTGGCCGTGCAGGTATTTGGTAACGACGCCGCCGTTGGTTTCGCTGGTTCTCAGGGTAACTTCCAGCTCAACGTGTTCAAGCCGGTTATGGCCTGGAACGTACTGGAGTCCATCCGCCTGCTAGGCGACGCTTGCGTCTCCTTCGACGTGCACTGCGCCTACGGCATTGAGCCCAACTACGCCAAGATCAAGCACAACCTAGACATCAACTTGATGCAGGTAACCGCGCTTAACCGCCACATTGGCTACGACAAGGCCTCCAAGATCGCCAAGAACGCTCACCACAAGGGTATTTCGCTGCGCGAATCCGCCCTGGAGCTAGGCTTCCTAACCGACGCCGAGTTTGACGCTTGGGTTGTGCCCGCCGACATGACCCACCCCAGCGCAGCCAAGTGATCATTAGCTAGTTAACCTTAGCTGATTAACCGGTGGCCGGGTCCTTTTAGGACCTGGCCACTTGTGTTTTGCCCTGCACTGTTTTTACTGCGCACTGTTTTGAGGCGCTGGCCTGTCAACTGGCAGCTGATGGCTCTGGGGACCAACACCGAGATCCTTAAAGCTCAGCTGGCAGACTAAGCGTCGTCGGCGCGGGAGCTGAAATTGACTGGCGCCACGGGTAAAATAGCCCTGGATTGTTTTGCGCTCAGGCGTGCATATTCAAGCGAAAGGCTAACGTGGCAGAGTACATCTACCAGATGATCAAGGCCCGCAAGACCATTGGTGACAAGGTCATTCTCGACGACGTCACCATGGCTTTCTTCCCCGGAGCCAAGATCGGTATGGTCGGCCCCAACGGTGCCGGTAAATCCTCGATCCTAAAGATCATGGCTGGTCTAGATCAGCCCTCCAACGGCGAAGCTCGCCTCAGCCCCGGTTACACGGTAGGTATCCTCATGCAGGAGCCGATCCTCAACGAGGAAAAAACCGTACTGGGTAACGTAGAAGAAGGCGTCGCCGACATTAAAGGCAAGCTTGACCGCTACAACGAAGTCAGCGCCCAGATGGCAGATCCGGATGCAGACTTTGACGCCCTGCTTGAAGAAATGGGTAAGCTGCAAGACCAGCTCGACGCCGCCAACGCCTGGGATCTAGACTCCCAGCTGGCCCAGGCTATGGATGCCCTACGCTGCCCCCCGGCAGACGCCATGGTAAAGAACCTCTCCGGTGGTGAGCGCCGTCGTGTGGCCCTATGCAAGCTACTGCTAGAAGCCCCCGACCTCCTACTACTAGATGAGCCCACCAACCACCTGGACGCCGAGTCCGTGCTCTGGTTGGAGCAGCACCTATCAACCTACAAGGGTGCGGTTATCGCCATCACCCACGACCGTTACTTCCTAGACCACGTAGCCCAGTGGATCGCTGAGGTAGACCGTGGTCACCTCTACCCCTATGAGGGCAACTACTCCACCTACCTGGAAACCAAGGAAAAGCGTCTAGAAGTCCAGGGTAAGAAGGACGCCAAGCTAGCCAAGCGCCTTAAGGACGAGCTGGAGTGGGTACGTTCCTCCGCCAAGGGTCGCCAAACCAAGTCCAAGGCCCGTCTGGCCCGCTATGAGGAAATGGCCGCTGAAGCCGAGCGCACCCGCAAGCTCGACTTTGAAGAAATCCAGATTCCCCCGGGCCCGCGCCTGGGCTCGGTGGTACTTGAAGCTACTAACCTGCAAAAGGGCTTTGACGGCCGCAGCCTAATCAACGGCCTGTCCTTCACCCTGCCGCGTAACGGTATTGTGGGTGTGATCGGCCCTAACGGTGTTGGTAAGACCACCCTGTTCAAGACCATTGTGGGCCTAGAGCCTCTCGATGGGGGAGAGCTCAAGGTTGGCTCCACCGTGAAGCTGTCCTATGTAGACCAGAACCGCGCCGGTATCGACCCCAACAAGACCCTGTGGGAAGTTGTTTCTGACGGTCTGGACTACATTCAGGTAGGCAATGTGGAGATGCCTTCACGCGCCTACGTGGCCGCTTTCGGTTTCAAGGGTGCAGACCAGCAAAAGCCCGCCGGCGTGCTTTCCGGTGGTGAGCGTAACCGCTTGAACCTGGCCCTTACCCTCAAGCAGGGCGGTAACCTGCTGCTGCTGGACGAGCCCACCAACGACCTAGACGTGGAAACCCTCTCCAGCCTGGAAAACGCCCTGCTGGCATTCCCCGGTTGCGCCGTGGTTATCACCCACGACCGTTGGTTCCTCGACCGCGTAGCCACCCACATTCTGGCTTGGGAAGGCACCGACGAGCACCCCGACAACTGGTACTGGTTCGAGGGTAACTTCGAAGCTTACGAGAAGAACAAGGTTGAGCGTCTAGGCCCCGACGCCGCCCGTCCGCACGCGGTCACCTACCGTAAGCTCACCCGCGACTAAGCAGCTGGGTCTGACCAAACAAATCTAGACCTGGTCAAACAAAGCTAGAGAAAGGTTGTTGCCGCCGCACTTAGTGCGGCGGCAACAACCTTTTATTTGTCTTACGACTCGTGTTGGCTTGCGCTATGACCGGCTTTAGCCGTCTAGTTGCACGGCCCAGTTACCACTGGATTTTTGGCCCTCACGCGGAATGCGAATCATGCCTTCCTGGCTAATTGAGGAAACCAACTGGCCAGCCTGGTTATACACCAGGGCCCGGGCGGCGGCGCGCCCACCACTAGAACTAGGTGAATCCTGCACAAACAGTAGCCAGTCGTTGACGTTAACATCACGGTGGAACCATTGAGCATGGTCGAGGGTAGCTAGGCTCATGCCTGGGCTACGCCACGACAGGCCCTGACTACGCAGCGCTGGTTCCAGCATGATCTGGTCACACACATAAGCCAAAATAGCCCGGTGTACCATCTGGGTGGCACTGGCCGGCACCGCTCCGCGCACCTTAATCCACACATGCTGGTGGCTGTCAGGCTGCTTGGGAGGCTGCAGATACAGATTGCCTTCCACATGACGCACATCAAAGGCCGCTGTGCGCCCCAAGAACCGCGCCACGGGATGATCCACGTTACGGAAAATAGCCAGGGCACTAACTAGCTCTTCAGGTCCGGGCACCTTAGGCATTGGCTCATACAAATCAACGCCATCTTGGCGCTTTTGGAAAGAAGCGATAACGGTGGCCATATTGCGTCCATCCTGACTGGCACGCACCTGGCGCTGAGAGAATGAGCGCCCATCACGAAGCGCCTCAACCTCATACTGCACCGCTCTTTCCGGATTACCGCCACCCACAAAATAGGTGTGCAAAGCGTGCAACTGACGCTCATAGCTATCACCTGGGGTGGTGTCAAAGCAGGCAGCTGCCGCCAGCACCGCCTGGCCAAGGACCTGACCGCCATAGATGCGCCCCGACAGCTGGGGGAGGGAATCGCCCTCAAAGCGCCCCATCACGGTGCCAGGTGGGAAGCCCTCAGTGTCCCCACCGACGCCGTCGAGCCGGGCACAAGCCTCTAAATCGCTCTCTTCAGGGTCCCAAAACTCAAGCGCACGAAGCGCCAGAGACCGGGTGACCCCAGCCAAAGGCTCTTCGTGCGCTAGTGGAACCGGATACGGTTCAATCACAGACCAAGTTCCTCAAGGATCGGCAGCTCGGCGCGGACAGCGGCGCGGGCTTCCTCAGCCTCGGCGCAAGCCAGGGCGATGTCAGCTAGGCGCTTGCAGTCCTCACGGGTGACGCTCTTGAGTACGGCGTCAACGTCGGCCAGGGCGCGAGAGGTCATGGACAGCGAGGCTACGCCCAGACCCACCAGCACTACGGCCAGGGCCGGGTCAGCAGCGGCTTCACCACACACACCCACCGGGGACTTCTTCTCGCTGGCGGCGGCGCCGTCGCAAGCGATCTTTAGCAGACGCAGCACGGCAGGCTGCCAGGGGGTGTTCAGGTCAGCTAGAGAACCGAGCATACGGTCAGCGGCCATCACGTACTGGGTCAGGTCGTTGGTGCCCACCGAAGCGAAGTCGGCGTACTTGAACATGTGGTCAGCCATAGCCGCAGCTGAGGGGACCTCAATCATCATGCCGGCGAAGTCTAGGCCGTAGGAGCGGGCCTTCTCGGTGAAGGCCTTGGCCTCAGCAGGGGTGGAGATCATGGGGGCCATGACCCACACCTTGGCGTCAGTGTCGGCGGCAGCCTTGGCTAGAGCCTCTAGCTGGTGCTCTAGCACCTCGGGGCTGCGGCGGGCGGTACGGTAAGCGCGTACACCCAGAGCCGGGTTGGCCTCGGAGGTGTCGGTTAGGAAGGGCAGCGGCTTGTCAGCGCCGGCGTCGAGGGTACGTACTACAACCTTCTTACCGGGGAAGGCTTCAAAGACCGGGCGGTAGGAGTTGTACTGGTCTTCAACCGAAGGCTCTTCGGGCTGGTCCAGGAAGCAGAACTCGGTACGGAACAGGCCGATACCCATGGCGCCAGCGGCGGCAGCCTTGCGGGCGTCTTCAGCGTCACCAACGTTAGCTAGCAGCTGCACCTCGATGCCGTCAGCGGTGGCGCCGTCGCCGTGGAATTCACGCACCACACTGGCCAGCTCACGGGCCTTACGTAGCTGCTCCTCGCTGGGGTCGAGGAAGATTTCGCCCTTGGTGCCGTCTAGCAGCACGATTTCGCCTTCAATTAGCTGCTTGGCTACTTCTTCACCGGTACCAACGATGGCCGGGATGCCCAGGGCGCGAGCCAAAATGGCGGTGTGGGAGGTGGGGCCGCCCTCGCTGGTTACGAAACCGATTACCTTGTCGGGGTCTAGCAGTGCAGTGTCAGCCGGGGCTAGGTCAGCAGCAACTAGGATGAAAGGCTCGGGGCGGGTAGGAATACCGGGCATGGGGGCGTCGGTTAGCACGGCCACGATACGGTCGCGTACGTCGCGTACGTCGCGAGAACGCTCAGCCATGTAACCACCCAGGGACTCAAGCATGGTGGCTAGCGAGTCGGCGGCCTCCCACACAGCGCGCTCGGGGGTGATGCCACGGTCGCGCACTAGCGCCTGAGCTGAAGAGGTTAGGGTGGGGTCTGCGGCCATCTGGGCAGTGGTCTCAAGTAGAGTGCGGCCCTCATCCTTGGCTTCTGCGGCAGATAGTTCCAGGCCCTTCTTAACCTTAAGCGCGGCGGCGGCGATACGCTCGGCTTCGGCGTCGACGTCGGCGCCGGCGGGTAGGTTGGCGACTGCGGGCTCCTCAATTCCGGGGGCCATCCGTGCCACCGGACCGCCTACACGGCCCGGGCTTACGCCGATACCGTGCAGGGTTAGAGTGGAGTTTTCCGCTGCGGTCATTGCTGTCTCCTTGCTGCGATTGGGGGCTACGGCACCTCACGTCGTCACCGGATTGGTAACGTAGGTAACGCCGTTTGCTGTGGTTATCGTATGTCTTTTTAGTGACGGGCGAAACCTCTTGCGGAAAATTTCTGTATTAGGTAGTCGACCAGCATGGACTTGTTGCGTTAACATCACCGTAACGAGTCCATACAACCGATTAGGCAGCCGCTGCATGAGCGAAAATTTCGAATGGCAACAGCCTGAGCCGGCCGTAATTGAACTAGCCCAAGCCCACGGTGTGGGCACCGAGTATTGGGACTACTACGGCAATCAGGCCAATCCTTCCCGTCAGACTCTGTTGGCAGTTTTAACTGCACTTGGGGTAGACGTTTCTAGCGACGAAGCAATTGCGCGTTCACTGGAGGATGCGCACCTGGGTTTTTGGCGCCAAACTCTGCCCGGTTTCACCGTGGTACGTCAGGGGCATTGGAAGCATGTACCGGTGCATGTTCCCGATGGCTCTAGCGTGCGCGTAGACGTGGTGCTGGAAACTGGCGGCACTGTTGCGCTTGAACAGGTAGATGACTGGGAACCTCCACGCTGGATTGACGGCGTATTTACTGGCCAGGCCTCCTTTGGCCTACCCACCGATTTACCGCTGGGCTGGCATGAGCTAGTGGCTTATGTGGGTGACGACGCCCAGGGCGTGCGCGCCCCGATGGCAGTTGTGCCCGACAAGCTAGAACTGCCTGCCGCCTTGGGTAAGCACAGCTACGGCGTGATGACCCAGCTGTACTCAGTGCGTTCAAAGGATTCCTGGGGCATTGGCGACCTGGATGATCTAACCGAGCTAGCTAGCTTCTTAGGTGATGAGGGCGCTGACTTTATCCTGATTAACCCGCTACACGCCGGTGAGGTGGTTTCGCCACTGACTGACTCACCTTACCTACCGGTGACGCGTCGCTTTGTTAACCCGATTTACATTCGCCCGGAAAACATTGCTGAGGTAGCACGTCTAAGCGGCCCGCAGCGTTCCTTGCTGCACTGGGGTCTAGATGAGTTGCGCCCGCTAAACACTTCTGCTGCCCCCATTGACCGCAACGTAGTGTTTAAGGCTAAGCGTGAGGCTTTCGAGGTTATTTACGACGCCGGCCGTTCACGTTCACGTCAGCGCGACTTTGAGCGTTTCCGTGCTGAACAAGGCGAGGGCTTAGAGCGTTTTGCGCTTTGGTGTGCGCTTTGTGAAAAGTACGGGCCGATGAAGTCTTGGCCTGAGCGTCTGCATGACGCTAACAGTGCTTTTGTGGCTAATGAAGCTCACGCTTTGGCTGGCCGCATTGACTTCTATGCTTGGCTGCAGTGGATTGCTGATGAGCAGCTACAGCGCGCCCAGGCTGAAGCTAAGGCCTCAGGTATGTCTTTGGGTATCATGCATGACCTGGCGGTTGGTATTAACCCGCACGGGGCTGATGTGTGGACCAGTCCGGAGGTATTTGCTGCTGGCGTGAGCGTAGGTGCCCCGCCGGACATGTATTCACCGCTGGGCCAGAACTGGTCTCCGCCGCCCTTTAGCCCCACCGGCCTGGCTAAGGCTGGCTACGCACCGCTGCGCGACATGGTACGCACAGTGCTGCGTCACGCGGGTGCGCTGCGCCTAGACCACGTGATGGGCTTCTTTAGGCTCTGGTGGATTCCTGAAGGTCACAGCCCCAAGGAAGGTGCCTACGTTTACTACGACTATGAGGCCATGATCGGCGTAGTGCTGCTAGAGGTGCAGCGCGCTGGGGCCCTGGTGATTGGTGAAGACCTGGGCACGGTTGAGCCTTGGGTACGCGCGCACCTGGCTGAGCGCGGAGTGCTAGGCACCAGCGTGTTGTGGTTTGAAAAGATGGAAGGCGATTGGCCGCTATATGCCGACCGCTACCGCGTAGATGCACTTTCTACGGTTAACACCCACGACCTGCCGCCCACCCCGGGTTACCTGGCTGATGAGCACGTGGCTTTGCGTTCACGTCTGGGCCTGCTTGACTGCGATAAGGAAGTTGCGCTGCGTGACTCGCGTGAAGAACGCGAAAAGATGCTGATTCGCCTGCGTGAATACGGTCTGCTAAGCGATGACCCCACTGAGCGTGAGGTTATTGAGGCCCTCTATGCCTACGTTTTGCAGACTCCCTCACGTTTGGTGGGTGTGTCTTTGGTCGACGGCGTAGGTGAGCGTCGCACCCAGAACCTGCCTGGCACTGGTGAGGACGAGTACCCCAACTGGAAGATGCCTTTGTGTGATGGCAGTGGCGATCCGGTACTGGTGGAAGATCTGCCCAACAATGCTCGCCTGCTAAGCCTCTTGGCAGTGGCTCGCGCTGGTGTAGTTAAGTAGACACTGACCAGATTAAACTTTGCCCCCTTACTGCTCAGTGAACTGCCTCCCGTTTCTTGGACATCGAAATTGAAGTCCAGGGAATGGGAGGCTTTTCATGTCTGCGGGTTTGCGGTTGAGGCATGATCGTTTGCTTCGGGAGCAGGCGGTGGAGATGTTTGAAAGGGGCTTTAGCTATAAGTTTGACCGCCAGGAGACTGGGTGTGTCTGCCGAGACTGTGAGAGGGTGGCAGAAGACGTACCGCGTAATTGGGAAGGACGGGCTTCTTGCCATGGGAGTTAAGCACGCCAGATACGACTATGAGACCAAGGTCGCCGCAGCGAGGGCCGTGGTTGATGGTGGGATGAGTAAGCCTGAGGCGATGACGCGTTTCGGTATTGCGAGTGCGACATCGTTGAAGCAGTGGTGCAGGCTGTACCGTGAGGGCGGCGCGCAGGCCCTGATGCCCAAGCCCAAGGGCAGGCCAAAGGGATCAGGTATGGGGGCGGTGCCACCAACGCGCGAGGAGGAACTCGCCGAGCGCGTGCGCAAGCTTGAGGCGCAGGTGGCGTACCTAAAAAAATCGATTGCCCTGAAGGCGCACAGGCGCTCCCAAACCGGGACAAAGCCCTAGTGGTCGCCGAGCTTTCAGGGCATGGACACGCGGTGCGTGATCTCCTCGAGGCGGCCGGCCTTGCCAGGTCGAGCTACTACTACGCGCTGGCTCACCCTCAGCAGCCAACTAGAGCGCAGCTACGTCCCAAGGTCGCCCAGATCTTTTCGCGTACCCCCAACGGGTGCGGTCACAGGCAGGTAGCCATGTGCCTGCGCGCTGAGGAAGGGGAACGCATTGCTGACAAGACGGTCTTGAAGATAATGCGCGAGATGGGGTTGCGCTGCGGCATATGCCGCGAGAGGGCCTACCACAGGTACAACTCCTACAAGGGATCCGTGGGGCAAAGCTTCGACAACATCATCGGCCGCGACTTCACAGCCGATGGGCCCTGGCAGAAATTGGGTACCGACGTCACCGAGTTCAAGCTCTCCTTCGGTAAGGCCTACCTCGCTCCGGTCTACGATTTTGCCAGCAAAGAGATCGTTGCCCACTCCATCTCCATGCGCCCCAACCTCGCTCAGCAACAAGAGATGCTCCAGATGCTCATGGAGGCCAAACCCGCAGGGGCCGAGCCGATCTTGCACTCGGACATGGGTTGGCAGTACCAACACGAGACCTATATCAGAACGCTCGCCGATAACGGTTTCATCCAGAGCATGTCACGCAAAGGCAACTGCATCGACAATGGCGCCACCGAACAGGTCTTCGGGCACCTCAAGGACGAATTCTTCCGCGGCCGAGACTGGCAAACCTTCGAGAGCTTCAAAGCCGACCTCGATGCCTACATCACGCACTGGAACACAACAAGACGCCAAGTAAAGCTCAAGGGCCTGACCCCGGCAGAATACCGGGATCAGGCCCTGCGGGAAGCCGCATAACGGCTACCATTTAAAGCGTCCAAGTTCCGGGACGCAGTTCACAGCAGTAAGGGGGCAATTGTTTTTCAATAAATGGCTATAAATAATTACTAGTTTTGATACTGTCTAAATTACTTTAAAAAGTGATTAACGAATAGCCTTCCTTAAGGTTTCCTGAATGTTCTCTTTATTGAATCTAAAAAGCGAAACAAAGGCATAACAGATTGACAACATAAGTGGCATGTGATATAATTTATATCGATATGTTAAGTCATATCTGAAAGGGAATTTCGTATTATGAATGTTAAACGGTTACTTACCGTTACGGCAGCATTAGCCACTTTCGCTGCCACTCCGCTGGCTTATGCCGCGCCTGCCCCGCAGGCAACTAACTACGGTTTGACCACCTCAGACAAGTCTGTAACTGCTGCTGAAGCAGCCAAATATGGGGCCAAAGTGGCCTACTCTCGCTATGAAGCCACTAACGCTAAGCTAACTAATGCCAAGCGGGTAGATTCTACCGGTTTGGAATCTACCGCTATTGAGGCCTCAAACCAGTCTTATGTTGAGCTGTCTAGCAAAGACTCTGCAGTTACTTTTAAGGTAGCTGAAGCAGCTGACGCACTTACCGTGCGTTTCACTCTTCCTGACGGCGCTAACGGCAAGCTGGCCGTTAAGGTAAATGGCAAGACAGTGTCTACCCTAGATTTAACTTCCAAGCACGCTTGGCAGTACGTGGACGGTAGTGTTGCCCACAACTACAAGACCGCCAATTCTAAGGCTCGTTTCCGCTTTGATGAGGTGCACACTTTGCTGGGCACCAAAGTTAAAGCTGGCGACACCATTTCCTTGGTTAATGTCTCTGACAACTCAACCGCTTGCGGAATTGACTTCATTGAACTTGAAGAAGCCGGCGCAGCTATCGCTAAGCCTGCCGGAGCAATCAGCATCGCTGACAAGGGTGCAAAGGCTAACGACGGCGCAGATGACACCGCCGCCTTTAACAGCGCCCTAGAAGAGGCTAAAAAGACTGAAGCCAAAACTGTTTACATCCCCGCCGGCCAGTATGACTTTAATGGCAAGCTGGGTGTAAATGGTCAGGACATTAAAATTGTTGGTGCCGGTATGTGGTACAGCCACGTGCACTTTACTGCTGACAAGCAATACGGCGGTGGCTTCGACTTTGACCACAACAGCAACAACATTGTGCTTTCCGACTTCTATATGAGCTCGGAGCTGACCAACCGCTACGACGAAACCAAGGAAAAAGCCCAGTACAAGGCAATTGCTGGCTCACTTGGTAAAGACTCTAAGGTTAAAAACCTGTGGATCGAGCACTTTGAATGCGCCGCCTGGATTGGTGACTACGCAGCTGCTGCTGACCGCAAGGACACCAACAACCTGGTAATCGAAAACTCCCGCATCCGCAACAACCTGGCTGACGGAGTTAACTTCGCTCAGGGTACGATCAACTCTAAGGTGATCAACTCCAGCGTACGCGGTAATGGTGATGACTCTCTGGCTTCATGGGCCAGCACGGATGACCGCACTAAGGCACCTATCACTGAGAACAACAAGTTCCTTAACAACACCATTGAGCTGGGCTGGCGTGCAGCCGGCGTAGGTTTCTTTGGTGGTAAGGGCCACGAGGTGTCCGGAAACCTGATTAAAGACGTGTTCTCCGGCGCTGGTATCCGCGTAAACACGGTATTTGAGGGTCACAACTTCGACCTGAACACCTCCGGTATTGCTATCCACGACAATATGCTCATCCGCACCGGCACCTCTGACGATTTCTATGGCAAGGTGCGTGGCTCAGTGGACTTCGAACGCGACCGCGCCGACATTAAGGGCATTGCTTTTACCGGCAACAAGATCGTGGCTCCTTTTGTAACCGCCGAGACCGCTAACTTTGATCTGTCTAATGGCGCTAACAAGATTGCCAACAACACTGTTTACGCAAAGTACGTACCCGAATCGGCTCCGGCTAGCTCAAATGCTAAGCAGGTGGTCAACAAGGATATCGACACTGGCGCTACCCTGAAGGAAAACAGCAACTGGAAGCTGTACTACTACAGCCACGACCAGGCCAGCAACGGCACCACCGTGCGCTACTGGCGTTCCAAGGTTAAGGCCATCCACGTAACCAAGGACATGACCTACTCTAAGCAGGGTAACTTGAAGGTCTACAACTTCACCGCTGGTGACATTCCCCAGTACCTGCCTGAAAACTCAACCAAGTTTGTTCAGGACTACAAGTACGAGGGCGAAGTTAAGCTCGACAAGAGCCAGAACGACAATGGGGAAGCAGCCCTGATCCGTTTCTGGTCTCACAAGTGAGTCCAAGCGCGTTAACTAACGCATAGCAAAAATGGTCCCTGGCTTTTGGCCAGGGACCATTTTCTCGTAGTAGCGAGTTTTAACGAAGCTTGTTGATTTCCTCAGCCACCTTCTCAGCGCTGGGGCCAACGATCACCTGTACAGTCTTACCGACGGTTACGACACCGAAAGTACCAGCCTTGCTCAAGGCCTCTTCATCTACCAGTGCGGGATCGACCAGTTGTGAACGTAGGCGAGTGATGCAGGCTTCTAGGTCGGTGATGTTGTCACTGCCACCAAGCGCATCGATAATCTGCTGAGCCTGAGTCATTCTGTCTCCTCCCTGTTGGCTAACTATTGACCAATATCATATCTTTTGCGGTCACATGGAACCACCACTTTAGGGAGCAGACTCCCTATTTAAAAGCTGGCTACCAGCACTAATAATCAAATCTGCAAGCGCTAGCTGCACAAGTTTTAATTGTTAGCAGCTGCTTTTGAGCAGATGAGCGATTTTTGGATAGCTAAAGAAAAAGTAGGGGCGGGGGCTAAGCCCCACCCCTACTTCGAAATGATTCAGCCAGAAATATGGTCTAGATCAGGCCTTACGAGCAGCCTCAGCGTTCTTACCAGTACGCTCAGCGGCCTCGCTCTGGGCGCTAGCAAAGGCGTCAGCACCCTCTTCTTCCTCACGACCAGGAGTGTGGAAGTTGAACTTCTTGATCAGGAAGCTGAACAGGAAGTAGTAGATCACCGCGTAGATCAGGCCGATGATAACCAGCAGGATCGGGCCTTGGAAGACACCACCAGATAGGTCAGCAGACTTACCGAAGTTGATTACGTAGTCGATGAAACCTGCCGAGAAGGAGAAGCCATCCTTAATGCCAAGCGCATTAACCACCACCAGTGCGGTACCGGTCAAGATAGCGTGTACTACGTACAGTGGGAAGGCTACGTAAGCGAAGGCGTATTCCAGGGGCTCAGTAACACCGGTGAGGAAGGCAGTTAGGGCCACAGAGATCATCAGGGCGCCAGTAGCCTTCTTCTTAGCCGGGTAGGCCGAGCGCCACATGGCCAGGGCGGCCGCAGGCAGAGCAAACATCATGATCGGGAAGAAACCGGTCATGAAGTTACCGGTCCAGGCGTTGGTTTCAGGAGTGCCCTGGAAGAAGCAGGTCAGGTCACCGTGCAGGGTCTCGCCCTGCTTGGTCAGGCTCTGGCAGTTACCTAGCTGGAACCAAGGCAGGGAGTTCCACAGGTGGTGTAGGCCGAAGGGGATGAGCAGGCGGTTAACCACACCGTAAACGAAGTAAGCTACCGAGCCGCCGATGCCGCCGTGGGCCCCAGCATGCATTAGCCAGCCACCAAACTTTTCGTTAATGAGCCAGTTGAAGGCCGGGTAAATGGCACCCATTACGGTAGCAATCAGAACTGCTGCGCCAGAGGTGATAATCGGTACAAAGCGGCGCCCACCGAAGAAAGCCAGCCAGTCCGGTAGCTTAATACGGTAGAAACGCTGCCATAGCAGAGCAGCGGTAATACCGATGATGATACCGCCGAGTACGCCATAGTTGATCTTGGCGTCGGGGCCTGCCGGGGCACCCCAGAACTTTGCTAGGGCGTCAAGCACGCCCTTAAAGACCAGGAAACCAAACAGGCCGGCCACAGCCGTAGAGCCGTCAGACTTCTTAGCGAAACCTACGGCCACACCCACCGCGAAGATCAGCGGCAGGTTGTCAAATACCGCGCCACCGGCGGCGGCCAGCACATCAGCAACCGGCTGCATCCAGCCGACGTGCTTGGATAGGCCGTCGGCGCCGAGCACATCGGCTTGGCCTAAACGCAGGAGTAAACCAGCTGCGGGCAGCGTGGCAATGGGGAGCATAAGGGAGCGGCCCATACGCTGCAATGCGGCGAAACCAGAACCCTTCTTCTTTGTAGTCACAGTGTTCTCCAGAGAATCGGCACAGCAACAATGCCGTGCACACTAAAACCAGTCACGGGGGATGACTGGTGCCTACCGGGGGCAAGCCCCTGATGTGTGTAATTGAAACACTCCTGCATAGCAGCGTCAACAAAAACACACAAGGTCGAACAGCTTCCCACAGAAAACTATTCTCACCACCACTTATGTTACTCACTATTTCGCAAGCAAACCAAAGTTTTACCACATTGAAACCAACATTTTCCGTTATCATGTAACCAGAGCTCGCCTTAGGTGCAGCTTGACTTTGGCGTGGTCGCCAAGGTTTTAACAATAGGTGGTTTTTAGCTACCGCGATCCTAAAAGGAGCCAATATGTCTCAGGCACAGCAGATTGTTGACGCCCTCGGCGGTTTTGACAACATTGTTGAAATTGAGCCGTGCATTACCCGTCTGCGCTGTGAGCTGGAGGACGCCAGCGTAGTAGATGAGGCAGCTCTCAAGAGTGCCGGCGCCCACGGGGTGCTGGTCATGGGTGACACTGTGCAGGTAATCGTCGGCCCCAACGCTGACAATATCAGTGAGGACATTGAGGACCTACGGTGAGCCTGTCAGTCCTAACTCCCCTTCCCGGCACAGTGGTTGCCATTGAGGATGTTCCGGACGCAGTCTTTGCCCAAAAGTTTGTGGGACCCGGGGTCGCCGTCGACCCTATCCGCAATGGTCAGGACGTAACCGTGCTAGCCCCCGTAAGCGGCAAGCTAGCTAAGATTCATCCTCACGCCTTCGTGATCCTTACCGAAGCAGGCGTAGGTGTACTAGTCCACCTGGGGCTAGACACAGTGACCCTGCAAGGTAAGGGCTTCGAATTGCATGCCAAAGAAGGCAGCCAGGTCAGTGTTGGTGACCCGGTTGTCACCTGGAACCCCACTGCCATTGAGGCCTTGGGATTCAACCCGATTTGCCCAGTGATCACTATGGAAGTAGCTGAAGAGAACTTAGCTCTACCACAGCCCGGTACCGCAGTAAATACGGGGGATAAGCTGCTAAGCGTCAACTAGCGCGCTCCAGCCAAAACTGCCACTAAAAGCCGGCACAAATCTTGGCGAATCCAGGGCAGATCTTGACTAAGCGGCACAAGTCTTGGCTAAGCCAAGGCAAGTCCTGGCAAATACAGTGGGGGCCCAGTTCCAAGGAACTGGGCCCCCACTAGCGTTTAAACTCAGGCTACGGCCTGCGCGCCTAGTACGCGCTTAACGTCGTCGAGGTTTTCACGCACAATACGCTGCAAGGCGGCGGGGGAGTCAGTGTGGGTTTGCAGCCACTGCTCCAGCACGCCCTGGGCGTCGACGTCGTCCAAACCAACTGCCGGCAGCGGGAAGATACCGGCCAGGATCGACTCAGCCATGTGGAAGGTACGCGAGCTCCACACCTGCTCAACGATCTGCCCATAAGCCTCCACGAAGGGGGCTAGCAGCTGCGGGTGGCGAGTGACATTGAGGAAACCACGCAAAGACTTAGCCAGGGTTTCGTTAGGAATTGAGGCGTCAGTGACCAGCTTTTCCCAAGCCTGGGCCTTAGCCTGCGGCGAAGGCAGGGCGCAGCGAGCCTCCGAGGCACGCTCGCGACCAGTGGTGGTCACGTCACGCTCAGCCTCAGCGGCAATCTCAGCCTCACCAAAGCGGCCGGCGGCCACCAGGCTGATCAGCAGCTCCCAACGCAGATCCTGATCCACAACCAGGCCCTCAAGTGGGGCTGAGCCATCAAACCAGCCCACCACGCGCTCAATCTGCTCACCGGTTAGGGCGTGGGCAGCGGCGGCCTTAGCCAGCTGCAGCTGGGTGTCGCTACCGGGGGCGGCCTCCTGGGCCAGCTGGGCCAGGGCGCGGGCAGCGTGCTCAATGTACTCCAGGCGCTGGGCCGGGGGCAGGTACAGGCCCACCACCGTAGCCACCTTGGCGATCAGGCCACGCACCACGGAAGAGTGAGTCTCTACGCTCAGGGCCTCCAAAGCGGCCGGCAGGAACTGGGCGGCGCTGATCTCGGCGTCACGCACCATGTCCCAGGCGCTAGCTAGCGCGATGGAACGCGGCAGCGAAGCGGTAAATGCGGTGATGTGCTTGAGCGCAAAGTCCGCCGAAGCCTCATCCAGACGCACCTTGGCGTAGGTTAGGTCGTCGTCGTTAATCAGGATTACATCCGGGCGAGGCGAGCCCACCAGCTCGCTGACCACGGTGCTGGCGCCGTCGACGTCGATCTCAATGCGAACGCTGCGCTCTAGCTTGCCGTTAGCATCCATGGCGTAACCACCAATAGCTACGCGGTGGGGACGCAGTGAGGCGGGCGAGCCAGCGGGGATCTCCTGGTCAAGCACGAAGCTGGTGATAACGCCCTGCTCATCTACCTCTAGGCGCGGACGCAGGGTAGTAACCCCAGCTTCCTGCAGCCATAGGCGAGCCCAGGTGGATAGGTCGCGGCCGCTGGTGGCCTCCAGCTCACGCAGCAGGTCGTCAAACTCGGCGTTGGCGTAGGCGTGGGCAGCCAGGTAGTTCTTAATGCCTGCGAAGAACTTGTCGCGGCCTACGTAACCCACTAGCGCGGCCAGTACGGAGGCGCCCTTGGCGTAGGTGATGCCGTCAAAGTTAACTTCGACGTCGTGCAGGTCCTTGATCTCTGCGGCCACCGGGTGGGTGGAGGAGAGCTGATCCTGGTTGTAAGCCCAGCCCTTCTCAATGGTCTGGAAGGTGGTCCAAGCGTCGCTCCAGCGGGTGGCTTCAGCTACCGCCAGGGTGGAGGTGTACTCGGCGAAAGACTCGTTTAGCCACAGGTCATTCCACCACTTCATGGTGACCATGTCACCAAACCACATGTGGGCCAGCTCGTGCAAAATGGTTACCGCGCGGCGCTCAACCAGAGCCTCAATGGGGCGAGAGCGGAAAATGTAGTCGTCACGGTGGGTGACGCAGCCAGCGTTCTCCATGGCACCGGCATTGAATTCAGGCACAAAGATCTGGTCGTACTTTTCGAAGGGGTAGGCGGTGCCAAACAGCTGCTCGAAGTACTCAAAGCCAGCCTTGGTCAGGTTGAGGATTTCCTCGCTGTCCATGTGCTCAGCCAGGGAGCGGCGGCAGTAGGTACCCAGCTCAACCTG
This sequence comes from Actinomyces graevenitzii C83, assembly GCF_000239695.1. Classification (GTDB taxonomy): domain Bacteria; phylum Actinomycetota; class Actinomycetes; order Actinomycetales; family Actinomycetaceae; genus Actinomyces; species Actinomyces graevenitzii. The sequence continues at coordinate 768,384 of NZ_JH470338.1, read as the reverse complement.
GCGGCCATCGCCAGCCACGTAGGTGTCGGTGGCGCCCACATAGGGGCCGGCCACAATCGCAGTCACATAAGACGAGAGCGGACGAGTGGGGGCGAAGTGGAAGGTGTGGGTGCCCGCCTGCTCAGCTACCGGGGTGGGGTGGGGGAGTTAGAAAATACCGTCCAGCTCTCAGGGGTCTTAACGGTGAAAGTGAAAGAAGCCTTAAGGTCAGGCTGCTCAAAGACAGTGAAAACGCGGCGGCTGTCGGGCACCTCAAACTGGCTGTAAAGGTAGGTGAGCCCATCAGCGGGGTCAACAAAGCGGTGTAGACCCTCACCGGTGTGCATGTAGGCGCAGTCAGCCACTACTTCCAGCTCATTGTGCTCAGCTAGGTTCTCTAGAGCAATGCGGCTGTCGTGGTAGACGGCCAGCGGGTCCAGGTCAACCCCGTTAAGCTTGATCGAATGAACGGCGGGGGCAATTAGGTCAATAAAGGTGCTCGCCCCGGCCTTGGCGTCAAAACGCGCCACGGTAACAGAGCGGAAGGTCTCCTCGCCCTGGGTTAGGTCCAGGTCGACGGCGTACTCGCGAGTAGTGATGATGGCAGCGCGCTCGCTGGCCTCCACTCGCGTGAGGTTAATGCCGGGCATTGACTCTCCTAAAAATACTAGTAGTAGTGCTGCTTATCTTACGCGAACTAAAGTGAAAGCTTTGACCCGCTTAGCCGTCAGGCTAAGCGGGTCAAGGTTTAACAGGTGGTGGCTGGCTGCCTGGATCTGGCTAGTTAGCCGTGCTAGTTACCTAGTGCTTTGGTGGCAGCTAGCTGCCTGGAACTAGCCAGCTGGGCTTACCAGATAGTTACGCGCTGGTCAGGATCCAGGTACAGCTCATCGCCGGGGACCACATTGAAGGTCTCATAGAACTCATCCAGGTTGCGCACAATACCGTTGCAACGGAATTCGTTAGGCGAGTGCGGGTCGGTGGCCAGCAGCAGCTCAGCACGCTCCAGGCGGCTCTTTTGCTGCCAGATGCGGGCCCAAGAGTAGAAGAACCGCTCCAAAGCGCTCAAACCATCAATCACCGGGGCCTGGTCAAAAGACTCAACGCCCTTACGGGCCAAAGCCAGCTTGTAGGCCTTTAGGGCAATACCCAAACCACCCAGGTCACCAATGTTCTCACCAATAGTCAGCGCGCCCTTAACATGGGGAGCCGCCTGGCCCAACTGCTCATAGTGGGCAGCCACATCTGCGGGCACATACGCGTCATACTGGGCAATTAGGGCGCCGGTACGCTCCTCAAAAGCCTTACGGTCAGCCTCAGTCCACCAGTCACGCACCGCACCGGTGCCATCAAAAGTGGAGCCCTGGTCATCAAAACCGTGGCCGATCTCATGACCAATAACCGCGCCGATACCAGCGTAGTTAACGGCGTCGTCGGCCTCTAAATCAAAGAAAGGCGCCTGCAAAATAGCTGCCGGGAAAACAATCTCATTCATCACCGGGTTGTAGTAGGCGTTGACGGTCTGCGGCGTCATGTGCCACTCGTCGCGGTCCACCGGCTTACCCAGCTTGCCTGCCTCATAGGCGGTTTCAAAAGCCTCAGCGGCGCGCACATTACCTACCAAATCGGTGGCGCTTAGCTGCAAAGAGCTGTAGTCGCGCCACTTAGTGGGGTAGCCAATCTTAACCGTGAACTGCTCCAGCTTAGCCAAAGCCTCTTGGCGGGTAGCCGGGCTCATCCACTCCAGCTGGCTAATAGAGCCACGGTAAGCCTCCAGTAGGTCCGCCACCAGCACATCCATAGCTTCCTTATTGGCGGCCGGGAAATGGCGGTGCACGTAAAGCTTGCCCAGGGCCTCACCCAAAGTGCCCTCAACCAGGCTCACCCCACGCTTCCAACGTGGACGCTGGGCATCAATGCCCTGCAGCTTACGCGAGTAGAAATCAAAGCTTTCGGTGGAAATCTCCTGGCTCAGCAGCCCTGCGCGCGAGTGCAGCACATGCCAAATAATCCAGGCACGCACATCCTCAAGGTCGCTTTCCTGCCACACCTTAGCGGCCTTAGGCAGGTAGTCAGGCTGGCCCACAATAACCTCACGGTTAAAGAAGCCCTCACCCACCACCTTAGCGGCCGCACTAGACCAGACCTCAAGCGGCAAACCTTGCGCGCTAGAGACCACATCAGCCCAGTTCATGGGGTTATTCATAGCCTCAATGTCACGGCACCGCACCGCATCCCAGTGCCCGGCCGCGAGCGCCGTCTCCAGCTTCATAACGGCCTGGGCGATCTCCGCACCCTGGCGGCCCAAACGCTGGTCATAGCCACTTAAAGTGAACATGTTAGCGATGTGAGCGGTATAAGCCTGGCGCAGCGCCGCCTTATCCTCTTCACGGTAGTAAGCCTCATCAGGCAGGCCCAAACCAGCCTGGGAAACCCACACGGTGTAACGCTCAGGGTCATTAAGGTCAACCTCAACCCCAGCTCCAATCGGGCCATGGAAAATCGCAAACAGCTTAGCGCCCATAACGCTAGCCAGCTCATCCTTGCTGGAGGCGCTAAACAGCTCGGCTACATCAGCTTCCAGCGGAGCCACACCGGCCGCATTAACCGCAGCCTCATCCATAAAAGACTTATACAGCGCACCGATCTGATAAGCCTCACCGCTAGCCTGACCGGCCTCAGTCTGCTTAGCGCAGTCCTCAATAATCTGGCGGCAAGCCAGCTCAGCGCCGTCGCGCAGCTCCATAAAAGAGCCGGCAGAAGGACGATCATCGGGAATCTTAACGGTGCGCAGCCAAGTGCCGTTTACATAGCGGTACAGGTCATCTTGCGCCCGCACACTAGTATCCATATCTGCAGGGTTCAGCACACCCGCAACTAGCTGGGCAGTATTTTCATTCGTCATAAAACTATCTTAGCCGCTGCCCTTAGCGCTTTGACTTAGTTTTCTTTACGCCAATAACCGGGCACAATTGGTTACATGCGCGTACATATTGCTGCAGACCATGCAGGTTACGAACTCAAAGCCATCGCCATCACTCACCTAGAAAACAACGGACATGAGGTTATTGACCACGGCGCATTAACCTACGACCCCCAAGACGACTACCCTTCCTTCTGCTTTGAAGCCGCCCAGGCCACTGTTAACGACCCCGGCAGTCTAGGCATCGTAATTGGTGGCTCGGGCAACGGCGAGCAAATCGCCGCCAACAAGGTCCGTGGCGCCCGCGCCGCCCTAGCCTGGAACCTGCAAACCGCCCGCCTAGCCCGTGAGCACAACAACGCCAATGTGGTTGGTATCGGCGCCCGCATGCACACCAGCGAAGAAGCCCTAGAAATCATCGACGCCTTCCTAGCCGAGCCCTACAGCAACGAGCCGCGCCACCAGCGCCGCATCGAGATCCTCGCTGACCTTGAGGCCTGATGCCTGAAGGACACACAATTCACCGGCTGGCAAAGTCCCTAAACATCCTGTTTGGGGACCGCCAGCTGCAAGCATCTAGCCCCCAAGGTCGCTTCTCCCAGGGAGCCGCCCGCCTAGATGGACAAGTTTTTATCAGCTCCTACGCCCACGGCAAACACCTACTGGCAGCTTTCGCCCCCGCCGCCGACGTCGCCCTAGACTCACCCGCCATCACCTGGCTACACACCCACCTGGGTCTATACGGGGCCTGGAACTTCGACGGCGACACTACCTTCGTTGTGCCCAAAGTCTTCGACGCCCCTGCCTTAGAAGTAGGTTCACGCAGCGGCCTGCCAGGCATTAAAGAACTAGGTGGACACTCTGGCGGCAGCGCGCTCGCGGGCCTGACAGTGTCTACCCGTGAGGCTTTAAGTCAGCCCGAAGGGGTTGCCGCCACCGTTGGCTCTGGCAAACCACGCCCAGATTTGAAGCTCCCCGAGGGCAAACTAGCTCCTGGACAGTGGCAACCTGCGCCCCCTAAAGGTGCGGTGCGTCTACGTCTAGTTAGTAAGCATGGGGTGGCTGATCTATCGGGCCCCACCACCTGCGAACTGTTGGATTTAGAGGGCGTTAAAGCGGTTGAGGCACGCCTGGGTCCAGACCCGCTAGCCCCGGGAGAAACAGCCGAAGGGAAAACAACCTTTATCGCTAACGTACGCCGGCGCCGTCGGGCCATTGGAGAGCTACTGATGGACCAGTCGGTAATAGCCGGGGTGGGCAACATTTACCGGGCCGAATCGCTTTTCCGGGCTGGCATCAGTCCACGCCGCCAAGGCGTCAATATCAGTGCGCAGCGCCTGAGCAAACTATGGGATGACAACGCTGCGCTAATGGCGCACGGGGTAGCTACCGGTCTAATTACCACCGTTAACTCCGATGACGTGCCTGAACCCTTACCCCCCGATGACCCTGAGGCTGGACGCTGGTATGTCTACCACCGCACCGGGCGGCCCTGCCTACGCTGCGGCACCCCAATTGCTGGCGACATGATGCAGGGTCGTACCCTGTTTTGGTGTCCGCGCTGCCAGGGGCGCTAATGGGTGCGCCGCTGTGGCATTAGGCTCGGCAGCAATGAGTGCACTTAAAGGCTAGACGGCCTTAAAAGCGCTAAGGGAGCTAACCAAGGCTCCAAAATCAGTACAAAAATCAATGCAAATTTAAGCGCAACAAAGGAGCATAAATGGCTAAGCTGCAATCAACTACTTGGACTAAAGACGCTAGCGGGGTGCTTACCCGCGAGCACCGCCTACAGGTGCCGCTAGTTCACGGCGACGCCAGCGACAAGCGCACCATTACGGTGTATGCGCGCGAAGTAGCCATGGCTGGGGCAACCGATCGTGAGGCCCTGGTTTATCTGCAAGGGGGGCCCGGCTTTGAGGCTCCCTACCCCTATGTCGACGGCGGCCTGGGTTGGCTAGCTGAGCCGCTTAAGCACTACCGCCTGATTTTGCTAGACCAGCGCGGCACCGGTAACTCCACTCCGGTGGGCCGGCCCTGGGCTGACACGCAGACCATGGTGGAGTACCTAACCCACCTGCGTTCAGATTCCATTGTGGAAGACGCCGAGGCTTTGCGCCAGGCCCTGGGTATTGAACGCTGGAGCCTAATAGGCCAGTCTTTTGGTGGTTTTTGCGTAACCCGCTACGTCAGCGCACACAGCGAAAGCCTGCACCACGTCTACCTCACCGGTGGCCTGCCGGCAGTGGGCCACAGCTTGGATGAGGTTTACACGGCCACCTACGCGGCTATGCGCGAAAAGTCCGAGCAGTTCTATGCCCGTTTCCCTGGCGACCGCGAGCGCATGTCTAACCTGCTAGAAATGGCCGACGCCGGCAAGCTACACACCGTGCATGGTGACGTTATCGGGGTTACCCGCCTGCGTAGCCTGGGTATGCTGCTAGGGGCTAGTGGCGGCGCGGATGTGCTGCACAACCTGCTCAGTCAGGAGCCTGGTTCTTGGCGTCAGCGCTGGGATATTGGTGAGCAGCTGGCCTTTAGTGCCCGCAACCCGCTGTATGCCTTCATCCACGAGTCTTGCTGGGCTGATGGGCAGGTAACTAACTGGGCGGCGGTGCGCACCCTGCCGGAAGATTTTAAGTCAGACCCCACCTTGCTAACCGGTGAGCACGTTAGCCCCAAGTTCTTTGAGGAAGACTCGCTGCTGCGTGACTGGGCTGACGTGGCCCAGGCGCTAGCTGAGTACCCCTGGCCGCAGCTGTATTCGCCCCAGGCCATGCGTGCCAGCCAGGTTAAGGGCGCGGCGGCAGTGTACTTCCGTGATGCTTATGTGCCCGTACAGTTCTCGCTGGAAACCGCAGCTTTGGTCCCCGGCCTGCAAACCTGGGTGACCAGCGAGTATGAGCACAACGGGGTACGCGCCAGTGGGGGAGCGGTGTTTGCCCGCCTGCATGAGCTGGCCACCGGTAAGGTGCTGCGCTAACAGTGCCAGCTGCCGCAAAGCCGGTGTTCTAGGTAAGCACCAGGTGGCAGCTGCTAAGTTGACATCTGCTGACTCCTAGATAGCGCTAAGAAATAAGAAGGGACCCCACTGGGGTCCCTTCTTAGCGCTTAAGGCCATTTAAGACTGTGACAGCCGGCCATTTTCTAAAGCAGCTTAAGCTTTATTAGCTGTAGGGCTTAGATGTAGATGGTCGGGTCTATCATCAGCTCCGGGTCGGTGCGTGGGTCGCGAACTTTGGAGGGTACCCCCACGGCAACATGCCCTTCAGGCAGGTTTTTAACCAGCACCGCGTTGGCGCCAATAACGCCGCCGTCGTAAACCGTAACCGGACCCAAAACCTTAGCCCCAGCCCCCACCGTGACGTGGTTGCCAATGGTGGGGTGACGTTTGCCCGGGGTCATTGACACCCCACCGAGGGTTACCCCGTGAAAGAGCAGGACGTCGTCGCCAACTGTGGTGGTTTCACCGATAACTACCCCCATGCCGTGGTCGATAAAGAAACGTCGACCAATGGTGGCGCCAGGGTGAATCTCCACGCCGGTGGCTGCGCGGGCTGCCTGAGACAGGGCCCGGGCGGAGAAATGGTGGCCTTTAGACCACAGCCGGTTGGCTACTCGGTAAGCCCACACCGCGTGTAAACCTGGGTAGAGCAGGGCCACTTCGGCGGTTGAACGCGCTGCTGGGTCACGGTCGCGGGCAGTTTTAATGTCCTCGCGGATCAGTGCTAGCAGGCCCATGCCTTTACGGTCAGAGGGGCTAGAACAACATGGGCTAGCTGGCGCCTCAGTGGCTTCGCTGTGCACGTCGCCCATAACCAGGTCGGCCTTAGCGGCAGATAACTGGCTAGCTGGGGCGGGTGTGGTCTTAACTGTCACAGTCTTTTGCTTTCAGTCCAAATAAGCCGAGTACAGGGGAGTGGACAGGTAACGCTCACCGGTGTCGGGCAGCAGGGTGACAATGGTCTTACCGGCAAACTCGGGGCGGTGGGCTAGCTGGTCGGCGGCGGCCAGGGCAGCGCCGGAGGAGATACCTACCAGCAGGCCTTCCTCAGCGGCGGCACGGCGGGCGTAGGTTAGCGCAGCTTCAGACTCAATGTGCAGCAGCTCATCCCAAATGTTCTGGTCAAGCACCTCGGGCACAATGTTGGCGCCAATACCCTGGATCTTGTGCGGGCCGGCGTGACCTTCGCTTAGCAGGGGAGACTCAGCCGGTTCGATACCGAAAATCTTGACGTTGGGGTTCTTTTCGCGCAGCACTTGGCCTACACCAGTGAGGGTGCCGCCGGTGCCGATGCCGGCTACGAAGGCGTCAACCTGGCCGCCGGACTGTTCCCAGATTTCCAGGGCGGTGCCGGCGCGGTGGGCGGCAGGGTTAGCCTCATTGGTGAACTGGGAGGCCAGAATCGAGTTGGGGGTGGCCGCCTGGATTTCACGGGCCTTGTCAGCTGCACCCTGCACGCCGTTAACGCTGGTTAGCACTAGCTCTGCGCCAAATGCGCGCATAATGGCGCGGCGTTCCTTGCTCATGGTGTCAGGCATGGTGATGATCACGCGGTAGCCTAGCGCCGCGCCGATAGCAGATAGGCCCACGCCGGTGTTGCCGCTGGTGGCTTCCACAATGGTGCCGCCGGGCTTGAGGGCGCCGGAGGCTTCAGCGGCGCGAATGATGTTTAGGGCAATGCGGTCTTTAACCGAGTGGCCGGGGTTTAGGGCCTCAAACTTGGCTAGTACCGTGGCCGGGGCGTCAATAACGCGGTTAATGCGTACCAGTGGGGTGGAACCAACCAGGTCAGCAATAGAGTTAGCAATGTCAGTCATGTAAATCTCCCTAAGTAAATTTTTTGGGCCCGCAGCGCTTCGATGGGTACGCAAACGGTAGGAAAAACTTGAGTTGGGGCCAGGGCCTGTCTGGCCAAGGGCAAATAGACGCCAGGCATGCGCAGGCGACGCACTAATTCGAGGCCTGACGTGCTACAGACACATGCACTGCGCGAAGGACATCATCAGCGCCATATTCATCATGGCTGTGTCTCCTTTCGCGCTCAAAAATCTTGCTGGCCAAGTGTTGGCCAGCCGCCAGTCACTGTACAACGCTAACTGGCGTAAGTACAACAGTTTTTCACTATCTAAAAAGCGCTAAATACCTCAGCTTCGCAGTGAGCGGATTAGGGACTATTAAGGGATTAGAGGGGCAGCTCAAGGATTTTGGTGCCGGCAGCTTCTAGCTGGCCTTGGCCTCGGGTCACGTTAGCTACTAGCGCGGCTAGTTCTGTGGGATTGGCGACGGCGCTGGCCAGTTCGATAGTTGCCTGGCTTTCCCAGCGGGTTTGCACAATATTGGCGCCGCCGGCGCGCAGCTCAGCCTCGATGCGACCAGCCTCGGCCACCGGTGCGCGCAGCTGCCATAAATACTGTTGGCTGCGCCTACACAGGCTTAACTGTTCTAAAGCTTGGGCGGTGGCTTGCGAATAGGCGCGCACCAGCCCGCCCGTGCCCAGCAGGGTGCCACCAAAGTAGCGGGTGACCACCACGGTTACATCAAAAATCTGGCTGCCACGCAACACCTCAAGCATGGGCTTACCAGCGGTACCCGAGGGTTCGCCGTCGTCGTTAGAGCGTTCCGTGGGAGTGGCGCCAGGGTTAGCGATAATAAAAGCGCTGCAATGGTGACGCGCGTCAGGGTAGAGGGCACGTCGGCTGGCAATAAACTCACGGGCCTGGGCCTCACTAGTGGTGCGCGCCGCTAAACCCAGAAAGTGTGAGCGTTTAATTTCTAAGTCAATCTCGCTAGCGCTAGTATCTGCCGGAACCAGCACGCCAGCTGGTGCTAGTGAACTCATAAGCTAATTGTGGCATGAGTCAATTGTGAGTAACGCCTATTTATTAGTGCCTCGACTTAAGGGGACTAAGGCTAGTAAAGTTGCTTAAGTTGTTTGAGGCGATGGAACTCACACCCGCATCTGTGCATTATAGATTGGCTAGATCAGCGTGCACCGGGTAAGGTTACACGTCGGTTCAGGTTTGTTTTCTATACGAGAGGAGCGGGATCATGGCAGTTCCGAAGCGGAAGATGTCCCGTAGCAACACCCGCAACCGTCGCGCCCAGTGGAAGGCTGAGCTGACTCAGCTGGACAACTTGCGCATTGCCGGACGCGAGGTCAAGATTCCTCGTCGTCTAGCAAAGGCTTACAAGCTCGGCCTAGTCGAGGACTGATAAGTCTACGGTAGCGTCCCGAGCCTGCCGGGTTAAGCAGGTAGTGATGTGCATTTAGCGCATCCGCGCGGGTGTAGCTCAATGGTAGAGCCTCTGCCTTCCAAGCAGATTGCGCGGGTTCGATTCCCGTCACCCGCTCGAAGCGAGCATAAGGTTTACACCGATATGTGAGCCACCGGGGTGTAGCGCAGCTTGGTAGCGCATCTGCTTTGGGAGCAGAGGGTCGCAGGTTCAAATCCTGTCACCCCGACCAAAAACTTGGCACCGTGGCCATTTAATTACTCAACTAAGCACCTAAACTTGCAAGTGGGCGTAAAATCTCTAGTCGCCGCCAAGCAGAACTTGCCGTCGCAGCGCTTAGTCCAGACATAGCCTTACATAGCCTACAGTTACTGATAGATATCTGTTCGTTATATTAGTGTGCTTGCTGACAACTGAGGTGACAGGCTATGTATGCTCGACGCGATTTCATACAATTAACCCAGCCATGAAATTTCGCAGGAAGGTTCCCAAACTATGGCCATGACCGCGATGAAGCTTATGGGTGACAAGGCTGGCGCGGTTCGCCTTTTGTTCGACCTATCCGATCAGCTAGCCAACTGCTCCCAAGACGCCCTAGCCGCACACTTTGAAAGCGCTGCGGTGGCTCTCGATGAGCATGAAGGTGTAAGCGGTTTAGGTCCCCTGCGCCGCACGGTTCGCGCTTCCCTACGCAAATACCGTGTAAACATTCTAAATGCGGCACAGGTGCATGACGATGAGCGGATCCAGGAACACTATGAGCGCGAGATTGGGCGCACTCTAGAGACCCTGTTGGCTTATTTTTAAAGCGTAACTGCCCCCTTAAAGCTTTGTGACCGGCCATATAAAGGCTGCTAAGCGCTCAAAAAGCACCAACTTACCGGCTGAAGTAGCTACGCCGTGGCGGGCGCAAAGTGCAAATTAAGGATTTGTCCCCTAGACTGGGACGGTTAAAGGTGTCAAAAAAGTACACCCGCCGGCATGCCGGTGCCCTCATACCATCCATTTATTGGAGTACACGCCCGTGAAGAGCTCTGTCGAGATTCTAGATCCCACCTCCGTCAAGCTGACCGTGGAGGTTCCCCACGAGGAGCTGGGGAGCCAGCTCGACGCCGCCTACAAGGAGATCGGCTCCCAGATTCAGGTTCCCGGCTTCCGACGCGGCCACGTTCCCGCCCGCGTAATCGACCAGCGCGTCGGCCGTGGCACTGTAATTGAGCAGGCCATCAACGCTGCCCTGCCTGACCTCTACCGTGACGCCATGGTTGACTCTGGCCGCGTTCCGCTGCTGCAGCCCGAAATTGAGATCGTTGAGATTCCGGCTGTAAATGGCCCCATCTCCGGCCAGTTCTCCTTCACCGCCACCGTAACCGTGCGTCCCGAGTTCGAGATTCCTTCCCTAGAAGGCACCGAGCTGACCGTTGACGCCACCACCGTTAGCGATGAAGACGTTGACGCCGAGCTGGACAACCTACGCGCCCGTTTCGGTTCCCTAAAGCCCATCAAGCGCAAGGCCAAGACCGGTGACTTCCTAACCATCGACCTAAAGGCTGAGATTGACGGCCAGGAGGTTGACTCGGTTTCCGGTATTTCCTACGAAATCGGCAAGGGAAACCTGCTTAAGGGCCTAGACACCGCTCTGCGCGGTCTAAAGACCGACGAGAGCGCCACCTTCACCACCACCCTGGCTGGTGGCGAGCACGCTGGTGAAGAGGCCGAGGTTACCGTTAAGGTCACCGCCGCCAAGCAGCGTGAGCTGCCCGAGGCTGACGACGACTTCGCTCAGATGGCTTCCGAGTTCGACACCATCGAAGAGCTGCGCGAGGACCTGCGCAAGCAGGTAGCCGACCGAAAGACCGCTGACCAGGCCATCGCCGCCCGCGACGCGCTGCTAGAGCACCTAAAGTCTGTAGTGGAGTTCCCGGTGCCCGAGGCTGTGGTTGAGGCTCAGATTAGCCAGCACCTAGCCGCTGAGGGTAAGGAAGGCGACGAAGAGCACGCCAAGGAAATCCGTCCTGACGCTGAGAAGGCCGTGGTTGAGCAGCTGCTGCTAGACGTTCTGGCTGAGAAGCTGGATGTGGCCGTGACCCAGGACGAGCTGTTCGACTTCCTGCTGCAGACTGCCCAGCAGTACGGCATGGAGCCCGGCCAGTTCCTGCAGGGCGCCCAGCAGGCTGGCCAGATCCCGGCCTTCGCCCAGGAAATCGCTCGCAACAAGTCCCTGGCTGTAGCCCTACGTGAGGTTACCGTCAAGGACTCTGAGGGCAACGTAGTTGACCTGAGCGAGTTCATCGGCACCAACGAGGAGGGCGAAGAGTCCGCCGCTGAGGGCGCTGAGGACGCTCCGGCTGAAGACGCCGAGTGAGCCTAGCTCTTTACGAGTGAGCCTAGCTCTCTAACTTAAAGGGGCCGGTAGCGTAAGCTGCCGGCCCCTTGGTTTATTTTGTAAGCGATTTGCAAATTTTATTTAGTGACCGCTTGCTTGCGTAAATAAGGCAGTGTGGCCTAACCTAAAGCCTCAAGCATTTAACACGGTTTTAAGGGGAACAAATGGCCTCAACTGCTGTCGAACAGTCCATTTCTATCGCCAGTGTCAGCGCTGACCTGCCGATTTTGAAGGAAGCCACCACCTCGCGGGTAGTGGTTAACAATGATGTGTTGCGGGTGGTCGACTTTGTTTTCGACGCCGGCCAGCTACTAACCGAGCACGCCTCACCTAAGGCAGTGGTAGTCACCCTGCTAGAAGGTGAAATGGAATTTGATGTGGCCGGCGAAACCACGCTACTAAGTGACGGCGGCATGATCTACCTGGCTCCCGGCGAGCGTCACGCGCTGCGCGCCGTTACCCCCTGCCGTATGCGCCTAGTCATGGTTAACGTCTAGGAGTAGGCCATGAGCAAGGATTTACAGAGCGCCCCAGCCCAGAGTGGCGCAGCTGACCAAGGCGGCGCCGTCGAGAACAGCGAAAAGCAATCCGGCGCCGTCGAGCAAGGGGAGCGCAAGGGCCTACGCCAAGCCCCCGAGGCCTCCCGGATGCAAGGACACTGGCTGCTAGCCACGCTAGGCAAAAAGATTTTGCGCCCCGGCGGCATTGCCCTAACCCGCAAAATGCTCGCCGCAGCCGCCCCCACCAGCCAAGACCGCATTGTTGAGTTTGGCCCTGGCGTGGGCGCCACTGCGCGGCTGCTACTAAAGGCAAACCCCAAGTCCTACGCCGGCGTCGACCCAAATCCGCAAGGCCGCCAAGCCGTTGCCAAGGTGATCGCCCCCTACGCTCAGGCCCAGTATGTGGTGGCCGACGCCGCCTGCACCGGCCTGCCCGAGGCTAGCGCCGATCTGGTGGTGGGTGAAGCCATGCTTACCATCCAGTCGCCCCAAGCCAAGGCCGCTATTGTGAAAGAAGCTGCCCGCCTACTAGCTCCCGGAGGTCGCTACGCCATCCACGAAATGGCGGTATCTAGCGGATATAGCCAGGAGGAGTTTGAAGCGGCTCGCAAAGAACTCTCGCGCACCATCAAGGTAGGCGCCCGCCCGCTAACCGAGGATGGCTGGCGCCAGCTCATGGAAGACGCCGGGCTAGAGGTGGTCTTCAGCGCCAAAGCGCCACTACGCCTACTAGAGCCCACCCGCTTAATCCGCGATGAGGGTTTGCTAGGTGCGCTGCGTTTTTGGAACAATGCCCGTAAGATGCCTGGAGCTAAAGAGCGTCTACGCACCATGCGTAAAGCTTTCAAGGTGCAAGGGCGCCTCATGGGCGGCTACGTGCTAGTGGCTAAAAAACCGCAAGCTAAGTGAATCCATAGCTGCGCGGGGTTGACTCAACTAGCGGCCCAAAGCGAAAACTAAGCGATTTTCGTGCCTTGGCAGTTAAAACAGGCTATTGTCTGATGCAGAAAAACCTTTCAAGGAGGGATAAGCGCGTGAGCGATGTCAACCCCAGCGCAGCCGGCGATAACGCTAACGGTATGGCGCTGACTGATTCCATCTACAACCGCCTGCTTAAAGAGCGCATCATTTGGCTGGGCTCTGAGGTGCGTGACGATAACGCCAACGCCATCTGCGCACAGATGCTACTACTTGCTGCCGAAGACCCTGAGGCAGACATTTACCTCTACATCAACAGCCCCGGTGGCTCAGTAACTGCCGGCATGGCCATCTACGACACCATGCAGTATGTACAGCCCGACGTGGTAACTGTGGCCACCGGTATGGCTGCCTCCATGGGTCAGTTCCTGCTCTCTTCTGGCGCCAAGGGCAAGCGTTACATCACCCCCCACGCCCGCGTGCTGATGCACCAGCCCCTTGGCGGCGCCGGCGGTAGCGCCACTGAAATCCGTATCAACGCGGACCTGATTATCTCCATGAAGCAGCAGCTAGCTGAGATCACGGCGGCTAACACTGGTCACAGCGTTGAGCAGATTATTGCCGACGGCGACCGTGACCACTGGTACACCGCTCAGGAAGCTCTCGAATACGGCTTCGTAGACCACATCGTTAAGTCCGCTAGCGAAATCAGCAAGCAGAACGGAGACAACTGATGAGCACTCGCCCCTATTTTGATGCGATCGCCCGCCAGGTAGAGGCCAGTGCCGCCATGCCTTCTGCCCGCTACGTGCTACCTCAGTTTGAGGAGCGCACCGCTTACGGGTTTAAGCGCCAAGACCCCTACGCCAAGCTGTTTGAAGACCGCATCGTGTTCATGGGGGTGCAGGTGGATGACACCAGCGCTGACGACATTATGGCCCAGCTGCTGGTGCTAGAGTCGCAGGACCCTGACGGCCTAATCACCATGTACATCAACAGCCCCGGTGGTTCCTTCACCGCGCTGACCGCCATCTATGACACCATGCAGTACATTAAGCCGCAGGTGCAGACGGTGTGCCTGGGCCAGGCTGCCTCTGCCGCCGCAGTGCTACTGGCTGCCGGTGCCAAGGGTAAGCGCCTAGCGCTGCCTAACGCCCGCGTGCTGATTCACCAGCCCGCTATGGAGGGTATCCAGGGGCAGGCTAGCGACATTGAGATCGTGGCCAACGAAATTGACCGTATGCGCGCTTGGCTGGAAGACACCCTAGCCTTCCACACCGGCCGCGACCGTGAACTAGTGCACCGCGATCTAGAACGCGACAAGATCCTCACGGCCACCGCCGCCAAGGAATACGGCATCGTCGACCAGGTGCTCAACTCGCGTAAGTCTGCTCCGGCAGTACACTCGGTGTGACTTTAGGGCCAAAACACTTTAAATTGCCCTGAAAATCAGCAATTTTTAAACGGGAGCGGTGCGACACGCTCCCGTTTAGCTGATTTTTATCTGAATACGCCGTAGAGTTATCTCGTAGAAAAGCGTCGCTCGACATAAAGGAGTGCGTCTGTGGCTCGCGCTGAGAGTGTAGATCTTCTCAAGTGTTCATTCTGTGGGAAGAGTCAGAAGCAGGTCAAGAAGTTAATCGCTGGTCCTGGCGTATACATCTGCGATGAGTGTATCGAGCTATGTGTTGAGATCATTGAAGAAGAGATCAACGCTGACGCAAGCGAATTCAGCTTTGAACTTCCTAAGCCTAAAGAGATTTACGACTTTTTATGCCAGCACGTTATTGGTCAAGACGCAGCTAAGCGCGCATTGTCGGTAGCTGTTTACAACCACTATAAACGTGTAAAGGTTCGCGAAACTTCACTAACTGAACAAGAAGCGGTGCAGCTAAATAAATCAAATATTTTGCTGCTGGGCCCCACTGGTACTGGGAAAACCCACCTGGCCCGCACCCTGGCTAAGCTGCTGGATGTGCCCTTCGCTCTGGTAGATGCCACCGCCTTAACTGAAGCCGGATATGTGGGTGAGGATGTAGAAAACATCCTGCTTAAGCTGATTCAGGCCGCTGATGGTGACATTAAACGCGCTGAGCACGGAATTATTTACATTGACGAGATCGACAAGATCGGGCGCAAAAACGAGAACCCCTCAATTACGCGCGATGTTTCGGGTGAAGGTGTACAGCAGGCGCTGCTAAAGATCATTGAGGGCACAGTGGCTTCAGTGCCGCCCTCAGGCGGTCGCAAGCACCCCCACCAGGAGTTCATGGAGATTGACACTTCCAACATCCTGTTTATTGCGGCTGGGTCTTTTGCCGGTATTGAGGAAATTTTGCGGGCTCGCCAGCGTAAAGAAACCGGCGCTCAGGTGGTTGGTTTCGGCTCCTCACTGGTTGGCTCTGAGCGCGACGACGCCGCTTTCGATATGCGCGTGCGCCCTGAAGACCTGCGTAAATTCGGGCTAATCCCAGAGTTCATTGGCCGTCTGCCGGTGATTGCCACCGTGCAGGCTTTGGGTCAAGAAGATCTGGTGCGGGTCATGACTGAGCCTAAGAACTCACTGATCAGCCAGTATAAGTACCTGCTGAGCTTGGATGGGGTAGAGCTAGAAATTAGCGACGACGCGGTAGCAGAGATCGCTAAGCTGGCCCTGGAGCGTGAAACCGGTGCTCGTGGCCTGTCTGCCATTGTTGAAGAGGTGCTGGGAGACGTCATGTTTGAGGTGCCCTCACACCCGGAGATTGGGCGCGTACAGATTAATGCTGACGTGGTGCGCGGGCTAGCTAAGCCCACTTACGACGCCGGCTCGGGGGCGCTAACCAGCACGCTTAAGAGCCCAAAAAAAGCTCGCTCGAAGAGCGCCTGAACTTATGAGCCCTGCTCACCAGCATGAAGACGCTAGCTTGAATTCGGCTAGATCTAGTGAAGCCACTTTAGCCCAACCTGCACCCACACCACCTCAGTTGGTGGCGCTGCGCGCCACTATCGATAACCTCGATGCGGTGCTGGTGCATGTATTGGCGGAGCGTTTTAAGTGTACCCGCCAGGTTGGTGAACTTAAACGCGACCTAGACTTGCCAGCTGCTGACCATCAGCGTGAAGCCCAGCAGATTGCCCGCCTAGAGGCACTAGCTCAGGACTCGGGTCTAGATCCGGTGTTTGCCCAGAAGTTCTTTAACTTCATTGTCAGTGAAGTTATCCGCCACCACGAGGCCATTAAAGAAGGCGCCTAGGCGACGCCCAAGCGCGCGCTGCGCTTCGACGTCGCCCCTAAAAGTAGCCTAAAAGCTGGCCTAGCCCTTCAAGCCAGAGCTAGCCAGGCCGCTAATTACCCGGCGTTGCATAGAGAAGAACAAGATGAAGATCGGCGCCATAGACATGATCGAGGCAGCCATCATCATGCTGTAATCGGTGGAGTGCTCGCCAGCTAGAGTGGCAATACCAACGCTTAGTGGCATTTTGTCTTCGCGCGTAGTCACAATCAGTGGCCATAGCAAATCATTCCAAGACCACAGCACCGTAGTAATCGCCACTGCAGATAAGCCCGGCGCCGCCAGGGGCAGCATTACCTTGGTGAAAGTCTGCCACTGCGAGCAGCCATCTAAGCGCGCAGCCTCCTCCATTTCACGCGGCAAACTTAGGAAAGTTTGGCGCATCAAGAAAGTACCAAAGGCGCTAAACAAACCCGGCAGCACAATCCCCCAGGGAGTCTCCAGTAGCCCAAGCCCCTGCACAATCTGGTACTGGGGGATCAGGTAAACCTGACTGGGAACCATCAAAATCAGCAGCACCGCGCCAAAAAGAATACCCCGGCCACTAAACTGCATCCGCGCAAAAGCATAGCCAGCCATGGAGCAAAACAGCAGCTGCGCCAGTGTGCGAATCACCGTGATCAGCACTGAAATCCAAAAGTTTTGCATAAAAGGTAGCTTGGCAAACACATCGGCGTAGTTATGCCACTGCAAAACCTCAGGCCAAAAAGTTGGCGGCACCGAACGCACTTCCGCGTTTGTCGACAGCGACATAATAATCTGCCACACAAACGGAAATACCATAAATAGCCCAAAAAACAGCAGTAGCACATGGGCTGGAGCTAAATGCAACTGTGTACGTAGCACACGCTTTAAAGGCGTGCGTTGAGGCTTAGACATAACGCACCCACTTCTTTTGCATAACGAACTGGAACAGGGTTACCAGGGCCACCATAACTAGAATAATTACTGCAATCGCAGCGGCGCCGCCCTTATCGTTATTCTCAAATGCGGTGTTGTAGAACAGATACACCAGTGAACGGGTATCCTTCATAGCCGGGTTAGCCGTGCCCACAATGGCAAATAGAGAATCGAATAATTGCAGGCCACCAATAGTAGTGACAATGGCTAATAGGAAAATTGAGGGAGTCAGTAGCGGAATAGTGATAGCCGTGAACTGCTTTACCCGCCCGGCGCCGTCGATAGCAGCAGCCTCATAGAGCTCATGCGGGATCGACTTTAAGCCTGCGCTGAGAATAATCACGTTAAAACCAATAGAAGACCAGATGCCGTAAAAGATAACCACAGCCAAAGCAAAGCGGCTCTTCATAATTGAGGGTGTGGGGGTGGTATGCGGGGTTCGGCGTGTCGTGGCCGGGTAGGGGTCGAGGTCTTCCGATGATGGGGGTTCCTACACCGTCCATCCGAAAGACCTCGACATGCCTAATACTACCTTTGATCGCCCTGACCTGAGCACCTTCACACGCCTGGATGACCTGGGCCTGGAAGTGACGGGCCAGCGTGTAGGAGGCGATCGGACCATCTTGGCCTGCAAGGTAGTGGGTGAGGACCGGTGGTGCCGACAGTGTGGGGGCGAAGGCGTCGTACGCGACACGGTGATCAGGCGCTTGGCTCACGTAGCCTACGGGTGGCACCCCACGATCTTGCACGTGAGCGTGCGCCGCTACCGCTGCCAGACGTGTGCTCACGTGTGGCGTCAAAACATGAGCCAAGCGGCCGATCCACGCGCCAAGCTCTCACACTCGGCGGTGCGCTGGGCGCTGGTGGGCCTGGTGGTCCACCAT
>NZ_JH470338.1:461957-750327 GCF_000239695.1 Actinomyces graevenitzii C83 | reverse complement strand
GGGAATGGTTTAACCACACCCACGATCCTTGCCTGCTCACGCCGCGTCAGCAGCACCAACTACTCGACCTGTTCGCCAGCGATTGCCACGTCGCACTCGAGGTCACTTGGAGTGCCTACCAGAACATCATTGATGCCTACCGCGCGCCCGACACGGCTGCGGGCAAGGCCATGATGCAAGCCGAAATTAATACACTGACCTGCACGCGTGTACCGAGGGGTCTGAGAGAGCTCATTACGCTGGGCAGGACACTCAAACGCCGATCCAGGGACATCCTGGCCTACTTCGATCATCCCCACACCTCCAATGGCCCTACCGAAGCTATCAACGGGCGCCTTGAACATCTACGCGGATCCGCTCTTGGGTTCCGCAACCTCACCAACTACATCGCCCGCTGCCTCCTCGAAACCGGAGGATTCAGACCCCAACTACACCCTCAATTATGAAGAGCCAGCAAAGCCAGGGGTGGATAGCCAGTAGGGTGGGTTACTTACCCCCAAACCTTTAAGCATCTGGTTAAACAGGCCAAAGTTACCGTTGAAAATGATCTTCCAAACCTGGCTGACCGCGATTGGCATGGCCAGATAAGGCATAAAGAACACGGTGCGATAAAACCGCACCCCGCGTAGCCCCGGTAGCTCAATTAAGGCTGCGATCAGCACAGAGATGATAATCGAGGCCACCACTGCCAGGGTGTAGATAATTGTGTTGATAGTAGCCGAGGCTAAATCAGGGCGGTTAAACAGGTCCGTGTAGTTTTCTAAACCAACCCATTTAGCAGAGCCACCAAAAGCATCAGACCTAGTAAAAGACAGGTAGAAGTTTTTGATAATAGGGTAGTAGTAGAAGATAGCTACACCGCTAAGTAGTGGGGCTACAAACAGCCAGGGCCAGATGCCACCTTTACCTTTAACCGGCCTAGCCACCTTAGCGTTAGGTGCTTTAGCAGTTTTCATATTCACTCACCGGTAACTAATGCATATAAGTAATAGGCGGTGGGTGGCATTTAAGTAGGGGAGGGCGGCCCTAGTGAATCTAGCTTTCACTAAGGGCGCTACTAAATGCCACCCACCATTATTTGCTAGCTAGCAGGTTTACTGCTTTTCCTTGGCTAGCAACGCATCCATTTCGCTGGCCAGCTGCTTAGCGGCCTGCGCAACGGGAGTCTTGCCCTCAAAGGCGGGCACCAAAATCTCCACTTCCTTCTTGTTCCAAGCGGCGGTGTTAATCGAGACCGGGTAGGCTACCGCGTACTTTTCGGCGGCGTCGGTGTAAACCTTCAGGTCCCAGCCCTCAACCAGCTTGGTCCACTTCTCAGCGGCGCCCTCGTAAGCGGGGATAGCGGTGCCGTTAGTGGCCTCAATTTCCTGAACTTCCTTCGAAGCCATCACTGCCACCAGGGCCTTAGCGGCGGCCAGGTGCTTGGAGCCAGCAGAGGCCACATAGGCTAGGCCGTGAATTACGCTGCCCTGCTGCTTGTCTTTAGGTAGCGGCACCACCTGCAAGTTAGCGGTGTCCTTGTACTCGGTCTTGAACACGTTGGCCTGCCAGGAACCAGCCCAGTACATGGCGGCCTTGTCATTCTTGAATAGGTCGTCAGGCTTAGTGTCAGTCATAACCTGAATCTTGGGCATAGAGCCGTCCTTGATCAGCTCAGCCCAAATCTCTAGGCCCTTAATGGCCTCAGGCTGGCCGTAACCAGACTTGCCGTCCTTGATTACGTAGCCGCCGGCCTGGGCAATGGTGTTGTAGTAGGTTTCCTGCCCGCCGCCAATTACGTCGCCGACGACGCCGTAGGCCTTACCTGAGTCAGAAATGGCCTTAGCGGCCTTGTGGAAGTCCTCCCAGGTCCAATCCGCCTTAGGTAGTTCCACTCCGGCTGCGGCAAACAGCTTCTTGTTAACCCACACGGCAATGGTGTCGTAATCCTTGGGGATGCCGTAGTGCTTGGACTTAACCGAGTAGATATCGGCCAAGGCACGGGGGTACTTAGACCAGTCCACGTCCTTAAGATCGTCAAGGGCAGCCAGCTTGTTGTTGGTGGCGTAGAGCTTGGCGTTGGGGCCGTTCATCCAGAACACGTCAGGTAGCTTGTCGCCTTCAGCCTGGGTGCGCAGCTTGGTGAAGTAGTCCTTGAAAGCAGTCAAGGATAGGGTCACCTTGATGTTGGGGTACTTTTCGTTAAAGGCCTTAACCCCGGCTTGGACCGTGGGGGTCTGGTTCTTGTCCCAGTAAGCTAAGGTCAGCTCGGCCTTGGTGTCTTTGGTTAGGGCGCCGCCGTCACCGGCGTCGTCGCTACCGCAGGCCGCTAAAGTGGCCGCAACCGCTAAAGCGCCAGCGGCACTTAGAAATGATCGGCGAGTAAACATTGTGGGCTCCTTTACCTGATTGTGGTGGTTATTGTGGTGGTCAATTGCTGCACGCGGCAGCGTAAATGAAGTCTTTAACCGACTTGGTTGTTGTTAAAGTATTTAATTAATGCGCTCTCAAGCTGGGGCACGCGGCGCGGAGTTGAACCGTTGCGTAAAGACTCGGTGGCTAAAATTCCGGCGGCCACCGCATACCAAGCTCCTAGTGGGGAAGTGTCGGTGGGGCTGTCATTAACCACAAAGTTAATGAATTCATTTACGGTAAGCTGATCGGCGTCGCTGTGACCGCCGGCGTCACCTAAAATCGGGACCTGCTCGGCGCCGTCGAGATCAAAATATGTAGGCACGCGCTTATCCCAAATTTTAATGTGACCGCCCTCGCCGTCACCGAAGTTTTCAATGCGCCCCTCGGTGCCAATTACCGTGTAATTACGCCAATAATCGGGAGCGAAGTGGCACTGCTCGTAAGAGGCCAGCACCCCGGACTCCATGCGCATAAGCATCATGGAAACATCTTCCACATCAATAACTGGGTTTAGACCCTTTTGTGATAGCGGCGGCCAATTGCTGTTATCAAACCAGTCACCCATAAGCAGGTGAGAATTATCGGCTCGATCAGTGACCTGGTTATAAACCATTAAATCACCCATAGCCACCACATCATTGGTGTGGGAATTAGCTAGCCAATGCATTACATCAATGTCATGGGCAGCTTTTTGTAGTAGTAAACCGGTGCCGTGCTCGCGTGTGGCGTGCCAGTCTTTAAAATAGAAATCTCCGCCCGTGCCCACAAAGTGGCGGCACCAAATAGTTTTTACTTCACCAATGCGGCCAGAGCGAATAATGTCACGCATTTCGCGAACCACATTCATATGGCGCATATTGTGGCCCACATAGAGTTTTGTGCCCGTCTCATAGGCGGTGCGCAGCACCTGGGTGGCGCCTTCCATAGTGATAGCTAGCGGCTTTTCCAGGTACACGGCCACGCCGGCTTCGAGTAGCTGGCAGGTGATATCAGCGTGGGTGTCATCGGGGCTGGTGACAAAGGCAATGTCTAGGTCAGCGGCAATGAAATCACCCAGGTTTTCGGTTAGCACTAGGGAGTCTGGGTCGCGTTCTAGACGCTGACTTACCCGCGTCCGCGCCAGAGGGCTGGGTTCACAGGCGGCCACGATCTTAGCGCTGACTGGGCCTTTTTCGGCGTTTAGAGCTAAGTGGGAGCGTGCCCCCACACCAACTACGCCTACCCGCAGGGTTGAAGTGTTCATTATGACCTCTCTTTGGGGTTAGGGATTTGGCAGGCGGGCACTAGCTGCGCGCAGGAAGTAGGGGCGTAGGTGGTGGTGTGTGCTGCCAAAATTCGTTTATCTGCTTGTTCAAGTGCCAGTGCCAGTGCCCCCACGGTGGGGGCGCAGGGCCCGTGTAGGCTGGCTTCTACATTTAGGGCCGGGGCCCCTTGGGGCAGGGTGCGTGAAAGTTCTTGACGTAGCTGCTGGGCTGAAAAGCTGCTGTTAATTGGCAGTGAAACCACCACGGTGCTGGGGTCTACCACTAGGGCCAGGGGGCCTACTATGTCGGTTAGCATTTGCTTGCGCGTGGGCTTATCGCTTTGTTCATGCCAGGGCAGCGCGTCCATGATTTCGCCGGCGTTGTAGGTGCGCCCACGGTGGAGCTGACCGTTCATGATCAGCCCGGTGTTTAAGCCTTCAACTAGGTCAACGAACAGCAGGTCATCATTTGACTCTAGGGTGCCGTTTTGGGTGCGGGTGGCAAATTCTCCCCAGGCTGCGCAGTTAATATCGTTTTCGATGCGCACATTAACCCCAAAACGCATACGCAGGTGGTGGCCGAGGGGGAAGTTGTCAAAAACCGGCACCTGATCTGAGCGGTCTACGCGGCCGGTGGGGGTGATAATGCCGGTGGTGGACATGCCGATGGCGCAAAGCGGGCCGTAGCTTTTAATTAGTGGCCGGGTGAAATCTTCAATTATTGAGCACAGCTGCTCTAAGCGCTGGTTGGCGTTGCTGCGGGTGATGGGGGCGCGTTGGCAGGTGATTACGTTGCCGGCCAGTGTCATAGCGGCAATGATTAGGTCATTGCTGCGCAGGTCAATGCCTATTACTAGGCCAGCTTTGGGGCTGATGGCCAGGTTGCGGGCAGGGCGTCCGCCTTGGGATTTGGCTACCGAGTCAGTGTGTACTAGCCCAAAGTTGGCTAGCTGTTTAAGTAGGATGCCGGCGGTAGTGTGGCTGGTTCCGGTTAAGGTGGCGATTTTTTGGATGGTGGTGGTGCCGTTAAAGCGCATTTGGTCGACGGCGGTGGCCGCGATGCGGGCTTGGCGCGCCGTGAGGGAGATGGGGCAAACTACTGGCAAGTTAGCGTTGGAGTCTATAGCGCTAGCTAGACCCGGGTGAGCGGTGCTCATGTCCGTCCAATCTTCACTGATGGAAGGCGGTGGCTGGGCGTCATCGCCGAAGGTTTTGAAAGGAGCTTTCATAACTCCAGTGCCGAAATAGTAACACTCTTTTTGTGATCTGCAACCTGTTTTGGAAAATTTCCTGCGCGGAAGTTTTTTGGCTGACCCCCCGTACGTGCTGGTGGGGTAGGGGCTCGGCGGTAGCGACGGCTGCTCGGCGGGGTGCTGAGGCTGTGGCGACGGCGCTGGGTGCCGGGCTGCTTAGGGTTTGGCGACGGCGCCCGCCCTGGTTAGAACGTTTTTTGGAACGTTCTATTCAAATTTGACACTGTGCTATGACAAATATGAGGGTAGTTGGTGTTCTGCTGTCAATGTGTCACCTTCCTAAAATGATGCTTGCCATGTGTCGCTATGTTAGGTTATGCTCAACTTGAGATTAAATCTGATCTCATGATGTATATGAGGAGCTTTCGATTATGAAAGATAAAGATATCGAACAGGTTACTGAGATGATTGATGTAGCTACTGCAAAAATCTTTGGTGAGATGATGCAGGGCTGGAATCACGGGACCCCTGGGCTGTGAATAGATAGTTTCGTGGGTGTCGGAGATTGAGGTGACACACTAATGTCTGAAGTTTTAGCTAGTGTAGAATCGCTGTACAGAGGTATTAGTGGAAAACCGGTATCTCCGGCACTTGCGGAACGAGTAAATATAGTGCATTCTGCCCTGAGCGGGTTGCCAGCTCCTCGTGTTAGGACTGTGGCCGCTCCGGTATATGTTACAGATTTAGGTGTTAGGTATTTTCCTGATCCTTTAAAATTTTATAAAGCTCACGTTGAAATTGCTGGCTCGAAAACTGTGGCAGAGGATGCTCTGGTGAAAGCAGTATCAGCTTCCAGTGATGATGCATTGGCTTCTGTTGTTGACTCTCTAGTTATGTTTTTTGGGAACTATCACGCGGTTGTGAAAGGTCTCAAGGGTCGTTCTGAGAACGCCAGTTTAATCCATAATTATGAAACGTTAATTATCCTCGGGAGTGTCTATTCTGCAGTCGCAGACGAAAGTGCGACTGTTACTTTTGAGAGAGCAGAAAATGCTGCTTCTGGATCTTCGCAAGCATATGGTGCGGTGCATCGAAAAGCTGCATTCTATCTAAAACGTCTGGGTAATCCAGATCTTGCGCAGAGAGAGCTGCAACGCGGCTATGATCTTTATCTGAATTCTGATGCGGGTTCAATACTAGATTTAGCACTTTTCTACAATCTTCAAGCTTTGATTGAAGTTAAAATGCATTCAGGAAATGAATCTATTGTTTTGCATAAAGCATTAGATTCTTTGTCTAGATTTGATTTATCTGAAGTTTGTGTTGATGTTGCTTCTCGTGCCGGTAGGTATCGTAGTCAAATACTCATTAATAAAGCTCAACTTCTCACTCGATTAGGTCAGTTCGAAGATGCTAGCGCAGTTCTTCGCGATAATCTTGAGCAAACTCATAATGTGGCTTATGATTACTATCCGGAAGCATTGGCCGAATATGTATTAATGCGTTATATATCTGGCGATTATAAAGAAGTTTGCAAATTGGCTCCAATAGCAGTTGGTTACATGGCATCAATTGGTGCTATTGGTTCAGTTGCTCGTTTACGTGAAGTAATGGTTGCAGCTCTTCATAAGATGGGACGCGACAAAGAAGCGAACTTGGTATTAGAGTTAAGACGCTCTGATGTGTTGGGTATTAAACATATAGGTGAGTTTTAATATGGCAGATATTGCGGTGGAAGCTCGCGATCTTAAACGCAGCTTCAACAAGGGCAAGTTTGTGGCTGTTAACGGATTAAGCCTGGATATTAACTACGGCCAGATTCATGCCCTGTTAGGCCCTAACGGTGCAGGTAAAACTACTACCGTTAAAATGTTGACCACGCTCCTACAGCCAGATAGTGGTAGCGTCAAAATCGCTGGCGTGGATGCGGTTAAAAACCCAACCAGTGCCCGACGTAAATTAGGGCTGGTGTTGGGTGGGGATCTAGGTTTCTACCCGCGTGCTAGCGCGCAACAAAACCTGTGTTTCTTTGCTGATATTCAGGGCGTGCCTAGCGCTAAACGTCACCAGCGTGTAGCCCAGGTACTGCAAGACGTGCAGTTAACCCAGTACGCTGACACTAAAGTAAGCGGTTTCTCGCGTGGTATGAAACAGCGTTTACACATCGCCCGGGCCCTGCTGCACGAGCCGCGTATCTTGTTTCTAGACGAACCCACTACTGGCTTAGACCCGGATATATCACTGGAAATCCGTGATCTTGTCTCTCGCCTGGCCCGTCAAGGGGTAGCTGTGCTACTTACTTCTCATTCCATGGCTGAAGTAGAAGAACTCGCCGACCAGATCAGCCTGATCGGCGCCGGTAAACTAGTTATTAGCGGCCAGGTGCAAGACATTGCCGCCTGTGCGGGGTTTGACCGCTGCTCTACTTTCACCCTGACCCCAGCCCAAGATGGCCTCCTGAAGCTAAGCGAGTTACTGCCGGGCGCCGTCGTACACGAACGCAGGCCGCTATCGGCCCAGTGGCTGCACACTATCTACTGGCCTCAAGCCCAAAGCTCTGCGGCCTTAGAAGCAGAGCTTAAACGCCTGTTTGGCCGGTTACCGGCGGATTACTTGTGTCGTCCGGCCAGCTTGGAACAGGCTTATTTAGCTATGGCAGACAGGCTTGCACGCTAATGAGAATGCTGCGCATGTTGGCTTTCCAGTTTCGCCAATTTATTTCAGTGCCTTATTTCGTGCAGTTAATGCTGGTGGCTACCTTAACTACCACGTTGATCCAGTATTTAGCGCAGCGTGCTTGGGGCGGGGTTGACCCTACCGCTGCTTGGCTGCGTGGTGGGTCGATCGGCATGTGGACCACGGTTACCGCAGCGGCCGGGATTGTGGGTTTTGAGCGTTTTAAAGGCACCCTGGTGCAGTTAGTGATCGCCCCGATCGGGGCGCTTAAAGCGGTAGCGAGCGTGGTCAGCGCGGCGGCTTTGTTTG
Organism: Actinomyces graevenitzii C83; assembly: GCF_000239695.1. Classification (GTDB taxonomy): domain Bacteria; phylum Actinomycetota; class Actinomycetes; order Actinomycetales; family Actinomycetaceae; genus Actinomyces; species Actinomyces graevenitzii. The sequence goes on along the minus strand of NZ_JH470338.1, from coordinate 742,512 downwards.
GTTTGCTGGCTTTTCCTACCGCTTGGCTGACTTGGGCGGTGCTTAACTGGGATGTCACGTTCACGCCTTGGCGTAGGTTGTTGGCGCTGGTGGGGGCCCAGTTAGCTTTCTTTGTGGCCTGTTTGGTGGTTAGTTATGTTGTGGCCGGGATTTTTGTGCTCACTCCTAACGCCATCACCTATGAGGGGTTGTTACTGATCCCGGTGTTGATTGTCTCTGGCATTGTTTTCACTGATACCACTATGCCGCCCTGGCTGGCTTGGCTGGGTAAAGGGCTGCCGCTTAGTAGTGCTTACCGGATGCTGGTGCATGGTTTTTCTTGGTCGCAGGCATGTGCTTGGCTGCTTACTAGTGTTGCTTGGCTGGTTTTAGGCTGGGTGCTGGGGCGCCGTTGCTTGCGGTTAGCTTGCAAAGCGGGAACCTTGGAGGTGGTTTGATGGGGCCGGCTAATTTTTGGGCGCGCTTGGTTGACGGGGTGGCTATTTCCCGGGCGAGTTCCACTATTTTCGCTACTCTTGGTACGGCCCTGGTGTCGCTGCTGGTGATCCCGGTTTTAGAGATTGTTTATAGCCTGCTTTTCGGGGCGGATCTGCATTCAACCCAGTTGCTGCGTACTGCTTATGTGGCTACTTGCGTGTCTTTCACGAGCGCGATTTGTTCGGGGATGGTTAGCCGCGTGGCAACGGACCGTCACTTGGGGGTGTTCCAAGAGGTTCATTCTTGGAGGCGTTTTGATGCTGCTTATTGGTTAGCTGCGGCGGTAGTGCCGGTTATTTTTGCTACGACGACGGCGGTGATCGCCCTGTTAGGGGTGCGGCTAGTGGCTTGGGGGCAGGTTGGGCATCCTAACTTGGCTAGTTTGCTGGGCTTGTTTGGCTTGTCCCTGGTTTGCGGGGTGTTGTTAGGGGTTGGTGCTGGTGGTATCGGGGTAGATTTGTCTGACCCGTATGCTGGGGCTAACACGGTGACTGCTTTGTTGCCGATTTTTACTGGCGTGATTGTGCCGGTTAAGTATTATCCGGTTTGGCTGTCTTGGTTTAGTTATGTGACTCCGTTAGCGCGCTGCTTTAATCAGCCGGCCTTGGTGTTAAACCCTGCCGCTGCGTTAATGGATTTAGTGGTGGCTGCGGCCTGGGCGTTGGTTGGGGTTGGTTTGGTTTGGCATGCTATGAAACGGTTGCGTCAAGGTTTACGGCGTGAGGCCCTCTAGCCGGGGTGCTTTAGCGAGCGGGAGAACATGATGAGCACTAAAACAGCGCGGGTACAGGCATATTTCGCTGTCGCCCAAATGAACTACGGTGAAGATATTTCCTTAGCGCAGGTAGTGGCTGTGCATCGAGGTGCCTTTAGCGCCCAGATAACGCAAGGCTCAGACGTTAAGGGCGACGGCGTCGTCGCTATCACGCTGGCAACCCCCGGTAACTGCACGGACCACCCGCTATGGCCCCCGGTGGTAGGTGACTGGGTGGCGCTAGCTGATGCGGTACAAAACCATGGGGAAGCTGCCGCCCACGCCGTAGAAATCATGCCGCGCACCAGCTACATTGAACGCCCTGCCGCCAGCGGGTTTGGGCTCAGCCAGGCCATCGCCGCCAATGTAGATGAGCTAGTGATCGTAGAGCCATTACAGCCGGCCTTCTCAATTGGGCGGGTCGAGCGGTTTGTGGCAATAGCCCACGCCAGTGCCATCAGGGCGCGGGTAGTGCTAACCAAAGCAGACCTGGTGGCGGGCCAAGAAATCCAGGGCGCAATTGAGCAATGCGAGCCCTTGGTGGAGTCGGTGACGGCGCTAAACACCACCGACACCCAGGCGGTAGCTAGGCTAAAAGAAAGCTTTATCCCCGGGGATACTTTAGTGCTGGTGGGACGCTCAGGTGCGGGTAAATCCACGCTTACCAATGCGCTTTTAGGGACCAGCCTCGCTACCGGTAAAGTGCGGGCGGCGGATGGTAAAGGCCGCCACACCACCACTTCACGCCAACTGTTGCAGGGGGAGGTAAATATTATTGACACCCCTGGAATTAGGGCTTTGGGGGCCACCCCGGACGCTGAGGCGGTAGACCAAACTTTCACGCAGATCGCTGCCCTGGCTGAGCAATGCCGCTATCGCGACTGTAGTCATAGTGGTGAGCCGGGCTGCGCTGTGGGCCAGGCTTTAACTCAAGGCGACTTAAGCCCAGAGGTGTTGGAGCGCTACCAGCGGATGCGCCGGGAGTCTGAGCGTAATGAGCTTAACCGTGATGCTCGTCTGGCGCGCCAATCTCAACGCACTGCTAGCCGGGATAACACTCGGGGTAGGCGTGAGACTATGCGGCTTAAAGGCCGGGGTAACTAACTACATGTAACTGCTTGCCGGCCTGTAGCTGCTTGCCGGCTGGGGCAGTGGGGCGACGTCGTCGTTGCAGTTAAAATCTGCCCGGCCACTAGTTATACCCAAAAGGTTTACATCTAGAACTCAAAATTTACATCTAGAACTATCCCTTACAGTTACACCTAAAATCATCCCTTCCCTATAAAAATACGCGTTATTTTTATAGGGAAGGGATGAAATTACCTGTATTTGACTGTGGTTACCTGTGTTTGACTGTACTTACCTGTGGTGTTTACAGGTGCTGTGCGTCAGTCGGTGGGCATGGAGCTGGCCTTGGAGGCGTAGATAGAGTCAACTACGTCCGCATACTTAGCCAGTGCCGCTGCGCGCTTAACCTTCAGCGAGGGGGTAAGCAAACCATTGGCTTCAGTGAAGTCATCGGTGAGCACGCGGAAAGAGCGGATAGATTCCGCCCGGGAGACTGCCTCGTTGGTGCGTTCGACGGCGCGGTCTAGAGCCGCTAGTACCTCAGGGTTCTTCGCGGCCTGTTCCACGCTCATCTCTTCTAGGCCGTGGTTCTTAAGCCACTGGGGCAGCATGTCCGCATCTAGCGTGATTAGGGCAGAGATGAAAGGCTGGTTGTCACCAACCACTACCACCTGGCTTACCAGCGGGTGACCACGCAGGCGGTCTTCCAAAATGGCCGGAGCTACGTTCTTACCGCCGGCAGTAATGATCAGTTCCTTGCGGCGTCCGGTGATACGCAGGTAGCCGTCCTCGTCGAGCGAACCAATGTCACCGGTGCGCAGCCAGCCGTCAGCGGTGAAAGCTTCCGCGTTGGCTTCATCATTGTTCAGGTAGCCGGCAAAAACGCCGATACCCTTAATTTCAATGTCGCCATCTACGGTTACGCGCACGCTGTTGCCGGTAACCGGCGGGCCAACAGTACCAATCTTGGACTGCACCGCAGTGTTAACGGTGGCAGGGCCAATGGTTTCAGTCAGGCCATAGCCTTCAAGCACGCTCATGCCCACGCCACGGTAGAAGTGACCCAGACGCTCACCTAGCGGGCCGCCACCAGAAATCACGTAGCGTACGTTTCCACCCAGCATGGAACGCAAAGTGGAGTAAACCAGGCGGTCAGCCGCGCGGTGGGCGAGCTTCAAAGAAGTAGAGGGGCCCCCTTCATCCAGGGCACGCGAATAGGTAATAGCCACCTTGGCAGCCCAACGGAAAATCTTCAGCTTGGTGCCTGAGCCGGCCTTAGCGTCGGCAGCGTTGTAAACCTTTTCCAAAACGCGCGGTACACATAGCAGGTAGGTGGGGTGGAAAGACTGTAGGTCAGGTAGCAGGGTCTTAACGTTTGCGCAGTGGCCCACCACGCCGTCGCCACCAATAGCTAGCAGCTGCAAGAAACGCGCATAGACGTGGGCTAGCGGCAAGAACAGCAGCAGGCGCACATCCTCGCCGCGCAGCACCTGGGGAATCCAGTCCACACCGTTATGGGGTAGGCCAGCAGCGTTACGGTGGGTTAGTACTGCACCCTTGGGGCGGCCGGTGGTGCCCGAGGTGTAAACGATGGAGTAAATGTCGTCGATACGCAGAGCCTTGGTACGCTGCTCCACCACATCCATGTCGATGTTCTCGCCGGCGCTGTTGACCTTGGCAATAGCCTCATCAGCCAGGGAGAACACCGAAACCTGCTGCTTAGCTTCCTGGGAGGCCTGGTAAACCAGCTTGGCTAGCTTGGCGTTCTCAGTGAAAACTAGACGCACCTGTGCGTTAGTTAGAATCCACTGGATCTGCTCAGAAGAGGAAGTTTCATAGATCGGCACGCTAACCAGCCCGGCGCGGGAGATCGCCATGTCGATAAGCATCCACTCATAGGAGGTGTGGGCCATGATGCCCACGCGCTGACCAGCTTCTAGACCTAGACCAACTAGGCCGCGCGCTAGGGTATCTACTTCACTTTGGAATTGGCGGGCGCTTACCTCATCCCAACCGTCACCAGCGGCGTTACGCTTGGCCACCAGCGGCTTGTCAGGTAGCCGCTTAACCCGGTCGGCCAGCAACCATGGCACGCTCCAGGTTTCTTCTAGCTCATGAATGAGCGGTGACGAGGTTTGGGCAGCAATCTGAGCAGGGCTTTGAGTCACGGCCCCATTATTGCAGAAAAAATAAAACGTAGGGTTCTACTAGCCTTGTAGGAATTCTACAAATTATGTTTGATAGATAAAAGCGGTTGGTACTCGATGAACAAAATCGAGCACCAACCGCTTTTAACGGGGTGATTTACCAGATGGCGCGGCTACTGGCGGTTCCTATCGGCATCCGGGAATAAAATCTCGGCCCAGGTCGGAGTCTGCTTAGCCGGAGTCTGCTTAGCTGGGGCCTGCCCCAAAGTTGAGGAAACCACAGTGGCACTTTCGCAGCTGTCGCTGGCGTTGACCGTAAACTCGCCGGTTACCTTGGCGGCTTCAATTAGGTCCGTGCGCACCAGCTCCACCTGCTTAGCTAGCTGCTCGGGCAGCTCCAAGGTGACCTCTAGGATCGGGGTCTTCTGGCTGGTCTTAGCTTCAGACTTGAGCTTACGTAGGCTGGCTAGCACCTGTCCGACGGCGCCCACTAGTTCGACGTCGGCTCCACTAGCAGCCTCACGCAGCCAGTCGCTGGTGGGCCAGGGGGCGCGGTGCACACTGCCGGTGCGGTACCAAGACCACACCTCTTCAGTGGCAAACGGCATGAACGGGGCGAACAGACGCACGAAGGTGTCTACTGCGATAGCTAGGGTAGTGCGGGCGCTACGTACGGCCTCGGGGCGGTGGTTGCCCTCAAAGTCGTTGGCGCGGTCCTTAATCAGCTCAATGTAGTCGTCGCAGAAAGTCCAGAAGAAGGACTCAGCCACTTCCAGGGCGCGGGCGTGCTCGAAGTTGTCAAAAGCGGCCGTGGCGGCGTCGACCACATCAGCCAAGCCCAGCAGCACAGCCTGGTCAACCGGCTCGCTGACCTCGCTAGCATCCAGGCTGGGGGCCGGGGCAGCAGCCTTAGTGGCCTCATCGGCGTCCCAAGGCAGACCCATAGACAGGGCAAACTTAGAGGCGTTAAGGATCTTAATGGCCAGGCGGCGACCGATCTTAATCTGGGCCTCTTCAAAGGCCGCATCTAGACCCAGACGCGCCGAAGTAGCCCAGTAACGCACCGCGTCAGAGCCATACTTTTCCAGCAGGCCCTTGGGGGTGACCACATTACCCTTCGACTTACTCATCTTCTTGTGGTCAGAGTCCAAGATCCAGCCAGAAATACCGGCGTGCTTCCAGGGCAGAGCGCCAAACTCAAGGTCGGCGCGCACCACGGAAGAGAACAGCCAGGTACGGATAATGTCCTGGCCCTGAGGGCGAATATCCATCGGGTAAACCCGCTTGAATAGGTCCTCATCGTTTAGCCAGCCAGAAACCAGCTGGGCAGACAGGGAAGAGGTAGCCCAGGTGTCCATAATGTCTAGCTCGCCAACGAAACCACCAGGAACACCACGCTGCTCAGCGCTGTAACCTGCGGGCACGTCACTAGAGGGGTCGACCGGCAGGGCGCTCTCATCAGGGGTGATGATGGCGTTGTAGTCCACATCGCCGTTAGCATCCACCTGGTACCACAGCGGGAAAGGCACCCCAAAGAAACGCTGACGCGAAATCAGCCAGTCATTGTTTAGACCCTTAACCCAGTTCTCGTAGCGCACGCGCATAAAGTCAGGGTGGAACTTAAGCTCCTGGCCGCGCTCTAGCAGCTCAGCGTTTAGATCCTTGCCACTAGCAGGGTTAGTCCAAGGCTTACCACCATTGCGGATGTACCACTGACGCGAAGTAACAATCTCCAGAGGCTTGTCGCCCTTTTCGAAGAAGTTAGTCTGACGCACCGTCTTAGTGGGCTCACCACTCATCTCACCGCTTTCACGCAGCTGCTTAACCAGCACCTCGCGGGCAGAGAAAGTAGTCTTACCAGCCATCTGCTCATAAACCTGGCGGCCCGACTCACTAGTGATCCACTCAGGGGTCTCCAGCTCCAGGCGCCCATCCTTACGCAGTACCGCACGCAAAGGCAGCTTCAGGTCACGCCACCAGTCAATATCGGTGGTGTCACCAAAGGTACAGCACATAGCAATACCAGCGCCCTTGTCCTTTTCAGCCTCAGGGTGAGGCAGCACCGGCACCTCAACCCCAAACACCGGGCTAGAAACCGTGGTGCCAAACAGGGGCTGGTAGCGCTCGTCGTCGGGGTGAGCCACCAAAGCCACACAAGCCGGCAGCAGCTCAGGGCGAGTGGTCTCAATATAAACATCAACCCCATTTTCAATTGGGGCGCCCGCCGCCGCAGCCTTAGCAGCCACCTCGGCGTCGGTAATGTGGAAAGCCAAACGGTGGTAGAAACCCGGGTACTCGCGGCTCTCCAACTCAGCCTGGGCCACAGCAGTCTGGAAAGTTACATCCCACAGACCCGGAGCCTGCGCCTGGTAAGCCTCACCACGCGCCAAGTTACGCAAGAACGCAGCCTGCGCCACCTTACGGGCACTCTCACCAATAGTCTGGTAGGTAGAAGACCAATCCACACTCAAACCAAGAGTGCGCCACAGATCCTCAAACTGCTTCTCATCTGCAAGAGTCAGGCGCTCACATAGCTCCACGAAGTTACGGCGCGAAACGGGCACCTGATCGCGAGCCTTAATGGACTTACCCTCACCACCCACATGCGGGGGCTCAAAATTCTCCACATAAGGCAGCGAAGGATCGCAGCGAACCCCAAAGAAGTTCTGTACACGACGCTCAGTAGGCAGACCATTGTCATCCCAACCCATGGGATAGAACACAGCCTTACCGCGCATACGCTGGTAACGAGCCACCGTGTCAGTGTGGGAGTAAGAAAAAACGTGCCCCACGTGCAGCGAACCAGAAACAGTGGGCGGGGGAGTGTCAATAGAAAACACTTCATGCCGCTCAGCGTTGCGGTCAAAGTCGTAGGTGCCCTGTTGAGACCAGGTTTCGTTCCAACGCTGCTCTAGGCCATCAGCGCTGACCTTGGCAGGAGCGTTAGGCGTGTGCGTCTGGGACGCAAAAAACCGTGCGTTGCCAGTGGAAGAATTTGCAGACATAAACCTGATTCTCTCACGATCACGGCCCCAGATGCGCACCAGGCACACGTTAAACGTGCAACGCTTGCCTTAAATACCCCAGCGGTTTAACCAACCCCCACAGCCACACTTAAACTGCCGGCACTTTGCGGGTAATCTCACGCCCTACAATGTGGCAGGCATAAGAACCTAGCCATAAAATGCTAGGGCATAAGCATTGACCCGGCCGCACTCGCGGATATCACCGGTGAGCTTCCGGAAGAACCGGGGTTAGCGTTAACTGGCAGTTAGCTCTAGTTGGCTCTGCTGCAAAACGCGCTGGCCCCCTAGTAGAACCGGACGGTCGCAACGTTATAGCGCCAATTAAGCGGCTTTGGCTGCTAGCTGCAAGGCCCCACCGGGCTTTGCGTGGCTGGCTAGCTGGGCAAGCGAGGTGGTACCGCGGCTAAAAGCTGGCCTTAGGGTTAGCTTGGGTCGTCCTCGTGACAAGGATCGTACGAGGACTTCAAGAGGCAAAATGTCCAACTTTGCGCATAACGGCGACGCATTCTATCCGCTTCACCGCCCGGGCCAAGCAGTTCCCGCTTCCCCGAACCTGCCCCGCATTGAGGAAGAAATCCTGGCTTACTGGAAGCAGGATGACACTTTCCGCGCCAGCGTTGAAAACCGTGCGACCGGCCGCAATGGAGACAACGAGTTCGTTTTCTATGACGGCCCGCCTTTCGCTAACGGTCTGCCCCACTATGGTCACCTGATCACTGGTTACGCTAAGGACGCCGTGGGCCGCTTCCAGACCCAAAAAGGTCACCGCGTTGAGCGCCGCTTTGGTTGGGATACCCACGGTCTGCCCGCAGAGCTTGAAGCCCAGCGTCAGTTAGGCATTGAGGACGTCACTGAGATCACCCGCCCCGGCGGCATCGGCATCGAAAAGTTCAATGAGGCCTGCCGCTCCTCGGTGCTGCGCTACACCAAGGAATGGGAAGACTACGTCACCCGCCAGGCCCGCTGGGTGGACTTCGAACACGACTACAAGACCCTAGACCCCGACTACACTGAGTCGGTGCTGTGGGCCTTTAAGCAGCTTTACGACAAGGGCCTGGCCTACCAGGGTCACCGCGTGCTGCCTTACTGCTGGAACGACCGCACTCCGCTGAGCAACCATGAGCTCAAGATGGATGACGACGTCTACCAGGACCGCACCGACAACACCGTCACGGTTGGTTTGCGCCTAGAAAAGAAGCTACGTGAAGACTCTGCGCGCCCTGAGCTGGCACTGATCTGGACCACCACGCCGTGGACCCTGCCCTCTAACTCCGCCGTTGCGGTGGGTCCGGAAATTGAGTACTCGCTGGTAGAGGTCGATGCCGCCCACAACAGTAAGCTGGCTGGTGAGCGCGTAATCATCGCTTCAGACCTAATTGGCGCCTACGCCAAGGAGCTGGGCGAGGACCCGAGCGTCGTCGCCACCTATAAGGGATCGCAGCTGGTAGGCACGCACTACCACCCCATCTACGACTACTTCGACACCCCTGAGCGTCGCGCCCAGGGCGCCGCCCCCGGCCCCAACGGCTGGTCGATCATCGCCGCCGACTACGTGACCACCACTGACGGTACCGGCCTGGTTCACCAGGCTCCCGCCTTCGGTGAAGACGACATGTGGACCTGCATGGAGTACGGCATCGGCGTGGTGCTGCCCGTTGATGAGGGCGGTATGTTCACCCGTGAGGTCAGCGACTACGAAGGCATGCAGATCTTCGACGCGAACCGCTACGTGGTGGCTGACCTGCGTGAACAGGCCGGCCCGATCGCCCGCCGCGCACCCGAGATCCGCGCCGTGCTGGTACGTGAGAAGTCTTACGTGCACTCCTACCCGCACTGCTGGCGCTGCCGCAAGCCCCTTATGTACAAGGCCGTAAGCTCCTGGTTCGTTAAGGTCACTGAGATCCGCGAGCGCATGGTGGAGCTAAACCAGCAGATCACCTGGGTGCCTGAGCACATCAAGGACGGTATTTTCGGCAAGTGGCTGGCTGGCGCCCGCGACTGGTCTATTTCCCGTAACCGCTTCTGGGGTGCCCCTATCCCGGTGTGGGTTAGCGACAACCCTGAATATCCGCGTGTGGATGTGTACGGCTCCAAGGCTGAGCTGGAGGCTGACTTTGGGGTGGAGGTAACTAACTTCCACCGTCCCTTCATTGATCAGCTCACCCGTCCCAACCCGGACGACCCCACCGGCAAGTCCACTATGCGTCGTATTTCTGACGTGTTTGACTGCTGGTTTGAGTCGGGCTCTATGCCTTTCGCCCAGGTGCACTACCCCTTTGAAAACCGTGAGTGGTTTGAAAACCACTACCCGGGTGACTTCATTGTGGAGTACATCGGCCAGACTCGTGGTTGGTTCTACACCCTGCACGTGCTGGCTACCGCTCTGTTTGACCGTCCGGCTTTCCGCTCGTGTGTTTCACACGGAATTTTGCTGGGTAACGACGGCGCCAAGATGAGTAAGTCTTTGCGTAACTACCCCGATGTCAACATTGTCTTTAACCGCGACGGCGCTGACGCTATGCGTTGGACTTTGCTTTCCAGCCCGGTTATGCGTGGTGGCACGCTGATTGTTAAGGAAAAGGCGGTGCGTGATGCGCTGCGTCAGATCCACCTGCCGCTGTGGTCTACCTGGTACTTCCTGAACATGTATGCGGCCACCTGCGACGGCGGTTATGTGTCGCCCGGCTTGGACCTGAGCGACAAGAGCCTGTTTGGCCCTCAGGGGCGCCTGGCGGTTATGGACCGCTACATTCTGTCGTTGACTAAGGAGCTAGCCGCCCAGGTTGATCAGCAGCTAAGCAGCTATGACCTAGCCGGTGCTTGCGCTTCGATCCGTGAATTCATTGATGTGCTCACCAACTGGTATCTGCGCACTTCACGTTCACGTTTTGTCTCCGGCGAGAAGCTGGCTTTCGACACTTTGGTTACGGTGCTGCGTACGCTGACTGAGGTTATGGCTCCCTTGGCGCCGCTGACCACTGAGGAGATTTGGCGTGGTCTAACTGGGGGCCGCTCGGTGCACCTAACTGACTGGCCGGTTTTGCCTGACTATGTTGACGACGTCGCCCTGGTAAGTGCCGTTGATGAGGCCCGCGCCGCTGTGTCTGCTGCTCTGGGTCTGCGCAAGGCCCACCAGCTGCGTGTGCGTCAGCCGCTGCGTAAGTTGACTGTGGCCAGCACTGAGCCCCAGGCGTTGGCTGCCTTTAGTGACCTGATCGCTGAGGAGGTTAACGTCAAGCAGGTTGAGCTGCTGCACGCTGACGAGTCTGGTTACACCCAAAAGCAGGAGGTGTCGCTTAACCCCAAGTCCTTTAGCCCCCAGGTGCGTAAGGCCACCAGCAAGCTGTTTGCTGCGGTTAAGTCTGGCCAGTGGGAGCTGACCGAGACGGGCGTACGCTTCCCCGGCGTCGTGGTTGCAGACCAGGCGGTGGAGCTAAGCGGTGATGCGGTAAACGTGTCCACCAAGATCGAGGTTGAAGACCCCTCCCTGGTGGCGGCCACGCTAGCTTCGGGTGCTTTCGTCATCTTGGACACTGCCCTAGATGAGGAGCTGGAAGCTGAAGGCTGGGCCCGTGACCTGATCCGTGTGGTGCAAGATGAGCGTAAGGCCGCCGACCTGCTGGTGGCTGACACCATTGACCTGACGGTGCTGGTGCCCGCCGCTAAGGCGGCTTGGACTGAGTGTTTCGCTGATCTGATTGGCGCTGAGACCAACGCTGCCAGCGTAAGCGTGGTTGGGGTAGATGGTGATGAGGTTAGCGTTGAGCTAGCCAAGTCCAGCATCTGAACCAGCCTGTAGATATTATTGCGGGCGGGCTGCTACGGCAGTTCGCCCGCTTTCATAGCTAAAAACCCACAGAAAGTTAGCATCATGAGTGAAGCAGATCCGCGCGGCATTGACCCGGAACTATATGAGTATTTGGAAGCCGCCCAGGAGCTTGACGAGATTTCTGTGGCTGAAGCTGCCCGCCGTGAGCAATCAGCCCAGGCCGCCCAGGCTGCAGCTGAGGAGGAGGACCGCCAAGCCATCCGCGCCCTGGTGGAGGGTTCCCTGCTAGCGGGCACTGGCGACTTAGATGAGGTGCTTTTAGGCCTTGAGGGCGACGTCGACGCCGACTGGGAGGGGCAGGCGGACGAGCCCAGTCACAGCCATCAGGGCCAGCCAAGCGAAGCGGACAGCCACCGCCAAGCCCTAGCCCGCGCCGCCTATGAGCAGGGGGTGCGTGAGCGTCTAGCCCAGGTGGAGGCGGAAATTTTGTCTCGCGCCCCCGAGCACAAGGTACAGCCCTCCTTGGAGCGGGTGGAGCTGGCCCTAGACTATTTGGGTAACCCCCAAAAAACCTTTAAAGCTGTACACATCACCGGCACTAACGGTAAAACCTCCACCTCGCGCATGGTCGAGCGGCTAGCTGCCGCCACCGGTATGCGCACGGGCCGTTTCACCAGTCCCCACCTGCACACTATCCGTGAGCGCATCGCTCTAGATGGGGAGCCCATCAGCGCTGAAGGATTTATTGCTGCCTGGGAGGATGTAGCCCCGGTAATTGAGTTGGTTGACGCCCACAGCGCTAAAAACGGTGGGCCGCGCATGAGTTTCTTTGAAGTGCTCACCGTGATGGCTTACGCCGTGTTTGCTGACTACCCGGTGGATGTGGCCATTGTTGAGGTGGGTATGGGTGGGCGCTGGGACGCCACCAATGTGCTAGATCAGGCCACCGCCGTGATTACCCCTATTGGCCGCGACCATGAGCGCTGGCTGGGTTCAACCATTGAGGAAATTGCTTACGAAAAGTCGGGGATTATCAAACCTGGTGCCACAGTTATTGCTGCGGCCCAGCCTGAGGAGGCCCAAGCCCAGATTTTGCAGGCGGTAGCAGATAAGCGCGCCCTGCTGCGACAGGATGTAAGTGGTTACGTCAGCTTTGATGCCCGCATGGATCTGGAAGCTGAAAGCTTGGCCCGTGAAAATGGGGGACTGGCGGTAGCTAGCCGACAGTTTGCTGTGGGCGGGCAGATGCTCACTTTGGTGACGGCCGCAGCGGTTTATGAGGACGTGTTTTTGCCTTTGCACGGCCAGTATCAGGCCCACAATGCGCTGCTGGCTCTGGCGGCTGCTGAAAGCCTGTTTGGTGGTAGGGCTTTGCCGGCGCAGATTGTTGAAAATGCTTTTGCCCAGGTCACTAGCCCTGGCCGCCTTGAGGTGGTGCGCACTAGCCCCACTGTGCTGGTGGACGCGGCCCACAACCCCCACGGCGTGAGTGCTTTGCGCACTGCTCTAGAAGAGTCTTTCCCCTTAAAGCACCTGGTGCTGGTGTATGCGGCCATGGCTGATAAGGACGTGGAAGGGGTGCTTTCTGAGCTTGAGCCGATCTGTGAGGCTGTGGTTTGTGTGCCTATGGATTCGCCTCGGGCTATGGAGCTAGATGATCTGGTGGAAATTGCCGACGACGTCTTTGGCTCTGATCGGGTGCGTAGCGCCACCAACCTGGTTGATGCGGTTGATTTGGCGGCGCAGCTAGCTGAATCTTCTGACGACCCGCTGCCTTCAAGTGGGGTTTTGATCTTGGGTTCAGTGGTTCTAGCGGCCCAGGCGCGAGAACTATTTGGCCTCAAGAAATAAATAAGGATCGGGAAAGCTCCCCAAAGAAATAGCTACGTCGACGGCGTAGGGTTAGCGGTAGCGGCCCTGCGCCGTCAAACTTTTTAAAGGGCCTAATTAAGCGGCCACAAATAACGTCAGAAGAAAGGCAAGCAAGTAGTGACGGAAAAGTCGGTGAGTTCACCAGACTCCTCAGATTCCGCAAGTGTGTCTTTGCCAAGCTCATCAGACTCATCAAGTGCGGGAAGTTCAGCGAGCTCGTCAGGTTCGTCAGACTCGTCAAGTGCGTCTTCACCAAGCTCATCTAGTGCATCGGATTCTCTGTTCTCACGGCTAACTTCATGTCTGATTGTGTTTTTAATTGGTGGAATAATTGCGGCAATAATTTTTGCCTACCCAATTACAGCAGTGGTGTGGGCTAACTTCATGCCCAAAATTGGCCCAGAAAACCTGGGTACAAAAGTTTTAGTGCAGGGCGCCCCGGTAGTGGTAGGGATAGTGCTGTTACCGGTCTTGCTGGCTAGCCTATATAAAAGTCTTAGTAATTCTGCAGCCGCAGGTTTAGCAATTATCTTGATAATCGTTGAAATCTTCTGCCTAATACTGGTGCCACTACTAGGGGCGGATAAACCTGTAGCTGATGCTATCTCTGGTCCGGATGTAATCGCTATCAAGAGTTGCGATAACTATAGCCAAACTGAAATCGACCGCTACGTTAGTCGTTCATTGAGCGGTAAACGTAAAACTAACTTTAGATACGCCATTAAGTTTGATCTGGTCACAACCCGTAACGAGGCAATTCATTTTGATTTTAATATAGATACTAAAAACAATCCTGAGTTGTATGCGCCATTAGTTAAATTCTGTAAAGACAAGGGTACTAATGCTACTTTGAAGCGTTATCCCAGGACGCAGATCGTTCAAGACTTTATCATGAAGGGCTAGCTTGTGAGCAAAAAATCTAAAGACTCTTCGCCTGGAGTTATCTCCTCGCTATTTATTATGCTGTTTTTTGGCTACCTAGTTTTAACTTGGATAGTGCGTGAGTTTGTGCCAAGGGTGGGTCCAGAGTCGCTGGCGTCAGAACTTATGGCTAACTCTTTCACTATACCGGTAGGTTTAGTGGTGGCGCCGGCAATATTTTTCTGTATTAAAGGGGCTCGGCAGAGCAAACGTATTGGTGACGGTAAGTTATCTAAATGGCGAGGCTGGGCGTTATTTCTAGCTCTGGTTGAAATTGCCTGTATTATTTCGCTGCCCTTTGGCTCGGTGGCTCCGGTTCGTGACCTTTTTTCTGGTTCTGAAGTGATCAATGTTAAGGGCTGTCAAAACTATTTCACAGAAAAAGAAGAGAGTGGTTGGGGATCTAGAAAAGAGAACCGACACACAGGCAGCTCTCGTGCTAGATATGTGTACTTTACTAGCTTTGATCTAATCACTGATCAGAACAAAGCTATCAATGTTAAATTTACTGATAGTCGGAGAAACTCAGAGTTTTATGCGCCGGTAGTTAAGTTCTGTAAAGATAAGGGTACTAGTGCCGTTATGAGTCGCTACCCGCACACCGGTATCATTAAAGAGTTTACTGTTGAAGAAAAGTGAGTTAGAATTTGCGTCCTTCGGAGAAAATATTTGCAGCAGTCATATTCTCAGGGCCTATATATTTGACCCTCCTAAGTATTGTGCATGCAGTGGTGCCAAGGGTTGGTCCAGAATCGCTGACGTCAGAACTTATGACTAACTCTTTCACTATACCGTTGGGGTTAGTGCTAGCTGCGCTATTATTTTTCTGTATTAAAAAAGCCCGGCAGAGCAAACGTAGCGATGACGGTAAATTATCTAAATGGCATAACTACATATTGGTTATAGTATTATCTGAAGTTGCCTGCGCTGCGTTATTGCCATTTGGTGCTATCACTCCGGTTCGTGACCTGTTCTCTGGTCCTGAAGTGATCAATGTTAAGGGCTGTCAAAACTATTTCACAGAAAAAGAAGAGCATGGTTGGGGATCTAGAAAAGAGAACCGACACACAGACGAATCTGAAGATACTCATTATGTCTACTTCACTAGCTTTGATCTGGTTACGAGTGAAGGTAAAAGTATAAATATTAAATTTACTGATAGTCGGGAAGAGTCAGAGTTTTATGCGCCGGTAGTTAAGTTCTGTAAAGATAAGGGTACTAGTGCCGTTATGAGTCGCTACCCGCACACCGGTATCATTAAAGAGTTTACTGTTAAAGAAAAGTGAGTCAGTCCGTGAGCGTAAACCCACCAACTTCTGGTCCCTATCCAAACCAGAGTACTACATCCCTAAATCAGGCAAGCCAGGAGCCTACGCCAGGATCCTGCCTGCCAGTGTTTTTAGGTGTCCTGCTGGTTTTTTGCTACTTAGTTGCGGGAGTAGTCTTTGCTAACTTCGTGCCAAAAATTGGTCCAGAAAACCTGGGCACAAAACTTTTGGTTGAAGGTTGGCCGCTAATAGTGGGCTTGCTACTGTTGCCAGTGTGGATTAACTGCCTGCGGAAAGCCCACGCTAACTTTGCAGGTAACGATACTTCTAGGTGGCGCAAATGGATCCTGATTTTAACGCTGGTTGAAGTCACTTCTTTCGTGGACACGCCCTTATATGCAGCTAAACCTGTTACTGACGCTATCTCTGGCCCGGATGTAATCGCTATTAAAGGCTGCGATAACTACAGTCAAACCGAGGTTGATCGCTATATCAGCCGCTCATTTACCGGTAAACGTAAAACTGTTATCAAGTACTCCATTAAGTTTGACCTGGTTACGGCCGAGGGTGAGGCCATCCACTTTGAATTTGAGGACACCAATGATGAGCCTGAGCTTTACGTGCCGCTAGTTAAGTTCTGTAAAGACAAGGGTACTAGCGCCGTTTTGAAACGTTACCCTAACACTGAGATTGTGGAAGACTTCCAGGTCAAGTAGCCGCCAGGGGAGGGGTTTTGTGACAAGATAAGGCACATGAGCCAAGTTGAACGTTCCCTGGTCCTAGTAAAACCCGATGGTTACAGCCGTGGCCTAACCGGTGAGGTGCTGCGCCGCATCGAAGCTAAAGGCTACAAGCTGGTAGCTCTCAAGATCGTAAACGCCACTGAAGAGATTCTCTCGCGCCACTACGCCGAGCATGTCTCCAAGCCCTTCTACCCGGGCTTGGTTGAGTTCATGACTTCCGCGCCGGTTGTGGCCGTGGTGGTTGAAGGTCAGCGTGTAGTGGAAGGGGTGCGTTCCTTGATGGGCGCCACCGACCCCACCGTGGCCGCCCCGGGCACGATCCGTGGCGACCTGGCCTGCGCCTGGGACACGCCGGCCATTTTGAATATTGTGCACGGTTCAGATTCGCCTGCCTCAGCTGAGCGTGAAGTGGCTATCTGGTTCCCCGAACTAGCATCTGCCTAGCATCTGCGCGCACCGGAAGCTTTTGCATAGGGCTTAATCCCCTATTCATGCTGATAGGGGCAGGTTTAGGGTGTAAGAGTCCAAGGCGCGAAGCGGGGCAGAGTAAATCCCCATCTCCCCGCTTCGCGGCAAGATTTTCTTTTAAAGGGGAGAAAATGCAGTTAACCAAGCCCGTACTTAAAGAGACTAAACGTGCACTGATCGCAGCGGTGGGGTCGGTGTTTGTGGGGGCCGTGATGCTGGCCGTGGTGGGCTCGGTAATGTTTCACGTCTTGCTTGGCTAATTAGCTGCCCTGCTAGGGGGCCTAAGTCTAGACTGAGCTCATGGACTACAGTCTTTTGTTTTATATCATCGCCGCGTTGGTGGTGGTGCTGGGGGCAGGCTTTGGTTTGCGGACCCTACAGCGTCGCCGCGAGCAGCTACCACCTGCGCCAACTCGACCTGAAATCAGCGCCTCCACAGAGCCGCAAGAATCTGAGCCTGAACCAGCTAGCCAGTACGAAACCCCCGAATCACTCCCCGGGCGTATGCAGCGTCTACGTTCACGCCTGGCCGGTTCGGGAAGCTTTGGCCGCACAGTTTTGGCGGTCCTTTCTCGCGGTGACCTCTCTGAGGCTGACTGGGAAGAAATTGAAGACAGCCTACTGACCGCCGACCTTGGCCTGGAGGTTAGCACTGAGCTGATGGATAAGCTGCGCACGCAGCTAAAGGTGCTAGATAGCCGCGATCCGGCCACCGCCAAGCAGGTTCTACGCCAACAGCTTCTAGAGCTGGTAGGCCCCGACATGGACCGCTCGCTCAACCTTGAACCTACCCAGGGCACTAACGGTGAACCAGCCCCCGCCGTCATCTTGATGGTGGGCGTTAACGGCACCGGTAAAACCACCACCTGCGGCAAGCTAGCGCGCGTACTGGTAGCCCAAGACAAGCAGGTGCTTATGGGGGCCGCCGACACCTTCCGCGCCGCCGCTGCCGAACAGCTAACCACCTGGGGCCAGCGCGTAGGTGTAGAGGTAGTGCGCTCAGACAAGGAAGGCGCAGACCCCGCCTCGGTAGCCTTCGACGCCATCAAGCAAGGCCAAACCAGCGGCGTCGACGTGGTGCTAGTAGACACCGCCGGGCGCCTACAAAACAAAGCCGGCCTAATGGACGAGCTAGGCAAAATCAAGCGCGTCATGGAAAAAATCGCCCCCGTCGGCGAAATCCTACTGGTACTAGACGCCACCACCGGCCAAAACGGTATGCGCCAAGCCCAGGTATTCTCCGAAGCCGTAGGCGTCAGCGGCATCGTGCTAACCAAACTCGACGGCACCGCCAAGGGCGGCATCGTGGTAACCGTCCAACGCGAACTGGGCGTGCCCGTCAAACTAGTTGGCCTGGGGGAGGGGCCAGACGACCTAGCCCCCTTCGACCCGGAAGGCTTCGTAGACGCCCTACTAGCCTAAAAGGCGCCTTTAAATTACCCAGCAACTGCGGTTTCCCCTAAAGGGAGGCCGCAGTTGGCGCATATATGTCCCTAGTTCCAGGGCAGATAGCGACAAAAACCCGATCTACTAGTTCAAACACCCCAAAGCCGTCTAAACTGTAACCTAGGCGACAAAAGGAGAGGTCATGGCGGTAATTACGGTCCTAGGCGCAGGAGCTATGGGTAGCGCGCTTACCCGCCCCCTGGTTGAAGCAGGCTGGCAGGTGCGGCTATGGGGCTCTATTTACGACGACGCCATCCTCGACGCCATCGACGCCGGCCAAGCCCACCCCACCCTAAAAGAAACCATCAGCCCCGCCGTAACCACCTTCCGCGCCGGCCAACTAGCCCAAGCCGTCAACCAAGCCCAAGTAGTAGTAATCTCAGTGGCCTCAGGCGCCGTCGTCAGCGTACTTGAACAAGTAGGCCCCTACCTGGGCGACGTCGAATCCCTATGGCTAACCTCCAAAGGCTTTTGGCAAACCGAAACCGAAGTAGAACTACTACCAGAAGCAATCAAACAAATCGCCAAAACTAAAGGCATCAACCTACCCCCACTAGTAGCCATCGCCGGCCCCGTAAAAGCCAGCGAATGCGCCAGCGCCAAACCCACCGCCACCGTATTCGCCTGCCGCGACTACGAACTAGCCAAACGCTACGCAAAAACCGTGACCACCCCCAACTACTCGGTCACCCCCAGCCAAGACGAAATCGGGGTAGAAGTCTGCGCAGCCCTAAAAAACATCTACGCCATCGCCCTAGGCATCGCCGACGGCATGAGCGCAGCAGATGAACAACCCCGCGACAACCTACGCGCCGCCATCTTCGTACAAGCAGTCACCGAAATGGCCTCACTATGCCACGCCCTAGGCGGCGACCTACAAACCGCCTACGGCCTCGCCGGCATGGGAGACCTACAACTAACCTCAACCGCCGGGCGCTCGCGGCTATACGGTCACGCCGTCGGCGCCGGCCAAAACCCACGCCAAGCCCTAGAACAAATGCAATCCCAAGGGCTAACCATCGAAGGCTCACCAGCAGCCCTAATCGCCCACCAACTAGTGCAACAGCTAGGCCTTAACGCCCCCCTGCTTGAAGCCGTCTACCAGATGCTACACGGACACGTAGACGACGCCCGGGCGCTAATCTGTGCAGTAGCCCTAGGAGTCGATGCATAAAAAACCAGTTGACACTGACTTTGAGCTTTAAAGTCATCTAGACTTACCCGTGTCGCAGCACACAGAAGTGTTGCGGCGCAGCGATCGACGAAGATCAGAAAGGCTCAAAGTCATGCCCTGTGCATACCTAGCCGACGAAGTCTCAGCCCTAGGCGCCGGCGTCCTAGCCATGGCCGCCATCGAAGCCCACGCCCCCCACACACCCACCGGCCCCGACGTCGCCACCAGCGCCAAAGCCATGGCTCAATTCGGCCAAACCATAAAACCCAACCCCCAAATGCACGCCCGCTACCAACCCATCGCCGCCGTACAAAGCCAGCTATACCAACAACTACGCCAAACCAACGCAAACCTAGACCAACTACGCACCAACCAAAACGCCTAAAAAACTTTTCAAAGGAGAAAAAATGTACACCATCACCATCCTCGGCGCCGGCGCCATGGGCAGCGCCCTAAGCCGCCCCCTAATCGACACCGGCTGGCAAGTACGCCTCTGGGGCACCTGGCTAGACGACCACCTACTCGACGCCATCGAAAACGGCCAACCCCACCCACGCATCAACGCCACCATCGACCCCCGCGTACAAACCTACCGCTCCAACCAACTACAAGCCGCCCTCGACGGCGCCGACGTAGCCGTCATGGCCGTAGCCAGCCACGCAGTCAACGCCATAACCGAACTCGCCCTACCCCAAATCACCAAAACCAAAACCCTCTGGCTCACCTCCAAAGGCTTCAACGTAGCCCCCAACGGCCAAATCCAACTCCTACCCGACGCCATCCGCGCCCAAGCCCAAGCCGCCGGCCTCCAACTACCCCCAATCATGGCCATCGCCGGCCCCGTAAAAGCCAACGAATGCGCCCAAGGCCTACCGACCGCCACCATCTTCGCCTGCACAGACCAAGACCAAGCCCAACACTGGGCCGCCAACACCAACAGCGGCAACTACGCCCCCACCTACAGCCAAGACGAAATCGGTGTAGAACTCTGCGCAGCCATGAAAAACGTCTACGCCATCGCCCTAGGCATCGCCGATGGCCTAGAAACCGCCACCAAAATACCCCACCACAACCTCAAAGCCGCCGCCTTTGCCCAAGCCATAAAAGAAATGAGCCAACTATGCGCCAACCTAGGCGGCCAAACTGACACCCCCTACGGCCTCGCCGGCATCGGCGACCTCGAAGTCACCGGCCTATCAGGACGCAACAAAATCTACGGCACCCGCCTAGGCCAAGGCCAAAGCGCCCCCCAAGCCTACAAAGAAATGCAAGACCTCGAACAAACCGTCGAAGGCGTCAGCGCAGCAGCGCTCGCGGTTAGGTTGGTGGCGCAGTTTAACGATCCGCTGTTAACCCAGCAGCTGCCCTTGCTGCACGCAGTGGCCCAGATTTTGGCTGCAGAGGCGGCCCTGGATGTTGAGGCCATCATCTCCCAGGCGGTTTTGCCGCAGCCAGCCGCGCCGATAGCGGATATGGTGCGCATTTACGGCCAGGATAGCGGCGCTGATAAGCCTGAGTTTTAGGGCGGCGCGGCCAGTTTGCCGGTTGAGCCCGGTTTAGCCAGCGCGGCCGGCTGTGACCGGTTAGCCGGTTGTGGCAGCCACCGCTAAAACTGGGGGGTTAGGCTAGGAGTCATGATCCTGACAGCTTTAGCGGTTGGCGCGCTTATCGGCCTGGTAGTGGGGGCGCTGGGAGCTGGGGGAGGGATCCTATCGGTGCCGGCGCTGATCTATCTGCTTGGCGTGGCGCCCCA
The DNA here is from genome assembly GCF_000239695.1 of Actinomyces graevenitzii C83. Lineage (GTDB taxonomy): Bacteria > Actinomycetota > Actinomycetes > Actinomycetales > Actinomycetaceae > Actinomyces > Actinomyces graevenitzii. The sequence continues at coordinate 721,626 of NZ_JH470338.1, read as the reverse complement.
TGAGGCCACCAGTGCCTCCCTGGTGATTGTGCTGTTTACTGCCCTGGCGGCATTGGCCGGGCGCATCGGTAAAAACACTATCTGCTACCAAATCGCTTTAGTGTTTGCGGCTTTAGCGACTGTGGGCACCTGGCTGGGTTCACTGGCTAACCGGGCGGTGAGCGCAGATTTATTGATGTATGCCTTCGCCCTGTTGCTGATCTGTGTGGGGCTGGTGATGCTGCGCCGCGCATATCCGGGTCTTTTTAGCGCTAGCTTTGGCCTGTTTAGGGGCGCGGCTAGCGCTGGTAGCGGCGCTGTCTCTAGCGACGACGGCGCAGCTGACTCAGGTGGCTACGTTGCCGGCGGTGCTGGGGGCGATGGCTCGACGCCGGCCCTGGGAGCGGTTTCAGTAATGGGGGAGGTTTCCTCAATTGGGGTGGGTTCACCAATAGGGGCAGCGCCGCTGTGGCGGGTGGCCTTGGTGGCCACCATAACCGGTGCGCTTACCGGATTTTTTGGGGTGGGCGGCGGTTTTGCGATAGTGCCGGCACTGACCTTAGTGCTGCATTTACCCATTAAACGCGCCGCCTCCACCTCACTGCTGATCATGGCCATCACGGCAGTGGTGGCGTTAGTGGCCAGAGCCCAAACTTCCCTAAACGTAGATTTAGGGGTGATTGGTGCGTTTACTGTGGCCTCAATGCTTGGGGGAGTAGCTGGGGCGCCGCTGACACGTAAAGTAAGCAGCCAAAAACTTACCGCCAGCTTCGCAGCATTGCTGCTCGCCGTCGCTGTGGCCACCTTAGTGGGCCAAAGTTAAGCAATAGCCCCCGCGTAACGCAGGGCGTTAGCCAGGCCGTCGTCGTGAATGTCGGTGCTAATCCAGTCGGCGGCGGCTTTAGCTGCAGCGGTGCCGTTACCCATGCAAATACCTAGGCCGGCTGCCTCTAGTACCTCTAGGTCATTGCTAGAGTCGCCGATAGCCACCACCTGGTCGATACCAACCCCCAGGTATTTAGCTGCCGCCAACATGCCGCTGGCTTTAGTGTTGCCCTTAAGCACAATCTCGCCGCCGCGAGAGCCATTGCCAGGGTCGTAGGAGCCGTCCACTACCTCGAAGTAGTCACCCCAACGCTCACGCATATCATCTAGCGTGACTGGGCTGTTGGCTGCCAAAGTGAAAGTCACCTTGTTGGGGTCAGTGGGCAGACCCGGCTGCACATAGGGAAGTACCTGGCGAATATAGGCCTGCCAGTTACCGCCGTGAGAGGCCGGCTGCTTTTCCCAGTCATGGCCATCTTCGCCGCGTGCAGCTGCTAGCACCTGCTCCTCGGTAGTAAAGCCAAATACCTTCCAGGCGCCGTCGGAGGCATTAATTTTATCGGGAGACTGCCACACATAAGTGCCCCCAGACTCCTCCAAAAATTTACTTACTTGCAGCACTAACTCAGCTGGAATGCGGTTATCAACCACTACCTGCTCACCGATTTTCACGTAGCTACCGTTAGCTGCAACAATGCCGGAAAAACCCAGGTCCCACAAGAAATCATAAACTTCAGGCATAGAACGCCCAGTGCACAGCATCAGGGTGTGACCATTGGCCTTAGCCTGAGCCAGGGCTGTGCGTGCAGAGTCGGGGACTAACTGGTTGTTATCGACTACAGTTCCATCTACATCGCACAAAATCAGCATGGCACTTAGCCTATCCCGACTCTTTGCTACAAACCTAGGTCTTTTACTTAACAGCAGTAGGGCTTACTAACTAGGCTTAATACATGCTGGAAGTAGAACTAAATAACCACACATTCATGCCCCAAGTTGGCTTTGGTACCTACAAAGTCAGCCCTGAACAGGCCAGCGACGCGGTGTATACAGCCATCAGCTACGGCTACCGCCACATCGACACTGCCCAGCTGTACTTTAATGAGGCTGAAGTAGGCCAAGGCATTGGCAAGGCTATCGCTGACGGGCTAGTTAGCCGCGAGCAGCTATACGTAACCACCAAGCTAAACAACAACAACCACGCTCCCGCTGATGTTGACCGTTCCTTCGATGAGTCTCTAGCCAAGCTGGGCTGCGACTATGTGGACTTATTCCTAGTGCACTGGCCCATGCCTAACCGTGCAGACCTGGACATGGTGGCCACCTGGAAGGCCATGACTAAGCTGCTTGAAGATGGCCGTTTGCGCTCAATTGGAGTGTCAAACTTCCTGCCCGAGCACATTGAGCGCATCAGCCAGGCCACCGGGGTAATGCCGGTTAACAACCAGATTGAACTGCACCCGCAGTTCATGAACCGCCCCAGCGCCGATTACTGCCGCCAACACGGCATTGCGGTAACCGCGTGGTCGCCGCTGGCGCGGGGACGCGTCTTTGACACCCCGCAGGTCACCACGGTAGCGCAGCAATTGGGAGTAACCCCAGCTCAGGCGGTGCTACGCTGGCATATTCAGCTTGGTAACGTAGTTATCCCCAAGTCGGTTACCCCGGCGCGCATTGCTGCCAACTTGGATATTGATGGCTTTGAGCTAAGCAGCCAGCAGATGGAACTGATCTCTTCGCTGGATCAGGGTGAGGCTGGCCGTAGCGGTAAGCACCCTGATTATGACTGGCTCTAAAAATCAGTCAGAAAACTACAAGTGAAGCGCGGCTTCATTGTCAAAATGAAACAAAACTCTGGTACGTTGTCTCACTATATGAACAGGGGGTGACGTAAGCGGAATACGCGCTTAGCTTATTAGCTACTAGGTCGCACCGACGCAACTGTTGGTGCGGCCTTCTGTGTATCTATCGGCATGAAAGACAGGTAGCTAATGTCTTCGAACTCCGGCAAGAGCCCGGCACGCGAGCAGTGGGGGAGCCAGTTTGGTTTCCTCATGGCCGCCATCGGCTCTGCAATCGGTCTTGGTAACATCTGGCGTTTCCCCGGCGTGACCTACTCCAATGGTGGCGGCGCCTTCATGATTCCCTATGTGGTAGCGCTGCTAACTGCCGGTGTTCCCTTCCTACTGCTCGACTACGCTGTCGGCCACCGCTACCGTGGATCCTCCCCGGCAGTATTCCGTCGCATGTCCAAGCGCTGGGAATGGCTGGGCTGGTGGCACGTAGTGGTCTGCTTCGTCATCATGACCTACTACGCCGTGATTATCGGCTGGTCCCTGCGTTACACCTTCTACTCGGTTAACACCGCCTGGGATCAGGACAAAGATGGTGCCAAGGACTTCTTCTTCAACAAGTTCCTGCACGTGGCCAGCACGGTTGGTTATGACTCCAGCCCGGTGTGGGACGTGGTTATTCCCCTGGTAGTGGTGTGGGCCGTGGTTATTGCCGTTATCGGTAAGGGTGTAGCCGGCGGTGTTGAGCGCGCTAACAAGGTCTTCCTTCCCCTGCTGGTGCTGCTGTTCGTAGTGCTGGTAGTGCGCGCCCTGTTCCTGCCCGGTGCAGTAGACGGCCTTAACGCCCTGTGGACCCCCAACTTCGATTCTCTGGGTGACCCCAAGGTGTGGGTTGCGGCTTACTCACAGATCTTCTACTCGCTCTCTATTGGTTTCGGCATCATGCTGACCTACGCCTCCTACCTGCCCAAGAAGACCAACCTGGTGGGTACCGGTCTGGTAGCCGCATTCGCTAACTCCTCCTTCGAGGTACTGGCTGGTTTTGGTGTGTTCGGTACCCTGGGCTTTATGGCTCACCAGCAGGGCGTGGGTGTTGACAAGCTGCAGGGCCTGACCGGTATCTCCCTGTCCTTCATCACCTTCCCCACCATTATTAACGAAATGCCTGGTGGAGCCCTGTTCGGTATCCTCTTCTTCCTTTCACTGACCCTGGCCGGTATCACCTCGCTGATCTCTCTGCTGCAGGTGGTAGGTGCGGCTGCTGCTGAAAAGATGGGTACCACCCCGCTTAAGGCTGCCCTGGTTGTGGGTATTCCTGCTGCTGTGGTTTCCGTATTCGTTTTCGGTACCACCTCGGGTGTCTACTCTCTCGACGTCGTCGACGCCTACATTAACCAGGTTGGTGTGCTCAGCTCGGCCATTATCATGTCGGCAGTCACCGGTGTAATCCTGCGCAAGCTGCCTATGCTGCGTAAGCACCTGAACAAGGTCTCTGACACCAAGTTCGTGGGCACGTGGTGGATTGTTATTGTGGGCGCGGCTCTGCCGATCCTGCTGGCATACATGATGGGTGACACCGTCTTGGGCTACATTGAAAATGGCTATGACCCCAAGAACTACTCGCGTGGCTTTGAAGGTATCTTCGGTTGGGGCATGCTGGCGGTATCCGTAGTGGCCACCATTGCACTGACCTGGGCTCCGTGGCGTACCAATGTGGACAGCTTCACCGCTCAGGATGAAGAAGGCGCTGAGTACAGCCACGCGGGTGTGCCCGCCCCGGCTCAAAAGTCAGATGCTAAGGAAGTTACTTCCGACGCCGAAGCTGCTTCTAGCGCCCAGGCCTAACAGATAAGGAAAGAAGCAATGAACACTTCAGCAATCGCTTTGATGCTTTTCTCCGTAGTGGTTATCTGGGGCGGTCTGATCGCCGCAACGGTAGCGCTAGTGCGCAAAAACCGTGCGGAGGCAGCTGAAACTGTCGCTCAGGTGCTGTCCAGCGAGCAGGAATAGCTGCGCCACACGCTTGGCTTTAAACTCTTTTGAGCAAGGCTAAGACTGAGATTTGCGCCAAGGGTGGTTAACACCTCTTTGGTAACTGAGGGTGGGCACGTAAGAATAGGTTCTATGACCGATTCTTTTGTGCCTGCCCTCGTCGCTTTTGATCTAGACGATACGCTGGCTCCCTCAAAATCCCCGATGCCTGCTCCCATGGCTCAGGCTCTGCGTCAGCTACTAGACGTGGTTCCCGTATGCATTATTTCCGGTGGCCAGATGGGCCAGTTCCGCAACCAGGTGCTGACTAACCTGCACGCTAACGACGCCGAACTGGCAGCTTTGCACTTGATGCCCACCTGTGGTACTCGCTACTACACCTGGGATGGCTCCGACTGGGGCCTGGTTTACGCTCACGACCTCTCTGAGGCTCAGCGCGACGCCGCCCTGGAAGCGGTAGAGCGTGAAGCTAAGCGCCTAGGGCTGTGGGAAAGCCAAACTTGGGGCGACATCCTTGAAGACCGTGGCTCCCAGATCACCTTCTCCGCCCTAGGTCAGGAGGCCCCGCTAGAAGCCAAGAAGGCTTGGGACCCCACCGGCGAAAAGAAGAACACCCTGCGTGAAGCCGTTGCCGCCTACCTGCCTGAGCTGGAAGTGCGCTCTGGTGGTTCTACTAGCGTGGACATCACCCTCAAAGGTGTAGACAAGGCTTACGGTATGCGCGCCCTGTCTGAGCAAACCGGCATTTCCCTAGATGACATGCTCTTCATCGGTGACCGTCTAGACCCCGACGGCAACGACTACCCGGTTAAGGCTATGGGGGTGCGTACCCACGCAGTTACCGGTTGGGAAGACACCGCTGCCTACGTCACCGCTCTAGCCCAGCGCATTGCTGCCGCTAAGGCCTGAGTTTTCAAACTGGCCAAGCCTGCAAGCTAGCTGAGCTTTCAAACTGGCCAAGCCTGCAAGCGATCCAAACCTCACGTGAGCCACCCCCTCAAACAGCTAGGCTCAAGCTTAAGCGACCCGGTCTAGCCGGGTCGCTTTGCTATAGGCACAATCAGGCGTGGGCCAGCGGCGATAAGGTAGCCTTTAGTAGTTAATTTGCAGGCTTTTACGAAGGAAAATGCGGTGGCATACCCCAGCGAAGCTGATATTGATGCTATGAGCCAACAAGAGCTTGAGGCATACATTGCTGAGCAGGAACGCGATGATTTTGCAGTCGGCTCAGCTAAAACATTCGCGCTTGGCATGGGCCTAGCTAGCCTAGTGGCACTGGCTGTCAGCTGGGAGCTGATCGCTGCTGAGATGGCTCAGCTAAAAAACCCGCTCACCCAGCTTTCGTGCGACATTAACCCGCTGGTGTCTTGCGGCGCCTCGCTCACCATCTGGCAGGGTAACCTGCTGGGCGTGCCCAACGCCTTTGTAGGGGCCATGGCTTACAGTGCCTTTGTGGTTTTGGCGGCCTTGATTGGGGCGCAAGTTAAGCTGCCGCGTTGGATCTGGCAGGGATTAGCCGCCGGCGCCGTCGTAAATCTAGGCTTTGTGCTCTGGTTCGTAAGCCAATCAGTGTGGGTGCTTAACAAACTATGCCCCTGGTGCATGGTGCTATGGGCGGCCACTATCCCCATGGCTTGGACCCTGCTGGCTCGCTGCGCCGTCGAAGGTGCCCTACCCTTAAAAGAAACTGCTAGCCGCACCCTATATAAGGCACGGTGGTGGCTGGTAGGACTTACCTATTTGCTGATCGTGTTGGCTATTGTCTTTGGTCTGTGGCAGCAGTGGCAGGCGGTGCTGGGATGAGCACTGACTCTACCGTCACCCAGGACTACCTAAAAGCGGTATGGGCCTTAGAAGAGTGGGGCGGCTCGGCTTCAGTGACCGCCTTAGCTAAACGTATGCAGGTGGCTAACTCGACCGCGTCGGAGAATGTTTCACGCCTGGTGGAGATGGGTTTGCTGGTGCATCAACCCTATAAACCGGTCACCTTATCTGAGCTGGGTCAGCAGCGCGCCTTGGTAATGGTTAGGCGCCACCGGATTTTGGAAACTTTCTTAGTACAAGAGCTGGGTTTTGACTGGGATGAGGTACATCAGGAGGCCGAAGTGCTGGAGCATTCGGTTTCTAATCGCCTGCTCGAACGCCTAGAGCAGCGCCTGGGTTACCCCACCCGAGATCCGCATGGTGACCCGATTCCGCGTGCAGATGGCACTATTGAACGCCCCGCTTTGGTACGCCTAGCCCAGCTGGAAATTGGGCAAAGTGCGGCTTTAGCTCGCATTGCCGACGACGCCCAACTGCTGCGTGCGTTAAGCCAGGCCGCCATGGGTCTGGACTGCACCCTTAAACTGTTGGCCCGCAAACCGGGTCCGGCGGGCAGGCAGCTGGCACAAATTGAATGTCAGGGACGCCAGCTGTGGGTAGACAATGAAAGTCTGTGGCTGCGTCTAGACACTTTGACCAGCTAAATAAGGCAAAATAAAGCCATGGCTAGCATTTTCACCAAAATCATTGACGGACAGATCCCCGGTAATTTCGTATGGGCAGATGACCAGTGTGTGGCCTTTGCCGACATCAACCCTCACACCGATGGGCATGTGCTAGTGGTGCCGCGTCAGGAAGTGTCCTCCTACCTGGAGGCCAGTGATGAGCTGCTGGCACACCTAACCGTGGTAGCTAAGCGCATTGGCCAGGCCCAGGTTAAGGCTTTTGATGCTCCACGTAGCGGCTTAGCAATTGTGGGTTTTGATGTGGACCACCTGCACCTGCACGTATTGCCGATCTACCAGGGCGGGGATCTAGACTCCACCAAGGTGCGCCAGGGTGAACCGCTAGAAAAGATCGCGGCCGCCATGGACAAGCTACGCGCGGCTTTGCGCGAAAACGGCTGGGCGCAGTTCGTGCCCGCCAATGACTAAGCATTTACGCCGCGCTCTCGTCACCGGCGCCTCCAGCGGCATCGGGCAGGCCATAGCTGAGCGTTTGGTAGCCGAGGGCTGGCAGGTGGTGGGCATTAGCCGTACTGGTTGGGTGCCCGAGGGTGCCCTGGGTGTAAGCGCTGACCTGGCAGAGGACGGGGTAGGGGAGGCTATCACCCAAGCCCAAAACCTGCTTGGCGGCGTCGACGCTTATGTGGGGGCGGCTGGAACCACCTATGAGCAGCTGGCTGCCCGCGCCGACTTGGAGCAGGTAAATACCCAACTGCGCCTGCACTACCTGGCTAACTATGAGGCTATTAGCCTGCTACTGCCGGGCATGGTCAGGGCGCGTTGGGGGCGGATTGTGCTGCTTTCCTCAGTGGTGGCTCAAAGCGGTATGGCGGGTTTAAGCGCCTATGGGGCCGCGAAGGGCGCTCTGGAGGGGCTGGTGAAATCGCTGGCGCTGGAGGTGGGTCGGCGTGCTATCACGGTTAATGCGGTGGCCCCCGGTTATATCCAAACCCCCATGACTCAGTCGCTAAGCCCGCGCCAGCAAGAACGCTACCTGCAACGCACCGGCGCCGCCAGGCCGGGCACGCCCCAGGATGTGGCCGGACCAGTAGCTTTTTTGCTTAGCGACGACGCCGCCTACGTTAACGGGCAGATCCTGCATGTAGATGGGGCTATGGGAGTGGGTAACTGAAGCAATGATCGTAATCTACGTCAAACTTCGACAAAGTGACCTGAACCAATAGCTATTCAAACAATAGAACAATAAACTAAAGGCTATGGCTAAACGGTTGATCTTAGTGCGGCACGCGAAAGCCGAATACGGCGCGATCCAGGACGCCGAACGTTCCCTAACCAAAACTGGACAGCGTCAAGCATTGCAGCTTGGACTCGAATTAGCGCAGCGTTTAGACCGACTCGATTTGATGATAATTAGCCCCGCCAAGCGGGCCCAGCAAACCGCAGAACCCCTGATTGGCTCCCTGCTTCCCCGCAGTTACTGCCAAGAAGATGCGATTTACAGCGGTGGCCCCCAGCAGTGGCTAGATTTGATTCACTTAATTGACGAGTCGGTTACAAGCGTGATGATTGTGGGTCACGAGCCCACGGTCTCTGCGCTTGCCTATGGGCTCGACGGCGAAAGTGCGTTGGCCCGGCAAATTTCTTTCGGGGTCTCTACCGCCACCGCTGTTATCTTGGAAGTAGTGGGCTCTTGGAAGGAACTAGCTTCCGGCGGGGCAATAGTGACTGACGTGGTCAGTCGTGGCGCTTCAGATATGTGGATTTAGTAGTCTAAATTCAGCGCTTTATTAGCTGCTTATTGCCAGCGTAGCTGGGAAAATACCCGTAAACTAACGGGTGGAAGGTGTTTAGGGTGGGCCGCTAGCCTGCCCTAAATGCGCACCCCCAGTAACTCCTGCAAAGGACCTACGCAAAGGAGCAAGTTATGGATTCCAAGCCCCAGATGGATTACGTCAAGGCTGCTGAGGCAGTATATGACGAGCTTAAGGCTGAGCATCACAAGGAAGTTATCTACATCAAGGCTGAAAAAGTTGATGATCTAAGCTTGGAAGAATCCAAGTTTGGGGGCTTTCCTTTTGTGCCCCTAGGAGGCGCGATTCCCACCAACGCTGAAGGTAGCCAGCTGGCCTTGCTAGCCCAGATCAACTGCGCTCAGCTGCCTGAAAACAACATGTATCCAAGCGATGGTTGGCTGCAAATCTGGTGTCTAGAAGACGAAATGTACGGTTTTTGTTCTGACACAATTCAGCCCGAAACCAACCAGAAGGTGCTCTACATCCCGGCTGGTACCCAGGGTGAGCCGCTAGAGCGGGTAGAGGCCATGTATCAGCCTTATACCAACGAGGAGTGCCCGCTTTGGTTCGTTGATGAACAAGGAGCTATTTGGGGGATGCGCCTAAGCTTCACCCATGGTCAGCAAGGCATTACCTACTCCGATGGCCGGTTTAGGGACTTGTTCCTGGACCGCTGGAATAAGCGTTACCCTGAGCAGGCCGTTGAAAACTTCTATGATCTGCCCGATGAGATCTTTGAAAATGTGGTCGATATCCATGACGGCCCGGACTGTGCACACCAGCTGGGTGGCTACCCGTACTTCACCCAGTATGACCCTCGTTTTGAGTATCGCTCCTCAGAAGCCACCAAGTACACCGAGCTGCTGTTCCAAATCGACAGCCAGTTCGATACTAAATGGGACCTGTGCTGGGGCGACGCCGGAGTACGTAACCTCTTTATTTCCCGTGAGAATCTAGAGGCTCTAGACTTTTCAGATTTGCTCTACAACTTTGACTGTTGCTGAGCTACTAGCGGCGTTTTTATGGCAGTTAGCGCGTTAAACTGGCGCCGCTAAGGTGCTAGAGCGCTAAAGTTAAGGCGCTAACATGCTAAAAGTAGACGCTGTATAAACCAGGCGCTACATAAACGAACTGACCCGGCCAATCTGGCCGGGTCAGTTGTAACTAAGTGGTTTGGTAGCCCTCAGGCTTTGACCACAGTGACTCAGTTACCACCAGAGACTACAGTGCCCTTAGGTACCACCGTGATACCAGATTCGGTAACCATGAAGCCACGTTCGCGGTCTTGGTCTGGGTTCACACCAACGAATGCGCCAGGCTCAACCCGAACGTACTTGTCCAAGATGCAGCGCTCCACAACCGCATTACGGCCTACGTCAACATTGTCTAGCAGCACCGATTCGCGTACGCGCGACCAAGAGTTAATGCGTACACCGGGGGAGAGAATGGAGGAAACCACCTCGCCACCAGAAACGATCACGCCAGGGGACACAATGGAGTCCACCGCGTGGCCCACGCGCTCACTCTCACGGTCACCGTAAACGAACTTGGCCGGGGGCACAGCCGAGTTGTAACCGGTGAATAGCGGCCAGGATTCGTTGTAGAGGTTGAAGACTGGGTTGACGCTGATCAGGTCCATGTGAGCCTCGTAGTAGGCGTCCAAGGTACCCACGTCGCGCCAGTAGTCACGGTCACGCTCGCTAGTGCCGGGAACCACATTGTCCTTGAAGTCGTAAACGCCGGCTAGGCCGCGCTCTACGAACCAAGGCACAATGTTGCCGCCCATGTCGTGCTTGGATTCCTCGTTGGCGGCGTCTAGGGTGACAGCTTCCTTGAGGGCGTTAGCGGTGAAGACATAGTTACCCATAGAGGCTAGAACCTCGTCGGGCGAGTCGGGCAGACCGGGGGTGGAGCTGGGCTTTTCCACGAAAGCCTTGATCTTACCACGGTTTTCAGGGTCAGTTTCAATAACCCCGAACTGGTTGGCTAGAGACTTGGGCTGGCGAATGCCGGCAACCGTTAGCGGCAGTCCAGATGCGATGTGGTGGTCAACCATCTGGGAGAAGTCCATGCGGTAAATGTTGTCAGCACCGGTGATGACTACGTAGTCGGGGCGCTCGTCATCGAGCAGGTTCAAAGACTGGTAGATAGCATCTGCGCTACCAAGGAACCAGTGCTTACCTACACGCTGCTGAGCAGGCACTGAAGCAATGTAATTACCCAGCATGGAGGATAGACGCCAGGTCTTGGAAATGTGGCGGTCTAGAGAGTGGGACTTGTACTGGGTAAGCACCACGACGTGCAAGTAACCGGAGTTGACCATGTTCGACAGTGAAAAGTCGATTAGGCGGTACTGTCCGCCGAAGGGGACCGCCGGCTTTGCGCGATCAAATGTTAGAGGCATTAAGCGTTTGCCCTCACCACCAGCAAGGACAATCGCGAGTACACGATGAGCAACCATGACCACAGCATAGCGTCATAAAGCACACTTGCGCGACGTAAGTCACCAAATTGCTAGCTGAGAAAATTCTGATAAGGGTCTAATGGCCCAGTTCGGGCAGCAATTTAGGACTCAAAACCTAAAAATCCCCAGGGAGTTGGTGTCCGCTGTAGCGATTTGCGTAAGCAACAACACAAAAACGCCAAATATGCGTTAGATTTGTGCCCGTGGGCACATGCCCACTACCGGCACACCTAGAAAGATGTTCACCAATGAGAGTTGATCTGATCACCAAGGAATACCCGCCCTTCATTTACGGTGGTGCGGGGGTGCACGTCAATGAGCTGGCCAAGGTGCTGCGCCCGCTCGCTGATGTGCGCGTGCACGCTTTTGGTGGACCGCGTGAGCCGGGCACCGAAGGTGCAGATCCTGGCGTGACTGGTTACGCGAACCTACCTGAGCTGGCTGAGGCTAACGCAGCCCTACAGACTTTCGGGGTTGACCTAGAAATTGCTGGCAACTGCGCCGGCGCTGACCTAGTGCATTCCCACACCTGGTACGCCAACCTCGCTGGTCACCTGGCTGGTCTGCTAAACGACATTCCCCACGTGCTCAGCGCTCACTCGCTAGAGCCCATGCGTCCGTGGAAGGCTGAGCAGCTAGGTGGCGGTTACGCCCTGTCCTCCTGGGCTGAAGGTCAGGCCTACTCCGGCGCTGCTGCTGTGATCGCAGTTTCCGGCGGTATGCGTGAGGACATTTTGCGTTCCTACCCGCAGGTAGACCCTGAGCGTGTCAAGGTTGTACACAACGGTATTGACCTGTCTGGCTGGCGCCGTCCTGAAGGCGAGGCCGCTGCTGAACTGAGCGAGGCTACCCTCAAGCGTCTAGGCATTGACCCCACCCGTCCCACCGTAGTCTTCGTAGGACGTATTACCCGCCAGAAGGGTCTGCCGCACCTGCTGCGTGCCTGCGAGCAGCTGCCCAGCGACGTACAGATCGTGCTGTGCGCTGGCGCCCCCGACACCCCCGAGATCATGCGTGAGGTTGAAGGCCTGGTGGCCCAGCTGCGCGAGAAGCGTACCGGTGTGGTTTGGGTTGAAGAGATGCTGCCGCGCGAGCAGCTAATCGCCGTACTGGCTGCCTCCGACGTGTTCGTGTGCCCCTCGGTTTACGAGCCGCTAGGCATCGTTAACCTTGAGGCTATGGCTGTGGGCCTACCCGTGGTGGGTTCGGCTACCGGCGGTATTCCTGAGGTTATCGACGACGGCGTCACCGGCCTGCTAGTGCCCATTGAGCAGGTCCAGGACGGCACCGGCACCCCGATTGACCCGGCCCGTTTCGAAGCCGACCTGGCTGAGCGCCTAACCGCGCTAATCACCGACGAGGCCCGGGCCAAGGCCATGGGTGCCGCTTCGCGTAAGCGCGTAGAAGACCACTTCGCTTGGGAAGCTATCGCCAAGCGCACCATGGAGGTCTACAACTGGGTGCTTAAGCAGGGCTAAAGCCAGTTGCTAATGGGGCCAAGTTCTATGGGCAAAATGTCCTAGGTACTTGGCCCCAAGCCGTATGCTTGATACATGAGTGTTCTCAGGCTGCAAGACGTGTCGCTATGGCGCGGTAAAACCACCATTTTGTCTCACCTTTCCTGGCAGGTTGACCCAGGTCAAGCTTGGGTGGTGCTAGGAGCGAATGGAGCTGGTAAAACCACGCTTTCACGAGTGGCCGCAGCGCGCCTATTCCCCTCGCAGGGAAGCGTTGAAATCATGGATCAGCAGCTAGGGCGAGTTGATTTGGCTGAGCTGCGCCCGGCTATTGGCCTGGCTTCTTCAGCTCTGTCGCATGAAGTCTTAGGCGGTGAAAAGGTTCGTGACGTTGTAGTTTCTGGCGCCTATGGGGTAATTGGACGCTGGCGTGAAGAATATGAAGATTTTGATTTTCAGCGCGCTGATGAGCTGCTGGCAGCTTTAAACATGTCCGATAAGGCCACGCGCACCTGGTCCACGCTTTCTTCAGGTGAACGCAAACGTGTCGAGGTGGCCCGTGCGCTTATGCCAGACCCAGAACTACTAATCTTGGATGAGCCGGCTTCGGGCCTGGACTTGGGCGGGCGTGAAATGCTGCTAAGCGCACTGAGCCAGATCGTGTCCCAGCCAGGGGCGCCGTCGGTAATTTTAGTAACCCACCACCTGGAGGAAATTCCAGAGGGCTTTACCCACGCGCTGGCTTTACGTGAAGGTAAGTTGGTGGCTGCTGGTCCAATTGACCAGGTGGTTAATTCGCAGGTTATGAGCCAAACTTATGGTCTAGCCTTGCAGGTAGATGTGGATCGCGGCCGCTACCGAGCCAGGGCGCTACGATCAGCTTAAAAGCAAGCTGAGCACTTAAGGCGGAGAGGAGAAAAACATGTGGATTTGGTGGGCTGGTGCAGCTCTAGCTTTAGCTGCCGTTGAGGTGGTGTCCACGGACCTGGTCTTTCTCATGCTTGCCGGCGGCGCGCTGGCTGGTACTGGCGCGGCCGCGCTAGGGGCGCCAGTGTGGGGGCAGTTTGTGGCTTTCGCACTGGTGGCTATCGTCTTAATGTTTCTGGCGCGCCCCCCGCTGAAGGCTTATCTGCTGGCTTCTACCCCCAATATGCTAACCAATGTGGAGGCGCTAGCTGGTCGTGAGGCCACAGTGCTGCAAAGGGTTAGTGAAACTGGTGGTTTAGTGCAGCTAAACGGTGGCCAGTGGAGTGCGCGTAGCGTGGATAAACTTAGTTTCGCTGAGGGTGCTAGTGTGCGGGTTGTGCGTATCGACGGCGCCGTGGCCGTAGTGGGCCCACTAGTAGCTGCCTCAGCTCATTAGGGCCTGAATCTTAAGAAGGGAATGAAATGGAGCTAATAATCCCGGTTGCGATACTAGTTTTCGCTGCCGTAGTGGTAATGAAGTCCATTAGGATTGTGCCCCAGTCCTATTCGATCATCGTTGAACGTCTGGGTAAATTTAAGGTCAAGTATGACGCCGGTCTGCACCTGCTGATGCCTTTTGTTGACCGTGTGCGCTCTACCGTGGACCGGCGTGAACAGGTGGTGTCTTTCCCACCGCAGCCGGTGATTACCTCAGACAACCTGGTGGTTTCTATCGACTCGGTGATCTACTACCAGGTCACTGACCCCATCCGCGCCACCTACGAGATTGCCGACTACCTGCAGGCTATTGAACAGCTGACGGTTACCACCTTGCGTAACGTGATTGGTTCGATGGATCTAGAGCAGACCCTTACCAGCCGCGATGAGATTAACGGCCAGCTGCGCGGGGTGCTTGACCAGGCCACCGGGCGTTGGGGTATTCGCGTCGCTAACGTGGAACTAAAGTCTATTGACCCGCCGCGCTCTATTCAGGGCTCTATGGAGCAGCAGATGCGCGCTGAGCGTGACCGCCGCGCCGCCATCCTTACCGCTGAGGGTGTTAAGCAGTCTCAGATTTTGACTGCTGAGGGTAATAAGGCCTCGCAGATTCTAAGCGCTGAGGCTGACAAGCAGTCGGCAATTTTGCGTGCTGAAGGTCAAGCCCAGTCTATGGTGCTGCGCGCTGAAGGTGAAGCTCGCGCAATTTTGCAGGTCTTTGACGCTATTCACCGTGGCGATCCTGATCCTAAGCTGCTGGCTTACCAGTACCTGCAGATGCTGCCTAAGATCGCTGAAGGTGATTCTTCTAAGCTGTGGATTGTGCCCAGCGAGCTTACTGGTGCGCTGAGCTCAATTTCTGAGGCTATGGGCGGTTCCATTGATCCCGCTAGCCCTAAGCCCGCCCAGGGTGCGGATCTGCCTAACCCGTTTGAAGCCCAGCTGCCTAGCGCTGCCCAGGCTCTTAAGCAGGCCGAAGCTGCCTTGGGGCTAGCTGAGGCTGAGGCTGTAAAGCCGGTTGACGCCCCTCCGGCACCTCCGCGTGGCGCACATGCAGCCGAGGATAACGAGCCGCCGCTGAACGCATAAACTGTCAGGGTGCTGATTGAGATAACAGACCCTAGCGACGTCCGTCTAGCTGACTATACACAGCTGACGGACGTCGCTTTGCGTAAGCGTCTAGAAACCGCCAATGGGCTGTATATGGCTGAGTCCACCAAGGTTATTACCCGGGCTGTGGCTGCCGGCCATGAGCCGCGTTCTTTTTTGATGACTAGACGGTGGCTGGAGGATATGCGCCCGGTAATTGCCGCTGCTAAGGGCACCGGGGGTGACCCGCTAGGTGGTGACAAGCCGGTTTTTGTGGGCGACGACGCCGTAGTGGAGGGGCTTACTGGTTTCCACCTGCATCGGGGGGCTCTGGCGGCAATGAATCGTCCGCAGCTGCCCAGCGTGGCCCAGGTGCTGGCCGGCGCGCGTGGGGGAGCGGGGGCTAGGCGTGTGGCGGTGCTAGAAAACCTGGTGGACCACACCAATGTGGGGGCGGCTTTCCGCAGCGCTGCTGCATTGGGAATTGATGCGGTACTGGCTAGCCCCTCATGCGCGGATCCGCTTTACCGCCGTAGCGTGCGGGTATCTATGGGTACGGTTTTCCAGGTGCCCTGGACCCGCATAACCAGCTGGCCGGCTGTTGATGAGCTACATGCGGCCGGCTTTAAAGTTGCCGCCATGGCTCTTAGCGATGACTCCTATGCCCTAGATGAGTTTGCAGCGCTGGATGTGGTTAGTGACCCCGCTTCTAAGCTAGCCATTGTGCTGGGCACGGAAGGTGACGGGCTAAGCCGCCGGGCTATGCGCAACGCCGATTATGTGGTGCGCATTCCTATGGCCGGTGGGGTTGATTCGCTAAATGTGGCGGCTGCTAGCGCGGTGGCCTTCTGGGAGCTGCGCGCCCGCTAACAGGCAAAAAGTAACCCCCTGGCCACTAGCGTGACCAGGGGGTTAGCTGTTGTTTATAGGCCTTACTTGGTGGCCTTGACCAGGTCAGCGCCGGTCTCGATGTCGCCGGAGGCGATAACCTCAACCTCAGCGAAGTTCATGTAGTTGGTGACCAGTACCGGGGTGACCAGCTTGTAGCCGGCTTCCTCGATAACTGCGCGGTCAACTACTACCAGGGTCTGGCCAGCCTTGACGCGGTCGCCCTTAGCAACCTTGACGTCGAAGCCCTGGCCCGCGAGGTTCACGGTGTCGATACCGACGTGAATCAGAATCTCCAGGCCGTTGTCCAGAGCCAGGCCGTAGGCGTGCCCGGAGGAGGGGGCAACCACTACGGAACCGTCAGCGGGGGCCACAACCTTGATGGAGGCGCCGTCGCTGGGCTCAATGCCAGCGCCCTTACCTACTGCGCCGGAGGAGAATACCGGGTCCGGTACGTCTTCCAGAGCTACCACGGTGCCGTTTAGGGGAGCGGTCAGAACCACTTCCTGGCCGGCAACCAGCTCAGCCTTGGGGGCAGCCTCGGCCGGGGCAGCGGCTTCAGCCTCGGGGGCTTCCTGCTGCTCAGCGGCGGCGGCTTCCTTTTCTTCCTTGCTCTGGTAGCCGAAGGTGACAACCATGAAGGCAGAGACGAAGAAGGCCACAGCGATGGAGATCGCGTAGGTAACGGTGGGGTGGAAGACCGGGATGGTCAGCAGCGAGGTGAATACGAAGGTACCGGTCAGCACAGGCGAACCGGAGATCCAGGAGATTACACCAATGGTCAGACCACCAGCGGCACAACCGGTCAGCATCAGCGGGTAGATGCGCTTGAAGCGTAGGTGAATACCGTAGAGGGAGGGCTCGGAAATACCACCGAACAGACCGGCGGCCAGAGCACCAGAAGCAGTCTGACGCAGTTCCTTGTCGCCGTTGCGCAGGGTCAGGATGAGTACACCCAGGGTGGCGCCGAAGCAGGCGAAGTTCCAGGTACCCATGGGGCCCTGAATGAAGTCAGCGTGGGCAGGGCCAGCGATGTTGGCCAGCTGCAGAGCGTTAAGCGGCCAGTGCAGACCCAGCGGCACCAGGAACGGGTACAGCAGCGGAATGAAGATAGCGAAGACGATCGGGGCCGTGGTGTTGAGCCAAGACAGGCCTGAACCAATGCTGTTACCTAGCCACAGTGAGAAGGGGCCAATCAGGAAGGCTGAAACCGGGATCATCACCAGGAAGGAGAAGAACGGTACGAACACCATCTGTACGTTGGCCGGGATGACCTTCTTCAGGCCACGGTAAACCAGGGCCAGGATCGGCACCATGATTAGCGGCAGGAACACCTGGCCGCCGTAGTCCGACCACTTCATGGGTAGACCGAAGATATCGGTGGTGCACAGGTCGGAGCCCACAGAGCTCTTAATGCAGTGGGTTTCCTTTAGAGTCTTGAGGCTGGTGTACTCAGGGGTGAGCAGAGCTAGAACAACAGCCGCACCTACCCAGGGGTCAATGTCCAGCTTCTTAGCGGCGTTGTAGGCCACCATGGCGGGCAGGAAGTAGAACACCGAGCGCCACATGGTGTTGGTGAACACTAGCCATGAGGGTAGAACCTTGGCGTGGGTGTCTACTACACCAAAAGCTTCCAGTACCGCGATCAGGGCCAGGATCAGCGAGGCACCCAGCAGCACCGGTAGCAGTGGACGGAAAGCGTCAGATAGGTACTCGAAGAACGCGTCTACGTAGGCATTCTTGCCGCGAGCCTTGGCGCGAGCAGCAGCCTTGATGTCAGCGTCAGACTTAGCGCTAGAAGAAGCGCCGCCAGCCATGGCGGGTAGCTTCATAATGTCGTTGTAGACACTCTGAACCGCACCGCCAATGATGATCTGGTAGCGGTCACCAGACTGGGGGACCGCACCCATAACGCCCGGGATCTTCTCAACGGTAGCCTTGTCAACGACAGAGGCATCCTTGAGTTCGAAACGCAGACGCGTAGCGCAGTGGGTTAGGTGGGTAATGTTCTCGGCGCCGCCTACGGCATCGAGAATCGCCTGAGGCGTACTAGTGGTGGTAGCCACCGCATTGGCTCCTTCCGGGGTGGACACATTATGCGCAGTGCGCAACAGTTGAGAATAATCGCATAGCGTGCAGATATTCAACGCTTGACAAACCCTAAATTAGGAAAGTTTTTTTCACCACAGGTGAATAACTTTTTTCTCGAAGCGCACCTTGTCCTCAGCCTGGTGGTAGCGGCTAGCTATCAAAGCGCACGCTTGCAACATTGAAGTTGCTTAGCGCTTCAGACATAGCCCAGCAAACACAAAGAGCTATGTGCTAACAAAACCGATTTGAGGAGTAGTGAAAATGTGTGCTCTAGCTGCACTCATACCGACAGCTGTAGATCAAGAACTGAAATACATGCCCAATGGTTGGACAGTGTTTAGTGCGCTCTATGAATTATTTGGCTTAGCTCGCCCGCGTTGTCTGAGCACTCCAGCTGACGGTGGGCACATCTGGGATGGGACTAATGCCGATTACGTCCCCCTAGCCCGTATTGACTACATCCAAGCCCGGCTAGCTTTGCGCCTGCTACCCACCTTAGCGTTAAAAGACCGGCAAAACCGCGCCCCTGAGCTAGGCTCATTGCTGCGTGCGTGTGCGGGCAGCGAAGGCGATATTTGGCTGCAAGGCTATTTAATTGGCCCCTCCCGCAGCGATGAGCGTTTAAGTGTTGATGGCATTTTTATTGCCCAAGACGAGCGTGGTCCCTGGCAGGTAGACACTTTCCACACTCCCAGCTGTCAATGCCAAGGACTATGGGCTTATTTGCAGGGCGAATTAGGGCTCGATGGCGCCATGCCGGATGAAATTATCTGGCGTGAAATGGACGCCACAGGCACCCAAGGCTGGTGGCTGTGGTGGGACTAGTAGCATTAGGGGGTGATCAACGTCCAAAACCTAGTTATGCGTATTGGTGCCCGCCAACTTGTCAGTGGGGCTAGTTTTCGAGTTGATAAAGGTATGCATATTGGTTTAGTGGGGCGTAATGGCGCTGGTAAAACCACTATGACCAAGCTGATTGCCTCAGCTTCCGTAGCTAAATCTGCTTCCGCAGCCATCGACGCCGATGTGCACCACTCACTTGAGGCTGTCGAGTATGAAGGCACTATCCATGCTGGCGGCTCAGTGGGTTACCTGCCCCAGGACACCAAGGTAGGTGACTTAGAGCAAATCGCCCGTGACCGTATCCTCTCTGCCCGCGACATTGATGGGCTGCTGCGCCGCCTGCGTAAAGCCGAACAAAAAATCGCCACCACCAGTGGTGACGCCCAAGCTAAAGCATTAGATAGGTACACCCGGCTAGATCACGAATTTACTATGTCCGGCGGATACGCCGCCGCCAGTGAAGCTGCCCGCATCGCTGCCGCCTTGGGCCTACCTGAGCGAGTGCTAGACCAGCCCATCGGTACCCTCTCAGGTGGTCAGCGCCGTCGTGTAGAACTAGCCCGGGTGCTATTTCAAAAACCCGACACGCTGCTACTAGATGAGCCCACCAACCACCTAGACCACGACTCAGTGCTGTGGCTACGCGACCACCTGCGCACCTACCCGGGCGGATACATTGTTATCAGCCACGATGTAGACCTAATTCGCGACACCGTGAACCAAGTGATGTATCTAGACGCCAACCGAGGCGTGCTCGACATCTACCACATGGGCTGGGATGCCTACCTAAAGCAACGTGCCGACGACGAAGCCAGGCGCCGTCGTGAACGCCTAAACGCAGAAAAGAAGGCCGAAGCCTTACGCGCCCAAGGCGAAAAAATGCGGGCCAAGGCCACCAAAGCTGTGGCCGCCCAACAAATGCTGCGTCGCGCAGAACAGCTACTAGCCAGCATTGAAACCGAAGCAACCGTTGAAAAAGTCGCCCACCTGCGCTTCCCAGACCCGGCTCCCTCAGGTAAGACCCCATTGCGGGCGCAGGGGCTGAGTAAAGCCTACGGCTCGCTGGAAGTTTTCTCCGGCGTGGACCTAGCTATCGATAGGGGCTCGCGCGTAGTGGTGCTGGGGCTAAACGGCGCCGGTAAAACCACGCTGCTGCGGCTACTGTCTGGGATTGAGCAGCCCGACTCAGGCAAGGTAATTGATGGCCACGGCCTTAAACTGGGCTATTACGCCCAGGAACACGAAACCATCGACAACACCCGCACAGTTGCCGAAAATCTACGCTCAGCTGCCCCGGATCTAGATGACACTGAGATCCGCAACATTTTGGGCTCATTCCTCTTCTCTGGGGCTGACGCCGATAAGAGTGCCGGAGTGCTTTCGGGCGGCGAAAAAACCCGTCTGGCCTTGGCCCTACTAGTTACCAGCTCAGCCAATGTGCTGCTACTAGATGAGCCCACCAACAACCTAGACCCGGCTAGCCGTGAAGAAATTTTGCGAGCATTGGGCACATATAAAGGCGCGGTAGTGCTAGTAACCCACGATGAGGGGGCCGTAGAAGCCCTCAACCCTGACCGAGTACTGCTGCTGCCAGACGGTGACGAAGATCTGTGGAGTGAGGACTACCTAGAACTAGTCACCTTGGCCTAAATCACGCCTATATTTTCGCTGCTAGCCCCTGCCAGTGCACTTAGGTAGCCCTAGCGGGAATAGCATAGGCATATCTGATGTTTAACCGCCTGGGTTAAGACCCGAGCGCAAGAGACAAACAATCAAGGAGTAGCAATGAGCCAAACCACCAACGAGGTGGCCACCCATGAGGTTATGCTGACCGATGTTGCCGCCGCTAAGGTGGCTAGCCTACTGGAGCAGGAGGGCCGTGACGACCTGCGTCTGCGCGTAGGTGTACAGCCCGGAGGTTGCTCGGGTCTGGTCTACCAGCTTTACTTCGACGAGCGTGTGCTAGACGGCGACGCCATTCGCGCCTTTGGTGAAGAAGGCAAGCAGGTTGAGGTAATCGTGGACCGTATGAGCATTCCTTACCTCAACGGCGCCACTATCGACTTCGCTGACACCATTGAGAAGCAGGGCTTCACGATTGACAACCCCAACGCGGTTGGTTCGTGCGCCTGCGGCGAGTCCTTCCACTAAAACCACCCGCTATACCCTCGTCATCGCAGCTGATGGCGGGGGTATAGTGCGATAGTAAACAAAAAAGTAAAGGAAATCTTGTGCGTCGATCTCTAACCGCCGCAGTGGCGCTGTTGCTGGCTGCCAGCTTGGGACTAGCTGGTTGCTCCGGTGATGGCAAAAAGTCCGCTAAGGCCGCTGCCACGCCTACTAGCGCCGCTACTCAGCAGCAAAAAGTTGACTGCTCTAAGCTAAAGATTGATACCGACTCTAAGTCGCTACCTACCATTGGTCAGCCCGGCTCTAACAAGGCCCCGGCTATTACCTGGGTTAAGGGCGCTAAGGCTCCCACTAACCTAACGGTTAAGACCATTAAGGCCGGCAGTGGGGCTGCGGTAGCTGCGGACTCTAATGTGGCCGCTAAATACTCGGGTTGGAAGTGGGATTCTGCTACTACTTTCGACAGCTCCTTCGAGCGCGGCTCAGCTACCCGCTTTAGCCTTAACGGCGTTATTGACGGTTGGCGCTGTGGCTTGTTGGGACACAAGGTTGGCGACGTGCTTGAGATTTCCATTCCTGGCAAGCTCGCCTACGGTGACAAGCCCGCTAATCCGCAGGCCCCGGCTGGTACGTTGGTGTTCTACGTGGAACTAACTGATGCTTTGTCGACGGCGCAGATTGCGGCTGCTTCTAAGGATGCCACCCTGGTTGAGGGCGCCACTGAAGAGCTGGAAAAGAACGGCATTACCGTCACCGGTAAGCTGGGCCAGGCCCCCTCGATCACTATTAAGGCTGGCATTAGCGCCCCCACCTCCGCCAAGCTGATCACGCTAGCTAGCGGTAACGGCGAAAAGCTCACCGACACCGACACAGCCCTGGGTTACATGGCGATGGCCACCTGGGATGGCAACAAGCGTTCTACCTGGACTGAGTCCTCGCCGCAGCCGGTGCAAATGTCAGTATCCCAGGTTAAGCAGTTGGTGGACCTGTCTGGTATTCCGATTGGTAGCCGCGTGGTAATCATTCTGCCGCCTCAGGCCAACGGCCAGGGTGGACAGACCACGCCTGCGGCAGTTTACGTATTCGACATTGCTGCCAAATAAGGTCTAATTTCTGCCAAGTAAGGCCCTATAAGTATGGGCCTGTGCTAGGGCTTGGGCTGCCTAAAACCAGCATTTAGGCAGCCCAAGCAGCTTATTGGCAACAAACGATGAGGGGGGCGGCTACCGGTTGGTAGCCGCCCCCCTCGTTTTACTAGGTGCTCGTTTTAGCTTGCTAGTTCAGCTTTGTGGTTTCAGCCCAGGATCAGCTGCTTGGCGTTAGCTACGGCGTTGTCTAGACGCTTGGCTACATCGTCCCAGTTGGCGATGTTCCAGATGGCCTTGACGTAGTCAGCCTTGACGTTGAGGTAGTCCAGGTAGAAGGCGTGCTCCCACATGTCCACCATGAACAGCGGTACGGTGCCCACGGGCACATTGGCCTGCTGGTCAAACAGCTGGAAGATGACTAGCTTGCCAGAGATGGAGTCATAAGCCAGTACGGCCCAGCCGCTGCCCTGAATACCCAGTGCAGTGGCGGTGAAGTGAGCACGGAACTTTTCGAAGGAACCGAAAGAGTCCTTGATGGCTTCAGCTAGCTCGCCCTCAGGCTCACCGCCGCCATTGGGGGAGAGGTTGTTCCAGAAAATGGTGTGGTTAGTGTGCCCACCCAGGTTGAAAGCCAGGTTCTTTTCCCACAGGTTAATGGCGCCGAGGTTGCCTTCTTCGCGGGCGGCGGCCAGGGCCTCTAGGGCGCTGTTAGCGCCAGCTACATAGGCGGCGTGGTGCTTGTCGTGGTGTAGCTCCATGATGCGCCCGGAGATGTGCGGCTCCAAAGCGGCGTAGTCATAGGGCAACTCAGGCAGGGTGTAGATGGCCATGTAGACTCCTGAAAAACTAGAGAATGCAGTTTAGGGCTTTTGTCCTAAAAATCGCTTGGCTCTAGTGTAGCCACAAATTGGTTAGCGCAGGTGTGAAAGATACACTTAACGCGAACATTTGTGTGCGTCCCTGCGGCGCCGCCACTCAGGAGGAAAACATGACTTCAGCGCCTGAATCAGACAGCGTGGAACTGCTGGTGTTTTCAGATGACTCAGATACTCGCCAGCAGGTGATCGAGGCAGTAGGACGCCGCCCAGATAAAGGCCTACCGCGAGTAACTTGGTTTGAGTGCGCCACCGCTGAAGCTGTGCGCCTAGCCCTGAAAGAAAACCCCAACCGCTTTGCTGCTTTAGTGTTTGACAGCGAAGTCAAAAAGTTCGGCGGTATGGGTTTAGCTCACGAACTCCTTACCGAAATGGACTCGCGTCCAGCAGTAGTTATGCTCACGGCGCGCCCCCAGGATGGTTGGCTTTCTGCATGGGCTCATGCCGACGCCGTAGTGTCGCGTCCGCTAGACCCGGTAGCGGTAGCTCATGCCGTGGCGCAGGCAATGCGCAAGCAGCTAGCTAAGTAATTTAGGTGTGGGCTAGTAGTTTGGCATGCCGCGCTGGCGAATCAATCGGCCACGATATATTCGCTTGCGGATCCAAACTCACTAGCCTAGCCCCCTCATCTAGCGCCCAGTCAGCCAATAGGTTGGCTTCTTCGAGCATAAGCGTGCCCATGATCCGCTCTGGCGGGGCGATGGGGCTTAAAAATGCTTCAAACTCGGCTAAAACATCTAAGGGGTAGACACCGCTGGGGCTTACCGCAGAGCCCAGTAGCTGCCCGTGGCTGATAGCCACAAATTCCCAGCCACCTAGGCTGCGTCGTCGTGCCGAAACCAAATAAGGGCAGGTAAACAGCGGGCGCAGACGTTGCACTCGCTCCAGGCCACGCACATAAGCTTGCAAACGTTTAGTGATCACCCCGGCGTCCTCATAGCGCTGGGCTTGAGCTAGCGTCTGAATACGCTGCATCAGCGGATCCACCACCAAAGTGGCATTATCGCTAAGAGCCTGGTAGGCCAAATCAGCTAGGGCGGGGTAGTCCTCATCGCTGACAGTGTCACTAATGCCCTTATCGCCCACCCTATCTAGGGCAAAAACTTCCTCAATCGCCACCCGGGCTGCATTAGCACTACGCCGTGAAGAATAGGGACCAATTACCCCACCTTTACTTAGCTGCTCGTAGTCAACGTAGCTAACAATCGACAGGCGCGGGCGCGGCCCGGCAGTTAGCTTCAACCAGGCTTTAGTGGCATGTTTACGTGAACGGCGGTTAGCAGGCGGGTCATAGAAACTAATTTGGCGCAGCTCTTGCACCCGCGCCTCAATCAGGGTGGGGTAGCGGTCATACTCAACCCGGTCAGCCACATCTAGCATGGTGGCAATATGCCCACGCGATTCTGAAGCGGTGAAATATGAACGCACACGCTGACGTAAATTCGTGGCGCTACCCACATAAAGCACCTGGTCACCGGGAGAATAGAAACGATACACGCCGGGGGCTTGCGGCAGATCGGCGGCCATGGCTGCCTTAGCGCGTCGTGAGGCGGGAACCGGATCGCAGGCGCTAGTTAGGTCCTCCATATGGGTTAGCCCCTGCAGGGCCACTTTCTCTAGGGCCGCATAAAGCACATCCACAGTGGCGCGGGCGTCGTCGAGAGCGCGGTGAGTAGGGGTAGTTTGTGCGCCCACAAACCGGGCCAAAGTACTCAGCTTATGGTTGGCCACATCATTGCGACTCCACGCCTTACGCGTCAGTTTTAAAGTATCCAGCACCCGCACCGAGGGCCAATCAAATCCAAAAGCTCCTGCTGCGCTGCGTAGATGGCTAACATCAAAGCGCGCATTGTGGGCCACAATCACTGTGTCAGGCTCGTCTAGGCGCGCCCAGCTCATAAAGTCGCCCAGCACTTCTTCTAGTGGCGGGGCGCTAGCCACCATGGAGGTGGTGATGCCGGTGAGCATGGTGATGTAGGCGGGCACAGCCGTACCCGGATTAGCTAAAGAACCAAACTCATCAAGTATCTCGCCCCCGCATACGCGCACCGCCCCAAACTCGGTTATAGCGTCAGGCCCAGGCTGTGCGCCGGTGGTTTCTAAGTCCACCACCACGAAAGTTACTTGCTCTAAGGGTGTGCCCATTTGCAGCAAGCTAGCCTGGTGAGGGTAATTAGGGTCAGGATTGGGCGCTTTAGCTACAGTGGACACAGTCGAAACTGTAATATCAATGTAGTACTTGTCTCCACACGCGCCCAGCCGCGCTAGGCGCCAGTTCACTAATGAGTTTCGGGAGGTTCCATGGGATACCGTGCGATTAAGGCGACGGCTGGACCGGCCATCCACATGATGTATCAACCCTGGATTCGTGGTGAAGAACATATTCCTGTTGAAGGTCCGGCTATCCTAGCTTCCAACCACCTGGCGGTTATCGACTCTTTCTTCCTGCCGCTGATGATTGAGCGCGAGGTGGCGTTCATTGGTAAATCAGACTATTTCACCGGTAAAGGCCTTAAAGGCTGGGGCGTGAAAAAGTTTATGACCTCCGTGGGCACCATCCCGGTGGACCGTCGCGGCGGCAAATATTCGATGGCGGCTCTGCAAGCCGGTATTGACCGGCTAAACTCCGGTGAGCTTTTCGGTATTTACCCTGAAGGTACCCGCAGCCCTGACGGACGCCTCTACCGTGGTAAAACCGGTGTGGCCCGCGTGGCACTAGCCACCGGCGCCCCGGTGCTGCCGGTGGCCATGATCGGCACCAATATTGCCCAGCCGATCGGCCAGGTAGTGCCGCGTTTGCACCGTATTGGGGTGGTTATTGGCCAGCCCCTAGACTTTAGCCGTTACCAGGGTCTAGAAAACGACCGCTTTGTTTTACGTTCTATCACCGATGAAATCATGTATTCCCTAATGGCTCTCTCAGGCCAGGAATACGTTGACCTATACGCTGCAGACGTAAAGAAAATGATGGATGCTGACAAGCTCAGCGCCGCTGAAGTGGTAGAGAAAATGCTGGCCGCCCAGGCTGAGGCCAACCCGCTGGCTATGCCGGTACAGGCCCCCGGTGGCCGCCAAGCCCCACTGACTAGTGTGCCCCAGCCGCCAGCTGAAGTTGAGGAGTCATCCGCCCAAGGTGAGGAAGACTCAGCTAAGTAGTCCCGTTAGTCCCTTTGACTCGTGCACCAACAAAGGTGAGCGAGTACACTGGTAAAGAAATCTGTGGCCGCAGGCCATGTACACCCACAATTGAAAGGTTCTCGATGTCGGTTCGTCGCGTCGCCCTTCTAACCGCGGGCGGTTTCGCCCCCTGCCTATCCGCCGCTGTTGGTGACCTCATTGAGCGTTACACCGAGGTAGCTCCCGAGGTTGAGATCATTGCTTACCAGTATGGCTACCACGGCCTGCTGACCGGCAACTACATCGTCATTGACGAGGAGGCCCGTAAGAACGCTGGCCTGCTGCGCAACTTCGGTGGTTCCCCCATTGGTAACTCTCGCGTCAAGCTGACCAACGCCAAGAACCTGGTTGAGCGTGGTCTAGTAGCCGAAGGTGTAGACCCGCTGGCATTCGCTGCCGAGCAGCTACGCAAGGACGGCGTGGACGTGCTACACACCATCGGTGGCGATGACACCAACACCACCGCTGCTGACCTAGCCGCCTACCTACACGAGCACAACTACGAGCTAACCGTAGTGGGCCTGCCCAAGACCATTGACAATGACGTAGTGCCGATCCGTCAGTCCCTGGGTGCCTGGACCGCTGCTGACGAGGGCGCCAACTTCGCCTTCAACGTAATCGGTGAGCACCGCTCCAACCCCCGCATGCTGATCGTGCACGAGTGCATGGGTCGTAACTGTGGTTACCTAACCGCCGAGACCGCCCTACGCTACCGTCAGCTGCTAGACACCAAGCAGTGGGCTCCCTCCCTGGGCCTAACCCGCGAGCGCTGGGACGTGCACGCTGTCTACCTGCCCGAGGTCAAGCTGGACATCGCCGCTGAGGCTGAGCGTCTAAAGGCCATCATGGACGAGCAGGGTAACGTCAACATCTTCCTGTCTGAGGGCGCTGGCGTTCCTGAGATCATCGCCGAGCTAGAGGCTGCTGGTGAAGAGGTACAGCGTGACCCCTTCGGTCACGTCAAGCTAGACACCATCAACCCCGGCCAGTGGTTCGCCAAGAAGTTCGCCAAGCTCATTGGCGCCGAGAAGGTTATGGTCCAGAAGTCGGGCTACTACTCTCGCGCAGCTGCTGCTCACCAGGAAGACCTAGACCTGATCAAGAGCATGTGCGACCTAGCTGTTGAGTGCGCCCTGCGCGGCGAGCCTGGCGTAATCGGTCAGGACGAGGAAAACGGTGACGTGCTAACCGCCATTGCTTTCCCGCGTATTGCCGGTGGCAAGCCCTTCAACATTGACCAGGACTGGTTCAAGGGCCTGATGGAGGGCATCGGCCAGCACGTTGAGCCCTCTGACGCTCCTGTGGAGCACTGAGCTTAAACGCTACTGAGGTGGCCCCCACGTTTATGTGGGGGCCACCTTTTTTGCCCTTATGATTGGGCCTATGCGTAACTTTGATTGGCGTTCGTGTCCGGCGGCTCAGCAACCGTCCTATCCCGATCCCCAGCAGTTAGCTGACGTGGTTAACGATCTACGACGTCGTCCGCCGCTAGTGTTTGCCGGTGAAGCTGATTCTTTACGGGCTGATATGGAGCGTGCTGGCCAGGGTGAAGCCTTCGTGTTGATGGGTGGCGACTGTGCGGAGTCGTTTGAGAAGGGCGACGCCACCACTATTCGTTTAAAGGTACAAACCATTTTGCAGATGGCGATTGTGCTTACCTATGGGGCCTCCATGCCGGTGGTGAAAATTGGGCGTATGGCGGGCCAATACGCTAAGCCGCGCTCTGCTGATACTGAAACTCGCAACGGGGTAACCTTGCCGGTTTATCGCGGCGATTGCGTTAACGGCCATGAGTTTACTAAGTCGGCCCGCGTTCCAGATCCTAAGCGGATGCTGGATGCATATTTACGCTCTGGTACTACGCTGAACCTGATTCGTGCTTTCACCATGGGTGGCTATGCCTCACTTAGCGAAGTGCACTCATGGAACCGGGGTTTTACTGAAAACCCGGCCTATGCGCGTTTTGCCACTATGGCGGGGGAGTTGGACCGCTCTATGCGCTTTATGAAAGCCGCTGGGGTGGATTTTGGGGCGCTAACCCAAGTTGATTTCTACTCCGCCCATGAGGCGCTGCTGCTTGACTATGAAGACGCTATGACGCGTGAAGATTCACGTACCGGCGACCCTTACGACACCAGTGCCCATATGCTTTGGATTGGTGAACGCACCCGTGACATCGACGGCGCCCATGTGGCCCTGCTTTCGGGTGTGCGTAACCCTATTGGGGTCAAGATCGGTCCTGACGCTAGCCCTGATGAGCTCTATGCGCTTATGGATAGGCTTAACCCCAGTGGTGAAGGCGGGCGCATCAGCTTTATTACCCGCATGGGGGCAGACCTGATTGAGGAGCGTCTGCCAGCCCTGGCCCAGGCGGTTAAGGCTGACGGGCGTCCGGTTACCTGGATTTGCGATCCGATGCACGGCAACACCATTACTTCTGAAAATGGTTACAAGACACGTCGTTTTGCCGATATTTTGGCTGAAACCCGCAGTTTCTTCCAGGTGCATCGCGCTGTTGGGACCGTGCCTGGGGGTATACACGTAGAGCTGACCGGCGATGATGTCACTGAAGTTTTAGGCGGCGGTGAGCATATCGCTGAAGCTGACTTAGCCCAGCGCTACGAAACCCTGGTTGATCCGCGCCTAAACCACCAGCAGTCCCTAGAGATTGCCTTTGAAGTGGCAGAAATGCTGCGTAGCTAAAGCCACCTAAAGTTTTGAGCCCACGGCTTGCCGTGGGCTCAACGCTTTGGTGCAGGGTGGGTTTTTGGCGCCAGCGCGCCAAAAACCCACAGCCTGGCTGCCCTAGCTGCCGCTAGAAATGGTTAGGGTGACCGTATCACCGGTTTTGGCGGTAGTACCGGCAGTAGGCTGCTGGCTAATTACTTGGCCCTTGGGTACGGTGCTAGAGCTAGCTGAAATACCGGCGGCTTTTAGCCCTACATCGTCTAGGGCGGTTACTGCATCGTCTTGGGTTTTACCGGTTACGTCAGGAATTGAAACCTGTGAGGGTTTATCGGGGCTAGCCAAAATGTAGGCGCCAATTCCAGCCAGTCCGGCCAGTGCCAGTGCGGTAGGGATACCAACCAGCAGGCCACGTCGACGCAGGCCCTCATCGTCGTCGTCGCTATAGCTTTGCTGCCAGCCAGTATCAGCCATAGCGGGCATCTGAGGCTGGTAGGTGGGGGTGGAGTAGTAGCTGGGGGTGCTGTACTGCCCGCTGTTACCGCTGGTAGCAGAGAAGTTGGAGGGAGCTGAGGCGGCAGAATAAGCCGACTTGGAGGTAACCGGTGCACCGGGCTGGTTTGGCCCCACATTTACCCCGGCTACGTGCTGGCTAGAGACCGGCATGGGGTCTACCAGAGTGTGGCTTTCTTCAGAATCCAAATCGTGCTTGAGCACATTGGCCGGAATGGTAGCCACTAAACGCTCAACCAGCTCCAAAGCCTTAGTGGCGTTGGCGGGGCGAATATTTAAATCATGGTTGGTTAGCGCGCTGACAATCTCGTCGATCTGCGGTGGTAGCCAAGGCACCAGCTTGGAGGGAGCCGGAATGGGCTCATTTACGTTGAGTAAAGCTACCTGTACTGGGGTGTCAGCCGTAAAAGGCTGCGTACCAGTTAGTAGCTCATAGAAGGTAACGCCTACCGCAAATATGTCGGCGCTAGTGCCGGCCTTACCGGTACGCACCAGCTCAGGGGACATGTAGGCTACGGTCCCCATAACCGTGCCGGTAGCGGTGGCGGTAACGGCGTCGGCGGCGCGGGCTAGACCAAAGTCTGCCACCTTAGCGGTTTTACCGTTCTTGGGTAGCAGTACGTTTTCAGGCTTAATATCGCGGTGGATAATGCCGATGCGGTGGGCGGTTTCCAGGGAGGAAAGTAGCTGCTTGGTTAGCTCAATGGCGCGTCCAAGCGTGTAGCCACGAGTGGCGATGAACTTACGCATGGTAATGCCATCGATCAGTTCCATCACCAGGTACGGGCGTCCGGAAGGGGTTTTGCCTTGGTCATAGACGGCAACAATTCCCGCATCCGATAGCTGCGCGGCCGAATGGGCTTCACGCTTAAAACGTGAAACGAAAGCTTCATTGTCGGCCAGGTGCGAGTGCATAACCTTAATGGCTACCTCGCGCCCTAGGCGGTGGTCATAACCGCGATAGACGACAGCCATTCCGCCCTGTGCCAAGCGTTCGCGCACCTCATAGCGCTCATCTAGAACCTGGCCTAAAACGGAATCTTTACTCACGTGCCCTAGTCTATGGGGTTAACAAATTCTATGCATGGTCTATAGCTGGGAAATTAATGAATTTAAGCTTGGCGAATGGTTAAAACCTGAGCTAAGACCTGCAAATCAGCAATAATTGAGGCCCCCAGAGCATCGTGGCTAAGGCAAGCCAAACCGCGCTTTAAGTAGTCGTTGATAAGTTGTTCGTGCTTTTCGTAGGCCCCGCAGTCCTTCATTAGATCCGCTACGGCTGCGATTTGCGTCTCAGATGCGTCCGGGTTGCCGACGACGTCGCTTAGTAGGGCGCGGCCGTTAGCTCCCGCTAGCTGCCAGGTCAGCCCTACCAAGACGGTACGTTTGCCTTCACGAATATCGTCACCAACGGGCTTGCCGGTGACTTTAGAGGAGCCGAATACGCCCAGCTCATCGTCACGTAGCTGGAAGGCGGCCCCCACATTTTCACCATAAGTTTCTAGGGCTTTTACAGTCGGGCTAGCTGGGGCGGCGCCCGCTAGTAGCGCGCCAATGATTAGCGGGCAGGCCACCGAGTAACGGGCTGACTTGTGTTTAATAACCGCTAGCGACTGGGCCACCATTTGCTCGCCGTCAGATCCGTTAAGTGGCAGGTTTTCGTTGCGTACATCTAGGTACTGGCCTAGCGCCACTTCCGCACACATGTGGTTAAAAGCATTAACAGCGCCGTAGTTTCCAGTTACCTCACTTGCCTGTGTGACCAAATCGCCACCCCAGGCTAGTAGGGCGTCGCCCGCCAAAATCGCTGCAGCCTGCCCAAAATTACTGTCGCTACCACGCCAACCATTAGCTCCATGTAGCTTAGAAAAGGCCACGTGAGTGGCAACTTGGCCGCGTCGGGTCAGGGCGTGGTCAATGACGTCGTCGTGAACTAGGGCACTAGCCTGATAAAACTCTAGACCCACTCCCAGCGCTGCTGCTTGGGGTGAAGTTAAAGCCAGTTTGTAAGCCCCAAACTCACTGGCGTAGGCGTAGCCAATAGCTCCCAAAATGGCGCGCATACGTTTACCGCCTGCCAGAGCGCTGGACAGTATGGTAAAAACTTCATCTAGTGCTGGCGTGTTACGCCACGAATCAGCATAATCACCAAGATGTGCACAGACCTGAGCATCAAAATGGGGGCGGAGATTAGCTAGGTGTGCTGGCAGATCGCTCATAGCTACACAATAGGCGATCAGTCACATTTGTGGTAATGCGTCTGGTTTGTGAGTAGGCTGAATGAATGGTCAAACAGTCTCTGACTAGGGCTAATACAAAACGAGGTGCAAAAAAATGGCTGTCATCATGAGCTATCACGGTACTGTGGAATCGCGCGCTGCCTTAGTGGAAGCAGTGAATTTAGCTAAGCGCTTAGATGAAAAGCTTCTATGCGTATATGCCCAAAAGCATCGCGGTGACGATCAGGCTGTAGATAACCAGGTGATGGAAGTGCTCCATGATGCACTGGGGCAGGAAAATCTGGAATATGCGGTACAGCTATGCCCACGCGGCAAGGATGTAAGTGACTATGTATTGGAAGCTGCCCGCGAAAACCACGCCTCCTACCTGGTGATTGGTTTGGCTCACCGCTCACATTGCGGCGGTATGAATATAGGTCCTAACGCCCAGCGCCTGCTACTTGAAGCTCCCTGCCCGGTGGTCACCTACACCACTAAGCTCAACTAATGTTGGCACATTGCGTAACCAAAATAGGAAACGGCGGGAATAAAAGCTAAACTAGCGGGGTTGTACCCCAAGATAGTGGCAAAATTGCCCCTATTGTCGATGTTTTGGTGCGCGAAAGGATGTCCGTGGCTCCCAATAAAGCTAGTCGCAAGCCGGTTGATGCTGAACTGGAATTCGACCCGGAGGATGAGGAATACGACGAATCCCTTGAAGAAGACCTGGTAGACGAGGACTTCGAGGAAGATTCTGAGCAGGACTCTGACGAGGATGCCGATGAGGAGAGCGACGACTACGATGCCGAGCCCGCGCCGGCTCCCGCTCCTGAAAAGCGTGACTACTACCTGGATGTAAATCTGGAAAACAATGGTGACGGCTCTAAAAAGTCACCGTTCAACACTCCTGCCGCTTTCAAAGACATCCGCCTAGCCCCCGGCTCCACCCTGTTTGTGCGCTCGCACACTGTGGTTAAGGATCTGGAGATCGTTGGTGACGGCACCCTGGAAGAGCCCATCACCCTGGCTCCCTATGGTCACGGCCCGGTACCGCGCTTCATCTACAAGGGCTCAGCCCCCATGGTAGCCCGTGACTTCCTGACCCAAAACGGCCTGGTATTTCGCGGCTGGGTAATTAAGGGCATCAAGATGCAGCCCTCCATTGCTGCCCTAACCGGTGACCTAGAGCGTGTGCGTCAGGAAGAGGCCGAAAAGGCTAACGCCAAGAAGAAGGGCAAGCGCTCTAAGAAGGAAGAGAAAAAGGGCTACACCGTTAACGACTCTGATGAGGGTGACGAGCCGGCACAGAAGGTAGTTACCGCTGGTGCTACCGCCGACCCGGTTAAGGACTACCTCAAGCAGATCGGTAAAGTTGCCCTACTTAACGCCGTCCAAGAGGTGGAGCTAGCCAAGCGTATTGAGGCTGGCCTCTACGCTGAGCACATCCTGGCCGACAAATCCGCTGAGCTGACCAGCAAATACCGCCGTGAACTGTACTGGATTACCCAAGACGGTCAGCGCGCCAAGAACCACCTGCTGGAAGCTAACCTGCGTCTAGTGGTTTCGCTAGCTAAGCGCTACACCGGTCGCGGCATGTTGTTCTTGGACCTGATCCAGGAAGGTAACCTAGGTCTAATCCGCGCTGTAGAAAAGTTTGACTACACCAAGGGTTACAAGTTCTCCACCTACGCCACCTGGTGGATCCGTCAGGCTATCACCCGCGCCATGGCTGACCAGGCCCGCACCATCCGTATCCCGGTGCACATGGTTGAGGTAATCAACAAGCTGGCCCGCGTGCAGCGCCAAATGCTGCAGGATCTAGGGCGTGAACCTACCCCAGCTGAGCTGGCTGTAGAGCTCGACATGACCGAAGAAAAGGTCATTGAGGTGCAAAAGTATGGGCGTGAACCCATCTCGCTGCACACTCCGCTAGGTGAAGACGGTGACAGCGAATTCGGTGACCTGATTGAGGACTCCGAGGCGGTTGTGCCCGCAGACGCCGTATCCTTCACCCTGCTGCAAGAGCAGCTGCACGCAGTGCTTGATACCCTCTCTGAGCGTGAAGCTGGCGTGGTGTCTATGCGCTTTGGTCTAACCGATGGCCAGCCCAAGACCCTAGATGAGATCGGTAAGGTTTACGGGGTTACCCGTGAGCGTATCCGCCAGATTGAATCTAAGACCATGAGCAAGCTGCGTCACCCCTCACGTAGCCAGGTGCTACGCGACTACCTGGACTGATACCAGAGTTAAAGGTGGCCCCCTAGCTAAGCTAGGGGGCCACGTTACTTTGGTTGTCGGTTAAGTTAATGGTTAGTGCTCAGTCGCGCGATAGCTGTGGGTCAGTTGAGCAATGGTTGTTGCTCAGTCGAGCTCGTCGGTGAAGTCATCAATGCGCAAAGCCTGGGCGCGCAGCGCCTCCAAGTTGGCTTTGCCGTGGTGGGCGCAAAACAGTAGTGGCCCGTTCATTAGTACCGCGCGCATGTAAGCGCGCGCCCCGCAAAGGTCGCAGCGGTCTGCCACATTGAGCGGCTCAACCGCCTGGCTAGCTGACTGATTCAATACGCTGCTAACATTCATGGCTTAATACCAACACAGGTTTTTAAGTTTTTGTCCTTCTAAAGCCCTATTTTTGCTGTTGGCGCAGTGTGTTCACCCACAGATACACCCGCAATATGCATTAATTGGCGCAATCAGATAGGTTGTACACGTGTCCGAAGCCCCTGCTTACTCCGCTCGTCATCTGTCCGTTTTAGAAGGCCTAGAAGCGGTTCGCAAGCGTCCAGGCATGTATATCGGTTCTACCGATCAGCGTGGACTGATGCATTGCGTTTGGGAAATAGTAGATAACGCCGTTGACGAGGCGCTTGAAGGTTACGCCAAAAATATTGACGTCTTCGTGCATACAGATGGCTCAATTGAGGTGCGTGATGACGGGCGCGGGGTGCCGGTAGACACTGAGCCTTCCACTGGGCTAAGCGGCGTGGAATTGGTTTACACCAAGCTGCATGCCGGCGGTAAATTCGGTGGCGGCCTCTACGGCGCTGCCGGCGGTTTGCACGGGGTGGGCGCCTCAGTGGTTAACGCGCTATCTGCCCGTATGGATGTGCAGGTAGATCGCGGCGGCAAAACCTACGCCATGAGTTTTAGGCGCGGCGAGCCGGGAATCTTTGATGATTCACGCGGCATGAGCCCCAACAGTCCCTTTACTGCCTTCGATGAGGCCAGTGAACTGCGGGTTGTGGGTAAGGTCAAGCGTGGGGTTAGCGGCACGCGGGTGCGTTACTGGGCTGACCGTCAGATTTTCCCTAGCCCCAATGACTACGACGGCGCCGCTTTGGCCGCGCGATTACGGCAAACCTCGTTTTTGGTGCCTGGGCTGAGCCTGCGGCTAATCGATGAGCGAGCCAGCGTCGTCGTCGACAATGAAACTGTCAACAGTGAAACTGAGGCAACTGACGCCCCGCAAGCCACCACCGAACCCCAAACCTACCTGGCCTTGGGGGGCACCGCCGACTTCGTTGACTACCTGGCTAAAGACGGCTCAGTGACCGACACCTTCCGCCTCACCGGCCAAGGTACCTATAACGAGACCGTCCAGCAGCTTGACGAGCGCGGACACCTGCGCCCGGTAGAGGTGGAGCGCACCTGCCAGGTGGATGTGGCGCTACGCTGGGGGATCGGGTATGACACCTGTGAGCGTTCTTTTGTAAACATTATTGCTACCCCCCTGGGTGGCACTCACCTAGCTGGCTTTGAGCAGGCGGTAGTTAAGGTGATGCGCAAGCAGATCAGTGCCAATTCGCGTGCCTTAAAGCTAAACTCGCGCGACGGCAAAATTGAAAAAGATGACGTTCTAGCTGGCCTGACCGCAGTGGTTACTGTGCGCGTACCCGAACCGCAGTTTGAGGGGCAAACTAAAGAAGTTCTAGGCACCGCCCCGGTGCGCGCCATTGTGGCCGCAGTGGTGGAAAAAGAGCTAACCGCCCTGCTTAACAGCCCCAAGCGTGACCTCAAAACCCAGGCGCGAGCCCTACAAGAAAAAATTGTGGGGGAGATGCGTGCACGCGTCAGTGCCCGAATGCATAAGGAAATTACCCGC
The DNA here is from genome assembly GCF_000239695.1 of Actinomyces graevenitzii C83. GTDB lineage: Bacteria > Actinomycetota > Actinomycetes > Actinomycetales > Actinomycetaceae > Actinomyces > Actinomyces graevenitzii. Next base: position 685,772 of record NZ_JH470338.1, on the reverse strand, counting down.
CGTAAAACTGCGCTGGAAACTTCCACCCTGCCCGCTAAACTAGCTGACTGCCGTAGCGACGACGTGGCCACATCCGAGCTGTTTATCGTAGAGGGTGACTCGGCGCTGGGCACCGCCAAAAATGCGCGTAACAGCGAAAACCAGGCGTTGCTACCTATTCGCGGCAAGATCCTTAACGTGCAAAAAGCTTCAGCCGCAGACATGCTGCATAACGCTGAATGCGCAGCCATCATCCAAGTGGTGGGAGCTGGCAGTGGACGCACTTTCGATATTTCTTCAGCCCGTTACGGCAAGGTTATTTTGATGACTGATGCTGACGTCGACGGCGCACACATTCGCACCTTGCTGCTGACGCTGTTCTTCCGCTATATGCGCCCCATGATTGAGGCGGGGCGAGTATATGCGGCAGTGCCGCCACTACACCGCATTGAGGTCAGTGCTAAAGGGCGCAAAAAGAAGGAAGTTATTTACACCTACTCTGATGAAGAGCTGGTTAACACTTTACGCAAGCTGGAAAAGCAGGGACGCACCTTTAAAGAACCCCAACGCTATAAGGGCTTGGGTGAAATGGACGCTCACCAGCTAGCTGAAACCACTATGGAACCCCAGCACCGGATGCTGCGTCGAATCACGCTAGCTGATGAAGCAGCGGTGGAGATAGCCGAATCCACTTTTGAGCTACTTATGGGTTCAAGCGTGGCGCCTAGGCGCGAATTTATTATTGACAACGCCGATGAGGTAGACCGCGAGCGCATCGACGCCTAAACCGTAGAGCTAGCTTCTAAACCATAGAGCTAGCTTGCTACCAAGCTGCCCGCATGTCGCAACCGGGCTGATCTATACAAAACTTTAAAACCTCCACAAAAACGTCTCCCGCCGGCCTTGGGCCGGCGGGACAAACGTTAAGTTGGCGTGTTTAAAGCAGTCTGCTAGGAAGCGCCACCTAAATCAGTCAGCGGGGGGTTTACGGTCTAGTCTCGCTAGAGAGCGCCAGCAAGATCAGTCAGCTGAGGTTTTAGCTGCGCTAGAACTGGATAGTTTCGGGGATAATTTCAGGGTCGTGGCTGGCGATTACGCCCAGACAGCGCGGATCTTTAGACACCTGACGAATCCAATCCAGTGAGCGGCGTGCCCAACCGGCATTGATAACCATGCCGGGGCGTAGATCCTCTTCGAGGGAGCGGCGCCCATAGCCGGCGTCGGAGGTAAGCAAAATGAACTCGCGCCCGTCGTGGACGCCGTCGCCAGAAGCATTAGGTACCCAGCGGGCCGGGTCAGAGCTGGAAATGTTAGATGAGCGGATAATGGTGCCAGTTAGCCCATAGGAGTGACCTGGCAGGGCCACCGTAACCACGGAGCCATCTCCGTAAACATCAAAGCCTGCATCCCAGGGACCAATTTTGGTGTTCCACGGGTAGGTGTTGATAGCTACATGCTTCCACTGGTGGGGTAGGTAGCGCAGGTGGTCTCGCTTAGCGGCGCACCACTCGGCTTTAGAAACCATAATGCCAGGGGCCTCTTTAACTAGCCGCAACCCATCAGCGTGATCGCAGTGCAGGTGCGAGAGCATCACTAGGTCAAGATCTTTAGGGCTAATACCCATTTGCGCTAGCTGCTCATCAATAGCCTGACCTTGCGGTAAAACAGCCCGTTTGGCGGGGTATTGCTGGCGCAGGTTAGCTATCTGGCCTAGTTTGGTGCGGTTATCTGGGTGCCAGCCGGTGTCAATCAGCATGCGCCCATGGGGGCCCTCAAATAGGTAGCACGATACTGGTACCTCAACTAACCGTGAGTCATCACGCAGCAGGTGAGTCCAGGCTAACGGGTGGTCGCTGGGGCGACGGTAGGGCAAAGCCTCGTCAACGATAACGCTGCCGGTGTGAAAAATAGTAAGGGCTGACATTTTGGAGTCCTAGGGAAAGGGGTCAAGCTTATGACCTATTGTAAGCTTTCTAACCTATTGCCGACTAGTTTATTGACTCGTTTGTCCATGTAAGCGCTGGGTTTGTCTAACCAGATAACCTCGCCAGATGCCGGGCGTACCGCGATAAGCCGGCCATTATTAACAATTAAAGGCCTAAATAAACCATTAGCGTTGGGACAAATAAGCTTTTCACCTGCTTCATCAGTAAGACAGGTGCGGTTGCGATAACCCACATGTAGCTCATCAAAAGCTGGTAAATAAATTAACCTGCGAGCTTGGGATAGATTATCCGTTAACAGATCAGGCAAATCTGCGCGCATATATAACAGTTGATTATACTCTTTGACAGCTTTAGGTGGCGCAGCGGGGGTAAATGTATTTTTCTCGATTTTTACGCGGATAATTTGCTTAATGTCACTACTGTCACTGGCGGCATCTTCAAGAGCCTGGCGGGCCTGAGTTACTGGTAAAGCGGTCCAGCGTGCCAGGTCAGCTACACTTACCGGGCCGTGCCCGTAGGCGTAGCGCCTAGCTACTTCCATGCGCGCTGCACGCAGATTGGTCGGGTCAAATTTATAGCCGCTAGCCGCGCTGGTGGCGGCAGGTAGGCAGGTAGCGTCAATGAAACGATGTTCATTGGTGCCCATAGGGCCCTCAACTACTAGGCCGTTTCGATCCAGCTCCCACATCATCAAGGTACACCAACGGTTAACTCGGGCCTGCTCGGTGGGGGGAGCCTGCGGGGAAGTAGCATTTTGGGCTTTAACAGCTAGGCCTGAGAGCACCCACAGTGCAAACATGTCTTTGCGTCTAATCCCTTGCTCTCCCGCATGGGTTTTAACTAGCTGCCAAGCGGTCTCTAGGTCAGTTTCGCTAATGCCCCCTAGAACTAACTGGTTGCGCAAACTATAGGTGGAGCGCTGATTTAGGGTTAGCCGAAGCCAGTGGTAGTCAGCGGCGCTAGTAATATGTACCGTGCCGCGCATTGGCCGCGAGCGCACTAACTCTAACTGGTTAAAAGCTGTGCTTACATCACTGAACTTTGCGCTCGGGGTGCGCTCCAACAGTGCATGGGGTAGGGCTGAAACCTGCTGGCCTTGCACCGCCAGCAGATTGCTAACTGCCTGCACTACGCTAGTAGCACTAGTGGCAGGCACTAAACCTTGGCTGACAATGCGTGCCAGGCAGATCATAACCGGTAGGGTAGGACACGCACTCATATCTGACTCCTAAATAGCTGACATTTTTAAGATAATCTGGCTAAATAGCTAAATCTGCCAGCACTGAACTAGGATAAGGGCACCGAGGCATTACAGGGGGAAAATTGGGTAATACCAGCGCTAATGGGGCCAGCTATCACTTGCCCGACAACGTAACTTACGATGACGACGTCGACCCTGATTTCTCGCATGCGGTTGGCTTTGGTCCGGCCCAAGACGAGCAGGTACCTACCTGGCTGGCCCTGGCTAAATACGCTGCCTGGTTTACGTTTTCGCAGGTAATAACCCTAATCGTGTATATGGTGGTGCGCTCTTATCTGTACACCCCGGTAAGCCAAATCAGTGTCCCACTAGGATTGCTACAGTTCCTAGATTCCTTCACGGGGGTGGGGTCGCTAGGTCCCTTCATGCTGCTAGCCGTATTTTTCTGTGCCGGGCCTAAAATTCGTCAGGTGCGCGCGCTAATTTCCTACCCCTTCGTGGTGGTCATGGCTTTGCTAACCACCTGGGTGATGCTGTTTTTTGAAGACGCCACGCGTAGTTTCTTCCACGGGGCGCTGATGCTTGATATCGCCTATTGGGATGTTAGCCGCTACGCCCTACCGTGCGCTGGGGTGGGGGCGCTGCTCGGTTTTGGCTTGCGCCATCTGTTCCACTGGGTGCGTGATCGCTGGCTAAACCGCTAGCTGACCAAAACAGCCCAAAGGCGACTTAACCGCTACGCTTTGGGCGCCGTCGGGGTTATATGCGCACCCAAGGGGCCAAAGATTACGAATATGTAGCGAGCAAGTGTGCCAACATAGGTACATGAGTGAACTTTTCTCAGCCGCTATCGCAGCCATGGAGGCCGATCTAGACCCGGCTAACCCGCTAGCTAAGCCCTGGAGCCTAGAACTGGGCCTACCTGACTTTAGCGTGCTAAAGCATGAAGATTTTGAACCAGCTATCCGCGCCGGTATGCGCCAGCAGCGCGCCCAGTGGGAAGCTATCGCCACCAACCCGCAGCCACCCACCGTTGATAACACCGTGGTGGCCTGCGAGCTTAGCGGCGCCCTACTTGAACGCGCCCTAATCGCCTTAGGGGCACTAACCTCAGCCACCTACTGCCCGGATCTTGATGACCTAGAAGAGCGTCTAGCCCCTGAACTGAGCGAGCACTCTGACGCCTACTCGCTAGATGCGCGCATGTACCGCCGCTACAAGCAGCTGGCCGAATCTGGCCAGGATTTTGACGAGGAAACCAAGCGCGTCATCACCCTGGCTGTAGAGGAATTTGAGCGCGACGGCGTAGCTCTAGAAGGCGAAGACCTGGCCAAGCTACGTGAACTAAACGCCGCCATCACTAAGCTTTCGGCGCGTTTCCACACCCTGGTTACCGACGAAATCCACGCCAATGGGGTAGCTAACTTTACCCTCACCCCGCAGCTGGCCACGCTAGAAAACCATGATGAACGCGTAGCCCTACTTAACAAGGCTAAGAGCCGTAACTTTGGCGGCGAGCGCGACACCCGTCAGATCGTTGAGCAGCTAGCTAAGCTACGTGCCCAGCGCGCCCAGCTGTTGGGATTTGAACACCACGCCGCTAGTGTGGCCGCAGAGTCTGCAGCTAAAACCACGCAGGCCGTAAACGCTATGCTTTCGCGCCTGGCTGGCCCGGCTATGGCCAACGCCCGTCGTGATGGACAGCGTCTAGCCCAGCGTATGGCCCAGGCTGAGCCTGGCGTCGAGTTCACCACCGCTGACTGGCTGCGCTACGAGGAAGCCGAGCGTAAAGAACTGTTCGGTGTCGATGACGAGATTTTGGCCCCCTACCTGGAGCTAAATAACGTCATTGACGGTGTTTTCTTTGCCGCCAACCGCCTCTACGGCATCACCTTCCACGAGCGCGAAGACCTGGCCGCCCACATGTACGACCCTGACCTGCGTGTATGGGAAGTGCGTGAAGCTGACGGCAGCGTGCTGGCGCTATTTGTGGGCGACTACTACGCCCGCGAGGGTAAGTCTGGCGGCGCCTGGATGAACACCCTCAATGAGCCCAGCGGATTGACTGGCACTAAGCCGATCATCATTAACTGCCTGAACATCACCAAGCCCGCTTCTGGCCCCACCTTGCTCAGCTGGGACAACGTAATTACTTGCTTCCACGAGTTTGGTCACGCCCTACACGGCATGTTTGGGGCCACCTACTACCCGTCAGTTAACGGCACTAACGTGGCCCGCGACGTGGTGGAGTTCCCCTCGCAGTTCAACGAAAACTGGGCGCTGCACCCCCAGGTACTGGCCCGCTACGCCCGCCACCACGTAACCGGCGAGCCCATGCCCGCCAACCTGCTAGAGCAGCTGCGCGCCCAGGGTAGTTTCGGCCAGGGCTACATGACCAGCGAATACTTGGGCGCAGCCCTGCTAGACCAGGCCTGGCACCAGCTTGCCCCCGAGCAGGTACCCACTGAGGCTGAGCAGGTGGAGGAGTTTGAGCACCAGGCCCTAGCTCAGGCCGGTATCGACGACGCCCTAGTGTTGCCGCGTTACCGCACCGCCTACTTCTCTCACGCCTTTGGTGGGGGCTACGACGCCGCCTACTACGCCTACATTTGGAGCGAAGTTATGGACGCCGACGCGGTGGCTTGGTTCCGCACCGCCGGCCTGGGTGCGATTGGCACTGAGGCTGACAACGACGGCGGACTTAACCGCCAGGCCGGTCAGCACTTCCGTGATGAGTTCCTCAGCCGTGGCGACAGCCGCGAGGCGGCCCTTAGCTACCAGCGCTTTGCGGGACGTAAGCCCAGCTTGGACCACCTACTCAAGCGCCGTGGTTTGGACTAAACACGCCCCGGGCACATTGAGGCTATGGTTAGGACATGGAGACTAACCCTGATGCCTCACTTGGTCACTTAATTGCTGCCCTTAAGCAGTATCAAGCAGCTAGCGCCGCCGGTGAAACTTCGCCGGCGGCGCTAGCTGCAAAAAGGCAGTTAACACAAGCTTTTGCTGACTGCGAGCAGGCCCTGGTAGATCCGGCAGAAATTAGCAGTGCACTAGCAAATAGCTCCAGCCCCACAAACGCCTCTACCAACCCCGCTAGTGCGCCAAGGTTGGCTGGTGCGCAGCTAAATAGCCAATCAGCTTTGGGCCAGCCGACCAAGGATGAACCGGATGAGGATAAGCCTAGCGACCCCTTTGATGCTTTGATTTACGAAGCCAGAGAATCCTTTGACGCTGTGGAGCAGAAGTCTAGAAAATCCTCTGGCACTGAGGCCAAAACTGATACCCCAAAGCGAGTGAGCCACAAAAAGACCGTTGCGGATGGCCCTGACCCTGCTCCCTATCTCAACGATGGCACAAATACTTCTGCCTTTATCTGTATCGCATATGTAGCTTGGATTGGGTTCTTCTACTTCTGTGGCCTGATGGTTTATAGCGAGGTGTTTAAAAGGACCAACTATTTTGAGGCCTTAGATACCGGACCTCAATGGTGGTTGCTAGGGCTGGTACGCATAGCAGAATTTGGTCTGCTGGGAGGGTCAATGGCGCTGTTGACTTTTATCTGTGGGTTTATATTGCGCGAGATGAGGCCCCACTTTGCCTATCCGCTGGTGGCGCTGGTAGCCATGCTACTTGTCTGGCCAACGTTAGATTATGCGGGAAACCAACGTCTACTTGAAGACATTAACTATGAGTTAATAAGGCTTTCTATAGTGGAGCGCGATCCCATTGCAGAGAAATACTTTAGTGAGCTGCCCCCGCCCCAAGTGGTGTCGCCTTCAATGCTAATGCAGCTTTCAGCGCTAGGGGCGCTAATTGGCCTATGGCTGCGGCGTAGATATGACTCTATTGATCATCCGATGACTAAGCTCATGGCCGGCTTGGCTAAGCTCGCGGCCGGCCTAAAATCGCTCTTTTCACTGCATGGCTGAGGCTAAGCGCACAACTAGGCTTCAGTAAAAACGTGGACTTAAGGCCTAGGTGCGCTAGGCTTTAACTAAGGCCGCCGCAAGCGACGCGGCATGGCCACCCAACCTATTACCCGGGAGAAGTATTATGGTTCGCGTCACTATTGTCGGTGGTGGCTATGGCGGTATCACTGCGGCTAAAGCCCTAGACGAGTGTGCCGAAGTAACTCTGATCGAACAAAAAGACACTTTCGTTAACCATGCGGCAGCGCTGCGCGCCACGGTTGACCCCGATTGGGCACAAAAAATCTTCCTGCCCTACGACCACCTACTCAAAAATGGCCGCGTAATTAACGCCACCGCCATGAGCGTGGACGGCACCACCGTGCGCACCTCCGACGGCCAGGTAATTGAAGCTGACCAGCTGATTTTAGCTACCGGCACGGCCTACCCCTTCCCGGCCAAGCACATGGATTCACCCTCAGTGGTGGCCAAGGCCCGCATTGCCCGCACCAATGACGCCCTTGCATCTGCCAGGCGGGTACTGATTTTGGGTGCTGGCGCAGTGGGGGTGGAGCTAGCTGGTGAAATCACCTCCGCCTTCCCTGACCTGCACGTAATCATGGTTGAGAGCGCCGACGATATTTTGTGCTCCAGCGACTACAAGAGTGAACTGCGTGAAGCCATCCGTGCCCAGCTACTTGATCGCGGCGTAGAAATCATTACCGGCGACAAACTGGCTTACCTGCCCTCCACTGATGTGGCCACCTTGTCGCCTTTCACTGTGGAAACTAAGGGTGGACGCACCATTGAGGCCGATATTTGGTTCCGTGCCTATGGGGCGCGGGTAGCCAGCTCCTTCCTAGGCCAGTCCTACGCCGACATCCGCCACTATGACGGCACTATCCGGGTGGATGAATACCTGCGCGTAATCGACCACCCTCACGTGTGGGCCATCGGCGACCTAACTGACGTGCGTGAATCTAAGCGTGCCGACGCTGCCCGCGCACACGCCGAAGTGGTAGCTGCCAACATCAAATCCATTATTGCTGGCGGCGCTCCCACCAAGCGCTACCGTCCGACTAAAGAATGGGTGGTTTTGCCGCTAGGTCCCGACGGCGGTGCCTCCCAGCTTTTGCGTGACGGCGTACGCGTGGTGGTTGGCCCTGAAGAAACCAGCCGCATCAAGGGTGAAGACCTGTTTGTGGACTTTGTGCGTGAGCAGCTAGGTCTAAACGACTAAAAGCAGCCTTTAGGATTGGCCCGGGGTCAATTACTCCGGGCCAAGGCACAAACTACAGCCGGCAAACTACAACCGATTATTGGTTAATCGCTGCGCGGGGGCGAAAATCTCGCTAACCTTGGCATATGGCTACAGATCCGCGCGCAGCACTTAACCGACTCATTGCCGCTTTAGAGCAGCACTTTGAAGCCGCCTCCACCGGTGACGAATTCTCGCCAGCGGTAATTGCCGCTGAAGACCGTCTCGCTGACGCCTTCTTCACCTACGACGACGCCCTGTTCACTGCCTTTGGTATTGAGCTTCCCCTGGACATCGTCGACGCTGATGAAGACGACGACGATGACTTTGACGAAGAAGACTTCGAAGACGACGAAGATGAAGACTACGACGTCGACGACTTTGACGAAGACGACGACGAAGATATCGATGAAGAAGATCTTGACGAAGAAGACGAGGAAAAGTCTTAACTAACCTCGTTTAACACGTGGCGGATCTGCGGCTCTAGCTGCAGATCCGCAGCAGCCAGTATGTCACGCAGCTGGTGAGTGTTGCGCGCGCCAACTATCGAACAGTCAATCCCATCACTGCCGCGAGCCCAAGCCAAAGCTACCTCAAGCGGGCTACGCTCCAAGCCCGCAGCCGCCGTCGCCACCGCGTTAACCACGCGGGCGGCGTCGTCGTTTAAATAAGGGGCCACAAACCCGGCCAGATGCACTGAGGCACCACGTGAGTCAGGGGGAGTGGAGTTACGGTACTTGCCGGTAAGTACCCCGCGCCCTAGCGCAGACCAGCCGATAACCCCAAAACCCAGCTCCTGGGCGGCCGGGATAAGCTCCTGCTCAGCGCTACGGTTAAGCAGCGAATACTCAGTTTGCACCCCGGCCATACCAATAGCGCTACCAAGCAAATCAGCCATATGCACAGCCGCCCAAGCCGGATAGTTAGACACCCCCACATAGCGGGTGCGGCCACTGCGCACAGCCATCTCTAAAGCTGAGGCTGTTTCCTCCATGGGCGTGTAGTAGTCGGGGATCTGTACCAGCCACAAATCCAGGTGGTCAGTGCCCAAACGTGCCAAAGAATCATCGAGCGTGTCTAGCAGCGTGCCGCGCCCGGCGTCGCTAACCGCGCTACGCTCACCGGTGCGCCACGAACGCACCCCTGCTTTAGATACCAGCACCACTTCACGGCGTGAAATGTGCTTAGTCAGCAGCTGGCCCAGCAGCTTTTCACTGTCACCGCCTACATATGAGGCAGCCGTATCAACCAGTGTGCCGCCCTTATCTACGAATAATTCCAGCTGCTCACGGGCACTAGTGGCATCAGTGTCGTTGCCCCATGTCATTGTGCCCAGACCTAGCGAAGAGATCCGTAACCCACTGCGTCCTAACTGGCGATACTCCATAGGCAAAGGTTAGCAATTTAGTCATGGGCGGTGAGCATGTAGCTCAACTTCTCTACTGGCATGTCGGGCTCTCTACCCCCAAATAGCGGGCAAAACTCCTGGTGAGCACACCAGCCACATAAAACACTTTTACGCGGTGGGAAATACTGACGCTGGGCGCAGGCAAAAATTTCGTTCCAAGTTTGCTCTAATTGCTCCTCAACCTCGATAAGTTCACTAGGGTGAGGGTCATGGCTTAGCGTTTTAGTGTCTTTAAGATAAAGCAATTGCAAACGCGCCGGCATAACCCCACGCATCCGCTTTAACACCAGCGCATAAAAACGCAGCTGGAATAGGGCTTCAGCCATAAAACGCGGGGCGGGGGCTTTACCAGTTTTATAGTCAACTACCCGCATAGCCCCATTTGGGGCCACATCTAGCCGATCCACAAAGCCGCGCAGCAGCAGCCCCGAATCGGTTTTAGCCTGCACGAACAGCTCACGTTGGGCCGGCTCTAGACGCTGAGGCAGTTCCATGCGGAAATAGTTAGAAATAAGCGCGTGCCCCTGCTCTAACCAGGGCTCTACCTGGCTGGGGTCATCAAATAGATCCATAACCGCCGGGTTAGCCTCACGGTGGGCCTGCCAGTGGGGCTCAAGCATGGCCTGGGCGGCGGCTTCAGTGCGCTGGGCGGCAGGCAGATCAAATAGGTCTTCAAGCACCGCATGTACCACCGTGCCCTTGTGGGTGGCCAGGGAGCCGGGCTCTTCAAGGCGATCTACGCAGCGAAACCTAAACAGCAGCGGGCACTGCTTAAAATCTTTTACCCGCGAGGGAGACAGGGCGTTGCGTTTGCCGCCCGTAGGGCGGGCGCCAGAGTCTGCCGCGCCGTCGGCCTTTGAGCCAGCTGAGCCCGCGCCGTCGGCCACAGCTGAGCTGGAGCCTCCTGGCTGGGTGCCCGCTGCCGCGCCGTCGTGTGAAGTATTTAAGTGCCCATCCATACCCACAAAATTAACAAACCCTGGGCTCTTTTAGTTTTAAGGGAGGCGCACTATTTCCCTATTAGCTAGCAAGCTAGTGACCTATGTCCCAGCAATACTGGTGACAATTAGGTAGCCCTTACACTGGTGGGGATGAGTGAGGAAATCGAAAACAGCCCCCAGCCCACCCAGGCCGAGCCGGCCCTAGATCAGGTAGCAGCCACCGTTATTCGAGCCAAGCGTGAGGTAGCCAAAGTTGCCACCCAGCAGCGTCTGGGCCAGGACGGGCGGCGCGGGCCGCTGCGCTATGGTGAGCGCGTGCAGATCACCGACACTAAAAAGCGCATGAGTACCTTTGTGCTTGAGGAAGGCGGCTATTTCCAGTCGGTACGCGGCAACCTGCACCACAGTGAAATTGTGGGGTTAAACGAGGGTAGCGTCATTGAAACCGCCAGTGGCCATGAACTGATGATTATGCGCCCGCTGCTAGCCGATTATGTGCTATCCATGCCGCGTGGGGCTCAGGTGGTTTACCCTAAAGACTCGGGAAATATTGTGGCCATGGCCGATATTTTCCCCGGCGCTCGCGTGCTAGAGGCTGGGGTGGGTTCAGGGGCACTAACCATGAGCCTGCTAAGCGCCATTGGGGAAGAGGGCAAACTTATCTCTATTGAGCGCCGCGAGGATTTTTCCCGTATTGCCGCTGCTAATGTTGATGCCTGGTTTGGCCGCCACCACCGCGCCTGGCAGCTACACAGCGGTGACTTTGCCCAGGTGGTAGCTGATTTGGTGGAGGATGCTTCGATTGACCGGGTGGTGCTAGACATGTTGGCGCCCTGGGAGAATGTGGAGCAAAGTGTCCGGGCTTTGGCCCCCGGCGGCGTGTTTTGCGCTTACGTGGCTACCGTCACTCAGATGTCGCGCACGGTTGAGGCGCTGCGAAGCACCCAGAGCTTTAGTGAGCCGCTGGCTTGGGAAACCATGTCGCGTGGCTGGCATGTAGATGGCTTGGCGGTGCGCCCCGATCACCGCATGGTGGGTCACACTGGTTTCCTGGTTTTGGCGCGTCGTTTAGCTGCCGGCTCTAAGCCCCTTAGCCGCCGGCAAACCGGTAGGGGTGGGGCTTATGACGACTCTGGTTACTGGGTGGCCGACGACGTCGACGAGCGCACCAGCACGGACCGTAAAGTTCGCAAGGTGCTGCGTGACTGCCTGGTTAAGCAGCCCGACGACGCCACTGAAGTAAATGTGCAAGCTACCAGCGCCCGGGGGGCACTAACTGATCAGGTAGCGCAAACTTTGGGGCTAGACGCCGTCCAGCGCCCGGCTTTTAAGGAGTAGCTTAAAAGCATGGGTAGAGCAAATGTTGACCCGCTAGTGCTAGTTGGCCAGGTACGCCAATTACAGGCTGAAGCTGCCAGTTTGGCGGCTAAAAACGAGCGATTGGCGGCGGGCTTAAGACGCGCTAAACAGCGTTTAGAGCAGGTCGATAGCCAGCTAGAAAAGCTACGCCAACCGCCCCTTAGCTACGCGGTGTGCACTGGGCTGTTTTATGAAAACAAGCAGCTAGTGGCACTAGAGGCCATGGTGGGGGCGCGGCGTATGCGCCTAGCGGTGCACCCTAGCGTTAAAGAACAGGAGATTAACGCCGGCAGTCAGCTGTTAATTAACTCTTCCCAAGTGGTGGTGGGTGTAAGCGAACCCATGAACGTGGGTGAAGCAGTCTATGTCAGCGAGCGCCTCGATAGTGAGCGAGTGCTGGTAACTACCTCCTCGGGCTCTAGTAAAGTGCTGCAGCTGGCCCCTGGTTTGCAGCGCGAAAATTTGGACCAGCCACTGCGTAGCGGGGATATGCTGGCTGCTCACCTGGAGGCAGACCTGGCGCTGGGCCTAATTGAACGCACCGGCGTGCAGGATTTGATTGTGCCCGACAGCCCCAATATTTCTTTTGAGGAAATTGGTGGTTTAGCTGACGCGGTTAGCGCGGTGCGTGACGCTATTGAACTGCCTTTTACACACCCGCAGCTGTATCGCTCCTATAACCTTTCGGCCCCTAAAGGCGTACTGCTTTATGGGCCTCCAGGGTGTGGTAAAACCTTGATTGCTAAGGCTGTGGCTACTTCCCTGGCACACGCTAGGGGGCAAGGTGACGCCGCATTTTTCAACATTAAAGGCCCTGAACTGCTTGATAAATATGTGGGTGAAAGCGAACGCCAAATCCGCACCATTTTTGAGCAGGCTAGGCGTCTAGCTGATGAGCAGCGCCCGGTAGTGATTTTCTTTGACGAAATGGAGGCGCTGCTGCGCCGGCGTGGCTCAGGTATTTCTTCAGATATGGAAAGCACGATTGTGCCCCAGATGCTGGCGGAAATAGATGGGGTTGAGGCCCTTAACAATGTGGTAATCATTGGCGCCACTAACCGTGAAGACATGCTTGATCCGGCAGTGCTGCGGCCGGGGCGACTAGACGTAAAAATCTATATTGGTCGCCCCGATAAGCTCGCTGCCGGCGAGATTTTAGCTAAGCACCTAACTAGTGAGTTACCGATTGCCTCCAGCGAGTTGGCGCGCGCTGGCAGTAGGCAAGATGCTTTACAGATCATGATTGGTGCCACTGTGGAGGCGCTGTATGCGGCCAGCCATGCCAACGAGATTTTGGAAATCACCTACGTTAACGGCGCTTCTCGTAAGGTTTATGCCAGTGAGCTGATCTCTGGTGCCTACCTGGCAGCGGTGGTGGCTAGGGCCAAGACTTTAGCGATTAAACGTGAACTAGCCGGAGCTGAGGGTGGCATTAGCACCTCTTTACTGCTGGAGGCAGTGGCCCAGGCGGGGCGTGAACAAGAAGAGCTTAACGCCAGCACTGACTCTGAGGGCTGGCTACGCCAGCTGGGGGAGAGGCCTGTGATGGTGCGTAGCGTGAAGCGAGCTAAGCACTGATGCACACGCCAGATCCAGCCCGGCGCATGGTGGGTTTAGAAACCGAATTTGGTATTTTAGCCCCCGGCTGCGCCATGAATCCTATGCAGCTGTCGGCGCGAAGCGTGGCCGCCTATGCGCCCTTTTCGCGGGCAGGGCGTTGGAGCCAGGCGGTGCGCTGGGATTATGAGGATGAAGATCCCCTAGCTGACCTGCGTGGTGGGCGCTTGGCGCGTGATTTAGCTGATGCTTCTTTGCTAACTGATTTGCCTGGCAGCCTAGCTCCTAGTGCCCCTGCGGGCGCCAGCGATGGCAGCCAGCCAGGGGGCAGCGCTGATTGTCAGGAGCCATCTGTGCCCACTGCACTTTCTGCGGGCGCCCCTTTAAACCAGGGGACTGGTGGCGCGGCGCAAAGCCTGGCCGGTGGGCTATGTGACTGGGGTGTGCCCGGGGTGGGGGCCGGGGAGGTTGTGCGTGACCTGGCTGCTGAGCAGGCCCTGCCGCCGGGGGCTAGTTTGCGTACTGGTAAGCAGTTGCAAAGACAGGCCCTAACTAACCTGGTGCTAGCTAATGGGGGGCGTTTTTATGTGGATCATGCTCACCCTGAATACTCCAGTCCTGAATGCGCCACCCCATTTGCGGCCATGGTGTGGGATCGGGCTGGGGAGCTGATAGCTGCCCGGGCTACAGCTCAGCTTAAAGCTGAGGGATTACAGGTGCATGCCTACAAAAATAATGTGGACGGTAAGGGCGCCACTTGGGGCGCGCACGAAAACTATTTAGTTAGCCGCGCTCTGCCCCTGGATCTGCTTAATTCGCTTCTGGCCACGGTGCTAGTTACCCGCCAAATAGTGGTTGGTGCTGGCCGGGTGGGTTTAGGTGAGCGCAGTGAACAAAGTGGCTTCCAGATTTCTCAGCGCGCCGACTACATCCACACCAGTGTGGGCTTGCAAACCACCTATGCCCGCCCCTTGCTCAATATGCGCGATGAGCCCCACGCCGATGGGCGCTCTTGGCGGCGTATCCATGTCATTAGCGGTGACTCTAACCGTTTTGATGTACCGATTTTGTTGAAAGTGGGTATCACTAACCTGGCGTTGTGGCTGCTAGAAACCCAGCCGCAGGCTTTGGAGCCACTATTGCTGACAGGCGACGTGGTAGCCCAGTGTCATCAGGTTTCACGTGACTTGAGTTTGAAAACTAAGCTGCGCGCATCCGGGGGAGAATTTAGCGCCCTGCAGATCCAACAAAAGCTACTAGACGCCGTCAAGGCGGCCTGTGTGGAGCGCTTTGGGGGTCTTGAGGCTAGCCAGATTGGTAGCGCCGCCCAGGTGATTGAGCTGTGGCAAAAAGTGTTGGATGGTTTAGCTAGCGATATTTCCACTGTGGCCGACTGTGTGGAGTGGGTGGCTAAATATCAGCTGTGTCAGGGCTTGCGTTGGCGTGGGCGTATCGACTGGGATCATCCGCGTCTGGCGGCCCTGGATATTCAGTGGGGTGACGTTGATGGGGCCATTATTAAGCGTTTAGATGCGGGCGGGCGCATTATGCGGTTAGCTTGCGCCGCTGAGGTGGCCGACGCCGTCGCTGCTGCCCCGCCAGATACGCGCGCTTATCTGCGTGGCTGGGCGGTAGCTAATTTGGAGCATACGGTGGGGGCTTCGTGGACTTCAATTCTTTACCAGCCACCGGGCTGGCCTCATATAGTGCGCCTGAGTTTGAAATCTTTGCGCCCCCAGCCAGAAATCGCCCAATACCTGCGTGAGCAGCTAAAACATCAAGGAAGTTTAAGTGGATAGTCAAAATCAAATTAATGCCAGCTACTCTAGCCAGCAAAGTGCCCCTAGTCAGTGGCAAGAGCCGGTAGAGCAGCTTGAGATTCAAGATCTTGACGACATTCTTGACGACATTGACGCGGTGCTAGAGGAAAATGCTCAAGAGTTTGTCGACAGCTTCATTCAAAAGGGTGGACAGTGACTAGTCGCAGCCCTAGCCGGCGTGTATTTGGGTTAGAAACCGAGTATGCGCTGACCACTCAGGGCGGCCAGATGGATGCCGAGCAGCGGGCTCGAAGCCTGTTTGAACCGATAAACCGGCGTTATAACAGCACTAACGTGTTTTTACCTGGCGGCGGCAGGCTGTATTTAGATGTGGGCTCCCACCCTGAGTACGCCACCGCTGAATGTGACCGCCTTGAGGATCTACTTATCCAAGAGCGCTACGGCGACCAGCTGGTGCAGTCACTAGCCAAGCAAGCTAATGAGCGTCTAGAAGGCCAAAAACTACACATCATTAAAAATAACCGTGACCAGGCTGGTCACGGCTATGGTTGCCATGAAAACTATCTGCTGGCGCGCACCGATAACTATTGGGGTCAGGCCCGTAGCCTGCTGCCTTTCCTAGTTACCCGCCAACTTATCAGTGGGGCAGGTTGGCTGGCCGATGATGGTAGTTACCGCCTGTCTCAGCGCGCCGACCAAATGTGGAATGAGGTGGCTAACTCCACCACCCGTTCACGCCCCATGATTAATACCCGCGACGAACCCCACGCTCAGGGCGATAAATGGCGGCGCCTGCACATCATTGTGGCTGATTCCAACCTGAGCCAAGCCATGACCTTGTTCAAGGTAGGGGCCGTGGATCTGCTGCTGGACGCTATTGAACATGGCCAAGATTTTTCTGATCTAACCCTGGCTAACGCCCCTAAAGCTATCCGGGAGGTTTCTAAAGATCTACGCGGCCAAACCATGGTGGAGTTAGCTGATGGACGGCGTCTAGGGGCAGCCCAAATTCAAAGCGAGTTCTTGGAACGCTTAAGCCAATATGCGCAAACTGAGCTGGATTTAGACCCCTGGCAAGCCCAGGTGTTAAACATTTGGCGTACCTGCCTGCAGGCCATCAGCGCTGGTAATTGGGGCAAGGTCAGCCACCTGGTGGATTGGGCGGCCAAAAAGAAACTACTGCAGGCCTATGCCAACCGCCACCAGCTAGCGCCAAATGATGTGCGACTAAAACGTTTAGCTTTGGCCTACCATGACCTAGACCCAGCAAGTGGGCTGCGCACTAAATTAGAGCGCAGCGGGGTTCTAGCTACTTTCATCGACGCCAATAAAGCCACCAGCCCCACCGCCCCTGCCACCACCCGCGCGCACCTGCGAGGTTCACTTATTGAAGCTGCACAGGGTGCAGGGCGCCTACTTAAAGCCGATTGGGTTAACATCAAACTTGAAGACGGCTCAGCCCACCAGTTTGAGCTGCTTGATCCGCTAGCAAATAGTGACTGGCGAGTGGATAAACTACTTGATGAGCTGCAAAGCTCGCAGATAGACCCGTTTTGGCAAGGCACAGGAGTGTAGGTGGAACAGCAACCTCGTAGCGCCCGCAGCGCAAACGACCCCACTAACGTTACTCAAGCCCACCGTGTAGTTACCGCCACGCTAGGGCGCAAACGCCCTAAGGGAATCTGGTTCCTCCTAGGGGCAATAGTACTAATCGCCCTTATGGTGATAGTGCCGGTGCTAGTCTCAGGCGGCCAAGACCCACAAATGTCTTCAGCTAAAGCCACCGACGCACAGCTAAGCGCCGACGCGCCCCTAGCTGACGCCATGACGGTTTCAGGCAACGTGGGGGCCATCCCGGTACTGAACCTCAAACACCCCCTAAGCCCAGTAGACAAAGTCATTAAAGATGAGCTTGTCAAAGGCACCGGCCGCGCCCTAGTTAAAGGCCAAGGCATGCTACTAAACCTAGCTACCTTCTCAGGCCAAGACGGTAAAAACACCACCGCCGGTGGGCGCGGAGTGCGCCTATATTCCGGGCTGCTAGACGAAAAAGTAGGCCAAACCCTGCTAAACAACCTTGAGGGAGTAAAAGAAGGCTCACGCCTAGTACTGCGCGCCCCCGTAACCAACAACGGGGCCACCACTGAAGAAATCACCGTAGTGGATGTACTACCCACCGTGGCCACCGGCACTCCAGCCAGCGCTGACGCCAGCGCCCCCAAAGTAACCGTGGGAAGCGACCAAGTCACCGTAGCTCTAAGCGGAGTAGCTGAACCCACCCAATCACAGATCTACTCCCTGCTAGTAGGTAAAGGCGAACAGGTACGCGCCGACTCCACCGTCATCGCCCGCTACAGCCTAATCAACTGGAAAGACTCCAAAGTCATCTCCAGCTCCTGGAACCCCGCCGAGGCCCCCGGCGTAATCGACATGAGCAACACCCTCAAAGGCGTCGCCGAACACCTAGTGGACGTGCCCGTAGGCTCCCGCGTACTACTGACCCTACCCAGTGAACAAGCCCGCGGAGACGGAGCCGTAGCCATGGTCATCGACGTACTAGCCATCGACCACTCTGGCGGCGCCACCGCGACCGCCACGGCCACCATCAACGCTGACGACAACGTTCAAGTAACCGTCAGCCCCAGCGCCCTACCCTCTGCCAGCCCCAGCAAAACCTCCAGCAAACGCAAATAACGGGCCCCGCCGCTAAATAGCGCCAATTCTCAAACCAAGCAGCTAAACAGGCAGGCTTGGCGGCAGGAAAACAGGCAGGCGCGGCGGCCAGGCAATCACTGGTTGATGATCACCTGATCAACAAAACCATCCAAACCAGCCCAGGAACGCTTACAAAAGCGCTCCTGGGCTTCCCATTTAGCCACATCCCACAGGTAATCATCACGCCTAGCAATCCGCTCATGACGCACCCCATCTGGCGCATCAACCCAAACCTTGCGCATAGACACCCCCGCGTCCCTAAGCAAATACGCCAAATACAACGCCCCACTACCCTCAAACACATACACCGGCTCAAAACCCAAAACCAAAGGCTCACCCGGCGCCATCGCCACCCAATCCCACTGCGGCAAAACCGCCCGGCCACCCCCAGCTAACCCCCGCAAAGCCACCGCCACCTGCTCCATAGAGCCAGCCAAAGCATCCCAACCCTGCACACAATCATCCAAAGCCACCAAGCGCCCCCCAAACTCACGCGCCAAAGCAGAGCCAACCGTGCTCTTACCGCTACCAGTAAAACCATCAACAAAAACCCACAAATCACTCACCCCCACAGCCTAACGCGACCACCCGATTTGCTTTCAAACCCCTGTGAGCTCGATTATAGGGACGTGGGTGTGGTGGAAATAGTACAAAAACGCAGGCTCATGGACGCCGTCGCCGCAGTGCGCCTAGCCCAAAAACGCCGCGAACGCGAAGTAAGCCTGGCACAACTCAAAGAACTCGCCGCCCACGCCCAACCCGCACGCAACATCGCACACACCCTCGCCAGCCAAGAACGCCCCGTACAAATCATCGCCGAAGTAAAAACCGCCTCAGCCACCTTCGTCTCCCTAGGCCAAGTCCCCGCCGCCGCCACCCTCGCACGCACCTACGCAGCCGCAGGCGCCAGCGCAATCTCAGTAGTAACCCAAGTAGGCGGCTACGCAGGCTCCATCAAACAACTCGACGCCGTCGCCAAAGCCGTAGACGCCCCCATAATCGTCAACGACCTACCCGTAACCACCTACCAAATCCACGAAGCCCGCGCCCACGGCGCCGACGGCATCACCTTCACCATGCAGGCCCAAAGCGAAATCGCCCTCGAAAGCCTCATCGAACGCACCCACCAACTAGGCATGACCTCCATGGTCCAAGTCCGCTCACGACGCGAAGCCCTCCAAGCCATGGCCCTAGGCGCCCAAATGATCAGCGTCGACGCCCGCGACTACGTCACCGGACAAATCGACCCCACCCTCTTCGCCCAAATCGCAGACGTACTAGGCAACCGCGTAATACGCGTAGCCGCCGGCGGCGTACGCGGCCCCCACGACGTCATGCAATACGCAAAAGACGGCGCCAACGTAGTCGTAGTAGGCCAAGCCGCCATACTCGCCACCGACATACAACAATTCGTCTCCAACCTAGTCTCAGCCGGATCCCACCCCGCCCTACACAAACTCACCCGCGAAAAAAACCTATGAACACCACCCAACTCGCCACCCTCACCACCACAAACCTCCCCAGCGCCATAAACTCACCCAGCAACGCCATCTGGCACCTAGGCCCCATCCCCATCCGCGCCTACGCCCTATGCATCCTGGCCGGCATCTTCATCTGCGTATGGTGGGGCGACAAACGCTACCGCGCTCGCGGTGGGCAAAAGGATGTGGTGCTTGATACGGCGCTAGTGGCGGTGCCCTGCGGCATTGTGGGGGCGCGGCTATACCACGTGATTACCTCCCCAGATGCCTATTTTGGGCCCGAGGGGAATTTGGCCTTGATCCCGCAAGTTTGGCATGGGGGACTGGGGATCTGGGGCGGGATTGGCGCCGGTGCCCTGGCGGTGTGGCTTTACCTGCGCCATCGCAAACTTGAAGTGGGTACTTTTGCTGAGGCGGTGGCCCCCACACTGCTGGTGGCGCAAGCGGTTGGGCGCCTGGGTAACTGGTTTAACCAGGAGCTTTTTGGTGTTCCCACCACTTTGCCTTGGGGGCTGCGCATTGACGACGAGCACCTGCCTGCAGGCTACGCGCCAGGCACCCTATTTCACCCCACTTTCTTGTATGAGGCATTGTGGAACCTGGCTGGGGCGGCGGTGCTGGTGTGGCTGGGGCGGCGCTTTAACTGGCGTGGGGGAGTAAGTATGTGGGCCTATATGGTGATCTATACGGCTGGGCGTATTTGGGTTGAATACCTACGAATTGATGACGCGCAGCATATTTTAGGTATTAGACTTAATGTGTGGACATCGGCCGTGGTGTGTCTAATCGGTTTAACTGGGCTATTTTTAACCCTTCGCAAACAAAAAGCATCTGCGCAGGTGGGGGCGGGTTTGGAAGGAGAGTGAAGGTTTTGATTGAAAATGAAAATAACTTTTGAATTAGCTTAACAGCTGTTTAGGCTACAGTTACCGGGGAATGTGGTCTAATCTTGGTTACATGCGTAGAGCCAAAATTGTTTGCACCCTCGGTCCCGCAACCGAGTCCCCCGAGCAGGTACAGGCCCTAGTTGACGCAGGCATGAACGTGGCACGTATTAACCGTAGCCACGGTAGTGCTAAAGACCAGGAAGTTGTTATCGATCGCGTGCGCGCTGCTGCTGCAGCCTCCGGTCGTCCGGTAGCTATCCTGGTTGACCTACAGGGTCCCAAGATTCGCCTAGGGCGTTTCGTGGATGACCAGAAGGTCATGCTCAACAAGGGCGACGAGTTCACTATTACCATTGATGACGTGCTTGGTACCGTCAAGCGCGCATCTACTACCTACAAGGGTCTGCCTGGAGACTGCGCTCCTGGCGACATGCTACTTATCGACGACGGCAATGTGGCCATTCGTGTTGTGGCCGTCACCGACACTGATGTAATCACCAAGGTGGAGGTGCCCGGCTACGTTTCTAACCACAAGGGCATTAACCTGCCTGGTGTTGCCGTTTCTGTGCCCGCCCTAAGCGAGAAGGACCGTGAGGACCTGCGCTGGGGTCTGAACATTGGCGCAGACATTATTGCTTTGTCCTTCGTGCGTAACGCTAAGGACATTGAAGATGTACACCAGATCATGGACGAGGAAGGCATCCGCCGTCCGGTGATCGCTAAGATCGAAAAGCCCCAGGCTGTAGACAACCTAGAGCAGATTGTAGATGCCTTCGACGGCATCATGGTGGCTCGTGGTGACCTGGGTGTTGAGTACCCGCTAGAGGCCGTGCCGCTAGTGCAAAAGCGCGCCATTGAGCTGGCCCGCCGCTACGCTAAGCCGGTAATTGTGGCCACCCAGGTGCTCGACTCCATGATTTCTAACCCGCGCCCCACCCGTGCAGAGGCTTCTGACTGCGCTAACGCTATTCTCGACGGCGCCGACGCGGTTATGCTCTCGGGTGAGACTTCCGTGGGTGCTTACCCCATTGAGGCCGTTCGCACCATGGCCTCGATTATTGAAAACGTTGAGGAAAACGGTGGTGACCGCATCGCTCCGCTAGGCAGTGAACCTCACACCGTTGGTGGTGCTATTACCCGCGCCGCTGCCGGTATTGGTGAGCGCATTGGCGCCACCCACCTGGTGACCTTCACTCAGTCTGGTGACACCGCACGTCGTCTATCGCGTCTGCGTAACCACATTCCGCTACTGGCCTTCTCTCCGTTGCAGACCACCTGCAACCAGCTGTCGGTCTCTTGGGGTGTGCACGCCTACAAGGTTGACGAAGTACGTCACACCGATGAGATGGTCAAGCAGGTAGACCACTTCCTGCGTGAGAAGAAGCTAGCTCCTGAGGGCGCTCAGGTAGTTATCGTGGCCGGTATGCCTCCGGGCACCCCCGGCGCTACCAACTCCATCCGTGTCCACACGGTTGGCGAGCAGGTAGACTTCGACTGATTTTGTTAGCTAAATCAAACTGAAAGGCCCCGGCGTTAGCCGGGGCCTTTTGGCTGTTCAGGAAGTCAACAACTTAATGTGACTCTAATCACTGGTATTTGTGGTGTCGTTAAAACCTATTAAGCCTAGGTATTTAGAGGGGTGGATTTATGTTCTGCAAATCGGCTTTGACCTGCACAAACAATTCAAAAACTAAGTGCCCCCCGTGGGATTCGAACCCACACTGGATCGATTTTGAGTCGATTGCCTCTACCGTTGGGCTAGAGGGGCTGTGCGTCATCTAGTGTAACCCAGATTTTCAAGCACCTGTTCCACTATACTACCAAACATGAGTGCAGAGCCATTGATGTCATCACGTAGGGTCCTCGTCGCTGAAGACGAAGCCTTGATCAGACTTGATATTGTCGAAATCCTCACCGAAGCGGGCTATGACGTTGTTGGAGAAGCCTCCAACGGTGAAGAAGCAATTCGACTCGTGGAGGAACTCAAGCCAGACCTGTGCATCCTCGATGTAAAGATGCCGGTTATGGACGGGATCACCGCCGCAGAAACCATCATCAAAGAGCACTCCTGTGCAGTGGTTATGCTCACCGCTTTCTCTCAACTAGAACTTGCACGTCGTGCAGCAGATGCGGGAGCCATGGCCTACCTAACCAAGCCCTTCACCCCGGCAGACCTACTGCCGGCCATTGAAGTGGCTTATAGCCGTTTCGAAGAGATTGTCTCTCTAGAAAACGAGCTAGAGGACATGCAGGAGCGTTTCGAGACCCGCAAGCGCGTTGACCGCGCCAAGGGCCTGCTCCAAGAGCAGATGAACCTAAGCGAGCCTGAAGCTTTCCGCTGGCTACAAAAGACCTCCATGAACCGTCGCCTCACCATGCGTGAGGTAGCCGACGCCGTAATCGAGCAGGTTGGTGGCGCCAAAAAGAAGTAGACCCCTAACGCCTCTACCGCAAGGCAGTGGCTTTAACACTACACACTCATAAACGTGGGCAGGCCCTAGGCCTGCCCACAATGGTTTTAGCGGCGCTAAAACAGCTTTCCCTTTAAGAATGTCTAAGAAAACAGCACCCGCAACGTGCCGTGCGCAGTGAGGCGTCCGGCGTCGTCGTGAACATGAACCTGATAGGCCCCGGTGCGCCGCCCCAAATGCAGGGGCGTGGCCGTGGCGCGCACCCGCCCGCTCCTAACCGCACGCAAATGCGAAACGTTCAGTTCAGTGCCCACCGCCACCTTTCCTTCGGGCGCGGCCTCGCGAGCAGCTACCGAGGCGGCAGTTTCAATCAGCGCCGCACTAGCCCCGCCATGCAAAATCCCCACCACCTGCAACGCACCCTCAACCGGCATAGACACGATTGTGCACTGGGCGTCACGGCGCTCAACTTGCATCGCTAAAGTTTCCATTAATGTGCCCGACTCGCTAGCAATCAGGCCCTGCGTGGGATCACTCATGCCTTAAAGACTGACACGGCAAAGCCAAAAACCGCTAGCCTTAAACAGTGGATAACAAACGCCTGCTGCTAATTGACGGCCATTCAATGGCATTTCGAGCCTTCTACGCCCTACCGGCGGAAAATTTCGTCAACGGCGCGGGTCAACACACCAACGCCGTCCACGGCTTTTTAAGCATGTTCCTGGGGCTACTTGAAGCTGAGCAGCCCAGCCACGTGGCCGTAGCCTTCGACCTACCCGGCGGCACCTTCCGCACCCGCGAATATCCCGAATACAAGGGCACCCGCGACAAAACCCCTGAAGCTTTCATTGGCCAAGTAGAGCTGATCCGCCAGCTGCTGGGCACGCTAAACGTAACTTGCCTAAGCAAACCCGACTTTGAAGCCGACGACATTTTGGCCACGCTCACCAGCCAAGGCCTAGAACAAGGCTACGAAGTCCTTATCTCCTCAGGCGACCGCGACTCCTTCCAGATGGTCACAGACCACTCCACCGTGCTCTACCCGGTGCGTGGGGTGAGCGTGTCGCGGCGCATGACCCCCCAGGAAGTGTTCGCCCGCTACGGCGTCACCCCCGCCCAATACCCCCAGCTGGCGGCGCTGGTGGGGGAGGACAGCGACAATCTGCCCGGCGTGCCCGGGGTGGGGCCCAAAACCGCAGCTAAATGGCTAAACCGCTACGAGAGCCTAGAGGGCATCTACGCCCATGTGGATGAAATTAAGGGCAAGGTAGGTCAGTCGCTGCGTGATCACCTTGATGACGTTAAACGCAACCGCAAGCTAAACCGCCTGCTAACCGACCTAGAGCTAGATGTACAGCTAAGCGACCTGAAACTAACTGGTGGCAACCGCCACGAGTTCATTTCCTTCATGGACCAAATGCAGTTCGTGTCCCTGCGCGACAAGGCCCTAGCTCAGCTAAACTTCGATACCCAAATGCCGCTGGCGGAAATAGAACAGCTAGCCAAAGTGGAAGCTAAGCAGCTACACCTGGCCGGCCTAGCGGGCGGGCTAGAAAAGTGGCTACAAGGTGCTAGCCATCCTTTGGCCCTGGCGGTTACCGGCTGCTTCACCCCGTCTATGGGCGACGCCGACACCCTGATTCTCAGCGACGGCACCCAAAGCCTAAACATTGACCTGACCACCATTAGCCCTGCCGACGAGCAGACGCTAGCCCAGTATCTGGCCGGCAGCCAGGAAAAATACGTAACCGACTATAAATCCACCTGGCACGCCCTGCATGGGCGGGGCTTGGAGCTAAACTCAGTCAGTTTCGACGCCGCCCTAGCCGGCTATATTGCCCGCCCCGATCAGCGTGGTTACAGCGTGGCCGATCTGTCCCAGCGCTGGCTAGGAATCGATCAAGAACCCACCGGGCAGGCAGAGCAAACCCTGCTTGATTTAGATGGCCTGGGGCAGGAGGAAGCTAGCGTCGACGACGCAGCCCTAACCCACGCCCTGGTGCCGGTACTTACCGGGCAGCTAGAAAAAACCGATTCTTTGCAGCTACTAAGCCAGTTGGAGCTGCCGGTTTCGCTCACCCTAGCGCATATGGAAAACGCCGGCATCGGCGTCGACATGGACTACCTAGAACAGCTGCTAGGCGAGCTGGACTCGCGCGTAACCCACGCCGCCCAAAACGCCTACGACGCCCTGGGCCACACCATCAACCTATCTAGCCCCAAGCAGCTGCAGGTGGCGCTGTTTGAAGAACTAGATATGCCCAAGACTCGTAAAACCAAAACTGGTTACACCACTAACGCTGAGGCTCTAGAAGAGCTCTACCTTAAAACCGCTCACCCCTTCCTGGGCTACCTGCTAGAACACCGCGACGCCATTAAGCTGCGCCAAATGGTAGAGACGCTACGTAAAACCACTCGCGACGACGGGCGCATCCACACTGTTTTCCAGCAGACCGTAACCACCACCGGGCGCCTATCTAGCACCGAGCCCAATATGCAAAACATTCCGGCCCGCTCTGAAGAAGGCATGCGTATTCGCGGGGCGTTTGTGCCCGGGGAGGGCTATGAAGCCCTAATGACGGCGGACTACTCGCAAATCGAAATGCGCATCATGGCCCACCTGTCTAAAGATCAGGGCCTAATTGACGCTTTTGCTAGCGGCGAGGACCTACACCGCTATGTGGCCGCCCTGGTGCATGGCATTGACCCCGCTGAGGTCACCTCCCAGCAGCGCAGCCACATTAAAGCCATGAGCTACGGCCTGGCCTATGGCCTGTCCACCTTTGGGCTTTCACGCCAGCTAGGTATTTCTCGTGAAGAAGCAGCCAGCCTGCGCAAAGCCTACTTTGCGCGCTTTGGGGGAGTGCAAGAGTACCTAACCGGTGTAGTTAAGCAGGCCCGCACCTTGGGCTACACCCAAACCATGGCCGGGCGCCGTCGTTATCTACCCGGACTAAACAGCGACAACTACGCCACCCGCGAGGCTGCTGAACGCGCCGCCCTCAACGCCCCCATCCAGGGCACTGCCGCCGACATCATCAAGCAAGCCATGCTAAATGTGGAGGCCGCCCTACGCGAGCAGGGCCTAGCTAGCCGCATCCTGCTGCAGGTGCATGACGAACTCGTGCTGGAAATCGCCCCAGGTGAAGCTGAGACGGTGCAGCAGCTAGTGCGCCAGCAAATGGAAAGCGCTGCCAGCCTCAGCGTCAAACTAGAAGTTGGCGTGGGGTTGGGTAAAACCTGGCGCGACGCCGCCCACTAGTTATAAAAGTGATAGATAACACCAGAAGATAATTACTAGCTGTTGTTAATACCCTGTTATTTATGCCTGTCTAACTGATAAGGTGAGCAGCGTATGCCCCTAATCTGTGTAAACAGATTAAGCATTTAACAATGTGCAGCGGCTAACTGGGACGGACCTAGTTGACCGTATGCGGGGCAGGCATGTTCGTCCGCAACTACTTTTCCGTATTCGGAGCAACTTCTAAATGACCACCACTACGCCCAACGAGCCGACCAACAACGAGGTCGCCGTCAACGACATCGGCTCTACCGAGGAACTACTCGCAGCCGTCGACGAAACCATCAAGTACTTCGACGATGGCGACATCGTTGAGGGCACCGTCGTTAAGGTTGACCGCGACGAGGTCCTCCTCGACATCGGCTACAAGACTGAGGGCGTTATCCTCTCTCGCGAGCTGTCCATTAAGCATGACGTAGACCCCGAAGAGATCGTTGCTGTTGGTGACGAGATCGAGGCCCTGGTTCTCCAGAAGGAGGACAAGGAAGGCCGTCTGCTGCTATCCAAGAAGCGTGCACAGTACGAGCGCGCTTGGGGTCAGATCGAAAAGATCAAGGAAGAAGACGGTGTTGTCACCGGTAGCGTTATCGAGGTCGTTAAGGGTGGTCTCATCCTCGACATCGGTCTGCGCGGCTTCCTACCCGCTTCCCTGGTTGAAATGCGTCGCGTACGCGACCTTCAGCCCTACGTTGGCCGCGAGCTAGAGGCCAAGATCATCGAGCTGGACAAGAACCGCAACAACGTGGTCCTTTCCCGCCGCGCTTGGCTGGAGCAGACCCAGTCCGAGGTACGCACCAACTTCCTGCAGACCCTCCAGAAGGGCCAGGTTCGCAGCGGTGTGGTTTCCTCCATCGTCAACTTCGGTGCCTTCGTGGACCTGGGTGGCGTAGACGGTCTGGTTCACGTCTCCGAGCTGTCCTGGAAGCACATCGACCACCCGTCCGAGGTTGTCGAGGTTGGCCAGGAAGTCACCGTCGAGGTCCTGGATGTGGACTTCGACCGCGAGCGTGTCTCCCTGTCCCTCAAGGCTACCCAGGAAGACCCGTGGCAGGCCTTCGCCCGCGCCCACGCTATCGGCCAGGTTGTGCCCGGTAAGGTCACCAAGCTGGTTCCCTTCGGTGCGTTCGTACGCGTCGAGGACGGTATCGAGGGTCTGGTTCACATCTCCGAGCTGGCCCAGCGCCACGTCGAGGTGCCCGAGCAGGTTGCCAAGGTCGGTGACGAGGTATTCGTCAAGGTCATCGACATCGACCTGGACCGTCGCCGCATCTCCCTGTCGCTCAAGCAGGCCAACGAGGGTGTAGACCCCAACTCCGAGGACTTCGATCCTTCGCTGTACGGTATGGCTGCCGAGTACGACGAGAACGGCAACTACAAGTACCCCGAGGGCTTCGACCCCGAGACCAACGAGTGGCTCGAAGGCTACGAGGCTCAGCGCGAGGCTTGGGAAGCACAGTACGCTGCTGCTCACGCCCGCTGGGAAGCCCACAAGGCCCAGGTTGCCAAGGCTCTGGAAGAGGACGTCGAGCAGGCTGCTGCCGCTCCGGCTCCCGCCAGCTCCTACTCCTCGGCTCCCGCTGAGGCCGCTGGTACCCTCGCTTCTGACGAGGCTCTAGCTGCTCTGCGCGAGAAGCTGACCGGCAACAACTGATTGCTAACACTTAGCTAACAAACGGGTGCCCCTACCAAAACTGGTAGGGGCACCCGTTTATATAAGCGATGCAATTAGCCTTTAAGTGCGCATAAGGCCTGGTGAGGGTTTGGGCTGGAACCAATAGGCTCCAGCCCAAACCTTGTCATCACCTTTTGGCTTTGCTTAGCTAAGAAGTCTTGGCTAGGCTCCACCTGACAGTGAATCTAGGGCTAAGCCCTAAATACACTGACAGCCGGATTTTACTTGGTTTGTAGCGCTAGTCTCAAGTGCGTGACAGCTGCGATAATTGCCACTAAAAATGACGTAGCTAACACTGTGTTAGCAAAACCTGCGCTGGCCAGGTTTCTTGAAGTATTCACAGGTAGGTGCCAGCTTACAGAAGAAAATTGGATTGCGATACTGTTCGCAGTTAGTGAAATCTGTGTGACGTGTATTTGCGTGGGTTAGCGCGCGTGTTTGTTTACGCCCTACCGGCCAAACCCAGTGCAACTATGAGGGGCGCCAGCTGTCCTCGGCGGAATGCTATCTGGATAGGTGCCGCCTGTAGCTGCACACTTGCTCGCAAGGTCGCCACTTAGCGGCTGCCCTGAAACTTGCCGCGCGGGCCACTTCGGCTTGTGAGTCTGGTTGCTCTGGCGCCAGCAGACGCGCCTTCGAATCTACCGTGTGCGCCCGCCAAATATGATTGTCTAGTGAGACAAGCCTTGCCCAGCGAGCTAGGGGCCATTTATATTCCCCTTCATGAACGCCGTACTTATCGCTGTCATAGTAATGCTTGTACTCGCTGCCCTGCGAGTGCATGTGGTGCTAGCGCTGTTCATAGGTTCGGTAGTGGGCGGTTTAATCTCAGGCATTGGCCTTGATAAGACCATGGTGGCCTTCCAAACCGGGCTGGCAGGGGGAGCCAAAATCGCCCTGAGCTATGCCTTGCTGGGCGCTTTCGCCATGGCTGTGGCCAACAGCGGACTGCCGGAACTATTAGCGCAAAAAATTACGGCCGCCGTCGGCAAAGAAAATAATGCCAAAGCGGCCTTTGGGGCTAAATGGCTGATGCTGGCGGGAATTTTAGCCATGTCGGTGATGAGCCAGAACCTGATCCCGGTGCACATCGCCTTCATTCCGCTGATCATCCCGCCTTTGCTGACCGTAATGAACAAGCTGCGTATTGACCGGCGCCTAGTTGCCTGCGTGCTGACTTTCGGGCTGGTGACCACCTACATGTGGATCCCGGTGGGTTTCGGCTCGATCTTCCTGAACAATATTTTGCTGGCAAACATTAAAAGTGCAGGCATGAAAGTAGACGGCATCAACGTCATGCACGTGATGACCATTCCGGCCCTGGGAATGGTGGCCGGGCTGCTGATCGCCGTGTTTTTCTCCTACCGTAAGCCGCGCGAATATGCGGACCAGCCGGTATCGATTGTGGCCGTGGAGCAGGTGAGCCGCTACAAGGTGATTGTTTCCCTGATCGCTATTGTGGCCACCTTCGCCGTGCAGGTGGTGATGCTTTCGCTGGAGTCGGAAGCTGACTCGCTGCTGGTGGGTTCCCTGGTGGGCCTGTCGATTTTCATGATCACCGGGGCGGTTAATTGGCGTCAGGCCGACGACGTGTTTACCCAGGGCATGAAAATGATGGCGATGATTGGTTTCATCATGATCACCGCCCAAGGCTTTGCCGCCGTGATGAGCGCCACCGGAGACGTGCAGAGCCTAGTGAAAACCTCCGCCGCGCTCTTTGGCGCCAATAAGGCCCTGGCGGCGCTAGCCATGCTGGTGGTGGGGTTGATTGTGACCATGGGGATTGGCTCTAGCTTCTCTACTTTGCCTATCATTACCACCATTTATGTGCCCCTGTGCATGTCTTTGGGGTTCAGCCCGGCGGCCACAGTAGCCATTATTGGTACGGCTGGGGCACTGGGCGACGCCGGCTCGCCCGCCTCTGACTCCACGCTAGGGCCCACCGCTGGTCTTAACGCCGACGGCCAGCACGATCACATCCGTGACTCGGTGATCCCCACCTTCTTGCACTTCAACCTGCCCTTGCTGGCCAGCGGCTGGGTGGCGGCCATGGTGCTCTAGATGGCTGGGTTGCGGCTGTCAGGGCCGCTGGGTTGCAGCTTGGTCTGGGGCCTGCGCCTGAGATTTACAGGTAAAATCGTCCGTCGCCTATGATTTTTCAATACTGTTTTTATAGGCGACGGACGATTTTGTAGGTAACGGCGGCGAGCTGGGCCTTGCCGGCGTCGAGAGCGAAGCCACTGGGGCCATCGTTGCTGCTGGCTTAACTCTCGACGACGGCGCCGCTGTAGTTGCGCGCACGTCCCTGACGCTCATTACGGCCGTCTTTCATGACACGGTCAAACGGACCCGGGTCACGGCTGCCTACGGCACAATGGCCGGTCTGGGATCCTCTGGCGGGATGCTGATCGGCGGGTTTATCACTGCTTTCTTATCTTGGCGGTTCGGTTCTGGATTAATGTCCCCATCGCGGTGGTAGTACTCGTGCTTGCCGTGCGGTTTTTACCTGCTTTACCTTCACGGCCGGGCCGGTTCGACGTGCTAGGTGCGGTCCTGCTGACCGGTTCCATGTTTCTGATCACCCTAGCCCTAGTGGAACGCAGTGTTATGCCAGGAATAATTGGGGCGATCGTTCTTGTCATGGCTGTTGCCTGGGAGCGTAAAGCTTCTGCGCCAATTCTTCCCGAGCACCTGTGGCACCACCGGGTTCGTGGCTTGACACTAATTGCCCGACTCCTGTTTGCCACGTCCCTTTTCGGCATGTACTTCATGACCACCCAATACTTTGAGCTCACCCTGGGATACTCTGCCCTGACCGCCGGTTTGCTCATGCTCGTCAATTGCGTCCCGCAAGGTGCCACCGGGATGATGGTCAGTTCCCTTGTCACTCGTTTCGGGCTCCGACGCCTGCTCCTAACTGGACTTGGGCAGGGTGCATCCTTTGGCCCAATCACCTCCGTGGGGATCTGGCAAAGCAGCCCCAGCGAGGCGGGAGCTGCTTCCGGCATCGTCAACACCGGCCACCAAATGGGTGCTACCACGGGAGTTGCCGGGCTTACCAGTCTTCTCGTGTTTAGTCCGCACTATTCGACGCCATTGGCTGTTTCGGCCATCCTCATGGTCGTAGCACTGCTCATCATGCTCGCCGCAACCCCCGACCAACACCCGGTCACCCACACTCAACTCGGAAGAGCCGATAAAGCCCATCATCTCGTCGAAGTCGAAGACGTTCTCCTTGAAACGATGAAAGCCTCGAAAGTGAACCTTGGTGATCACAACACAAGCTTGCCGATTTGGTCCACCAAAGGAAGCAAACTATCTAACCTTTTTACGATTCGATCTTGCTCCTCGATCGGAGCTACTGGGATTGTGCGTGGTCTCATGTTCGTCATTGACACGTGAACCATCGTGGAACCGGTTGTCGCAGTACGAATGCGCTCCACATCCCACTGAAGAACATAGTTAAGGTAGTCGCGATTCATAGAATAATGACGTACCTTCCAGATGTGGTAATGGAAAATCGACTTCTCCCCGCGCCATATATGCGGGCCAAAGGAAGCTGACCATGCATAAAGCAGGTCGCCGTTGCTGCAGTACTTGTCATCCTCCAGATCGAGGTCAGAGTAGTACCAGGTCTCATTTGTAAATAGATTACCGACCCTTAGCACTGGCCACTTACCGGAAGTTTGTAGTTCTTGACGCTTGTATGCGCGTCCGTTAATAAGATCAACAATAGATCCGATCTGGGCCCATTCCCACGTATCTGGCAGCTCAAGGGGTTCGTCTGTTTTTTCCACTGATGGCAGTGGTTTCTGCTTTTTAATTCTTCCCTCCTTTTCGAGTTGCTGGCGTTCGGTTTTGATGGTTTCGAGGAGTTCTTCTGCGGTGCCGTCTTCGGGGTGTTGCTTGGTGAGTTTGCCGCTGATGGCGGCTTGGAGGATCGCGCGTTCGATTGCTTTAGCGAACTCGCGGTCTAGATACTCTCTCTCTCTCTCAAGTTCAGCAAGTTGATCAATGAGCGGCAGTAACGCGTCAAGCTTGGCAACAATCCGTTCTTGCTCGGCGAGCGGCGGGAGAGGAAGCGGTGTTGTGAGCAGCATGTCGCGACTAATTCCTGGAATCATACTTTTCGCTTGTGCCTTTAAGGCAGCGACTGAATATTCGAGGAACGCAGCGATGTATCCGCGTCGAACTTGCAAGCAAGTTATCGCCATGATCTGTCGAGCGATATGAGCTTCCGACTCTTCCAGCACAGCAAGATCGCCAATAGTTCCCTTGCAGGTAATCAGCAGGTCGCCTCGGTGGGCAACCGTTAATGGCTGTGCAGTCCATCGATTGACGATGATAGAACCATTGGCAAAGTTACTCGCACCAGTAATGTAGGGGATACCATCAGGCCTATCTGAATATTGTTCAGGGGTGAGGTCTCTCCCAGACAAGAGGCTAATGGTCTCCCCAAAGCTGATCCATGACCAGCTCGTGGGCAAAACAAACGCTTGATCGTCTGCGTTGACACGTGGAAGCAGCTTCTGCTTCTTGATCTTCTTCTTTTTGACCAGCGCCGCCCGTTCTGCAACGATGTGTTCGAGAAGCTCTTCAGCAGTTCCGTCTTCTGGACGCTGATCTGTGAGCCTGCCGCTGATGGCGGCTTGGAGGATGGCAGCGCGGAGGCGGTCGGCTATCATTCGGTCACCGCCAGGAGCGCTTCAATTTGGGCGATCTTGGCGTCGATTTGCGCGTCGAGTTCGGCTCGTTTGGTCTTGTAATCAGCGATTGTTTCTTCTGGGCTGAGCACGACGGTTGTTTGTTGCGGGAAGCCGCAGAGGTCAAGGTTGTAACCGCCCTCGATAAGTTGATCGGCGGTGAACCGCTGGGCTTTGGGGTTGCCGTCAGCGTCTTCGAGCTCTCGGCGATCCATCCACCACTCAGCGGCGTCGGCCAGGTGTTCCCTCAGCATTGGTCTGGTCTTGGAGAACGCTTTGTAGCCTTCGGGGAGGTCTACTCGGTAGTACCAGGTCTCCTTGGTTGTACCGGTGTTGTCGAAGAACAGCAGGTTGGTAGCAATGGAGGTGTAGGGCGAGAACACAGAGCCCGGCAGGCGGATGATGGTGTGGAGGTTGAACTCCTTGAGGAGCCGTTCCTTCAGTGCGAGTTTTGCGCCGTCGTTGCCGAAGAGGAACCCGTCGGGCAGTACGACCCCGGCTCTTCCGTGTCGTTTGAGCCGGTAGGTGATGAGCGCGATGAATAGGTCTGCGGTTTCAGAGGAACGGAAGGTTTGCGGGAAGTTCGCTTTGACCGATTCTTGCTCTGTGCCGCCGTAGGGCGGGTTCATGGTGACGACGTCGAACTTCTCGCTGTCTTTGAAGTCGCGCACGTTGCGTTCGAGTGAGTTGCCGTGAATGAACTGGGGCTGGTCGACGTCGTGTAACAGTAGGTTGGTCACGCCAAGTAGGTACGGCATTGGCTTCTTCTCAATGCCGTAAACGCTGGAGCGATATGCCTCGCGGTCTTCGACGCTTTCGACCTGTTCGTCGAGGTGTTTGAGCGTTGAGGTGAGGAACCCGGCTGTTCCGGCTGCGAAGTCCGCGACGGTCTCTCCGAGCCTGGGGTTGATCATTTCGATCATGAAGTCGGTGACCGCGCGCGGCGTGTAGTACTCACCTGAGCTGCCCGCGCTTTGGAGTTCTTTCAGCAAGGTCTCGTAGATCTCGCCGAAAGCATGCCGGTCTGTATAGTCCTCGAAGTCAATCTCGTCGATCAGGTTAACGAGTTGACGGATGAGGATGCCGTCCTTCATGTACTGGTTCGAATCCTCGAACACTGCCCGAACCACGGATTGACTGAGCGGCGTCGATGCGGTGATCGGCAGCGATTTGAGGACTGGGAAGAGTTCAGTGTTGAGGAACGTCAGCAGTTCCTCACCGGTCTTGGAGCGTCCGTCTTTTCGGTCGGGTGCCCAAGATCGCCAGCGGAGATGTTTGGGGATGATCGACTGGTAGGCGGGGTTGTGGAACTCCCAGTCGGCTTCTTTCGCGTCGTAGACCTTGAGGAATAACAGCCAGGTGAGTTGGGCGATGCGTTGGGCGTCGCCGTCGACCCCGGCGTCTCCGCGCATGATCTTGCGGGAGGTTGAGATGAACGAGTTCAGGCTCATTAGCTACTTGTGCTCCTTATGCAGCTTCGTAGAGGGCGTCTTCGAGTTCACGAATGGCCTGGAGGTAGGCATTGCGTCCTCCGAAGAGGCGGGCAATCTTCTTCGGTGACCCGTACTGGGTGAATGGGTCAACGCTGAGGACTCTGGTTGTTTCGATTTCAGATATACCGATATCTGCGTACTTATCCAAGAGCGCTTCCAACACTTCGCGGCACGTGTCTGAGTATTTGTGGAGGTAACCGCGCTTCTTGACGTGATCGATACGCTCTTGTTTGGTCAGTGGAGGCTTGTCGAAGGCAACGTGGAGGATCAGGTCGAAATCGTCAACGTCGAAGAACCTACCGTCAGCTTCTTCGCGTATCGCCTCAAGGAAGACGCCACGGCTGCTGAGCTGGCCGATGAGTTCGTCCTTTCGCTCGGCCTGCGACCAAGCGGTAAGGAACGAGTCGAGGCTGGAGTACGTGTTCAGCAATGACCGCTTCGAGAAGTCGCGGATCGATTCGGTTACGAGTTTTCCGGTGACTGGATTAACATACTGTACACGTTCGTTGAGCAATTTGACTTCAACACCCCGAACTCGCACCTTCCCTCGCTTTTCAGAGTCTGGGTCGGTGATCCACGGCGGCTCACAGACGATCACATCATCTGGGCCGAAGTCCTCAATACCCTCCTCAAACCCGTCATCTTCTAGTGTTTCGTCGTCTGGCCATTCGGGTACGGAGATCTCATCATCATCTCCGGGCGCGGGCAAAGGCATGTCTATGCTGCCCGCAGGGTTGCCGTCGAAGTCTGGGTCGGCGAAGAGTCGGGTCGATCCACGGAAGTCCATGATTGTGAAAAACTTTTTCCCATGTTCAGGATCAAGTCGGGTGCCGCGTCCGACAATCTGTTTGAATTCCGTCATCGACCCGATATTGGCCTCCAAGACGATGAGCTTGATCGTTTTGACGTTGACACCCGTCGTGAGCAGTTTCGATGTGGTGACCACTGTCGGGTACTGCTCGTTGACGTCAGCGAAGTTATCGAGCTGACCCTTGCCCTCATTATCATCACCGGTGATCTTCATAACATACCGATAGTCTTTGATGACCCGCTCAAGGTTCTCTTTCGCTAGGGCTTGGCGCATTCGTTCAGCATGCTCAATATCGACGCAGAAGACGATGGTCTTCGAATCAGTGCCGTACTTCTCCAGCCAGGACGTCACGTACTTGGCGACCATCTGGGTGCGCTCATCAATGATGAGGTTACGGTCGTAATCCTTGATATTGTACTCGCGATCCTCAACTTCGTTGCCATCAACGTCGACTTGCCCCTCGAACGGTCGCCAGTTCTCCAAGTCGACGTCCAAGCCAACACGGATCACCTTATACGGAGCGAGGAAGCCATCCTCGATTCCCTGTTTCAAACTGTAGGTGTAGACAGGCTCACCAAAGTAGTCGATGTTCGACACTTCCTTGGTTTCTTTCGGTGTTGCCGTCATACCAATGTGGATGGCGCTAGAGAAATAGTCGAGGACACGTCGCCACAGCGATTCTTCGCGTGCTGATCCACGGTGACACTCGTCAATGATGACGAGGTCAAAGAACTCTGGTTTGAACTGCCGGAATGGTTCTTCACCCTCCCCACCAGCGAGCTGTTGATACAGGCTCATGTAAACCTCGTAAGAGGAATCCAAGTGCTTGCCTCTGACCTTGGTGATGCGGCCAGAGAGTGGCTCGAAGTCGCCGGTGATGGTCTGATCGATCAGCACGTTGCGGTCGGCAAGGTACAGTACCCGTTTCACTGTTCCAGCTTTGAGGAGCCGCCAAATAATCTGAAAGGCCGTGAATGTCTTGCCGGTGCCGGTGGCCATCACCAGGAGTAGACGGCGGTCGCCTTGTGCGATTGCTTCCAGCGTGCGGTCTACCGCTACCTGCTGGTAATAGCGAGCTTCTTGCGGTTTGAACGGGTCAACATGATATGGCTCAGCAATCAGTGCCGCACCCTGAGCGTCAAGTCCTTTGCCAACCAGATAGCGTTGCCACAACTCATCCTCGGTAGGGAACTCATCCAAGCCGATCTCTCGCTCAATGCCGGTGAAGAAGTCGTGCTCGATGAAGCCCTTGCCGTTTGACGAGTAGGCGAACGGGGCGTCAAGCTTCGCGGCATAACCTAGTGCCTGCTGCAGACCTGCACGGACAGTGTGCTCCATGTCCTTGGCTTCAACAACCGCAAGCGGCTTACGCGACTTCGAACCAAGCAGCACGTAATCCGCTTTGCTGATCTCGCCCCGTTTGGTCTTGGCACCTTGAACAATGACCTGGCCAGGAGCGATGACAAGCTCCATACGAAGTTGCTCTTTACGCCAACCAGCCGTCTCTGTGATCGCAGGTGTAATGAACCTGAGCTTGACATCCTCTTCAGTGAGCTTTGACATTGCTCTCCTCCTCCATGTCTTCGACAATCTCCGCGATATTGATCAGTTCTCGGACCGACGCTTCAGCGATTTTAACGAGCACGGTGGTAGTGACATTCTCGTTTCCATCGAGCTTGGCGACGGTGCCAGTACTGATGTCTGCCTTGACCTGAAGATCGCGCTTCAGTCAGCCTTCGTTGACGAGCTTCTTTCACAATAAATCGTAGCAGGTTCTTATCATTACTCCTCTGCTTCTTGATCGTTTAACGGCTCTTCCGAGTTGAGTGTGGGTGAGTGGGTGTTGAGCGGGGGTTGCGGGTAGAGGTCGAGGTCCCAGGTGATGAGCGGACTTCAACCCCCGCGATCTTCAAAGGACCTCGGGTGGTGTCTGGCCCTACCTGCTGCTGCTCCGTGTCGCTTGATCGGTGTGATCGGTGTGATCTGCTCGTCAGTTTGGAGGGCTTCCATCTGATGAGCGTGACTCGCACCCCAGATACTCTGATGCTCGATGTTGAGTCGTGCAACCAGCTGGCGGGGTGCCCTGGATGCGCGGTGACTTGCTCAAGGCCACGGGTGCGTGGTGGTGGAGGTGATCGACGCGCCCTGGGCCGGGGTCCCGGCAAGGTTCCGGTGGTTTAAGCGACGCTGGATATGTCGCACCACGTGGAATACCGTATGGTCCCATATCAAGCCGTGTCTGCAAGCCGCATCTGATGACCCTGCCCGTTTTTGCGGGGGTTCGGGTGCTGGGGGTTGATGAGCATGTGTGGCATCACCAGGACCGACGTCGACGGGGCCCCCGTGAGCTCACCGGCATCGTGGACCACGTCTAGGGGAGGATCATCCCACGGCCCGCTTGAGTGGACCTGGTCCCAGGCAGATCTGGCACCATGCATGAGAACTGGCTAGAAGAGCGCGGCGAAGACTTTCGCTCCGGTATCCAGATCGCGACGGTGGATCCCTTCCAGGGACAGAAAGAACGCCTCCGTGAGGCCTTCACGGCAGATGAAGCGCACATCAGTGTCGACGTCGCCTACCTTCACCGGGCAAGTGCGCGAGTTCTTCCACCAAGCCACACCCACCCAAGGCCAACGCCTGGCCGCTCGTCTCATCGAGCGCCTACCAGCCTGTCCATCTCCGAAATCGCTCGCCTGGGGCGGACCCTGCGCAAGTGGAAGGACGCACTCGACGACTACTTCGACACCGACGGAGCAAGCAACGGCTCCACGGAAGCCATCAACGGACATTATCGAGCTGGGCAGACGCACCGCCAGAGGCTACCGCAACCCCACCAGCTACCAACTCCGAATCCTCATCGCAGAAGGTCTAGATGCCTCCACCCACACTCAACTCTGAAGAGCCATCAAACTGTTGGAGGCCCGTACCCGCGCCCCCATGTCCATCGGCGGCAAGCCGATCGTCCAGTAGCAACACCCCGGAACACGGGATGTATAATGAGTCGTCAGTCCTGATACGCGAACCGCACAGTCCAGTAGGAAGTCTGGGCGATGCCTCGCATCCGTCGCTGCCCCGAGCAGAATCCAGCGTCATCGGGTCCACCGTGGTGTACCTGGAGACGAGTAATGAAGACGGAGTCCACACTATATTTCGATGGTCAGTTCTGGGTCGGTGTCATTGAGCGCCACGAGGCCGACCGTGTTCGCGCCGTTAGAATCGTGTTCGGCGCGCAGCCCTCAGACGCGGAGTTCTACGAGTTCCTTCTCGCTCACGCTAACGCTCTCCTGTGCCGCCTCGACGAGGCCGCTTGGACGCCCGATACGGCCCAACGCCAGACGACACACCACAACCCTAAGCGCACACAGCGCCAAGCGTCTCGCCTCGCTCGCCGTGCGCTTCCTTCCACTGCGTCACAGGCATCGATTCAAGCGGAACGTGAACGCACGGCACAAGAACGAGCTTCCACAACCAGGCAAGAGAAACGAAAGAAAGCTGAAGAGAAACGACGACTCGCCCGCCTGAAAGCGAAGGCTCGCCACCGCGGCCACTAAGGGCTGCACGTTAACCCCTTGACACACACGTAAACCCCATAACCTGCGCGTAGGCGGCGCTGCCCCCGTGCGGATGAAAGGGCCCACGTGCACATCATCGGGCCCACGTGCGGACGCGCATGGGCATGGGCGGCCACGAAGCGGATAGGAAACCACGAACTGGATAGGTTATGACGTTGCGGATAGGAAAATAACCTATCCAGATCAGCGCTTCCTATCCAGAACGCACGGCCCTCTCCCTCCCAGGTGAAGGACGCCGCGATGCAGACCCCATGCCAGCAGTCCCACGTCAGCAGTCCCGCGCCAGCAGTTCCGCAGTACCTGGCCCCGCATGGAGGCGTTACCCCCGCGCATCACCATCCGGCTGGAGACACACACCCTCACTTCATGTACAATGTTCTGTACATAGACGAGCAGAGGAGCACCCCATGAAAACCATGACCTACACCGAGTCACGCGCACGCTACGCCGAGGTCCTCGACCAGGTCGTCAACGACCGCGAGGAAATCGTCATTACCCGACAGGGCCACGAGAGCGCCGTCATTATCGCCCTCGACGAGTACGAGTCCCTCATGGAGACCGTCTACCTCATGCAGTCCCCCGCAAACGCCCGCCACCTGCGCGAATCGATCGCACGTCACCGCGCTGGCGAGGGCGTCGTTCACGACCTCATTGAGCTCGACGAGGACTGACCATGCACATCACATGGGATGAGGAGGCCTGGAACGACTATGTCTGGTGGCAGTTCGAGGATCGCAAGACCCTCAAGCGCATCAACGCACTCATCAAGGACATCCAGCGCAACGGAAACGAGGGGATCGGCAAGCCTGAGCCTCTTCGCTACGAGTTCTCGGGGTACTGGTCACGCCGGATCGACTCACGGCACCGCCTGATCTACCAGATCAGCGACGACGGCAAAGCCCTCTGGATCATTTCCTGCCGCTTCCACTACGGCGAGTAAACATGCACGAGGCCCGGACTGCATCCACCCCGAAAGACAAGTAACAACGCCCTGACGCCAAGCGCCGCGACTGCCCCTGCAGCCGCGGCGCCCGCGCACACAACACCGCTCAGTACGTCAAGAGTCCCCAGCGGATCAGGTCACGCAGGGGTGCCTCGATCTCGGCGCGCACGCGCCGCGCTGAGCGCCTCCGCCGCCTCGCGGGCGTGGCGCGTGGGTGCGTGGGGCAGGGCGTCCAGGGCGCGCAGGGCCTTGGCCATCGCGCTTGATTCTTTCATCTTCGGGCGCAGCTCCTCGGACACGGACATGCCGTAGTCTCCCGCGTGCACTACCAGGGCCTCGATCAAACTGGCTCTTCCGAGTTGAGTGTGGGTGAGCGGGGGTTGCGGGTAGAGATCGAGGTCCCAGGTGATGAGCGGACTTCAACCCCCGCTGTCTTCAAAGACCTCGGGCGGTGTCTGGCCCTACCTGCTGCTGCTGTGTGTCGCTTGATCGTTGTGATCGGTGTGATCTGCCCGTCAGTTTGGAGGGCTTCCATCTGATGAGCGTGGCTCGCACCCCAGATGCTCTGGTGCTTGATGTTGAGTCGTGCAACCAGCTGACGGGCTGCCCGGGTTGTGGGCTGAATCGCACAAGGCCACGGGCGCGTGGTGGTGGAGGTGATCGACGCGCCCTGGGCCGGGGTCCCGGTGCGGATCCGATGG
This sequence comes from Actinomyces graevenitzii C83, assembly GCF_000239695.1. GTDB lineage: Bacteria > Actinomycetota > Actinomycetes > Actinomycetales > Actinomycetaceae > Actinomyces > Actinomyces graevenitzii. Next base: position 645,741 of record NZ_JH470338.1, on the reverse strand, counting down.
CTTAAGCGACGCTGGATATGCCGCGAACGCACCTGCCAGACGGTGACATTCCTGGAGCACAGCGAGAAGGTGTGTGCACCCCGGGCGCGTTTGGGTGTGCGGGCGATCCGCTGGGCGATCCGACAGTTGCGCTTCGAAGGAGCCACCATAGCAGGATTGGCTCGACAACTGGCAACCACGTGGAACACCGTGTGGTCCCACATCAAGCCGTGCCTGCAAGCCGCATCTGATGACCCCGCCCGGTTCGCAGGCGTGCAGGTATTGGGGGTTGATGAGCGCGTATGGCATCACCAGGACCGACGCCGCCGGGGCCCACGTGAGCTCACCGGCATCGTGGACCTGACGCGAGGGAAGGACCATCCCACGGCGCTGGACCCCTTCCAGGGACAGCAAGAACGCCATCGACGATCAACTCCAAGACGCCACCAGCGTCCTCGACGCCTTCCATATCGTCAAGCTCGCTGGACACGCTCCAGGTGAGGTGCGCCGCCCGCGTCCAGCAAGACACGACCGGTCACCGTGGGCGCAAGGGCGATCCCCTCTACCCAGGTCCGCAATCTTTTGCGCGCCTCGCGCCACAGGCTCACCCCACGCCAAAAGGAACACCTCCGTGAGGCCTTCGTGGCAGATGAGGCACATATCAGTGTCGACGTCGCCTATCTTCACCGGGCAAGTGCGCGAGGTCTTCCACCAAGCCGCACCCGCCCAAGGCCGACGCCTGGCCGCTCGTCTCATCCAGCGCCTACCAGCCTGTCCCATTCCTGAAATCGCTTGCCTGGGCCGGACCCTACGTAAGTGGAAGGACGCACTCGACGCCTACTCCGATACCGACGGAGCAAGCAACGGCTCCACGGAAGCCATCAACGGACATTATCGAGCTGGGCAGACGAATCGCCAGAGGCTACCGCAATCCCACCAGCTACCAACTCTGAATGCTCCTCATCGCAGGAGGTCTAGATGCCTCCACCCACACCCAACTCTGAAGAGCCCTTAATGCACCTTTTGGCGCTCGGTGCTTTCTGACCACCCTGTAAACGCCAGTGTTAAGGCCATGCCATGAGTGTCTTAATGCGCCTTTTGGCGCTCGGTGCTTTCTGACGGGGTATAGGACGTATGGCTGATAGGTCAATTAAAGTGTCTTAATGCACCGTTTGGTGCTCGGTGCTTTCTGACTCTCAATTCCTTCGATTATCTACGGAATGATACAACGAGTCTTAATGCGCCTTTTGGTGCTCGGTGCTTTCTGACGAAAATGGCAAAAACGCTACGGGAACAGCACGCGTCTTAATGCACCTTTTGGTGCTCAGTGCTTTCTGACGACCTGAGCGAAGCCTCCCAAAAAATCGGTGAACTTACGTCTTAATGCACCTTTTGGCGCTCGGTTCTTTCTGGCTTGTCATCGATTACGTGATGGCGTTCACGTTTGTGTCTTAATGCACCTTTTGGCGCTCGGTGCTTTCTGGCAAGCCAAATGACGATCTTGCTGTTCTTCTCGGTACGACTGTCTTAATGCACCTTTTGGCGCTCGGTTCTTTCTGGCCATCCTGGTAAATCCTCTCACTGGCCGCCCCGTATAGTCTTAATGCACCTTTTGGCGCTCGGTGCTTTCTGGCGATCTGCCAGAGAATTTCTGAAAGTTTTGGTCTTTCATGTCTTAATGCACCTTTTGGCGCTCGGTGCTTTCTGACTGCCCGGCGTGTCGTACCCCCTGTGGCCAGGGGAAACGTTACGTCGGATCGCCAGTGGTCGAAAAAGCATCCCTCCGACCAGCAAGCACAAGGGAAGAATATCAGACTATTCGTTGGAAATGCTGGCATCGCCGCAGACTCGCTCTGGTGATGCTTTTGCCTCGGAGATCGCCGCCGTCACCGGCGTGTCGATCAGTCACAGCACTTCACACTTGTAGGGTAACCGCAAGGTTGTTGAGTGGAAGGAACGACGATGACGACACCCACCACGGCCTCGTCCCTGAGAGAAGCGCTCACCCCCGAAGCCCTCACTTGCGCCAGACGCCGACTCCTCACAGCACACCCCGACCCCACCAGAGCGAACACCTCCACGCCGGGAAGCCTCACCGACGAACAACTCCGTGTCCTCGCAGCCCACGACTGGGCGCCGCCACGCATCGCCGCACTTGACAGGAACACTCTCACGACGGCTGCCCCCATCACTCGGGCGCTCCTGGCTGAATCGGTGCGCGAAAGCCTCGAACGCCGCCTCGCCGCGGAACGCCCCTACGGCACCTACGATGACACGCGCGCAGGACACGATGCATTCAGCAGGGGACTCGTCGAGGACTACGACCACGGCAACCACCACCTCGCGTAAGCCATCATCCGCCCGGCCGCCCCTGGCCTCGTGACCCGTGCGGCACTCTCGGCACTGGACGTCCCCGACGCCGACGCGCCCATTATCGACGAACTCGCCCGGGCCTCGGACCCCAACCCGATCGCGAGCGTGCTAGCCGACGCCGCTCTGTTTGATCTTGACAGGTACGCCACTGGGCGAGGACTGCGTTACTCGCGCGTCGGAACCGCCCTCATGCTCGCGGCGCCAAGCGAGCAGCGCCTGGCCGGCGCCATCGATGCCGTCGCCGCGTCCAGCAAGACACGACTGGTCACCGTGGACGCAAGGGCGATCCCCTATATCAGATCCGGCTTCTTTTGCGCGCCTCACACATGCAGGCTCACCTCACGTCAAAAGGAACGCCTCCGTGAGGCCTTCGTGGCAGATGAGGCGCATATCAGTGTCGATGTCGCCTACCTTCACTGGGCAAGTGCGCGAGGTCTTCCACCAAGCCGCACCCGCCCAAGGCCAACGCCTGGTCGCTTGTCTCATCCAGCGCCTACCAGCTTGTCCCATCCCCGAAATCGCTCGCCTAGGGGCGGACCCTACGCAAGTGGAAGGACGCCTTCTTGGCCTACTTGGATACCGGCGGAGCCAGCAACGGCTCCACGGAAGCCATCAACGGACATTATCGAGCTGGGCAGACGAATCGCCAGAGGTTACCGCAACCCCACCAGCTACCAACTCCGAATGCTCCTCATCGCAGGAGGTCTAGATGCCTCCACCCACACCCAACTCTGAAGAGCCCTTAATGCACCTTTTGGCGCTCGGTGCTTTCTGACGCAGTAGCTATAAAAGCTATGGGTAACAAGCCACTACATGTCTTAATGCACCTTTTGGTGCTCGGTGCTTTCTGACCAGATTTACAGGCTTTACCCCCTGAACGAATGTGGGTTTTGTCTTAATGCACCTTTTGGTGCTCGGTGCTTTCTGACGGAAGCTATCCACCAACGCGAAGCAGATGGCGAAACCTTGTCTTAATGCACCTTGTGGCGCTCGGTGCTTTCTGACCTGGGTAGACATGCGTGTAGTGCTGGCCTGGATGATGTCTTAATGCACCTTTTGGTGCTCGGTGCTTTCTGACAGACTCCCTCCTCGGGGAAGTGGTCAGGTTCGCCATCAAGTCTTAATGCGCCGTTTGGCGCTCGGTGCTTTCTGACAGACCGGCAAAGACGCTAAAAAACGCTGGAACCAGCTGTCTTAATGCACCTTTTGGCGCTCGGTGCTTTCTGACAGGTACCTTATATTTTTGTTACGGCCAATCGAAGTTTGTCTTAATGCACCGTTTGGCGCTCGGTGCTTTCTGACTGTACGGCGTGTCACGCCCCCTGTGACCAGGGGAAACGTCACCTCGGATCGCCAGGGGCTGGAAAAGCACCAATCCAATCCGCAAGCACGGCGTCAGATTATCAGACTTTTCGTTGCGATACGGTGTATCGCCACCGGCGGCCTCCGAGGCGGTTTTCCCGCCGGATACTCCTGTCGACGTCGGCGTGTCGGGAGGCAGGCCACCTGAATAGTTGTAGCGTAACTGTAAGGTTGCTTGCGGGAAGGAACGATGATGACGACACGTGCCACGACCTCGTTCATGGCGGACGCATACTCCCCAGACGCGCTCGTGCGCGCGCGGCGCCGCCTCCTCACCTGCGCCCCCGACAGCGGACACCAAAGCCTCGGCGAAGCGCAGCTGCGAGAACTCGCCGAGCAGAACTGGACCCCACCGGCCATTGCCCGCCTCGACGCCACAACCATTAAAGCAGCCGACCCCGTCACCCGGGCGCTCCTGGCTGAATCGGTGCGCGAAAGCCTTGAACGCGACTCATCGCAGAACGCCCCCACGGCACCTACGACGACACGCGCGCAAGACACGACGCCTTCACTAGGGTAGTCGCCGACGACTACGACCACGGCAACCACCACCTGGTGCGAGCCACTATCCGCCCGGCCGACCCGGGCCTCGTGACCCGCGCGGCACTCTCGGTATTAGGCCTGCCCGACACTGACGCCACCATTATCGACGAACTCGCCGGGGGCTTGGACCCAAACCCGCTCATGCGCGTCCTCGCCGACGCGGCCCTGCTCGACCTTGACAGGTACGCGACCGGGCGAGGCCTGCTCTACTCGCGCGTGGGAATCACCCTCATGCTCGCGGCCACCAAACGAACAGCGCCTGGCCGACGCCATCGACACCGTCGCTGCCGCAGCCATTGGCGCGGGCGCGCGCCTCACCGACGTGACAACCCAGTACATTGACGAGGAGAAAGCCCTCGCGAGCATCGGCATCGACCCGTGGGACACCCGGTCCAGCGACGAACCCACCGGCAAAGCCGATCGCATCCTCTATGTCGGCCGCGATGGCGCGCGTGTCCATGTCAAAGCGGGCCGCGTCCTCGTCGACGCGCCCGGCTCGCTGCCTGCAACCTCCGTCCCGAAAAACAGCGTCACGCGCATCGTCCTGTCCGGAAACGTCGTCCTGTCCGCCGGCGCGCGCTCGTGGGCGATGCGCAGTGGCGTCGACGTCGTGTGCCTGTCGCGGCGAGGCTCCTACCAAGGCACCCTCATCGGCGCCAACAGGGGAGCGCACGCCAGTCGGCTCCTCGCGCAAGTGGCCCTCTTCGGCGACCGTGAGCGGCGCGTCCGCCTGGCCGCCAGCCTCATTGGCGCGAAAATCCACGTCCTCACCCGCATCGCCCGACGCGACGAAACCGTGCACGTCGCCGACACGACCGCGCACATGCACGCGTGGCGTCGCTCGCTCACGGATGCGCGCACCCTCGACGAGATCATGGGCATCGAAGGCGCGTGCTCCAACGCCTACTTCGACGCGCTCTCCGCGTGCGTGCCCGCCGACGTCACCTTTGACGGGCGCAGCCGACGCCCACCCCACGACCTACCCAACGCCGCCCTGTCCTACGGGTACGCCATCCTCCTGTCCGAGTGCGTCGGCGCGCTGCACGCCGCCGGGCTCGAACCGTCCCTCGGTATCGCGCACGCGCCCACCGACAAGCGGCCCAGCCTGGCGCTGGACCTCATGGAACAGTTCCGCCCACTCCTGGTCGACCAAACCGTCATGGCACTCCTGCGCACGCGCAAACTCCGGCCCGAACACAGCGTTGTTGAGGCCGAGGCCGGGGGAGTGTGGCTGGGCAGCGACGGCAAGAAAATCCTCGTCGACGCGTACGAGGCCGCCTGCCAGCGATCCGTCAACGGCGCCCTCCCCGGATACTCGGGGTCGTGGCGCAGACACATCGCCCACTCCGCGCAGATGCTGGCGCGAGCCATCGCCGAACCTGACTACCCGTGGAGCGGGGTTGCCTGGCGATGATCTACATCATCGCCTACATCATCGCCGACAACAAACGCCGGCTGCGCGTCGCCAAAACACTGGAATCCTGGGGCTACCGCATCCAAGAATCAGTGTTCCAACTCCGCCTTGACAGCGCCACGCTGGCGCGCGTGCGTTTGTTGCTGGCCGCTCTCATCTCCGACTCCGAAGACGTCATCAACGTCTACCCCATCTGCTCATCCTGCGCCGACCGCGCCGACATACTAGGCGCGGCCATAGCGCTGGACGACGTGGGATTGTGTCGGGGAGTGTGGTGAGGGGTTAGCGGCGTTTCTTCTTTCGTCGTTCGGGAACGAAAATAGGAGCGCCACTCTGGGGACCCCAAAGGACGCCGGGTTCGACTCCTGCACCGTTGATTGGGAGCCCTGTCTCCCAATCCGTCCGATTGTTCTCCTTATTCTCATCAAGCGTGAAGTGCCGAACGTCAAACATGTCGTCATATCCGAAGCATGAACGCTGAAAAGCATCAACCCAAGGTGTCTTCAGGTAGTGCTTGGGGACCTGAAATTGAGCGGGATCGGTGGTCGTGACAACTGTGCCTAAACACCCCGTCAACTCGGTGTAGGCTGAGAAAAGTGAGGGTGTACCTGTGTTGCTGCCAATGGTTTCGCCAGCCTGGAAACCGTTAGGGGATAGGTCGATCTGCACAACTCCGAGACCTAGTGGCTTTCCGGTGCCAAGGCGTAGGTAACCGAACTTATCTGATGGGGTGCTGCTCATGGGCTTATGTTGTTCGGCGCGTGGAACAAGATTTGCCGAATCAAGAATCCAGAGAAGCCAGGCAAGTTCAAACTCAGTCAGCGCTTCAAAACGCATAGTAGCATCGAATTTCGTTCCCGCTTTAACATACTTCTTCACCTCGGAGGTGACGTTGAAAGAATCGCTTGCGGTTTTGAGGGCTTTCTTAGGGAATCCGGTCTTCTTGTCAACGTTATCCCATGCATTCCTATCAACAGGGTATGTGCTCACTCCGAGGGATTGCGCAGGATCGTGTGAGAAGTACTGACTTCGTCGGACCTTCTGTTTGTCTGAATTGACGTTAGAGCCGTCGGCACGTGTTAAGAATCTACGAGCCGAGGAGGGGCGAGGGCCTAAGAGGGGGCGTAGCCTAAGCGGTGAGGTTGCTTTTCCTACTCCTCCCCCTCCCTCAGCATAAGTTACATCGGTTATAGAAATGCGTCCCTTCAAGGAAGAGGACGGCTCGCTCTCTCCGTTACTTCCTGGAGTTGACCTGTCACTATATGCTACGTAGCCAAACAGTCGATCAGCAGGTGAAAGCTCGAAGAGTTGCTTGGCGGGAGCGATGTGCGAGCGTTGTGCGAGCTCTAAAGGAGACATCGCGTAGGCGTTGCGGCCGACGGAGATGGGAACGAGTGCATCTACTATCTTGTGCCCTTCTTGGCTTTCGGACAGCACTGCGTATGCCAAGAAGGAGTTGGTCTTATTGGAGAGTAGTATATTGCTCTGACGGATAAAGATATTAGGTGTATTTCCTGTTTCGGCATCCCAGTTTTGCGAATAGCTTTTGAGTATTTGGAAATACCTTTCGACCGGCGATGGGTGGTTTTGTGTTCCGGGGGGAATGGTTGCTCTCTCAGGCGAAATGCGTGTCTCCGTGAAAAAGACGCGTTCTGCCATCTTCTTGGCGAATGTGGTCGAGTTCTTCGAAAGGTCGTCTGGATCTGTGGTGAGATAGACGTATCCGATCTGCTTAGTGAGATTTTGCTGCAGGTCTTCTCCGGTAAGCGTGTTTTCGTCGAATATTGGAACTCGCTGGGATGGCTCAGAATTTGTGTAGAGGGCGTAGATAAACCAATATGCGTATGTTCCGTTATCGACAAGCTTCGCGTCGAACTGTACTTGACGGTACCGTTTTCCTTGTTGTGGACGGATCATGGCTAACAAGCGTTGGTTGTTCATTCCTGGGGCAAACTTTGTATTATCCCCTTGTCGCGTTCGAAGCGTTGCTGCCATCATGACGGGAATTGGTCGACTGTTGTAATTTCTCTTAACTGATGGCAGCCTGTCGTGGGTTCCAGTAAGTAAAACTGCTTTTCTCTTATTAGGTTGCACGAATGTGGGGACGAGTCTTTGGCATTCTGCGGGATCCATACGATATGTGAGGGGTTCTGAGTAGTCTCCGAATACCCGTAGGCGGGACGACGTAACCCTTTCATAGGCGTTAGACAGCATGCCCTTCACCATCGTCGCGGGTAAAATGGGAACCGTGCGTGTTGCTTTCCCCTTGTCCTTGATTGTCGTTGTTGGAACTGAGATCGCACCAGTATCTTCGTCTACACTTCCGTAAACGAGTGGTGTTTTTGCAGTAATAGAAAATCTTATGGATCCGCTCCAAGTGTGAGCTGGAAAGTGGTCTAGTGATGCTGGTTCTCGGTCGTTGAGTTCCGGGTAATTCTTGAGCGTGGTGTTGGTTCGTAGAACAGGAATTCTATTTGCCGCTGCGTGAATCTTAGGCATTGTATTTCCACTCTCCTGTGAATAGCTGGTCGACTACGACCGTGTTTCCGTACTTATCTTCTTCTTGGATGAACTCGACTGCCGTCATCGGCTTTGTGGCGACGTATTGCTCGTCCTGTTCTGTCCGACCAGAGGTGGGTTCCGAGGCAGAATCCGTATCGCCACTGCCAGAAGACTCGTGCTGCAGATAGCTCACCTTGCGGAACCACCCGCTGACAGGTTTTGACTCCGAGCCTTCGGACGTTGCCTCAGCCGTATCCTCGGTGAGCGTTAGCTCGACGGCACCCACGCCGTTCGCCCATCGGAACTCGTGAGCAAGCGTGGCGTCGTCCCCGTTGTTGTTGGTTACCCGCCAGATGCGTGCTTCGTAGACCTGCGAGATGTCAAAACCGTTGGGAGATGACACTTTCAGTGTTGGCCCCTGGCCCGGGCTTGCTGGGTTTAGTGCGTTGACAGATCGTGTACCATCCGTCGCCCAGGCAATTCCCGCTATCTTACCGTCTGTGAAAACACGGGCCAGTAGCGCAGGAAGCTCCGCAGCACCATGTATTTTGTGCTCAATAACTTTCAGACAGCAAGGGACAGTGGCAGTGGCAGCCTCGTGATCGTTGTTCTTGGTTTCTTTGTCACTCATCTGCTTTCACGTCCTTATGCGTCGAGGTCTCACATGCTTCGGCATTGGATTCTGGGAGACAATCAGCCCATCCCGTGTATGCTCGGTTTCCGCCGAGTTCGCCTCGCAGATACGCGAGGATTGTGTGTGCGGCGCTAGGAGTCGTGTTATCTCTGTCGCCCCGTCTGCCGGGCCATAGCTGTTCTTCAGTCGGAGCCGTGATGATCGTGCCGTCGGCGTCAGACATGCTGATACCGGTGACCTCAACTTGGCCGAGGCCTCGGGTTGTTTTCCCTCCGAGCGGAAGGGTGCCCGCGCTGAGTTCCGCTAGGGCAATACATAGGAGACACCAGGACGCTCGGGCGAAGGGTACACAGTCATCGAGTGATAGGTCCGCGATACTCGACTCGGTCTTCACATTCTGAAGAAGACGTGCGGTGTCAACCTCGATGACGATGTCGTTCCACGTGGCGTGCGGATAGGTCACCTCGTTGAACAGCAGCCCCTCAACGACTCCGCCTGTCCACCGGTCGATTGCATTATGCGTGACCTTGATGGAAGGTCCGGTGTTCTTTGTCGTACAGTCTCGGACTCGAACTGCCCCACGATATTCGGTGGTACCGAACATGTAACGCACGAGCCGTGGTTCTTTGGCCAGTTGCTCGTGAATATCGATAGGTACCTGGTTACCATCGCTATCCGCCTGAGTGAAGCTCTCGCCCTGTGATGGGGGATTATCGGCATACAGTACGGTTCGAGCGATCCGCGAACACCTGGAGCGCAGCGCACCGCGAATTGAGGTGCCGGGAAGTAGCAGGGGAGCTGTGCTGTTCTCCCCGTTGTTGTCAGCAGTCTTAGCCCTGAGGGGATATTGAGTATTTCCGTCGTCTGCCTGGGGGTCATGCACGAATACGCCCGTTGGTGAATTCCACCCGATCCGCACTGTCGTCGGGTGGAAGTGAGAGGGAACAGAACTTCCCTGATCGTCACGGGGTCCTAGCTCCGCCCACTCTCGAATCAGGTTGATGACTCTTTGCTCAGCCGAGGTTGCTTCGTCACCATCTCCCGCAAAAGCGGTGAGGATACTCGTCAGAATGTTTCGTGCAAAGTTTGCTCGAGCCTCGCGTACCTCGCGTGCATCGTCGGAATTTGTGGGTTCTTTAAATGGCCTACTGACCGATTTGTGCCTTCCAGGTAGCCCTTCGAAAGACACGCGCGAGACCTCGATGAAGCCGAGACCACCGCCTGTCCTTCCTCCAAGAGGCAGGATTCCCTCGCAGAGGTCGGTGACGGCCATGGTCAGCAGCAGGATAGCTGCTCGCAGGTGGTTTTTAATGGCCGGTTGCTCGCATTCCTGGTCTGACGCGGACACGGTTGAAAGTGCGTAATCGCCGGGGTCCTGACAGATATTCCGACATAGCTGCGCATGGTCGATCTCGATCTCGATTGCATCCCATGTAGCATGCGGATATAGCAGTTCCGAATACAACGCTCCGTGGGCAGCGCTTCCGGTGACTCGATCGATTGCGTTGCGTGTGAGCTTGAGAGACTCTTCTTCTGATATCCGCCCTTCGCAGTCGTGGACGCGGACCGCTCCCCGGTACTTGGTTGTCCCGAACAAGTAGCGCACGAGGAGCGGATCGGTGGCGAGCTGCTTGTGTACATCACCCGGTATCCCGAGTTCGTCACAACCTTCGCTGTCACTGACAATGCTGCGAGCGATGTGAGAACAGTGGGACCGCAACGCCCCGCGGATCGACGTGCCCGGAAGCAGCAGCGAGGCCTTGTCCTCATGCGCGACTTTCGGATAAGTAGCATCCCCGTGATCGGCGCGATGCGTGTCATCCAGGTGCCAGTTGCGCAGTGGCGCTGCGGGTACCGTGTCCTCTTCCGAGGATTTGATGCCATCGGGTTTGTTCATTCCGACGAATAATCCCGCCGGAGCCTGCCACTCAATCTTGATGTTGGTTGATGCAGATTGACGGTCCAGGTTCTTGTCAGGCTCGATGTCTACAGGCGAGCGCTGGTCAAGTATGTTAGCAAGAACGCTAGTTGGATCCCCCTTTTCGCTCTTTGAACCGGGGACGACTACCAGCTTGCAGTCATACCTAGCATTCTCGTTGAGTGGTTCGATGCGACCCCAACCGGACCCTGTCCTGCCTCCGAGGCTGATGCACTTGCCGTGGAGGAGTGCCACGACCGCTTGCAGGGCTTTCTTGACGAGAGCAGGGGGTGCAGGCGGTGTCCCCTTTGTTGCCTCACTCTGTGTTGTGGACTGTGCATCCTCGTTTTTTGTGGGGTCTGGGGCCGGGTCCTGGGCTTCGGCACTGATTCGGATCTCGAAAGTCGTGTCCACGGGCAGGTACTCGTACGCGAAAAGTGCACCGTCTGCGGCGCCGCCAGTGGCGCGGTCAATGGCCGTGCTCATGCGGTGGGGGAGATCGCCTTGATTGCGGTCCCACACCACGGCGTGGTGGAAGGTGAGGGCGCTTGCCCGCAGTGGGAGGGATTTGTCGGTGCCGATGCCGCGGGCCGGTTTGCTAGTGCCGACATCCCGACGCATCTCACCGCCCCACAGGCTCTTGAGTTCCTCTTCGCTGAAGCCAAGCTCATCCATGTGTTCTTCGAATGCGGCACGAATGGCTCCCTTGATGGAGCGACCCGGTAGGATCGCCTCGCCCAGCCCATTGCGCACGAAAGCGTTCGGCTGCACAGTCCGGCCGTCCTCGTCGGTTATGGGGCGCACAGGTACCTCATCGACGCCGCCGGAGTGCAGCGCGGAGACGACGCGCACGGGGATTGTCATGTCGTAGCGGTAGATGGTCATGAGACAGCCTCCGTTGGTGCTGTAAAGCTCATACTCTTGGTCGTGAATAAGGGCAGCGTCGCTTTCGCCAGGATGGGGGAGTCTACGAGGAAGCGTCCGTATCCCTGGGGCGTGAGTTCACCGACGCCGATATGCCCGAGTACCTTGAGCGACCCCAGATCGTCCGGGGAGAGACGCACTTGGACTACTGAACCCGCTTGGATTGCCAGCCGCGTGGCGCGAGGTGCGTTATCCCTCGGCGACCACGAGTCCACACGCCGGTGTCGGATCGCAGTCAGAATCCGTTTACGATTCTTGTCGCCCGAGTCCTGATCGGGGCTCTCCTGAACGACCGTGACCGGAACGTTGGCCCGCCTGAAGGCAAGCTCCAGATCCTCAACGCTCCCGCCCGGTCCCAGAGCGCTCGACCGTGCGAGCACGTCGGACGTGAACCACAGAGACACAACCTCGGTGGGTTCGCAGGACGAGGCCTGTGTTCCCTCATCGGTGACAGGACCCTCTACCGGGGGCGGGGTGCTTCCCACCTCGGTGAAGGTACTACCCACAGTGCAGCGGGCGCGTCCGAATGTGCCTGTGAGCTTGCGGGATCCGAGGAAGGCTGGCTGCTCAGCAATGCCGAGGTCGAGCGTCAGAGGTGAATCAGTGGATGTAGCAGCGGTGCCGCGAAGCTCGCTCAGTAGTCGTTTCGACACGACAATCGAGGCACGCAGCGTCAACCCGGCAGGCAGAGCACGCACCAGGAACAGCTGTCCATCTTTCGCTGCGCCCGTCTCCGAATTGATCGCCGTCGACTGTCGACCAATCAGCGAGGGCTTCCCGATCCACCCCGTGACGGGAGCGCCGTTCGATTTAACGAATAGATAGCTGCCACGACTGGGAATCGTGTGGTCTCCACATACCTGATCGTCGATTGGGATATGCCTGTTGAAGAGCGTGCAGGGTTGTATATCTCCTTGTTTGTCCTCGGGAACCTTCTCATTCTCCAGAACAAAAGGCACAGGCAAACCAGGAGTTTTCTCGTAAACCGGAAGCGCATCGCTGACACGCAGGTCACCGCTGACGATAGCGGAATTCACGAGGGGATTGTCCGGGTAGTTCTTGCGCAGCAGCCCGTGCAGCCACGGGACCAACACGGTTCCGCGAAGGAAGTCCAACGACCGGACCTCGTTCGAGAAAGGGACCTCGTAGGAAACAACCGGAGATTCAAGAACGATGTCGAGGGACGTTTCGTACCAGGTCGTGTTACCGGACTCCGACTGCTGGAGGTCAGGCATTGCGATGTCTTGGGGGCTGTCTTTCGGAAGATCCTTTGGCAGGGCTGGGACCTCCCGCAAGCTCTCCCGAACGCGGTTCCGCAGGTGATCTGCGACGTTCTTCACGTCTTCCGATGAATATGTGGGGGTGTCGTCGTTATCTCGGTTCGCCAGGATCCGTGTCAGCGCGTCGGCGGCTTTCTCATCCTGCAGGTCAGTCTTCGTGTAGTCCTTGTCGCTGACCGCCACCGTGCACTCGCCGTCGCCTCCGCTGCAGCCCGAGCCGATGCCTCGGACCATGAGGCCCGCAACCCCCAGGAGGAAGTGCGCGGCCTCAATCGTCGCCTGAACGGAGAGAGGCCCCCCGGCCTCGTCGATGAGGGTGAACGTGCCCGTGAGGACGCCGGCCGCTGCGCGCTCCGTGAAACGCAGGAACTGGTCGCGCGCCGTCCCCGTGGTCGGGTCGATGGAGAGGGATACCGTGTCGTGGATTGGAATTTTCGAGGCCGGGGTCGCGTCCGTGAAGAGAACGTGACGCGGGTGGGGAGTTGAGCCCGGCTCGCTGTCGGGGTCCTGACCGAAGAGCCACAGGGCGAATTCCTTCCAGTGCTCGCCGGAAGAGCCCATCGCTCGATCGAAGGCTTCTGCCGCGACCATGGCCTGCTCGCGCAGGACTCCCGTGATGACCGTGCCGCGCACGACCGGGTCGTCACCGCAACGCTCGATTGTTGAGTGTGTGCGTCCCGCGTGGCCCACGCCCGTGGACACGCCCCAGTCGGAGGTGAACACGATGGTCACGTGGCCGCTCGCGGTAGGAGAAGTGGTATGTGAAACGGTGGTCACTTTGCATCTCCTTCGGTGGGATCGTCTGTTGTTGCCGCAGAGCCGTCGTCGTTGCCCTGGCCGATTCGACAAGCGAGGTACCCGTCGGGCAAGTTCCCGGACAGGTCGATGAGGTCCAGGAGCCACTTGATCTGCTCAAGAGAATCACCAGTTCCAGCGGAGTCCGACGGATGAGGCGGAAGATGCTCCAACTGTTTGGCGAGGCGTCCAGCGCCGGTGGCATTCTGTAGCGCGACGTTCCACTCGGTTGTGGCCTTCTCGGCATCGCCTTCTGCGAGGAGTTTGACGATGCGGTTCGCGCGGGCACGCGGGAACGGGTCGCCGGTGCTCTGCGTGGGGTCGTCCGGTTTCTTGCCGTCGAAGGCTGCGACCGCCTGAAGGATGCGCGCCCAGGAGGACAACGGCTGCGGCTTCGCAGTGGGTGCTTCTTCAGGCGAGGTCGTGGGTGCGTCCCCGATCCGATCCGGCGCGTAGCATCCGATCAGGAAGGGGCGCTGCGCACGGCCCTTGTACTCGTCCAGCGTGTCGTCCGGGTCGAGGACCGTCGCGTAGCGCAGAACGTGGAAGTTGATCGTCGAACAGGGGACCGTCCCCGGCTTCTTGCCAAGCTTCTTTCCTCGCGACACCAGCTCTTCCGCCAGGTCGTAGGCGATGTGGAACGGGAAGTTGCGGCCCACGATGGCCACGCCCGCTGAGGCCGTGAGCGGGCCGGGGTTTTGAATGATGTAGTCGTCGATTTCGAATTGGTCCCGCTCTGGTGCGTCGGTCTTTTTCCCTCCAGCAACAATGGCAAGAACTGACAAAAGATCGTCGTCCTTCGTTAGCTTCTCATAATGGTGGATGTAGGCTTCCGCGAAGGGGATCGCGTAGCGCCCATCCGTGTAGACCGTGACGTCATCGCCGCCCACGAGAACGGGCACGATGGGAACGACTGTATCTGGAGTCAGTTCCTGAACGTAGTACCACGAAAGTGCGATGGCGTCCTTCACGACATCGTCGAGTCTGCGGTTCACCTCCATGATGAACGACTGCAAACCTTTGCTTTCCTCATCAGATATCGTACTGACTCCAACCTTCTGGACCGCACGATGGGCGCAACCTAGATCACGCATGATCGCGCCAACGCCGTTACCGTCAATATGGACGACTCCGACCGACGACAACATGTCCTTGGCGTCCTCGAACTCCTCGCCGTCTTGGAACGCAGCCGCAAGCTTGGTTGGATCGAGCGGGAGTTCTTGTTTGAGTTCCTTTCCTTGCTTCGCAAGCCGCTCCTGCACATCGTCGACTTGCCGCTTACGCGATGTCGATGCGAACACTCGCTTCACGCGCGACGGGAGGGATAAGGGGGAGGACTCGTCGAAGTTATCCGGCTGCAGGGACTCCTGAGAGAACTCCAGAGTGCCTAGCGATGCAGATGCGGGAAGAGCGGACTCTGAGCCGCGTTCCAGGAACGGGAACTGCGGGAAGCGTGCCGCTGCCGGGCGGCGGTTCAGCGAGTACTCCAAAAAGACACGATCAAGCTCTTGCAGGTCGTCCGCATCTACCGTGTTGGATGTCGCCTCAATGAAGACACCCGTGACGTCAAGGCCCGGGGCGTCAGTCAGCGCACGGAGCGTGACCTCTCGGATCAGTTGCTTCGCCAAGTTCTTTGGGGCGCCTTCATCGTCAGTGAATCGGACGATCACTTTGCCGGATGAGTCGGAGACCCAGAAAGAGGTTGGAAGAGGCTTTTGCTTGAGGAGCTTTTCAGCTTCCTCCTTTACCCAGCGGGACAGCAGCGTGATCTCGAAGGACGCGCCGATCTGCTCGCGCAGGCGAGGCGAGGAGAAGATGAACGGCTGATTGCTGTTCGTCTGCAGCATGACGAGGTAACTTGTCATCGTGATTCCCCAATTTTATCCATTGAAGGCAGTGAGTTGAGCGATAATATCCGCTGTGAGCCTTCCGCGCGCCTGGCAAATTGAAGTGTTTGGGCGGTCTGCAATCTTTTTGAAGAGTTCAGGGTTCATCATCTTTTTCGCGAAAATAACAATCGGCTCGCCTGATGTTTTGAAAGAGTTGCAGTGCTCTTCGAGTATTCTCTCTGCCTGTTCTTGTTTGGGATTTATGTAGTTTTCGTTTGGATTTGATGGTTTTCCTTCGTATTCAAATACGATGACAATGATGTCAAATGTACTATGAAATGAAGGATTGTGTGTGTCTGCGAAAGTTTCGCATGTGATATTCTTTTCTTTAAATAATTCTGTTGAGGATATTGATTTGCTAATATTATTTTGTTCTGTATGGTCGGCTATGAGTGCAATCTTTGGGTTTCCAAGTGTTAATTTGCGGAGAAGCTGGCGACCATACTTCCATTTTGAAAGTAGCTTGCCGATGTGGTAGGTCACAAAAGGCGCGATGATCGGAGCCCAGAGCCAATCGCAGAAAAATTGCAGTGTCATTTCTATCCTTACTTAGGTGTTACGCGGCCACAGCGTCTATGACGCCCATGCCGAAGCTCGTGTGTGAGCCGACGTTCGTGTATGCGGACAGCGCCATGAGGCGCGAGAAGATCCGGGTCGCTTCGGCGCCCTCGACGCCGCTGATGCGCAGGTGGCCCTCGTGGGCTGGGATGCACCGGGAGCTCAGGCGGCCCTGGCCGGCGCGGCGCGGCATCGCTAGCGACACCACGGAGGAGCGCGTGAAATCCTGCGTCGCTAACACGCTCGCCATGGCATGCCGATCAATCCGTGGGGGAGCGAGCCTTCGATTCCAGGCCCACCAGCGCTGCTGCAAGCTCGTTGCAATCGTCGCCGGAGACAGGCGCGGCACGTGATTCCCCTTTGACGAGAACGTCGTTGGCGTGACAAGGCGTATCTCCCACGCAGTGTCCTGGTCTCGCTCCGCCAGCTCTTCCCATGAGGCCTGGCTGATGATCTGGCCCTCGGATGCGATCAGAACGGCGTCGTCGTTGGTGCCAGCCCCGAGGCGCATCACCCCACCCCACGACAGCCACGCATCCAGCGTGTCAATCAGTCGATCGTCCAGGAATCGAACCTCGACGCCGAATGTCGACTCCGAATGGCTCAGCTCGCCGAGCGAATAGGGCTTCACCCCACCCGACCCATGAACCGGTCGGTGTGCGAGTGTTGGGAACTGTGCGGCCCTCTCCGGGCTAATGCCTGGCGGTAAGTCCAGAACCGCCGACAGGGCTGCGTGGAGCCTTCTTGGTGTCGCTGGCACTCCCCCCTCGGGCGCGTCAAAGCGAACGTAGACGGACGCTGGCATCGGTGCCTCCCATCACTCGCGTGTGACTGTCGTCTCTGACGCTACCACTTTTGATCTCCGGAAACATGGCCAGCTGTCAAGTTGTCTGTGTCTGGTTTTGTGGACCGGGTGTTTTGAGGGTTGTTGGTTGTTATTAGTGGTGTTGTGCCCATTGGCGTGTGTATTGGTTGGGTGAGAGCCAGCCTAGCGTGCTGTGGGGGTGTTCTTCATTGTAGTGCTGGGACCAGGCGCCGATCAGGGCGCGGGCATGGTCGAGGTCCTCGAACATGTTGTCCTCGAGGAGTTCGTCGCGCATGCGGTTGTGTAAGGACTCCACGAACCCGCCCAGCCACGGCTGGCCCGGTGGGATGAATGCTTGAAGCGTGTCATGCTCGCTGGCCCAGCACCCCACGGCTCCGGCGATGAATTCAGGCCCGTTATCGGCCCTTAGCACCTGGGGTGCTCCATGGGCCAGGACAGCCAGGTCAAGCATTTCGATCACGTCGGCGGCTCCCATGCGCCGCTCGACGCGGAAAGCCAGGTGTTGACGGGTGAACTCATCGATAACGTTACAGACCTTGAACACGCGCCCCTTCCAAAACTTCCTCATGGTCATCCATTCTGCCCGGCCACAAGCAGCCGGGACTACTCAGAACAACCCTCTCAAAACAAACGGTCCGAAAAACCCAGACCCCTCCACGTGCTTTGCGATTCGGAATCGAATAATCCGTCAATGTGGTCTAAAGTGGTCTAACGTGGTATCTTTCAAAGAAAGAGAAAGGTACCATGATGGGTGCAACAGCATCGCTCAATACGAAGATCGACCTCCAGGAGAAGCTCGACTTCCAGGCAAACGCGGAGGCGTTGGGGATGACGCCGTCAGCCGCGATCAAGGTGTTCGTGCGCATGTTCAACCAGTGCAAGGGCTTCCCCTTTGATGTGCGGCTCCAACCGAGGATCAACTTTGATAACTCCGACATCGCCGTGGCCGAGGTAAGCGACGGCCGCCTCGTCGTTCCTGCCGCCTGGAGGGACGAGGATGACGACTGAGAGCCCACCGCGTCCCTACGACGTTTGGCAGATGTCCTTCGAGTACGAGGATCAGCCCGGCGTGGCGAAGGTATGTCCGGTCGTGATCGGCGCCGTCGGCGTTGCAACCACTGCCGTGCCTACCCGGCGCTACCCCAAGGGGCCCTTAGCCCAGGGGCTTAAAATCCCCCACTTAAAACCTCCCGCTGAAAACCGCCTACTTAAAGTCTTTTAAATTCCCTTAAAGCCCCCTGATCTGGTTGATGAACTGGGCCGAATAATCCAATGCCAGCCTAGCCTCGGGGATAAGTGGGCCCCCGGCCACATAAACATGGAAGGCTCCAGGCTCAAAACGCAGCTTGACGTCAACCCCCGCGCCCAGTGCTCGGCGGGCAAACTCCACGGCGTCGGGCGTGAGAATATCGTCGCTACCTGCGAAAACACGCATGGGCGGCAAGCGGTCAAATGAGCCGTATAGGGGGCTGATGCGTGGATCCTTAGTTGCCAGCCTGCCAGCCCAAACCTGCCCCGCCCACTTCACGCCGGGCACCCCAAGCATCGGGTCGCGAGGCAAAATGGGGGCAATATCCGGGTTGGTCATGGTCACGTCAACCCACGGCGAGTACAAAATCAAGCCGTCAACCTGGCTTAAAGATAGGTCGCGGCGCTGCATTGCTAGGGACGCACACAGGCCGCCGCCAGCAGAGTCGCCAACCAAAATGACGCGCTTATAGAGCAGCTGCGCATAGTCGATAGCTGCGTTCACCAGCGCAAACGCATCCTGGGCGCAGCGGGCGGGGGCCAGCGGATAATCCACCACAAGCACCGGCAGGCTTGTGCGGTCAGATAGCCCAGCCACAATATTCCATTGGAAAGCAGACATGGCCTGGACATAGGCGCCGCCGTGCAGATAAATCAGCGCAGTATCAGCCGGCGCCAACTGGGGATCTAAATCAGGGCGCGTATCTGGGTCAGCCTGGCTGGGATGGTGAGTTAGTTGAAATTTTGCGGCCGGGTGCTTGGGGGTAACCCAGGTCAGTGGGCCGTGGGTGCGCAGGCAAAAACGCTTGCGCATCCAAAATGGGGCAGGGGCGGGCGCCAGGGGGTGCAGGGCGGCGAAGCGCGTGGCCGCCTGCGAGTTAAGAATTGGTGGCACTAGGCGTTGACTGAGTTTAGCTAGCCTCATTTCAGTGGACATGTCTAAATCCTTTCCGGGTCTATACCTGAGATTTACAGGTAAAATCGTCCGTCGCCTATGATTTTTCAATACTGTTTTTATAGGCGAGGGACGATTTTGTAGGTAACGGCGGCGAGCCAGGCATTGCCGGCGTCGAGAGCGAACCCAATGGCGCCGTCGGCACCAATGACGTAAGGAGGCCCATGGAGCAGGGGAGCGACAAAGCCCAGGACATTGCCGCGCACTACGAGCTTATCTGTGCAGATTGGCGGGCGGGCAAAGAAGTCTATTTGGCCGCCCGTTTCGACAAGCACGGGCAGGCGGGGCTCGACTTCCTGTTGGCGCAGCTGTCTGGGGGAGGGGAGGAGAAAATCCGGGTGCTTACCGCCGCCCTGGCAGCTGAGGTATTGACCAAACTAAGGCACCTAGACTTTTACGCGCCCTACTGTGACAGGCTTGTGGGGCCGCTTTGCGCCCTGCTTGCTACCGGGGACGTTCAGCTTCGCCGCAAGGTGGTTATCGCTTTGGGTTGGGTTGGTGGCGCAGGTGAGATTGACGTTTTGGCTCGGGTGCTTTTTAACGACGACGACGCACTGTGCCGGGCTTGGGGCGCGGCTAGTCTCATGCAAATGTCCTTCCACTGCGCTCAAGGGGAGGAGCTTAGGCTAAAAACCAAGGCGGTGTTTGCCAAGGCGATTAGCGAGGAAAAAGATCCCTATGCCTGTGGGGTCATGATCCAGGCGGCGCAGGAGCTGTTTTCTAAGCGGTGGGTGTCGGCAAGCGCAGTAGAGGGGCGCGAACTGGAAAAGATTGAAAAGGGTCGCAGGGCTGCCGTCAGGTTCTTGAGTAAGGGTTAGATGCATGTCAGAACTACATGCAATATCCACAGATTGTCAGATTCCCTTGTGTAATTAAAGTGATGTGCGCTACTCTGATTCAACTTTGTTTTGAACTGGCTGGCGCACTAAGTCGTGTTTCAGCCCTGTTCACCAGCTGAAATACGGGGGCGATCCCAATGAAGGGATTTAAAAATAAGCCAGCCGTCTTGCCGGCGGCTGAACCTAGCGCGGCCAAATTTGGTGAAGATGAGGCTGCGCCTGAGACTCGCTTTGAGGGCGGTGGTGAGGCTAATGGTGAGGCTCACCTTGAGGGCGGCGCTAAGGGTAGCGGTGAGACTGGCATTGCGGGCCACAAGAAAAAGCGGGCTAGAAGTGGGCTGCCACCCTGGCTGCGCATTAAACCGCAAGACCGCTGGCCGCTGGTGCGAGTAGCGCTGGTAGTGGTGCTGTGTATCAGCGCCGGCTGGTACTTTGTGGACTTTTATGGTGGTAAAGACGCCCAGGCTGGGCAGGCTTTGCCTGGCGGGGGCGCTGCGGCCAGTGCAAGTGTGAGCCGTGCAGGGGCGCGAGGTGAGGTTTCGCCGACGCCGACATCAATACCGGCGCCTTCTGCCTCAGTTAAATGGACGCCTACGCCGCAGGAGGCCAAGAAGCGCGCTGAGGCTTTGAGTATGCCGCTTCCGGCTAAACCGGAAGAAATCACGCAGAATACCGATGATGGTGCTGTGGCCACGGCCAAGTATGCCATTGAGTTATACAACTATGCGTTTGCTACAGGGAATGTAGATGAGTATAAAGCCCTATGTATTAGCGATAGGAAATCGTGCGTTAAGGTTCCGGCGGACACGCTTAAGATGCATCAAAATGGTGGTTGGGTAGATCCAATACAGGTAACTTTTGTTAGCGGTTGGGTTCGCAAAGATGTTACTAAAAATGTAGTTGTGCAGCTTTGGTTTTACCGTAATGCTAGTCAAGAACACTCTGGTCAAGGTGAGCTTCAGGATATTCCTGCTGGTAAGTTCGCTTCTTTAGTTACCTTGAAATTTGATGGTAATGAATGGAAAGTGCAGGAAATTTACGTTGAAGAAAAATAAGCTATCATACGTTATAAATGCCTTCCTAGTATTTAGTTTAGCATGCCTGCCTGTATCTGCCTTTGCTGAAGCTACCAATAATTACACGGGGGACTATGATGGAAATGATGACTCTATAACTGTTAAGGGTCAAGACGAAAGCACAAATGCGGGCCCTGTAGAGGCCACTGGAAGCTCGGAGCTGCCAGAACAAGCGCAAGAAGGTGCGGCTAAGCCTGTATTGCGGTGCTATGGAAGTGGCGCAGCAGAAGGGGTTGTTTTTGAGGGTAGCGATTTAGATCCCTCGCGATATGACTCTTGCGAAGTAATGCCTGGTCAACCTCAAGGTGAAGGTGCACCTGTGCAGGCTAAACCGTTTGTGGTTACACGTGAGCAAGTTGCGAAATTATTCGTAAAAGGCAGCGGCGTTGAACGTTATCCAGCTGGACGAACATTAGTGATTGATCACGATATTACGTTTTGGACTAGCGGGAATAAGCAGTCCATTACTTCTAACCTGTTAGGTCGTCAGGTAGAAATTGAAGCCAGTCCAGTTAAATACATCTGGGACTTTGGTGATGGGGTAATCCAAGAAACTGACTATCCTGGGTCTCCACCTCCAGTAGGTGGAATCGTTCATCAATTCAAGGATACTGGCAATAATTTCCGAGTCCAGTTAACTGTGGTGTGGGTTGCTCGTTGGCGTTTAGCTGGTGGAGCTTGGCAAACTGTACGTGGCACGATTACTACGCATGAATTTAGTACATATTTCGATTTATATTTACCAGATTCATATGGGGTGGTGCCCGACTATGAGCCTTCGCCCACGATTGAGCCGCCTGTAGATAAACCTAGGTAGCAGTTTAACTCTGAAAATAGGGGTGAGCTCAATGAAGAGATTAAAAATTGGTTGGCAACAGGCATGGGTAGTTGCTGCTTTAGTAAGTTGTATCACTGCTGGCTTATGCATCATGTTTTTCTGTGGTGGTAAAGGCGCTCAGGGTGGGCAGGCTTTGCCTCGTGGTGGTGGTGTGGTCAGTGTGAGTGCGACAAGTGTGGACCGTGCAGGGGTGAGAGGAGCGGCTCCAGTGATGCCGACAGCGATGCTGACGCCGGCGCCTTCTGCCTCGGTTAAGTGGACGCCTACGCCGCAGGAGGCCAAGAAGCGCGCGGATGCTTTGAGTATGCCGCTTCCGGCTAAACCGAAAGAGATTATGCAAAACACTGATGAAGGTGCTGTGGCCACGGCCAAGTATGCGATTGAGCTATATAACTACACCTATGCGACTGGGCATGTTAATGAATATAAGTCACTGTGTGTTAGTGAAAAAAGGTCTTGCGTTAAAACCGTAGCTAGTGTTCAACGATTGCATAATAAAGGCGGCTGGCTGTCACCAATAAATGTAGTCTTCACTGAAGGTTACGTCAGGAAAGACGCTAAAGATGTCGTTGTTCAACTGCGCTATTATCAGCCAGAAGCCATTGAATATAGTGGAACTGGTGAAAAAAAGTTAATTGCCTCAACGAAATGCGTAGCGCTTCTAACCCTCAAATATGATGGAGCTGAATGGAAAGTAGAGGTAATTTACATTGAAGACGATAAGTAAAAGCTGTTAGTTTAGTTCATCTAAGGCGATTTTGGTGAAAAACTTGAAAATTACTTGTCTGCCTGTGCGGATAGTGATTGTTTTAATGCTCTGTGTCAGTGTGGCTTTGTGCGGTGTGGTTTTCTATAGCCTCAAGGAGGTTCATGTTGGACAGGCTTTGCCTGGTGGTGGCGGTGTGGCCAATGCGAGTGCGAGCTGCTCTGGGGCTAGTAATACAGCTTCACCAAAACCAACATTGATGCCTTCTGCTTCGGTTAAATGGACGCCTACGGCCCAGGAGGCTAAGAAGCGCGCTGAGGCTTTGAAAATGCAAGCTCCGGTCAGGCCTGAAGAAATCACGCAAAACACTGACGAAGGTGCAGTGGCTACCGCTAAGTATGCAGTCGACTTATACAATTATGCATTTTCTACGGGAAAAGTCGAAGAATATAAGGTGCTGTGTAAAGGGGCTCATAAATCTTGTGTCACGACTCCGGCGGCTATACAGAAATTACATGCTGATGGTGGTTGGGTTGATGAAATGCATGTAACTTTTACGGATGGTTGGGTACGTAAAGACATCAAAGATAAAGTTGTGGTTGAGCTTTGGTATTACCAAACTGGTGGCATCGAATATCTCGGCAACGGGACAAAAGTTGATGTTAAACAAAGTAAATGGGCGGCATTAGTTACTTTGTTATATAACGGCAACAGTTGGCAGGTTGAAGAGATCTATGGCGCGCCACAATAGAGTTTGCGCTAATTACCGTAGGGAGCATCTGACTTAAAAACACTAGTTGTCTATGCTAGAGTGTAAAGTGCTTCGAGCGTGAGGCTAAAGAAGCCCTGCTTGGCATGGAGGATCTAATGTTTTTAAAGAGCAGCAAATATCCTGGTATTGAATATGAGGCAGGGGAAGAGATTTTTCTTTCCCCGCAAGAAGCTGGAACTTCCTTCTATTTGGATGTTGATGAAGAGCTAACCTCTAATGACGCGGCAATGTCTTTAGTGGCCTCAACCCTGGATGATGCAGATGGGTTGCTTGCAACTGCTAAAGAATTTTTGAAAAAGACACTGTCAAGCGATGATGCTAGCTACCATGGGGCTGTCGCATATTTCATGGAGTACCACCGAGGCGAGCTAGACCCGGATACGCTAGCGGAACTGTTCCCCTCATGTGACCCGGAGGCAATGTCATTTGAGCAAATGATAGATTTCTTGAAAATCGTGCGTTTTGGCAGTTTGCTTGATGAAGAAACAGGCCAGCAAGCTTTCGTCATCGATCTAAGCTTCAACCCTGAACTAACTGATGAACTATTGGTTATCTATTTTGATCTAGAAAAACAGGTAGTTTCTCTAGCCCACGAAAGCTAACGTCCCAGCCAAGGACGAGCGCCGTCGTCATAGTTTAAGGCTGACACGCAAGGACTACTTGGCTGCTATGGCAGCAAAGGCTGGGGAAGTTTATCCCCAGGGGCCAGGGTGGGGGGAGAGGCTAGCTGGTAGACGAGCTAGGGCGCAGAACCTGGCTGGTCGCCTGGCAGAAAAGTGAGCAAGGTTTGCTCTGCCTGGCTGCACGTCTTAAAAAAAGTGACCTCCGGTAGAGGGCCGGTAAAGGATCTGGTAGGGGAGCAGCAGGGGTTTGGGGTAGGTGGCCCGGTAGTGGTGTGGTCTTACAGATACGGACATTTCGTCCGTTGCCTATAAAACCCCATGTAATAATTATTAGGGAAGAGATGATTTTGTAGGTGTTTGCAATGGAGCTTGATATGCCTAATACCCCCGGCGAGCCGCGTCTAAAAGGTCAGGAGCCGCAGCTAAATGGCCAGGACCTGCACCTAAATGGTCAGGATCCACAGCTAAGCGAGGGTGGCTACATGGTTTTGTCCCGCACTATCGTTGACCGGGCCGCTAACCCTAAAGGCACTATCGTGGCTTTCCACGGGGTTAGTGACAACGGCGCCTCGCTAGCCGATATTGGGGCGCGTTGGGGTGAGCAGTGGCGGGTGGTGTTGGTAGACAGTTTGGGTCACGGCCTTTCGCCGCGTTTTAGCCCCCAACAGTTACAGGCCCCTTTCCAAAGCGCTCTGCAAGCCGCCGCCGAGGTGGTTCGAGTCGAGGCGAGCCAAAGTGTTGGCGGCCAGGTGGTGCTTTTTGGGCATTCTATGGGTGGGGCGATAGCGGCCGGCGTGGCCAGAGACCACCCCCAGCTGGTGCGGGCGGTGGTGCTAGAAGACCCCGCCCTGCTCACCCCCACCCAGGAGGCAACCTACAAAAACAATGCGGGGGAGTCTGTGGGCGGCCTTGAACACATCAGCCGCGACCAAAGCGGCGCCATCGCTAACCTACTGCTAGCCCAGCAGGCTTATCGCAACTGGCCGCTAAGCGAATACGGCCCCTGGGCGCAGGCCAAAACCCAGGTGGACCGCGCTTTCATCGCCACCGGGGTGGTGGGCCTGGCTGGGCGCGAAATAATCAAAGAGCTACAAGTACCCACCTTGGTGCTAACCGGTGACGGCCCCGACGTTTTGCTCGGCCAAGCGGGCCTAGAAAAGCTAGCCACATACGCTAACCCCCACCTGCATACCGCCTTGATCAGCGGCGCCACCCACTGCGTGCGGCGCGACAAAAGCGAAAAATTCCAGCAGACAGTTAACTCTTTCCTCGCCAAGCTGCCTGAAGTATCCGCGAGCGCCTATATAGCCCCCGAAATAGCGGCCCTAGTGGAAGGTATCCCACCCCAAACCACCTGGCAGGTGCAAGCGCTACGTGAACGCGGCGACAAACTACTAGGCGCCCAGGCCCAACTAGAGCCAAGCCACCTAGTTGAGGTAACCCAACTGCCGGTAAAAGCAGGGGCTCAAAGCAGCGCGGCAATAGAGCTGCGCATATTGTCGCCTAAAGGACGCACCCCGCGCTGCGTGGTGGTGTCACTACACGGGGGCGGCTACGTTTGCGGCCGGGCCAGGTTCGACGACGCCCGTAACTTAGAGCTAGCTGACCTGCTTGACGCCGTGGTGCTAAGCCCCAACTACACCCTGGCGCCAGAAGCTAAATACCCCCACGCCGCCACCCAATGCGAAGCAGTTCTAGAACGCGCCGCCACCTATGGTGTGCCCGTGTTTATTTACGGCGACTCAGCCGGGGCTGGCCTTGGCTACCAAACACTAGCCCGCCTCATCCAGGCCCAAAAACCGCTTGGGGTAAGTGGCTTTATCGCTTTAGAGCCCTGCCTAGACCCACGCCTAAAAACCGCCTCCTACAACCAATACTCGCGCGGGCCAGTATGGACTAAAACCGCCGCCACCCACGCCTGGCACCACTACGCCCCAGACAAACCCAGTTTCACCCCTTACCCCTGCGCGCGGGCACTAGCTAAAAAAATGCCGCCAGTGATCGTGTTCATCAACCCCGCCGACCCCCTACGCGACGAAGGCCAAGCCTGGGCTTTTGAACTAGTCGACGGCGGCGCCCAGGTAGAACTACACATGCCCCCCGGCACAGTACACGGCCTGCTTAGCGCCCCAAACACTAAAACCTGGCTCCAAGTACAGGCGCTAATCAAAAACTTCGTCACCCAACTAACCCAAAACAGCTAAACCACAACCGAGGGGAGCATCCAGATCAAAGGGTAAGTGCTTAGACCAGGTAACCCACGGGGTTTAAACGCTGCGGATAGGTGCACTAGCCCCAAGCCAGAGCCACTAGAGCCTACTTAAGGCGCTATAACTAGTTGACTAGCTTTTAAGCGGTGCTAGGGTGAAACCATGACGCGCGCGCTTATCACCGGATTTGAACCCTTTGGACCCAACCCGGTAAACCCCACCCAAGCCCTAGTAGAGCTCCTACAAGCTAACTACTCTGGCAGCGGCCTAGAAGCACAGCTACTACCAGTAACCTTCACTGGCGCTCGCGGACGTATCCAGGCCCTGATTGAAGCTAAACGCCCCCAGATTGTTTTATCTTGCGGGCTTTACGCCGCCGCCAGGCAGCTGCATGTTGAACGCATCGCGGTTAACGAGCAAGAAGGCCAAGACAACAGTGGTTTTAGCCCCACCCGCTCTGCGGTAGACCCCGCCGACGCCGACGGCCTGTTTGCCACTATCAACACCTGTGCCCTGCTAGGTAAGCTAAAAAACGCTGGCTTTGACGCCGCCATCTCCTGGCATGCGGGCACCTATGTTTGTAACACCACGCTTTACAGCGCCATCCAAGCCACCAAAACCTATGGGGCTAAAGCCGGGTTTTTGCATGTACCCACCGACGTGGACGTACCTAAACTAGCAGCCACACTGGCCGCCTGGGTGGAAGAAAACTAATGGTTTTCATTGTCGGCCTCACCGGGGGGATAGGTAGCGGCAAAACTAGCGTCGCTAAACTCTTCGCCACCTGGGGCGCCACCGTCGTCGACGCCGACCAAATCGCTCACAACCTACTAGCCCCAGGCAGCAAAGCCCTAACCCAGGTAGCTAAGCGTTTTGGGGCCGACATTATTGATGATAGCGGCCAACTAAACCGGGGCGCCCTAGCTAAAATCGTCTTCACCAACCCCGCCGCCCGCACCGACCTAGAAAACATCACCCACCCCCTAATCGCCGCCCAAGCCTGGAGCCAGCTAACCCAAGCTAAAACCCCCATCGCTATCTATGACGTGCCCCTACTAGCCGAACAAGCCCTAGAAGGCAACCTACCGCCCTACGACGGCGTCGTCGTAGTAGAAACCGAACTAAACACCCGCCTGCAACGCCTAAACAAACGCGGCCTAAACCCCACCCAAGCCAAAGCCCGCATCGCCAACCAAGCCAGCGACACCCAACGCCGCCGCGTCGCCGCCCAAGCCCCCCACCACTGGATCATCACCAACAACACCACCCCCGCCGAGCTACAAACCCAAACCAAAAAAGTCTGGCAAGCCATCAACGCCCTAACCCAAACCACCACAACCCCAACAAGCCACACAGCTGCGCGCCCAGAATAAAACCACCACCCCCACCCAAACCCCCCATAAAATAGGGCCATGCCAGACCTGCGCCGCGCCCAAAACCCCTTCAAAGTAATCAGCCCCTACCAACCCAGCGGCGACCAACCCCAAGCCATCGCCGAAATCACCAAACGCCTAAACGCAGGCGAAAAAGACATCATCCTCCTAGGCGCCACCGGCACCGGCAAATCAGCCACCACCGCCTGGCTAATCGAACAAATCCAACGCCCCACCCTCATCCTCGAACCCAACAAAACCCTCGCCGCCCAAATGGCAGCAGAATTCCGCCAGCTCCTACCCAACAACGCCGTCGAATACTTCGTCTCCTACTACGACTACTACCAACCCGAAGCCTACATCCCCCAAACCGACACCTTCATCGAAAAAGACTCCTCCATCAACGACGAAGTAGAACGCCTACGCCACAGCGCCACCAACTCCCTACTAACCCGCCGCGACACCGTCGTCGTCGCCTCAGTCTCCTGCATCTACGGCCTAGGCACCCCCGAAGAATACGTAGCCCGCATGGTACCCCTCCAAGTAGGCCAAGAAATCGACCGCGACACCCTCCTACACAAATTCGTCGCCATGCAATACACCCGCAACGACATCGACTTCACCCGAGGCACATTCAGAGTACGCGGCGACACCATCGAAATCATCCCCATGTACGAAGAACTCGCCATCCGCATCGAAATGTTCGGCGACGAAATCGAAAACCTAGCCACCCTCCACCCCATCACCGGCAACGTAATCAACCAAACCAACAACGTCTACATCTTCCCCGCCTCCCACTACGTAGCCGGCGAACAACGCATGAAACAAGCCATCCAAGGCATCGAAACCGAACTCACCCAACGCCTCAAAGAACTCCAAAAACAAAACAAACTCCTCGAAGCCCAACGCCTCAAAATGCGCACCACCTACGACCTCGAAATGCTCCAACAAGTAGGCATCTGCTCAGGCATCGAAAACTACTCCATGCACATCGACGGCCGCCAACCCGGCCAACCACCCCACACCCTCCTCGACTACTTCCCAGACGACTTCCTACTAGTCATCGACGAATCCCACGTCACCATCCCCCAAATCGGCGCCATGTACGAAGGCGACGCCTCACGCAAACGCATCCTCATCGACCACGGCTTCCGCCTACCCTCAGCCGCCGACAACCGCCCCCTCAAATTCAACGAATTCGAACAACGCATCGGCCAAACCCTCTACCTATCCGCCACCCCCGGCAAATACGAACTACAACGCTCAGACACCCCCGTAGAACAAATCATCCGCCCCACCGGACTAGTAGACCCCAAAATCATCGTCAAACCCACCCAAGGCCAAATCGACGACATCCTCAACCAAGTCCGCCAACGCGTAAACAAAAACGAAAGAATCCTCATCACCACCCTCACCAAACGCATGGCCGAAGACCTAACCACCTACATGGCCGAGAGAGGCATCCGCGTCGAATACCTACACTCAGACGTAGACACCCTACGCCGCGTAGAACTCCTACGAGAACTACGCCAAGGCACCTACGACGTACTAGTAGGCATCAACCTCCTACGCGAAGGCCTAGACCTACCCGAAGTCTCCCTAGTCGCCATCCTCGACGCCGACAAAGAAGGCTTCCTACGCTCAACCACCTCACTCATCCAAACCATCGGCCGCGCCGCCCGCAACGTCAGCGGCGAAGTACACATGTACGCCGACAAAATCACCCCCGCCATGCAACAAGCCATCGAAGAAACCCAACGCCGCCGCACCAAACAAATCGCCTACAACAAAAAACACGGCATCAACCCCCAACCCCTACGCAAAAAAATCGCCGACGTCACCGACATGCTCGCCCGCGAAGACATCGACACCCAAGACCTCCTCGCCACCGGCTACCGCAACAACCACAAAAACACCCAACCCAAAAACACCAAAACCCCCCGCGACACCCCCCAAACCACCCCCAAACCCAACGCCACCACTACAGACCTAACCAACCTCATCGAAGAACTCACCCAACAAATGCACACCGCCGCCACCAACCTCCAATTCGAACTCGCCGCCCGCCTACGCGACGAACTAAAAGACCTCAAAAAAGAACTCCGCACCATAAACCAAGTCAGCTAAACCCACCAAACACACCCCCAAACACAAACAACCAACCACCCACCCACAACCACACAACCCACAACCAACCACACCACAACCCAAAACCCACCACAGTTCAAAACCCACCCGCGCTCGCGGTATAGTTAACAGCGACCATAAGGGGAGTACTTCCACTAACAACGACGTCGTCATCACGGTTTGCAGCAGGCAAGCCCGGCGTCGCGGGCCCAGCTAAGCGGGCGGGAGGAGACCTTCGATACCTGCGACACGTACCGGAGGAGCACCTAAGTGCACGTCCATTTGCTTGGCTGGATTGGCCTAATTGCCATCATCGCTGCGCTGATTACGGTGGACATTGTGGGCCATGTGCGCAAACCGCACGCCCCCACCATGAAAGAAGCCACCACCTGGTCTATTGGCTATATCAGCCTGGCAGTGCTGTTTGGGGTGCTGGTGTGGGCCATCTACGGGGGCCAATATGCTGGCCAGTTCTATGCCGGCTGGCTCACCGAGTGGTCTTTGAGCGTAGATAACCTGTTTGTTTTCATCATTATTTTGGGTGCCTTCAGGGTGCCGCGTGAATACCAGCAAAAAGCCCTGATGTACGGCATCATCATTGCCCTGGTGCTGCGCTTTGTCTTTATTGCCTTGGGTGCGGTGCTGATCTCCCAGTTCAGCTGGGTTTTCTACCTGTTTGGCGCGTTCTTGATTTACACCGCTATCAACCAGGTGCGCGAAGCTATCAGCAAAAAAGATGAGGAAGAGGACGAGGAGTACCACGAAAACACCTTCACCTCCTGGGTACGTAAGCTGGTGCCCACCACTGAGGGTTTTGTAGGTAACCGCCTGGTTATTAGCCACGGTGGCCGGCTGATGATCACCCCGCTGCTGCTGGTGATTATCGCTTTGGGTAGCGCGGACTTGATGTTCGCTTTTGACTCTATCCCCGCGATTTTCGGTTTAACCCAGGAGCCCTACCTGGTGATGGCCGCTAACGCTTTCTCGCTGCTGGGCTTGCGCCAGCTGTTCTTCTTGATTGACGGGCTGCTGGAGCGCCTGATTTACCTGTCTTACGGCTTGGCCGTGATTTTGAGCTTCATTGGTTTCAAGCTGATCAACCACGCCCTGCACGAAAACGACCTGTCTTTCCTTAACTCCGGTAAGCCCATTGAGGTTGTGCCCGAGCCTTCAAACCTGCTTTCTCTGGCAGTGATTGTGGTGACGCTGGTGGTTACGGCGGTGGCGTCGCTGCTGGCCACGCGCGCTATGCAGCGCAAGCAGGGACCGCTAAGCCAGGCGGTTAGCGCCGAGTCTGGCCGCCGTCACATTCCTGAAGCTGACTGAAGCTAACTGGCTGAGGGTGCTGGCTGGCCGAGGGGGTTGGCTGGCCGAGACTAAAAGCTAACTGGCCGAGGCTAGCAGCCAACTGAAGCTGACAGAGAGGAAAAATATGAGTGCGCGAGTGGGTCACGCTTCCTATACGCCGCCTGCAGTAGACGAGCTTTATTTAGCTCAAGGGCTTAGTTTTAAACAGGTGGCCCAGGCGCGCGCCGCAGACGAAACTAACGAGTTTGATAACTCTTCTTCGCGCTCTATAGTCGCGATTTTGCGGGCGAACGTATTTACAATTTTTAACGCGATCTTGGCTAGCGCCGTGGTGGTGGTGCTGGCGGTAGGCTCTTGGCAGGATGCCGTATTCGGTTTTGTACTGCTACTAAATACGCTTACCGGCACTATCGCGGAGCTGCGAGCTAAACGCGCCCTGGATAATTTGGCGGTGTTAGCGGCCCCAGCGGCGCATGTTATTCGCGATGGGGAAGCTAAAGACATTGAGGTTTCCCAGGTAGTACTGGGGGAGTTGCTGGAGCTACGTAGCGGCGATCAGGTGCCCGCAGATGGCCAGGTGCTTAGCTCTAATGGCTGCGAAATTGATGAGTCGATTCTTACTGGCGAATCGGTGGCGGTGCGTAAGCACGAAAATGATCAAGTTCTAAGCGGCACTACCGTCATTGGTGGTAGCGCCCGTATCCGCGTCACGGCAGTGGGGGAGCACTCCTACGCTAACCGCTTGGCTATGGAGGCCCGTAAATATTCAGTGGTCACCAGCGAGCTACAAGAGGGCACTAACCGGGTGCTGACCTGGATTTCTTGGGTTATTGTGCCCATGACGCTGCTGCTGCTGTGGTCGCAGCTGCGGGTCGCGGGCGGTATTAGCGGCTCACTTGACAGTGGCCAGTGGAAGGCCGCAGTGGTGTTGGCTGTGGCCGGAGTGGTGGGCATGGTGCCTCAGGGCTTGGTGCTGCTAACTTCGGTTAACTTCGCGGCAGCAGCCATGACTTTAGCCCGACGCAAAGTGCTGGTGCAGGAATTGCCGGCGGTTGAGGTGCTGGCGCGCGTGGACATGCTGTGCCTAGATAAGACCGGTACGCTCACTAGTGGCGCGGTGGAGCTTGACCATATTGAAAGCTGCTTGGGTTCTGCTTGCGCTGGTGGTGATGGTGGCGTTCCCGCTGCTGGCAAGGTTAGTGCCGACGCCGCAGTGGCGCTTGGGGTTGGTGTCGACGACGCCGCTGGGGGTAGCACTGGGACTGGCTCTGGCGCCGTCGTCCCTGCCAGTGGCGACGACGCCGCTCGGGCTGCCTTGGCCTATCTGGTGGGTGGCAGTGAGGCTAACGCTACCGGCAGCGCTATCGCCGCTGGACTAACCGGCCTTGAACCAGCCCAGGCTCGCTACGCGATTGCTTTTAACTCCGCCCGTAAATGGTCGGCAGTGCAAACCTCGGCGGGAGCCTATGTTTTAGGCGCCCCAGAAATCGTGCTGGCTGGTAGCACTGGCTCAGGCAGCACGGAGGCGGACAATGGGGAGTCTGACGGCACTGGCTTAGGCAGCACTGACAACGCCGCACTGGAGCGAGTCAAAGCTCTGGCGGGCACGGGTAAACGTGTGCTGGTGCTAGCCCACTCAAACCAGGCGCTAGATCAAAGTGAAAACCCCACGCTACCAAAAGATCTAACCGCCGCCCTGTTGGTGGTGTTAGCTGAGCAGGTGCGTCCCGACGCCGCCCAAACCCTGGACTATTTCAAGCGCCAAGGCGTGGCAGTGCGAGTAATTAGCGGTGACAACCCGGTTACTGTGGCCGCTATTGCTGCGCACCTGGGTCTACGTAACCCCGACGGTGGCGAACCGGTGGGGGTTGATGCCCGCACCCTGCCCGCCATTGAAGACACCCAGGCTTTAGCTGACGCGCTCGAAAAACACACCGTGTTTGGGCGCGTAACCCCGGAACAAAAACGCGCCTTCGTTAACGCCCTTAAATCTCGCGGCCATACTGTGGCCATGACCGGCGACGGTGTCAATGATGCTTTGGCGCTTAAAGACGCTGACCTGGGTATTGCCATGGGTAATGCGGCCCCAGCCACTAAAGCGGTCTCGCGCCTGGTGCTGCTTAACTCCCAATTTGATGCCCTGCCCTCAGTGGTGGCTGAAGGTAGGCGCGTAATTGCCAATATGGAACGCGTAGCCTCACTGTTCCTAACCAAAACCACCTGGGCGGCGCTGCTGGCGGCAGTAGTGGCTATAACTGGGTTTGTTTATCCCTTCCTGCCACGTCAGCTGACCATTGTTTCTTCGCTAACCATTGGTATTCCAGCCTTTGTACTGGCCCTGGCGCCCACTAATCAGCGTTACCATGCAGGCTTCTTGGGCCGTGTGCTGCGCTTGTCTGTGCCCGCCGGCGTGATTGTGGTGGTTGGGGTGCTGTGTGCGCGGCTAACCTTGATTTTGATGGGGTCCAACCGTAACCAAATCAGTTCGGTATGTACCCTGGTGCTTGTGGCCGGGGGACTGTGGCTGCTGTCTTTGACGGCGCGCCCCTGGGTGTGGTGGCGAGCCTCGCTAGTGGCCCTAATGAGCACAGCTGCTTTAGCTGTGGTGCTGCTGGCGCCGCTACGCAGCTTCTTTGACCTGGCAGCGTTAACCGCAAACTCTTGGCTGGTGCTCGCCTGCGCAGCAGGGATAGTGTGCGCGGCTCTAGAAACCCTAGGGCGCTACAACGCCGCCCGTGCGCAAAACAGGCAGTCCCACGGGGTCTAAGCTGGTGCGGCGCCTAAGCTGGTGGGAGCTTAGAGTACAAAGGGGTCAACTTTTAGTTGGCCCCTTTAGCGTGGTTAGGGACGTCTGCGTTTAAGAACGCGGTCGCATTGGCGCGGTAGAGGAGCGTACCACCAGGTCAGGGTTGTAAACGTAATCCTCATGGACAAGCGTGCGGGCTGAACCTATAGCGTCAAACAGGGTTTGCACGGCCGCGTTAGTAATGGCGTTAACCGGTTGACGCACAGTAGTTAGAGCCGGGTCAGTATGGCTCATAAGGAAAGTGTCGTCATAACCCACTACTGAGACGTCGTCGGGAACGCTCAAGCCGGCGTCGCGCAAAGCCCGAATTACCCCCAGCGCCTGCATGTCAGAGCCGCACACTACCGCTGTAGCCCCGGCGCGAATAAGCGGACCAGTAGCCGCCGCCGCAGCCTCATAGGTGTAGAAAGTCTCTGCTGTTAACGGGTCTTCTACGTCAAATAGCTCGCTCATAATCTCACGGAAGGCAGCTAGTTTCCGGGCTGAGGGAACCACATGGGAGCGGCCGGTCAGCAGGGCAATATTGCGGTGCCCCAGCTGGGCCAGGTGACCTACCGCAGCGCGGATCCCGGCGGCGTCGCCAGTAGAAAAGTCTGGGGCGGCAATTTCTGGGCGGGCGCCATTAATAGTCACAAATGGAATACGCCGATCCGTTAAATCCTGATAGCGGTTAAGATCGCCTAAATAATCAGCGTGACGTCCAGAGACAAAAATAATGCCGTCAACATCGTGAGCAATAAGTGACTCAAGATGGTCTAGTTCTGAGGTAGCGCCGGGAGTTTGTGAACGTAGCATGGCCACCCCACCAGAGGCGGCAATAGCGTTTTGCAGGTTATGGGCGAAAGCCGCAAAAATTGGGTTGGTCAGCTCAGGTAAAATCACTCCCACATTCGGAACGCCGCTGGTAGGCTCTAATACAGGGCGCTCATAGCCCAACTCATCAATAGCGGTAAGTACTTTAGCCCTAGTCGCTTCGGAAACTTGACCCACCCCGTTGAAGACACGCGATACGGTTGCAGTAGAAACCTGCGCACGTGCAGCAATGTCTGTCATACGAGTGCGTTGCTTCGACATTGAAGACCCTCTCTAAATGCGGGGCTATTTCAGGGGAAACTTACCTAACCAATATAGCAATTAAAAATCTTTAAAGAAAACTGTTGCAGAAACGTTTCAGGGCGTTTACAGTGGGGTTTAGGTCGGCCGCTAACGGGAGTAGGGCGACACGCAACAACAGGAGTTGACATGCGACGTGGCATAGCGGCGCTTGTAGCCATGATCATGACAGCCTCACTGGCTGCCTGTGGTGGCTCAACTAGCGCTACTAAAAACCAGTCTGACGCAAGTACAGCTGTACTTACTGTCTGGGCTGATGATACGCGATATACCCAGATTCAGGAACTGGCAAAAGACTTCACCGCTTCCAGCGGCATTAAGGTCAATGTGGTCCAAAAGTCCGAGTCGAACATGGACCAGGAATTCATTACTCAGGTTCCCACTGGCAAGGGCCCTGACGTCACCGTAATGGCCCACGACAAGCTAGGTTCCCTAGTTTCTAACGGTGTAGTTGCACCCGTGGACCTAGGTGAGAACAAAGACAAGTTCTCCGAGGCTGCCATTGCGGGTGTAACCTACGACGGTCAGACCTACGGTGTGCCCTACTCGGTAGAGTCTGTGGCCTTGGTGCGTAACAACAAGCTCACCACCGCCACCCCCAAGACCTTCGATGAAATGATTAGCGCCGGTAAGAGCGCCGGTGTTAAGTACCCCTTCATCGTGCAGATGGGCGACAAGGGCGACCCTTACCACTTCTACGCCTTCCAGACCTCGTTTGGTGCTCCCGTATTCAAACAGGGTAAGGATGGTTCCTACACCAACCAGCTGGCGCTAGGTGGCCAAAACGGCCAGAACTACGCTAACTGGCTGCGCACCCAGGGTAAGGCTGGTATCTTCAACCCCTCCATCACCTCTGACATCGCCAAGGAAGCCTTCCTCAACGGCCAGTCACCCTACATTGTGACCGGCCCCTGGAACGTCACCGACTTCCGTAAGGCCAACATGGACATCACCATCCTGCCCATTCCTTCTGCTGGTGGGCAGCCGGCTCGACCCTTCGTTGGTGTACAGATGTTCTACCAGTCCTCCAAGACTAAGAACCCCGTGCTGGTAGCTAAGTTCTTCGAGTTCTTGCAGACCAAGGCTGCTCAGGCCAAGCTGCAGAAGCTTGGTGGCCGTGTACCGGCCATGAAGGAAGTAGCCAAGGAAGTTACCGACCCCGACATTAAGGCCTTCGCGCAGGTGGCCGGTGAAGGTGTGCCCATGCCGGCAATTCCGGAAATGGGTTACGTATGGGACTACTGGGGCACCACCGAGGTTGACATTGCCAACGGTAGCCAGGCTCCCCAGGCTGCATGGAACGCCATGATCAAAAACATCGAGTCCAAGTTCAAGAAGTGAGTGCGGATAATGGCTGACACTAAGAAGCAGGCGAGCTATTCGCCTTCACATGCGCGCGACGTTATGCGCCCTGGCTTCATTGCCAAACTAGTTTTGATGATGCTCATCGACGCGCTAGGCCTCTACGGTCTATTCGCGGCCTGGGCTGCTGGCTCCACCGCCATCGCCGTCACCATGGTGATCGGCCTAATCATCATCAACTGGGTTTACTTCTCCAAGCGGATGCTGCCCGCCAAGTACCTGGTTCCCGGCATGGTATTCCTGCTGGTCTACCAGGTGTTCGTAATGGGCTACACCGGTTACGTGTCGCTGACCAACTACGGTCAGGGCCACAACTCCACCAAGGACGATGCCGTCAACTCGATCCTGGCTGCCGGTGAGCAGCGAGCCGAGGGTGCACCCACCGTGCCCACCGCCGTCGTCGAAAACGGTGACAAACTACAGCTGGTAATCCGTGACGCAAAAACCGGCAAGCTTATGATCGGTGACGCCAAGACCAAGCTAAAGGATGTTGACGGTCAGTCCACCGCCACCGCCATTACCTCGGTTAATGGCCACAAGATCCTAACCTTCGACCAGATCGTAGCCCGTCAGGACGAGGTAGCTAAGCTACAGGTTCCGGTTAGCGATAAGGCTGCCGACGGTCACTACAAGACCACCGACGGCACCCACGGTTACCTGGCCAAGTCCATCTACAGCTACGACGCTAAGAGCGACAAGCTGACCAACACCCACACCGGTGCGGTCTACCAGGCTGACAACAAGACCGGTGTCTTCAAAGGCGCTAGCGGCGTTGAGCTCAAGCCCGGTTGGCGCGTATTCGTAGGCACCAAGAACTACACCGAAATGTTCACCGGCTCGGAGCTGGCAGGGCCTTTCGTTAAGGCACTGATCTGGTCCTTCGTGTTCTCCCTGGTGTCGGTACTGTCTACCTTCGCGCTGGGTCTGTTCCTGGCCATGGTCTTCCACGACAAGCGCGTAAAGGGCCGCAAGATCTACCAGTCGCTGCTGATCCTGCCCTACGCCTTCCCGGCCTTCCTATCCACGCTGGTATGGCACGGTATGCTCAACAAGGACTTCGGTTTCATCAACCAGTTCTTCTTCGGCGGTGCCCACATTCCGTGGCTCGAAAACGGCTGGCTGGCCAAGCTCTCGATCCTGGGCGTGAACCTGTGGCTCGGTTTCCCGTACATGTTCCTGGTGTGCTTGGGTGCCCTGCAGTCCCTGCCCAGTGATGTGGAAGAGGCTGCCAAGATGGACGGCGCTACTGGTCTGCGTACCTTCTGGTCAGTTAAGCTGCCACTGGTACTACAGTCCACTGTGCCGCTGCTGATTGCCTCCTTCGCATTCAACTTCAACAACTTCTCGTTGATCTACATGCTCACGGGTGGTGGCCCCAACTACAAGAACATTTCGGTTCCCGTTGGTGAAACCGACGTGCTTATCTCCATGGTTTACAAGATTGCCTTCGCCGGTGGCTCGCCCAACTACGGCCTGGCATCAGCCATGTCTATCTTCATCTTCGTGGTGGTGGGCGTAATCGCCTGGCTCGGCTTCCGCCGTACTAAGGCACTGGAGGAACTGTGATGGCTAAGACCAAGAAAAATCAGCCCAAGCTGCACACTGCCATCACCGGCAAGCGCTGGTGGCAAGAAGTAGGCTGGCGCCACATTGTGGGCGTGCTGGCAGTTATCTACTGCCTAGTGCCACTTATCTACGTGGTTTCGGTGGCTCTAACGCCGCGCGCCACTTTGACCGGTGGACTGTTCAAGAACTTCCAGTTCTCCACCATGTTCGAAAACTTCACCGCCCTGGGCGCGGGTAAGTACTCCGTGTTCTGGTCCTGGATCCTCAACTCGCTGATCGTGTCTTCTGTGACCGCTGTGGGTACCGTGCTGATGGGTGCGGCTGCGGCCTACGCCTTTAGCCGTTTCCGTTTCCGTGGCCGTCGCGGCACTCTGACCGGCCTGCTGCTGATCCAGATGTTCCCGCAGATGCTGGCCTTCGTGGCACTGTTCCTGTTGCTGCTGGGCCTGCAGGATGTATTCCCGGCTCTGGGTCTGAACTCGAAGCTAGGTCTGATCTGCGTGTACCTGGGTGGTGCGCTGGGTAGCAACACCTTCCTGCTCTACGGTTTCTTCAACTCCATTCCGCGTGAGCTCGATGAGGCTGCGGAGATCGACGGCGCCTCGCACGCCCAGACCTTCTGGACCATCATCATGCCGCTGGTGCTGCCGGTACTGGCCGTGGTGGGGCTGCTGAGCTTCATCTCCTCCTTCGGCGACTTCGTGATTGCCCGCGTAGTGCTGCAGACTCAAGACCAGTACACGCTGGCTGTGGGTATGTACGCCTGGGCTTCGGACGCACGTAACGCCCCGTGGGGTATCTTCGCTGCTGGTGCGGTAATCGCGGCTGTGCCCGTGGTGCTGCTGTTCCAGTACCTGCAGAAGTACATTGTTTCTGGTCTGACCGCCGGTGCGGTTAAGGGCTAGTAGCTAAAAGTTAAGGAGGCCTCGGCATTTTGCCGGGGCCTCCTTGCTGTATGCGGGCAGTTTTTTTATTCGCTGGTTTGTGTGGGGGCTATGTGGGCTTCGAGCCAGCTGGCTAAAGCTGAGCAAATAAGTAGCTGTAGCTGGTGGAAACAGATCATAGGGACGGCCACGGTAGCTGCCATGGCGGGGGAGAACATGGCCCCAGCTAAAGGTAGGCCGGTAGTTAAAGATTTCTTTGAGCCGCACATGAGTAGTGAAACTCGGTCGCCGTAAGCAAATTTAAGGGGTTTGCCTAGGTACCAGGTGCAGGCCAAGGCCAGCGCCAACTCCACCACAATAGCCACTAGCATCAGCCCAATTTGCCAGGCTTTCACGGCGGTCCAAACATGCAGGCGCATAGACTCGCTCATAGCTGCAAACACAATCAGCCAAATAACCGCCTGGTCATATTGACGCAAAGCCATCTTGTGGCGACGCACATGGCTACCCACCTTAGGTTCAACCAACTGTCCTAGGGCAAAGGGCACTACGATCTGCACAAACACATCCACTAGTCCAGAGGCATTAATCTGCCCGCCCTGACCTAAGAACAGCAAGGCCAGCAGGGGGGTGAGCACCACCCCAGCAATAGTGGAGATAGTGGCGGCGCATACTGAGGCGGCAATATTGCCGCGCGCAATCGACGTCATCGTCACTGAGGACTGCACCGTGGAAGGCAGCAAACCCACAAACAGTAACCCCAGTGCCAAAGTGTGACCTACCAGCGGCGAAAAGGCGGTGCTAGTAGCCCAAGCCAGCAGTGGGCACAGCCCAAAGGTGGCCAGCAAAATAGCGCCCTGTAGCTTCCACGAACGCAACTCTTTAAGCACGTCACGGCTACGCAGGCGGGCGCCGTAAAGGAAAAACAATAGAGCAATAGCCCAGATCTTTATTTCATCTAGCACCTTGGCTACGGCGGTGGGCACAGGAATTATCAGTCCCAGTACTGCGCAAGAGACAATGCCGATAATAAACGGATCAATTTTAAAGCGCTGCATATTTTTAGTTTCTAATCTGGACAAGAACTAGTGGGAAAGAATCTAGGGGCGCAGACACTGCGAGGGGCAAGCAGGGTGGGGCACAGGCACTACGGGAAACAAACACTGCGGGGGACAAAAAATGATTCTGGCCAGGTTGCCCTGGCCAGAATCTGTATCGGTAGCTCAGGCCTCGATCTGGCCGATCACCGGGTTCCACTGACGCGGGGTACGCTTAGCGATGAAACCGGCCTGGTTGAAGGGGTCGCTTTCAAGCAGCTCTAGGGCGGCCTCAGCGGACTCTGCACGCACCACAATCAGGGCGTCGTGAGTGCCTACATAAGGGCCGGCGGCAATGAGTTTGCCCTGCTCAGCCAGCTCCCCATTGAAAGCGCGGTGAGTGGGGCGCACC
The DNA here is from genome assembly GCF_000239695.1 of Actinomyces graevenitzii C83. Classification (GTDB taxonomy): domain Bacteria; phylum Actinomycetota; class Actinomycetes; order Actinomycetales; family Actinomycetaceae; genus Actinomyces; species Actinomyces graevenitzii. The sequence continues at coordinate 605,489 of NZ_JH470338.1, read as the reverse complement.
TGCGCCATTTCCTCGTCACGGTCAGTTACATAGTTGTATTCAACTGCGAAAATAGCCATAGCCGCATTCTACGCGGAAAACTGTGAGTTTACCTCGAACAGGTGTACGTTAGCCCTTTGTCCTAATAGACTGAACAGGTGACTGATTCCCTGATTGTCCGTGGCGCGCGTGAACACAATCTTAAAGGTGTAGATCTGGATCTACCCCGCAACAAGATGATCGTTTTTACGGGGCTGTCAGGCTCAGGTAAATCCTCCCTGGCCTTTGACACTATCTTCGCTGAAGGTCAACGCCGCTATGTGGAGTCACTATCCTCCTATGCCCGCCAATTTTTGGGGCAGATGGATAAGCCTGATGTGGACTTCATTGAGGGCCTAAGCCCGGCGGTATCTATCGACCAGAAATCCACTTCACGTAACCCGCGCTCAACCGTGGGTACCATTACTGAGGTTTATGACTATCTGCGTCTGCTTTATGCGCGCGCCGGGGTACAGCACTGTCCTAAATGCGATGCGGTGATTTCCTCCCAGACGCCCCAGCAGATAGTTGACCAAATCCTTGATTTTGGGCAGGGTACCCGCTTCCAGGTGTTGGCGCCGATGGTGCGCGGACGTAAAGGCGAGTACCTGGATCTGTTTGAAGACCTGCGTTCACGCGGCTTTTCGCGGGTGCGGGTGGATGGCCAGTTGCGTCGGTTAGATGAGGAAATCAAACTAGCCAAAACCCGCAAACATGACATCGACGTCGTCGTTGACCGCATGGTGGTTAAAGACTCAGCCCGCAGCCGCATGAGCGACTCGGTGGAGACGGCACTTGATCTAGCCCAGGGCCTAGTAGTGATTGAGCGGGTGGATCTAGACGCCGCCGATCCTCAGCGTGAGCGGCGCTTTTCCCAAAAACGCGCCTGTCCTAACGCCCACCCGCTGACTCTAGATGAGATTGAGCCGCGTACATTCTCCTTTAATGCTCCCTACGGCGCCTGCCCGGCCTGCGACGGGATCGGTTCGCGCCTGGAGGTGGATCCCAGCCTGGTTATCCCAGATGAGGACCTAACCCTGGGGGAGGGGGCGGTGGCGCCCTGGAATTCGCACTCGGAATACTTCCTGCGACAGCTGTCGGTGCTAGGCCAGGAGCTTGGCTTTGACCTTAACACCCCCTATAAAGACCTAAGCGAGCAGGTCAAAGAGGTTATTTTGAACGGGCGGGACTATAAAGTCACCGTCAAATACCGCAACCGTTGGGGGCGCGAGCGCTCTTACTCCACCGGTTTTGAGGGCGTATTGGGTTACGTCAAACGCAAGTATGACGAAACAGAGTCTGACTGGTCGCGTGAACGTTACAAGGGCTATATGCGTGAGGTAGCCTGCCCTACCTGTAAAGGTGCCCGCCTGCGCCCGGAGGTTTTGGCCGTGCGGGTGGGGGACCTAAATATTTCCCAGCTGTGTGAGCTTCCTATTGCCAGCTCACGTAAGTTTATGGCGGAGCTCAAGCTGGAGGGTGCTGCCGCCAAGATTGCTGCGGCAGTGTTGACTGAGATTAACGCCCGTTTGGGTTTCTTGGTTGATGTGGGTCTGGATTATTTGTCGCTTTCACGCGGCGCGGCCACGCTCTCTGGTGGTGAAGCCCAGCGTATTCGCCTGGCCACCCAGATTGGTTCGGGCCTGGTGGGGGTGCTGTATGTGCTTGATGAGCCCTCTATCGGTTTACACCAGCGCGACAATCAGCGCCTTATTAGCACCCTGGAGCGTTTGCGCGACTTGGGTAACACCCTGATTGTGGTTGAGCACGACGAAGACACTATCCGGGCAGCTGACTGGATTGTCGACGTCGGCCCAGGCGCGGGGGAGCTGGGCGGGCGCGTGGTCCACTCGGGTGGCTTGGCAGGCTTGAAAAAGAACCCCAACTCAGTGACTGGAGCTTTTTTGACCGGGCGCCGGGCAATTGAGATCCCCGCCGTGCGCCGTCCGGTAGACCCGCAGCGTCAGCTGGTGGTTAAGGGGGCACGTGAGCACAACCTGCGCAATATCGACGTCGCCTTCCCGCTGGGGTGCTTTGTGGCTATTACCGGGGTGTCTGGCTCTGGTAAATCCACCCTGGTCAACTCGATTTTGTATCAGACTTTGGCCAATAAACTTAACGGCGCTAAGGGCGTGCCCGGGCGCCACAAGACAGTGTCTGGTTTGGAACACCTAGACAAGGTGGTGCATGTAGACCAGTCACCAATTGGGCGCACTCCGCGTTCAAACCCAGCCACCTACACAGGCGTGTGGGATCATATCCGTAAAATTTTTGCGGCCGTACCGGACTCTAAAGTGCGCGGCTATGGGCCTGGGCGTTTCTCCTTCAATGTTAAGGGTGGGCGCTGTGAGGCCTGTAAGGGTGACGGCACCTTGAAGATCGAGATGAACTTCCTGCCGGATGTGTACGTGCCTTGCGAGGTGTGTCATGGGGCTCGCTATAACCGTGAGACATTAGAGATCCGCTATAAAGGCAAGAATGTGGCTGATGTACTGGATATGACTATCAGTGAAGCCTCAGATTTCTTTGCGGCCACCCCAGCAATTGCCCGTCATCTAAACACCCTGGTAGATGTGGGTTTGGGTTATGTGCGTTTGGGGCAAAGCGCCACCACACTCTCTGGCGGTGAGGCTCAGCGTGTAAAGCTGGCCACTGAGCTGCAGCGACGCTCAACCGGGCGTTCTATCTATGTGCTTGATGAGCCCACCACCGGCTTGCACTTTGAAGATATCCGCAAGCTGCTGCTGGTGCTGCAGGGCCTGGTAGATAAGGGCAACTCAGTGCTGGTGATTGAACACAACCTGGATGTTATTGCCAATGCTGACTGGATCATTGATATGGGTCCCGAGGGAGGCTCTGGCGGTGGCACTGTGGTGGCTACTGGCACGCCTGAGCAGGTAGCTAAGGTTGAAAAGTCCTATACCGGTAAATTCCTGGCGCCAGTTTTAGCTAAGTCACGAAACTAATTGGGGTAAAAGGTTAAAAACCTCCCCGTGTTCGATTTTGTTGGTTTATTATCGTTCTATGAGCGAATCGGGGCTGCAAGCCGCACAGAACAAAATGCGCCAAGCTGGCGTTAATGAGGCTGCCGTTAAGGTATTCACCCACTACTACCACCAGCTAGAGGCGGGCACCACCGGACTGATCCCGGAGGAGACCATCTCTCCTTTAACGCAGGTGCAAAGCCTGCAAGAGGTGGAAGTTAGCCCGGCGGCTGAGCGTGAGGCGCTGGCTAAAACAGTGATGATCAAGCTTAATGGTGGCCTGGGCACATCGATGGGGATGGACCGTGCCAAGACGCTGCTGCCAGTGCGCAACGGAGACACATTCTTGGACATTATTGTGCGCCAGGTGCTGTCTGCTCGTGAGCGTTACGGCGTGCGTTTGCCGCTAATCTTCATGGATTCTTTCCGTACCCAGGCTGATACTTTGGCCGCCTTGGCTAAGTATCCGCAGCTGGTGGTAGATGATCTGCCGTTAGATTTTGTGCAAAACCAGGAGCCCAAGCTACGCGCTGATGATCTAAGCCCAGTTAGCTACCCACAAGATCCCTCACTGGAGTGGTGCCCGCCCGGCCACGGTGACATTTACACTGCGCTCTACGGCTCTGGTCTGCTAGATAAATTGATCGATGCCGGCTTCCAATATGCCACCACCGCCAACGCCGACAACTTGGGCTCTGCCCCCAGCGCTAAGGTAGCTGGCTGGTTTGCCTCCAGTGGTGCGCCTTACGCCGCTGAGGTGTGCGAGCGTACTTTGGCAGACGTTAAGGGTGGACACTTGGCGGTGCGTAATAGTGATGGGCGCATTATTTTGCGTGACACTGCTCAGACTCCTAGCGACCAGATGCACTATTTCACTGACCAGTACCGTCACCCTTACTTCCACACCAACAACTTGTGGTTTGACCTGCTGGCCTTGCGTGAAGTGCTGCGTCAGCGCGACGGCGTATTAGGGTTGCCGCTGATCAGGAACGCTAAAACCGTAAATCCGGCCGACTCCACCAGCACGCCGGTAGTGCAGATCGAATGCGCTATGGGCGCCGCAATTGAAGCCTTTGAAGGGGCTAGTGCCATTGAGGTGCCCCGTTCACGCTTCCTACCGGTTAAAACCACCAATGACCTGATGGTGCTGCGCAGTGACGCCTATGAGATCGACGACGGCGGCCAGCTGCACGCCACTGTGGATCAGGTTTGTGTGGCCGAGCTAGACCCCAGGTACTACAAGACCATTCACCAGTTTGAGCAGCGCATTAGTAAAGGTGCACCATCCTTGCGTCAAGCTCAGCACCTAGTAGTGCACGGAGACTGGACTTTTGGGGCAGACGTAGTGATTAAGGGTGAAGTCACGCTGGCTGACGCTGGGGTAGCTTCACAAGTACCCGACGGCACACTCCTGGAACAAACCAACTAGTAGTCAACTAAAAGCTGGCCTCTAAAGATGAGTTGAGGCCCAGTTGAACTGTTATCCCTAGCTGAGGTGGGGCTGGGGTGGCCTGGCGCCACCCCAGCCAGCTTGTTGACGCTTAGCTCAGTGGGGCGTTAAAAAGTGGGCGTGAAACAAAAAAGCCACCGCTTGCGGTGGCTGAAATATTCACTTTCTTTGGTGGGCGATACTGGGTTCGAACCAGTGACCTCTTCCGTGTGAAGGAAGCGCGCTACCACTGCGCCAATCGCCCTTGCGTGGAAAGACTCTAATAGGTCCGGGGCTAACAATGCAAACTGAAAACTAGTGGGGTGGATCACGCTCTGAAAAGTTGCAAAGCCCTGCCTGGTGGGTGCTAAGCTTTAACCCGTTGCGAGCCGGACCTGCTTCGAAAGAACAGATTCGGTTAGCTAATTAAATATTGCGGATGTGGCTCAGTTGGTAGAGCATCACCTTGCCAAGGTGAGGGTCGCGGGTTCGAGTCCCGTCATCCGCTCCATGAAGCCGGTAGTGCTTAGTTCCGTGCTTCCGCTTCTCCTGGTGGGTTGGCCGAGTGGCTAGGCACCGGCCTGCAAAGCCGTTTACACCGGTTCGAATCCGGTACCCACCTCGGGCGATTGGCGCAGCGGGAGCGCGCTTCCCTGACACGGAAGAGGTCACTGGTTCGATCCCAGTATCGCCCACCATATGTAAACCCCGTCAGTGGCGGGGTTTTTTCATATCCAGGTAGCGCTCAGGCAGCTAAGCTAACCTGAGCAAAAACAGGGAAAGGATAAGCGTGAGCGAGCTATTACCGGTTGTTATTGGTGGAGATATTGGAGCTTATGCCTTAGCTCGACAGCTAAACATGGCTTTGCACCAGCGCGTGACCGTACTTGGTAGTGCCCCTATCGAAGCTATTACGCTTTCGGACTTTATTGATGTAGAGCACCTAGAGCCCGGCGCAGACCCGATCGCCGCCCTGAAAGCTCTAGACCCAGCCAGCCAAGGTAAGCGCGGTGTAGTAATGGCTAACACCGATAAGCATGCCGAAATGCTGGTGCAGCGCCGCGATGAACTAACCGACTGGGTAGTGCCTTTCCCCAGTCAGGAGGCTTATGACGCAGTCTGTGATAAGGCTTCCTTCTCTGCCCTGTGCAAACAGGTAGGGGTAACCACTCCGCGCGAAATCCTGGTGGACTTTGCCGGCAGCGACGACCCGCAGTGGCAGGCCCCGGACATCGACATTCCCTTCCCGGTAGTAGCCAAGGCCGCCGTCGGAGCTGACTACGACAACATCTCCTTCCCGGGCAAACGCAAGATCTGGTTCATCAACACCCAAGCTGAACTGGACTCGCTCTGGGAAAAGCTACGCGGAGCCGGCTTTACCTCCACTTTCCTGGTGCAAGAACTAATCGCCGGTGACAACACCGCCATGCGTTCAATTACCGCCTATATGGACTCTCACGGCAAACTGACCATGATTGGCTCGGCCCGCGTGCTGCTTGAAGATCACGCCCCCACCATGATCGGTAACCCGGTGGCCATGATCGTAGAGCCCTTCGAAGGACTATGGGCGCAAGCCGAAAAGATCCTCAAGGCTGCCGGCTACCGTGGATTTGCTAACTTTGACGTCAAAATCGCTCCTGACGGGCGTGAAGTCTTCTTTGAGGTCAACGCTCGTATTGGTCGCAACTCCTTCTACATGACCGCCGGGGGAGTCAACCCTATGGGCGTTATGCTGGCCGACCTGGTTGAAGGGGAGCAGATTAAACAGCGCCAAGCCCGCCGTGAAGTGCTCTACAGCCTGGTGCCCACCAAGCTGCTGTTGCGCTACCTGCGTGACGAGTCCCTACGCAACCGGGTACGTAAACTGGCTGCTCAAGGCGTAGCTGACCCGCTGCGTAACCCCCTTGAGCGCTCAATCAAACGTAAGCTATTAGTAGAAGCGCAGCGCGCCAACCACTACCGTAAGTTTGCACGCTACTACCCGAAGGCTACTGACACCTCGTTCTAAGGTTCGCTCAGCGCACCGAAGTTACGTCATCAACAGGAGGGCTAACATGACCCGTACCGAAACTCTGCGTCGCCTTACCGCCAAGGAAGCTGAAAAGCTACTAACTGGCCGTGACTACCCCATTGAGCAGTCAGCTGCTTGGGCCCGCTATGAAAAAGCCCTTGGCCACCAGGTGTGGGGACGCTACGTCTATGAAGACGGCCAGCAGCCAGTAGCCTACGTGGTGCTGTACACCAACGAGATTGGTGGCCGCCCTTTCCTATGGGCCAAGCACGGTCCCATCTGGTTCAAAGAGCAGTCACCCGAGCGTGAAGCCCACCTGCGTAGCCTGCTGATCCCCGAGGTGCGCCGTCGTGATAAGAACATCGCCTTTGTGCGTATGCACGCCCGTTTCAGCGCCCCGGACTGCCACGAGCTACTTAACACGCTCACCTATGACCGCACCTACATCATCGACCTAACCGGCCGGACCCCTGAGAAAATCGCCGCCGCCATGCCTAAGGACGGCCGCCGTGGGGTTAAGCGAGCCGAACGCGTGGCCAAAGAAGCCGGCGTCGTCATTAAGGACGAAACCGGCATGGACCGCGCCACCTTCGATGAGGTCTACCGCGTCCTAGAAGAAACCAGTGAGCGTGACGGCTTCACCCCCCACAGTGCAGACGTGTACTGGACCATGCTCACCACCCTAGGAGAGCAGGCCCGCATGTACGTGGCTCGCCTAGACGGGCGCCCCGTGGCCTGGGTACTAGTCGTTGTTAACGGCATTAGTGCGGTTGCCTACTATGGCGCCTCTACCACCGCTGACCGCGCTACCCGCGCTGCCGAGGCCACCGACTGGTACACCGCCTGTGACTTGGCTACCAAGGGCTACAAGGGCTATGACTTTATGGGCGCCGGCTCTACTCGCGTGCCCGAGCTGTACAGCGTGGGCATGTACAAGAAGCGTTTCGCCCAGCACCCCACGGAAGTCGACGGCGCCTGGGACGTGCCCGTACAGCGCCCGGTTTTCGAGGCACTAGTGGCCGCCAAGAAGGCCAAGCACCTAGTGCGTAAAGCCACTGTGGTGGCCGCGAAAGCCTCAGAGGCTATCAAGCGCTAAACTTAGCCTTTGAAAAGGCCGCACCTGTCCAGCGTCCTGAACACAAACTAAAGGAGAATACTGTGAGCCAGCAGCCCAGCCAGCAGCCGCAAATCGAGCTAAACATCGACGGCGTACCCACCAAGGTAGAGGCGGGCACTACCGGGGCCAACATCTATGCAGACCGTAAAGAGGTAGTAGCGGTTAAAGTCGATGGCCAGCCCTGGGACCTGGAGCGTGAGCTACCTGCTGGCGCCGCAGTAGAACCCATCGCTATCGACAGTGAAGATGGCCTAAACATCCTGCGTCACAGCGCCACCCACGTTATGGCCCAGGCTGTGCAGGAGCTATTCCCGCAGGTAAACCTCGGTATTGGTCCGTTCATCACTGACGGTTTCTACTACGACTTTGGCAACATTGACTCCGTTACCCCGGAGCTGATGCGCGAAATCGAAAAGCGTATGAAGCGCATTGTTAAAGAAGGCCAGCGTTTTGTGCGCCGCGACATCAGCGAAGCCGATGCGGCCAAGGAACTAGCAGACCAGCCCTACAAGCTGGAGCTAATCCAGACCAAGGGTAAGGGCGCTGAAGCCGCTTCAGTTGAGGTAGGCGCCGGCGGCCTAACCATGTATGACAATGTGCGTCGCAACGGGGAAGTGGCCTGGAGCGATCTATGCCGTGGCCCGCACCTGCCTAACACCAAGCTGATCGGCCTAGGTTTTGCGCTAACCAAGTCCTCATCGGCTTACTGGAAGGGCGACCAGTCCGGTGACTCCCTCCAGCGCATCTACGGCACCGCCTGGCCCAGCAAGGAAGCCCTCAAGGAATACCAGACCCGCCTAGCTGAAGCGGCCCGCCGTGACCACCGCAAGCTTGGCCAGGAACTAGACCTGTACTCTTTCCCTGAGGAAATCGGCCCTGGCCTGGTGATTTTCCACCCTAAGGGCGGAATTTTGCGTCACGAAATCGAGTCTTACGTGATTGAGCGTCACAAGCAGGCCGGTTTTGACTTTGTGCACACCCCCGAAATTTCTAAGGGCGGCCTGTTCCACACCTCCGGGCACCTGCCTTACTATGCCGACACCATGTTCCCGCCCATGCTGGCTGATGAGGAACGCGACGCTGAAGGCAACATCACTAAGGCCGGCCAAGAGTACTACCTCAAGGCCATGAACTGCCCGATGCACAACCTGATCTTCCGTTCACGCGGCCGCTCCTACCGTGAACTGCCGCTGCGCCTGTTCGAAATGGGCCACGACTACCGCTACGAAAAGTCCGGCGTGGTACACGGCCTAACCCGTATGCGCGGCTTCACCCAGGACGACTCGCACACCTACTGCACTCCTGAACAGGCTGAAGAAGAAATTCGGATGCAGCTGAACTTCTTCATCTCCATCCTTAAAGAATTCGGTCTAACCGACTTCTACCTGGAGCTATCCACCCGCGACGAGGATGGTAAGAAGAAAGACAAGTTCATCGGCTCCGATGAGGACTGGGCGGCGGCCACCAAGGCGCTAGAAGACGCCTGCGCAGCTACTGGCTTGGACCTTGTACCCGACCCGGGTGGCGCCGCCTTCTACGGCCCCAAGGTTTCGGTGCAGTGCAAGGACGCCATTGGGCGTACCTGGCAGATGTCTACCGTGCAGTATGACTTCAACCAGCCCGAGCGTTTCGGCCTGGAATACACCGCCGCTGACGGCTCTCACCGCCGCCCGGTGATGATCCACTCCGCCAAGCTGGGCTCGGTAGAGCGTTTCATCGGGGTGCTGGTAGAGCACTACGCCGGTGCGTTCCCCGCCTGGCTAGCTCCAGTGCAGGTCAAGCTGGTGCCTGTGGCTGAGGTCTTTGATGACTATGTCAAGGAAGTTGCTGCCAAACTGCGCAGCCAGGGCGTGCGCGTGGAGATTGACCTATCTGACGACCGTTTCGGTAAGAAGATCCGTAACGCCTCGAAGGAAAAGGTGCCCTTCACCCTGATTGCTGGTGGCGAGGATGTGGAGGCCGGCGCGGTTTCCTTCCGCTACCGTGACGGCAGCCAGCACAACCAGGTGCCCGTGGATGAGGCTGTGGCCCACATTGTGGATGTGATCAAGCGTCGCGTTAATGACCCTGCTGGCGAAAAGCTTGAGGTAGCTTAAGTGACCGGCGCCGCTGAGCAGCTTGATAGTGCTGGTCAGGCTATCCCTGGGGTGATTGAAGATACCTTTGATCACCCCGGGGTACCCGATGCCTTCCAGCGCCTGTGGGTACCTCACCGCATGGTTTACATTGGCGGTCAGGATAAGCCTGAGGATCCTTCCGCCCCTAAATGCCCGTTTTGTCGCGCCGCAGCTAGCGACGACGACGCGGCCAGCTTAGTGGTGCGCCGGGGTAGCCATTGCTTCACCCTGATGAACCTGTACCCCTACAACCCTGGGCACCTGCTGGTGCTGCCTTACCGTCACGTGGCTGACTACACCGAGCTAACCGATGCAGAACGCATTGAGTTAGGTGAAATAACCGCGCAGGCCATGCGTACTTTGCGCCATGTTTCTGGGCCTGACGGCATTAACCTGGGTATGAACCAGGGGGAGGTAGCTGGCGCCGGTATTGCCGCGCACCTGCACCAGCATGTGGTGCCGCGTTGGCGTGGGGACGCTAACTTCCTGCCTATCGTGGCGCAAACCAAGGCAGTTCCACAGTTACTAGATGACGCCCGCCAGGCTTTAGCACAGGCCTGGGATGCAGCCAATACTGCTGCGGACGTCAAATAAAACTAAGCGCAACTGAGGAGTAACTATGCTCGGCGAACATGGGCGTAGCATCACAAAAACCCTATTTACCAAGCCGGCCCTGGCGATGGCTAAAGTTGGTATTACCCCCAACATGCTGACAGTTACCGGCACGGTGCTTTCGGTAGTGGTGGCAGTTTGTACCCTGCCGCAGGGACACTTTCTGCTGGGGGTAGGGCTGCTGCTGATCGTGCTGTTCGGGGATTCTTTTGATGGAATCTTGGCACGCGCCACGGGCACATCTTCTCCTTTTGGAGCCTTTCTTGATTCCTGCCTGGATCGCTTGACCGACGCCGCCGTGTTTGGTTCCTTGGCAGTGTGGGCAGCCCTGCACATGCCTGCCGGCACCCAGCGCACCTTGACAGTGTCTTTCGCAGTGGCCTGTGTAGGACTGGGCGCTTGCGTTTCCTATGTGCGTGCCCGCGCCGAATCAGTGGGGGCGGACGCCCATAAGGGTCTAGCTGAGCGCACTGACCGACTAATTATCGCTGGCCTAGGGGCGTTGGCGGTAGGTTTTGGCCTGAGTACCTGGTGCATAACTGTGGCCTTAGGGGTAGTGGCGCTAGCTGCCTTTATCACGGTAGTGCAGCGAATTTTGGCGGTACGCTCCCACTTTGCAAAGCAGGCTAAATGACCGGGGCAAAACTATATTTAGCCGCCTGGTCACTAGCTCCCAAAATTCCTGCCAGACTTGGTTACGCACTAGCAAATCGCGGCGCCGATGTGGCTTGGCTGCACCAGCGCCTACGCCCGTCTAAACGCGGAGTGGGCCAGCTAGAAGCAAATCTACACACCCTTACTGGCAACAGTGATGTGCGTGGTCTAAGCCGAGAAGGTATGCGTTCCTATATGCGTTACTTCTATGAGGCTTTTGCTCTGGCCGGTGTGCAGCCAGAGCAACTACGCCATAGGGTACGTGTAGAAGGCGAATTTGCAGCCCTAAAAGCAGATGTAGCCAAGGCTAATGTGGTCTTTGCTCTCTCGCACAGCGGTAACTGGGATCTGGCTGGGGCTTGGGCCAGCCAGGAACTGGCTACCGTACTCACCGTGGCAGAAAAGGTAGAGCCACCCCAACTGTTTGAAAAGTTCATTGAGTTTCGCCAGGGGCTGGGCATGGAAATTATTGCTCAGGCGCCGGGTCAAAAAGTTTTTGAGCAGCTAGTTCAAAAAGCCCAGCAGGGCCACTATTTCATCCCTCTGCTAGCAGACCGTGATCTAAGCGCGGCGGGCATTGAGGTGGATTTTGGTGGTCAACCGGCGCGGGTAGCTGCCGGGCCGGCAGTATTGGCGGCCCGCACCCACTCGCCACTGTGGATGGGCGCAATTAGCTATGAACGTTTGGAGGGCCAACGCCGTCGCCTAGCTGGCAGCAGTTGGGGGATTGTCATCCATGTGCGTAAAGTTGCTGATCAGGTCAGCAATGATCGAGGAGATATTTTCGACAAAACCCAAGCTTGGGCATCTCAGATGGCACAACTGCTAGCACGCTATCCCCAGGACTGGCATATGCTACAGGCTATCTACACTAAAGACTTGGATCTAGAACGCCTGGCACGTTCCCATGCTCGCCAGCGTGAAGAAAGTTAAAGGAAGCTATGCGCATTGGTATCGTCTGCCCCTACGCCTTAGATGTGCCAGGTGGGGTGCAGGTTCACGTCACAGATTTAGCGCAAGAGTTGATGCGACGCGGCCATGAGGTGAGGGTACTGGCCCCGGCTGGCCCAGAAATGGAGCTACCTGACTGGATCACCAGCGCTGGGAACGCGATTCCGATTCCCTATAACGGCTCCATCGCCCGTCTAAACTTTGGGGCGGCGCCAGCAGTGCGCACTCGTCGTTGGATTGAGCAAGGCAATTTTGATCTGCTGCATATTCATGAGCCCATCACTCCTTCAATCGGTATGCTGGCGCTGCAAGCGGCGCGTGGCCCGATCGTAGGTACTTTCCATGCGGCCATGGACCACTCCATGGTGCGTGAAGCCACTGCGCCTATGGTTTCGCGGCTGATCGAAAAGCTCACGGCCCGAATTGCCGTATCTAATGAGGCCAAAAAGACCCTGCAGCATTTCCATGGTGGCGACGCCGTAGTGATCCCTAATGGCGTATACACCAAGCCATTTCGCACTGCCCCTAAGCAGGAACGTTTCACCGGCACCGCGCAGGCCCCCACTATTGCTTTCTTGGGCCGTATTGATGAGCCACGTAAAGGCTTGGGGGTGCTGCTAAAAGCTGTGCCTCAGGTACTGGCACGTTTCCCGCAGGCACGTTTTTTGGTGGCCGGGCGCGGTGAAAATCCCCAGGCCCTGGCCCAGTTAGATGCCAATAGCGCGGCGGCAGTAACTTTCTTAGGGGGAGTTAGCGACGCCGATAAGGCCGCTTTGTTGGCTTCGGCCACCTGCTATGTGGCACCCCAAACCGGTGGTGAATCCTTCGGTATCGTGCTGGTGGAGGCCATGGCGGCGGGCACCGCCGTAATTTCCTCCGATCTGGCAGCTTTTGCAGCGGTGCTTGAAAACGGCCGCCTGGGCACCATGTTCAAAAACGGTGACAGTGATGCTTTAGCTCAGGCAATTATTGGGGTAGTTGATGACCCCCAAACCACTCAGGCCAAGATTACCGCTGCCAATGTGGCCGTGGAGCGTTACGACTGGTCCAACGTAACCGATCAGATCCTGGCGGTTTATGACGTCGCCGTAACTACCATTAACAGCCGCATTGAAGCTGAACCTGGCGAGCGCACCATGCTCGGGGCGCTGCGTAACCTGCGTGAAGGAGAAAGCCTGTGATAAGCGCTGCACCACTTTTACCTCCCGCAGCTATTGATGCCTTACTGGCAGTATTACTCGTTGTAGTAATAGTGCTGGTAGCTGGCTGGTTCCTGTTCGCCTATGCGGTACGAGTAGACCGCCTACATCGCCAAGTGCTGGCTGCCCGCCTGATTGTCAGTGGGCAACTGTCTAAACGGGCCCACGCCGCCATTGAATTAGCTAATGCGCAGGTGCTGGATCAGGCAGACAGTGAAAAACTGTGCCAGGCTGCCCACGATGCTTCGCGCTGTGAAGAACCAATTGTGGGTGACGGCTTAGATCCGCGTAATCGCACCGGTAACGCCGCTAAACGCGTGGCCTACGAAAATCAGTTGACTCGCGTTATGCGCGAAGTTTTAACCGATGAAACTCGCAGCCGCCTGATGCAAGAAACTGACGCTACTGCTTTACTGCGTCGCCTTGACGCTGCCCAACAAAAACTTGAAGTGGCCGTGCACGTCCACAACAACCAGGTTAAGGACGCTAGAAAAGTACGCCAGCGGACCTTGGTACGAATTGCTCATTTGGCTGGACGCGCCCCGCTACCAGCCCTGGTAGAGATTTAAACTTACGTGAAAGAAAAAATTCCCACGCTGGCTGCCTCTCGCGCCCGCGCTTCCCTACACACGCCCGCTTGGACTAAGCAAAGCGCCTACTCTTGGCGAACCTTCTTAATCACCGCTCTCGCCATGGGTGGCCTGGTAGGTTTTGGCGTGTTGATGATGATCATCAACGCTAATTCAGGGGGCACCAGTTTGCTGGTTCCCTTCTTGTTGGCTTTAGTGCCGCTATGCTTGGTACTGCTGGTGGTGCGCTGGATTGACTATCAGGACCCTGAACCTCTAGGAGTGCTGGTAGCCGCCTTCCTGTGGGGGGCGGGCGTGGCCACGCTAGTTTCCTTGATGGTCAACAACTCTTCCACCATTGCGGTCGCGGAAATGACTAAATCTAAAGCCGCCGGCGGCACCTTCGCCACCTTGGTTAGTGCCCCACTAATTGAGGAGTTTACCAAGGCCCTGGGTTTGGTGCTTATTTACCTGCTGTGGCGCAAGATCGTTAACGGCCCGGTCGACGGCGTCGTCTACGCCACCGTAATTGCAGGTGGCTTCGCGTTCGCAGAAAACATTTTGTACTTTGCTCGCTACAGTGATCAGCTGGCACAAATCTTCCTGCTACGCGGGGTGGCCTCACCTTTCGCCCACGTAATTTTCACTGCCTGTACCGGTATGGCTTTGGGCTTTGGTATCCACATGCGTGGGCGCTGGTCCTGGCTAGGGATGACCCTGCTGGGTTACCTATGCGCGGTGGTACTGCACTTTAGCTGGAACCTACTTTCAGGCCCTAACTGGTGGTTCTATATGCTGGTCTCAGCCCCAATATTCGTGCTGATGGGCTTGCTGGTGTCCTACCTAAAGCGACGTGAACAGAGTGATTACGCCACCAACCTAATGGATTACGCCGCTGGTGGCTGGTACACCTCAGCAGAAGTGGCCATGCTTACCACCAATACTGGGCGGCGTCAGGGTACTGCCTGGGCGCGCTCACATGGTCCCCAGGCACGTAAGGCCATGCTCGATTTTCAGCGTGACTCAATGGAGCTGGCCGAAATTCGCGGGCGCTTCCTAGCTGGTGAAGGTGACAGCGAAGACCGTGAACGTCAGCTTAAGCTGCTGCAGGAAGTATCTGCTAAACGTCAGGTTTTCCTAGGTTTAGACAATGCCTAGCAGCCAAAATGGGCTCGACGACGCTGCAGGCCGTCAATGTGCGCCTGACAGCGCCGTCGTCGTCCCTGGGGCCAAAAGCAAACCGCAGCTGCCCGCGAACTGGCGCCAACTGCTAGGGCAGGGCTGGGAACTAAACCAGCAGGGCATGCCCTCGCGCCAGGCAGGACGCGTAGTGGTAGTAGCCCAAGGACAAATGCTGCTGGTAGCCGGACACGATTTTTCTGACGCCACGCATCACTGGCTGTTTACCCCCGGCGGAGGTATAGAAGCAGGTGAAAGCCCAGCTCAGGCCGCCGCGCGTGAACTAGCTGAAGAAACCGGCATCATAGTGGACCCCGGCGCTCTCACTCTGCTGGGCTACAGACAGGCCCGCTTTGAATTCAGGGCGCTAACCTGCCTAGCTAATGAAACCTTCTACTATCTGCACCTTGAGCGCAAACCCCAGCTCAACCAAGAACGCTGGACCGCTAATGAGCGCTCACTGCTCGACGGATTAAATTGGTATAGCCCACATAAATTACGTCAACTCAGCCAAGCCGGCCTGGCAATTTACCCGTCAGAACTGGTAAATCACGCCGCTAAGCTAGTTACCGGCTGGGATGACACACTGCTTAAATTCACCTAAAAGCCGCAATAAACACACGTTTGCTGGGCTAAAACCGGCCAGGGGAGCGGTAGAATCTATGCGGACTGTTATTTCAACTAACGGGAGTTTTTATGTCGGGTCACTCTAAGTGGGCAACCACCAAGCACAAGAAGGCCGCCATCGATGCTAAGCGAGGCAAGCTATTTGCCCGCCTAATCAAGAACATTGAGGTTGCAGCGCGCACTGGTGGTGGAGACCCCGCAGGTAACCCCACCCTGTTCGACGCCATTCAGAAGGCTAAGAAGAACTCTGTACCCGCAGACAACATCACTCGCGCTGTTAAGCGTGGTAGCGGTGAAGAAGCTGGCGGTGCAGACTGGCAGACCATCATGTACGAAGGCTACGGACCCAATGGCGTAGCTTTCCTGGTCGAGTGCCTTACCGATAACCGTAACCGCGCTGCCTCTGACGTGCGCGTGGCTTTCACCCGCAACAACGGCTCCCTGGCTGACCCCGGTTCGGTGGCCTACAACTTCTCCCGTAAGGGTGTGGTTGAGGTTTCCGCTGCTGACGACGTCGACGAGGACAGCATTTTGATGGCTGTGCTCGACGCTGGAGCCGAGGAAGTTGTTAACGAAGGCGAAGGCTTCTCCATCTACTGCGAGCCTAACGACGTGGTAGCTGTACGTACCGCCCTAACCGAGGCCGGCATGGACTACGACAGTGCCGAAGTTCAGTTTGTGGCTGGTACCAAGATCGAGGTTGACGCTGACACCGCCCGCAAGGTTATGCGCCTAATCGACGCTCTGGAAGACTCCGACGACGTACAGAACGTATTCACCTCCATGGACATCAGCGCCGAGGTGGCTGCCGAGCTGGACGCTGACGAGGACTGAGTAAACGCCTTGGCCCCCGCTTCACTTGGAGCATTCGTAGCTGACCAACGCGTCTTGGGTATCGACCCAGGTATGACCCGTTGTGGACTAGGTTGCGTGGATGTAGATTCACGCCGGCGAGTGCGACTAGTTGAAGTGGGGGTTGCCCGTACTCCTCCTAACCAATCCCCAGAGCTGCGCCTTAAAAGTATTGCGGACGCAATTGATGACTGGATTGCACGCCACAGCCCGCATGTAATTGCCATTGAACGGGTATTTGCCCAAGAAAATATGCGTTCGGTTATTGCGGTGGCGCAGGTTATGGGGGTGGCCATGTTGGCTGGTGCCCGCCACGATCTAGAGGTGGCTCTGCATACCCCTAGTGAAGTTAAGGCTGCTATCAGCGGTAATGGCCGGGCTGATAAGGCACAAGTGCAAACCATGGTGGCCCGCGTGTTGGGCCTGGATGCGCTACCTAAGCCAGCTGACGCAGCTGACGCTTTAGCGCTGGCCATCTGTCACGGTTGGCGTGGGGGAGGCACTGGGCAAGACGGCATTACTGAAATGGTTAGTGCCGGTGGCCAGGTGCGAGCCTCAGCGCGCACCCCAGCCCAACGCCGCTGGGCCCAAGCCCAAGCTAATGCTCGCAGAACCGGTGCTGTAGACCCCCGCCGCAGACGTGGCTAATAACAAGGATTAATGTGATTTCTTCCCTGCGCGGTGAAGTAACCGCAGTGACTTTAAGCTCCGCCGTGATTGAAACCGGGGGAGTGGGCCTGTTGTTCAACGCTACGCCCAACACTTTAAGTACCCTGCAGGTGGGCGCCCAAGCTAAGGTGCACACCTACCTGGTGGTTAAAGAAGATTCGTTGACTCTTTATGGCTTCGCTACCACTGATGAACGCGACACTTTCGCCACCCTGATGGGCGCTAAAGGTGTAGGAGCCAAGCTGGCTTTAGCCATGTTGGCGGTGCATACTCCTGACGCTTTACGCCAAGCTATTGCCGCTAAAGACACAGCAGCTTTAACTCGCGTACCCGGTTTAGGGCCTAAAGGCGCGCAGCGGGTGATCCTAGATGTGGGCGATAAACTTGGGCCTCTGCGCGGTGAAGGGGAGCTGGAATTTGACTTGCCAGCTGCTACTGATGAGGCTAACCCGCAGGTAGTTGCAGCTTTGGTGGGGCTGGGCTGGAATGAAGCGGCGGCCACCGGCGCGGTGCTACAGGTTACTACTGCACAAAATGCCACTGATGTATCGGCGCTGCTGAGGGCAGCCTTGCGAAACTTAGGAGCAGCAAAGCGTGTCTGATCGTTTTGTAGGCCCGGAAGCTGATGAGATTGAGCGGGCTGCTGAAGGTGCTCTGCGTCCACGCCACCTAGAAGATTTTGTGGGTCAAGATGTGGTGCGCGGGCAGCTGTCCGTGGTGCTGCGCGCAGCCACTTCACGCGGTTCTAGCCCTGACCATGTGCTGCTATCTGGCCCGCCTGGGCTGGGTAAAACCACTTTGGCCATGATTATTGCTAATGAACTGGGTGGCTCACTGCGGCTAACCAGTGGCCCGGCAGTGCAGCACGCCGGTGACCTAGCCGCTATTCTTTCCGCACTTGAAGAAGGCGACGTGCTGTTTATCGATGAAATTCATCGCCTGGCACGCACCGCTGAAGAAATGCTTTACCTGGCCATGGAGGATTACCGGGTAGATGTGGTGGTAGGTAAAGGCCCTGGGGCCACCTCGATCCCGCTGTCACTGCCTCCTTTTACCGTGGTTGGGGCTACCACTAGGGCGGGTCTACTTCCGGCGCCGCTACGTGACCGTTTTGGTTTCACTGGGCACCTGGACTACTACAGCGCCAGTGAACTAGCCCAGATTGTTACCCGCAGCGCTGGACTGTTAGGCCTTGAAATAGATGCTCAGGCCGCCCACGAGCTGGCCAGTCGTTCGCGTGGTACGCCGCGTATCGCCAACCGCCTGCTACGGCGCGTCCAAGACTGGGCCCAGGTGCACGGCACGCCGGGAGTAGCTGACCTGGCTTCCACCCAGGCGGCTTTAAAAGTGTTTGAGGTGGATGCTCTGGGGCTAGACCGCCTAGACCGCTCAGTGCTAACTGCCCTATGCACCCGCTTTGGTGGGGGACCGGTAGGTTTGACTACTTTGGCAGTAAGCGTAGGTGAAGAGGCAGAAACTGTAGAAACGGTGGCTGAACCTTATCTGGTACGCGAAGGTCTAATGGTGCGTACCCCGCGCGGGCGTGCAGCCACTGCCGCTGCCTACACCCACCTGGGCTTAGAACTGCCCGAACACATGCCTGAAATCTAAGCGCTGCCCGCTATTTAGGACTCACTTAGTTTTATACGGGCTTTCCCATAGACTTTAGGCAAACTTAGGAGGAAAAACTATGCTCACTATGCTGATCTTCATGGTGGTTGCCATGGTGGCGCTGTCTTATTTTGGTCGTCGCCAAAATGCTAAGGCAGAACAAGCCGCGCGCAATCGCCTCGAAGAAGCTTGCGTGCCTGACACCTGGGTACGTACTACCTCTGGCTACTACGCCAAGTTCGTTGAGATCGACGGCGATGTGGTCACCTTGCGTACTCCTCAGGGCGTGGAGTCCATGTGGGACAGTAAAGCTATTTATGGCGCAGTTAACCCGCCTTTTGCTGACCAGGATGAGGACGAAGAGGAAGACGTTGACTCTAGCGACGAGCTAGAAGTTGACGCCGAAAACACCATAAAAGAGGCCCACAGCGATAACGCAGACTCTAGCGACGATGAAAAAAAGTAATCGTCGCCACAAGATTAGATTTAACTAGTTACCACCAGCTGGGGCTATGCAAAATCGCTAATAAATAGGGATTTTGGTAGTCTCAGCTGTGGCAATTGGTCCCCTTAACTTAACGGCACTGCGGCTAGCGTTAAGGGGAACTGACCAGTCACAACCGATTCTAGGAAGAGACACCCCGTGTCCAAATATAAAACCAAGCACGCAGGACGTAGCTTACTAACGTTCCTGCTAGTAATCGCCATTGGTTTCGGCGCGCTAATCATTGGTTCCTTTACCGGTAAAACCAAGCTAACGCCCGGGCTAGCGCTTGACCTGGAAGGCGGTACGCAGCTAATCCTCACGCCAACCACCACCGATGGCCGCCAGGTTACTGACAACGACCTTAACCAGGCCATCAATATTATTCGCCAACGTGTTGACGCCTCGGGTGTGGCCGAAGCTGAAATTTCACGTCAGGGTGGAAGCAATATTGTGGTGGCACTGCCGGGTAAGCCCTCCCAGGAAACCCTGGATCTAGTGCGTTCTTCCGCAGTGCTTTACTTCCGTCCGGTTATTCGGGTCTACAACGCCAATGCGCAAACCATTGCTCAGGCCCAGAACCAGGCGATAAAGGCTGCCGCCACCGCCAAGGCCACTGCTAAGGCAACCGCTAAGGCCACTGGCAGCGCGACGGCGTCGCCGGCTACCCCTGCGGCGTCGGCTACTGCTGCGGCCACCCCCAAGGCAACCCCCACCCCGGTCACTGCCACCCAGTTGGCTACCCGTTATGCGGATGTAAACCAGAACGGCAAGATTGACACTACGCCGCTGACCGCCACCAGTAATGACGCCTCATCAGACGCACAGATCAGCGAAAAAATGATCTATGACGCCCTGATGCTGGACTGCAAGAACCCCAAGAACCTTAAAGGTGGGGCGCAAGACCCCAAGAAGGCTGTTATTTCCTGTGCTCGTGACGGCTCCGGCGCGGTCTACATTCTGGGCCCGGCTGAGTTGAAGGGAACTGACCTGACCAGCGCCACCTCGGCACTGGAGCAAACCAGCCAGGGTTCAAACACTAACCAGTGGATTGTGTCCCTGGAATTTAACAAGCAGGGCACGGCAGACTTTTCCAAGATTTCTACCCGCCTACTGCAGTACCGCAACGACAAGACCGCCCCGCAAAAGAACCAGTTCGCCATTGTGCTTGACGGTTTGACTGTTTCGGCTCCCGGTATTGAGTCGGCTATTACCGGTGGTAAGGCGCAGATCTCTGGTGGTACCAACGCCAACGGCACCCACGGCTTTACCCAGGCTGCCGCCAACTCGCTGGCAAACCAGCTGTCCTTTGGTTCCTTGCCGCTGAACTTCACGGTACAGTCTGAGCAGCAGATTTCCGCCACTTTGGGTAGCGAACAGCTACAAAAGGGTCTTATTGCCGGTCTGATCGGTTTCGTACTGATCATCATTTACCTGGCTTGGCAGTACCGAGGCCTGGCTAGCGTGGCCGTAGCCTCCCTGCTGGCTGCCGCCGCCCTGACCTACGTGGTTATTGCCCTGCTGAGCTGGGGGATTGGCTACCGCCTGTCCCTAGCTGGGGTGGCCGGTTTAATTGTGTCTATCGGTATCACTATGGACTCGTTCATTATTTACTTTGAACGTGTACGTGACGAGGTGCGCCACGGTCTGAGCCTGCGCGCCGCCGTCGATGAAGGTTGGGTGCACGCCCGTAAGACCATTATCGTTTCTGACACCGTTAACCTAGTAGCCGCCGTAGTGCTCTACGTGCTGGCAGTGGGTGGCGTGCAGGGCTTCGCCTTCACGCTGGGTGTGACGACGGTAGTGGACTTGGCAGTAATTATTTTCTTCACCCACCCGCTCATGGTGGCCTGCCTGTCTATCGCCTTCTTCGGTCAAGGCCACCGCCTGTCTGGTCTAGACCCTGAGCACCTGGGGGCACGTTCACGCAATGTTTACGGCTCTGGACGCGAAAAGATTGCCGACAACCTCGGTAAATCTTTGGCCCGCGCCAAGCGCGAGGCTAAGCGTGAACAGGATGCAAGCGAGGCTAAGGAAGGAGACAACTGATGGCATCGCTAGCAGCTATCGGTAACGATCTGTATTGGGGTAAGCGATCCTTCCCCTTTGTAGGTAAGCGCAAAGTTTGGTACACCGTAGCCCTATGCGCGGTGGCGATCAGCCTACTGCTGGTGGCCACGGTGGGTCTAAAGCCCGGTATTGAATTCTCCGGGGGTAGTGAAGTCACCATCACCGCGCTCTCTAACCCCAAGGAAGGCCCCGCTAATGCGGTGCTACGCCAGCAGGGGTTAACCAACGGCGCGCGTGTAACCACCACCGGTTCTTCCTCGGTGCGTGTACAGACTCCTGCCTTGGATAAGGCCAAGCTGAATAAGCTTTCCGCTGGCCTGGCTAAGGCTTACAACGCTAAGGCCGCCGACGTAAACGCCACCACTATCGGCCCCACCTGGGGTAAGGATGTTACCGCTAAGGCCGTGCGTGGTCTGCTAATTTTCTTCGTGCTAGTGGGCGGCCTGATTTGGGCTTACTTCCGCACTTGGAAGATGGCAGCCTCGGCGCTGATTGCGTTGCTGCACGACGTCGTGATCACCGTGGGTATTTACGCGCTAAGTGGCTTTGAGGTTACCCCGGCCACAGTAATTGGTGTGCTAACCATTTTGGGTTACTCCCTCTACGACACTGTGGTGGTATTCGACAAGGTTCGCGACAACACCCGCGACTTTACCCGTCAGCACCGTGCCACCTACGCTGAGCTGGCTAACCTGTCTATTAACCAGACTTTCGTGCGTAGTATCAACACCTCTGTGGTGGGTGTGCTGCCGGTAGCCTCGATTTTGTTTGTGGGTGCTTTCATCCTGGGCGCGGGTACTCTGCGCGATATTTCGCTAACTCTGTTTATCGGCATGATTGCCGGTACACTATCTTCTGTTTTCCTGGCTACCCCTATGCTGGTGGACTTGCGTGGGCGTGAAAAGGAAATTAAGGAACACGACGCCAAGGTGCTGCGCGAGCGTAAAGCTAAGCGTGAAGCAGATGGTGAAACTGTGGACGGCGACGACGCAGCAGATGACACTGTCTATGCTGCCCCGTTAACTCCCGGTCACCACCTAGGTGTTAAGGCACAGCCCAAGAAGAACAGGAAGCGTCGCTAAATGAGCGTAACCCCCATTCCCGCAGAGCTAACCGATCTGGTACTAGATAATCTGCGCGAGATCCCAGACTTCCCTGAACCGGGAGTACTGTTTCGCGATATCACCCCGTTGCTAGCTAACGGTAAGGCTTTCAAGCAGCTTATCGATGGGCTCGCCGAGCACTACCGGGGCCGCATTGATGCTGTGGCCGGCCTCGAATCGCGTGGATTCATCCTGGCTGCCCCGCTGGCTACCGCACTTGGTATCGGCATGTTGACGGTGCGTAAGGGCGGCAAGCTACCTGGACCGGTTATCGGTGTTGACTACGCCCTGGAATACGGCACTGCCCGGATGGAACTGCGTCCTGACAGTGTGCATGAGGGTGACCGAGTACTGGTGATCGATGATGTTATGGCTACCGGCGGTACCGCCAAGGCCTCGGTCCAGCTCCTTGAGCAGGCCGGTGCCAGGGTAGAGGCGATCTGCGTGCTACTAGAACTTGAGGGTTTAGGTGGCCGCAACGTGATTGACCAATCGATCTTTGAGCCGATTGTGGTTATCGAAGATTAATTGACCGCTTACAAAAGTGCCGGCAAGCTAAAAGCTTGCCGGCACCTTATCTATGCGCACTCTTTAGTGCATTTATGCGCATTACTGTGGGATTAGAAATCCTGCAGCTGATATCGCGCGATTTGTACCTGACGCTGCTTTTCTTTCAGTGCGTGCACACCGCTCAGCGGGAAGTACTCGGGGGATACCTGCGTATATCCCTTAGCTAGGCCCCAAGCCCAGATTCGGTTAATTTCGGCTACTAGCTTGGACTCAGCCGCATTGGTGCCGGTACCTGAAGATACCAAACCAGGCAGTAGGTGAGCACCAGAGCCATCTACCAGCAGACAGTTGCAAGTGTGCGGCATAGTGGCTTCTTTAACCGGGTTAATCTCGCGTCCAGAGACGGAAGCGTAGAAAGCCGTGCGTGAGTGAGGCCAGGGCACATGCTGACGCGCAGTGCCGGTAGAGATGTGGAAGCCGGTGGCGTTAATAGTGAGCTTAGTGTTTGCCAACACAAAAGCTGCAAATAGCAAAAAGAGGCTAAGGATTAAACAAATCACCAGCACTACCGTGTCGGTGGTGGTGGCCTTGCCGCCCACTAATTTAGCCGCTGAGCTAATGACAGGAATTAGGAAAAATACGCCCAAACCCAGAGAAATCCACACCCGCGACATGGCGCGGGGGACCTCAATAAAGTCTTCGCTCAGCGGGATAGCAAAGGGCTGACCCAGCTCATATTTGAAAGCCCCCACGGGCGCCGTCGTAGCTGGCTGGGGCGCGTTACCCGCAAACTGAGCTGCGGCTTGAGACTGGCCAGCCCCTAGGCCGCTGCCATCGGCGGTTTGGAACTGGTTGGCCTGCTGAAATTGGCTATCGCCCTGAAACTGGCTACCACCTTGAAATTGTTGATAACCCTGGTTACCTCCAGGCGGATTTGGTTGCGTCATAAGTCAACTCCTTAAATATGTGGCTAGTCCTTATAACTAAGTAACAGCTTAGTAAATATCCAAGTAATTTGGTTGCGCGGCAAACGTGCCATATGGGCTATTACACACTAGACTGTGTTTATGGGAGAGACGTCGAACAACAGTGTTGGGGAAAGTGTAGTTCCTGGCTCGCGTGTACGTAGTGCGCTGGCCCGCTTTGGGACGCGTGCTCATTCGGTGCCACCAGCGATTGAGCCAGTGATCACCGCTTTTAAAGCTAATAATCCGAAGATGGATTTCACCCTCATTTTGCGTGCCTATGAGGTAGCCAGGCGCTGCCATGAAGGGCAGGTGCGTAAAAGCGGGGAGCCTTACATTACCCACCCAATTGCGGTGGCTACGATTCTGGCTGAACTGGGGATGCTGCCTAAAACCCTGGCCGCAGCTTTGCTGCATGACACGGTTGAGGACACTGACCTCACCTTAGATGATCTGCGTGCACAGTTCGGTGATGAGATTGCCCTACTAGTAGATGGAGTCACCAAGCTAGACAAGCTGCAATACGGTGAGGCCGCCAAGTCGGAAACCGTGCGCAAGATGATCGTAGCTATGAGCAAGGACATCCGTGTCCTGTTCATTAAGCTAGCTGACCGCCTACACAACGCCCGTACCTGGAAGTATGTTCCTGCCCAAAATGCAGCTGGTAAGGCCCGCGAAACTCTAGAGATTTATGCCCCTCTGGCACACCGCCTGGGCATGAACACCATCAAGTGGGAACTTGAAGACCGTTCCTTCAAGGTGCTCTATCCCGAGGTCTATGACGAGATTGAGCATATGGTGGCTGAGCGTGCCCCGGCCCGTGAAGAATACCTAGCTCAGGTCATTGACATGATCAATGCTGACCTGAAAGAAAACAATATTAAGGGTGTAGTCACTGGCCGCCCCAAGCACTTCTACTCCATCTACCAGAAGATGATTGTGCGCGGCAAAGAGTTTGACGACATCTATGACCTAGTGGCAGTGCGCGTAATTGTAGATACTGAAGCTGACTGCTATGGGGTGCTAGGTATTGTGCACGCACGCTGGACACCTATGCCCGGGCGTTTCAAGGACTACATCGCTTCGCCCAAGTTCAACTTCTACCGCTCGCTGCACACCACCGTGATTGGCCCCAGCGGTAAACCGGTTGAGGTACAAATTCGTACCCACGAGATGCACCGCATGGCTGAGTATGGTGTGGCCGCACACTGGCGTTACAAGCAGAACCCCAACGCCACTAAGGGCTCTAAGGGTAACGAGTTTGAAGTTAACTTCACCTCTGCCAGCTCTGAAATGGATTGGCTGCGTCAGCTGATTGACTGGCAAAAAGATACCCAGGATCCGGCAGACTTCCTCGATTCTTTGCGCTTCGAGATCTCTGGCAACCAGGTTTATGTATTCACCCCTAAGGGTGATGTGCAGGCCCTACCGGCTAAGGCCACTCCGGTTGACTTTGCTTTCTCAGTGCACACTGAGGTTGGTTACCGCACCATTGGCGCAAAGGTTAATGGTCGCTTGGTGCCGCTTAACACTGTCTTGGAAACCGGTGACACCGTAGAAATCTTTACTTCTAAGGCACAAAACGCCGGGCCTTCACGTGACTGGATGACCTTTGTAGCTTCACCGCGAGCTAGGGCCAAGATTAAGGCCTGGTTCTCTAAAGAACGCCGTGAAGAAGCCATTGAACGCGGTAAAGACCAGATCGCCAAGGCTATGCGCAAGCAGAACCTGCCTCTGCAGCGGATCATGACTCATGATTCGCTGATGGCAGTGGCACAGAACCTGAACAAGGGCGATATTGACGGTCTTTACGCAGCAGTTGGTGACTCCCACATTTCCGCCCAGCACGTGGTGGAAAACCTGGTGTCCACTTTGGGAGGAGAAGCCGGCACAGAAGAATCTCTATCTGAAGCAATGCTGCCTTCGCGTGCTTCAGACGAAGCTAAGATTATCCGCCCTGGTGACACTGGTGTGATTGTAGACGGGATGCAGGAGGGTGATGTTTACGTAAAGCTGGCCCGTTGCTGCACACCTATGCCCGGAGACCCGATTGTTGGTTTTGTAACCCGCGGTAACGGTATCAGCGTACACGCAGCTAACTGCGTAAACGTGTCTAACTTTGAGTCTCAGCCAGAGCGCATAATTGGGGTTTCCTGGTCCCAAAATGCTCACGCTACCTACAATGTGCAAATTGAGGTTGAAGGTTTAGACCGTCTTGGCTTGCTAGCTGATGTTACCCGGGCTATGGCAGATGCTCACATTAACCTGGTAGAAGCGGTTATGGGCTCCAAGCAGCGTGATCGCGTAGTTAAGCTTTGGTTTGTGGTAGAGCTGGCTGAAGCTGCGCACCTAGATGATGTGCTAACGATCGTGCGCAAGATTGACGGTGTCTATTCTGCCCGCCGCACTACCAGTTCCAAGCGTCCTAGTCGAGATGACGGCGGGGAGTAGCTCGTTAATTAACTGCTCTAGCCAGCCATTGCGGCTACGGCCGCGCAGATAGTTAAAAGCAGTTAGCAATCTGCTGCGGTTAGCCCCATGGCGACAAGCGGTGAGGATAACTTCATGGCCCTGTGCGCGTCCAGCGTGCAGGGCCATTTCTAGTGCAGCATGTTCTAAACAAATGCAGGGCACTGAAGCAATTTGTATATACTGGCTGGCAGGTAGTTGGCGGCGCACCATGTCTACGCTGCGCCAACTTGAACGCGCTAGGTTGGCACAGACCTGTAAACGCTGCGGTGGGTTTTCGCCGGTATACACCCACCAGGCGCTAGCACCAAAAATATAGGTGTATTTAGGTAGCTTGGGGGAGAGCAGTAAAGCCCGCTGCGCGCAGGTGGTAAGCAGATAATTAGGGACTCGTTTACCCAGTACGCTAGTAAAACAGACACTGTCTAGTGTGTTGCAGCGTAAAACCTGCGTCTCCGTAGTGTTTAAAGCAGTTACGTTAGCTTCCAGGTCGGGTGGGCCATAGGCAATGTATTCCATAACCCGATTGTCATACTAAGTAGTTATCTTAAATAGTCTTTAACTGTGTTTGTGGATAACTAAAGCCGGTGGATCAAGTGACCCACCGGCTTTAGCGTGGCTATATGTAGCTATCAGGCCTTAGCGGAGCGACGTACCTGGTCCAGCCAAGCGCGGCGGGCGCTTAGGGCAGCTTCGTGCTCAGCAATAGCCTTGGCCTTGCCCTCAGCCTTAGCCTTTTCAAGCTTGGCTTCCAGATCTGCGATCGAGGCCTCAAGCTGTCCGGCCAAGCCCTCGGCGCGAGCCTTGGTCTCGGGGTCGGTGCGGCGCCACTCGTTACGCTCAGCCTCGCGGATAGCTTCCTCGACGGCGCGCATACGGCCCTCAATGCGGCGCATAGCGTTACGCGGCACGTAACCTACCGCCTCCCAGCGGTCCTGGATCGGACGCAGAGCGCGCTTAGCAGCCTTGATGTCCTTAATCGGCAGTAGAGCTTCAGCCTGAGCAGCCAGCTCTTCCTTAACCTTAAGGTTGGCGGTCAGCTCAGCGTTTTCCTTAGCGTCCTTCTCCTGGCGAGCCTTGAAGAACACCTGCTGGGCGGCGTGGAAACGCTCCCACAGGGCGTCATCCTGGCGGCGGGCAGTGCGGCCAGCCTGCTTCCACTCGCTCATCAGGTCACGGAAACCACGTGAACCGCGCTCCCAATCAGTGGTGGTAGATAGCTCCTCAGCGCGCTTGATCAGCGCTTCCTTCTTAGCAACTACCTGCTTGTTCTTCTCGTCAAGCTCGTTGAAGAACTGGCGGCGGTTACGGTCAAGAGTGCTGCGGGCGCCAGAGAAACGCTGCCACAGGGCATCCTCAGTGGCGCGGTCCAGGCGCGGGCCGCGCTGCTGGGCAGCCTTCCACTCGTTGAGGATTTCACGCATACGAGTCATGGAGTTACGCCAGTGGGTCTTGGCCGGGTCCTGGCTAGCGAGAGCCTCAGACTCTTCCACTAGCTTGGTGCGCTCAGCCAGTGCCTGGGCACGGGCAGCGGCGCGCTCAGCCACCACAACTTCGCGGCGCTCCTTGGCTACTGCCTTGAGGCCATCGAACTGGGCGCGTAGACCATTTAGGTCACCTACGGCGGCAGGCTCCTTCAGGGCCTTGCTAAGGCTCTTAACCGTGGAGTCAATGTCGCGCACGCTCAGGTGAGGCAGGCGGGTAGCAAACAGGGCTACCTGCGCCTTTAGGTCTAGGTAGCGACGGATGTAGAAGGCCATCGCCTCAGCTACCGGAGCACCGGGGAACTGACCAACTAGACGTTCACTGTCGCCGTCTTGGACGTAGACGTTACCCTCGCCATCAACGCGGCCCCACTTGGAGGCAGCCAGGGCTTCTTCGGGATCTAGCGTAGTCTCGCTCTGCTTGGCAGCTGCCTGGCCCGGCTTAGCTTCCTGCGCGCCAGCCTTGTCGGCAGGGGCGGAATCAGCAGCCTTAGCAGCTTCGCTCTCGGCGGGGGCAGCCTGGGGGGCGTTGGTGGTCTCTTCGCCAGCAGGGGCGGGCGAAGCCTCCTGCGGTGTTGAGGATGCAGCCTGTTGTGCCTGATCGGTCACGGGAGTCTGCTCACTCATGGGTATGCTCCTTATAGAATGTGTTACGGCGTCGGTAAAAAGCACCGTAGCTAGTTGGCTAAAAGCCTGAGAATGTGCACGTAGCATGGCGTAAAGCCATACAGGGTTAAAGTCTACGCTATTTAGAGCTAATTCTCCCGTTCAATTAGCCGTGTTAACGCTGTGCTTGGCCGCCAGAGCTAGTTTCATGCTTTAGGCTGGAGGCATGCTTTTACACCGTATGCCCCCTGCCGTCCTAGGCTCAAACTGTTATGTGATCGTGCCTGCAGGTAAACGCGGTGCCTTGGTAGTAGACCCCGGGGCGGGCGTAGCTAGCGGCGTCGTCGAGTTTTTAAAAACCAACGAGCTGACCTTGGAAGCAGTGCTGCTAACCCACGGACACGCTGATCACTGCTGGGATAGTGCCGCTGTAGTAGCAGGCATGGGGCAGGAACAATGCCCGGTGTATGTGCCCAGCCCAGATCTGTATCGACTAGATGATCCGGAGGCTACCACCGGTATCTATATGCGCGGCCGTGGCTTTAGTGCCCTGGCGGGTACCCCTTGGTGCCGTCCGCTTAATGTGGTGGCGCTACCGCAGCGGGCTTATAGCGACGGCGTCGAGCTGATTAGTGGCCTGCCGGTGCGGGCCGTGGCCGCCCCCGGGCATACTGAAGGCTCCTCACTATTCCTAACTGTGGCTCAGATGGATGCCAGCCACGAACTACTAGCCGAAGCTGAAGTAGAAACCAGCGGCACCCAGCTGCTAGCCCTAACCGGTGACGTGATTTTCAAGGGCTCGGTGGGTCGCGATGATCTGCCCGGCGGCTCCCACCAAGACATGCTAGGTTCGCTGCGTTTTCTAGCTAGCGCCATTGACCCGGCCACCGTATTACTACCTGGCCACGGCGCAGCCACCACTATGGCTCATGAACATCATGCCAATCCCTATATGCATGAGGCTAAAACTTTCGGCGGCGAGTTGGACTAGTAGCAACGAGCTGGACTAGTAACAAACGGCGCTCAGACACGCTTACAAGCTACAAATAATGCCAACTGAGCTTGGCAACAAACCCAAAATAAATACAGTTAAAACTTAAGTAGGATTAAATCATGGCAAAAACTTCGCTTTCCGGTTTCCCCGAGTGGCTACCTAGCCAGCGGTTGATTGAACAGCACTTCCTAAACGTTCTACAAAACACCTTTGAGCTGCACGGATTTAGCTCTATTGAGACTCGTGCAGTAGAGCCGTTAAGCGAATTGACGCGTAAGGGGGAGACCTCTAAGGAGGTTTACCTGCTGTCTCGTCTGCAGGCCGCTCCGGGTGAAAACGAGGACCCGCGTAAACAGTTGGGGCTGCACTTTGACCTGACCGTACCCTTTGCCCGCTACGTGCTTGAGTACGCCGGGCAGCTGACTTTCCCCTTTAAGCGCTACCAGATCCAGAAGGTATGGCGCGGCGAGCGTCCCCAGGAGGGGCGTTTCCGTGAGTTCATCCAGGCTGATATTGACGTGGTGGGTGACGGCAAGTTGCCGCTGCACTACGACGCCGAGCTGCCCCTAATCATGCACGAGGCCCTTAGCGCTCTGCCTATCCCGCAGGTGCTGCTGCACGTGTCTAACCGCAAGGTAGCTCAGGGTTTCTACACCACCATTGGGGTTGCGGAAGAATCTCTAATTGAGGTGCTGCGCGTGGTGGATAAGCTTGACAAGATCGGCCCTGAGGCAGTGGCTCAGGAGCTGGAAGAAAATGTGGGGCTAAGCGCCACCCAGGCACAGTTGGCTTTGCAGATGGCTGGTATTACTGCCAGCAACGGCGAGGAGTTAGAAGAGAAGCTGCGTGCCCTGCTAGAGCAGGCGGGTCTGGAAGCTAATGAGCTGCTTGAGCAGGGCATTGGTGAGCTAGCTGGTGTGCTGGAAGTGGCTGCGCGACGTCGCCCGGGCGCCCTGATTGCCGACCTTAAGATTGCCCGTGGCTTGGACTACTACACCGGTACGGTTTATGAGTCTGAGCTAATTGGTCACGAGGATCTAGGTTCTATCTGCTCCGGTGGTCGCTACGATTCTCTGGCCTCTAACGGCAAGCGTTCCTTCCCCGGCGTGGGCCTGTCGATTGGGGTTTCGCGGTTGCTGGCCAGGGTTATCGGCGCTGGCCTGGTGCAGGTTAGCCGCCCGGTGCCCACGGCGGTACTGGTGGCGGTTACCGACGAGGCTTCGCGTCCGGTTTCTGAGGCGGTGGCCGATAAGCTGCGTGCCCGAGGGATCTGCGCCGATGTGGCCCCCACTGCCGCTAAGTTCGGTAAACAGATTAAGTTCGCTGATAAGCGCGGTATTCCCTTCGTGTGGTTCCCAGCCGGGGTGGATGAGGCCGGCGCTAACGGGGCCGATTCGGTTAAGGACATCCGCTCTGGCGAACAGGTTGAGGCCGACGCCGCCACTTGGCAGTGCCCCGAGCAGGATCTGCGCGTGCAGGTAGTACCGACACAAGCCTGAGATTGACGCTGTGGTAACTACTAGGTGAGAAAATGTTTAACTTTCGACGCAAACCTGGAATTACCACGGCGCAGGATTTAGCTGAGCGCCTAGGGCAACTAGCTCAGCTAAGCGATCGAGTAAAAGTAGCGGTGCCAGGTTGGCAAGCAACCAGCCTGGCCCGCCAGATCAGTGCCATGGATCAGCTGCTAGTGCAGGCTAATGCGGGCTTAGCTCAAAATGACGACGCAGAGTGCGGGCAGCTTTTAGACCAGCTACGTAGCGTTGCGAAAGACACGGCCCAGGCACTTAGCGCAGCCAGTGGGGTGGTACAAGCAAATACTGGTGAAATTGAAGCTGAACTATTAGCCCGTGCTGGCCAGGTAGCTGGAGTAGAAAACCGGGTAGAAAAAGCTCGCGAAGAATACTTTAGGCAGGCTTGGCCCCAAGTAACCTGGCCGCTAGCACGCGGCTGGGTGGCAATGCGCCTCAAAGCTGAGGCGCCAACCAAGGCAGAGGTACCCGCCAAAACTGAGCGGCCTAGTAAAAGGTGGGCTCGTCTTTTTAGTGCCTCTGAAAGCAGCAAAAACACTGGTAGCGCTAGTACAAATGAGCAAGCCGACCATGCTGAGACAAGGGCTGCGAAGGAAACAGAAACTAAATCGCTAGACGCTGTCTATAAACGGTTGGTTAAGGCTAATACAGCAGTATTGCCTGCGCCTTGGGCTAGTAAAGTAAACACCGAGCTAGATGCGGCCTACCCGGATTTAGTGCTTGAACTTAAAGCCGCACTAAATACACCCGGCCAGCGTCATTTACCAGCGCCACATTGGTGGAAGTGGGCTAAAGCCTGGCAGTGGACGCTATACATAATTATGTTGGCGGGCCTAATTTGGTGGGGCATGAATACGCTACTTGAACGTTTACTTTTGCCAACCTTACCGATGCCTCATATTGGAGTTATGCCGTTGGCTGTAGTAGCGCTACTGGCCGGTTTAATACTGGGGTTAATAACCACTTGGGTGAATTATCGACTAGTTAAAGCCGGCGCCTACCGGCGTGCACGTAACCTGCGAAGCTATCTAAATAGCCGAGTAGAAGATGTTTTGCAAGCCAAGCTGTACGCCCGGTTGGAAAGTCATATAGCTGAGCACGTGTCGCTAATAGCCTTAGCTAATGCGCTAGCCGAATAAGCGCGCCAATTAAATCGGTTCCGTAAAAACTTGGGTTAACCAAATAGTTGTGGCCCGGCGCAGTTCATGTGTCGGTGCGGCCCAGAGCGCGTCCACCGATAGGGGGAACCAGGCGCCCGACGTGCCCACGCCAGCAATGATGCCTGCTGTGATGATGACGAGGATGGTCGCGGACAGG
This sequence comes from Actinomyces graevenitzii C83, assembly GCF_000239695.1. Classification (GTDB taxonomy): domain Bacteria; phylum Actinomycetota; class Actinomycetes; order Actinomycetales; family Actinomycetaceae; genus Actinomyces; species Actinomyces graevenitzii. The sequence continues at coordinate 573,356 of NZ_JH470338.1, read as the reverse complement.
ATGACGCCGCGTAATACCCGCTTCATGCGGACGAGCGAGACGGACAATGACTCCCACCTGCGGATATTGTCTTCTAGTTTATAGGTTGATCTGCGGACTTGAGTGACGCGGCTGGGGAGTGCGATGGGTTCCTTGCGAGCTGTTTTTCTGACGTTGAAGCTGATAGTCTGAACCAGCTGGAAGAAGTCACGCATCCGCAGCGTCACACCGAGGCGACCGCGTCGGTGCGTGTGGCCCCTACTTCGCCGGTGTGCGCGCGAGCCGATCGCGCGCATCCGAGATAACTGAGATCTTTAAGGAGATACTCCCATGGGTATGCATTCCACGACGCAGGCATTCCAGTTCGACGTGCCGTTCGAGCAGCTGTTCCAGCTCGCCATCCCGGCCGCGCAGTCCGTTCCGAAGGCGACCGTGATGCTCGCCGACCCCAACCGTCGGGTTGTCACCTTCGACACCCCGATGAGCATGATGTCCTGGGGCGAGAACATCGTCGCCGGTTTTATTCCCTCCGAGGGCAGCACCGTCGTTGAGGTCACCTGCACGACCAAGGGTCTGCCCAACCTCATGCAGGACAGGCGCAACCGCAAGATGATTGCGCAGTTCGTGACCGCTCTGTCCAACCTCGCGCAGACCACCGCTGTGGAGGTCGCTCGCTCCTGACGGCCCGTGAGCGTCAGGCTCGGCCCCGGCCTCGTTGATTCATGAACGAGGCCGGGGCCGAGTCCTGGTCAGCGCGTGAGCCCGCGCGTGCCCAGCGAGGAGCCGCCCACCACGTCTACGCAACGATCACCGATGCGCAGGTTGATCAGGTGCAGGGCCGTGCCCACGTCGGAGGTCATCGTGTTCGCCCAGATCGTGTTCGCGGCCCCATCCGTCGACGTCGGCAGGCTCACGCCGCCGGTTGAGATCTCGACCTGGCGTGTCAGATTGTCTCCGTAGAGCAGATTTTCGTACGCAGTGGAGATGTTGTAGTAGTTCTTTATCCACGCCTGGAGGTCCATGGACATGGAGCGCCCAGAGTTGACGAAGAACTCGTTGTCGAGCATGCGCCCGTAGTCGCCGAGCTCCAGGTGGTGCGCGCCGTTGGCTGCGAATGCTGCGTCAGCGAGCTTGATGGAATACGAGTTGAACTCGCGCGAGGTGATGCAGTCGATGTTGACGGGCGTGTACGTTTGATCGCCCGGACCCAGAAGGAGATCGTGTGGACGCCGGGCGTGAGCTCGACAGTTTCGGTCATCTCCTTCCACGTGTCATAGCTGCCTGTCGCATCGAAGTGCACGTACTTGATGAGCTTCTGCGTGGGCTGACCCATATCGAGGATCATCTGGTGGTAGGCGGGGTCGTCATCCTGTCTGGCGTAGCGCGTCACAAGCGTGACGGTGCCGCCCTGGCCGGCGTCAATCGTGAAGGTGACGGCGTCGCCGCCCTGGTAGAAGTCGCCCGCGTAGGCGGCGACGATCTGCGGTTTGTTCGCCGACTTGTCGCGCGCGCCTTGCAGGTAGGAGGCGACCTGCTGGTTTGTTTCGTTGTGGTCCCAGAGCTCGGTGTAGATGTACGAGTCCGAGGATGGGCCGATCTTGCACTCGGACATGGGATGGCAGTACCAGCACGAGACCTACATCAGAACGCTCGCCGATAACGGTTTCATCCAGAGTATGTCACGCAAAGGCAACTGCATCGACAATGGCGCCACTGAGCAGGTCTTCGGGCACCTCAAGGACGAGTTTTTTCGCGGCCGAGACTGGCAGACCTTCGAGAGCTTCAAAGCCGACCTCGATGCCTACATCACGCACTGGAACACAACACGACGCCAAGTAAAGCTCGAGGGCCTGACCTCGGCAGAATACCGGGACCAGGCCCTCCAGCAAGCCGCATAACGGCTACCATTAAACGCGTCCAAGTTTCGGGGCGTAGTTCACAATAACCCCCTGGGCAAACTCCACGACCTGGGCGAGGATACCCTCCTTGGCCAGGAGCATCTCACTCATCGCCACGGCCTGCTGGTGATGGGGGATCATCATCTGGGCAAACATGATGTCCGCGTCGTTGTAATCGGCGAAGATCTCCCCGTCCGCCTCAGTCGTCGCCATGGTGGTCTCGATCGTCTCAGCGGTAGTCGTCGCAGTGCTGGTGGCCGAGGTGGTGGATCAGTGGACGGCGGTGGATGCCGGAGTAGGCGTGGTGTGTTCCTCCTTCGGACTGGTGGGAGCCAGGCGGGCCGGGTCCAGATCAATCCGGCGCAGCAGCTGAGCGTTAAGCGCCACCACAATCGTCGACAGCGACATCAACACCGCAGCAGCAGCCGGGGGAAGCAGAATGCCGCTAGAGGCGAGCACGCCGGCGGCCAGGGGCACGGCCAAGATGTTGTAACCGGACGCCCAGATGAGGTTCTGGATCATCTTGCGGTAGCTGGCCTGCGAGAGCTCAATCATCGACAACATTGCCCGGGGATCGTCACTGGCCAGGACCACTCCGGCGGATTCCATCGCCACATCCGTGCCGGCCCCGATGGCAACACCAACCTCGGCGCGGGCCAGGGCCGGGGCGTCGTTGACACCGTCGCCGACCATGGCCACGCTCAGGCCACGCTCCTGTAACTGGGTGACCTTGGTGTCCTTGTCCTGGGGCAGAACCTCGGCGAAGACCTCATCAATCCCCAGGTCCTGGCCAACCGCATGGGCCACCTGCTGCGCGTCACCGGTGATCATCGCGACCTTCACCCCGCGGTCCTGCAGGGCTTTCACAGCGGCGCGGGATTCGGGGCGGATCTTGTCCTCGACGGCCACCGCACCGATAATCTGACCGTCGCGGACAATATGGAGCACACCGGCCCCACGCCCGGTCCAGGCGCTGGTGGTGTCGGTGAGCTCGGCCGGGGTGGTGAGGTTGAACTCGCGCAGCATGTTCGGCCCGCCCACGAGGATCTCAGCGCCATCGACAGTGGCCCGGACCCCCCGGCCGGAGGCGGCGCTGAAACCAGTTGCACGGATTTGCCGACGAGAGGCCTCGGGATGGGCGGCCGCGGCCGCCACGATGGCGCGGGCCACGGGGTGCTCGCTGTCGGCCTCCGCGGCGGCGGCCAGGGCCAGCAGCTCGCCCTCGGTGACGCCGACAGCTGCCGCGACACCGGTGACCGTGTGCGCACCCTCGGTCAGGGTGCCGGTTTTATCGAAGAGCACCACGTCGATGGAACGCATCCGCTCGAGCGCCATCCGGTCCTTGATAAGCACCCCGGATTTCGCGGCCCGCTCGGTGGAGATCGCAATGACCAGCGGAATCGCCAGGCCCAGGGCGTGCGGACAGGCGATGACCAGCACCGTGACCGTGCGCACCACGGCATCGTCCGGGCTGCCGATGATGGTCCACACCACCGCGGTGATCAGAGCAGAGATCAGCGCGAACCAGAACAACGCCGCCGCCGCCCGATCCGCCAGGGCCTGAGCCCGGGAGGAGGACTCCTGTGCGTCGGCAACCATGCGTTGGATCCCGGCCAGGGCGGTGTCCCCGCCGGTAGCCTCCACCCGGACGCGGACGGTGTTGTCGGTGGCCACGGTACCGGCGACCACCTTGTCACCGGTGTCGCGGAAGACGGGACGGGATTCACCGGTGATCATCGCCTCATCGAATTCGGCGGCTCCGTCGATGATGGTTCCGTCGGCCGGCACCCGGGCACCGGCCCTCACTAGCACGACGTCGTCGACGACCAGCTCGGAGGTGGCCACGGTGCGGGTGGTCCCGTCGACGACTTTCTCGGCCTCATCCGGCAGCAGGGCAGCCAGCGCGTCAAGCGCGGAGGACGCACCCCCGAGAGCGCGCATCTCCAGCCAGTGGCCCAGTAGCATGATGGTCACCAGCAGGGCCAGCTCCCACCAGAAGTCCAGGTCAAAACCGCCCAGCCCCAGAGTGGTGACCCAGGAGGCGACAAACGCCACGGTGATGGCCATGGCAATCAGGAGCATCATCCCGGGTTGGCGGGATTTCAGTTCCGTCCATCCACCCTTGAGGAAAGGCGTTCCGCCGTAGACGAAGATGATCGTGTCCAGTACCGGGGGAACCCAGGTGGATCCGGGGAATACCGGGAGGGGGTAGCCGAGCAGGTGGGCGACCATGGGGCTGAAAATAACGACGGGAATGGACAGAATCAGCGACCACCAGAAGCGTTCCCGAAACATTGCGGTGCTGTGCCCGGCGTGTTCGCCGTGACCATGAACGTGGTGGTCTTCGTCCAGGGCAGAGTGCGGGTGACCGTGGGGCATCGCCTGGCCGTGGGTGTCGGCATCTGCGTGGTGTTCGTGGCTGGCATGATCCGGGTGGTGGGTGTGGTCTGTTTCCGGAGCGGGGTGATTACCATGGTGATCGCCGGAATGGTGGGGAGTGCTCATGACGTTCCTTTCGCTCAACCCGGTCGGGGTCGAGATGATGGGTGAAATCGATCAGGATAAGACGGTGTAGCTGGTCGCCTCGATAGCCCGGCGAACCATCTCCGGAGGTACGACACCGGTGACCGTGACGGTGGAAACACCACCAGCAGCGAGATCAACCTGGACGTCGTCGACCTGGGGGAGGGCCTGAAGGGCCTGGGTCACGCTTTTCGCGCAGTGCCCGCAGGTCAGGCCGGTGACCTGGTAGCTAGAGGAGGACCCTCCTGCTGACGAGTCGCTGGCGGCAGGGATGGAGACGGTGTCGGCACGTGAGGCAGGTCCGCAACAGCTGCAGCCGTGGGAGGTCATCGGCAAGAGGTGGTAGTTGTACGGTTGGGGGTCACGGAATCAGTGGACATAGGTACCCTCCGGGGGTATGTATCAGGTGAAAGGAAACGAGGCCGGGAAAGTGCCCCGACCTCGTCGGTGAGGCGTGGAAAACCTCAGAAGTCGCGCGAGATGCCGACCAGCGTGTAGCCAGCCTCGGACACCGCGTCGCTCAGCGCCGCGTCGTCCAGGGGGGTGTCGGTCAGGACCGTCACCTTGGAGGTACCGCCCGAGTTAAGGATCACGTCGACGTTCTTCACGCCGGGGATCTCGCTCAGCTCTTCGCTGACGCTCATGACGCAGTGACCGCAGGTCATGCCGTCGACGGACAGTTCAATGGTGCGATCGATCTCGGTGGTCACGGTTTCTCCTTGGGGTTAGGACTTGATGAGGCGCGCGATGGCTGCGGCCGCCTCGTCGACTTTGGCCTGCGCGGCCTCGTCGGATTCGTGCGCCGCCGTGACGACGCAGTGGTTCATGTGGTCTTTGAGCAGGTTGACCGCGACCGAATCGAGCGCGGACTGGACGGCGGAGACCTGCGTGAGGATGTCGATGCAGTACTCGCCCTGCGAGATCATGCGCTGCAGGCCGCGCACCTGGCCTTCGATGCGGCGCAGGCGCGCGAGATGATTCTCGGTGTTGCCGTGGTATCCGTGCTCGTTGCTCATGGAAGTGATAGTACCCCTAGGGGGTATGGGTGTCAAGGGGATGTCGTCAACGAGCGCTGTGGGGGTGGCGACACGCATCCCCCAATGCGGCGTGCCCAGCCCCGGCCCGCCCCCGAGGATCTCAGCGCCATCGACAGTGGCCCGGACCCCCCGGCCGGAGGCGGGACGGGGAGGTGATCATGGGAAAGCTCCTACGGGTCGGTGGGATGCGGCGATGCTGCTCTCCGATATATACCCCCCAGGGGTATATGTTCAAGGGGTGGAGGGCGCGGCCCTCACGCGGGGCAGGGCGTGGTCACCGAGCAGCCGCCTCACTGTCGGGAGGGGACAGCTGGAGGCGGAGGGCAAACACCGCTCCGCGACCGGGTCCGGGGGAGGTGGCGGTGAGAGTGCCGCTGTGGGCCTCGATCAATGCCTTGGAGATGGTCAGACCGATACCGGCCCCGCCGTTGTCCCGACTGCGGGCGGCACAGAAGGCGGCTAAGGCGGGGGCTCTTGCGTCGAAGTGGAATACGGTGAAGACTTCTGTAGCTACACAGGGTAGAAACTTGGGGGCTGTTATGAAAGAGTCGAGGGTCGTAGAAGATATTGTAAAGGATGCGCTGTCTGGCGGTGTTAATAATGTGACGGCATATTATATGGATGATAGCGTAAAGGACAAGAGTTTGATGGGCGCTATTGGAATGTTTGGTACTGGAGCTATTTCTTCTGCTGCAGGAGCCGTTTTTGGCGGTAATTTGAAAACCAGATTTAATGTGAATGGCTATAGCGCATCTGACGTACTTGAGCGTGGACGCTTTAAAAATGGGGCAATTAATGGAATGGTTGATGTTGGATCCGGGATGCTAAAGACAACAGTGCAGTATACCCCCGAGGCGTGGATTGAAAATAAGGAAATACAGCCAGGAGAACTGAAAGATAAGATGGTTAAAGGAGCTGTCAAGGATTTCTCGAAATCATATTTGAAATCTTCTGTAAAGATGGATGCAGGCGTTGCTCAGAAGTATCGTACATTGGGTCAATATTATGCATATCGTGCGGCCGATACGGTTGCTAATCCGGCAGGTGCCTTGGATCGTGCAGTTGAACAAATTCTCCCAATAGAATTGATGAAGAGAGTTGATTGGTAATAGTATTTGTCGCCAATAATGCAAACTAAATTTGAATCTAGAAGGGAACTTTAAAGGAGGTGCGCTTCTTATGTTGCGAGCTATAAAAACCATGTTAAATAAGACTATGCACGATATACGTCAGGAGCGAGAAGTTATTATTTTTGCGTTATTTATCATTGCTATATTTTTATATTTAAATTACTCAGTTCACGACGATAGCCGTGGAGCATATGCCATTTGCACCGTCGAGAAAACCTATATAAAAGATCGCGGCGGAACTACAGTTAGCGGCATGCTTGATACCAGTCCTGTTGGTGTTTTTGAAACGAAAGAATGTGGGGAAGTTATTATGTATAATGCCCCAGATGGAAAGAGAGTTCCGGAATATGTCGCTTCAATTCAAGTAGGTAAGAAATATAAGGTTCATAAACTGAATGATGATGCTAATGTTGAAAAGAATTTCACGTCGACTCGTCTTGAAGAGGTTCAAGAATAGCGCTTATTACGTTTATTAAGCCGAAAATAGTTGAACAGGAAAGCCCCTGGGCTGAGAGATTGCCTCTTGAACTGCCTCCAGTTTCTTGGACATCAAAAATGAAGTCCAGGAAACGGGAGGCTTTTCATGTCTATAAATCAGGGGTTAAGACACGATCGTTCGCTTCGAGAGCAGGCAGCGCAAATGTTCGAGAGAGGATTCGGCTATGGTCTAACCGCCAGCAGGCTTGGTGTGTCCGCCGCGACTATGAGAGAGTGGCAAAAGATGTACCGCGTAATCGGGAGGGACGGGCTTCTTGCCATGGGAGTAAAGCGGACCAGATACGACTATGAGACCAAGGTTGCCGCAGCCAGGGCCGTGGTTGACGGTGGGATGAGTAAGCCTGAGGCGATGGTGCGTTTCGGTATTGCGAGTGCGACACCGTTGAAGCAGTGGTGCAGGCTGTACCGGCAGGGCGGCGCACAGGCGCTCCCAAACCGGGACAAAGCCCTAGTGATCGCCGAGCTTTCAGGGCATGGACACGCGGTGGGTGATCTCCTCGAGGCGGCCGGCCTTGCCAGGTCGAGCTACTACTACGCGCTGGCTCACCCCCAGCAGCCAACTAGAGCGCAGCTACGTCCCAAGGTCGCCCAGATCTTTTCGCGTACCCCCAACGGGTGCGGTCACAGACAGGTAGCCATGTGCCTACGTGCTGAGGAAGGGGAACGCATTGCTGACAAGACGGTCTTGAAGATGATGCGCGAGATGGGGTTGCGCTGCGGCATACGCCGCGAGAGGGCCTACCACAGGTACAACTCCTACAAGGGATCCGTGGGACAAAGCTTCGCAAACATCATCGGCCGCGACTTCACAGCCGATGGGCCCTGGCAGAAATTGGGTACCGACGTCACCGAGTTCAAGCTCTCCTTCGGTAAGGCCTACCTCGCGCCGGTCTACGATTTTGCCAGCAAAGAGATCGTGGCCCACTCCATCTCCATGCGCCCCAACCTCGCTCAGCAACAAGAGATGCTCCAGATACTCATGGACGCCAAACCCGAAGGGGCCGAGCCGATCTTGCACTCGGACATGGGTTGGCAGTACCAACACGAGACCTACATCAGAACGCTCGCCGATAACGGTTTCATCCAGAGCATGTCACGCAAAGGCAACTGCATCGACAACGGTGCCACCGAACAGGTCTTCGGGCACCTCAAGGACGAATTCTTCCGCGGCCAGGACTGGCAGACCTTCGAGAGCTTCAAAGCCGACCTCGATGCCTACATCACGCACTGGAACACAACAAGACGCCAAGTAAAGCTCAAGGGCCTGACCCCGGCAGAATACCGGGATCAGGCCCTACAGGAAGCCGCATAACGGCTACCCATTTAAAGCGTCCAAGTTCCGGGGCGCAGTTCATTTAGGCGCCGGGCCACAATTTTTAGGTATCAGTAACGCTTAGTAGCGCTTGGAGCGGCCATAGCCGCCACGGTCGTCGCGCTTAGAGCCGCGCTGGTAGCCAGAGCGCTCGTCACGGTAACCGGAGTAGCCACCGCGCGAGTTGGAACGCTCGTTAAAGCGCCCGCCGCGGTCTTCGCGCTTGAATCCGCGATCCTCACGCTTAAAGCCGCGATCGTCACGCTTGAAACCACGGTCCTCACGCTTAAAGCCACGATCGTCACGCTTGAACCCGCGATCGTCACGCTTAAAGCCACGGTCATCGCGCTTGAACCCGCGATCGTCACGCTTGAAACCACGGTCCTCACGGTCATAGCGACCCTCTTCGCGACGTGGACGGTAAGCCGAACGGCCGCCCTCAGAATCGGCGTCGTCGCGCATACCCTTAGCCTTGTGGCGATCGTTCGGGCCGCTCCAGCCGTGACCGGGACCCTCGTCGGGGCGAATACGCAGCTCACGGCCAGCGAAGGTGGCCTTACCCATACGCTGCAAAGTCTGCTCATCTAGCGGCGCATAGATAGTGACCAGCGAGAAAGACTGCAAAATGTCGATCTTGCCAATGTCAGAGCCGGAAATACCGCCCTCATTAGCTAGTGCACCCACAATTGCGCCAGGCAGAACCTTGTCACGGTGACCCACCTCGACGCGGTAAACCGTGCCGCCCTCATCGTCGCGGCGCGGGGCGCGACGCGGACGCTCAGGCCTGTTTTCGCGGCCAGGACGCTCACGGCCATGCTCAAAACTGGCAGAAATGAAGGTGCCCTCAGAATCTACCTGCACCTCACGGCGCTCCTTGCGGCCAGAGTCCTCACGCTGCCAGCGCGGGCCGTCGTCGCCAACCGCCAAAGCCAGCAAGGTAGCAGCCAAAGTGGCGCTATCCAGGGAAGAAACTTCCTTAGCGATCAGCTCGTGGTAGATGTCCAGGCGTCCCTTTTGGGCGCGTTCATCGGCGCGCTTTAGTAGCTTAGCGGCGCGGTGACGCGACACGTCAGCGGGGGAGGGCAGGGTGATTTCCTCCAGGCGAGCCCCGGTTAGACGCTCAATCTGGCGTAGCTTGCCCTTCTCCTTAGGGGTCAGGAAAGTGATAGCTTCACCGGTGCGCCCGGCGCGGCCAGTACGACCAATACGGTGCACATAGGCCTCAGCCTCACGCGGTACATCAAAGTTAACTACCAGACCGATACGGTCCACATCCAAACCACGCGCGGCCACATCCGTAGCCACCAGCACATCCAAGCTACCCTGACGCAGGCGCTCAATTAGCCGCTCACGTTCACGCTGAGGTACGTCACCACTGATGGCGGCGGCCTGAATACCACGACCAGACAGCTCAATGGCCACATCCTCAGCAGTTGACTTGGTGCGCACAAAGACAATCGCGGCTTCAGCATCAGTCACGGCCAAGATGCGCGAAACCGCACCCACCTTGTGACGGAAAGGCACCACCGCGTAAGACTGCTGCACCGAATCCACAGTGGAGGACTGGCGTGAAACCTCAATACGTACCGGGTCGTTTAGGTGCTCAGCGGCCACCGACTCAATTGCCGGAGGCATGGTGGCGCTAAATAGGGCGGTGCGTCGCTCGGTAGGCAGCGAAGCGGCAATGGTTTCTACATCCTCAGCAAAGCCCATGCGCAGCATTTCATCGGCTTCATCGAGCACGAAGTAACGCACATGGTCTAGTACCAGCGCGCCCTTTTCAATCAGGTCAATTACGCGCCCGGGGGTACCCACAACCACCTGGGCGCCTTCACGTAGCGCCGCAATCTGGGGACCGTAGGGGCTACCACCGTAGACGGCCACAACATCTAGACCACGGCTGCGGTGAGCCATATCGGCAATCGCATCAGCACTTTGCATGGCCAGCTCACGAGTGGGGGCCAAAACCAGGGCCTGTACTTCACCGTCACGGCTGTCTACCTCATTTAGTAGGGGCAGGCCGAAAGCGGCGGTCTTGCCGGTACCGGTTTGGGCTACGCCGACGACGTCGCGGCCTTCCAGCAGCACCGGGATCGCCTCACGCTGAATGTCGGTGGGGCTAACAAAACCCATGTCGGTGATGGCGCGCAGCAAGTCGCGCGGCAGGCCCAGGTCAGCGAAAGTGGGGCCGGTGGGGGTCAGCTCGGCGTCGTCGTCATCTTCACTGTCTGACTCGGGGTCTAGCTCCGGGCGGTCAGTATCGACGTCGTCGGCCTCGTCCTCGTGGTCAATGTCTACCGGGTCGGCCGGGGAAGTGGACTCGCTAGCATCAGCGATGTCTTCAGGCGTGGCCGCGCTGGCAGCGGAGGTGGATTTTAGCTGGGCCTCAAACAGGTCATCTAGGCTAAGGGGATTAGACATACGTATTTCCAATGCGGATCAGCGGAGCGTGGGGATGAGCCTATTACTCACCGCTCTTAACGCACCTCGCCCAGCCACACTTGTCAGTCGTTAACCGACTAAACGCACGCAATTATTCGCAACTCAATTAGGTATGCGACGATAAAACTTCAAGGGTAGGGAGCGTCTCACTCCTAAAACAACAGCTTTAGTTTACCTGGCACGGCAGCTTGATAAACCTAGTATTTGTGGTGAATTGGCTTACCCTGGGCGGCCAAACTAGGGCTGCAAATAAACATGGCTTAGCGGCGGGGAGTAGACTTTTAACGGCGCCCGCTCGTCTCGCGGTGCGCTTTTAACCAAACTGGAAGGACCAAAGTGCTGCGTACCCGCTATGCAGGTTCCCTGCGCTCAAGTGACATTGGCACTACCGTAACGCTCACCGGCTGGGTCGATCGTCGTCGTGACCACGGCGGCGTCGCCTTTATTGACCTGCGTGATGCCAGCGGTATTGCCCAGGTAGTCATCCGTGAGGAGGTGGCCCACGATCTGCGCGCAGAATACGTACTTAAAGTTACTGGTGAGGTCACGGCCCGCCCTGAGGGTAACGCCAACCCGAACCTGCCTACCGGTGAAATTGAGGTAGTCGTCAGCGAGGTAGAGATCCTCAACCCGGCCGCACCTTTGCCGTTCCAGGTTTCTGACCACGCTGAAGATGCTGGTCAGGTAGGTGAAGAAGCTCGCCTAAAGTACCGCTACCTAGACCTGCGTCGCTCCTCTATGCAGCACGCTATCCGTCTGCGCTCCAAGGTGTCTCAGGCTGCCCGCAAGGTGCTTGACGCTCACGACTTCGTTGAGATTGAGACCCCCACCCTGACTCGCTCCACCCCTGAAGGTGCTCGCGACTTCCTGGTGCCCGCGCGCCTAGCCCCCGGCTGCTGGTACGCCTTACCCCAGTCTCCGCAGCTGTTTAAGCAGCTACTGATGGTGGCCGGCATGGAGCGTTACTACCAGATTGCCCGCTGCTACCGTGACGAGGACTTCCGCGCCGACCGTCAGCCTGAGTTCACTCAGCTGGATGTGGAAATGAGCTTCGTTGAGCAGGACGACGTCATGGCAGTAGCCGAGGACATCCTGCGTGAAGTTTGGGCCCTGATCGGCTACGAGCTCAAGACCCCCATTGCCCGTATGCCTTACCGCGAGGCCATGGAAAAGTACGGTTCGGACAAGCCTGACCTGCGTTTTGGTCTAGAGCTAACCGACCTAACCGAGTTCTTCAAGGACACCACCTTCCGCGTATTTAAGGCCCCCTATGTGGGCGCCGTGGTTATGCCCGGTGGCGCCAGCCAGTCTCGCCGTACTTTCGACGCTTGGCAGGAATGGGCCAAGCAGCGCGGCGCTAAGGGCCTGGCCTACGTAACTGTTGGCGAAGACGGCACCCTGGGTGGCCCGGTTGCTAAGAACATTACCGACGCCGAGCGTGCCGGTTTGGCTGAGGCTGCCGGCGCTAAGCCTGGCGACTGCATTTTCTTCGCCGCTGGTGGCGTAGATGCTTCCCGTGCCCTGCTAGGTGCAGCCCGCCTGGAGATCGGTAAGCGCTGCGGTTTGATCGACGAAAACGAATGGTCTTTCGTGTGGGTAGTGGATGCCCCCCTGTTCAAGCCCTCCGCTGAGGCTAAGGCTGAAGGCGACGTCGCTCTGGGCTCTAGCGCCTGGACTGCAGTACACCACGCTTTCACCTCACCCAAGCCCGAGTGGCTCGACAACTTCGACCAGGACCCGGGCAACGCTCTGGCCTACGCCTACGACATCGTTTGCAACGGCAACGAAATCGGTGGCGGCTCCATCCGTATCCACCGCCGCGACGTGCAAGAGCGCGTATTCAAGGTGATGGGTATTAGCCAGGAGCAGGCCCAGGAGAAGTTCGGCTTCCTGCTTGATGCCTTCAAGTTCGGCGCCCCGCCGCACGGTGGTATCGCCTTTGGTTGGGACCGTATCGTCTCGCTGCTAACTCACGCCGACTCTATCCGCGACGTGATCGCCTTCCCCAAGTCCGGTGGTGGCTACGACCCGCTAACTGCAGCCCCGGCTCCCATTACCGAGCAGCAGCGTAAGGAAGCTGGCGTAGACGCTAAGCCTGAACAGGCCTAGGATTTTCTAACGATTAGGGTGGGTCCCATTAATTTGGGACCCACCCTAATTGCAGCTAATACGGGTAGTATGAAAGCTATGTCACAGTATATTGATATCCACCCTGAAAACCCGCAGGCGCGTTTAATCAACAAGGTAGTTGACCGTCTACGTGACGGTGGACTGATCGCTTACCCCACTGACTCTGGCTACGCGCTGGCCTGCATGGTGGGCAATAAGGAAGGCATGGACCGTATCCGTGCTATCCGTCAGCTTAACGACAAGCACAACTTCACCTTGATGTGCTCCAATTTTTCGCAGGTTGGGCCGGTGGCAATTGTTGGCAACACTGCCTTCCGCCTGATTAAGCGACTAACCCCGGGGCCCTACACCTTCATTTTGAAGGGCACCAAAGAGGTGCCGCGTATGACCCTTAACCCCAAGAAGCACACGCTGGGTATCCGTATCCCTGATTACCCTATTGCCCAGAGCCTGGTAGAGGCCCTAGGTGAGCCGTTGCTTTCCTCCACTTTCATCCGCCCGGGTGAAGAAGAGCCTGAAACCAGCGGCTGGGAAATTCACGACGAGCTAGGTCATTTGATCGACATTGTGATTGAAGGGCCGGTGGCTAGCACTGAGCCCACCACGGTTATTGACCTAACTGAGGATGTGCCCGAGGTTCTGCGCCAAGGTGCAGGTGACACCTCAACTATTTAGCCTTAACCAGGCTTGCCAAGGGGGCTAGCGCTTTTTCAGCGCTAGCCCCCTTAGCTTTCAGCCCTAGTCCATGTAACTGGCTTGGGTGCGCAAATCCTAGTGCTGTAGCGAGTAACGCTCATAGATAGCCCGAATAGGGGCTGGTGACCACCAGTTCCAACGCCCTAGCAAGGTCATAGTGGCGGGTACTAACGCCATACGCACTATGGTGGCGTCGACTAACACGATCAGTGCCAAGGTAAGCCCGATTTCCTTAATAACCAGCATCTGGCCACCCACGAAACCGAGGAATACTGCGGTCATAATGGCAGCTGCTGAGGTAATAATGCGCCCAGAACGCTGCAAACCTTGCTCAACAGCTAGATCATTATCGCCGCTGGCATCCCAAAATTCCTTGATGCGTCCTAGCAGGAACACTTCATAGTCCATAGCCAGGCCAAAGCCAAACACAATGGCTACTACCATCACATAGCTTTCCATGCCTCCAATGGGGGTAAAGCCCAGCAAAGTGACCCCGTGACCGCCTTGGAAAATCCAGGTGGCCAGGCCCAGTGAGGCGGCCAAAGACAGCGAGTTAATCAGCACGGCCTTAATGGGCACAAGCAGTGAGCCAGTCATTAAGAACAGCAAAATAAAGATCGCTCCTAGTACTAGTGGTACTAGCCAGGGCAGTGAGGAGATAACCGAAGAGCCGAAATCTACCTGGGTAGCTGCTTGACCGGTGATCCACAGCTGGCTGGGGGAGTTTAGAGAGCGAATATCCACAACTGCCTGCTCGGCGCTACGCGAACCAGGGGTGCCTTTAAGCTCTAGATAAGCCACGGTGTAATCACCGGCAGTGGTCACGCCTTGTACCCTTTGCACATCGGCAACCTGGGATACTTCAGTTTTAATGAAGTTAGCCTGCTTGGCGCTGTTGCCGTACATGATTAAAGTGGCGTCGTTACTTAAAGAATCAGGATACTGCTGTTTTAGGGTTTGCAGGTAGGCATATTGGGAACCATTGCGCGGTAAAAGATCAGTGCCAGAGTTAAGCAGGTGCAAGTTACCTAGTGGCACACACATAGCTCCTAGCGCCGCCACGCAGGCAACTAGTACATACCAGGGGTAGCGGTGCACCCACCGAGCCAGACGTGAAAAGATGCCTTCAGTGGAGGAAACATCAGCGATACGGGCCTGTAGTTTACCCAGCACAGGTACGCGCTGCAGCCAGGAGGGAATAAGTGCGCGCGTGCCCAAATAGAGCAGTAGCGCGGGCACCAAAGTCAGCGCCGCTGCTACCGCAATTAGGGTTACAAACAGTCCGCCTACACCAATAGAGCTAAGCAGGGTGGGTGGCATTAGGGCTAGACCTAGCAAACCAATGGCTACCGTCACTGCAGAGAACAAAATGGTCCTGCCAGCGCTAACCATAGTTAGGCGCACTGCCTGGGCGGGTAGGGAAGCGTTACGGGCGCGACGTTGCTGGAATGCTGCCTGAATAGATACACCTGCAGCGGGAGTTTCATCATTAGCCAGCTGCGCAGCTAGACGGCCTAGTTCTTCACGATAGCGGGAGGTAAATAGCAGTCCATAGTCAATAGATAGGCCCAGGCCGATCACCGTAACAATGTTGAGCACACTGGATTCAATGTCTATCAGGTAGCTAAGTCCCCATAGGCTACCTAGCGCGGCGCAGATAGATACTAATGCACCTGCTAACGGCATGCCGGCCAGCATAAAACCGCCAAATACCAGCACCATGATCAGCAAGGTCAGTGGCAATACCAGTAGCTCCCCGGTGCGCATATCGTTGGAAACCTGGTCAACTAGTTCCTGGTTAATAATGGCTTGGTCGGAGACTGTGCCGGCAGCATTGGGGGATACTGCACGTAGTTCCTGGGGTACTCGCGCTAGGCGACGCTCCACATCTTTACGGGAAGCGTCAAAGGCGGCTTTCGCATCAGCATTTTTAGTGATGTCTTTGCCCGGTTCAGGTGAGATAGTTACGGAAAGTAAAAATCCCTGCTTATTGCGGGCCATCAGTTTGGTAGCAGCCGGGTTAGCTAGCTTGCCGGGTAGTACAAAGGGGTCTACCACGGCGCCGTCGCCAACGCGGGCAATTAGTTCCTTGTGAACTGGCGCCAAGGCATTATCAACCTTGGCGGCGGTGGCTGAATCGGCTAGGTTAACTCCGGTTACTAGCAGGGTAATTTCTACCGATTGGCCAGTTAGAGTGTTTAGTACCTGTTGGCCTTCATCGGAAGATGAGCCAGGAATAGAGCCCTGGGAAGTTTTTAATCGATCAAAAATTGACTGGCCGCCTAAACCTGAAAGTGAAGTAAGTAGTAACAGTGCTGCCAGCGCGGCCCAAATCACGAGAGTTAGACGCGGATGACGGATAACCTTGGTTGCTAGGGCGTCAAACATGGCGTAATTATCGCAGATATACTGCTTATATGGACCTTTTCGAGGCAGCGAACAGTGATGAATCCGGTCTAAGTGTTGACCCCCATGCCCCGTTAGCGGTCCGTATGCGTCCGCGTAGCTTGGATGAGTTGGTGGGGCAAAGTCACCTGTTGGCTCCTGGCTCTCCGCTGCGGCGTTTGATTGCCGGCGGGCGCGGGGCGACCAGCTCAGTTATTTTGTTTGGCCCACCTGGAACCGGTAAAACCACTTTGGCTTATTTGGTGGCGCGTGCCCATAATCGTCGTTTTGTGGAGCTGTCGGCGGTGAGCGCTGGGGTTAAGGAGGTGCGCGCCGTCGTCGATCAAGCCCGCCACGCCCTATCCGTAAGCGGCCAGGAGACGGTGCTTTTTATTGACGAGGTGCACCGTTTTTCGCGTTCGCAGCAAGACTCGCTGCTACCGGCGGTGGAAAATCGTTGGGTTACGTTGATTGCGGCTACCACTGAAAACCCGTCCTTCTCAGTAGTGGCACCCTTGCTTTCGCGTTCACTGCTGCTAACTTTGCAGCCTTTGGACGGGCAAGATATTGCGGCTTTGGTGCGTCGGGCAATTGGCGATCCGCGCGGTTACGCCGGTCGGGTAGCTATCGACGACGGCGCCCTGGCCCAGTTGGTACGTTTGGCGGGTAATGATGCGCGTAAGGCCCTAACCGTACTGGAGGCAGCAGCGCAAAGCGTGCTTGACGGTGAGGCCTCTGTTGATACCGATGTTGATACCGGTACCTCTGTTGACGGCGGGGCCGCTTTAGATGCTGAAGCCACGCCTAAGGATGCCGGCGCTAAAGAGAACCAAAAAGCGCAAGCAAAGCAATCCCTAGACACTGTCCAGCAATCTAAAGCGCTCAAACCAGATATTCCAGTAATTACGGTTAGCACCATTGAGCAAGCCGCAGATATTGCCGCTGTGCGCTATGACCGCAGCGGCGACCAGCACTATGACGTGGCCAGTGCCTTCATTAAATCCATGCGCGGCTCAGATGTAGACGCCGCCATTCACTACTTAGCTCGCATGATTGCGGCAGGGGAGGACCCGCGCTTTATCGCCCGGCGCGTGGTGATAGCCGCCAGTGAAGATGTGGGCATGGCTGATCCCAGTGTGCTGGTCACGGCCAGCGCTGCGATGAACGCGGTAGCCCAAATTGGTATGCCTGAAGCCCGCATTATTTTGGCTCAAGCAGTTATTGCGGTGGCTAGCGCACCTAAATCAAATGCCGCCTACCTGGCTATTGATAGGGCCTTGGCAGATGTGCGGGCAGGAAATATTGGGCAGGTGCCCGCGCATCTGCGTGACGCTCACTACGCTGGAGCCCAAAAACTAGGCCACGGCACAGACTATAAATACGCCCATGATTACCCGCATTCAGTAGCGGCCCAGGAGTATTTACCTGAGGAACTGCGCGGCAAGCGCTACTACCAACCTACCCGCAATGGTTTTGAGGATCTGCTCACAACTAGACTGGAAAAGGTGCGCGATTTACTAGGAAGAGGCTAATCTTTAACGGTTGTCTGCTTTTGTGTAGGCAATTCCTGGGGTCATAGCCGTAAGGTCGACCCCGCGCCGCTAGAGCAACCCTTTGCATGCGGCGTGCCTAGTAAAAACGGGCCTATTGGCCCCCTAACAGGAAGAGGAAAACATGTCTGTTTCTCGCTCTCGCCGTCAGGTGCGCCTGTCTCGCGCCCTGGGTATTCCGCTAACCCCCAAGGCCGTACGTTACTTCGAGAAGCGTCCTTACGGCCCCGGTGAGCACGGCCGTGCCCGTCGTCGCGCCGAGTCCGACTACGCCGTACGTCTGAAGGAAAAGCAGCGTCTGCGTGCCCAGTACGGTATCCGTGAGGCCCAGCTGCAGCGAGTCTTCCAGGAAGCTCGTCGCGAAAAGGGTCTGACCGGTGAGTCCCTGGTCGAGCTGCTGGAGATGCGTCTAGACGCCCTGGTGCTGCGCGCCGGCTTTGCCCGCACCATCGCCCAGGCCCGTCAGGACGTTGTGCACCGTCACATCATGGTTGACGGCAAGATTGTTGACCGTCCTTCCTTCCGCGTAAAGCCCGGTCAGGTTATCCAGGTTCGCCCCCGCAGCCAGGTTATGGTCCCCTTCCAGGTGGCCGCTGCTGGTACCCACCGCGACGTGCTGCCCGAGGTACCTCAGTACCTGAACGTTGAGCTGGAGAAGCTAACCGCTACCCTGGTGCGTCGCCCCAAGCGTGACGAAGTTCCCGTCACCTGTGACGTGCAGATGGTGGTTGAGTACTACTCTCGCTGAGTTTAATCTTTCACTTATGCGATGCCCCGGATCTGATGGTTCGGGGCATCGTATGTTTCGCGCTAATCTTGTAGTAACTATGGTTGGTTTGAGCCCAACCATTTACCCTGTCCGACGCCCTCAGGGGCATAAAACTTTAGGTTCTCATGCGCACTAGCGAAATCCGCACTCGTTGGATCGACTACTTTGCTGCCAATGGACACGAAATTCGTCCGTCGGTGCCGCTAATTTCTCCCGATCCCTCAATTCTGTTCACCATTGCGGGTATGGTGCCCTTTATTCCTTACATTGTGGGCACTGAGCCGGCACCTTGGCCGCGTGCCGCTAGCGTGCAAAAGTGCATCCGTACTAACGACATTGACAATGTCGGTAAGACCACGCGTCACGGTACTTTCTTCCAAATGAACGGTAACTTCTCCTTCGGTGACTACTTCAAGGAGGGGGCCATTAACTATGCGTGGGACCTGCTAACTGGTTCTCAGGCTGAAGGTAAGTACGGTCTAGATGGCGATCGTTTCTGGGTAACTATCTGGGATGAAGACCAGGTTGCCTTTGACGTACTTACTCGTCAGATCGGTATTGACCCCGCACACATTGTGCGTTTGCCGCGTAAAGAGAACTTCTGGGACACCGGCCAGCCCGGCCCTGCCGGCCCTTGCGCTGAGTGGCACTATGACCGTGGCCCGGCCTATGGCCCTGAGGCTGTAGGTGGCACTGTTGACCCCGGTGGTGACCGCTACCTTGAGGTGTGGAACCTGGTATTTGACCAGTACCTGCGTGGCGAGGGCACGGGTAAGGACTACCCGCTGCTAGGAGAGCTGGACAAGAAGTGCATTGATACCGGCGCCGGCTTGGAGCGTTTGGCCTTTGTTATGCAGGACAAGGCCAATATGTACGAGATCGACGAGGTTTACCCGGTAATTGCTGCCGCTGAGCGTATGTCTGGCAAGACTTACGGCAAGGGCGGGGCGGTAGAGCCCAAGCACGGCTCTGAGGCTGAGATTCGTGCCTACTGGGATGACGTATCTATGCGCGTGGTGGCTGACCACGTACGTAGCGCTTTGATGCTAATTGGCGACGGCGTACGCCCGGGTAATGATGGTCGCGGTTACGTACTGCGTCGTCTGATCCGCCGCGCGGTGCGTTCAATGCGTCTGCTGGGTGTGGACGAGCCCACCCTGCCGCTGCTGCTACCCACCTCGAAGGATGCTATGAAGGCTTCCTACCCTGAGTTGGAAGAAAACTTTAAGACCATCTCCGATGTGGCTTATGCCGAGGAAGAGGCCTTTAGGCGTACTCTTAGCGCCGGTACTTTGATTCTGGACACTGCGGTAGCTAACGCTAAAAAGCAGGCCAAGGGAGTAAAGCCGGTAGTTAGTGGTGAAAGTGCCTTCACTTTGCACGACACCTACGGTTTCCCGATTGACCTGACCCTAGAAATGGCTGCCGAGCAGGGCGTTAGCGTGGACGAGGCGGGATTCCGCGCCCTTATGGCCCAGCAGAAGGAGCGTGCTCGCGCTGATGCTCGCGCCAAGAAGGCTGGACACACTGATGTGCGTGTATTCCACGAGATCGAAAAGGAGCTTGGTGGTGGCTCTACCTTCCTGGGCTACACCGAGAATGCTGCTGAAGCTAAGGTGGCGGCGCTACTGATTGATGGCCAGCCCCAAGCTGTGGTTAATGCTCCGGCTGAGGTTGAGGTCATTTTGGACCGCACCCCCTTCTATGCGGAGATGGGTGGCCAGTTGGCTGACCACGGTACCATCCGCGTGGCCGACGGCGCCGTCGTCGAGGTCCACGACGTACAGGCCCCGCTGCGTGGCCTGTCTGTACACCGTGGCACCCTAACTGAGGGCACCATTGCAGTTGGCCAGAAGGCTTGGGCTGAAATTGACTCGGTACGCCGTCTAGCTATTGCCCGCGCTCACACTGCTACCCACATGGTTTATGCGGGTCTGCGCAATGTGGTTTCCCCTGACGCCACCCAGGCCGGTAGCGAGAACTCGCCTAGCCGCTTGCGTTTCGACTTCCGTCACGGCTCGGCCCTATCTAGCGGCCAGCTGCAAGACATTGAAGGCCTGGTTAACGAGAAGCTAACCCAGGACCTGCCGGTCACCAATGAGGTTATGAGCCTAGAGCAGGCCCGTAACTCTGGGGCTATCGCCCTGTTTGGTGAAAAGTACGGTAACGAAGTACGCGTAGTAACCATTGGCGACAACTTCGACAAGGAACTATGCGGTGGTACCCACGTGCCTTCAACCGGTCACCTAGGTCGAGTTGCGGTGCTGTCTGAGGGCTCTATTGGTTCAGGGGTACGTCGTATTGACGCCCTAGTTGCCGACGGCGCCTATGACTTCCAGGCTAAGGAGCACGCTCTGGTTGCTGAGCTTTCCAGCCTGGTCGGTGGCCGTAGCGAGGAGCTACCTGAGCGCGTGTCGGCGCTACTGGCTAAGCTCAAGGAAGCTGAAAAACGTATTGCCACCATGGAAACTCAGGCTGCCGGTGTTAAGGCTGGCGAGCTAGCCAATCAGCTGCGCGAGCTACCTAAGGGCTTGCGTCTAGCCGCAATGGATGCCGGTACGGTTAACAACGCTGACGTGCTGCGCACTATGGTGCTACAGGCCCGCGAACGTATCGACTCCTCTATCCCGGCTGTGGTAGCTGTGGCCGGTGTGGCTGGCACCCGCCCGGTAATTGTGGTGGCCACCAACGCTGCTGCTCGTGAGCAGGGTGCTAAGGCTGGCGCCCTGGTGCGCGTAGCCGCCAAGGTACTTGGCGGTGGCGGCGGTGGTAAGGATGACCTTGCCCAGGGTGGCGGCCAGGATCCGCAGGCGGTAGACGCCGCGCTCAAGGCTGTAGAGCGAGAGCTGGGAGCCTGAACTGCGTAGCGGAGTACGTCTGGCCTTTGACGTAGGCAAAGTACGTATTGGGGTGGCCCGGTGCGACCAGAATGCAACTCTGGCCGTACCGGTGACCACCATTGCCGCCGATAAATACGGCGGAGATATTGATGATGCTGAGGATTTAGTGGAGCAATATGCGCCCATGGAAATCCTGATCGGGCTGCCGCTGCATCTAAACGGCAAGGAAAGTGCCTCGTCAGAGTATGTACGACAGTGGGCAAATAAACTGGCCCAACGTGTCCCTAATGTTAGAATTCGGTTGGTTGATGAGCGCTTGACCACAGTTAGTGCCCAGCGCGACCTGCACGAATCAGGTAGATCACAGCGGACTAGTCGGCAGATAATCGACCAACAAGCAGCTGTGTGCATCCTTGAGACCGCACTTGAAACGGAGCGTCTAACCGGCAAACCGCCGGGGCGGGCGTTGCGTGACCTATAAGGAGTTAACCGCGTGAGCGACGATCTTTTTGACGAGCTGGGGATTCAGTCATCGTCAAAACCAAGCAGCTCGCCGCAGCAGCCTGAGGGCAGAGCGCCCTCACGTAAGGCGCTGCGCAAGTCAAAGCGTAAACGCCGCTTCCGTAGGCGTATTATCACCACCCTGGTGCTGGTGCTGACCCTAGGCCTAGTAGCTGGTGGGGGTTACTATGCGTTCACGCAGATTGTCCCTACCCAAGAAGTTGCCACTGACTACACCGGCCCCGGGGAAGGAAGCATAGTTGTCACCATTCCCGACGGCGCTACTGGTAACGAGATGGCTGACATCCTAGTGAAGAAGGGGGTAGTGGCTTCTAAGAAGGCTTTTGTTAAGGCCTACAACGCCAACACCAACTCTTCACAGATTCAGTCCGGCACGTTCACGCTAAAAAAGCGTATGAGTGCAACCGATGCGGTGGCCGCGTTGCTTGACCCGCGTTCTCGCGCTGACCACACGGTGACTATTCCTGAAGGTTTCACTAAGGCTCAGGTTAAGGCTCGCCTGGTTAAGGTGGCTGGTTTTAAGGCTGAAGATGTAGAGGCTGCTTTCGCCAACACTAAGGACATTGGTTTGCCTGACAGCGCTGGTGGAAACGTGGAGGGTTGGCTAGCTCCGGCTACCTACACTATTCCTGATAACGCCACCGCTACCGGTGTGGTTGCCTCCATGGTCCAAAAGACCAAGGATCGCCTAAAGGAAGCTGGCGTTAAGGAATCCGACTACGAGCAGGTACTGATCGTGGCTTCTATTGCTGAAGCTGAGGTTAACGACCCCAGTTATCTGGGTAAGGTCAGCCGGGTAATCTACAACCGCCTGGGTGATACCGCTGGCGAAACCAAGGGCATGCTGCAAATGGACTCCACGGTCCGTTACGGCACTGGTAAGACTGGTGGTATTCCTACCGACGCCGAACTGGCTGACGCTAATAACAAGTGGAACACTTATGTGCATGCTGGTTTGCCGCCGTCGCCTATTGGTAACCCTGGTTTGGAGGCCATTAAGGCAGCTAACAAGCCTGAAGCAGGTAACTGGTTGTACTTCGTGACCATCAACCTGACCACTGGTGAAACCTTGTTTGCGGCCACTAGCGCTGAGCACCAGGTTAACGTGGCTAAGCTGACGGCATTTTGTAAGCAGAACCCGAAGGTCTGTTCCTCTGGATCATCAGGATCCTGATCTGTGAAAGTATGGTCCCTGCGCTAGTGCGCAGGGACCATACTTTTATATAAAGCTTTAGTAATTTATAAGTTTAATTTATAAATGGAGGTAGCGATGACACAGTCTTACCGCGCCGCAGTTATCGGTGATCCGGTTACTCATTCCTTGTCGCCAGTTTTGCACCGCGCCGCATATGAGCAGCTAGGCCTAGATAATTGGACTTATGAAGCCATCACGGTCACTGCGCAGCAGTTGCCGCAGATGTTAGCCCAGCTACGAGAGTCCACAGCTGGCCCGCAGTGGGCGGGGTTGAGTGTGACCATGCCTCATAAACAGCAAATGTTTAACCAGTTAGATTTTGTTGACCCGCTAGCGCAGGTCACTGGCGCCGTAAATACTGTGGTGGTCTCACAACCACAAACCGGGGCAGCTATGCTAGCGGGCTTTAACACCGACGTCGCCGGAATCGTAGGGGCCCTGCGTGAAGTTCTAGCGCCGGGGGAGCGTCCAGCTAAAGCAGTAGTTTTAGGGGCTGGGGCCACGGCTTGCTCGGCCCTAGCTGCCTTAACCCAGCTGGAGGTGAGCTCTATTTGTGTGGCCGCACGTAACCACGCCGGCCCTCACCGGGTGCTGGCCGCCGCTCACCGGATGGGAATCGAGATTGAGCCGTGGGTATGGAATGGCAACCAGGAAGCTTTAGCTGCGCTCTTAGCGCAGGCCGAAGTAGTAATTTCCACCGTGCCTAAGGGAGTGAGCGACCCGGTAGCCGCAGCTTTAACCGGCAGTGGGGCCGTCTTAAACCCTGCGGCCACGCTCCTAGACGTTGTCTATTCTCCCTGGCCAACCCAGTTAGCTAAGGCCTGGCAGAAACTTGGAGGCAGGGCTGTAAGTGGGCACCTAATGCTGCTACATCAAGCTGAGCCACAAGTGCGCCTCATGACCGGTAAAACCCCCAGCCTAGGCGCCATGCGTGAGGCTCTGGAACAAGCCCTAAGCCAACGGGTGTGAGATGATACCACTATGCTCACTTGGACCACTGCGGGAGAATCACACGGCCCTAGCCTGGTTGCCATCGTCCAGGGGGTGCCCGCCGGTATCGCGCTGACTAGCGCAGATATCCAGCAGGCACTAACTCAGCGACGTCAAGGCTATGGGCGTGGGGCGCGTCAGGCTTTTGAACGCGACCAGCTACGTATTCTTTCGGGGCTGCGTCACGGGGTGAGCCTGGGCAGTCCCATTGCAGTTGAGATCGCTAATTCCGAGTGGCCCAAATGGGAAGCGGTGATGAGCGCCGATCCAGTAGATGCCCAGCTGCTTAAAAAAGATGCCGGCACTGGAGATGAGCGTGAAATTGCGCGTAACAAGCGCCTAACCAAACCACGTCCCGGTCACGCCGATCTAGCCGGTATGCTCAAATACGGTCACCAAGACGCTCGCAATGTGCTTGAGCGGGCTAGTGCCCGCGAAACTGCCGCGCGCGTAGCCCTAGGAGCTATCGCCACCCAGATTCTGCGTCAGGTAGCCGGAATTGAACTAGTAAGCCAAGTTATTCGTATCGGTACTGTGTGCGCCGGCCCTAACCGTGCTCTACCCACCCCTAGCGACAATGAGGCTTTAAACAGCAGCCCGGTGCGCAACCTGGATAAAGCCCTAGCCCAGCGCCTGATGGCTGAGATTGACGCAACCAAACGCGCTGGCGACACTCTGGGTGGGGAAGTGGAAGTACTGGCCTATAACGTACCCGTGGGGCTAGGTAGCCACGTTAGTGCCCAGCGACGGCTAGATGCCCGCCTGGCAGGCGCGCTTATGAGCATCCAGTCGGTTAAAGGTGTACAGATCGGTGACGCCTATCAGCAGGCAGCCTCTCTAGGTAGCAGTGCTCAAGACGAAATTATCGGCCTAGCTAACGGGCATATTGAACGTGCCAGCAACCATGCCGGAGGCATTGAAGGCGGCATCTCTAACGGCTCTGTGCTGCGAGTAAGCGCCGCTCTTAAACCCATTTCTACAGTTCCTAGGGCTCTGCGTAGCGTGGACCTAGCCAATGGCGCTGCAGCTACCGCCCTGCATCAGCGCTCTGACACTTGCGCTGTGGTGCCCGCCGCCGTGATTGCCCAAGCTGAGGTGGCCATGGTGCTGGCAGATGCTTTACTTGAAAAAACCGGTGGGGACAGCCTGTTGGAAGCTAAACGTAACCTCGCTGGATACTTAGAAGATGTAGCCGAAAGGACCAACTGGTGAAAACACAGCACATTGTTCTAGTCGGCCTGCCGGGCGTGGGTAAATCCACTATGGGTAAAGCCCTGGCTACGGCCACAAACCGCCCCCTAGTTGACACTGATCTGCGTATTAAAGCCCAGACTGGTAAAACCATTAACGAAATTTTCGCCCAGCAAGGTGAAGAAACTTTCCGCAACCTAGAAACCCACGCTATTAGTAAGGCTCTAGAGTCTACGACCGCTTCAGTTATTCCGCTGGGCGGGGGAGCGGTGCTGCGTGAACGTAACCGTCAAATGCTGCAGGGCCATAGGGTGATCTATCTGCAGGCTTCACCTAAAACTGTGGCCGCGCGCATTGCCAATAATGTCTCTGCTCGCCCCTTATTTAAGGGGAGTGATCCGGTAGTTAAACTCCAGGAGCTATTAAACGCCCGCGAGTACCTATACAAGCAGGTAGCCACCGATGTGCTTAACACCGATGGAATGACTTTTAAACAGTCCACAGATGCTCTAGAGCGCCTGGTTTTCGCTGATCCGGTGGCCCGCAATAAGATCAGTCAGATCATGCAGGCCGCCACCATTTCGCGCCAGCGTGAAGCGCTGCGTCGTGTGGATGTGGATGGGCCGCGTCCCTACCAGGTGTTAATTGGTCAAGGTGCCAGTGCGCAGCTGTCGCACACCCTTGTTGAGCTGGGCTATTCCAAGAGCACGCAGATTGCCATTGTTCACCCCCGGTTACTGTCCACGGCGGCTTATGCGCTAGCCACTCAGTTGGTGCAGCGTGGTTGGAATGCGGACGCCCTGGCAGTTCCCGACGGCGAAAACGCCAAAAACGTAGAAACTCTCGCAGGTCTGTGGCAGGGCCTGGGGCAGATGGGGATGGGGCGCGACGGCGTCGTCATTGGCCTAGGCGGTGGCGCCACCACGGACTTAGCTGGCTTTGCGGCGGCCACCTGGCTGCGTGGCGTGGGCCTAGTGCAGATGCCTACCACTATTTTGGGAACTGTGGATGCGGCAGTGGGCGGTAAAACCGGCATTGACACTGTCCACGGCAAGAATCTGGTAGGGGCCTTCTACCCGCCCCAAGCAGTGCTAGCAGATATTGCCTACTTTGATTCGCTACCCACCTCAGTAGCCCGCCAGGGCCTAGCTGAAGTAATCAAATGCGGTTTCATTAAAGACCTGCGTATCCTTGAGATAGTGGCAGATAACGACGCCGCACAGCTGTTAAAGGGCGAGGTGCTAACCCAGTTAATTGAGCGCTCAGTCAAAGTTAAGGCAGATGTAGTTTCCCAAGACCTCTATGAGGGTGGGCTACGCGAAATCCTTAACTACGGACACACCTACGCCCACGCGCTTGAAAAGCTTTCAGACTTTAGCCTCAGCCACGGCCAGGCAGTGTCTATTGGCTGTGTATTTGCTGCTGAAGTGGCTCGACGACGCGGCATGCTAAGTGACGCCGAAGTTGCTTTACACCGTCTACTGCTAGCTAAAGCCGGTTTGCCTACCTCCTGCCCCGACAACCTAGAGATGCTGGGCTGGCATAAGGTGCGTGAAGTGATGTCTTCCGATAAGAAGGTACGCGGCGGCAATCTACGCATGGTGCTGCTAAACGGCTTGGGTAACCCGGTAGTAGTTGATGATTTAGATCAGTCGCATCTGCGCGCCGCCCACGAGGCGTTAGCGCCGGGGAGAAAGTAAATGTCGCTAACCGTACTAATTGGTCCGCCCGGGGTGGGTTGCTCAGTGGTAGCTAAAGTTTTAGCTAAGCAGCTGGGCGCCAACCTGGTTGATGTGGGCCGCACCGTGGCTCAGCGTCTGGGGGTTGATCCTAACTTTGCTATCGCCCAGGTGGGGGAGGAGCGCTACCGCAGCTGTGAAGCTGATGTGTTTAAGCTCTCCCTAAGCGCGCCGCAGGAGGGTGCGCAGGTAGTGGCAGCCGGTTCAGGTTGGATCAACACGCCCGGCCTGAGCCAAGCCCTAGCCCAAAGTGACGCGCAGGTGATCTGCCTGAGCGCCGTCGACGCCGTCTTAGCCCAGCGTAACGGACTTAATGTGCCCAGATCTGCGGCTTTAGGTACTGTAAGACGAGATTTTTTACTGGCTGCACACGAGCGTTTAAGCCAGTGCCGCGCTTTAGCTAGCCTTGAGATTGACACCTCAAAAAAGCTACCGGAACAGGTGGCGGCAGAGATTATGACCCACCTTAAAGACGCAGACGCGTGCAAATACGCCTAAACGCGTTAAAATTGCGCCGACAAGACTTTTCCGATCAGTTAAGGACAGCTTCGTGGCAACCACTAATGACCTAAAGAACGGCCTGGTACTCAACCTTGAGGGCCAGCTCTGGCAGGTAGTAGAGTTCCAGCACGTCAAGCCGGGTAAGGGTCCTGCTTTCGTACGTACCAAGCTCAAGAACGTGCTCTCTGGCAAGACCGTAGACAAGACTTTCAACGCCGGCCTCAAGGTTGACACTGCCACTGTGGACCGCCGTGACATGCAGTACCTGTACAAGGACGGCGAAGACTTCGTCTTCATGGATGTAAAGACCTACGACCAGGTTTTCGTACCTGAAAACGTAGTTGGCGACGCCGCTACCTTCCTGCTGGAAAACCAGGAAGTAATCGTGGCCTTCCACGATGACGCCCCGCTGTTCGTAGAAATGCCGGCCTCCGTGGTGCTGACCATCTCCCACACCGAGCCTGGCCTGCAGGGTGACCGCTCCAGCGCCGGTACCAAGCCCGCCACCGTTGAGACTGGCGCTGAGATCCAGGTGCCGCTGTTCCTCAACACCGGTGACCGCGTTAAGGTAGACACCCGCAGCGGTTCCTACATTTCCCGCGTGAACGACTGATGAGCGAGCAGCGCGTAACTAAGCACAAGGTTACGGCCCGAACCAAGGCACGGCGTCGGGCCGTGGAAGTGCTTTATGAAGCTGACCAGCGCGGCGAGCTAAACGGCCCCAAAGCTGGCCAGGCTTTGGAGGCGCTAGCCAATGAGCGCGCGGTTAACTCAGCCAACCACACCGTGGCCCCCGAATACGCCCGCCTGGCACTTAAGGGAGTGGCGCAGCATCTGCGTGATATTGACCAGATTCTGCAGACCTACACCCAAGAGTGGTCTTTGGAGCGTATGCCGGCGGTAGACCGCGCTATTGCCCGCTTGAGCGTATGGGAAATCGTCTACAACGACGAGGTAGATCCACCTGTTTCAGTCGATGAGGCCATGACCTTGGCCCGTATGCTGTCAACGGATGAATCACCGCGTTTCTTGAACGGATTACTAGGTCGCATCGCCGACCTTGCACCCACGCTCAAATAAAAGCGCACTAAAAGGCCCCTACCTGCACTAAGTGGTAGGGGTGCGCTAAATCATCTGCTGTTGTGCCCATCGCTCGTTAGCGGTGGGCACAGTTGCGTGTTATCGTCTTAAGCGAACTAACCATCCTTTAAATTCCGTCCCGAGAGGCGGGGAAGGAGGGCCGCTTATCGTGGCCGAAAGTTTATCCACCGGTAAACAGGTGCTATCAGCTTCTGATATCACCCGTTGCCTAACTCGAATTGCACACGAAATCCTTGAGCGCAATGGTGACCTTGAGGACGTGGTGCTACTAGGGATCCCCTCCGCAGGTGCGCCGTTAGCCCAGCGACTAGCTGATGCGCTCTATGAGGTACAAAGCCAAAACCCTGACGTGATTAGCCCGCGCCGGGTTCAGGCAGGCACCCTGGACATCACCATGTACCGCGATGACCTGGGTCGTCACCCGATTCGCGTGCCCGCACCTACCCGCATTCCGCAGGGCCGGGTAGAGGGACGCACCATCATTTTGGTTGACGACGTGCTCTACTCAGGCCGTTCCATCCGTGCCGCCCTGGATGCGCTAAGCGCTATTGGTCGCGCTGAGCGAGTTCAGCTAGCGGTGCTGATCGACCGTGGACACCGGCAGCTACCGATTCGGGCTGACTATGTTGGCAAGAATCTTCCGACCCATAAGGATGAGACCGTGGTGGTCTCACTGACCGAACTCGGCGCAGCTGCAGACAGCGCTGAACTACGCCCCGCCCGGGCTTAGAGATAAGGATTCAATGTGAAGCACCTACTTAGTGCCAAAGACCTAAGCCACGCTGAGGCCGTTGCGCTGCTAGATACCGCTGAGGCCATGGCCGCCACCCAGTCGCGTGCAGTTAAGAAACTGCCGACTTTGCGCGGTAAAACTGTGGTCAACATGTTCTTTGAGGACTCTACCCGTACGCGACTGTCCTTCGAAGCTGCAGCTAAGCGCCTAAGCGCCGACGTAATTAACTTCTCCGGTAAAGGTTCGTCTCTCTCTAAGGGCGAATCACTTAAAGACACCGCCCAGACTTTGCAGGCCATGGGGGCCGACGCCGTGGTGGTACGCCACAGCGCTTGCGGCGCCGCCCACCTGCTGGCCCACGCTGGCTGGATTGACGTGCCCGTGCTAAACGCCGGTGACGGCACCCACCAGCACCCCACTCAGGCCCTGCTGGACGCTATGACCCTGCGCCGCTGGTACAACAGCGCCACCCACAGTGGTGACGACGGCGCTCCGGCTGCCCCCGGTAGCGACCTCGACGGCGCCAAGCTAGTGATCGTTGGCGACGTGCTGCACTCACGTGTGGCCCGCTCCAATGTTGACCTAGCCACCACTCTAGGCGCCCAGGTCACCCTGGTGGCCCCGCCCACCCTACTGCCAATTGGCATGGAAGACTGGCCCTGCCAGGTGCACTACGACCTAGACGAAACCATTGCTGAAGTACAGCCTGACGCCATCATGATGCTGCGCGTACAGCGCGAACGCATGAGCGCCGCCGGTGGCGGTTTCTTCCCCAGCCCCCAGGAGTACTCGCGCCAGTACGGGCTAGACGCAACCCGACGTGCGGCTCTACCTGAGCACGCCATCATCATGCACCCCGGGCCTATGAACCGTGGTCTAGAAATTACTGCTCAGGCAGCAGACGACCCGCGCTCGCGCGTGGTTGAACAAGTGGCCAACGGTGTATCCGTGCGTATGGCCTGCCTCTACCTACTTCTGGCTGATGAAGGGAACCAACTGTGAGCGCGCATCTACTTAAGGCAATTCGTCCCTACAACGAAGAAGCTACTGATCTATTGATCGTAGACGGAGTAATTGCTGCTCTAGGAGCTGAGGCTACCCAGCAGGCCGCGAACTACTCTGATCTAAAAGAACACGATTTCACTGGTCTGGTAGCCCTACCTGGCTTGGTAGACATCCACACCCACCTGCGTGAACCTGGCCGTGAAGACTCTGAAACGGTCTACTCGGGTACTCGCGCAGCTGCCGCCGGTGGTTACACCGCCGTCTTTGCCATGGCTAACACCACCCCGGTGGCCGATAACGCCGGTGTAGTTGAGCAGGTTCTTAACCTGGGTCGCCAGGCTGGCTGGGTTGATGTACACCCGGTAGGTGCAGTTTCTGCTGGTCTAGAGGGCAAGCACCTATCTGAGATGGGCGCCATGGCTGCCTCCAAGGCCCGCGTGCGCGTGTTCTCTGATGACGGCAAGTGCGTTTCTGACCCCATGCTGATGCGTCGCGCCCTGGAGTACGTAAAGGCTTTTGACGGCGTCATTGCCCAGCACTCTCAAGACCCGCGCCTAACCGAAAACTCGCAGATGCACGAGGGCAAGGTTTCCGCTGAGCTGGGTCTGCGCGGCTGGCCGGCAGTAGCTGAGGAATCCATCATTGCCCGTGACGTGCTGCTAGCTGAGCACGTAGGCTCGCGCCTGCATGTTTGCCACCTAAGCACGGCTGGCTCAGTGGAGATTGTGCGCCTGGCTAAGGCCCGTGGCATTAACGTCACCGCTGAGGTAACCCCGCACCACCTGCTGCTGACCGATGAGCTAGCACGCACCTATTCGCCGCTATACAAGGTGAACCCGCCACTGCGTACCCAGGCGGATGTGGAGGCTGTACGTGAGGCTCTAGCCGACGGCACCATTGACGTGGTTGGTACTGACCACGCTCCGCACCCGGTTGAGGACAAGGACTGCGAGTGGCAGGCCGGCGCCTTCGGTATGACCGGTTTGGAAACCGCCCTGAGCGTAGTTATCGAAACTATGGTCAAGACCGGCAAGCTCGACTGGCGTGGGGTTGCCCGCGTTATGTCTCAAACCCCGGCCCGTATTGGTCACCTAGAGGATCAAGGTGGCGACATCGCTGTAGGCCAACCGGCCAACCTAGCGATTATCGACCCCAACGTAACCCGCGTGGTGGATGGCGCCAGCCAGCTCACCGCCTCAGACAACACTCCCTACGCCGGTATGGAACTGCCCGGCCAGGTGATTGCTACCTTCCTGCACGGTGCTCCCACTGTGCTGGGTGGAGTTCCGGTACCGGTTAGCGAACGCTGAACGGTTTAACAGTTAAGGGGGTGGGTAGGCGCAAGTCTCCCGCCCCCTTAATTCATCTTAAAAAGCATTTGCAAACGTATATTAAAGGGGATTTAAGTGGCTAAGCGTGAGAAAGAATTTGGAGTTGAACTATCCCAGGCGATGGCGGAAAAAGGCCCGTTATGTGTGGGTATTGACCCGCACCCGGCCCTGTTAGAAGCCTGGGGTCTTAGCGACGACGCCGTCGGGCTACGTGAGTTTTCGCTGCGGGTAGTGGAAGCTATGGCTGGGCAGGTAGCCGCCGTTAAGCCGCAGTCAGCATTCTTTGAACGCCACGGCTCAAAGGGCATTGCCGTGCTAGAGCAGACTCTTGAGGAACTACGCCAGGCCGGCCTGCTGTCTATTTTGGATGTTAAACGCGGCGATATTGGCTCCACCATGGCTGGCTACGCTCAGGCCTATCTAAGCGATGAATCCCCACTGGCCGCTGATGCCATCACGCTCTCGCCCTATCTGGGTTTTGGCTCGCTATCTGCCGCAATTGAACTAGCCCAGCAAAACAACCGAGGCGTGTTTGTGCTAGACCTAACCTCCAACCCGGAAGGTGCCAGTGTGCAGCATGCTCGCGGCGCTGACGGGGTGGCTGTGGCCGCAACTATCTGCCAGGGTGTCGCTCAGGCCAATAAAGCTGCTATAGATGCGGGCCAACTTGGTAGTATTGGCATGGTAGTGGGGGCCACGGTTGGCGACGCCGTCGCTAACCTGGGTCTTGACCTAGCTGCAAGCGGTGGGCCGCTACTAGCCCCGGGCGTAGGCGCTCAAGGGGCCGGGGCGCCAGAGCTTGAACAAGTCTTTACTAACGCCCGTCCGCAGGTGCTGGCATCCACCTCCCGAGGAGTACTTAAAGCCGGCCCGAAGGTGGATGACCTGCGCGAAGCTGCAAAAATGGCCTGTGAAACAGTTAAAAACGCGCTACACTAAGTGTTAACTTCGGCACATCTTAGTTTTTTAAAAAATCGCGCCGAAAATCACTAAAACCACTGATGGCGCCGTTTTGCTAGCTTTCAGGCCGCTGAGGTACTGCCAATGACCTGCGCAAATAGGTTTACCTGCGTAGTTATAACCTTTACCGCATTTGCCCAGGTAGATACACTTTTGTGGGGAGACACCGCGCCAAATCAGGTGCAAACCAAGTCTGACATGGCTTAATCTAGATATGTCATCACCTGGTCTGGCGAAGGAGTCGTCATGGCACTTCCATCATTAACCGCTCAAGAGCGTGCGGACGCGCTCGCAAAGGCTGCTGCAGCTAGGGTGCGTCGCGCCCAAGTGAAGGCAGATCTGAAGTCGGGCAAGCTAAAGCTGTCTGAGGTGCTAGATAGCGCCGAAGAAGATGAGGCAATCACCCGTATGAAGGTCGTCGCCTTGCTGCAGGCGCTTCCCCGAGTGGGGGCTACCACCGCACAGTCGTTACTCGACGAGTTCGAGATCTCGCAATCCCGTCGCGTCAAGGGCTTGGGTGCTAAGCAGCGCGCCAAGCTAATCGACCGCTTCGGCTGATGTTAAATGATCCAATCTGGGAGTTATCCGCAAGGGTAGCTCCCGGATTTGGTTTTACTGGTTTTTCCCTTGTCGCCGCTACAATCAGCCTATGAGCGTGTCTAAGCTATTTGTGTTGGCAGGTCCCACGGCGGTAGGTAAGGGAACGGTAGTTAGCGAGCTGCGCCGTCGTCACCCTGAGCTATTTGTGTCAATCTCAGCCACTACCCGCCAGCCCCGTCCCGGAGAAGTAGACGGTGTCCACTACCACTTCGTTTCGCGAGAAAAATTCGAAGAGCTAATCGAGCGCGGGCAGATGCTTGAATACGCCCTAGTGCACGGCGCCAACTATTACGGCACCCCGCGCGGGCCGGTACAACAATGCCTAGACGCTGGCCACAGCGCGCTACTAGAAATCGACCTAGCTGGTGCTCGCCAGGTTAAAGCCGCCATGCCGCAGGCGGAACTAGTGTTCCTAGCTCCGCCCAGCTGGCAGGAGTTGGTAGATCGCCTAGTCGGACGTGGCACTGAAGATGAGTCGGAACGTGAGCGTCGCCTAGCTACCGCCAAAGTAGAGCTAGCCGCACAAGACGAGTTTGATGTAGTAATCGTAAATGACACCGTGGCGCGTGCCACTGATGAGTTGGAAGCATTAATGGGCTTAAAGCCGGTAGAATAATTAAAGTCTTTGCCTACTTAATGGGCAAACAAAAGTATTCGACAACAGATACTGGAGCAACCAAGAATGCTTGGAACTGTCGCGCACCCCGAGGGTATTACTAATCCTCCGATTGATGACCTACTGGAGAAGGTAGATTCCAAGTACGGTCTAGTAATCGACGCTGCTAAGCGCGCACGCCAGATCAACACCTACTCCCAGCAGCTAGAGTCCAACCAGCTAGAGGTTTTCGGTCCGCTGGTTGAGGTTTCTTCTGACGAAAAGCCCCTAGGCATTGCCCTGCGTGAAATCGCAGCTGACAAGCTTGAGGTTATCCCCGGTGACGTGGCTCGTGAGCGTCGCGCTGAGGTTGAGGCTGCCCGCCTGGCTGCTGAAGAAGACATGTTCTCTGACATCGCTCTGGGTGAGGTTGCCACCGAAACCTCTCTAGACGACATTCAGTTCTGATTCAATCATGACGGCTACATGCGCCGCGCCCGCCTGCACTGGGACGCGGCGCATTGTTGTGGGCGTTTCCGGCTCCATCTCTGCCTATAAAGCCACTTTTATTATTCGCCAGCTGCGTGCGGCTGGGCATGAAGTAAAAGTAGTGGCAAGCGCCGCCGCCCTTAAATTCATTGGTGAATCCACCTTGGCTGCGTTATCAGGGGCGCCGGTAGCCAGCCAGTTATTTTCCGACGCCGGGGCAGTGGAGCATGTTGCCATCGCTGAGTGGGCCCAGCTGCTGCTCATCGCTCCAGCCAGTGCAGACCTGATCGCTAAACTCGCCGTCGGCCGTGCAGACGACATGCTCACCACCACGGCCCTGACCACCACCGCGCCGATCGTAATTAGCCCTGCCATGCACACCCAGATGTGGCAGCATCCAGCGACTGTGGCCAATGTAGAAATATTGCGTTCGCGTGGTGTGAAGGTGATTGAGCCTGCAAGTGGCCGCCTAACCGGTAAAGACTCCGGCCCCGGGCGCCTGCCTGAACCAGAACAGATTGTGGCTCAAGCGCTAGAGTTTTTGCGTCAAAGTGAGCACTTTAAAGCAGCTTCAAATGGTGGCGGGGCACAGGTGGTAGACGCTGTCCAAAACCAGGGCGAACCTAGCCAAGACCAGCCCGGTCAAAATCAGCCTGACCAAGACCTGGCCGCCCAAGACCTGCAGTTCAGCCAAGACCTAGCTGGCAAACACTTCGTGATTTCCGCTGGCGGTACCCGTGAAGCCATTGATCCTGTCAGGTTCTTAGGTAACCGTTCCAGTGGGCGCCAGGGTACTGCCTTAGCCAGGGCCGCCGTCGAACGTGGGGCTCACGTAACCTTAGTGGCAGCAAATATCGAAGCGGCACTACTAGCCCAGCTACCTGAGCAAGTTGAGGTAGTTAAGGTAGTTAGCGCTCTACAGCTACGCGATGCGGTGCATGAGGCAGGGCGCAGCGCACAGGTAATCGTTATGTGCGCGGCAGTGGCAGATTTTCGGCCCAAAACTTACGCCGGTTTTAAACTGAAAAAATCTACCGACAGCGGCGAAACTGATAAAAGCTACACCCTGGAGCTAGTAGAAAACCCAGATATTTTGGCGGGTCTAGCTGCTCAGCGTCTAAATGAAGGCCAAGTAATCGTTGGATTTGCTGCGGAAACTGGTGACGAGCACACTAGCGCCCTAGAATATGGGCGCCGCAAAGCCCTCAGAAAAGGCGCAGACCTGCTGGCTGTAAACACAGTAGGGGCCACTAGCGGTTTTGGGGACGTGGCCAACGAGATCCATGTCCTAGACAGCCACGGCCAACAGGTAGGCCACAGCGCTGGCTCTAAGCTGCAAGTTGCCCGCGACCTGGTGGAATTAATCGCCCAAAGGCTTAGCTAAACCGCTGCTGTGGACGAGTGCAGACCTAAGTCCCGGTAGGTGTGACCCGCACTGCAAGCGTTAATGGGGTAATAAGTAAGGTGTAGCTAGTATTATTGGCGCGTGAGTTCTCTACGCCTGTTTACCTCTGAATCCGTTACCGAAGGTCACCCTGACAAGCTATGTGACCGCGTATCGGACGCGATCCTAGACGCCATCCTCATGCAGGATCCCGTTGCACGGGTGGCTGTAGAGACTATGGTGACCACCGGTTTAGTGCATGTAGCCGGGGAAGTTACTACTGAAAAAGCCTATGTTGAGATCCCACAGATTGTGCGTGATGAAATCTCCTCAATCGGCTACAACTCTTCAGATGTTTGCTTCGACGCTCGCTCTTGCGGCGTGTCTGTCTCAATCGGTCAGCAGTCCCCGGATATTGCCGCCGGTGTAGACCGCGCCCTAGAGGTACGTGAAAATACCGGCGACGTTGACCCCCTAGATCTGCAGGGTGCCGGCGACCAGGGCTTCATGTTTGGTTACGCCAGTGACGAGACCGTAGAACTAATGCCCCTGCCCATTCACCTAGCGCACCGTCTAGCTGAGCGCCTGGCTCAGGTGCGTCACGAGGGGATCGTGGCCGGCCTGCGTCCTGATGGTAAAACCCAGGTAACTATTGGTTACGACGGCGACCGTGCGGTAAGCCTAGAAACCATCGTGGTATCCACCCAGCACGACGCCGACAAATCCCAGGCTTGGCTACGTGAAGCTATCGGTCGGGAAGTAATCACCCCGGTGCTTGAAGCTGAAGCCGCTAAGGGCATTGAGCTAATCACCTCCCACGCAGACCTGCTGGTTAACCCCTCCGGCCAGTTCATTGTGGGCGGCCCGGCCGGTGACGCAGGCCTAACTGGGCGCAAGATTATTGTTGACACCTACGGCGGTATGGCTCGTCACGGCGGCGGCGCCTTCTCCGGTAAGGACCCCTCGAAGGTAGACCGCTCCGCCTCCTACGCTATGCGTTGGGTAGCTAAGAACGTAGTGGCCGCCGGCCTGGCTAAACGCTGCGAAGTGCAGGTAGGTTACGCCATTGGCCGCGCCCACCCGGTAGGGCTGTATGTAGAAACCTTCGGCACCGAAACCGTCCCGGTGGATGCCATCACCAAGGCCATTAACGAGGTCTTTGACCTGCGCCCGGCTGCGATTGTGCGAGACCTAGACCTACTGCGCCCCATCTACAAGGCCACCAGCGCTTACGGACACTTTGGTCGCCCCGGATTTAGCTGGGAACAGACCAACCGCGCCCAGGCATTGGCAGCTGCGGCAGGCTTGTAATAACCTGCCGACATGAGTGTGTCGCTGCCGTTATTCGCTACCGGTAGCGTACAAGGTGAGCTGCTTGCTATACCTGAAAGCGAAGAACTACCGGTTGCGGGCCAGTGCGCGCAGCCGGTAGCGCGCATAGTGCTGGAGCAAAGCAACTCCCACCTGGATCATTTTTTTGACTACCTAGTTCCACCTGAGCTAGATCAGCAAGCTCAACCCGGGGTAGCGGTGGAGGTGCCCTTTGGGCCCCAACGTCTGCAGGGCTGGATCTGGGAAAGGTCGCAAACTTCCTCACTGAAACTAAGTAAACTGCGCCCAATTAGGCGGGTAATTAGTGATTTAGAGCTAGTGCCGGCCACTAGTCGCACCCTAATAGATCGCTTGTCTCAGCGTCTGGGCTGCGATAGGGCTTCACTGCTACGCCTGGCTATGCCTGCGCGTAACGGCAAGGTTGAAAAAGAAGTAAAAGCTCAGGAAGTAGATTTTGAGGTTTGGCAGCGTTACGACGCTGCCGCTTGGAATAGCTATGAGCTAGGCCAGTCACTGCTACTAGCTTTAGTCCAAGGTAAAGGCCCCCGCTGTAGCTGGCAGCCCCTGCCCGGGCAGTTAAATACCGGTGTATTGGCTGCTGTGCAGGCCGTACTGACAGCTGGCCGCGCCGCCATGATTGTGGCTCCAAACGCTCGTAAAGCTAATGATTTAGCCCAATTTTTAAGCCAAGCCCTGGGTAAAGAACCGGTGCTGACGCTTACTAGCGAAATGAAGCCCTCTGCGCGCTATCGGGTATTTGTCAAAGCCCTGCTGGGGCAAACCCGCATCGTGGTGGGCACCCGCGCCGCCGCCTGGCTACCCCTTAAAAATCTGGGCCTGGCAGTTTTAGTTGATGACGAAGATAGCTCCTTAATCGAAGCGCATCACCCCTATGTTCATGCCCGCACAGTTTTAGCTACCCGGGCCATGAGTGAAAGCATTGGCCTGATTGTTGCCAGCTACTCCTGCTCGGTGCAAAGCGCCTCCTGGGTTCACCAAGGTTGGATGCAGCGGGTAGCCGCGCCGCGAGCTGTTTTACGTGCGCAGGTGGCGCAGGTAAATGTGCAAGATCTACTAGATGTTGAGCGTGAAGGCGACAGCGGTCGCAGCCGTATTCCCTCCCTAGCGCATCGTTTTGTGCGCACCGCCCTGGCCCAAGGGCCGGTATTGGTGCAGGTGGCCAGGGGAGGATATGCCCCCATGTTGGCCTGCCAAGATTGTCGCGAGGTGGCCCGCTGTCCGCACTGCAATGGTCCACTGCAACTAGGCCAAGGCGCCAGGCTCAGTTGCCGCTACTGTGGGCGGCCTCAAAGCGCTTTTAGGTGCACTAACTGTGGCAGTGGCCTACTACGTATGGTCAAAGTGGGCTCTATCCGCACCGCTGAGGAACTGGGTCGCTCCCTACCGGGGGTGAACGTACTGATTTCTGGGGCCAGCGCCAGTCATGGGGTTATCGACAGTGTGGATGAAAGCCCCCGCTTGGTGGTGGCCACGCCCGGCGCTGAGCCGGTGGCACGCGGCGGCTATAGCGGCGTACTACTGCTAGATGGGGCAGCTACTAGTCAACGTGCAGAACTAGGTAGTGGCGCTAAAGCTTTACGCCACTGGTCTAATGCGGTGGCGTTGGTGCGTCCAGGGGGTAGGGCCATGCTAGTGGGGGACCCTGAGCCGGTTTCAGCTCAAGCCCTTTTACGCTGGGACCAGTTTGGCTATGCCATGCGTGACCTGCAAGAGCGCCAACAGTTGCACCTACCCCCAGCTTGGCGCTGCGTGCGTTTTGATGGGCTGCGTACAGATGTGGGCCAGTGTTTAGACCAAACCGCCGGGATCCTACTGGATTTGGGGCAGGCTGAGTGCCTGGGGCCAGTTTCGATAGAAACTGAGCAGCCAGGCTTAGGGCCTTACTGTGGCTTGCTGCGGGTGCCGTTAAACCTGGGTGCGCAGCTAGCCCAGGCAGTGCGTCAGATGCGAGTAGAGCGCTCAGCTAAAGGAATGCGCAATGTGCGGGTACAGTTCGACCCGCCGCAACTGTGGTAGTTGGGCCCATGGGCTTAGCCCCGTAAACTTGTTGCTATGCGTGTGCTTTTTGCTGGTACCCCCGAGGTTGCTGTACCCACCTTGCAAGCTTTACTAGATAGCGAGCATGAGGTGGTGGGCGTACTAAGTCGCGCCGATGCCCGTCAAGGACGTGGACGTAAACTAGTGCCTTCCCCGGTGGCTGCCTTGGCCCGCGAGCACAATCTAAACGTTTTTACCCCTGCCTCGCTGCGCAATGAGGAAGCTAGCCAATGGGTGCACGAGTGCCAGGCTGATGTGGCGGTAGTAGTGGCCTATGGGCGTATTGTGCCCGCGAATTTACTGGCTGTGCCCACCCATGGTTGGCTTAACCTACACTTTTCGCTACTGCCGGCCTGGCGAGGAGCGGCCCCGGTGCAGCGCGCCATTATTAATGGCGATCAGGTCACTGGCGCAGCAGTTTTTGCGCTAGAGGAGGGGCTAGATACCGGTCCGATTTACGCCCAGCTAGAGCGCCCTATTGATCCGCGTGACACTTCCGGCTCCCTACTGTCTGCTTTAGCCGACGACGGCGCCCCGCTGGTTTTGCAGGTACTGCAGGCTTTAGCTAACGGTCAGGCAGTAGCTACGCCGCAGGCCAGTGAAGGTATCAGTGAAGCCCCCATGCTGGCAGTAAGCGACGCTAAAGTTGACTGGAACACCAGCGCCGTCGTTATTGACCGCCTAATTAGAGGCGTAACCCCCGCACCTGGCGCCTGGACCACCCTGGCCGGCGCCCGCCTGCGCCTAGGGCCAGTTGAACTAGTGGACGCCCCCCAACTAGAGCCGGGTGAGGTATTAGCTTCTAAACGCCAGGTGCTGGTAGGCACCGCAGATGGGGTAGTGGCGCTAGGGCAAGTAGCTCCCGCCGGTAAAAAGTGGATGGATGCAGCTGCCTGGGCGCGCGGGGCCCGATTGGCTGAGCACACGGTGCTAGGCCAGGAAGTAGAGGCTAACTGATGGGCTCTCAAGGTAGCTTTGGGCGCTCTAACTCCGGCAACCAGCGCCGAGGTCAAGGCCGCGAGCGCGGCCGCGCTAACGCCGGTGGTAAGCACAACCGCACTAAAGCGGCTCCCGTTAAAGATTCTCAGTTGGCTCCGGTAAATGCGCGGCGAGTCGCTTTTGACTGTCTGCGTGCGGTGCGTGAAAACGACGCCTACGCCAACTTGGTGCTACCTAAACTTATTCGCCGCGCGCGTCTAGATAAGCGTGACGGCGCCTTGGCCACAGAACTGGTTTATGCCACCTGCCGGATGCAGGGGCGCTATGACGCGATCATTGGTCACTGTACTAACCGGCCGGTAGAGCAGATTGATGGTGATGTTCTAGATGTTTTGCGCCTTGGTGCCCACCAAATTTTGGATATGCGGATTCCTGCCCATGCGGCTGTGTCCTCAGCGGTGGATTTAGGCCGTGAGGTGGCCGGGGGTGGGGCCGCTAAGTTCATTAACGCAGTTTTGCGTCGGGTAAGTGAACGCAGTGGTCAGCAGTGGCTGCAGGTACTAACCCAGGATGCTGGAATTGATCTGGGCACCACCCCTTTGGAGCAGATCAGTGACGTAGATGCGCTGGCAGTGCGTTACTCTCATCCGCGCTGGATTGTTAAGGCACTGCGTCAGGCTTTGATCGTTAACGGGCGCAGTGAAAGTGACCTGATCAGCTTGTTGGAGGCAGATAATCAGCCGCCTGCGGTTAGTGCCTGCGCGCGCCCAGGCTGC
The DNA here is from genome assembly GCF_000239695.1 of Actinomyces graevenitzii C83. GTDB lineage: Bacteria > Actinomycetota > Actinomycetes > Actinomycetales > Actinomycetaceae > Actinomyces > Actinomyces graevenitzii. The sequence goes on along the minus strand of NZ_JH470338.1, from coordinate 532,726 downwards.
ATCAGCCCCAAGGAGCTAATTGACCAAGCTAGCCGCGTAGGTGAAGGGGCTAAGCCGGGTCGGCTTTCCCCTTGGGCAGTGACTTTACGGGGCGGCGATCCAGGCCGGATTGAAGCTATCCGTGACAGTCGCGCCGGAGTAGAAGATGAAGGCTCACAGCTGTGCGCCGGTATTTTGGCCCACGCCCCGCTAGAAGGACGCGACACTAACTGGCTGGATATGTGCGCTGGACCTGGTGGTAAGGCTGCTTTACTGGGGGCTTTAGCCGCGCAGCGGGGCGCCACTTTGCTGGCCAATGAGGTCAGCCACCACCGCACCAAGCTAGTGGCTGACTCGGTTAAGGCCCTGCCTAGTGGGGTGGTTAGCTTGCGTACCGGTGATGGGCGTGATTTTGGTGAGCAGGAAAGCGGCAGCTATGACCGCATCTTGCTGGATGCCCCCTGCTCGGGGCTGGGTAGCCTGCGCCGTCGTCCTGAGTCACGCTGGCGTAAGCAAGAAAGCGACGTCGCCGAGCTAGCTAGCTTGCAACGTCAGCTGCTACTAAGCGCCCTTAACGCACTACGCAGCGGGGGAGTAGTGGCTTATGTCACTTGCAGCCCGCATGTTTTAGAAACCTCACTGGTGGTTAAAGATGCGCTGCGTCGCTTCAAGCAGGCCAGCTTGCTTAATGCCGGTGAAGTAGCCGCCCAGCTAAGCCTAAGCCCCATCAGCGGTTGCCAACAGCAGATGCTACAACTATGGCCAGACACTGACGGTACTGACGCCATGTTCTGCGCCTTAATTCGGCGTGACTAATGCCGAGCCACAAACCCAATAACCAGAAGGAAAAAGCCATGCGCGCGCAGATCAGCCCCTCCATCCTTAACTGCGATATCGCCAACCTAGCTAGCGAATTGCAGCGTATCGACAATGCCGATGGGGTGCATGTGGACATTATGGACAACCACTTTGTACCCAACCTGTCTTGGGGACTGCCGGTAGCCCAGGCGGTGGTTGAAAACACCAAACTGCCTATCGATGCCCACCTGATGATCACTGACGCCGACCGTTGGGCCCCGGCCTACGCTGAGATTGGCTGCCACACTGTAACCGCACATGCTGAAGCCACCGCTGCGCCGGTGCGCCTGGCCCGTGAACTACATCGGCTTGGGGCTCAAGCTGGTATTGCCCTGCGCCCGGCCACGCCCCTAGCTGCAATTGCCGACGTGATCAGCGAGTTCGACATGCTGCTGATTATGACGGTAGAGCCGGGCTTTGGTGGACAAAGCTTCCTAGACATTATGCTGCCTAAAATTGCTCAGGCCAGGGCACTGCTCAGTAAAGACAATCTTGATATTCGTCTGCAGATTGATGGCGGAGTTTCGCGGAAAACTATCGAACGAGCCGCCGAGGCAGGTGCAAATGTGTTCGTAGCAGGGTCGGCAGTCTACAAATCAGAAGATGCTCACCGCGAGATTGACACCCTACGCGAATTAGCTACAACCCACCTTTGTGGCTGATTTGGCGCCATTTCGCCAAGATTAGGGGCTACTAAAAATAGTTTCTCGAATATTGTAGGCATCCTACAATGGGCATATGGCTCTTGGGGCTTTAACCTTGTATATAACGGTTTGGCATAGCTACCTTACATAGCTTCCCGCGAAAGGCGGCTAGCCTGACCCCCCTGACCGATAACGGTTAGGCCGTCGAGTACAAGGAAGGGGCAGCGGTGAGTCTGGATCGAATCTTGATTGCCAATCGATCTGAGATCGCGATGCGCGTAACGCGTACCATCGCGGATCGAGGCGGCAAATCAATCCTGCCGTACACAGCTGAAGATCTAACGGCACCAGCAACGGCGCTAGCAGATGAAGCCTACGCATTGCCAGCAGGAAGCGGCTATACCGACGCGCAGGCAATACTTGAACTTGCCAAGTCTACGGGTGCTCAGGCCATTCACCCCGGCTATGGCTTCCTGGCTGAAAACGTTGAGTTTGCCAAGGCAGTAATTGATGCTGGTATCACCTGGATCGGTCCGTCCCCTGAAGCTATGGAGGCCCTGGGGGACAAGATGAGTGCCCGCCAGGTGGCCGAGAGTGCCGGCGTCGACCCAGTCCCCGGCATCACCGATGCCGTAACTGAAGCTAGCGTGGTTAAAGAATTCGCTGCCCGCTACGGCTACCCGGTAGCCCTTAAGCGCACCGACGGCGGTGGCGGTCGCGGCATCACCGTGCTCTACAACGACGACGAAGTAGACACCACCCCGGCCCTGGACGAATTCCAAACTGCCACCCCCGGAACTGCTGGCGGCACTGTCACCCAGATCCTCGAAAAGTTCATCACCCATGCCCGCCACGTAGAAACCCAGTGCGCCCGCGATACCTTTGGTAACTTCGCAGTGGTTTCGACACGTGACTGCACTTTACAGCGACGCAACCAGAAACTGCTTGAAGAAGCCCCCGCTCCCTTCCTTCCCGCAGACATTGAGCACAAACTGGTTGAAAACTCTCGGCGCCTGTTTGAAGCAGTCAACTATGTAGGTGTGGGTACCTGCGAATTCCTCTACACCGATGAGGGCGACCTGTGGTTCTTGGAAGTTAACCCGCGCCTGCAGGTAGAACACTGCGTCTCTGAAGAGGTTTCAGGTACTGACCTGGTAGATATTCAGCTGCGTCTAGCAGAAGGCCAGCGTCTACCTCAGCTAAAGCCGGCGCAGGGCCACTCGATTGAACTGCGTATCACCTGTGAAGACCCCGCCCGCGCGCTAGCTCCCACCACCGGCACCATCACCGGGGTGCACTGGCCCGCTGGGCACGGCGTACGCGTTGAATCCGGTATTGCCGTTGGCGATGAGGTCACCCCCTTCTTTGACCCGATGCTAGCCAAACTGGTTATCACCGGCCCCACCCGTCAGGCAGCTATTGCCCGGGCGCTACGGGCCCTGCGCGAAACCTCCATTGAGGGACTAGCCACTTGCCTAAGCGCCCACGAAGCAGCTCTTAAATCCCCGGCTTTCACCGCCGTCGTCGACGGCCACGAGGCAGCCGAAAACTACACGGTTACCACCCGCTGGATCGAAAACGAGCTGCTACCCACCCTGATTGACGAGAACGCTCAGGCAGCTGCAGCTAGTGGCGCCGCCACCGCTCCGGTAGAGCGCCGCGAAGTAATCATCGAGGTAGACGGGCGCCGTGTAAAGCTGGGCGTGCCCGCAGACCTATTTACTGCCACCGCCATTGCCGTGCCCGTAGAAGGGCCGCTAGGCACTAGCGCCCCGGTCAGCTCCATCACTCAGCCTCTACGCGCCGGTCGCGGCTCACGCGGCGGCCACAACGCAGTGCAGGAAGTCAGTGACGGCTGCGTTACCGCCCCTATCCAGGCCATTGTCACCCGCATCGCGGTAGAAGACGGCCAGCAGGTAGAAGAGGGCGAGCTGCTGGTGGTGTTAGAGAGCATGAAGATGGAGAACTACGTGCGGGCTCCTCATGCCGGCGTAGTGGAGCTAGTGGGAGTAGCCACCGGCGCTACCGTCAGTGCTGGTGACGTGCTGCTTAACCTACACAAGGAGGATCAGTGAGCGCTCCTAAGCTAGAACCGGGCCAGTCCCTAGCTGACTGCCCAGCCACTAAAGAATTTCGTGAGCGCCACGAGCAAGTGGCCCGCGCCGCCGAAGAACACGCCGCTCAGCGCCAGCACGCCAAAGGCAAAGGTACTGCCCGCGAGCGCATCGACCAGCTACTAGATAACGGCTCCTTCCTGGAGGTAGGCCAGTTCAGTGGCTCCGGGGTAGGCGCCAACGCCAAGCCCTCTGGTGTGGTTACCGGCTTTGGCACCATTGATGGGCGTCAGGTGGCCGTGTACTCACAGGACTTTTCCGTTCAGGGTGGTTCGCTGGGCTCAGTTGAAGGCGACAAGATAGTGCGTCTGCTCGACGACGCCCTACGCCTGCGTATCCCGATTATCGGCCTGATTGACTCTGGCGGTGCCAAGATTCAAGAAGGTGTGGGGGCGCTGCGCTACTACGGACGTATCTTCAACCGCACCTGCGCCGCCTCAGGTCTAGTACCCCAGATCAGTGTCATCTTGGGTCCCTGCGCCGGAGGTGCGGTGTACTCACCGGCACTTACCGACTTTGTGATCGCTACCCGTCAGGCTTCTCACATGTTCGTCACCGGCCCCGACGTAGTGCGGGCCACCACCGGTGAGCGCATTAGCGCGGAAGAACTTGGTGGCGCCGACATTCACGGCTCAGTCACCGGTGTGGTGCACTATGTGGCTGAAGATGAGGCTGACGCCCTAGCCCAGGTACGTACCCTGCTGGCTTACCTGCCTTCCTCATCTGAGCAAAAAGCTCCGCGCTACCAGTACCCGCCTGAGGCTGCCGCCGCTGACGCTAAGGCTGCTGAAAAAGTTGGCTACCTAGTGCCGGCCTCAACCCGTCAGCCCTACGACGTCGTCGAGGTAGTTAGCGCGATCGTAGACCACGGTGAGCTAGTGCAGGTCCAGGAAGACTTCGCCCAAAACGTGGTGGTGGGTCTGGCCTGTATCGAGGGCCGCCCGGTAGGTATCGTGGCGAACCAGCCCCTGGTCGATGCGGGCACACTAGACGTGGATGCTTCCGAGAAGCTGGCGCGTTTCGTGCGTTTTTGTGACGCCTTCGGTCTGCCCGTAGTGACTTTCGTGGATGTACCTGGCTACCGCCCCGGTGCTCAGCAGGAGCACGCCGGCATTATTCGTCGCGGCGCCAAGGTCATCAACGCCTACGCCACCGCCACCGTGCCGCTAGTAACCGTAGTGCTACGTAAAGCCTATGGCGGTGCCTACATTGTTATGGGCTCCAAATCTATTGGAGCTGACCTGAACTTCTGCTGGCCTGGCGCCGAAATTGCGGTGTTGGGTGCGGCAGGTGCGGTGGGTATCATTCACCGCCGCCACTTCGCTGAAATTGAAGCTACCCAGGGACGTGAAGCGGCTCAGGCCGAACACGAACGCCTGCTAGCACGTTACAGCGATGAAGTCATCAACCCCGACAAGGCTGTGGCCCTGGGTGAAATCGACGCGGTTATCGCGCCTGAAAACACTCGCACGGTTATCGCCGAATCTCTGGCTGCGTTGCTCGCCAAACAAGACGTGCACCGCGCCGGCGCAAAGAAACACGACAACGGGCCTTTGTGACGCCCACTTAGAGTGGCGTAACCCTACGCGCACTCCACCGGGCGCATGCCCTACGAGATATTTGCAAGCTTTGAAAACAAGGAGTTTTTATGACTACCACTAGCGCTAAACAATCAGTCGCTAGTCGTCTGCACGCAGGTGAATCATTCATTGTTTCTTTCGGCGGTCAGGCTACCCCGTGGCGTGAGACTTTAGAGTCCCTAGTAGCCACCGATTCACGTCTAGCCAGCGAGCTAGTAGCTGTTGACCAGGCTGTACGCGACCGCCTGGCCCCGGTGGCCACCGACCTGCTAACCATTTCCCCTGCCGGTGGGCGCATGCTGGATGACGAGGGTGGCGTAGTCACCTCCGGCTCTGGCGCCGAGGTTTCCGTACCCGGTATTTTGCTAGCCCAGCACGCTGCCCTGGTGGCTGCCGCTCACACCAGCGTTGACCTGATTGACTCCAGCCTGCGTCCGCGCGCCGTGATCGGTCACTCCCAGGGCATGCTGGGTGTGGCCCTACTGGAGTCGCTACGCGCCGCCAGCGCCCACCGCGGCGAAAACAACGCTGAAGTAGTTGAGATTCACGCCGTAGCCCGCCTGATTGGCGCCGCCGCCGCCCGCAGCGTACGCCGCGCTAACCTGGGTCCCATTGGTGAAGTCACCCCCATGCTCTCGGTGCGTGGCGTGCCGCGCGCGGCCCTGGACCAGGTACTTAACGCTGCTGGCCTAAGTGAGCACATCAGCATTGGGGTTACCAACGGCCGCGCTGCTTTCATCCTTTCCGGCCGCCCGGCAGACCTGGAAGCTGCCGTATCCGCCCTAGAGTTTGCGGCTAAGCGCTCTGAGCGCGAACACAAAGAACGCCTGCGTGGGGGAGAGGTCCTAGCTCCTATCTGTGAGTACCTGGACACCACCGTCCCCTTCCACTCCCCGCTGCTTGAAGGCGCTGTCGAAGACACTGTGGAGTGGGCTAACAGGTGTGGTATCAACCCCGAGCTGGCTCGCTACCTGGCCCAGGCGGTGCTGACCGACGTCGTCGACTGGCCGGCCACCGTACGCGAGGCGGTAGGCACCGACGCCACCGGCAAGGCTGAAGCCAAGCTGATCGTCGACCTAGGCCCCGGCGCGGTACTAGCCCGCATGAGCGAAGCCATCGTGCAGGGCACCGGCGTTACCGTGGTGGTAGCCGGCACCAGCGCTGGCATCGACAAGCTCGACCGCAGCGATTACGCCCCTGCCCCCACCGTGGACCGCAGCGCTTTCGCCCCGCACCTGAGTCGTCTACCCGACGGGCGCCTGTCACTGGACACCGCTTTCACCCGTCTAACTGGCCGCAGCGCCATCATGCTGGCGGGTATGACCCCCACCACCGTGGACCCGGCTATTGTGGCTGCCGCCGCTAACGCTGGCTACTGGGCTGAGCTAGCCGGTGGCGGTCAGGTAACCGCCGAGGTGCTGAACCGTAACCTGGCTGGCCTGGAAGCCGCTCTGGAGCCGGGACGCACCGCCGCCTTCAACGCCATGTTCATGGACCGCTACCTGTGGAACCTGCACCTAGGTACCCAGCGCACCCTGATCCGTGCCCGCGCCGCCGGCGCCCCCATTGACGGCATCGTGATCACCGCTGGTATTCCTGAGCGTGAAGAGGCCGTGCCGCTACTGCGCCGCCTACGCGACGAGGGCTTCCCCTACATTGCGCTTAAGCCCGGTACCGTTGACCAGATCAAGCAGGTGCTGGCAATTGCCCGCGAAGTTCCCGAAATGCCCGTCATCATTGAGATTGAAGACGGTCACGCCGGTGGACACCACTCCTGGGAAGACCTGGACTCGATGCTACTGGCCACCTACGACGCCATTCGCGCCGTAGACAATGTGGTGCTAACCGTCGGTGGTGGTATCGGTAAACCTGAGCGCGCCGCTGACTACATCACCGGTCGCTGGGCCCTGGCCTACGGCACCGCTCCCATGCCGGTTGACGGTGTGTTTGTGGGTTCTGCCGCTATGACCTGCCTGGAAGCTAAGACCAACGACGACGTCAAGCAGCTGCTGGTTGACACCCCCGGAATTTCCCCCAGCGACAATGGTGGCTGGGTTGGTTCCGGTAAGTCTGCCGGTGGTATGACTTCGGGTCTAAGCCACCTGCGCGCTGACCTATACGAAATTGACAACTCCTCGGCTAAGGCCTCGCGCCTGATCCAGGAGCTGGCTGGCGACGAAAAGCTGATGGCTGCTCGCCGCGACGAAATGATTGAGGCCCTATCCCACACCGCCAAGCCCTACTTTGGCGACATGGAGTCCATGAGCTACCTGCAGTGGGCTAAGCGCTACGCACAGCTGTGTGTAGCTCCCGCCTCGGCTCGTCCCGAGGCCACCAAGCCCGCCGACTACTGGGCTGACCTGGACTGGGCTGACCGCCTGCTAGACCTGCTGCACCGCATTGAGGCTCGTGTAAGCGAAGCCGACCACGGCCAGATTGTCACCCTATTCCCGGATCTAGACTCCGTACTGGACGCCGACGCCGCCATTGCCCGTCTAGCCGAAGCCTACCCGGCTGCGGACACCACCCTGGTGGAGCCGGCAGACGCCGCCTGGTTCGTTGACCTGTGCCGCAAGCACCCCAAGCCGGTGCCGTTCGTGCCCGTAGTTGACGCCGACATTCTGCGCTGGTGGGGCACCGACTCACTGTGGCAGTCCCAGGACCCGCGCTACACCGCTGACCAGGTACGTATCATTCCTGGCCCGGTGTCCGTAGCTGGTATTACCACCATTAACGAGCCTGTTGGTCACCTGCTAGGCCGCTTCGAAACCGCTGCGGTAGAGGCTCTGCTAGCCGCCGGGGTTGACCCGGTAGATGCCGCCGCCCGCCTAGGTGAATGCGACGGTAAGGCAGTTGGCTCCCGCCCGGTAGCTGACGTTAACGCCTTCGTACGCTCCACCCCGCACGTAGTGTGGAACGGTCACCTGACCACCAACCCCGCTGTGGTTCTGCCTAGCGACGCTTACCAGGTAGTGGCCCGCCCCGACGTGGCCGCTGACGCCTACGACCTAGACATTAAGCTCGACACCCACTGGGATGACCTACCTGGTGGCGAGCAGATCCACGCCGTGCGTCGCCTGGTAGTGCCGCTGCGTTTGGACGGTACCTCCGATGGAGCTGCCCCCGAGGTAGACCCCAGCCGTATCTCCCAGACCATGGGTGACCTGCTGGTTAACACCGCCGGTGTGGGTAACGTGTCCATTGTTGGTGACCACATCACCTCCCTGCCTGCCGTCCAGAGCGCCGTCGCTGGTGCCCTTGACGCTAACGGCAAGGTAGCCAACCAGCCCTTCGGCACCGTTCACGACACCTTCACCCTGGCCTCCACGCTGGGTTACGACCACGGCGCGGTTACCGCTGACGCTCTGCCTGAGACCCTCTCCGCTGCCGCTATCGTCCCTGACGCCCTGCTAGGCCCGTGCTGGCCGGTGGTATACGCCTGCCTCGGTTCGGTAGTTGAAGATGGCATGCCGCTGATTGAAGGTCTGCTGGGCGCGGTCCACCTGGACCACACCGTGGATTTGCGCGCTGACCTAGAGCAGCTAGCCGCCAAGCAGCCCTCCCTGCGCGTAAGCGTTGATGGTTGGGTTGAGGCCCTGGAAGAATCCAGTGCCGGCCGCGTGGTAGCCGTGCACCTAGAGCTGCGCGACTTCGCCACTGGTGAGCTGATCGCCATCATGACTGAGCGTTTCGCTATTCGTGGCCGCGCCCACGGCACCGCCACTCCTTCCGCTCCGGCCGTAGCCGGTGGCACCGGACGCGAAATCGCCAACTCTGCCCGTCGCCTCCTGCGCCGAGTAAAGGTCACCGCCCCGCGCGACATGACCGCTTTCGCTCGCGTAACCGGTGACTTCAACCCGATCCACACCTCCTACAACGCCGCCAAGGTGGCTGGTATGAGCGCCCCGCTGGTACACGGCATGTGGCTGTCTGCCACCGCCCAGCAGGTAGTTGCCTCAACCGACCCTGAGGGTGGTCACTACGACATCGTGGGTTGGACCTACACCATGCACGGCCCGGTCGAGCTTGGTGACCAGGTAGAAATCTCCGTAGAGCGCACCGGCCTGGTGCGTGGCGGCGGCTTCCTGCTGGAGGCAACCTGCCGTATCAACGGTGAGATTGTTTCTCGCGGCACCGCCGTTACCCGCGCTGAGCGCACTGCCTACCTCTACCCGGGCCAGGGTATCCAGGCCCAGGGCATGGGTCTAGACGAGCGTTCCTCCTCTAAGGCTGCCCGCGAGATCTGGGACCGCGCCGACGCCCACACCCGCAAGGAACTGGGCTTCTCTATCCTGGCCCTGGTGCGTGACAACCCCACCGAGCTCACTGCTCGCGGCGTCACCTACCGTCACCCCAAGGGGCTGCTGAACCTGACCCAGTTCACCCAGGTGGCCCTGGCTACCGTGGCTATGGCTACCACCGCGCGTCTAGAAGAGGCCGGTGCCCTGGTAGAAGGCGCTGCCTTCGCCGGCCACTCGCTGGGTGAGTACACCGCGCTAAGTGCCTACGGGCGTGTGTTCCCGGTGGAAACCATGATTTCTATCGTGTTCCAGCGTGGTTCCACCATGCACACCTTGGTGCCGCGTGCTGAAGACGGTTCCTCCAACTACCGTATGGGCGCGCTGCGTCCCAACCAGTGCGGTATTGGCGCCAGTGAAGTTGAGGCCTACGTGGCCGAAATTTCTCAGCGCACCGGTGAGTTCTTGCAGATCGTTAACTACAACCTGGCCGGCGTGCAGTACGCAGTTGCCGGTACGGTTGCGGGTCTGGAGGCACTAGCCGCTGATGCCCGTGCACGTGCCAAGGCACGCGGCGGCAAGAACCCCTTCATGCTGGTGCCCGGCATTGACGTGCCCTTCCACTCCAGCGTGCTGCGCCCGGGTGTGGACGAGTTCCGTAGCCGCCTAGACGCACTGGTACCTGCCGACATCGACATCGAACGCATGGTTGGTCTGTATGTACCCAACCTGGTAGCTCGACCCTTCGAACTAACCCAGGACTTTGCCCGCTCCATCCTTGAGGTTGTGCCCTCCGCCCAGGTGGAAGCCATCTTGGCTAACTGGGATGCATGGATTGCCCAGCCGGTAGCTTTGGGCCGCGCCCTGCTGATCGAGTTGCTGGCTTGGCAGTTTGCCTCGCCGGTACGTTGGATCGAAACCCAGGATGTCCTGTTCACTCCGGTTGACCGTGGTGGCCTGGGCATTGAGAAGGTCATCGAGGTGGGTCTAGCTGCTTCACCGACCCTGGCCAACCTGGCCAGCCGCACCCTGGCTTTGCCGCACCACGCCGGTAACCACGTGACCGTTTACAACGCTCGCCGTGACGAGGCCCGCGTTCTGGCCACTGACACCGACCCGGCTGTTGCTGACGAGGTGGTAGTGGAAGAGCCCGCCGCACCCGCCGCAGCTGAACCGGCTCCTGCCGCTGCGCCCGCCCCGGCTGCTGCACCGGTAGCTGCCCCCGCTCCTGCCGCTCCCGCTGGCGCCCCCTCCGGAGCCGACGTCGCGGACCTGCCCTTCACCGCTAAGGATGGTCTGAACGTTTTGCTGGCCCACTCGGCCCGCATCCGCCCCGACCAGATCGGCGCTACCGACACCACCGAGACCCTAACCAACGGCGTATCTTCACGTCGTAACCAGCTGCTCATGGACATGGGCACCGAGCTGGAACTGGCCTCCATTGATGGTGCCGCCGACGCTGACATGAGCGCACTAGCTGCCACCGTGCTTAAGGGTGCACCTAACTACAAGCCCTTCGGCCCGGTACTGAGCGAAGTTATCCGCCAGTCCATCTCCAAGCTCTTTGGTCCTTCTGGACAGCGTCCAGCTCGCATTGCTGAGCGAGTACAGCGCACCTGGGGCCTGGGTGAAGGCTGGGCTGCCCACGTAAACGCCGCTGTGCTGCTGGGCACCCGTGAGGGCGCCTCCATGCGTGGCGATGACCTAGCTACCTTGGGCACCACTGGTCCGCTCAAGAGCGCAGCTGAGGTAGATGCCCTAATCGACCGCGCGGTCCAGGCTGTGGCCAGCGACCACGGCGTGAGCGTAGCCATGCCTAGCGCTGGTGGCTCCGGCGGTGGCGCCCAGGTTTCCTCTGAAGCCCTTGACGCCTTCGCTGCCGGTCTAATTGGCCCCGACGGCGCTCTGGCTACCACCGCCCGCACCCTGCTTGACACCCTGGGTCTAACCGAAAAGGTGGCCGTGGCCTCCGAGCAGGTTGACGATGAAGCTGAGCGCACCCGCGTGGCCCTGGAGGCGATTACTGCCGAGCTAGGCCCCAACTGGGTAGCCTCGGTAACTCCCAGCTTCGACTCGCGTCGCGCAGTACTGATCGATGACCGCTGGGCCAGTGCCCGTGAAGACCTGGCTCGCATCGCCACCGGTGAGATCAACGCTGAGACGGTTAACGCCGAAAGCTACACCGGTTTGGGCCGGGCTGTAGCCGACCAGGCTGCCTGGTGGGCCCGCCAGATGCGTGAAGCTGGTGCCAGCGAGCGTGTAGCCGGCGTACTTGAGCACATCAGCCAGGTGGCCGCCATCAAGGCTGAAGCTGGTAGCGCCCCGGTGCGTTGGGCCAACGAGGTTGCGGTTGTAACCGGTATGGCTCCGCACTCTATCGGTGCTGCGGTGGTGGCTGAACTGCTTTCTGGTGGCGCCACCGTAATCGCTACCGCCTCGCGCCTGAACCACAAGCGTCTAGAGTTCGCTACCGAGCTCTACCGTCAGCACGCCTCCAATGGCGCGCAGCTGTGGATGGTGCCGGCCAACCTGTCCAGCTACCGTGACGTAGACGCCCTAGCCCAGTGGATCGGTAACGCTGAAGTAGTCACCTCCGGTGGTACTTCAACCCTGGTCAAGCCGGCCCTGGTGCCCACCTTGCTGTTCCCCTTCGCTGCTGGGCGTGTGGCCGGTTCGCTGGCCGACGCCGGTCCGGAGACTGAGTCTCAGGCCCGTTTGCTGCTGTGGAGCGTGGAGCGCAGCATTGCTGCCCTGAGCGCCATCGGCACTGACACCAACGTGGACCACCGTCTACACGTAATCCTGCCTGGTTCGCCTAACCGCGGTACCTTCGGTGGCGACGGTGCTTACGGCGAAGTCAAGAGCGCTCTGGACGCCATTGTTAACCGCTGGTCCAGCGAAAAGCAGTGGGCTCAGCGCGTCTCGCTGGCACACCCGCGTATCGGTTGGGTGCGTGGCACCGGCCTGATGGGTGGTAACGACCCGCTGGTGGCCGCTGTTGAGGCCGCCGGGGTACGCACCTGGTCCACTGAAGAAATCGCCCACGAGCTGGTTGAGCTGTGCACCGAGCAGGTACGCGCTCAGGCTGCGGTTAAGCCGGTTGAGGCTGACCTGACCGGTGGCCTGGGTGACAACGTTGACCTGGTGGCGCTGCGTGAAAACGCTGCCAAGGCTGCAGCTGGCCAGACCAGCGAGCCGGTTGAGGCCAGCGCTACCATCGCCGCTCTGCCCAGCCCGGCCACACCGGTTCAGCCCACCGCACCTAACTGGGGCGAGGTTGAAGCTGACCTGGAAGACATGGTGGTTGTGGTTTCTACCGGTGAAGTATCCACTTGGGGTAGCGGCCGTACCCGCCGCGAAGCTGAGCTGGGTATGACCGGTGGCGACGACGTCGAGCTCACCGCTGCCGGCGTACTCGAACTGGCCTGGGGTATGGGCCTGCTGACCTGGCAGGACTCGCCTAAGGCCGGCTGGTACGACACCGAGGGCAACCTGGTTGACGAGGCTGACATTCTCTCGCGTTACCGCGACGAGGTAGTGGGCCGCTGCGGTATCCGCGAATTCGTTGACGACCAGCTGATCGCTCCGGTGGCAGATGAAGAGGTTGAGGTTTACCTGGACCGCGACATCTCCTTCAACGTTGCCGATGAGGCTACCGCCCGCACTATCGCTGACTCTGACCCGGCACACACCCTGATCAGTGAAGACAGTGAAAGCGGCGAGTGGATCGTGACCCGCCTGGCGGGTTCGCTGGCCCGCGTACCGCGCCGCGCCGCGCTGAGCCGCACTGTAGGTGGCCAGTTCCCGCGTGACTTCGACCCGCAGCGTTGGGGTATCCCGGCGTCCATGACCGAGTCTTTGGACCGGATCGCCTCTTGGAACCTGGTTACTGCCGTTGAGGCCTTCCTCAACGCTGGTTTCAGCCCCGCCGAGCTGTTGCAGGCTGTGCACCCGGCCGATGTGGCCTCCACTCAGGGCACCGGTTTTGGTGGCATGGAGTCAATGCGCAAGATGTTCGTTGGCCGCTTCCTCAACGAGGAACGCCCCAGTGACATTTTGCAGGAGGCCCTGCCTAACGTTGTGGCCGCACACGTGATGCAGTCCTTCATCGGTGGTTACGGTTCCATGGTGCAGCCGGTTAGCGCCTGCGCAACTGCAGCCGTATCCATTGAAGAAGGTTGGGACAAGATCGCACTGGGTAAGGCCCAGGTGGTGGTTGCCGGTGCTATCGACGACATCTCGGTTGAGTCCGTGGTTGGCTTCGGTAACATGAACGCCACCGCTGAGGCGGCTGCCATGAAGGCTAAGGGCATCAGCCCGCGTCACTTCTCACGTGCTAACGACCGTCGTCGCGGCGGCTTCGTGGAAGCCCAAGGTGGCGGTACCGTCATCCTGGCCCGTGGTGACGTAGCGGCCAAGCTGGGTCTGCCGGTTGCTGCAGTGCTTGGTTTCGTCTCTTCCTACGCCGACGGCGCCCACACCTCCATCCCGGCCCCGGGCCTGGGTGCTCTGGCTGCGGGCCGTGGCGGCAGCAACTCGCGTCTGGCTAAGTCTTTGGCCAAGCTGGGCGTTGAGCCTGACGACATCGCCGTGGTGTCCAAGCACGACACCTCCACCGGTGCTAACGACCCCAACGAGTCTGAACTGCACACCCGCCTGGCTCGGGCACTTGGCCGTAGCGAGGGTAACCCGCTGGTAGCGGTCTCCCAGAAGACCATCACTGGTCACGCTAAGGGTGGTGCCGCAGTGTTCCAGGTGGCCGGTTTGACCGAAATCCTGGCTACCGGTGTGGCTCCGGGTAACGCCTCGCTGGACTGCGTGGACATCAAGCTCAAGAAGGACAGCTTCTGGATCTGGCCGCGTAAGGCTATGCGTCTGGCTGGCCGTGGCGGCGAAAGCGGTCGCGTGCCTGGTGCTGGTCCGATCCGTGCCGGCTTGGCTACCTCGCTGGGCTTCGGACACGTATCTGGCCTGCTGGCCATGGTTCACCCCGGTGCTTTCGAATCTGCCCTGCGTAAGGCTGGCGGCCAGCAGGCCGTCGACGCCTGGCTGGCTAGCGCCAATGCCCGCCTGGCTGCCGGTACGCGCCGCCGCCGCGCCGGCATGATCGGCCGCGTGGCCCTGTTCGAGCAGATCGATGGCCGTCGCCTGGGTGAAGAAACCGAAACCCGCGACCCGCACGAGGTTGAGGCAGCCATGCTGCTTGACCCCGAGGCCCGCTTGGGTGCCGACGGTGTTTACCACGCTGGTGAGTAATAGCTAGCGCTTAAGGTGGGGGGTGGATCCTTAAAGGATCCACCCCCCACCGCTGTTTTTAGCGTCATGGCTAGTTAAGCTGGGGGAGTGGATAAGCCTAAAATCGTTGCCCCCAAAGTTACTGGTCAGTGTCCAGTGGGAGTAGGGGTTGACCTAGTGCAGATAGATGCTTTTGCTCAGCAACTATCTCAGCCTGGTACTAGTTTTGGTCAGCAAGCTTTTAGTCCCCGTGAACTAAGACAAGCCCAGGCGCGGGTGCGAGCCAGGGGAGCTGAGCCAAACTGGCAGGAGTTAGCCCCACACCTGGCGGCGCGCTGGGCTGCCAAAGAGGCTTTTGTTAAGGCCTGGTCCACTGCTTTGGTGGAACTTAAAGGTGCTGCCACCCCCCAGCCACTAAGCTTGGAAAGTTTCAACTGGGATCAGGTCGAAGTACTGCTAGATGAGCAGCTACGTCCCCAGCTAGCACTACGCGGCCAGGTAGCCCAGGCGGTTAGCCAAAGTGTGGGTGAGCTTAGCTGGCTGGTGTCACTAACCCATGAAGGTAACTGGGCTAGCGCCGTCGTAATTGCTGCTCTAGCAGCGTAAAAAATTTAGCTAACGGGTTTAAGCCTAAGTTGTTGAGGCCTTGGGCCTAGGTTTATAGTTGGCATGTAAAACGTGCTCCGGGGTCGGTGAAATTCCGAGCCGGCGGTTATAGTCCGCGACCCACCGGTATCTACTGGTGGCTGAGCTGGTGAAATTCCAGCACCGACGGTTAAAGTCCGGATGGGAGGAGGCACGCGGGTTTGCCTATTTTAGGTGACCTGCAGGCGCTGTGCGCGCGCATCCTTGTATTCCCCGGCGCTTACCGGGAGGAAACTTCCGCTATCTTCGGAAGGAATTAGATGCGAGCTTACAGGCCATGGCTAGCAATTACGCTAGGTGTAGTGGTTTTAGTCTTCTGGCAGCTAATTTCTGTATCCGGAGCTGTGGCTGAGTATTTTCTGCCAGCCCCCACCCACATCATTGACTCGCTAATTACCTCAATTTGCCACGCCAATATGCTTGGCTACGCCTGGGTTACCCTGCGTGAAGCCATTTTGGGCTGTATGTTGGCTTTTGTAGGGGCTTTACCCTTAGCATTGGCGCTATTTCACTGGCCACTGTTTTCGCAAACTGTGCTGCCTTATGTGGCCGCAAGTCAAGCGATTCCGGCTATTGCGATTGCGCCTTTGCTGGTGTTGTGGGTTGGTTACGGTTTGTTCCCGGTAGTGCTGCTATGTGCCTTTATGGTGTTTTTCCCAATCACTATCTCTATTTTGCTGGGGCTAAGGTCAATCAATCGTGATGTGATCGAGGCGGCCCGGCTTGATGGGGCGGGTGGTTTCAAAATGATTATCTATATGGAACTGCCGCTAGCTACTCCGGCAATTTTGGCAGGTTTGCGTACCGGCATGACACTGTCAATTACCGGTGCGGTAGTAGGGGAGATGACCATGGGGGGCACGGGATTGGGCATGGTTTTAGCATCCCAGCGCGACGCCGTAAATACCGCAGGTCTATTTGCCACCATCGTGGTGCTGTCAGTTATGGCCACTACTTTGCACGGTTTGATTCATGCCTGCGAAAAGCGTTCGCGCACAATCGCCGCAATTCAAAGTTAGGAAACACCATGATTTCACGTCGCCAAGCAGTTAGCCTACTGGGTTTAGCAGCAGGGGGCGTAGCCCTAGGGGCTTGCTCCTCAGGTACTGCCAGCAAATCTAAGACCGGGGCTCAGCCCTTAACTATTGGTCTGACCTACACCCCCAACATCCAGTTCGCACCCTTCTATTTGGCACAGGCCAATAAGCAATACGCAGACAGTGTCAAGCTGCGCCACCATGGGGCCCAGGAAGGCCTGTTTGATGCGCTGAGCGCCGGCAGCGAAGACCTGGTTATTGCTGGCGCCGACGAAGCCGCTGTGGCCTGCTCTAACGGTTCAAACCTGGTGGTTGTGGGCGGCTACTACCACAGCTATGCGGTATGCATTATGGTGCCGGCCAACTCCTCTATCACTTCACTTGCGCAGCTGCGTGGTAAGAAGATTGGTACCCCGGGAACCTATGGCGAAAACTGGTTCGGTCTGCTACTGGCTTTGCGTAGCGCGGGACTGAGCCAAAATGACGTCAACATTATGTCTATTGGCTACACTCAGCAGGCAGCCCTGATGAGCGGCAAGGTAGATGCCATTGTGGGCTACTCCAACAACGACGCCGTCGCCCTAGAAGAATCAGGCATGAAGGTACGTAAGTTGGCAGTAGCCACCAACCCGCCACTGATTGGCGCCAGCCTGGTTACCTCCACCAAGGCTTTAGCTGCTAAACGTGACGCCCTTAAAGCCGCTGTTGCTGCCTCGGTTAAGGGGATGCAGACTTTTGTCACTGATCCCGACGCCGCCGTGAAAGCTGCGGTCAAGTACGTGCCCGACCTAGCTGACGCCAAGCAGGCCGCCAAGGCTCGCAAGGTGGCCGTGGCTACCGCTGAGCTGATTAAGCCCAGTGGGCTCAGCGCTGATCAGATCGGCAAAATTGGTGCCAGCGAAGTTGAGGCGATGATCAAATTCTTAAGCGAGCTGAAGGTGTTTGGCTCCAAACCGGTCACGCGCGAAAAGCTACTAGACGCCCTGATCTAGGCCGCTACTGACTAAATACCCTAGACGGCCACTAGTTAGCTGCCAGGCATACTCCTTTAAAAAGGCTGCGTGTCTGGCAGCTTTTTAGCTTGCCGACGCAGGCGTCGAATATAGCTAATATTTGCTGGTAAATCATTAGGTAGCTTATGAGATTTGATGCTTTGCGGGGGAGAGGTTAGTAAATTAGCTTCACGCAGTGAGCTAATTACTGCTTTCATGCATTTAGCAAAAAACTTGTATTCAATCCAACTATCAGCTCTAAGGCTAGGAATAAGTACCACAAATAGTTCCGTGCCGTCAGCAAAATTATTGGCTACTAAGGCAATCTCAGTTTTGCCGCGCTGACGCTCGTGAGCAACGATACTAATTGGTACCATCGCTAGTGAAGCCATTCCAAATAACTCTGGATCAGTTATCGTGTCGATTATGTTGGCCCGAGCATTTGAGCCTTGAGCTACTATTACTCCAGTCCAGCCCTGCTGTTTTAGTAGCAGGTCGATCTTATTATCTACCAGTCTAAACTTCTTTGCTCCTAGCACATTAATTACGCACTGAATAGCGTTTTCACTCTGGCAAGCTAAAGTAAAACGCATAGCTGGATAAGAAGGGGCAATGCCAAACATAGTGGTTTTCCTCAGTCAGTACTTACACGTGAACGCACTACCCCTAAACCCATAGAGTTTAGAGCGCGCTGTAATTGTTTAGGGCTGACCTTCGCTGCCTGCGCTCCACGGCGTAGCACTCTATAGGTGTCCCCAGATTCTTCAGTGAGCATATTGGTTAACTCAAAACCATTCTTTTCATAAAACCGCAGTCGGCGCTGACGCTGGTGCGGATTTGGGGCGCCAGGCTCGTCTACAGGTTCAATCTCTAAAAATATCGGCAGGTCACGGTTATGCTCACAAATAGCATTAAGTACACGCGAGCCATAGCCGGCGCTGCGTAGCTGATCATTTACTGCTAAAAACGCCAGGTATAGCAGGCCGTGAGCACGCTGAAAGTAGGTCATGGCCACCACGCGAGCTACCCCATCTACAGAGGTCGGCTGTTTAGGGTCAATCCACGCTAAAAACTGCGCATTTAGGCGCAAAGAAGAGACATGCAAAAACGCTAATGGAATTTGCTCATTAGGCGGAAAAGCGCGCCGGTAAATACCGTGCACCTGGGCGGTTAGTGGGCCCCAAAAGGGCACTCTTACGGGTTTAAGCTGTGAAGTCATGATTCTAAAGTTTTAAGCCAGTGTGCGCGCGCTGCCCGGCCGGCAGCTGCTGCCGTAATGAAACTGGCGCGGTCTTGGTCAAGGCCGCGACCCATAGTAGATAGTTTTACCGGGCTGGTAGCCAAAGCCTCATCTAAGCCCTGGCAGGAAACAGAAACCAGGCGGTGAGGCTGGCCTAGCTGGCGTGGCAGCGCCAACTGGCGGGCCTGGGATTTAACCAGTTCACCAAACTCTCCGTCCAGCTCGGGCACAGCAATGAGCGCGCTACACAGCGTAGCGCGGCTATAAGCGGTTAAAGAATGGTGCGAAATCCCCAGGTGGCGCACGCGCGCATCAGCCTGAGACACGCGCAAAGAGGCAATTGGCTCACCCTCTAGCACCGCAGCAGCGTTAAGCGCATCGGCGCAAGCTACCCCGGAAAAACCCCAGGGCGTGTCACTACCCAAATTGCCTGGCCCCTGGGTCAGCACAATTATGTCTGCGCCTAGCACATGGCGCGCCGCTAACAGGCCGTTATGTAGTGAGACAGCCTCTAAATCGCCACCCCAAGACTGTCCCGTGGCCACGCTCCCAACTAGCCAGCCGGCTTGTTTTAACCCAAAAACGCTGCGCGAATAAGGCAGTGGCAGCGCGGCGCCGTCGCTCATAACATAAGCGATTTTTGGTGGCGGAGCTTGAGACGGATCCTCACCTACCAGCGGGCAGCGTGCCCCGGCAATTATGGCCGGCAGGGCAGAATGCAGATCGGCCACCACCACAGCGCCACCTGCCAGGTCTAGCTCAGTGTTTAATAGCTGGTGGTGGGCCGTGCCTGGCTCATCAACACTGGTAACTAGCTTCTGGTTGGGCATGTAGCGGGCTTTAACCAGGTGACCAGCCGGTTCGACGTCGTCGTTGAGCTGGTCTAGACGGGCCCCAACCATGGCGTGCCCACCTGTACCAAGTGAGCGGGCTAAGGCAGAAACCTCAATACGCACCCGCTCACCGATCTGGGCCTGGCCAAACAGGTCCGTATATAGCAGTGCTTTTACCTTTTCTCCGGGCAGATAAACACGTGCGTTAGCTGGGGCGGCCTCAATCCGTACCCAAACCAGAGCGCAACCGCCCCAAGTGCTATGCAGCTGCTCAACTACGCCATCACGCCACATCATGGCTGTAGCCTACCTGTAGGCTAAAGGCATGAGCCAACCAGTCAGTGTTGAGGAGAGAGTGCTTAACCTGCTGTTAGCGCTGTCTGGCAACCCGCGAGGACTGACCTTACGGCAGATAACTAGGCAGGTGGGCGGCTATGACGCAGCCACCCAAAGCAGCGTTGAGCGCAAACAGGTGCGTAGATTTGAGCGCGACCGCGCCACGCTACGTGAACTGGGAATAGTAATCAACTCTGAAGTTGATGTAGATAACCCCACCAACACGCATCCCCATAAACGCTACCTACTTACCCCCACCAGCTACTGTCCGCAGTTACCAGATTTATCGCCAGCGCAGCTGCTGACCCTAGAACTAGCCACGCACCTGTTTAGTGGCGGTTTTATTGGTACACGGCTAAGTATTGTGCGAACCAAACTAAAGGCCTATTACCCCTTATACAACCGTGTGTTTAAGGCTCTGCCCACGCCCGGTCCGGAGCTTAGCCAAGAGGTAGTGCAGGGCTTAACTAGAGGCGCCCAACTGGAATTTGCCTATCAGGGCCTGCATGATCGCAGCCCACGTCAACGTCAGGTGTGGGGCGCTAAGTTAAGTGTGCTTGAGGGGGGCTGGTATCTTGACGGTTTTGATCAGCTAGCTCAGGCCTACCGGCGTTTTCGCGTTGATCGCATAGTGGGCCAGATAAATGCCCGGCCGCTGCCAGAGGCTGAGCGGCCAGAGCCGGCCCTGCCGTCAGATAGTAGACACTGTCAAGCTAAGCTTTGGTTAGCGCCAAATAGTGCCTGGCAGTTAAAAGCCCATGCCAAGGCACTGGGGCAAGACCGCTACCTACTTGACTATCACCCAAGTGATCAGCTGCAACTAGTGTCTACGCTTAGCTCCTTAGCGGAGCAGGCCCTGGTGCTTGAGCCGGCTGACCTAGCCCAAGCAGTGCTAAGACGGTTGCAAGCCCTAGAAAACATAGAAGCTAAGCCAGCCCATGATGAGGGGGGAGTTAGCCGGACAAAACCCAAAAGCCCTAAGGTCTACCCGCCCACCACCATAGTTGTGGCCCGCATGTTAGCCCTGGTGCAATGGGTTAAAACGCACCCGGGGCAAAGCTTTGACAGCTTAGCTAGTCACTTTGGAGTTAGCCCGCAGCAGATCCGTAAAGACGTAGATAGCTTGAGCTTAGCCGGCGCCGATCATGTGCCCTGGCAGGGGCTAGATTTTGATTTTGCTGATTTACATGAGGGTAAAGTGAGCCTCAGTAACGCTGGGGGATTGGCTAACCAGCTGCATCTAGATGAGCTTGACCGTGAAGTTTTGGCTTTTGCCCTGGCAGCTTTAGAAGCTGGCCCCTGGCAAAGTTACGCTCGCCAGCTAAACCAATTACTGCAGTTAAGCCCTAATACCCCGGGTGCAGCCGAGCTAGAAACAGCCGCTAGCGCTGAGACCAAAAACCTGGCCGGCCCCATGAACACGGCCCTAAGCCAAGTTTTTGCCACAGTACTAGAAGCCCTTATGACTGGGCGCGCCCTAAAGCTCAGCTACGTTGACGCCGCTGGGCTTAGCTCCCAGCGCAACGTGGACCCCTGGTGGCTAGTTAGCGACGGCGCCCGGCTTACACTGGTGGGCTACTGTCATGGGGCCAGGGCTAAACGCCGCTTCCGGCTAGAACGCATCAGCGCGTTAAGCCTGGGCGGCCAGGTACGCAAAGGCGCCCCAGAACCCAACACCTCAGCTGACAAACGTCGTCGCGCCCGGGGCCAAAGTTGGGGTCGCACAGCCAAAACAGCCACTTTGCGTATCCGGCCTAGTGGAATTTGGTTGACACAAGTAGCTAGCCCTAAACAGGTTATTTATAACCAAGACGGCACCATCACCATAGAAATAATTGGCCGTTCCCAGGCCTGGCTAGAGTCTGTGGTGTTGCGCGCAAGCGGTGAGCTGCTAGCTGTAGAACCTGCCACATTGTTAGAAAAAGTCAGTGTTCGCGCAGCTAAAGCCCGGGCTAACTATGCTCAAAGCGTGAGCCTAAAGAAGTGATTTGGCCCGGTTCGTGGCAAGATAATAGGTATATGGGTTTGCTGTGGCTGGCCCCGATTCTTGGATCGGCTGGTAAAACGGTAAACTTTCCCCGTCCATACATGAATTTTCATGCCAAGTCTTTGGAAGGCAGGCTCACTATGGGAGCATTTCGCCCCTGGCACTGGATCGTAATCATCGTCTTGTTGATTTTGCTGTTCGGCGCCAACAAGCTGCCGGAGATCGCCGGTAGCCTCGGCAAGTCGATGAAGGTCCTTAAGAAGGAAGTTAAGGAACTCAAGGAGGAGGATGCTCCTGCACAGAAGCAGGCACAGATCACTCCTCAGGAGGGTACTTACTACACCCAGCCTTCCCAGCCTCAGGCCGCCCCTGAGCAGCAGGGCGAGGCTAAGTGACGCATAGCTGACTAAGTGCAGGGTAGGCCGTGGGGTCTGCCCTGCACGCTTAGTGCGGTTTCGATTTTTGTAGAAGGAATACAGGTGGCTGAGGACACGCCCAAGAAGAAGCGTTTTAAGCTACGTAAGCGTAAGGACAACCCTGAAGCACGCATGTCTTTGGGGGCGCACCTGCGCGAGGCACGCAACCGTTTAATTATTGCTGCCCTGGGTGTGTTAGTTGGAACCATCGTGGCCTGGATCTTTTACGACCAGGCTTTTGCGGTGCTGACTAATCCGCTGGAAGTGGCGCGCGCGCATGGTCACAATGTCACTGTTAACTTTGGGACTGTACTATCTTCCTTCGATATCAAGCTGCGTGTATCTATGTGGGCGGGCTTTGTTGGCTCGGCTCCTTTGTGGATCTACCAGTTTTGGGCGTTTATTGCCCCAGGGTTGCTGCCGAAAGAGAAGCTACTGGCGCTGGGCTACGGCCTAGCCGGGCTGGCTTTGTTTATATGTGGCTGTCTGCTGGGTATCTGGCTGATTCCTCACGCTGTGGATGTGCTTACCGGTTTCATCCCGACTTCTTCTACCGGATACCTGGATGCTAGCCAGTACCTGTCTTTTGTGACCCGCCTGCTGCTGGTCTTTGGTTTGGCTTTCTTGTTCCCTGAAATGATGGTGGGGCTAAACCACCTGGGTCTGATTAAGGGCCGGACCATGCTGCGTGGCTGGCGTATCGCAGTGGTCTTTGTCTTTATTTTCATGGCTATCGCTAACCCACTGCCTGACCCTTGGTCCATGATTTTTATGGCGCTACCGATTTGTGCGCTCTACTTTGGGGCTTGCGGTATTGCGATGCTGCGAGACAAGCGTCGCGCCAAGCGTATGGCTGAAGAAGACGCCGCCCTTGATGCTGCCCTGGCTACCCCTAGCACTGCGCAGATTGGACCGGCCAACAGCTAATGCGGATAGTACTACTTGGTAATAAGGCGGCTGGTGCTGGTAATGGCCTAGCCGCCTACCGCTATCTGATGCGTAAATTCAATGCGCTTGAGCATGATGCGACGCGTCTGGGAGCTTTCGATTTTATAGATGTCACCGGCGACAATCTGGTGGATTCGCTTTCACGTCTAAGCTCCCTGGAAATAGGCAGCTACGACCTGCTGGTAGTAGCTGGGGGAGATGGCACAGTCACCTTAGCCTTAGATGCGGTGGCTGATACAGAGGCGGCTTTAGCTATTATTCCGGCAGGTACTGGTAACGACGGCGCCCGTCACTTTGGTATTACCGACTGGCGTCGCAGCGCCGATCGATTACTAAACAACCTTAAAGCTGGGCCCCTAAACACACTTAAAACTGATCTAATTAAAGCTACCTTCGCAGCCGATGATCGCAGGCAACGCTGGGTGCTGAGCGTGGTAACTGCTGGTGTGGATGCAGCTATTAACCAGCGCGCTAACAACTATGACTGGCCGCGCAACCGGGGCAGGTATGTGCGTGCAGCAGTACGTGAATTTGCCACGCTTAAGGGCTACCACTATGAGCTGACCCTAGACGGCGTCAAGCTGCCTGCTCAGCGCTTGCACCTGGTGGCTTTCGCTAACACTTCCTACTATGGCGGGGGCATGCACATCGCCCCGCAGGCCAGTGCCACTGATGGTCAGGGAACCTTGGTGAGTGTAGATCCGGTGGCGCGCTTTACGGTACTGCGGGTGTTTCCCCGCATTTTTTCCGGTACCCACGTAAACCACCCGGCAGTACACATGACTAATGCCTCCACGCTCACTATTGATGGCCCAGATTTGCCGCTGCTTTACGGTGACGGTGAACCTCTTGGCCACGCCCCGGTGACTTTGGAAGTAATTTCTGATGCTTTAACGCTGGTTGATAACTGGAGTAATAACTAATGGGATCTTCTCCGGCTGAGCGCTATGCAGCCGCACGTGCCTTAGCTAAGCATGAGGCTACGCGCCTAGCTCGTTTTGAGGCGCAATACGATTTTCCACTTGATGATTTTCAGTTAGAAGGCTGCCGGGCCCTGGAGGAGGGCAAGTCAGTGTTGGTGGCCGCCCCTACCGGAGCTGGTAAAACTGTGGTGGGGGAGTTCGCCGTCTACCTGGGGCTTATGAGTGGACGCAAAACTTTCTACACCACCCCCATTAAGGCTTTAAGTAACCAAAAATACCTGGACCTGGTGACCCGCTACGGCCACGACGTCGTCGGCCTTTTAACCGGAGACAATTCCATCAACCCCCACGCACCCATAGTCGTAATGACTACTGAGGTTTTGCGTAACATGCTTTACGCCGGCTCGGCGGACCTGGAAAACCTGGCCTATGTGGTGATGGATGAGGTGCACTACCTAGCGGACCGTTTCCGTGGGCCGGTATGGGAAGAATCCATTATTCACCTAGAGGCCAGCGTACAGGTAGTGGCCCTGTCGGCAACCGTTTCAAATGCGGAAGAGTTTGGTCAGTGGCTAGAAGAAGTTCGTGGACACTGTCAGGTAATTGTTAGTGAGCATCGTCCAGTGCCGCTTAAGCAGTTCATGATGGTGGGGCGTAAACTATTTCCGCTCTACAGCCATGAGGATACAGATAGTGGCGCCGTCATTAACCGTGATCTAACCAGCGCCTTGCACCGAGCCCGGCGCGCTCAAGGCGGCTATAAGCGCCCACCGCGCCCGGGACGCTTCCCAGCCCCGCCTTCACTTACCCCGCCGCGTCGCTCAGTGGTGATTGAAGCGCTGCATAAAGCCCATATGCTGCCGGCAATCGTATTCGTGTTTTCCCGCAACGGCTGTGAAGAAGCTGTTTCCCAAGCCATGAATGCAGGCATAAACCTGACCACTGCTGAAGAAGCGCAGCAGATCAGGAGGATTATTCAGGCCAATACCGCCCAGCTTTCTGGCGCGGATCTGGCCGCTGTGGGTTTTTACAGCTGGGCTAGCGCCCTAGAACACGGCATTGCTGCCCACCACGCCGGAATGCTTACGGCTTTTAAAGAAACTGTTGAGCAGCTCTTTGCCCAAGGCCTAGTTAAGGTGGTTTATGCCACCGAAACTCTGGCCCTGGGGGTTAACATGCCTGCGCGCACAGTGGTGCTGGAATCTTTACGTAAATGGGACGGCCAAGCTCATAACCAACTCACCCCCGGCCAGTACACTCAGCTAACTGGGCGAGCTGGCCGGCGCGGCATTGACAGTATCGGTTACGCCGTCGTGCTGGGAGCCGGGCAGGTAGAAGCCCAAACCGTGGCCTCGCTGGCCTCCAAACGCTCCTACCCACTCAAAAGCGCTTTCACGCCTAACTACAATATGGCGGTTAACCTGCTCTCGCGCACCAACTACAATGTGGCTCGCGACATTTTGGAGTCATCTTTCGCCCAGTTCCAAGCTGACCGGGCGGTAGTGGAACTAGCCGCGAGCGCCCGTAAAGCCCGTGCCAAAGCTGATAATCTCAGTTCGCAAATGCGCTGCTCACATGGGGACTACATCAGCTATGCGCAGCTACTGCTGGATATTTCGTCCGGCGATAAAGAGCTCAAACAGCTTATTAGCGCTGATGAAACCCGCTATTTAACCTCCCAAATGCGCGCCTTGAAGCGTGGGGATGTGATTTTGCTACGCGTGGGCCGTCGTTCGCGCCATGCGGTGGTGCTGGAGCGGCGCCAGGACGCGGCGGGCTTGCCGCTGCTGAGCATTGTGGATGAGACCGCTAAGGTGCAGGTACTTACCCCTCTTGAGCTTAAAGGCCCGGCGGTGGTGCTGGGCAAAATGCAGCTTGGCCACAGCGTGGGGGCACGTAACCATAGTGCCCTTAAGAAAACTGCCGCGCGCCTATCGCAGATGGTGGCGGGAGGAGATTTGAAACCCGCGAAGCTACGCGCTAAGCAGTCCGTGCGCACCAAGCAGCTACGCGTACGCCTTGACCAGCTGCGCAGTCAGCTGCGTGAGCATCCTTGTCACAGCTGCCCGCACCGTGAGGAACATGCGGTGGTGGGGCGTAAATGGGCTAAGGCGCAGAGGGAAGCTGACCGCATTAGTGCCCGCGTGCATGCGCGTACTTCTTCTATCGCCCGCACTTTTGAGGCGGTGTGCAAGGTTCTAGAGCATTTTGGCTACCTGGAGCGTGAAGCAGACCAGCTGCGCCCAACTGCACGCGGTAAGTTGTTGGCGCGTATCTATGCTGAACGTGATCTACTGGTGGCCCAGTGCCTGGTTAATGGGGTGTGGGCTAATCTGTCTCCCGCACAGTTAGCAGGGGTGGCCTCTAGCTGCGTGTTTGAGCCGCGTATTGGTTCCAAGGTGGCTTTTAGTGACGGCACTTTGGGTAAGGCCCTACGTAAAACCACTGATCAGGCCGAGCGAATTCATGTGCAGGAACTGGCAGTGGAGCTGGCGCGCAGCGGGGATGCCCAATGGGATTTAGCTGAGGCTATTAACGATTGGGTGAACGGAGCAGATCTTAAAGATGTCCTGGCTCTAAGTGAGATGGGCGCTGGTGATTTTGTGCGCTGGTGCAAGCAGCTTTTGGATCTGGTGCGCCAAATGCGTTCTTTGGCTTTGGATGGGCAGTTGGAGACTATTGCGGTAACTGACCTGGTGCGTTTGGAGGCCGGCTTGAATAGGGGAGTAGTGGCGTGGTCAAACGTATAAGCTTGCCTGGCTTGGCTGCGCCGGGTGGGGCAAAGCATTTTTTGGCTTTGTGTGTTTTGGCTTTGGCCCTGGGGCTAGTGGTTGCCAAGTTTTTTTACACGCCTGTGTGGGCGGTGCCTATTGGCGGCGTGGGGGCGCTGTACCTGCTTACCCGCGAGCGCGCCGGTAGCTTCCGCCTAGGTTTTTGCTACGCAGTTGGCTTGTTTGCGCCCTTGTTTCAGTTCACCCAGGTGTCTATGGGTAATCCGCTGGGCTGGGTGGCGTTAACTATTTTTGAGTCACTGTATTTAGCGGTGTTTGCTTGGCTGTGGGCGGCAGTTAGTGGCACGGCCTGGGTGCGTGAGCATCTGCTTAGTGGCGCCGCGATTTTTGCGTTTTTATTTGCTGGCTGTGAGCAGCTGCGTTCTAGCTGGCCGCTGGGTGGTTTTGCGTGGGCGCGCCTGGCGCAGTCGCAAATTTATTCGCCCCTGCTGCCACTAGCTAGCTGGCTGGGTTCTAGTGGTTTAACGTTTGTGGTGGCTTTGCTAGGTTCACTGGGCGCTTTGGGACTGGTGAGCTTGTTACGTTTGCGCCTGGAGAAGGCGGTAACTGCATTGGCGTTAGCGGCTTTGCTAGTGCTGGGGCCTACTTTTATTGAGTTACCGACTGCCGCCCAGGCGGGCATATTGCGGGTGGGGGCGGTGCAGGGAAGTATCCCCGGTAAGGATCCCAGCCAGGCTTTTAGCCGAGAAATGCTGGTAACTGGCCAGCATGTGGCGGGCACGCGCAAGCTACAGGGCGAGGTTGGCGCCGGTGGGGTAGATGTGGTGTTGTGGCCGGAAAATTCAGCTGATTTAGACCCGCGCTCTTACCCGCAGGTGGCCGCCGTGGTTACGCAGGCCAGTGAGGATATTAAGGCCCCGATTGTGGTTGGTGGTGTGCTTTACGACGACGGCGCCTCCAGCCGCTATAACGACATGATCGTTTGGAATGGGGCTGATGGGGCGGGAGAAATTTACCGTAAACACCATCCGGTACCTTTTGGGGAGTATGTGCCTTGGCGGGGCACTTTACGTAAAATCACCAAACAGGTTGACCGCATTAGCACCGATATGCGTGCGGGCAGTGGCTCACATACTTTGACTTTCACTACCCGCGATGGGCGTAAAGCCAAGCTGGCGGTGGGGATCTGTTTCGAGGTGGCTTATGACAATGAGCTTCGCGCCGGGGTGCACCAGGGCGGGCAGGCCCTATATATTCCCACCAATAATGCTTCTTTTGTCGGCTCTGATGAGTCACGCCAACAGCTATATATGGGCCGCTTGCAGGCAGTCATTCATGGACGAGCCGTAGTGCAGGTGTCTACCACCGGCATTAGCGCCACGATCAGCCCTGATGGCCAGATTCGTAGCTTGGCTAAAAGTGGCACCCAGATGGCCATTGTGGATGACCTACCTTTGCGCCGCGACATTACTATCGCTGACCGCTGCGGCGGGCTCATTGATGGCTTTTTAACCTTTGGGTTTGTAATTGTGGGCTTAGGTTTTGCGTTCGCAGTGCCGATCTTAAAAAAGAAAACTAAAAGTAAATAGTTTTTAATGATCCCATTCAGATTTACCACAGTGGTGGTATTCTCTTAACGCGGGTGGCAAGCTGCCGCCGTATCCCCTAAAGCGGCTTTGTGCCCTGCCCTAGTTTTAAGGAGCCTTCATGCGTTCGGTTGTGCTTATCCCTACCTACAATGAGATAGATTCCCTACCAACTGCTCTTGATCGCGTACGCAGCGCGGCTGTACAAGCACACATTTTAGTAATTGATGACAACTCTCCTGACGGCACCGGGGATTTAGCTGACGCCCGTGCCCAGGATGATGACCACATCCACGTACTGCACCGCACTGAGAAAAATGGTCTAGGCCCGGCTTATCTAGCCGGTTTTAAGTGGGCGCTAGAAAATGATTTTGAGCTAATCATTGAGATGGATGCTGATGGCTCTCACCGCGCTGAGGACTTAGCGCTGCTGATTCAGCGCGCTGAGATGGCGGATAAGCCTGATCTAGTGATTGGTTCACGTTGGATCAGTGGCGGCGCTACGCAGGGTTGGTCACAAAAGCGTGTACTGCTTTCGCGCGCCGGAAACGTGTACATCAACTTGGCTCTGGGGCTAAATGTGCGTGACGCTACCGCAGGCTTCCGTGTTTACCGCGCCGATCTGCTACGCCGTATGGACCTAAATAAGGTTGAGGCGCTGGGCTATGGTTTCCAAGTCAACATGACTTTGCTGGTATACCAGGCAGGTGGACGCATTGTAGAGATGCCTATTACTTTCCTTGAGCGTGAAGCGGGGGAGTCCAAGCTTTCTGGCGGCATCTTCACTGAGGAACTAAAGCTGGTTACTCGCTGGGGCCTAAAGCACCGTGGTAAGCAGCTACGCCAGGCGCTAGGCAAGATGCGTAAGTAAAGCAAAACGCAAAAAAGGTTGCTGTCAGCTTTAGGCTGGCAGCAACCTTTTTATAGGTGTTTGTCTCAGAAGGACTGACGGTAGCTTTCGCCGCTACGCAGCATCTCTAGGCGCTCGTTTAGCAGTTCTTTGAGCTCTTCCTCAGTGCGGCGCTCAAGCAGCATGTCCCAGTGGGTACGCGGAGTCTTCTTGGGCTCTTCAGCCTCAGGCTCATCGCCGCCACGCAGCAGGGCCTGGTTGCCACACTCGGAGCATTCCCAGGTGGGAGGAATATCAGCCTCAATGGCCATGGGGATAACGGTTACGTGCCCCAAATCGCACACGAACGTAATGTTCTGGTGGGCGGCGAACTCTACATTGTCTTCAGATTCCATTGACTTAGAACCAATGGTCATACCTCGTAGCGCGCGATCCGCCATCTATAACTCCTAAAAGTGGGTATATCTACGCCAAGTTACAACCGCTGGTGGCGCAGACTTATTCCAAAAACCTTTCCTATTCTACCAATTTTGTTTTAGCTCTTGGGACTGGCTACCGCTATGCACCATACTTGTAGCTATGGCAAAGCGCATTGGTATCCTTACAGCCGGTGGCGACGCACCCGGCTTGAACGCTGCAATTCGAGGGTTTGGCAAGTCTGCCATTGGTAACTACGGTTGGGAGCTGATTGGTTTCAAAGATGGCCTACGTGGTTTGGTAGAAAACCGCTCCGTAGAGCTAGATGCCAAGGCCCTATCTGGCATTCTTACTGTTGGTGGCACTATTTTGGGCACCAGCCGCGACAAGGTACACCGTATGAATGTCGATGGCCAAGTACGTGACATGATCCCCACCGCCGTACAGACCTATAACGACAACCGACTAGATGCCCTGGTAATGCTAGGTGGCGGAGGTACCGCAAAGAATGCGCGGCGCCTGATGGAAGCGGGGCTAAACGTAATCCACCTGCCGAAAACTATCGACAATGACATTGTCCAGACTGACTCTTCCTTCGGTTTTGCTACTGCTTTGGAGATCGCCACTGAGGCTTTGGACCGTTTGCACTCGACGGCGCACTCGCACCACCGCATTATTCTTACTGAAATCATGGGGCACCGAGCTGGCTGGTTGGCTTTGGGGGCGGGTATCGCTGGGGGAGCGGACGTTATTTTGCTTCCCGAAATCCCCTACAGCGTGGATGCGATTGTTGAAAAGATTAACCGTCGTCGTGCCCATGGCTCCACCTTCTCTGTTATTGCCGTGGCCGAGGGCGCTATGAGCACCCAGACTGCAGCCGAGTTGGAAACTTTGCGTTCAATCGTTAAGGATGCTTCTTCACCGGAGAATAAGGCTCGCGCTAAGCAACACGTTAAGGAACTAGAGGCCGCTCAGCGTGCCAATATCTTCACCCTAGCTGAGCAGCTAGAACATGCCACCGGACTGGAGGCGCGCGTGTCGATCTTGGGTTATGTGCAGCGCGGCGGTGTGCCCTGTGGGGCTGACCGTCTGCTAGCTACGCGTCTTGGTAGCGCCGGCGCGGCTGCTATTGAAGCTGGACGCTTTGGAGTTACGGTGGCAGATCGCAGTCACGGCACTCAGCTGGTTCCGCTTAAGGATGTGGCCGGCAAGGTTAAGTATGTGCCCACCAACCACGAGTGGATCCGTGCCGCCCGTGAAGTTGGCACCGCTCTGGGTGACTAGACGTTACTAATTATCTGCAAATCCTGTAGATACAATACATAAGGTGTGTAAGTGAGATGCGCTTGCACACCTTATGTCATTTATCTAGAGAGTAGAGCCACTAAGTCAAGCTGCTAAGTGGAATTGGCCGGTAAAGCCTTGAGCGTGCAAGTTACTAGACAATGTCACTCAGGCTAGTTTTCTAAGGCCAGCTTTACTTAGAGGTGGCAGCTCATAATGGTTAGGTCCAAATCTTGGCCAAATTTGGTGCCAGCACGTGGAATAACGCATTCGAGCTTAAAACCGGCTTGTGAATGCAGTTCAACGGAAGCAATGTTTCCAGACTCAATAAAAGCCATCATCAGCTTGTCTCCAACAGCTTTGCTGGCAGCTAGGAGAGCAGCTAGGAGCTGTTTGCCCAAGCCCTGGCCGCGCGCAGAGGTGCGGATATAAATCGAGTTTTCTACGCTGTGTTCATAGGCTTCATAAGCTCGCCATTGCTCAGCGGTAGCGTAGCCAAGCACCTGATCATGCTCGTCAACGGCCACCACGGCAGTGCCGCGTTCTAGCGCTGGTTTTAGCCAGGCGGAAGCATCGCCGGGCAAAATTTGGTGGCTAGTCCAAAGGGCGATGCCAGTGCGTGCAGCTTCATTGCGGATCTGACTCATAGCGATAGCATCAGCGTATGTGGCTTTACGGATGATCATAAGCAGATAATAACGCCCCTATCGCAAACGCCGATAATGTACATTATGTCATTTTTGCTGGAAGAGGTCTTCCCTAGTCTGTCCCTGTACGCCTCAATGCGTCGCAAATAGCTGCTTGCTGCGTAAGCTTTAGCTATGGATTCAAACTGGGATCAAGCTGTAATCCCTAACGCACAGCCCTTCCCTGCAGCGCTATTCATTGGCGACTCTGTAACCACCGGCTGGCAAGCTATAGAAAAACCAACTCAGCGCTGGACTAGTTTGCTGTGCCAAGCACTGGGCTGGCGCGAAATAAATCTAGGTATCGACGGCTTAGGTTTCTTTGCCCGACGTGGCCCAGCGCTTCCTGACGGCACTCGCGCACCTGCCGTGGCCAATACTGAGCTACTTAAAGCCGCTGTAAGACTTCAGTCCCAGGTAATTTTTGTAAGTCTTGGTTTAAACGACGCCGCCTTTTTACCTAGCCACGCTGCTCAGGTTCGTAAAGCTATCTGGGCTGATCTGGAATTCTTGCGCACTTGCAGTCATGCCAGCGTGGTGGTCTGCCCCTATTTCCCCACCCTTAACGGCTCACGCTTCAACGCCGTTAACACCATGATTGCCCAGGCTTGCAGTCAGCTGGATCTAATCTTCACTGATTGCTTGACCGACGCTATCGCCACCAGTGCTGAGCCGGCTCGGCTAGCTATTGATTCAATGCATCCAGCCACCCTAGGACACGCTCTAATGAGCCAGGCCATGCTCGATTTCCTAGCTAAATTAGCGCGCTAATAGCCATGATCTGGATTGAAACTGACCTGGAGGCAAAATACTGACAGCCACATCCTGAATTGAAACTGACCTGAAAGCAATGCTGGCGGCCATACCCTGGCCTGGAAGTGAGCCTTAGCTTTTAGTGGCTTCCACTAGGACTACTCCCCCGATTTTGACATAAGGTATATGTCCTCCTTCTGATTTTAGTGACCTGTTTTGCGTTCTATGGCTCTGTTTGGTTTATAAGTAATACCTAAACGATCTATACGTTCAGCTAATCAAACTGGCTCTGACCTGCGCAAACGCTTTTTAAGCGCTACACTTAATAGGGTACGGATTTAAAACCATAGAAGGTTGCCATGTCTAGCTCCGAACGTAAACCTACGCTTGCTGATGTAGCTAGTCGTGCTGGGGTCTCTCCCACCACTGTCTCGCGTGCTTTAAATGGGCGCGGCTACGTGTCTCGAGCTATGCAAGAGCGAATCGACGAAGCTGTCACTGAGCTGGGATACCTGACTAACCACACGGCTAGGACGCTGCGTGGTAAAGCCACCCAGACCGTGGGGTTAATAATCCCTACCCTGGCTATGCCGTTTTTTGGCGAGCTGGCAGTGGCTGTAGAAAATGCACTAGCTAAACGTGATTATCGGATGCTGGTGTGCAACAGCCTGGGCAAACCAGAGCGGGAAAAAGAATACCTAGATCTTTTACTAGGCCAGCATGTAGATGGCATTATCTCTAGCGCTCACAACGAAAACGTATGTGACTACTCGACGCTGGATTTGCCGGTGGTCTCCATTGACCGCAACCTGCACCCCAGCATTCCAATTGTGCGATGCGATAACTACGACGGCGCCCGGCAGGCCACCCAGCTGCTGCTAGATCGTGGGGCTCGCCGTCCTGCTCTACTAACCTCCAGGATGGGGCCGCATAATTTGCGTGAAAAAGGCTACCGCCACGTGCTTGAGCAGGCCGGTATTGAGCCGCTAGTAATGACGGTCAGTTTCAATACGCCTCAGCGGGTGCTGACAGAAACTATCCGCCGTGAGTTAGATACTCACCCGGAAGTTGACTCAGTTTTTGCTACCGATGATTTACGTGCGGCCACCGCCTATGAGTGGGCGCTGCAGCATGGCTTTGAGATTCCTGATGACTTCAAAGTGATCGGTTTTGATGGCACCTTCGCCATGCGTCAGGCTATGCCTTGGCTGTCCACTGTAATCCAACCCATCAACCAAATGGCCCAGCACGCGGTGGAGCTTTTAGTTGAACAGGTAGATTGCCTTGATCTGCAACGCGACCAGTTCCCAGCAGACATCATCGAGCTACCAGTTAAACTCTATCGCGGCCGGACCGTTTAAAACTTTGCCGTTGCTAGCCTGATTGAAAAAACTGGCGCTACACCAAAAAAGCTGGGGGCCCTAACCTTATCGGTTAGGGCCCCCAGCTAGTTAGTAGCTGATCAGGCTACCGGCGCAGGGGCCGGAGCAACAGTGTAGAGAGGATCACCGGTGGCAATCTTCCCGGAGGCTTTGTCGTTGATACCGGCAAACTTGGCTCCGTTAGAAACCACCACCGGGGTGACGATCTCATAGCCCTTGGACTTGAGCAGATCCCAGTCCACCTCAACCAGCGGCTGGCCCTTGCGGACCTTGTCGCCAGTCTTAACTAGCGGCTTGAAGCCCTCACCCTTGAGCTCAACGGTGTCCATACCAATGTGGATCAAGATCTCCACACCAGAGGCGGAAACCAGACCGTAAGCGTGTCCGGTGGGGAAAGCTACCTTAACTTCGCCGTCGATCGGGGAAACCACTACCCCACCGGCGGGGGCAATAGCTACGCCGTCGCCGAGAATACCCTTAGCGAAGGTGGCGTCCTTAACCTCGTTGAGGGGCACAACCTCGCCCTTAAGCGGGGAAACGATCGAGAAGTCGGTGGCAGCTTCCTCAGGGATGGCCACAGCCGGAGCCTCATCTACAGTTTCACCAGCACCCTGGTTGCCACGGGTCTTGCCGTAGAAGAAGGCAGCAATGAAGCCCACCAGGAAGGTGATGGCCTCAATAGCCACGTACACGGGAATGTCGTTGGTGCGGATAGATACGAAACCAACGAAACCAGCAGCACCCAGCGACAGGGCGCGTACATCAAACAGCGATACCAAGGTGGCGCCAACGGCGGAAGCACCCATAGCGATGAAGAAGGGCCAGCGCAGACGCAGGTTAACACCGAAGAT
The DNA here is from genome assembly GCF_000239695.1 of Actinomyces graevenitzii C83. Classification (GTDB taxonomy): domain Bacteria; phylum Actinomycetota; class Actinomycetes; order Actinomycetales; family Actinomycetaceae; genus Actinomyces; species Actinomyces graevenitzii. The sequence continues at coordinate 498,180 of NZ_JH470338.1, read as the reverse complement.
AGCCGGTTCGGTGATACCGAACAGGGCCGAGGCGGCCGAAGCACCAGACATGCCCTTCATCTTCTGGTCGCGAGTAGTGAAGAAAACGGCCAGAGCAGCAGCACCCTGGGCTACGTTAGCCATAGAGGCGATCGGGAAGATGAAGTCACCAGCGGGCTTTGCGCCAGAGATGAGCGGGATTTCTACAGCCGGGAAGGACTGGTGCAAACCGGTGACCACGATCGGCGAGTAGAACAGACCAAAGACAAAACCACCAAACGGGCCGGCGTGTTCGTATACCCAAACGATGCCATCAGTTAGACCATCAGAGATTTCACGGGTAATGGGGCCAACCACTATGAAGGTAAGGAAACCAACGATCAAGATGGTCAGTAGCGGGGTAAGCAGGAAGTCTGCGGTGCCCTTGAAGACCTTGTGGAACTGCTTCTCAGTCCAAGCCAGGATCCAAGCCACCACCAGCACGGGGATAACCATGGCCTGGTAGCCGGCCTGCTCTACGTTCAGACCAAACATGTGCCAGTACTGCACCTTGCCGTCGATGCGGGCCTGGCTCAGGTCGTAGGCGCTGGTTAGCGAGCTGGAGATCATGGCCGCACCCATGGCGGCACCTAGGTAGACGTTACCGCCAAAGCGCTTAACTGCCGAGAAACCAATCAGTACCGGCAAGAAGGCGAAGGGGGCAGCAGAGAGCATGTTGATTAGCGAGGCATAGTCCTTGAGCCACTTGAAGTGGTCAACGATTCCTTCGCCTTCATAAATCAGACCCTTGGCGGTGAGCACATTGTTCAGCGCCATGAGCAAACCACCGGCGATTAGGGCCGGCAACACGGGGACGAAGATGTCCGCAATAGTCTTGATGAAGCGGGAGAAAATGTTTCCACCAGCTTCAGCTTCAGACTTAGCCTCATCCTTAGAGACCTCGCGCACTCCCCCATCTTTAATTAGGTGGTCGTAAACTACGTCCACGTCACCGGGGCCTACGATGATCTGGAACATGCCGCCAGCCTTGAAGGTACCCTTTAGGGCCGGGTTGTCGTCCAGGGCTTTCTGGTTGATTTTGCCGTCGTCATTAATTACTAGACGCAGGCGGGTAGCGCAGTGTGCAGCCGCATTGATATTGTCCGCGCCGCCAAGCGCGTCCAATACCTCAGAGGCTACCTTGGCGTGATCCATCGCCACTGGTTTTCCTTTCATAAGGTCTCAACACTGAGGGGTTGAGTTTAGTGAGGTACACCAAACTCAACCCCTCAATACTGGCTGATATGACGTTATATGTCAATCGTTTTTCATATAGGTAATGCCCGAAATGACGCCGTTTTCGCCCTGGTTGCTAACATCAGTTAGAACCTTGTTACCAAATGCGTCAGTTCCCTTTACGAAAACGCTAAAGCCGCAGGCAGTAGTTGGTAAGAAGGAGCGTAACGTGAATGCTAATTCGCCCTCATCTACGAATAGCTCCGTAATAGAGCGGTCGTGGATCAATTCGATGCTGCGTTCGACCTGCTCAGGTAGGCTGACGCGGCGGCGACCACCATGGGGGTAAGCACTAGTAGAGCGGTCTACTTCAAGGTAATTACGCCCTAAAGTAATATCCACGTGGCTGTTTTCGCCGCCAATACGAATTAATACTTCTTGGCTTAGATTTACGGTTGCCCGTAAACGCCAGGAACGTGAATTCGCCAGAGCAGCATGGGTTTGCTCTAGGTTTAATGCGCTAGCTAATGCCTGACCTGCGGCCTCACCTTCAAGAGCAGAATCATAGGTGGTGGCAGATTTTTCCCAAGCAGCAGATTCAGCCTGGGTTGAGCGTTGGTTGGGTACATCCTCAAGCACCGGCAGGGGACGCTGAATCAGTTTGCCTGCGCGTAGGCTCAGTTCGCGCACCATAGACATGGTGTGCACCCAGTTGCCCGAGTGGATTGAAGGCTGATCGTCCTCCCCCGCGTTTCCTGCCCAAGCCATCAGTAGGGCCTTGCCGTCGGGGGCCTGCTCGCGGCGGTGAGCAAATACCTGCGGGGCGTAGAACTCAAAGCCACGGTCAACTTCAGCAAAGCGCCCGCCGGTATCTTCTAGGCGAGTGCCGCGCAGGTGACCAACCAGGTAGATGCACGGGAAGACATTTTCGAAGCCTTCAACGCCTGGCTTCATGCCCTGAGGGCAGATAATGAGCACGTCATAGTATTGGCCATCGGCCTCGTCACGCAGGCGCATCAGGTTAGGGCATTCCCACATGTAACCGGTGGCGATGGTGTCAGAGAAACCGGGGATTTCTAGTTCACCTTCGAGCTGCCAGTGGCGTAGATCCTCACTGCGGTAAAGCAGGGCGGTGCCAGTTTCGTTTTCACGCTGGGTGCCCAGCAGCATGCGGTAGCCTTCGGCGTCACGCCACACTTGAGGGTCACGCCAGTGGGCGGTGTAGCCTTCGGGTTGACGGCGTACAACCGGGTTGTCGGCTAGCTTGGTGAAGTTGATTAGGTCATCAGAGACGACGGCGTCCTGAGTGGCGTCACGTTCACCGGTGACAGCGTCTTTGAGATTACCGGTGTAGTGCAGAACGTAGGTGTGGGCAACAGCAGGGTCAACCCAGCTTAGCTCGTCGGCGTCGAGAATAATCGCTCCGCCTGAGTAGGCGCCGTTACGGTCGTAGGGAGAGTTTGGCACGATGGCCGGGGTGTGGTGGGTCCAGTGCAACAGGTCGTTACTGGTGGCGTGGCCCCAGTAGACCAGGCGACGCGGGTGCTCGGGGGTGTACTGGAAGAAAGCGTGGTAGGTGTCTTCATCGACCAACAAACCATTGGGGTCATTTAGACGTCCTACTGGAGCTGTCAGGTGTACTAGCGGATAGTCAGGGTCAGCGTTAGCTGTTGAGCGTTGCTGGGCAGCTAAAGCGCTTTGCAGGAGGTCTTCATCGGAGGTAGTCACCGTTTTAGCCTATACAGAACGTGGCCCCCTTAGCTAGGGGGCCACGTCTTAGTAAATTGCGTGAAGGCGGTTGGTCAGTGGAAATATGGGATCATCAGCCAAAGCCCGAACAGGAAGATGGCACCTGCCAGCATTAGGAAAAAGGCGGCGCCGATCTGGTAGAAGGCTACGCCATCTTCGCGTCCTTCCCGGCGACGGTGGTGGATCAGATCCAACATGCGAGCTGCTAAAGCCACGATAACCATGATGAATACGGCAGCAACCAGGGTGGTGGCCGTGACAATCAGGAGAGAAAACCAGTCGATTTGCATGTCTTAGCCTTACTTGTCTACAACCACGGTGTTGGCGTCGTTTACGTTAGCGAAGTCAACCTTGTTCTGGTTAGCGCGCCGCACGATCATCAGCGAGGACAAGATCAGGGCGATGATAACTACAAACAGCCCCGGAATTCCGCCCTTTACGGCTACGAATGAGGTTAGACCGCCAACCACAGCTGCAGCCGGCAAAGTGATTACCCAAGCAATGAACATTTTGCGTAAGGTGGCGGTTTCAACTTTGGCGCCGCGTCCTACCCCGGTGCCTACCACTGAGCCGGAGCAGATGTGGGTGGTGGAAAGAGCAAATCCTAGGTGGCTGGAGGCCAAGATAGCTACGGCGCTAGATAGCTCAGAAGCAAAACCCTGAGGTGGATCTACGTGCACCAGGCCGCGTCCCATGGTGCGCATAATGCGCCATCCGCCTGAGTAGGTACCTAGACCGATGGCTAGACCGGCGGCAATTACTACCCACCATTGCGGGCCGGTGCCGGCTTGCTGGTAGCCGGCGGCCACTAACACCAGGGTGATAACCCCCATGGTTTTTTGCCCATCTGAGGTGCCGTGGGAGAAAGCCACCATAGAAGCTGAAAAACGCTGGGCAATTTTGAAGATTTTGTTGGTGTAGGCTTCCTCATCGCTGGGAACAATTTTGTAGGCAACCCAGGTAGCCAGGCCGGAGGCGGTGCCGGCAACGAAGGGGGCGACGACGGCCGGCAAAATGATTTTGGAAACCACAACCCCCCAGTTAACGCCTTGGATACCGGCTGCAACAATCACTGCGCCGATCAGCCCGCCAAACAGGGCATGCGAAGATGAAGAGGGTAGCCCAAATAGCCAGGTAGCTAGGTTCCACAAAATAGCGCCTGCTAGTCCTGCGAAAACCATGGCTGGGGCGGCCTGGATGAGGCGATCATCAAACATGCCATGAGAGATGGTTTTAGCTACTTCAGTGGAGATTAAAGCGCCAATGATGTTTAGCGCCGCTGCTACGGTAACCGCCCGTTTGGGGGTAAAGGCGCCGGTGGCCACTGAGGTAGCCATCGCATTAGAAGAATCATGGAAGCCGTTAGTGAAGTCGAAGATGAGGGCCGTTATGACCACCACCATGACGATGAAGAGAGTCGTGCTCACATATCTGATTGTGCCTGAAATGTAGGCCGCTAGAAAGTTACCAGGCTCTTTTCGGGTCTAATCAGCGTTTTATAAAAGTCACAAAACGGCAACTACCTGGACAGTTGTGTAACGCAACTGTCCAGGTAGTTTAAATTTTTAACAGTTTTTAGCTAACTGCCTGACGCTTTTTGGCGCGCCGTTGGGCCAGCTCATCTTCAAAATGCACCATGTCGTTGGCGTGGTCTACAGGTAGCTTGGCCAGCTCACCTTCAACTTCACGCCATACGCGCCCTACCGCGATTCCAAACACGCCCTGGCCGCGTTGCACTAGGTCGATAACCTCATCTTCACTGGTGCATTCATAGACTCGGGCCCCGTCGCTCATAAGCGTTAAGGATGCTAGGTCCTCAATGCCGTTATCGTGTAGGTGACTGACGGCGGTACGGATCTGCTGTAAGGACACGCCGGTGTCTAGCAGGCGCTTAACTACTTTGAGTACCAAGATGTCGCGGAAGGAATATAGGCGTTGGCTGCCTGAACCTTTGGCGCCACGGATTGTGGGCTCAACCAGACCCGTGCGAGCCCAGTAGTCGAGTTGGCGATAGGTGATGCCGGCAGCTCGGCAGGCTATAGGGCCACGGTAACCGGTGTTGCCATCCAAGTAGCGAAGCGGGTCGCCAAACAGCAAGCCTTGCATACGCTGGTTTGCCACCGGTGATGCGGCTTCTTCTGCGTTCATGCAGTGCTCCTGTTCTTCTATCGGTAAGGGAATAACCCCACAGTTACGACTCAGCAAGCATATATAAAACCTGAAGCTTAAGTTGAGCTTTGGCCTGCGTGTCGCGTTGGTTAGCAGTCGCTAACCACAGCTTTTTCTAACAAAGTTGTGTGCAAAGCAGACACCAGCTGGGCTATTTCAAGCCCTAAAGCGCAGCTGTCTTGCCCCGCACCACGGGTATGTAAACGGGCCGTGCTACTAATGAGTTCAGCTTCACGGTCGGCTGCCATGCTTATAGAGCGCAGATTACGCAGCGGTATGCCGCGTTTACTTATCTCCAAAGCTAGGCGCACCACCTGAGCAGTGCGGGCATCAAAACGCCCTTTAGCGTCAGGAGCGGCAATCCTGGCCGTAACCACTTGCTCTATTTGCGCAATGCTTACCCCTAGGCGTTTAGCTAGTTGGCTAACGCTTAGCAATTGGTCATTGGGCAGATTTACAACCAGTTCACCATTGTTGGTGACCAGTTGTGGGCCGACGGTGGGAGTTTCGTCAGCTATGCCCTGGTCTAGTTCAGACAGAGTCTGGCCAATTGCCTGTAGATGACACAAATCATCACGTTGCCTGGTGAGGATGTAACGCAAACGCTCTACATGGGCACGCGAATAACGGCGGTGACCTTGCGGGCCGCCTTTACGGTAAGGCGAAATAAGCTGGGCGTCCTCTAAATAGCGGACCTTAGAGATAGTCAAAGCTGGAAACTCTGCCTCAAGCTCGTCCACCACCTGCCCGATTTTCAGTACAGGGGCTTGATCTACCTCGTAGGGCCAGCATCTAACCACATCAGCAGGTACGCGGGTAGCTTCAATGGAGGCATGGTCCTTAGCTACCTCGCCTGCTTTAGTTGTCTCAATAGCGGAGACAGCTGACGATGAAGATGTCATCAGCTACCCTGCGGACCAGGGTAGTAAACCATACGGAACTTACCTATCTGTACTTCATCGCCAGGGCCTAGAACTGCCTGGTCAACGCAAGTACGGTTGACGTAGGTGCCGTTGAGGGAGCCATTGTCTACCACCTGGTAGCCGCCGTCAGGCAGGGCAATAAACTGAGCGTGCTTACGCGAAACCGTAACGTCGTCGAGGAAAATATCGGCGCGCGGGTGACGGCCAACAGTGACCTTGTCAGTGTCGAGCAAGAAACGCGCCCCTCCCCCAGCTTGCAGCACAATCAGCAAAGCCGTACCAACCGGCAGAGCAGCAATAGCCGCTTGATCCTGGACGCTAAGTCCAATGACAGCATTGGTGGGCATTGCAGTTAGATCAATGGCCCCAAAACTCTGGGTTGAGTTTAAGTCACGCTCAAAGGGTGTATCGGTCATTGGTTCCTCCCTACCTAAAGCCATGCGGAGCGGCGCAATTAGGACTATTTTACCGCTTCTGAGAGCACCCGTGTTATCTGTTTGAGATAAATGAAAGCAGACCAGCAGTACAGGCCTGCCCCCCAAATCAGGGTGGCCACACCAGCACTGTACGTTATTTGCGCCCAAATGCTAGTACTGACCCACGCAAATCTTACTAACAGCAAAGGAAAAGCGCTCATCAGCATGAAAGCTCCCACTTTGCCGGCCGCGTTAACGGAAATAGGAGCATACCCGTAATGCGCAAAAATTGGTACATGCACCGCCAAAATAACGTCACGTGCCAGCAGCAAAACCATCACCAGCCACGGCAAAGCCCCCACCACAGCCAACATAATCAACGCCGTAGCGATGTAAAGCCGGTCCGCAGCTGGGTCTAAAAGCCTACCCAGACGAGAACGCTGATTGAAGGCCCTGGCAATCACACCATCAAGAAAATCAGTTACCGAAGCCAGCACCAAAATTATCGCGGCACTAAGCATATGGCCCTGCCAAATACTAAGCGCAAACACCGGGATGAACGCTAGTCGCAGCGCCGAAAGTGCATTAGGAATAGTCCATATCCGCCACGGATCGGCGCTCGCGGACTGGCGCCCCGCAACCGGTGGTTGCGGGGGCAGCATCTGCGGCGAATCCACGTTTAGTGACGGGCGCGTACCGCACGCGCCAGGTCGTCGTGGGCTTTAAGCACTAGGCGACGTAAAGCCGCCGGGGCTTGCGGGTGCTCATCTAGCCAGGCTTGGCTTAGTGCCAGCTCAGCCTCGCCGCCAGCGTGGGGGTAGAGCCCGTTGACTAGACGTGAAGCGATTTCTTGGCTGCGGCTAGCCCAAATCTGTTCTAGGGCGGCAAAGTACTCGGGCGCGAACGGTAGCGTTAGCTGACGATGGCTGGGCACATTAAATGCCCCCACCAAAGCATCAATGTGATCGTTAGAGAGAGTGTCTTCGCCTAGCAGACGGGTGAACACTTCACGCTTAGCAACCGCATTGGGACGGGACTTAGCTGCTTGCAGATGGTAGGTGATGGTGGTGGCCGTGTTTTCGCGGGCTAGCTGCACTGCCAGGTCAATGTCACTAACTGCGTCAAGGCGAGCCAGTGAAATTAGGGTGCGCCAGCGCAGTTCAGTGCTGATCTCTAGGTCAGTAAAGTGGCCATCAAATAGCTGTTGCAGCTGCTTAGCGCCCTGGGCGCTAACCTCCTTATCGCTGGTGCCCAGCTGCCCCAGCACACTTACATAAGCCTTCGCCAGTACAGTTTGGGCTGGGCTGCCTGGGCGAGCCTGGTCCAGTCGGCTGGTTAGCCCTTGCGCCAATAGCTGCACATCTGCCTGAGTGTTGGCGCTGTAATACAAGGCCAGGGTTTGGGCTTGGGTGAACAGGTTAGTGAGCGTAGCCAGCTCAGTGTTGTCATCGGCTTGGGCTAGCGCGATTTCAATGAAGCGCTTAGCGCTAAGTAGTCCGTCGCGGGCCAGGTTGTAGAGCATCGACCACCACAGGGCCCGCGCCAGCGGGTCACTTAGGCGCGCCAGGTTTTCAGAGGCGGTTTCTAGGGAAAGCGCGTCGGGACGCACCACCGCGTAGGTTAGGTCTTCGTCGTTAACTAGCACCATTTGCGGGGCCGCCAACCCCACAGCTTCATCTAGCTGCGCACTGGAGTCAGTTAGGGTCAGTGGCAGTAAGTGTTCGCGTTCCAGCTTGCCGTCACGTAGGTAGTACAGGCCCACGTTTAGGGTGTGGGGACGTAAAATCTGCTGCCCGGTAGCTAGGTCAACGCTGTGCTGGTTTACGGTTAGACGGCTGATGCGGCCATCTTCAATTTCAATCTCATCGGTGATGATGGACGGGCCAGCCGTGCGCAGCCAAGCAGCTTCCCAGGCGCTCATGTCCTGGCCTGAAGCCTGGCTAAGTACCTGCAAGAACTGGGTTAAGTCAGCGTTAGAGAAGGCATAGCGCTTAAACCAAATGCGTGCAGCCTGCACAAAACGCTCATGGCCTACATAAGCCACCAGCTGCTTAAGCACGGAAGCGCCTTTAGCGTAGGTGATGCCGTCAAAGGTTTGGCGGGCAGCTTCGACGTCGTCAACGCGGGCCTCAATGGGGTGAGTGGTGTCTACGCGCTGGTCCTCGTTATAGGCCCAAGCTTTACGGCGAGAAGCAAAAGCTACCCACTGGTCCGTATATTTGGTGGCCAGCGCGGCAGCCTCAGTACCCTGGTGATCTGCGAAAGATTCTTTAAGCCAGGTGTCCTCCCACCAACGCGGGGTTACCAAGTCACCAAACCACATGTGGCTCATTTCGTGCAGCATGGTGTTAGCACGTGAAGCATGGCGGTCAGCGGTGGCCTCCCCCTGGAATAGGTAGGCGTCTTCAGAGAAGGTTACACAACCAGGGTTTTCCATAGCGCCAATGTTGTACTCGGGCACCAACACACAGTCATACGAGCCCCAGGGGTAAGCAAAGTCGTATGTGGCGTCAAAGTAGTCCAGGCCCTGCTTGGTGATCTGTAGCAGTTCATCAGCATCTAGGTGCTTAGCTAGGCTGGCTCGGCAAGACCAAGACAGCGGCACAGTTAAGGGGTGAGCCCCTGCCTCAAGGGAGGCGCCCTGCTCATCGTGCAGGCGTGAAGTCCAAGTGTCACAAACACGGTGGTAGGGACCAGCTGCCAAAGCACTTAGATAGGTTGACAGCGGCTTGGTGGGACTAAAGCGAATCAGCTTGTAGTCGCCGCTTTCACGAGTCTGCACCGGCAGGCCATTAGCGAGCACAGTCCAAGCTAGAGGCGCTTTAACCACTAGGGTGAAAACAGTTTTAAGGTCAGGCTGATCCATGCACGGCCAAGCACGACGCGCATCAGAAGGCTCAAAGTGAGTGTATAGATAGGTGGCCCCATCTACCGGGTCCTTAAAACGGTGCAGACCCTGACCAGTGTTAGAGAACTTACCCTGAGCACACACCTTAACCTGGTGCTCCCCCGCGCTTAGCTGACCTAGCCAGATACGGCTACCGTCATAGGTAAAGTCAGCTGCGGCCCCGTCAACGCTGACCTGGTCAACTTGGCCACCTAGAAAATCAATCCAAAGCTTAGTGTCAGCATCCTTAACCGCTAGCTCTAGCGTGGCGTCAACCGGGAAATGCGTGTCTTTACTTGGGGCACCCGTAACGTCAATCTCGATTAGCTCGCTTAGTACCTCTACTGCCTGGGCGCGTTGGCTTGCCTCTACGCGGGTCAGATTTGAGCTAGACATTTACCTACTCCCTGTGGGACTGTGCGGTCTATCTAATTATGCAAGCGCCACGGCCTCAAGAACAAAACCTAGGTGGCGACCTATGAAAATGATAGTATAAGTTATATACTTCCATTCATGTACGTGGGTTCGACTCAATTTTCACTCACGTAACACTAACTCCCTATAGAAACAGATAGTACATATGTTCTATAAAGAATTAGAACATATGTACGTAAATTTATGTGTATTTCAAGCCTATTTAAGGCACAATAGAACTCATGTTCAGGCTCCGCACCGCCCTACCAGCCGCCTTGGCACTGGCCCTAACCGCCTCCCTAGCCGCCCCAGTTGGCGCCGCCAACAACGCCCCCAACATCGACTCCAACTGGATGAGCGACTCACGCGTACTTAGCGCCTCCCAAGCCCGCCAAGCCCTAGCACAACTACCCGACGACGCCCCCGCCCCCAAATCCTGGCACGGACAAGGCGGACGCCTCGGCCTATTCGGACCAGCCTGGGCCGACGTCGACTCCAACGGCTGCGACACCCGCAACGACATCCTCGGCCGAGACCTAAAACAAGCAGACTACTCACGCGCCCCCGGCATCCAAGGACGCACCAAAGGCCAAGGCCAAGGAACCAGCTCATGCCGTAACGCCACCGTATGGTCCGGAGTCCTAGACGACCCCTACACCGCCAAAACCATCAGCTACAAACGCGGCACCCAAACCTCAGACGCAGTCCAAATCGACCACGTACTACCCCTAGCCTACGTATGGGCCCACGGCGCCTGGAAATGGAGCGCCTCCAAACGCCAACAAATCGCCAACGACCCACTAAACCTACTAGCCGTAGACGGCAGCTCCAACCAAGCCAAAGGCGCCTGCGGCCCAGCCACCTGCCCCAGCGGAGACTCCGCCAAAGGCACCTGGAACCCCTCCAACTCACGCGGCTGGTGGCCCGAAAACAGCAACTACAGCTGCAACTACGCCCGCCGCTTCGTCTCCGTAGCCTCCGCCTACCAGCTCGGCCTACCCAAAGCAGACAAAAACTACCTATCCAAAGTCCTCTCTAACTGCAGCGACGACGGTAAATCCACCACCGGCAACCTAACCAAAATCATCAAACAACAAAACCCCAAAACCCTACTCATCGCCGGCGTAGCGCTAACCATCGTAGGCTGGCTAGCGCTATACATGCTGCGCAGCCACCTCTCAGCCCTAGGCGGCACTAAAAAGCGCTCGCGGTCTAGGCGACGCTAGAATCTGGTCATGGCCAGTGTTCAAAATCCGCAAGAGGTAGCTCAGCGCGCACAGGTAGCCAGCGTGCGTATAGATGTGTGGCTGTGGAGCGTGCGTCAGGTTAAGTCGCGCTCCGCCGCTACTGCTGCCTGCCGAGCCGGGCATGTGCGCATTAACGGTGAGCCGGTTAAAGCGGCTACGGCCCTTAAAGTCGGCGATACGGTGCGTTACCGGGTGGAGGGTTTTGACCGTTTACTTGAGGTGACGCGTCTTATCGCCAAGCGGGTAAGCGCCCCGGTGGCTCGGGAATGCTATATCGACCATACTCCGGCGCGCCCCTCCCCTTTGGAGGCTCCAGCCGCAATTGTGCGTGATCGCGGCACTGGGCGGCCCACTAAGAAGGAGCGGCGCCAGCTTGAGGCTTTAATCGGCCATAGCAACCGCTAAATGTAAGTAGTGTGGTCGGCGCGTAAACGTGCCGGCCACACTCATTGATTTAAGTAGCTTGTTGATTTAAGTAGCTTGCTGTCAGTGGCGTATTGTCCCCGCGCTCTAGAGACCCAGCAGCTGTTTGATTACGGTAATTACCCCGTGCTCGGTGTTGGCTGGGGCCTGGTAGTTAGCGGCAGCTTTGACGCGGGGATCAGCGTTGGCGACGGCGTAAGAGTAGGTTGCCTCGCTCATCATTTCCAGGTCATTTAAGAAATCACCAAATACTGCGGTCTGCTGGGGGCTAATACCTAGCGCCTTTTGCAGGGCGCGCACCGCCAAGCCCTTATTGACACGCGAGTCCATAATGTCAACCCAGTTTTTGCCGCTAATAACCACCTGGTCATGGGCGCGCAGTGGCTCTAAAGCTGGACCCAGATTAGCTTCGGCGTCGTCGAAATCATAACCAGCCACTTTAATCAGCGGGGCGTCTACACTACGCAGATCATCGACTATTTCCAAAGCCGCATAGTATTTACGTACCTGCGCTAAGAAAGGTTCATCAGTGCGTGAGCAGTAAGCCATTTTGGCTCCACAAAATACTAAACCAAAATCGCTATTAACATTTTCTAATGCATCTAAAGTAGCACGTACCGTATTTGGGTTTAATTCGGTAAGAGAAATGGTCTGCTCATTTTGCACCACATAAGCGCCGTTTTCAGCGATAAAAGGCATGTCTTTACTGGGACCAAAATGACCCAGCAGGTTGGCGTATTGACGCCCTGAAGCGGGTGCAAAGAGCACTCCACGCTGGCGCATTTGCTCTAGCAGCGGCCAAAACTCGGTCGGAAACTGGCTGTTGCCATCTAGCAAGGTGCCATCTAGATCGCTGATAACTAGCTTGATGTCGGGCATGAAGACTCTTTCAGTGGCGCGGAAGTTAACCCAAGTCTAGTTTGTCAAAGTGTAGGCCAAAGCCAGGGCAGCAAAACAGCTCAACGCCATACCTACCTGGTGAGTTAGTGCCCAGCGAGTTTTACCTGCTAGCACCAGGGAGCCACCTTCAACACTGGCCGTTGAGAAAGTAGATAGGCCACCTAAAAATCCAGTGGTAATAACTGCCAGCCAAGGCCAGTTAGCGCTAGCACTGGCCCCACTTACTGCCCCCATCAAAGTGCAGGCCACCAGGTTAACTATTGTTGTGCCCAGAGTTATGGGGGTATGAATTTTGCTGTTCACCCAGTCCCCCAGTTTCCAGCGCCCTAGTGCCCCCACTCCAGCTGCTCCCAGGGTGCTTAAGGCTAGCAGCGTAGACATTTTAGGCAGACTCATCGCCCCCACCAGTAAAACTGTGGCACTAACTAGGGCTGCCGCGTAACGCCAGCGCAGAGTGCGGCCAAGCCTATAGCCCACAACTGCCACCACTAAGCCGGCCACAAGCGAGCCCAAAGCGTAGCTAAATGCTAGATGCGCAGGTAATTTAAAAACCTGAAGCATAAATGAGGAATAGGTAGTAAAACCACCCATAAAACCAGTACCTACAGCCAGGCGTAGTGCCTGCTGGTGCTTAGCTGCTAAAACTTGTCCTCCCTCGCCTGCTAAACCACCATAAAGAACCGCTAAGGCGAAAGCGCCCCAAAGGTTAATTAATACATAAGCCCAAGGAATAGCGGCTCCCTGCCAGAGCGAGCCTAAACCCACTCGGCTAGCGGCCCCCACGGCTGCGCCCAGGAATACTAGCGTCCAAGTCTGCTTAGCTGTCATAACTTCTAGTTTACTTACGTGGTTTGGCTCGGTTGGTAGGCGTGGCGTTTAAAGGATCCTGCGGCCAGGGGTGTTTGGTGTAGCGCCCGCGTAGCTGGGAACGTACCTGTTGATAGGGCCCAGCCCAAAACGAGGCTAGATCATCAGTTATGGCTACCGGGCGGCCAGCTGGATCAGTTAAATGAAGTAACAGCGCTACTTCTCCCCCAATTAGGCGTGGGCTGCTAGTCCAGCCAAAGGCTTGTTGTACCCGCAAGGTTAGTACCGGGCGGCCACTAGACCAATCAATAGCTTTAGATATCCCGCTTGGGATCAGCATATTTACTGGAGCTAGCTCATCTAGCTGGGCAGCTTGGGGCCAGGGCAGCATGGAGCGCATAACTTCCAGCATTGGTATTTGGCTTATGTTGTGCTGCGTAAGCAACTGGCCATAGGGTGCCAACCAACTATCTTGGCTAGCTAAAAGAGCCTGATCACTTACATCAAGCCAAGGTAAGCCCAAGCCCAGATGCAAAGCCTCCATACGCTGGCGCAGGTTGGTGGCTTCTTTAGACCAGTTCAAAGCTTGTAGGCCCTGCTTATGTAAATATTGTTTTACTGCCTCAAGGGCTTGCTCTGGGCTGGGCGCGGTGGCACTAGTACGCAGCACAATCTGGCCTAAACGTTGCTGCTTAAGGCCGCTTACCTGCCCGTTTTCAATGGTGATTTGGTCGCATTCGTTAACCAGCGCCTGGCCAGCAGCTAGGGCGTCGTCCTCACTGATGGGCACAGCCGCAAGTATGCGTGCCTGACGGGAGGTGGGGGCGCGGTCAACACCGCTCACTGCTAGCCACTGCTGCCCAATTAGTGGACTGTGGCTCTCTAGCTGCGCCCCTACCCCATTAGCTAGCAGGTAGGTGTCAGAATCGGGGCGTTTGCAAGCCAGTAGCTGCGGGTAGGCCAGGGCGCTAATTAGCGCCAGACAATCTTGAAAGCCACGTTTTTCCGGGCTTTTTCCTAAGGTTTGGTTCCCAAACTCGGTTTTAGCGGTGGCTTCTAAACGTTTAGCTTCACGGCGAATCTGGCCAGCTTCACTGCTTTTATAGGCGCCGCTGCCTTGGCGAGCACCTTGAAAAAGGATTTTACTGGCAAAGCGAGCTAGGTCGCCGTCGTCTACACGCAGGTCCTGGGCTAGTGTGGCCACGCACTGGGCTGCGTCTCTAATCCCAATCAGGGAGCTGCCTTGCCATAGCGCTCTAGCTAGGGCTGGCTCTAAAGGCAGTTTAGCTAGCTTACGGCCCTTCTTGGTGGCGGCGCCGTCGTCATCAATGGCCCCTAAAGCACGCAGCTGCTGACCAGCCTGGCTCCATGCACCACTGGGCGGTGGGTCTAGTAGGTACAGGTCGCCGGGGTTTTTCGCGCCCCACACGGCGGCTTGCAAACGCATATTGGTTAGCTGAGAGGTGGCGATTTGGGGCTGGGAGTGGGCTGGGCGCCGGGCGTAATCGACTTTATCCATGAGTCTAATGGCCTTGCCTGGTCCTAGGCGGGCGGCGCGACCAGCTCTTTGGGCCAGACGAGCACGCGAAGCCGGCAGGGTAACTAGCTGGCCGATACCGCGACGCACATCTAAACGAGGTTCGCGTGCTAGCCCCGCATCCACCACGGTGCGCACCTTGGGCATAGTCAAAGAAGACTCGGCAATGGCGGTGGCTAGGATAATTCTTTGCTTAGCGCTGGGGCTAAAAATTCGGTCTTGTGCTGGGCCGCTTAGCTGTCCGTGCAGGCTTAAAATCTCGACGTCGTCGCCCACTTGGGGGCTTAAAAGCTGGCGGATCCGCTCTATCTCCCCCACCCCGGGCAAAAACACCAGTATGTCGTCATTTGTTTGGCTCGCTTCAGCGGCTACTACCTGGCTGCAGTGAGCTAAGAACTTAGGGTTAACCCCCATGTGGCCCTGGCTATTAGGTGTTAAAGCAGCTTGCGACGTTGGTTTATAGACAATGTCTAGAGGGTGTATGGGGGTGGGAATTTCGGTAGTTATACAGGCGCTGTCGGTGGCTTTGGCAAGTAGCTCAGCTACCGGATTGGCGTCTAATGTGGCCGAGGTGATGGCTAAAAATAGGTCTTCGCGTAGGCTGGCGCGTACATCCAGACAGAAAGCTAGAGCCAGATCAGTGTCTAGATCGCGCTCATGGAATTCATCGAGTACTACCGCTCCTACCCCTGGTAGCTCAGGGTCATTTTGCAGACGCCGCAGCAGCACCCCGGGAGTTAGCATTTCGATGCGGGTAGCTTCGCTTACACGCCTATCGCCGCGTACGCTATAACCCACTTCTTGGCCTATTTCTTGACCTAGCAGTGAGGCGATACGTCGAGCTGCAGCGCGTACGGCCACGCGCCGTGGCTGAGTGACTAGCACCCGACGGTTTTCTAGCCCGCCTAGAGCTACTGCAATGGCTGGCGATAGCAAGGTGGTTTTGCCACTACCGGCAGGAGCCGTAATAAGTGCGCAGTTGCCTGGGGTAGCCAGGGCAGTTAGGGCCTCTAAACTCTCGGCTACCGGCAGGGGCGGTGGCGCGGCAATAAGCTGTTCCAACACGCCCCTAGTATCTCAAAACGGTAGCAGTGCTAACCTACCGCGTCTCTTTGCACACAAAACTAGGGACTTTTGACCCATAGGGAGTATGGTGGATTACTAGGTTTTAAAAACCTAACAGTTGGCGTCTTCCAAGTTTAACTGGAGGCACACTTAGTTTTAAGGAGCTTGTATGAACGTCGCTCAGCAGTTAGTACAGCAGCTAATTGATGCTGGCGTAAGCCACATTTATGGAATTGTTGGAGACTCTCTAAACCCCGTTGTCGATGCCGTACGTAAGTCTGGCGGTAGCGCTAAGGGTGGCATTGACTGGATCCATGTACGTCACGAAGAGGGCGCAGCCTTTGCGGCCGCTGCTGAGGCTCAGCTGACCGGCAAGCTGGCAGTGTGCGCTGGTTCTTGTGGGCCGGGCAACCTGCACCTAATTAATGGCCTTTATGACGCCCAGCGTTCAGGTGCCCCGGTGCTGGCTATTGCTTCACATATTCCCACCGTGCAGATTGGTCAGACCTATTTCCAAGAAACCCACCCTGACCGTCTGTTTAACGAGTGCTCCGTTTACAATGAGATGGTTTCCACGGCTGCGCAGTGCCCGCGCGTAGTTAACGCCGCGATCCGTCACGCAGTTGAGCTAAAGGGCGTCAGTGTTATCACCCTGCCTGGCGACATTTCAGATCAAAAAGCTACTGGTCACGCCCCTAAGTATGTGCCCGCACGCTCTAGCGTGATTTCCCCCAACAGTGAGGATGTGCGCGAGCTAGCTGAGCTGCTCAACCGCTCTAAGAAGGTAGCTATCTTTGCAGGTGCCGGCGTTGAAGATGCTCACGACGAGGTGGTGGCCCTGGCAGATAAGCTCAAGGCTCCCGTGGGTCACACCCTACGCGGTAAAGACTTCATCCAGTACGACAACCCCTTCGATGTGGGTATGACCGGCCTGCTTGGTTATGGCGCTGCAGCTGAAGGTATGGTCGACGCCGATGTGCTGCTAATGCTGGGCACTGACTTCCCCTACAACCAGTTCTTACCTGGTAAGTGCACGGTACAGGTTGACAGCCACGCCGAAAAGTTAGGCCGCCGCACGGATGTTTCCCTGGCTATCCACTCTGATATCAAGGAACTGATTAAGCAACTACTACCCAAGCTAAATGGTAACCGCTCTGATGCTTTCCTAAAGGGAAAGCTTAAGAAGCACGCCAAGCTTATGAACGCCCCAGTGGGTTCATATACTCGTAACGCTGAGAAGCTAAAGCCGATTCACCCCGAATACGCTGCCCACGTACTTAATGAAGTGGCCGCTAAGGATGCCGTCTTCACTGCTGACACCGGTATGTGCAATGTGTGGACTGCCCGCTACATTGATCCCCTGGGCACGCGCCGCCTAATTGGTTCTTTCCTGCATGGATCTATGGCTAACGCTCTGCCCCATGCTATTGGTGCCCAGGTAGCCTACCCTGGTCGCCAGGTAATTTCGGTTTCTGGCGACGGCGGTCTATCCATGCTGCTAGGTGAACTAGTAACTGCCCGCATGTACGATCTACCCATCAACGTGGTGGTGTTTAACAACTCCACCCTGGGCATGGTCAAACTAGAAATGCTAGTAAACGGCCTACCTGATTTTGGCACTAACGTACACGACGTTAACTACGCCAAGATCGCTGAAGCTGCCGGCTTCCATGCTCAGCGCGTAGATGATCCTAAGGATCTACGCGACGCTTTCAGCCAGGCCTTTGCCCACAATGGCCCCTCCTTGGTGGAAGTAATCACCGACCCCAACGCACTATCGCTGCCTCCGGAGATCAAGGGTGAGCAGATGATTGGGTTTGCTACTGCTATGAGCAAGGTGGTTTTGAACGGTGGCGCTGGTGAGGCCATAGCAATGGCTACCTCAAACATGCGTAACATCCCCCGGCTAGACCAGTTCTAAGGAGAGAACTACACTCTTTCGTCCTTACTGAAAATCGACTGAAACCGTTTTCAGTGAAGACAAGAATTTAGTTTCTGTAAAATTTTGCGGGCGTCAGCTGTAAAGGTTGGCGCCCGTTTTGCTGCAACTTTTACAGTAGGTGTTGAAAATGACATAAGGTCGCCCCCGGTAGAGCAAGCAGCTCCAACAAAAATCTACATCTTCCCCAAATATAAGACCCATATTTTTGGTGCTCCCACCACCTCCCCCTAGGTTTATGGGGCTATGAGGGCGAAAAATTTACAAAATTGCCGATCAAGCTTCGCTCAGAAGCATCCTAAGCGCGGTTTGGTGCCTCTCCCCTGGGCTGATGCCCCACTAAGTGCCATAAGTGCCAACTGAATCTGTACCACTCGCTTCAAAAAACTAGCCGTAGCGCACTTAAGATGACGCCTTGACCCCGCGAAGCCTCATATAAGCCAGCTTCAACTTAAAGTTCAGCCCTCTAGCAGATAGGGTTCGATTCCTAAGATGAGGGCTTATATGGCCATCATTGACAACTACTAGTGTCAAGCATACGTAGCCCACTCCCCTATAGGTCTCCAACAAAGTCGTTTGTGGATATAACACGCCCCTGCAGCGTGGATGGGAAGCGGCTGGAAACGTTGGAAATGCTTAGCAAAACATGAGTGCATAAGTATGCGCCCCACTTCTTCACTTCAATGTTGAATAAATATTCGGGGAGTCTTTCGATAAAATTACCGCATATTTATTCATTCGTTAAGGTTCCGCCGGGCGTGCATAATTATTCTTAATGTTTTGTTAGACAACTGTCGTTCTATGCTTCTTTGCTTATTCGACAACAGTTGCTTAGTTATCTACTGTCTATCTTCTCTACAACAGTCGTTGATTAGTGTCTATTTATCTATGATACAGGTGTCTAATAGGCGTAATTGCAGTATTTTAGGTACATGGTAGACAAGCAAGACCAACGTTGGCTACGCGCCGAGGCAGCGATTCTTCAGGCTTATACTCGCGCTCTAGAGGATCCAAAGAGCGCTAATCAAATCTCTGTCACTTCCCTAGCTCGTGAAGCTGGTATCAACAAGGCCACCTTCTATCTGCATTATCGAGATCTGGCCCAGCTGCGTGGTGCATATCTTTCTACTCAAGTAGCCAAGCTGGTTGAAGCTATGGATTACCTAGATAAGTTCTTTATGCAGCCACGTGAGTTTGCAGTGCGCTTTGCTGATGATAGTTTTGCTCGCCTGGCTCCCCTAGTGGAGGATCCTATTTTCGCAAGGGAGTTAACAAGTCAGCTTGTAGGAAAGCTACAAGAGCTTGCTGTTGGGCAAATCGGAGAACTGGATCAGTCTCAGATAAAAATGCTGTGGTTCATCTGTGGTGGACTGGTTACCTTGATTTCGGCTCTCGATCCCACACAACCAGCAGATGTGGAAACTGTGCTGGGGGATTTTCTAGCGGCTCTAAATCAATACCGTCAAAGTTTTTCCACGCGCCAAGTTACTGCTTGGTGAGGCTAGCTATCCGCTAGCCTCACCAAGCAACTGCAAGCTACTTAGCGTATAGCTTCCATTACCCGTACCCCATCAAGTACAGGAAGGTAGGGTAAGGGGTCTATGCCGTTTTCAAGCACATAGTTAGTTAGCTGCTCACGCACTACTGCTGCTAGCTTCTGGGGATCCCAAGGCTTAGCAATGTAGTAGTCTAGGCTAGCTTCATTAACTGCTTTAATGGTGTCATCCTGATCGGCTTGACCAGTTACTAGCACAGTGCGGGTGGAGCTAAAACGCTCGTCGTGAGTTAGCTCCACTAGGAAGTCCACCCCGGATTCGCCTGGTAGGCGGTGATCGGAGAGAACTAGGGCTAGTTCGTCACCGTCAGAGAGGATGTCATCGATAGCTGCCCAAGCGTCGGGCACATCTTGGGCTACTTCATAGCGGATCTTGCCCCAGAAAGGCTCAAGGTCACGCTCTAAAGCAGTGCGTACATCAGCCTCATCTTCGAGCAATAAAATAGTCACAGTCATGATTCCTCCTGTGGTGATGGGGTTGGCAAGGGGGTTACGAATAGGTTGTCCGCCCCTGCTAGTGGCAACAGTACATGCATACGAGTGCACCCGGGGTGGGAATCGATTGAGAAATGTCCGCCGTGATCAGCAATGATGGAGCGCACGATAGGCATTCCCATACCTAAGCCAAAGCGCACGCGCCCAGCTTTAGTAGTGAAGTGTGGCTCCATGATTTTTTCTAGCACATGGGGTTCGATACCTGGGCCATTATCTTCAATGACCACATGAACTCCCTGAACCTCATTAGTGACAGTGATGGTGATATGAGCTTTGTTTTCTCCGCGAGCAGGTAGTTGCCCGGCGGTTAGATCTTCAGCTTCGTCATCTATAGCTTCAGCCGCATTAACAATCAGGTTGGTCCATACCTGCGAGAGCTTGGCTGGGAAACCTAGAACCTCGGGTACGTCGTCGTAGTTACGCTCAACTTCAACGTTACGTAAGCGATGAGCAGTAAGGCGTAAGACGTCGTCGATGTTGGCACGTAAATCTACGGGTCTACCTTCCTGGGCGTCAGGGCGGGCATAGCCTTTAAGTGACTGGGTTAGTTCAGTTACGCGCTGACCAGCTGCCAGCACTGAGCGCAGGCTTTGTCCCAGCCTGGCCCCATTTTGAAAAGCCTTAACTGCTCCAGCTTGGCTCATAAGCTCACGCACTTGGGCTTGGTCTCTAACCCCAGCGCTTACCAGAGTGCGCGTCAGGTTCCTATCCCCCACTAAAGGCAATAGCTCGCGAGTCAGCTGACGCTCAACGGCAGTAGACAGTGTCTGGCTGTGCATGCCTTGATGCATGCCACTGCGGGCTATTTCAGGATTAGCGCAGCTAAGTACCGTATCTACATCCTGGGTTAGATGCCCAGCAGCACGCAGCAGGGCCGTAACCGGATTGTTGAGTTCATGGGCAATACCTGCACTCAACTCCCCCAGCATTGCAAACCTGGCCTGCTCCACTAGCTCGGCGCGGGTTTGGCGCAGATCCTCATTAGTGCGGGCCAACGCCTGTTTTTGAGCCTCAAGATCCTCAGCTAAGGTAGCGTTTTCTACATGCAGTTCTTCTGCGCGCATTAGGCGGCGCGTCAGTGAACCAATAGCTAGCGCAGTTAAGGCTGAACCAATAGAAGGATCATTAGAGATAACTATCTGCAGCTGCTCAGTAGTTAATCGCACTAAAGTAGTGTTTACGGTAGTAACCGCGCTAAAAAACGCGTTCTCCCCACGTGCCAGCGATACCAGGCCAATAATTGGCCCTGATGAAGCCAGATGAGCTAACACTTCACCATGACGCGCGTCGCGGTAGAGAGAAACTTTACCTTCAAGCACTAGGTTCACAGCCGCAACTGGTTTACCTTCGGTAAGCAGATGCGTGCCGGGAGGCACCTGGATGCGGGGGCGCCGGCCCAGTACTCGCTCCACGCCTTCGAGAAACTTCATCACGATTTCGCGTTCATCAGTGCTTAGTCCCTTTAATAAGGGGCCTTGCACCGCAAAATCTGGGGGTCTGCCAATCAGTTCACGAATGCGTTTATGGCTGTAACCGTTAAGGTAACGCAGCATCGTTGAATACACCTGGCCAGCCAGCAGCGGCAGGCTCCAAGGCGCACTAATAATGGCTGACAAGATGCCGTCCTTGGTGGCCTGGGTAAGGTCACGGTGAACTTGCGCGTCACTTACCACTAGCCACTGAGTTTGGCTTAGGTGCTGGTGGGTGCGGGCCTTAAAAATTAAGGCATCAATATTTGCTACCTCGCTGGTGGCAATCGCGATAGCTACATGATCAAGCTCAGTTAAACCTGCGCAGTAGTCATCTATCTGCTCAATGCCAAGAACTGGGTCTACATGTAGTTTCGTAAAAGCTTTAGCTAGCTCTACTCTCAGCGGCTCGGCGATACCATGAGAGTTATCGCCAAAGACCAAAATAGTTACAGTATCTGCAGCCATGACCTATTTGATCCCAATGGCACCCCAGGTTAGTGGGGCAACAAAAGCTAGCAGCACAATACCAATCAGGCCAACGATTACACCCACAATAGCCATTTCGCGGGTGGGGGTGGTGCCCGTGGAGTAGGCAATGGCGTTAGGCGGCGTCGAGATAGGCAGGCACATACCCAGCGAGCAACCCAGAGCAATCACAATGGCAATTTCAGCGGCTCCACTGGAAACCGACACGGCCAAGCCCATACCCATAGGCACCAGCAGGTTAGCTGAAGCCGAGTGGGAAATTACGTTAGAGGTAACCCAACCCACCAGGGCCAAAACCAAAATCAGCAGCAGGCCAGGGATAGAGGTCCAGTCGATTGAACCCAGCATCCACTTATCTAGTCCTGTGGCGCTAACCCCGGAGCCCAGTGCGATACCGCCGGCCACCAGCCACAGCACTGGCCAGTCCAAAGCTCGCAGGTCATCGCCACTCATTACCTTGGTCATCAGCAGCACCACTACCGGTAAGAAACCAACAATGTTTGAAGAAATGTGGTGCAGTGACTCAGTCATCCACAGCAAAATAGTCAGCCCAGCTACGCAGTAGAAAATGATGGCGTTACGTGACTTTTCAAAGCGGGCACTGGTGTCAATATTGAACTTTGCGTCATTAGGGATGTAGCGCCAGGCAATAAAAGCCCAAGACAATGCCAGCAGTACCAGCATCAACGGCACTGCCGCCAGCATCCACTGTAAGAAGGTGACGTTAATACCAGCGTTTTCCAGTGCACCCAGGGCAATTGCGTTGGGGGGTGTGCCCACGGGTGTGCCCATGCCACCCACATTTGCGGCCACCGGAATCGACAGCGCGATACCAGTGCGAGCCTTGCCCTCAGGCAGAGCCATAATTACCGGCATCATCACCGCAAACATGGTGGCGGTGGTGGCCGTGTTCGACATGAACATGCTCATGATGGCGGTAATTAGCATGACGCCCAGCACGGTCAGGCGCGGCTTACCAATAAAAGGCTTTAGCAACACCGCTGATAAGGCGCGGTCGAGTTTGTACTTGGCGGCGCCGTCGGCCACCATAAAGCCACCCAGGAACAAAATAATGACCGGGTTGGCTAGTGCCCCAAAGAACTTGGTGTAGGCTGGGGCACCTTTAGCTACGTCAAGCAGGGCGTGATCAGAAATGAACAGCACTTCTAAGAAGATCACTAGCACTGCGGTACCAGCTAGCGGCACAGCCTCACTAACCCACAGCAAAATGGCGGCTAGGAAGATACCGAACATCCTGGTGCCTTCTACGCTTAAGCCTGGCAGCTGCACAAACAGGCAGATGGTAATGGCTGCCAGGGCACCTAAGGCACCAAAAGTTTTAAAGGGGCTGAACTTTTTTTAGACACTCCAGCGGGGCGCGTGGACATGTTTTGAGCTGAGCGAGGGTTGATAGAAACCCCAGCTTTGGAGCGGTGAGACATAGCTAAAAGACCTCGGCGTCTTACGGATTGGTTTAGGTAAGTATATGTTCGCGATCACAGAAGTTAAAGCTGAGCTAAGGGAGCTAAGCACTAACTAAGGCGTGTCGTGGCACTTAGCTGGGGTGGACAACTTATAATCGCGGCGCGCTAGTGGACAATAGTCCCCAAGTAGATCTCAATGAAGCTTAACTTGGGGTTTAATCCCCCAGATTTTCATTAGCTTCTAAGGTTAGACTTCTAGCTGTTGAGCTAGTTTCTAGCACTTGAAAGGTGCATCTATGTTTATCTTTGCCGCAATTTGTGGCGGATTGCTGTGTTTGTTCTTATTCTTGAGGATCTCCTTTGTCTCGGCTTCTCCCGCTGACATCAAGGTAGTTTCTGGCCCTTGGGGACAGCGCGCCCTACGTGGTAAGACCGGCTGGAAAGTGCCGCTAATTGAGCGCGTCGATACCCTAACTGCCTCCATGATTAGCATTGACGCTAAGACCACTGACAGCGTGCCCACCAATGATTTCATCAACGTGCATGTAGATGCAGTAGTGCAGGTGCGTATCGGTTACGAAACCCAGCAGCTACTTAACGCAGCTTCTAGTTCCTTCATTCACCGCAGCGCTGCAGAAATCGGTACGCAGGTGCGTGACACTCTTGAAGGTCACCTGCGCGCCATTATCGGTCAGATGAAACTGACTGAGATCGTCACCGACCGTACCGCTCTAGCTGACCGTGTCCAGGAAAATGCCACCCGTGACCTGGAGGAAATGGGTCTAGTAATCGTGGCTTTCTCTATCCAGTCGGTTTCCGATGATCGCAATGTGATCTCCAACCTGGGTATCGACAATGTGGAGCAGATCCGCAAGAACGCTGCTATCGCTAAGGCAAATGCTGAGCGAGACATTATTAGTGCTAGCGCCCGCGCTAAGAACGAGGCTAACGAAACCCAGGTAGCCACCGACATGGAGATCGCCAAGCGCGACACTGATCTAGCTAAGCGCCGCGCAGCTCTGAAGGCTGAGGCCGACACTGAAAAGGCCAAGGCCGACGCTGCCTACACGATTCAGACTCAGATTCAGCGCCGCGACATTGAGCGCGAAACTGCTCAGGCAGACATTGTCAAGCAGGAACAAGAAGCCCTGGTTAAGGAACGCGAAGTAAAGGTAACCCGCAACGCCCTGGAAGCAACCGTTAACGCCCAGGCCGATGCTGACCGTTACGCCGCTGAGCAGGCCGCCAACGCCAAGCTTTATTCCCGTCAGCGTGAAGCTGAAGCTGAAGCTTTCGAACAGATAAAGCGCGCTGAGGCCACCAAGCAGGCGATGCTAGCTGAGGCTGACGGTTTACGTGCCAAGGGTGAAGCTGAAGCTGCCGCTAAGGCTGCAATCCTTAGCGCTGAGGCTGAAGGTCTGGAAAAGAAGGCTGAAGCCATGGCCAAGATGAATCAGGCAGCCGTTCTGGAAATGTACTTCAAGGCCCTGCCGGATGTGGCCGCAGCTATTGCCTCGCCGCTGGCTAACGTCGACTCCATCACCATGTACGGTGAGGGTAACAGCGCCAAGATGGTTGCTGACATTACCAACTCCCTGTCTCAGGTAAACGCTGGCCTTGGCGAAACCATGGGACTAGACCTGCGACAGATGCTGGGCGCCCTGGTAGGTGCCAAGGTGGTAGCCCCTACCGTTGAGCAGGCAGTTGCCGACGGCGTAGACAAGGGCCTAAACAGCTAAGGCCCATTAACTAAAAGCTGTGGGGTCACCGTTTGGTGGCCCCACAGCTTTTTATAGTCGCTGCTTATAGATGTTCTGGGTCAGTTATCCTTAACCTACCCGCCAGCTGGCAGCTCTTTAGGTAAATGAGTTTTGGATACCGATCTGGATAAAGTCACCTAGGGTGACGGTAATCCCCCAGATGTCAGTGTGGACTTGCACGCCCTTATCTCCCAGTTTAAACAGTCTGCTTAAACCACCCTGGCTAGTGGTGCGTGAACCAATGGGGGCGCCATAACGTTTTTCAAGTTCCCAAGCTAAAGACCAGGCCATGCGGGCACGACTGGCTGGATCTAGCTCTAAGCTAGCCTCCTTAGGTTCTGGGGCCACATTTAGATTCCAGGCATAGCGCTTTTCTAAATACCATCCTGGCCCTAGCCAAGCTTGGCGCCCACCTAGATCTCCCGGACAGGCACCCGCCTCAATGGCGCTTTGGCTGGGGGTTATGCCAGAGAGCCAACTATCAATGATTTTAAAAACTGACTGCAACGCTAGGCCCGGATTAACTGGCACACCCTGCAACGGTTTTTCTTCAAAGCCTTCACTCTCATCAAGCTGAGCTTTAGCCACCAAGTTGCGTACGTCGTCGAAACTAAGGGCTGGAAAGTTACTGCCATCAGGCTCTATTTCGTTTTCCTCGTCATCTTCCCACTCAGCAAACAGCTCTAGATCCTCTGCGCTTTCCTGGCCAGTCAAAGACTCTGGACCATTAGCTAAACCTTCACAACCTAGGAAAGGTAGCTGTTTAAGTGGCACTCCCCCACCCAATCCAGAGAGAACCGCAGTTATATCAACATGCCATAATGCCTCTAGAGGAATTTCAACCTGTTCGGCGCCCACAACTGAGCTGATAGTAAGTCCCTGCTCAGTGGCGCCAACCTGCACAATCCCCCAACCAGACGCCTCCATATTCCAGCTAAAATTAACCGGTTTACGCCAAGCGGGTGGCATTAGTTTGATAGCTTCAGGCAAGCTGTTAAGCACTGGAGCGAAATACATATCAAACGTACTCCAGTTATAGCAAAGCATATAAGCTAGATCTAACCAACCTTTAGGTGCACCAAGCGGATAGATAGACCAGGCATAGCTAAAATTAGCTATATCTTCATCTGGCTCACGGTAATCAACCGCAAGCTTTTCTTCACCCTCTACTATTTGGGTGTCATAGCAGCGCAGCGTAAGCTTATAGCCCCATTTTCTATCCGCAGTGACGCCAAGTTCTACACTGCGCACCCCTAGCACCCAGCGAATAGCGAAATCTGGGCCCATAACGATAGGAACAGTGGGTGAAAGTAGAGAGTTGATATCTAAAATCAGGCGGTGTAAATCTTCTAGGCTCACTTTTCGGCCCAGTAGGATAGCTACCCGGTTAGTTGCCTCAGCTTCTACATTCATGCCCTTGTCCCCTTCCTAGCTCATAGTCAGAACCTATTACAGCCCCAGCACCCCGGCCACATCAGGCCTAAAGTAGCCCGGGCCTTTAAGCACCTTGCCATCTTCACGGTAGATAGGTTTGCCATCTTCACCCAGTTTAGACATGTTCGAACGCTGCACTTCAGCTAACACTTTAGCCAGGTCAATACCCATTTCTAGGGCCATACCGTAAATGACGTAGATCAGATCAGCCAAAGCGTCAGCCGCCTCGACCGTGTCGCGCGAGCCGTCGTCGTCGCTAACTGCCTGCTTAAAAGCAGCCTCAACCCCTGCGCGAGCACGCTTGCCATAGACCGCACCTACTAGTTCACTAAATTCTTCGGCAATCAAGCTCATGCGCATATGTACGCGCTCGTTATCAACACTAGGGGCATCAGTAGGCAAAACCGGCAGCCCATAAACATGGTGGAAGCGGCGCACCAAAGCCTCCGGGTCGTCCCCCTCACGCTCACCGACGCCGTCGTGAGCCACCAAAGTAGTATCCACAGCCTGGCGCCCCCTGACCGGGCCATCCCAGGGAGCAACCGGCTCTAATGGGTCACCAGCTAGCAGTGTGCCCACCCACTGGTCGCAATACTCGCCCTTATTTTGCCCATGCAAACGCACCAAACCTTCCCGCTTGAAACCAAGCGACCAGGCCAAACGCCACGAAGGCCAGTTAGGTACGCCGTCGTGAATTTCAGCTGCCCAATACAGGGCGGGCATATCAAAATTATCAAAAGCCGCATGAATTACTGCCGCCACAGCCGCCCTGGCAACCCCGCTGCCGCGTACCTGGGGCGCAAACCAGTAGCCAATTGCAGAGCTAGCAAACTCAAGTGAAACGCAGCCCACCAGCTGGCCGTCCAACCGCACTGCCCAAGTTGCGCGTAAATCCTGGCGCCAACCTGCTTGAGCTACTTCCTTAATGAAATATTGGGCATCTGCAAGCGTGTAGGGGCTGGGCACCGTAGTCCATTTAGCGATCGCGGCGTCGGCGCAAATCTCACTAACTGCAGCGGCATCTTCTAAAACAAATTCGCTTAGTTCCAAGGCTGGCACGTGCTTACCCTGGTTATCAACATGGGCCGGAACTAAAACGTTAAAAGCTTGCATGAGCACATTCTAAGTCAGGGCCACAGAAGCCAGAGCCACAGCGCCCCCTAAAACACTTATGGCGGGCAGCTGACCAGCCACCTGCCACAAATTTAACCATCTACCCCAATCTACTAGCCGATGTGGTGTATCTTCACCGGCGCCTTGCGGGCCATGAGGAAAGCAGTCAAAGCACACGCAGCTGAAACTGCACTGACAATGGCAAGCGCAACCGTAGAGTTTTCGCCGCTCAAGCCGGCTGTGGCCGTGGCGATACCACCTAAGGCAAACTGGCTCATGCCAATCATGGCTGAAGCAGTGCCCACGGCGGCGCGGTCAACTGCGGACAGTGCCACGGCAGTAGAGTTACCAAAAATGAATCCCAGCGAGGCAACTGCAAAGAAGAAACACAGCGCCATCAGGCGAATATCGGAGCCGGTAATGGTAACTAGGCCAATACCTGCCACGGCTGAAACATTGATAGCCAGACCTAAAGCAATTAGCTTTTCTAGGCTGTAGCGTTTGGCTAGTTTGCCTGAAAGCGCAGTGCAAGAGACCATGCCCATAGCGTTGACAGCGAAGGCGATGGAGTAGCCCGTCGCGCTCATGCCCATCATGTTTTGGTATACGAAAGGTGAGGCAGCGATGTAGGCAAATAGCACTCCGGCCGCGCACACCATGGTGGCCCCAAAACCGATATAGCGCAGGTTTGCTAAGGCTTTAAATCCGCCCTTGTCCCCCGCTGCTCGGCGACTTTCACGCACCTGACGCGGAAGCGATTCGCTTACAAACAGCACAGTCATGATGATGGTTAGCGTGCCAATGGCGGCCATAACCCCCATGATTCCGCGCCAACCAATAGGGTCAGCGAGTACCCCTCCCAGCAATGGGGCAACAACTGGCGCTAGCCCAGTAATGGTCATCATGACGTTTAGGGCGCTGGCAGCCTGCTTAGACTGAGCGCCATCTAGGACAATGGCGCGTCCAAGCACCATACCAGCGCTGCCGGCTAGGCCCATAAGTAAGCGGGCCCCAATCAGTAGCTCAATATTTGGGGAGAAAGCAGCAATCAGACATGCCGCAACATACAGTGTTAGCCCTGCTAGTAATGGTTTACGGCGCCCAATTCGGTCAGAGAGCGGACCAAAAAACACCTGGCCAAGTCCCGAACCGATCAGGAATGTAGTCAGTGTCAACTGTACTGTGGCTGATTCGGTAGCCAGATCTTTAACCATGGCTGGCATTGCCGGCAGGTATAGGTCGGTAGATAGCGGTGCTACCCCAGACATAAGTGCCAATGCGATAAGTGTAGGTGCGGCTAGGCTTTTAGTGGTTGAGCCTGACTCATTGAAAGTAGCACCTGCCCCCTCGGTGCTTAAACGTGACTGTGTAGTGTCGGCCCCTTCAGGGGATGATACGGATTTGCGTGAATGTGTCACATAAATAAGCTGTCATGATTACTGCAGCTTGGACAAGCAACCTGGGTGATGCAAATTTTCACAGCCAAATTCTGTACAGCCACATGCATTTACAGGCAAAATCGTCCCTTCCCTATAATTTTTTCATGGGGTTTTATAGGCAACGGACGAAAACCCCGTATCTGTAAACCCCTTCCCTGCGTACTTGTCCTTTACTTGCCTGGCCCGCTGGATTCTAGGGGGTAGTTGCAGCAACCTTCACTAGAATCTGAGGTCACTTAGTCTCAACAGACTAGCAAGCCGCAAGCAATGCCGGCCTGCCGCGCCCTGCCCATAGAGGAAGTCCCTCTAGGGACAGCCTCTTGTTTTGCAGGTTTTTAGGGTAACGACGACGGCGGTGCACCCCCTGCCTAACTATGGCACCTGGATTTATGTTAGGCGGAAGTCAACACCACCGTCGCCGTAGCTTAAATTTACCTAGTTTGAAGCTCTTTTACAGCTACTAGGTCAAACTTATGAAGTGGTTCCGTAAGAGTCAGCGATATACAAGTTGAACGGGCTGGATGTCTCAGTAGTGGTGACTGTGCCGTTGACTTGGTGCCACTGGGCCTGTCCAGCGATACGCCACCTAGCACTCCAGGAAGTACGCAGTTTGATCACGTATCCGTTGCCGGTTACCTCGTAGGGGTGGCTGACCGTGTAGTTAGGGTATGGACTGCCCGGATCAGTAGTGTCAAAGGACTGACCGTCCCCCCAATCCCAGTTAAAAGAAGTGGGTGTAGCTTCAACCTCAATAGGGGTACCCAGTAGAGTGATGTTGAAGGTTTGCTTGTCAGGGCTGGTCCACACCATCATGGGTTACTTAAAAATAACGAAAACCTCCCCACTCGGGTAGCGGTTAATACCAGAACCATGCGGGATGAGCCGCGCTACTTGCTCGTTACTGACCGTAGTGGGGCCGGCTGCTAGGGGTGCGCCGGTGTTGGCTTGAGCAGCGCACATTTCGTGGACTGCTATAGGTTTTCCTCCTGTTGCATGAGATAGCAGGTTTGGGATTATGACGCATGCGAACTGGTATGTTGCCGCGTATATCGCAGCTGCTTCAGGGTCTATGGGCCCGGCTGGCTCAGCCACCGCTGAAAAACCACCAGGACTAGTCGTGGTCTCACGCTTACTGATAACAATGCCATTATCGTCACTCTCTCCCTCAGTATTTGCCATCGCAGAAGGAGATAAGGCAATTATTGGTACTAGCACATATATTAATCTTTTAATCTGCACGATTAGCCGCTTCAATTACGATCCATTTTGAGCCGTTGTATTCAAGCTTTACACCAGCCCAGCGTGACTGCTTTTCGTAGTGTTGAATCCTGCCTTCACTGTGATATTGAGTGAAAGCTTCACGCTCAAACTCGACTTGTATTACTACCGTGTCTTTAAAGTCATCCCTACGAAAAGCTTTAGTGAATTTCACTGTAACCGGCTCAGTCCAGCCGCCTAAAGCATGATTTTCCTTTGCATGTTCGACATGCGTAGTAGCCGTGTAGCTACTGCCTGGACATAGTTCTTTGTACTCGGAAGTTTTTCCAGTGGTGTAGATGTAATAATCCAGCTGTACCCAGTATTTGGCGGTAGCTATCGCACCGTCATCGCTATTGACGGTGATTAGTTCTGGTTTGGGTGGTGGTGGCGTAGCCAGGGCGCGCTTCTTTGAAGCTTCCAGCTCTGGGGTCATGATGAGTGTCGGGCTAGCTGTAGTGCTTGGCCTACCAGTTACAGTAGACGCGCCGCTACTAGCTTTTGGCGTGGCGGTAGCCGCTTTAGTGTGCGTGCTGGCGACGGCGACTTTGCCGCTAGCTGTGTTTGAACCGCTTTGTTCCTGGCTCTCACTACACCCAGTCAGTCCTGAACAAACCAGTAACGTCAAAGCCAAAGCCGTCTGTAAGTGGCGTTTAGTTGGTGGTGTTTTCATTGTGTTTCCCCGTGATTTATCTGCGTTGATTCATCTAATTACGAGTGGCAATAAGCCATTGCCGAAAAATTTGAAATAGTCCCGTAAGAAGCTTTTATGGAGTGGTTCCGTAAGAGTCGGCAATGTAGAGATTGAACGGGCTGGATGTCTCAGTAGTGGTGACTGTGCCATTGACCTGGTGCCACTGGGCCTGGCCGACGATACGCCACCTAGCACTCCAGGAAGTACGCAGTTTGATCACATAGCCGTCACCAGTAACCTCATAAGGATGACTAACCGTGTAGTTAGGGTAAGGTACGCTCGGGTCAGTGGTCTCGAAAGACTGACCGTCCCCCCAATCCCAATTAAAAGACACAGGGCTCGCCTCAACCTCAATGGGCGTGCCTAGCAAGGTGATGTTATCGGGGCTGGTCCGCACCATCATTGGTTGCTTGAAGATAACGAAGATTTCCCCGCTGGGATAGTTGATACAGGAGCCGTGCGGGATAAGGCGAGCTACCTGCTCGTTACTGACCGTGGTAGGCCCAGCAGCCAAAGGCGCACCAGTGTTAGCACTGGGCAGTGCATTCCTCGGGGGTGATCACCTCGGTTTTATCAAAGATGGCGACTATTTTCGGCATTGTGACGCAATGTAAGCGGTACCTTTCAGCGGCCCGTTTAGCCGCTTCAGGATCTACCGGCCCGGCTGGCTCAGCCATCGCCGAAAAACCACCAGGACTAGTTGAACTTTCTTTACTCTCACCAATAACGAAAGAGTCCGCACCATCATCAATCTCTCCCCAATTATTTGTATCTGCAGGAAGAGATAGAATAATTGCCGGGATCAATAAATGCGCCAATTGGTTAGCTTTCACGGTTTACCGGCTCTTCATAATTGAGGGTGTGGGGGTGGTATGCGGGGTTCGGCGTGTCGTGGCCGGGTAGGGGTCGAGGTCTTCCGATGATGGGGGTTCCTACACCGTCCATCCGAAAGACCTCGACATGCCTAATACTACCTTTGATCGCCCTGACCTGAGCACCTTCACACGCCTGGATGACCTGGGCCTGGAAGTGACGGGCCAGCGTGTAGGAGGCGATCGGACCATCTTGGCCTGCAAGGTAGTGGGTGAGGACCGGTGGTGCCGACAGTGTGGGGGCGAAGGCGTCGTACGCGACACGGTGATCAGGCGCTTGGCTCACGTACCCTACGGGTGGCACCCCACGATCTTGCACGTGAGCGTGCGCCGCTACCGCTGCTCCCAGTGCGCTCACGTGTGGCGTCAAAACATGAGTGCAGCGGCCGATCCACGCGCGAAGCTCTCACACTCGGCGGTGCGCTGGGCGCTGGTGGGCCTGGTGGTCCACCATCTGACAGTGGCTCGTATCGCCCAGGCCCTAGGCGTGTCCTGGAATACCGCCAACACCGCTGTCCTGACCGAAGGAGAGCGTCTACTGATCAATGATCCAGCACGGTTCGATGGCGTGCGTGTCATCGGGGTGGATGAACACGTGTGGCGTCACACCCCCTACGGAGACAAATACGTCACCGTTATCTTGGACTTGACGCCCATCCGCGACCGTCGCGGCCCCTGCCGGCTCTTGGACATGGTCCCGGGTCGCTCCAAGCAGGTTTTCAAAGCCTGGCTGGCCTCCCGCCCCGACACGTGGCGTGAGCGTATCGAGATCGTCGCGATGGATGGATTCACTGGTTTTAAGAGCGCTGCCGCCGAAGAACTCCCCGATGCAAGGGCAGTCATGGATCCCTTCCATGTTGTACACCTGGCTGGCAACGCTTTGGATGAGTGCCGCAGGCGCATCGGGCAAGACCTTCACCATCGGCGCGGGCGTGCCACGGATCCCCTGTACAAGGCTCGCAGGATGCTTGCGCACCAGATCTTGCCTGCTCACGCCACGCCAGCAGCACCAACTACTCGACCTGTTTTCCAGTCAGGAGCACGTCGCCCTCGAGGTCACCTGGAGTGCCTACCAGAACATCATTGATGCCTACCGCGCGCCCGACACGGCTGCGGGCAAGGCCATGATGCAAGCCGAAATTAATACACTGACCTGCACGCGTGTACCGAGGGGTCTGAGAGAGCTCATTACGCTGGGCAGGACACTCAAACGCCGAGCCGGGGACATCCTGGCCTACTTCGATCATCCCCACACCTCCAATGGCCCTACCGAAGCTATCAACGGGCGCCTTGAACATCTACGCGGATCCGCACTTGGGTTCCGCAACCTCACCAACTACATCGCCCGCTGCCTCCTCGAAACAGGAGGATTCAGACCCCAACTACACCCTCAATTATGAAGAGCCGGTTTACCGCCTCGATTACGATCCATTGTGAACCGTTGTATTCAAGTTTTACGCCAGCCCAACGAGATTGTTTCTCGCGATATGTAACCTTGCCATTACTGTCATACTGATTAACGCTTTCACGTTCAAAGTTGACTTGTACTACTACGTTATCTTTAAAATCTGATCTGCGGAAAGCTTTGGTAAACGTAATTGTGACGGGGTCATTCCAGACGCCATTAACGTAATTTTCGGTTGCGTGTTTTACTGGCTTGGTGGCCGTGTCGCCGTTTCCTGGACATAATGCTTTGTATTCATCTACTTTTCCGGTGGTGTATATGTAGTAGTGTAACTGCACCCAGTACTTGGCAGTGGCGATCGCACCGTCGTCATTGTTGACAGTGATCAGTTCAGGCTTGGGTGGTGGCGGTGTGGCTAGGGCTCGCTTTTTAGCTGCCTCAAGTTCTGGTGACAAGGTCGCGGTCGAGGTGGCTGTGGGTTTATCAGCATCCTTGGCTTTACCACTGGCTGTGGGGGCAGCGGTGGCTACCTTGGTGTGTGTGCTGGCGACGGCGGCCTTACTACTACCAGCATTTGCAGCGCCTTGCTCTTGGCCTCCGCTACACCCGCTCAGCCCTGAGCAGGCCAACAGGGTTAAAGCCAACGCTACTTGAAGCTGACGTTTATATGGTGCTGTCTTCATTGTGTTTCCCCCATGATTAATCCGCATTGATTTATCTAATTACGAGTGGCAACAAGCCGTTGCCGAAAAGTTTGAAGTAGTGCCGTAAGAAGCTCTTACGAAGCAGCAACTAAGACTTACGGAGTGGTTCCGTAAGAGTCAGCGATATACAAGTTGAACGGGCTGGATGTCTCAGTAGTGGTGACTGTGCCGTTGACCTGGTGCCATTGGGCTTGGCCTGCAATACGCCACCTAGCACTCCAGGAAGTACGCAGCCTAATCACGTATCCGTTACCGGTTACTTCGTAGGGGTGGCTGACAGTGTAGTTAGGGTATGGAGTGCCCGGGTCAGTGGTGTCGAGGGATTGGCCGTCTCCCCAGTCCCAGTTAAAAGAAGTAGGCGTCGCCTCAACCTCAATGGGTGTGCCTAGCAGGGTGATGTTGAAGGTTTGCTTGTCAGGGCTGGTCCACACCATCATGGGTTGTTTGAAGATAACGAAGATTTCCCCGCTGGGGTAACGATTGATCCCAGAACCATGCGGGATCAGACGAGCTACTTGCTCATTACTGACCGTGGTAGGGCCAGCAGCCAGTGGCGCGCCAGTGTTGACTTGGGCAGTGCATTCCTGGGGAGGCCCTGGGGCCATCCCCATTGTCATGAGTACTTCTACCTGTGGCAGTATGCATTTTTGGGCGTATTCTTCAGCGGCTCGTTTAGCTGCTTCAGGGTCTACAGGCCCGGCTGGCTCAGCCACCGCAGAAAAACCACCAGGAGTAGTTGTTTCTTCACGCGCACTTATAATGAAAGATTTTCCAGTAGAGTCCCTATCTCCAGCTGTATCTGGTGGCGCAGAAGCAGATAGAGTAATTATTGGAATTAGTAAACCAGATAATTGCTTAACGTTCATTATTAACAGCCTCTTTAACGATCCACTGTGTGTCAGTGTATTCAAGTTTTACGCCAGCCCAGCGTGATTGTTTTGGAAAATATTCAGTCGCCCCATTACCGCTATATACAGTGTAAGCTTCGCGTTCGAAATTAACTTGTACTACTACGTCGTCTTTGAAGTCATCTCTGCGGAACGCTGCGGTAAAATTAATTACAACTGGATCAGTCCAACCACCCCTAGCATGGTTTCCGGTTGCGTAATTTACTGGAGTAACAGCAGTAGATTCATCGCCGCTACAGAGTGCTTTGTATTCATCTACTTTGCCGGTGGTGTAGATGTAATAGTGAAGCTGCACCCAGTATTTAGCGGTAGCGATCGCACCGTCATCACTGTTGACTGTGATCAGTTCAGGCTTGGGTGGTGGTGGCGTGGCCAGGGCACGCTTTTTAGA
Source organism: Actinomyces graevenitzii C83 (assembly GCF_000239695.1). GTDB lineage: Bacteria > Actinomycetota > Actinomycetes > Actinomycetales > Actinomycetaceae > Actinomyces > Actinomyces graevenitzii. The sequence goes on along the minus strand of NZ_JH470338.1, from coordinate 463,101 downwards.
AGCCTCCAGCTCTGGGGTCATGATGAGTGTCGGGCTAGATGTAGCGCTGGGCGTGCCGGTTGCAGTAGGCGTACCAGTAGCCTTGCCGCTGGCTTTTGGCGTGGCGCTTGGCGTCTTGGCATGTGCAGTGGCGACGGCGGCCTTACCGCTAGAATTTGAACCGCTTTGCTCCTGGTTGTCACTGCAGCCGGCTATGCTCGAGCAAGCCAGCAGGGTTAAGGCCAGTGCTGCCTGCAGATACCGTTTATTTGTTGAGGCCCCCATTGTGTTCCCCCGTGATTTATCTACACTGATGAAGCTTTAAGGGAGTGTTGGGGAAGTATTACAAAGCATGGTACATAACACCCCGTGCTTTTGGAGTGTTATACATCGCGTTTAGTAATGCCTAATATTTTAGATCTGCAACCTGGATCTCGCAGGCAAATCAAAAAACCTGCACCAATGTGTCTCAAACCACTAATAAAACTGAGAAAAATTGCCACCGCCCCTATTCGTAAGGACTACCGCACCTCTGCCGGCAGCCCTCCAGCCAACCTCTATGTAGGCCTTCCCACCAGGCCCATACAGTCTTTACTTCCAGCCCCTACCCCACCTTACACAGTCTGCACGCCGCCAACATCAAGGAATCACTACCTGCAAGCCAGTATCATTTAACACTGGTCCGCATCGGGGTTAAAGGACAAAAAGAGTTGGTGGAGGGTTAGTCCCAGTTGTTTCGGTGGGGGCTTGTGTGGTGGAGGTCGTGCCAGGCGATAGCGTCGCCCCATCTGGGGATGACACCGGCTGCGGGGTGTGTGCGCGAGGCGTGTTCCCATTGGGCTTCAATCTGGGTGTCTGTGGGCATGATTTTGAGGATCTGGGCTGGTGGGAGCGGGTTTTCGGTGTGCATGTAGCACCACCAGAAGATCGCTTTGATCCGGCGGGTCAGCCGCATTCCCCGGTGGTCGCGCAACAGTTGACGCAAGGGCGCGTTGGTCGCGCCTTCGATCTGGTTGTTCATCGCCGGCAACGCCCCCTCAAACTGGGGGTCGGTGTAGGTGAACAACACCTCGGCTCCGATGAGCCGGTTCACACTGTTGCGGGCCCGCACGAGTCGTTCGTGCGTGTATGCCCACCGCCATCGTCCCTCTTGGTCTTCTGCGCG
>NZ_JH470338.1:0-461848 GCF_000239695.1 Actinomyces graevenitzii C83 | reverse complement strand
GAGGCCACACCTCGCCACAAACCCTGGCATCGCCTGCGAAACGACCTGCCCCCACCTGGCATATCCGCCTGCCGATTACCGCTGAGCAGCCAGGCAAGAAACTCACCCAGATGCTTGGCCGAGGTATCAATCCGCTGCACGCCAGTTGAGTGGCACGAGGTGCAATGCCACCTCTGCTTGCCCGATTTCGACAGTCCGTACCGGATCAGCTTCCTGCCACAGGAATCGCATTTCGAGATGTTCACTCACCGAATCTGCCAGTACCAACTTTGACGCCCACTCTCCCGCACCATAAAGCCGAAAAGTCGATGTTTCACCAACACATTTTGTCCACCCTCAAAGTTGGCCCCCAACAACTTTGAACCAGACTTTCTCGCACTACAAAGCCGAAAGGTCGGGCTCAGACCAACTCTTTTTGTCCTTTAACCCCCGCATCGCCGCAGCAGAACCAGTCAAGCATTGCCTGAAACTAAAAAATCCCGTAGCTCTAAAGCTACGGGATTTGTTGGTCGGGCTGGCGGGATTTGAACCCACGACCCCTTGACCCCCAGTCAAGTGCGCTACCAAACTGCGCCACAGCCCGTGTGCTTACGATTTTCTCTTCGCTCGCAACGGATAAGAGATTACCGCAAGCAACCACTCAAAGGGAAATTGAAACCCAATGAGCTATGTCACTTTTATTTGGCTACTTACGCTTACGCTTCTCACGTACGCGCACACCGATCTGAATCGGAGAACCAGTAAAGCCAAATTCTTCACGCAGACGTCGCTCAATAAAGCGCCGATAGCCTGGGTCCAAGAAACCGGTAGTAAACAGCACTATGCGCGGCGGGGCCACCTGCACCTGCGCCCCAAACAGGATGCGTGGCTGTTTACCTCCACGCAGCGGGTGCGGGGTAGCAGCCTGCAACTCCCCTAGGAAGGCATTTAGCCGCGCCGTCGGAATGCGGGTGTACCAACCCTCAAGTGCGGCGTCGAGAGCACGCACCAGACGGTTAGTGTGCCAGCCAGTCTTAGCTGCCAGGTTGATGTGCGGCGCCCAGGAAACGTGGGCCAGGTCTTTTTCAATCTCCCACTTAAGCTGTGCCTGGCGATCTTCATCTACCAGGTCCCACTTGTTGTTAACCAACACCAGGGCGCGACCAGCATCAACTACCTGCTGGATTACGCGCACATCCTGCTCGCTAACCACATCAGAGCCATCAAGTAGCACCACGGCAACTTCAGCTTTTTCAATGGCAGCCTGAGTACGCAAAACCGCATAGAAATCAGCGCCGCGAGACTGCTTGACGCGCCGGCGGATACCTGCAGTGTCAACAAACACCCACTTGCGCCCATCAAGCTCAATGATTTCGTCAACCGGGTCACGGGTGGTGCCCGCGAGTTCATTAACCACCACACGCTGCGAGCCCGCAATGGAGTTAAGCAAAGAAGACTTACCCACATTGGGGCGGCCCACCAGCGCCACTCGATGCAGGTCACCCTCAGGGGCGGGGCCAGCAACTGCGCTGACTAGAGGCAAAATCTTCATGCAGGCATCTAGCACATCGCCACTACCGCGCCCGTGTAGCGCAGATACCGGGTAGGGCTCCCCCAGGCCAAGATTCCACAGCGCATAGGCATCGGCTTCCTGCACAGAAGAATCGACCTTGTTAGCGGCTAGCACCACGGGCTTACCGGAGCGACGCAGCAGCTTAACCACCTGGGCGTCAGTTTCGGTAATGCCTACGGTAGCGTCCACTACCAGCAGCACTGCGTCAGCCATTTCGATTGCCACTTCGGCCTGAGAAGCTACCGAGGCATCGAGCCCGGCCACATCAACTTCCCAACCACCGGTGTCAACAATGGTGAAGTCGCGTCCAGCCCAGTGGGCCGGGTAGGAAACGCGGTCACGGGTCACCCCGGGGCGGTCTTGAACTACTGCCTCACGTCGCCCTAGTACACGGTTGACCAGCGTAGATTTACCTACGTTGGGGCGGCCAACCACGGCCAACACGGGTAAACCAGCCTCAATTTTTTCTTCAGCGCCGTTGCGGGCGGGACCATCTAGGAGTGCTAAGTCTTCAGCATCTAGGTCATATTCACTCAAAGTGGCGCGCATAGCGTCAGTGCGTAGACGCTCGCTCTCCCCCAGCGCCTGGTCTTCCTCAATGGCTGCGCGCACTAGAGCGCTGACCTTTTCAACACTTTGGTTAAAGTCCAAGTTGGAGGTGTCAACTAGGGTGACGCCTTCGGGAGCCTCAAGGAATTGGGAGACTTTAGCGTCATCACGGTCGCGGCGTAGCACCTGGTCACGCAGAGCAGCTGCATCCACACTCTTACCAGCAGCCTCTAGCTGAGCAGCGCGGCGCTCTAGGCGAGCTTCCTCAGAGGCAGTGATTAGTAGGCGCACCTGCGCGTCGGGAGCAATCACGGTGGTGATGTCGCGCCCTTCTGCCACAATGCCGCCGTTGGCTGCGCCATGCTCAATCAATTCACGCTGGCGACGGCCTAATTCGGCGCGTACATCCAGGTTTGCAGCAATCTTGGAAACTACCGCAGAGATATGCGGCTCGCGAATAGCCTGAGCGATATCAATGCCATCCACGCTTAGGCCAGGGCGGCCAGGGTCAGTATCCATGTGTAGGGGCATGGAAATGACGGCGTCGCTTACGCCTTCTTGATCTTCCAGATCGATCCCTAAATGCTCGCACCACCAGGCGGCTGCGCGATACATGGCCCCCGTGTCCAGGTAGGCCAGTTGCAGCTGGCGGGCTACCGCCAGGGATACAGATGATTTACCCGAGCCGCTAGGCCCGTCAATAGCTACAACAATCCCCATCTTTTACTCCTAATTTTTAAGCTTCTAGTGTCAGCTTGCCATGTAAACAAGCCAGATACCACGTTTTAGCGCTAGCGGCGCAGGGTTTAATTAGCCACTATCTTCCATCCCTGCTGCTCCAAAGCTTGCCGCAGCCCTACCGCCGCCGCCGGCGCCACCAGTAATGTGGCCAGGCCTTGACGCTGACCTGCCGAGTGCTCAATCACCAGGTCTTCAATATTTACTTGCGCCGCGCCCACATCGTTAAATAGCCGCGCTAGCTGCCCGGGAGCATCTGGGATCAGCACCATCACTTCGGCATATCGGCTGGGGGCCCCGCCGTGTTTACCCGGAATACGGTCACGGCCCAGGTTGCCGCGTTGCATTACGTCTACGACTGTCCCCACCGCGCCGCGCCCCTGTTCCAGCGCCTCGATCAGAGCGTCTATATCCACCCGCAGTTCACGTAGCACTTGGGATACCGAAGAACGGTTGGCGTTTAGGATGGCTGCCCACAGGCGCGGATCGGAGGCGGCAATACGGGTAGTATCACGCAGTCCCTGACCGGCTAGGTTTAAGGCCACTTCAGGGGCTTGTTCTAGACGCGCCGCTAACGCTGAGGCTACTAGTTGCGGGGTGTGCGATATTAGCGCTACCGCCCGGTCATGTTCAGCTGCACCTAGCTGGGTGGGTAGAGCACCCAGGTCAATGGCTAGTTGCCGCACTGCGCTTAGGGCATTTGGGCTGGTGGCAGAGGTTGCAACTAGCACCCAGGGGCGCGCGTCGAACAGGTCAGCGCGGGCACTAGCCGCCCCGGAGCGCTCGCGGCCCGCCATGGGGTGGGAACCCACGTAGCGTTGGGCTAGGTCAGGGGCATGTTCTAGTACGCACTTGGCAATGGGTTCTTTTACGCTGGCTACGTCAGTTACGACGGCGCCGGGGTAGTTGCGTAGGGCGTGTACGACGACGTCGCCGGCCACATCCGGGGGCGTGGCCACTACTACCAGGGCTGGCACCGGCGCAGGCTGAGCAGATAACGGCTGACCTGCACCTAAATCGCAAGCGAGTTCCAAACCGGTGGGTGAAGAGTCTTCTAGCCATACCTGCACGCCAGTGCGGGTTAGAGCTAAACCAATACTGGCTCCTAGTAAACCTGCCCCAATAATAAGTACCGGAGAGTTAACAAGAGGCGCGGGTGCACTAATCAGGTTCGCAGACACTAAACCATTGACACTGTCTAATTCTTTAGTAAGCGACTGTTCTAGCGCATCCTTGACAGCGTCTAGCTGGTCAGAAGATCTCCCCTCCCCCGCCACAACTTCATCTATAGGGTTTAGCCCCTCTTGCAGCTTAGTCACAGTTCTAGCTCTCGCTGTAGCTCCATGATTTCTTCACTACTTAAAGCCCGCATTTGCCCGGGAGCAAGTGAACCTAAATGCAAATTAGCAATACGGGTACGCGCCAGACGCTGCACCGGGTGACCTACTGCTGCTAGCATGCGGCGCACGATCCGGTTCCTGCCACTGTGGAGTGTAACCTCCACAATCGAGCCAGCCTTAGTGGCTTCTTTAATGGTTACTTTGTCGGCATTAATAGGGCCATCATCTAGTTCAATGCCGCGCTGCAACTTTCGCGCAGTGCCGCGCTCAAACTTACCTTTAACAATGGCGATATAAGTTTTTGAGGTCTCATATGAAGGGTGCATCAAACGATGCGAAAGCTGACCATCATTACTCAGTAGTAATAAGCCCTCAGTATCAGTATCCAACCGACCAACATGCACTAAACGGATTGAGCCAAGCTTGTGCTCTTCTACGTAGCGGCGCCCAAAAGCAGCCACAGTAGGACGCCCCTGTGGATCTTCCATCGTGGTAACTACCCCAGTGGGCTTATTAAGCATCACCGTAATCACGTCAGGATCAGCCAAAATACGCTGGCCGTCAACACGGATCTCTTGGGTCTGCGGATCAACTCGTAAACCCATGTCCCTAACCTTGACACCGTCTACGCTTACTCGACCTGCAGCGATTAGCTTTTCGCTCATGCGCCTAGAGCCCACACCAGCATGGGCTAAGACTTTTTGTAGACGCTCACCTTGTTCCTGATGTGGATCATGGTGCTCACCGCCTGATTTATCCGCATCAGCATGGCCAGTAGACAGCTCTAAATCGCTGTCATCAACTTCTATTTCTTCCAGATCGTCGTCGTCATAAAATTCTTGACCTGAAAAATCAAGGGAAACGTCACTCACCCTTTAATCTTCTCATTGCTGAGGCTTAAACGCTATCTAGCCTCAGCCACTTCTAGGCTACGTTACCGCGTGAGATCACTTCACGGGCAAGACGCCGGTAAGCCTCAGCCCCCGGGTGGGTGGGCGCATATACGGTGATCGGTTCGCTAGCCACAGACGCGTCAGGGAACTTAACCGTACGGCGAATCTGAGTATTGTAAAGCCGCTCTTGGAAAGCTTCTTCTAGCCGCTCAAGTACTTCACGGGAATGCAAAGTGCGTGGGTCAACCATGGTGGCCAAAATACCGTCAATTTGTAGTCGCGGGTTTAGACGATCGCGAATACGGTCAACAGTTTCAACTAGCAATGCCACACCACGTAGCGCAAAGAACTCAGTTTCTAGGGGAATCAACACCCCGTGTGAAGCAGTTAGGGCATTAATGGTGAGCAAACCTAGTGAAGGCTGGCAGTCTACAAAGATAACGTCATAGTCATCCATGATTGGACGCAGCACTCGATGCAAAGCCTGCTCGCGGGCCACCTCATTAACCAGCTGCACTTCAGCAGCAGATAGGTCAATGTTGGCAGGAACAATATCTAGCCCCTCCACCGCAGTGTGGTGAATAGCTGGACGCACATCTGGACGGTTAGCCACTAGTAGGTCATAGATAGTGGTGTCCAAGACATTAGAGTTGATGCCCAAACCAGCTGAGGCCGCGCCTTGCGGATCAAAGTCAACGATCAACACTTTACGGCCATATTCTGCCAGTGCAGCTGCCAAGTTAATGGTGGTAGTAGTTTTACCTACCCCACCTTTCTGGTTACATACCGAGATAACTCGAGCCGGGCCGTGAGCATCCAACGGCATGGGAACCGGAAAATCCACGACCGGTAGTTCGTGGGTGTCGTTGCCGGGTTGCTGGGAATCGTTCACGGCTCAAGCCTAGTGCAAGCTGGCTTTAAAACCAGGACAGCCGCGCCGGATAGCTAAGAGCAAACTTATTTGAGGATTTTTAGCCGCGTGCTCGCGGATGGCTGGTGGCATATACCTCGCGCAGATGGTCAATGGTGACCTTGGTGTATATCTGCGTAGTGGTTACTGAGGCATGGCCTAGCATTTCCTGTACTACACGCACATCTGCCCCACCGTTTAGTAGATGGGTGGCAAACGAGTGGCGCAAAGTGTGTGGAGAAATATGCTCACTTAAGTTTGCCCGTTTAGCTGCACTTTGCAGCACTGCCCAAGCGCTTTGGCGGCTTAGGGGCCTACCTAAAGTATTTAGGAAAATAGCTGGTGAACCGGTGCCTTTTAAACCAAGGATGGGGCGTGACTGCACCAGGTAAGCATCCAAGGCAGCCAGGGCGTAGCGCCCTACCGGCACGATACGTTCTTTTGCACCTTTACCAAATAGGCGCACTACGCCGTTGTCACGGTCAAAATCATCGATACTTAGTGAAACTACTTCGGAAATACGCGCGCCAGTGGCGTAAAGCAACTCAATCAGGGCTCGATCACGCAGGCCTAAAGGTGAGTCATCAATATTGGCGGCTTCTATCAAAGCCTCAACCTGGCTGATGCTTAGAGCTTTAGGCAGTCGTTTAGCAATAGCCGGTGGCTTAACTTGCGCTGCGGGGTTATCTGCAGTTATGCCTTCTTCAGCAATGAACTTATGCCAGCCGCGCACAGCCGTAATGCAGCGTGAGGCCGAAGCTGGAGCTAACGGCGAGGCGCCGTCGGCCCCTGAGCGGATAGCAAGAAGAAAGTCACTGACGTCAGTGCTGGTGATAGCACTGGGGTCAGTGACTGCGCGACTGCGAAGAAAATTGACGTAACGGCTTAAGTCACGCCGGTAAGCTCCAGCGGTATTTTGACTTAAGCCGCGTTCGACCCGCAGGTGCGAAAGGTAAGTTTCTAAGGCTTTCGCCAGCTGATCGCGATCAGGCAAAGCGAGCGATTAGGCCTAGACCTACGATGGTGGCAACCCAAACGATGCCTACACCGATGGTAATGCGGTTGAGGTTACGCTCGGCTACGCCAGAAGAACCTACCGAGCTAGACAGACCGCCACCGAACATGTCGGATAGACCGCCGCCCTGGCCTTTGTGCAGCAGGATCGTCAAAATCAGGAAGAAGCTAGACAGGAACAGCAAAACCTTAAGCACGATTGCCAAGATAGCCACCTTACGCGCCTCCTTATTACTAGTCGGGTTTGCAGCTATAGCTGCACTGATTGAAATACTACCTGTGCAAAGAAGTTTTTAACGAATTACTAGCTTTAAACACTAGATAGTTGCAGCGCTAAACGGGGGCCAACCTTGAGGTTGACCCCCGTTTTACGACTGAGTGTTATCAGGCGTAGAAGTTGGCCATCTCGCCGAAGGAGTCAGCCTTCAGGGAAGCGCCACCAACCAGGGCGCCGTCGATGTCGGGCTGAGCCATGAGCTCCTTGATGTTGCCGGGCTTGGCAGAGCCGCCGTAGAGCACGCGCACGACGTCGGCAACTTCGTCGCCGTAGTCTTCACGCAGGGCAGCGCGGATAGCACCGCAAACTTCCTGAGCATCTTCGCTGGTAGCGGTCTCACCGGTACCGATGGCCCAGATGGGCTCGTAAGCGATGACGATCTTGGCGACGTCCTCACCGCTCCAGCCCTTGAGGGCGGCGCGGATCTGGCCAACCACGAACTCTACGTGGGTGCCGGCCTTGCGGACCTCTAGGGCCTCACCGCAGCACAGCAGCGGGGTCATGCCAGCGTCGAGGACCTTGCGGGCCTTGGCGCCAACGTACTCGTCGGACTCGCCGTGGTACTCACGACGCTCGGAGTGACCCATTAGCACGTAGGTGCAGCCTAGCTTGGTTAGCATCTCGGTGGAGATTTCACCAGTGTAGGCACCGTTGTCGTGGGTGGATACGTCCTGAGCACCGTACTTGATGCCCAGCTCGTCAGCCTCGACGACAGTCTGCACAGAGCGGATGTCGGTGAAAGGCGGGAAAACAACTACCTCACACTTGGAGTAGTCGTGCTCGTCTTCCTTCAGCTCCACAGCCAGGCCCTGGATTAGGTGGTTAGCCTCGAGGTGGTCGAGGTTCATCTTCCAGTTACCGGCCATAAGGGGGGTACGGTTGGTCATATTTTCAGCCTTCCAGAACAGCAATACCGGGTAGAACCTTGCCCTCGAGCAGCTCGAGGGAGGCGCCACCACCAGTGGAAATGTGGGAGAACGTGGACTCGTCGAAGCCCAGGTTACGTACGGCGCTAGCGGAGTCGCCACCACCGATGACGCTGAAGGCGTCAGACTCGCTCATGGCCTTGGCTACAGCCTTGGTGCCTTCGGCAAAAGCGGGGAATTCGAATACACCCATGGGGCCGTTCCATACCACAGTCTTGGCAGACTTGATCGCGTCAGCGAACAGCTCGCGGGTCTTGGGGCCGATGTCTAGACCCATCTGGTCGGCCGGGATCTCGGTGGAGGGAACCACGGTGGCCGGGGCGTCAGCACCGAAGTAGGGGGCCACTACGGTGTCAACGGGCAGCAGCAGCTCGACGCCGTTCTTTTCGGCGGTCTCGATGTAGCCCTTGACAGTGTCAATCTGGTCCTTCTCCAGCAGCGAGGTACCAACCTCGTAGCCCTTAGCGGCTAGGAAGGTGTAGGCCATACCGCCACCAACGATCAGCTTGTCAGCCTTGGACAGCAGGTTGGCGATAACACCGAGCTTGTCGGAAACCTTGGAGCCACCCAGCACCACTACGTAGGGACGCTCAGGGTTGTTTACGGCCTTGCCCAGGGACTCGATTTCCTTGGCAACTAGCAGACCGGTAGCGGCCGGCAGTAGCTTGGCAACGTCGTAAACCGAAGCCTGCTTGCGGTGCACAACACCGAAACCGTCAGAGACGAACACGTCAGCCAGGGAGGCTAGTTCCTTAGCAAAAGCTTCACGCTCAGCGTCGTCCTTGGAGGTCTCAGCAGCGTTGAAACGTACGTTCTCCAGCAGCACGATCTCGCCGGGCTTGGCTTCGGCCACAGCAGCCTTGGCACCCTCGCCTACGGTGTCGCTGGCCAGGATTACCTTGGCGCCAGACAGCTCCTGTAGACGCTTGGCCACGGGGGCTAGCGAGTAGTCGGGGTTGACCTTGCCCTTGGGGCGGCCCAGGTGAGCCACCACGATTACCTTGGCGCCTGCGTCAAGCAGCAGCTTCAGGGTAGGTAGGGCGGCGCGAATACGACCGTCATCGGTAATGTTCTTGTCTGCATCTAGCGGCACGTTGAAGTCGGAGCGAACTAGTACGCTCTTGCCGCTTAGATCACCGAGGCTCTCGATGGTCTTCATAATCGTTTTCTCCTTTAATACAGCTTTGTATCCGCTAATAGCGGAGTTATCCGGTTGCCTACTTTAAGCAGGTCCGGTGCAGCTGAGCCCGCGTACTAATGTGCGCGGGCTCAGCTTTTTAGAGAGTGATACTCCCGTTAGTTCGACTTAACTCAGGCGAGCTTGGAGCCGACCAGAGCGGTCAGGCGAACCAGAGCGTTGGAGTAGCCCCACTCGTTGTCGTACCAGGACAGAACCTTGACCAGGTTGCCGATAACCTTGGTCTCGGTGGCGTCGAAGATGGAGGTGTGGGGGTTACCAACGATGTCGTGGGAGACGATCGGGTCCTCGGTGTACTCTAGGACACCCTTGAGCTCACCCTCAGCAGCGGCCTTGACGGCAGCCTTAACGGCCTCGACGGAAACTTCCTTCTCGGCCACGAAGGTCAGGTCGGTCAGGGAGCCGGTCGGGGTGGGGACGCGGACGGCTAGACCGTCGAAACGACCCTTGAGCTCGGGCAGAACCAGGGCCACAGCCTGAGCAGCACCAGTCTTGGTGGGGATCATGTTCAGGGCAGCGGCGCGGGCGCGACGCAGGTCCTTGTGAGGAGCGTCCAGGATGCGCTGGTCACCGGTGTAGGAGTGGATGGTGGTCATGATACCGCGCTCGATACCGAAGTTCTCGTGTAGAACCTTGGCTAGAGGAGCTAGGCAGTTGGTGGTGCAAGAGGCGTTAGAAACGATGTTTAGGTCGTTGGTGTAGTCGCCGTCGTTAACACCCATGACGAAGGTGCCGTCAACGTTCTTCGCGGGAGCGGAGATGACGACCTTCTTGGCGCCAGCCTCGATGTGAGCCTTGGCCTTCTCACCATCGGTGAAGAAACCGGTGGACTCAACAACGACCTCAACGCCTAGCTCGCCCCAGGGCAGGTCAGCGGGGTTGCGCTGAGCTAGAACCTTGATTTCCTTGCCGTTAACGATGAGGGAGTCCTCGGTGAAGGAAACTTCGCCATCGAAGCGACCCAGGATGGAGTCGTACTTGAGTAGGTGGGCTAGGGTCTTGGTGTCGGTCAGGTCGTTGACGGCGACAACCTCAAAGTCTGCTCCCTGCTTTAGGGCGGCGCGGAAGAAGTTACGGCCGATGCGGCCGAAGCCGTTAATACCAACGCGGGTGGTCACTTTGTGTCCTCCTAGTGCGCACATAGCGCACAGTTCTTCTTGGTCAAATGCACTTTACGTGCCCCGGAGTCAGATTCCGCGAGGTGCGGTTCCTTACCGGACGCAGCCAGTCTATCCTCACAAAAGCCCGCTTGCCTATCCAGTTTGGCAATTTGCCCCTTACGGATTTCACAGAGCGTAAAGGATCGTATACATACTCAAAGCAGATAAGCCGTTTAATAGGACTTAAGTCCCATTAAACGGCTTTGGTCACATCGTTGTTAATGCAAACACGATGGGCGTCAGTCTTCGAGCATCTCCCCGGTCAGCACTGAGCTAGTGTCAGCCATACCACGCTCATGAGCGACCTTATCGGCGCTAGCTAGCAAGCGCCGAATCCGCCCCGCAATAGCATCCTTAGTAAGCGGCGGCGTCGCCAACTGCCCTAGCTCCTCCAGGGACGCATGCTTATGCTCCAAACGCAACAAACCGGCCTGGCGCAAGTTTTCAGGGATATCATCACCCAAAATTTCAAAGGCCCGCTCCACCTTGGCGCTATTAGTTACTGCCGCCCGAGCACTGCGACGCAAGTTAGCGTCGTCGAAATTAGCTAGGCGGTTAGCAGTACCTCGCGACTCACGCCGTGAACGCTGCTCATCCCACAGGGCCACCGTCTTTTTAGCCCCCATACGGGTGAGCATCTTAGAAATAGCCTCCCCGTCACGAATCACCACTCGGTAGCTGCGCCTAGCTTCACGGTGAGTAGCAGTTAAATCAATACTCTTGGCCACCCCCACCAAAGCCACCGCCGCCTGCTCAGAAGGGCAAGTAACCTCCATGGCATAGGAACGCTCCGGAGCAGTTAGCGAACCGCGCGCCAAAAAAGCTCCTCGCCAGGCTGCCCCAACTACAGTGCGACCACCCCAAATCACCGGCTTAGGCAGACCCAACACCGGTTCATCTTTGGAATTCAACAGCCCACTTTGGCGTGCAAACAAATTACTGGGAACAGTTACAGCCAGCTTATTGCCGCTATCCAAGGTGCGCACCATATAGCGCTCCCCACGCTCAGGAGTGGTCTGATTAAGCCTGATCAGCTCAGTCTCTACCTTGTAATAGCGGGCAATAAGTTTACGCAGTCGCTGGGCGCTAGCTAGGTGATCTAACTCCGCATACACCAGATAGCTAGACCTTAGACGCTGCAAACCACCTGCAAAGCGCAATATAGACGCCACCTCTGCCTGCGCCTCCTTAACACTGGCAGGGACGACGCAGGCTAGCTCATTTTTAACGTCTAAGGTCAAAGACATTTACCTAGGCTCCCAGGGATTCAAAGGTCTGTTTCAAAGCAGATCCTAGCAAGAGCGGGTCATGTACTCCGCCACAAGCATCCCCACAAACTTCAAACTCCATCAAAGTACCCCCCATACGCTCAGTACAAGCCACCAGACGAGCCCGATCACCACACTGGCGCGGGTCACAGATAACTGCATCAATGCGTAAATCAGGGGCATAAGCTTCTAAAGCCTCCAGCAAGTCTGCCGCTCCCATGCCCACAGTCTCAGCTTTAGAAGTTCCCAAATTCATAATCACGGCCTTTTTAGCCTTAGTAGAAACCAAAGCTCGGTGCATAGCCGGCAGTAATAGGTGCGGTAGTACCGAGGTGTACCAAGAACCCGGCCCTAACAACACCCAGTCAGCTGCGTCAATAGCGCGCACAGCCTCCGGGTGAGCATCAGCGTCCGCAGGCACCACCGCTAAATGCTTCACGCAACCAGTAGCCTTAGCTACGGCAGCCTGCCCACTTAGGTGCTCACAGTTATCTCCCTGCCAAGAATCAGCCTCGATAACCAGCGGCGAAGAACTCATAGGCACTACGCGCCCATGAATATTAAGCAGCCTGCCCACCCAGTCAAGCCCCACTAAGTCATCTTCAAGCAGCTGCCATAGCGCCAAAATCAGTAGGTTTCCCAGGGCGTGATTATCCAGCTCCCCCTGTCCTTTAAAACGGTGCTGTAAAACATCACGCCAAGTGGTACCCCAGTCGGTGGAGTCATCACAAAGCGCCGCTAAAGCCATGCGCAAATCCCCCGGCGGCAGACAGTCAAACTCGCGACGCAGGCGCCCAGAAGAGCCGCCATCATCAGCAACCGTAACCACTGCAGTGGGGTCAATGTCGATGCTACGCAGAGCCTTTAAGGTGGCAGACAAACCATGTCCACCCCCCAGGGCTACTACCCGGTCGCGGCGGGCACCACCAGGCTCATCAGCTTCAATACAGTTTTCATCTAACGCCACACTCATCACTCCCGTCCCAAGTCACGGTGATAGGTACGCACGCAGAACCCGGCTGCCTGCAAACGTGCAGCCACGCGCTCTGCGCTAGCCACCGAGCGGTGCTTACCGCCGGTGCATCCCATCGCAATCGTGACGTTCGGTTTAAGTTCATCTAAATAGTGTGGCAGAACCGGAACCAGCAGGTTGGCGTATTGGTCAACAAATTGAGCTGCACCGGGCTGAGCGAAGACATATTCAGCCACAGGCGCATCGCGACCGGTTAAATGACGCAGCTCCCCCACCCAGTAAGGGTTAGGAATAAAACGCACGTCACATACGTAATCTGCATCTAGCGGAATGCCGTATTTAAAGCCAAAGCTCATCACATTGATCTTTAACGCCAAGTCAGACTCAGTAGCCACCAGGTCACGAATCTGGCGTGACAGATCATGCACAGAGCAGTTTGAAGTATCAATCACATCATCCGCGCGAGTGCGTAAATCACCTAGCAGCGCGCGCTCGCGGTTAATACCTTCCAAAATTGACCCCCGCCCCTGCAACGGGTGCGGGCGGCGTGAAGACTCAAAACGACGCACCAAGGCTGCATCTGAGGCGTCTAGGAAAATAACCCGGTAGTTTACGTCCGTGTCACGCAGACGCTTTAGGTAGTCATAGAACTGGCTGAAAAAGTCACGGCTGCGCACATCAACCACTACGGCTAGGCGGTGCACTCCCCCGCCATCAGCGGTCATCATGCCTGCCAGCGCCGGCAGCATCTGAGGCGGAAGGTTATCAACCACATACCAATCGAGATCTTCCAGAGCCATGGCGGCGCGTGAACGGCCGGCTCCAGACATGCCGGTAACAATTAATAATTCAGGACGCTGAGCAGGCTCAACTGGCGCGGCCTGCGCATCTAGTACAGGAATACCTTGAGGGACAGTGTTAAGTGATGCGCTTTCGCTGTGGGTCATGAACTCATGATCCCATGTTTGGATGCGTGTTAACAGCCTGCGGTTATTTATGACTATTCTTTTTAGCTCCACCCGCCGGATGTGCATCCAGGTGATCCTTGATGGCCTGCGCTAATGCAGGTCCGACCCCTTTAGCCTGGGTTAATTGTTCAACGCTAAGCTCACGCATGGCGGCCACTGAACCAAATTGACGCAGTAATGCGCTCTGCTTGGCCGGGCCTAGACCAGGTACCTCATCTAGAACTGAGCGGGTCATGGCTTGAGCGCGGCGTTTGCGGTGATGGGTAATGGCAGCGCGGTGGGATTCGTCGCGCAAATACTGCAGCAGGTATAGGGCTGCTGAGGTACGCGGGAAAATCACCGGGAATTGATGGCCGGGCACCCACACTTCCTCCAGGCGCTTAGCTAAGCCAATTACGGGGATGTCAGCGCCCATCTCCTCAATCACGGCCTGGGCGGCATTAACTTGAGGCAGACCACCATCAACCACAATCAGTGAAGGGGCGTAGGCAAAACGCTTGGGTTTGCCCGTTTGTGGGTCAATGGGGCCGGAGGTAATGGTGACTCCATCCTCGTCTTCCCCACTCATTTCCGGGTGCCCTGAGGCAGCCAGGTAGCGGCGTACTCGACGGGTTAGCACTTCACGCATGGCAGCGGTGTCATCACTTGCGCCGTTGCCGTCTTCGCCGCGAATAATGAATTTACGGTATTCACTCTTGCGCGGGGCTCCGTCTTCAAAGACCACCATCGAGGCCACCTGGTGGGTGCCCTGGGTGTGGGAGACGTCGTAGCATTCGATGCGTAGTGGGGCGGTTTCTAGCTCCAAAACTTGGGCGAGTTCTTCCAGCGCCGCCGAACGCTGGGTTAGATCGCCTACGCGCTTGGCTTTGTGTAGGCGCATAGCGTCTTCAGCGTTTTTTAGTACTGTGCCCAGTAAGGCGCGTTTGTCACCACGGTGAGGCACCCTGATTTCTACGTTGGCACCGCGCAGTGAGCTGAGCCAGTCGCGTAAAGTATCTAGATTTTGGGGCAGGGTGGGCACCAGGATTTCTCGCGGTACAGCTGAGGTGTCACTGTGGGCGACGTCGTCTACGCTGGTAGGGGCCTGCATGTTGCCGCGTCCGGGGGTTGCGTCCCCATAAACCTGTTCGATTAGGTTTTCCAGTAGGGCGGCGTCGTCTAGTGGCTCAACCAACTCCACCACCCAGCCGCGCTGACCGCGAATACGTCCGCCACGCACGTGAAATACCTGTACGGCGGCCTCTAGCTCGTCGCGTACCAGGGCGAAAACATCGGCATTAGTGGCGTCTGGAAGCACCACGGCGTTAGCTTCAATTACCTTTTTCAAGGCGGCAATATCGTCACGTAAACGTGCTGCCCGCTCATAGTCAAGCTTTTGGGCAGCCTCCTGCATCTGTTTTTCAAGCGCACGCACGTAGGGGCCGGTGCGCCCAGACATGAAAGAGCAAAAATCTTCCGCTAAGGCGTAGTGGTCTGCTACCGAAATGCGCCCTACACAGGGAGCTGAGCATTTATCTATATACCCCAGCAGACAGGGCCGACCTGAGGCTTGGGCGCGTTTTAGTACCCCTTGAGAGCAGGTGCGTACCGGAAAGACCCGCAGTAGCTGATCAACCGTGTCGCGAATAGACCAGGCCTGTACAAATGGCCCAAAGTAACGCACTTTAGGTTTACGCGCCCCGCGCATAACCTGCACGCGCGGAATGGTGTCCCCCATGGTTACAGCCAGGTAGGGGTAGGACTTGTCATCCTTGTACATGACGTTGAAGCGCGGGTTAAATTCCTTAATCCAGGAATATTCCAGGGCCAGTGACTCCACCTCGGTTTGCACCACAGTCCACTTAACTGCCACTGCAGTGGTCACCATTTTTTGGGTACGTGGATGTAGCGCGCTTAAGTCCTGGAAGTAGTTACTCAGGCGCTGACGCAGATTTTTGGCCTTGCCAACATAGATAACTCTGCCTTGCTCATCGAGGAAACGATAGACGCCCGGAGAAGTAGGAATTTGGCCAGGAGCTGGTTTATAAGTAGATGGATCCGCCATGACAATACAAAATGGTATAAAAAAACCCAGCCTTAAAAGCTGGGAAACGCGTGGGCGATACTGGGATCGAACCAGTGACCTCTTCCGTGTCAGGGAAGCGCGCTCCCGCTGCGCCAATCGCCCGAGCGGATGACGGGACTCGAACCCGCGACCCTCACCTTGGCAAGGTGATGCTCTACCAACTGAGCCACATCCGCATTAACTCCCCTTGCGGGGTGCAGGTAGAAACTTACCCGCCTTAAGCCCGCTGATGCAAATCGAAATACAGTTACATGCATCACACCAAGGTTTGTGTCATTACCAATAGAATTGGTTCATGCTTAATGCCCCCACGCAAATTTGGCCCGGAAACCGCGCCCCGCTAGGCGCAACCTTTGATGGTTCGGGCACGAATTTCGCTATTTATTCCGCCGTTGCCACCAAGGTTGAGCTGTGCCTTTTTGACCGCGAGGGTAATGAGAACCGTATTGAATTAACCGAAGTCGATAACGACGTCTGGCACTGTTACCTGCCGGGTATCGTCCCTGGTCATCAGTATGGTTACCGCGTCTACGGCCCCTATGATCCAGCCAATGGTCACCGCTGTGATCCTAGCAAGCTACTACTAGACCCTTACGCCAAAGCCATCAGTGGCACGGTGAAAAACGACCCCAGCTTGTTCTCCTATGACTTTGCTGACCCCACCCAGCGCAACGAGGAAGACTCAGCCGATTCCACCATGCGCTCAGTGGTAGTTAGCCCCTTCTTCGACTGGGGCCGCGACCGCCCCCCAGCTCACCCCTACAACGAAACCATCATTTATGAAGCTCATGTAAAAGGCTTCACCAAGCTGCACCCAGATATTCCCAAGGAATTACAGGGCACCTACTTGGGTCTAGCTCACCCGGCCGCCATTAAGCACCTGACTGATCTGGGCGTAACCGCAATTGAGCTAATGCCGGTGCACCAGTTCGTTAATGACACCAGTTTGCAGGACAAGGGCCTGAGTAACTACTGGGGTTACAACACCATTGGTTTCTTTGCTCCCCACAATGGTTACGCTACCTATGGGCAAGACGGCCACCAGGTCAACGAGTTCAAGACCATGGTTAAAAGCCTGCACGAGGCTGGCATTGAAGTAATTTTGGATGTGGTTTACAACCACACCGCTGAAGGTAACCACATGGGCCCCACCCTCTCCTTCAGGGGTATCGATAACGCCTCCTACTACCGTCTTGTCGACGGCGATCAAGCCCACTACTTTGACACCACCGGTACGGGTAACTCCCTACTGATGCGTTCACACGCAGTTTTGCAGCTGATTATGGACTCACTGCGTTACTGGGTTACCGAGATGCATGTGGACGGCTTCCGCTTTGACCTAGCCTCCACTTTGGCTCGTCAATTCCATGAGGTAGACAAGCTTTCCACCTTCTTTGAACTTATCGCCCAAGATCCGGTACTTAGCGGCGTCAAGCTAATTGCTGAGCCCTGGGACGTGGGCGACGGTGGTTACAACGTAGGTGAGTTCCCCGCTCTGTGGAGCGAGTGGAATGGTAAGTACCGTGACACCATGCGTGACTTCTGGCGCGGTGAGCCCTCTACTTTGGGTGAGTTTGCTGCCCGCATTTCCGGCTCCGCTGACCTATATCAGCACTCGGGACGTGCGCCGATGGCTTCAATTAACTTCATCACCGCCCATGATGGCTTCACCTTGAATGACTTGGTGTCCTACAACAACAAGCACAATGAAGCTAACGGCGAAGGTAACGCCGACGGTGAATCCAACAACCGCTCTTGGAACTGCGGTGAGGAAGGACCAACCGAAGATCCCGAAGTTTTGTCTCTGCGTAGCCGCCAGATTAAGAACTTCCTCACCACCATGCTCTTTAGCCAGGGCGTGCCCATGATCTGCCATGGCGACGAAATGGGACGCACTCAGGCAGGCAATAACAATGTTTACTGCCAGGACAACGAGCTTTCCTGGGTTAACTGGAATTTAACTGCTACCCAGCAGGATCTGTTGCACTTTACCCGCCGGGTAATCAAGCTACGTAAAGACCACCCGGTACTGCGCCGTCGTCGTTTCTTCTACGGTGACGCCGCCCACGGCGGTGAGAGTAAGCTGCAGGAAATCGGCTGGTTGCGTCCCTCGGGCGAGCACATGCGCGATGAGGACTGGACCGCCTGGTATGCGCGTTCACTGATGGTTTACGTCAACGGTCACGCTATCTCTGAGCCTGATCGACGTGGCGAAAAGATCGTGGACAACTCCTTCCTGCTGCTGGTTAACGCCTCTGAGGAAGACATTGAGTTCACTATTCCCACTGAACCTACCGGCACCAGTAAAGCCTGGAAGGTGGTAATTGATACTCAACCAACTAAGGGCTTGCCACGAAAGCTCAAGCCCAAAGCCAAAGTTGAGGTCGAGTCCCACTCGTTGTGCCTACTGATGAACTAAAGCCCTGGATCTGGTGCTTTAAATGCGGCGTGGCTAGCGTATTTTGTGCTAGCCCGCCGTTACATTGGCAGTGTGAGTCTGCATATAGCTCCCCCACCTGCCGATCTGGAGGAAGCCCCCAGCCGGGCTGGCCAAGAGCCGCGCGAATTTATTAAGGCGCTGGAATCTTTGCGTCTAGCGCAGGTACCTCCCAGCGTCACCGTGGAGGAAGTTGAACCCCCACGTGGGGTAAGCCAATACTCTGCGGCCATAGACTCGCGCACACTACTCATGGCAGATGGGGAGTCAGTAGGCACCGGATCCTTCGTGATTCTCTACGATCAGGAGCAGATCTCCCTGTGGGGTTCGCCTTTCCGGCTAGTAGCCGGGGTACGTGCACAGATAGATGAAGAAGCCAGCACTGATCCTTACTTGGGTCAAATCACCTGGGCACGCTTGCCTGAAGAATTAGATCGGGCCGGGGCTGGCTACTCAAATGTGTCTGGAACTGTAACTCGTACACTTTCAGAGAGCTTTGGTGGCATAGAATTGACCCGTGCCAAGGCACACGTAGAGTTGCGCTGTTCCTGGTCCCCCACCAGTGAGGATCTGGCCCCGCACATGGTGGCTTGGCTGCACTTGGTGTCCCAAATGGCTGGGATACGTCCGTTTAAAGATGTGGAAGTGGTTGTATGAGCACTGGTGAACCCTCGCGGAAAATTACAGTTCCAGCAGACGGTTTACCAGATCTGACCGACACTCCCCAGAAACTTCATTTAGCTGCTGAGCGTTTACGCGCAGGTACCGGCCCGGTGGCAGTAGATACAGAGCGTGCCTCAGGCTACCGCTATGGTCAAGATGCTTATCTGGTGCAGCTACGTCGCGACGGCGTAGGCACCTTATTAATTGACCCGGTAGGCACTGGGCGTGACTTTAGTTGCATCAATGAGGCCTTAACTGGGGTGGAGTGGATTTTACATGCGGCAGACCAGGATATGCCTTGCCTAGCTAAGCTAGGTATGCGCCCTGATGCGCTTTTTGACACTGAGCTAGCTGCCCGCATTTTGGGACGTGAAAAGCGCGGGCTAGGCCACCTGATTGAAGACACTTTAGGTTGGCATTTAGCCAAAGAGCACTCCGCAGCTGACTGGTCAGTGAGGCCACTACCCACCTCCTGGCTTAACTATGCCGCGCTAGATGTGGAGCTACTAATTGATCTACGCTCAGCTCTACTAACTGAACTGGAGTTAGCCGGAAAACTGCAGTGGGCACTAGCCGAATTTGAATTTGAACGCACCGCTCCCCCGCGCCCTGAACGTGTAGATCCCTGGCGTCACATGCATGGAGCCGGCAGGGTAACCACCGCACGTGGACGAGCAATTTTACGTAATCTGTGGCTTACCCGTGAAGAAATAGCTAAAGCACAAGATCTACCACCAGTGAAGGTACTACCACATTACGCGATCGTAGCTGTAGCTAAACGTATGCCAAATTCACGTAAACAGCTGCGAGCTATTCGAGAGATGTCCTCGCGCGATGCGCGTGCATATATGGAGCAATGGTGGAAGGCAGTTGATAGCGCTATGAAACTGCCAGAATCACAGCTACCTAAGCCCATCGATCTAGCTCCTGTAGGTAAGGTGCCAGAACTACGTGTATGGTCACGACGCTACCCGCTGCATTTCGAAGTACTACAAACAGTACGCGAAACCGTGCATAGCTGCGCTGCGCAGCTAACTTTAATTCAAGAAAACCTGCTTTATCCCGGCTTACAACGAAAACTAGCCTGGTACTGGTACCCAGGCATGGATGTGGCCGAATACTTAGCTGATAACGGCGCTAGGGCATGGCAAATTCACCAGGTAGCCCCAGCCTTGCAGCTGCGCCTGGAAGAATTAAATCTTACCCAAGCGCAGCTACAAGCTGACCGAGAATATAAGCGTGTAGCCGGCTCTAAAAAACGTTAAAACCGTAGCTTCTAAAGAGCTGACGTACCTCATCAGTGTGCTCAGGGCTAGGCGGTTTTACGTCTCGTAGCTTGTATTCCAAGCCCAAAGCATCCCACTTATCGGTGCCCATCTGATGGAAAGGCAGCACTTCGAAGCGAGTAACGTTTTTCCAAGGCTTTACGATTTCAGCCACTGCCCGCATATTGTCTGGATCATCGGTTAGACCGGGAACCAGTACAAAACGGATCCAAACCTCAATACCTTTAGCAGCTAGACGGTTGCCAAACTCAATGGTGGGAGCTAGTTCGCGCCCAGTTACCTGCTTGTAGGTTTGCGGATCGCCACTTTTTACATCAAGCAGCACCAGATCCACATTATCGAGCATCTCATCGTCTGCGTGCGCCCCCAGGTAGCCAGAAGTATCCAGGCAGGTGTGAATACCCATCGCTTTGGCACCCTTAACCAGGCGTTTAGCGAAGGCCGGCTGCATTAGTACTTCTCCCCCGGACAGGGTGATGCCGCCATTGGTGGCCCTAAACAGACCCCGGTAGCGGCGCATACGGCGCAGCAGTTCATCAGCCTCGATCGGTTCACCATCCTTCATCAGGAAGGTGTCGGGGTTGTGACAGTACAAACAGCGCAGTGGGCAACCGGCCAGGAACACGGTCATGCGTGTGCCCGGACCATCCACTGCAGTTACCAGTTCCCAAGAGTGAATAGAACCCAGGGAACCGTCACGCATTTTCGCTAGACGTTGCGAACGCTCGATATCGGTGAGCTCTACTAGCCCACCGGTACCAGCGCCGCGCAGGCGGGCACCTGGCGCCAGGAAGTCCTGGTCACGCGGTCCCGCCTGCGTAGAAGTTGTTACTGAAGTCATTGCCTGTAACAGACAACTTTCCTCAGGCGCTCTGGTGGAAGGTACGAGCCAGAACGTCCAGCTGCTGCTCGCGGGTTAGCTTGACGAAGTTAACAGCGTAGCCAGAAACGCGAACGGTCAGGTTCGGGTACTTCTCGGGGTTCTCGATGGCGTCCTCGAGGGTGGAGCGGTCTAGCACGTTGATGTTGGCGTGGTACAGACCCTTGACGCCCTGCTGAGCCTCGCGGTTAGCCTTCATGGAAGCTAGGCGCTCTTCGTAAGTGGTGGCCATTTTCTTTCTCCTTTTAGAGATTGCCGGGATTTCCGGCGGCCCGCCGCCATCTGGGTTAGGCGGCGGGCCTAGGTTTACTGGATGCTGTGTGGGTTAGAAACCCTTGGTTGCGTCTTCCACGCAGGACTCGTCGGCCAGGAAGCCGGCGTCGAGGATACCAACCAGGTTGGCTACCTGCTCTTCCTTGGTACGGCCCAGACCCTGCGGGGTAATGGTGTTGGTCAGCGAGATGCCGTCTAGAGCATCGTTGTAGTCCAACTTACCGACGCTGAGCATGGAGGCGACCATACCGTGGGTGTCCATACCGTTCTCCGGGTTAGCACCAGGAGAGAACGGGGTGCCCTTGCGGTGACCGGACGGGAAGGAACCGGTGGCCTTGCCGTAAACCACGTTGGAGGTAATGGTTAGTACGGACTGGGTCGGGATCGCGTCGCGGTAGAGCGGAATGGCGCGGATCTTGCTCATCACGGTGTGAACCACGGTGGCCGCAATGTCGTCGGCGCGGTCGTCGTCGTTACCGTAGATCGGGAAGTCACCCTCAGTGCGGTAGTCAACCACCAGGCCAGACTCGTCGCGGATGGGGTAAACCTTGGCGTACTTAATGGCGGACAGGGAGTCGGCCACGATGGATAGACCAGCGATACCGCAACCCATGGTGCGCACGATTTCCTTGTCGTGCAGAGCCATCTCGATGGCCTCATAAGCGTAGCGGTCGTGGCAGTAGTGGATGATGTTGAGGGCCTCAACGTAGGTGCCCACAACCCAGTCCAGCATCTGCTCGTACTTTTCCCAAATGTCGTCAAAGTCCAGCGGACCGTCGCCCTCAACACCCTGGTGGTCGGGAACGATGAGCTTACCGCTCATTTCGTCACGGCCGCCGTTGATGGCGTAAAGCAGGGCCTTGGCGGCGTTAACGCGGGCGCCGAAGAACTGCATCTGCTTACCTACACGCATCGGGGACACGCAGCAGGCGATAGCGGCGTCGTCGCCCCAGTGCTCACGAATCTGGGGGTCAGACTCGTACTGAATCGAGGAGGTCTCGATGGAGATAGCAGCGCAGAAGTCCTTGTAACCCTCAGGTAGGTTCTCATCCCAGAAGATGGTGATGTTCGGCTCGGGAGCCGGGCCCAGGTTACGTAGAGTCTGCAGCAGACGGAAGGAGGTCTTGGTGACCAGGGTACGGCCGTCGTCGCCGAAACCAGCGTCAGACCAGGTGGCCCAGTAGGGGTCGCCGGAGAAGATCTGGTCGTAAGCGATGGTGCGCAGGAAGCGGACGATACGCAGCTTCATGACCAGGTTGTCGATCAGCTCCTGAGCGCGAGACTCGGTGATCTTACCGGCCTTTAGGTCACGCTCGAAGTAGACGTCTAGGAATGCGGACAGACGACCAATGGACATGGCCGCGCCGTCCTGGCTCTTAACGGAAGCCAGGTAAGCGAAGTAGGTCCACTGCACGGCCTCGTGAGCGTCCTTAGCCGGGCCGGAGATGTCGTAGCCGTAAGAAGCAGCCATGTTCTTGAGCTTCTTAAGAGCCTTGATCTGCTCAGCGTGCTCCTCGCGGAAACGAGCCCAGTGCTCAGAGAAGGGCTGGCCAACTACAGAGTCCTTGTCCTTCTGCTTCTGCGCAATCAGGTAGTCAACACCGTATAGGGCCACGCGGCGGTAGTCACCAATAATGCGGCCACGGCCATAGGCGTCAGGCAGACCGGTAATGATGTGGCTAGAGCGAGCCGCACGAATGTTGGGAGTGTAGATGTCGAAAACGGCATCGTTGTGGGTCTTGCGGTACTTGGTGAAGATCTCCTTCACGGCAGGGTCGTATTCCTTGCCTGCTTCGTGAATAGCGGTCTCAACCATGCGCCAGCCGCCATTGGGCATCATGGCGCGCTTGAGGGGGCTGTCAGTCTGCAGACCAACCACTACGTCGTCCTGCTCGCTGATGTAACCGGGCTTAAAAGCGTCGATATCAGTGGGGGTGTGGGTGTCTACGTCAAGGATGCGTACTTTGCGTTCCTCAGACAGGTAGTCCTTCTCCAGGGTCTCCCACAGGCTCGTGGTCTTTTCAGTGGGGCCAGCTAGGAACTCTTCACCGCCCAGGTAAGGGGTGTAGTTGCGCTGAATGAAGTCGCGAACATCGATCTCTTCATTCCATTTGCCAAGGTTAAAACCCTGCCAAGCTTCAGGCACCTGCGTGGCGTTTGCCACTGCCTCTGTAGTCATCCAAATCCTCCTGTTCGGTCGGCGTTAGCCGCCCGACATTGGTGGTTCATCGTCCTGTGGGCGAGACAGCGACTCCTTCGCGCCGTCTCCTTAACTCTAAGTCTTTCTGCTTAACTT
Organism: Actinomyces graevenitzii C83; assembly: GCF_000239695.1. Lineage (GTDB taxonomy): Bacteria > Actinomycetota > Actinomycetes > Actinomycetales > Actinomycetaceae > Actinomyces > Actinomyces graevenitzii. Next base: position 438,182 of record NZ_JH470338.1, on the reverse strand, counting down.
CTGTCTAAGTTAAGCCTTAAAAGCGGCGTTAGGTCCCTCACAACCAAACGTTAGTCCTATCAGACTAGCGCATAATTGCAGCGTTTTAAGTAGGGTTCCCCAGGTCACGCAAGGACTATAGTCCCACACAAGGGGGTGGTTTGACTAGGCTTTCACTGCGCGAAAAAAGCCTGTACCCGCGCCACAATCCCCTCGCTATCCATGCCCATATCAGCCATTAGCTGCGCACGGGTAGCGGTTTCGAGGAACTTTTTAGCAATGCCAATACGCGACATGGGGGTGTACAGCTGGGCTACCTCCATTTGATCGCGCAATGCAGAGCCAAAACCGCCATCAACCAGCCCGTCTTCAGCGCTAACCACCAGGTCATAGTCGCGAGTTAACTGAACTAGAGCCGGGTTAATCGGCAACAGCCAGCACGGATCAATCACATCAGGGGCGTATCCCAAAGTTTCTAACTGCGCCGCCGCCGCTAGCGTCGGCTCAGCCATAGCCCCAGCCGCCACTAGTAGCACACGCTTACCAGCCCCCTGCTTGCTACTGCGGTAAAGCCAGTCCATCCCTTCTAGGGTTTCAATAGCCTCAATCGGGGCAGGCATAGAGCCTTTACGGTAACGCAGCATGCTAGGGCCGTCGTCGATAGCCACAGCCTGACGCAGCTGACGGCGCAAAGTAGCTTCATCACGCGGAGCCGCTAAACGCATACCAGGAATCATGGCAGCCATAGCGATATCCCACATGCCGTTATGACTGGCCCCATCTGCACCAGTAATACCGGCTCGATCAAGCACCACTGTCACCGGGGCGTGGTGCATGGCCACATCCATCAACAGCTGGTCATAGGCACGGTTTAAGAAAGTTGCATACAGAGCCACCACCGGGTGCATGCCCGCAAAAGCCATGCCAGCCGCCATAGTCAACGCATGCTGCTCGGCAATACCCACATCAATAACCCGCTGCGGATAGGCCTCAGATAGCAGGTTTAGCCCCACCGGGGCCTTCATGGCGGCAGTAACACCCACTATCGAGTCATTTTCGTGGGCAATAGCCAAGATTTCTTCAGCAAAAACCTTGGTCCAGCCAAAACGCGAAGGCACTACTGGTAAGCCAGTTTCCGGGTGGATCTTGCCGACTGCATGGAAACGATCGGCCACATCCTCCTCAGCCGGGCTATAGCCGCGCCCCTTTTCAGTTTTAACGTGAACGATCACCGGATCTTCATAGTCGTGGGCCAGTTGCAGCGCCGCCTCCAGGGCCTGTAAATCATGTCCATCAACCGGGCCAGTGTATTTAATGCCCAGATCCTCAAAGATAACCTCGGGAACTACCAGATCCTTAAGCCCCCGCTTAAGCCCATGCAGCGCCCCAAAAGCTTTACGGCCCGCTGCCCCCTGGCTAAGTAGCGCCGACTTTATGCGCCCTAAAGTACGTTCATATTCAGCTGAGGTACGTAGTGCATCTAGATGGTGAGCTAGCCCGCCAATAGTTGGGGCATAGGAACGGCCGTTGTCGTTAACTACGATCACCAGGTGCTTATCGGGAGAAACCGCAATGTTGTTCATGGCTTCCCAAGCCATGCCGCCGGTCATGGCCCCATCACCAATCACAGCTACCACGTGCGAGCGAGTATCCCCCTTTAAAGCCTTAGCGCGCGCTACGCCGTCGCCCCAAGACAGGGCAGTAGAAGCGTGAGAGTTTTCGACGACGTCGTGAGCAGACTCAGCGCGTGAGGGGTATCCCGAGATGCCGCCGCGCTCCCGCAAAGCGGAAAAATCCTGCCGGCCAGTAAGCAGCTTGTGCACATATGACTGATGCCCAGTATCAAAAATTATGGTGTCGCGTGGAGAATCAAAGACGCGATGCAGCCCAATAGTTAGCTCCACAACCCCCAAATTGGGGCCTAGGTGACCACCAGTGCGAGCTACCGATTGAATCAAGTACTGGCGAATTTCCTCGGCTAGCTCAGGTAATTGCTGCGCCCCTAGAGCCTTGAGATCATCGGGATTACTGATCGACTCCAGAAGTTTGCCCAATTGTCTCGACCCTTTCTTGACCGTCTTACGTTTGACCGTCTTGGTGGTTCCAGGCGGCGGGGACCACGCGATAGCCTCTGCTAATTTTCCACGCTAAACCCTCAAGCATCAAACCAGCTAGAGCCTAATGTGAGCCGTGACCAGATAGAAACCGAGCAAATTTATCAGCCCCCCAGCCCTGCACGCACGCTTTGCTAGTGCTTCACATAGCGATAATTTGTTATCGAAACATGTATAGAGCCTAAAAACCAGTTACTCTTTAGCTACGCAAACGGTTTCGAGCGTTGATTGGAAGCATCCATGACTCAACAAGCACCTTACGGTACCTGGCCATCGGCGGTGACGCCGGAGCTAATCACTTCGCGTACCGTACACCTGTCGCAACTGCGCATTGATGGCGCGGACACCTATTGGGTTGAACGCCGCTCTAACCGGGGCGGGCGTCAAGTACTACTGCGTCGTGGCAGTGACGGTTCTATTGGTGAGATTCTGCCGCCCACGCCTTCAGGTTCCCTGGTGGACGTACGTTCACGCGTGCACGAGTACGGCGGCAAGGCTTACGCCGTTAAAAATGGCGTGATTGTGGTTTGTGACGGCAACGATGGGCGTGTATACCGTTTTGACTTAAAGCGGCGTATTGCCGGCCTAGTGCCGCTAACTGGTTACGGCGAAATGCGCCATGGTGATCTAGAGATCGACGCCGCCCGTGGGCTGGTCTACGCAGTACGTGAAGACCACCGTGGAGCTGAGACTGTAAACACCCTGGTAGCTATTCCGCTCGATGGCTCTGCAGCCCGCGACGACTCCAAGGTTAAGACAATCTTTGCGGACGCAGACTTTGTGGCCTCCCCTACCCCCAGCCCCGACGGCGAACACCTAGCCTGGATCACCTGGAACAGTCCCTACATGCCTTGGGCTTACTCCACTTTGCACGTAGGTAACCTCAATGAGGATGGCACCATTGGCATCCAGCGCACGCTAGCCGATGAGGAAGGCGTATCTGTTTCTGAGCCGCGTTGGGCTGACAACGTGGATCTGTGCTTCATTTCCAACAAGTCTGGCTACCGCAACCTTTACCGCACGGAAGGCTTCCCGCCTTTGGGGGTGCACGGCGATGACTGGGCTGACCACCTGCGAGTACGCGCTCTGCACCCGATGGAGGCCACCTTCTCGCGTCCGGCTTGGGAACTGGGCCTACACTCTTACGATGTTCTCGACGGCGAACACCTGATCGCCTCTTGGGCCAGCAACGCGGTGTGGCACCTGGGCACCGTCAAGCTGTCTAATGGTGAACTTGAAGAATGGCACACCGGCTGGCAGCCTATCGGTAACGTGGCCAGTGACGGCGGGCGTGTAGTGGTTTTGGCGGCCACCGAAACCAACGGCCCCTCCATTATTGAAGTGGTCGATGGCAAGGTAACCGTGCTGCGCTCTTCAGGAGCTAGCGAGCCTGACCTGCACTCCATCGCCTTTGCTACTCCCCTAACTTGGCCCACCAGCGATGACCAGGTAGCGCACGGTTTCTTCTACCACCCCGATAATGTCGTTGAAAGCGAGGAAGGCGCCTCGGAGCTACCCCCGTTGATCGTTAATGTTCACGGTGGACCCACCAGTGCCGCAGACCCCACCTACAACCTTGGGGTGCAGTACTGGACCAGCCGTGGTTTTGCCTACCTGGACGTGAACTACCGTGGTTCTAGTGGTTTTTCCACCACTTACCGCAAGGCTATTTACGGCCGCTGGGGTGAGGTGGACGTTGCTGATGTAATCAGCGGCGCCAAGTACCTGGTGGAGCGTGGTCTGGTAGACCCCGCGCGCATCGCAGTACGCGGCGCTAGCGCCGGTGGTTTCACCGCTCTTAACGCCGCAGTTCACTCTGATGTGTTCTCTGCGGTATGCACCCGCTACGCCATCGCTGACTTGAAGCTGTTAGCCCAAAGCAAGATGCCTAAGTTTGAGGCTCACTACGTGCAAACCTTGATCGGCTATAAGGATCTAGATGATCCGGTAGTGGCCCAGCGTTCCCCCATCAACCATGTTGATGAGATTAACGCACCGCTACTACTGCTGCAGGGTAGCTCTGACCCGATCGTGCCGGTCAACCAGGCTGAATCTATGTTCGATGCTGTTGACGCTCAGGGACTGCCGGTGGCCCTAGAGATTTTCCGTGGAGAAGAGCACGGTTTCCGTCTGGCCCAAAACATTACTAAGGCTTTGGAAGCTGAGCTCAGCTTCTACTGCCAGGTTTGGGGTATCCACCGCGAGGAGAAGCTCTACTCCCCCGCGATCTTGAACCTCAAGTAAGCCTTAACGCAAAGTAGGGGCGGCTCCTTTTGGGAGCCGCCCCTACTTGTTAGCCGCTAGTCGCCGTCTAATACTAGTCACTGTCTAGAAGTTTTAATAGCCTCATGTAGGGCTTAAACCCAGGCTCAGCCTACGCATCTGGGGCTTAGTTAGTCTGGGGCTTAGCTAATCTGGCGGTTAGCAGCCTGTGCTTAGCTAGCGGTTTTTTCGGCCAGCTCACGCTTGATGTCGGTAATACGCTCAGCGTTTTGCACGATACGACGCGGATTAGAGGCCCACATCCACACTGCGCCTAGCAGGCAAGACACCAGTGGCACATAGCTTAAAGCCGCCCCGCCTCCAGCCCAGGCAGCACCATAAGTGGCCTCATTGAAAGCAAAACCGACCAGGCACTGGATGGTGGCTATAGCTAAAGCCACCCCACCTAGGATGCGCATGCGTCGCCCGTTATGCGCCACGGCCACAGCAATCACCGCGTAAACCACTACCGCTAGCCAATCCATATAGGTGCCTAGTTGGTAGTCGGTGGTGTTGAAAACCGGAATCAAGATAACTAACGCAAGCACTGCATAGAGCACCACCATTAACCTGCCCCAGCCATAAGCAGTACGACGGTCATCCTTAACCGTTCGCGCTGGTGAGGCACTTGGGGTGCACTCTTGAGTATCAGCCACGTTTACACCTTTCCCATTTGTAACCACCAGGAATTCTAACGCAACTGTGCAGCCCACACGGCCCATAAGGCCTAGAGGACGGGTAACATGAGGGGCATGAGTGAACTAATTGCTTCCAAAGAGGCACTTACCACGGTCGAGGTAAATAACTTGATCCTACTGGCTAGTGCCGGCGCCGACGGCGTCGTACTACACCTGCCCGAGCACAAGGGCTTGGAAGGGCTAGGCCAGTCAGCTGTCCAAAAACTGACTGAAACCGCTCAGGAGCTAGGTTTCAAGGCCTCACTAGACCAGGTACTGCGCCTACCCGCTGCGATTGTTTCTGGACTAAGCGCCAAGAACATTTTGCTAGTTGGTGTTGGTAAGCAGACGCTAAGCCAGGAAACGTTGCGCCGCGCGGCTGGCCGCGCCACCCGTGAACTATCTGGCACCGACAGCGCCGCTATTGCTTTCCCCACCCCCACTGCCCAAGACAGTGTGGCGGTAGCTGAAGGCGCCCTGCTGGGAGCTTATGTATGGGCTCGACGCGTGCCCGCCTCACCTGAGCCGGTAGCCAAGATTTACGTTCTAGGCGCCTGCCCTGAAGAAATTGAGCGCGCTCAGAAAGTAGTTAATGGCGTCAACATTGCCCGTGACCTAGTCAACGACCCGCCCAACAAGCTGGTTCCCGCTGATTTCGCCGAATTTGCCAAGCAAGCAGTTAAGCACCTACCGGTTGACTACCAGGTGTGGGAAGAAAAGCAGCTGGTTAAGGAAGGCTTTGGCGGCATTATCGGGGTTGGTAAGGGCTCTATTCACCCCCCGCGTCTGGTACGCGTGGACTACCACCCCAAGTCCGCTAAGTCCCACGTGGCTCTGATCGGTAAGGGCATCACCTTCGACTCGGGCGGTCTATCTATTAAGCCTGCTTCCTCCATGCCTGAGATGAAGTCGGATATGGCTGGCGCCGCTGCGGTGCTGGGTACTGTGATTGCTGCCGCCAGCTTGGGCGTAAATGTGCACGTAACTGGTTGGTTGGCTATTGCGGAGAACCTGCCTGCTAACGACGCTACTCGCCCCAGCGACGTAATCACCATGTTCAACGGCAAGACGGTTGAAGTGACCAACACCGACGCTGAAGGTCGCCTGGTTATGGCCGATGCGCTAGCGAAGGCTGTAACTGAAAACCCTGATGCCGTGCTCGACATTGCTACCCTAACCGGCGCCCAGATTGTGGCGCTGGGCAACCGCACCTCGGCCGTGATGGGCTGCGAGAGCACCCGCACTGAGGTGGTTGAAGCCGCCAAGGTTGCTGGTGAGGACTTCTGGCCCATGCCGCTACCTGAATACATGGCAGCCGAGTACGACACTCCTTTCGCTGACCTGACCAACGCCACTATGGGCAACCGTGCCGGCGGCATGCTTAAGGCTGGTTTGTTCCTTAAAGAATTTGTGGCTGACACTCCTTGGGCTCACCTGGATGTGGCCGGCCCGGCTTATAACGACGGCGCCGCCTGGGGCTACAACCTGCCTGGCGGTACCGGCGCGGGTGTACGCACCATGCTGGCCTTCATTGAGGCCAAAGCCTAAGAAAACAGCATAAATAACGACATGTCGTGACCACTATCACCGGCCGATCGGGACTACAGTCCCGATCGGCCGGGCATTTTGGCACACCTCGTTGTTAAACAATGAGACAATTAGGTCATGCACCTACCGCCCCAGTTGGGACGGACCCCCATAATGCGAGGAGCATTTCGTGACTGACACCGTGTACGACTTGGTTATCCTTGGCGCTGGTTCAGGTGGCTACGCTGCCGCCCTACGTGGCGCCCAGCTTGGCCTCAAGGTTGCCCTTATCGAAGCCGATAAGGTTGGCGGCACCTGCTTGCACCGAGGCTGCGTGCCCACTAAGGCAGTACTACATGCCGCTGAAACTGTAGATTCTTTACGTGAGGCTCCCGCCCTGGGTATTAACGCCCAGCTAACGGGAATTGACATGCCTAAAGTTAAGGCCTACAAAGACGGCATCATTAACCGTATGTATAAGGGCCTGCAGGGCCTAATTGCCTCACGCGGCATTGAGTATGTCTCCGGTTGGGGACGCCTGGTTGCCGCTGACACCGTCGAGGTTGATGGGCGTCTATACCGTGGTAAGAACGTGGTTTTGGCTACCGGTTCTACCTCTAAAACTATCGGCCAGGAGATTTCCTACCCGGTTATCACCAGTGAGCAGGCTCTGGAACTAGACCACGTACCGGCCAGCGCCATTATTTTGGGTGGTGGCGTTATTGGTGTTGAGTTCGCTTCAGCTTGGACCAGCCTAGGCAGCCAGGTCACCATTATTGAGGGCCTGCCCCACCTGGTTCCCAATGAGGATGAGGCCATTTCTAAGCAGCTTGAGCGTGCGTTCCGTAAGCGCAAGATTGCTTTCAAGACTTCCACCATGTTTGAACGCGTTGAGCGCACCGCTACCGGCGTGAAGGTGTTCACCCGTGACGGGGGCGTGTACGAGGCTGAGGTGCTGCTGATCGCCGTCGGCCGTGGCCCGGTCACCGCAAACATGGGCTTTGAGCAGGTGGGCGTAAAGATGGAGCGTGGCTTCGTGCTCACTGACGCCTACTGCCGCACTAATGTCCCTGGCGTCTGGGCTGTGGGCGACATTGTCCCCGGCGTGCAGCTAGCTCACCGTGGCTTTGCCCAGGGTATTCAGGTCGCTGAAACCATTGCTGGCCTAGAAACCCGCCCGGTTGACGACACTTTGGTTCCTAAGGTGACTTTCTGTGAGCCTGAGATTGCCTCGGTGGGTCTAAGTGAAGCTAAGGCTAAGGACAAGTACGGCGCGGACGCCGTCGTCACCAGTGAGTTCAACGTAGCCGGTAACGCTAAGAGCCAGATCCTAGGCACCCAGGGCTTCGTCAAGCTGGTAGCTCTCAAGGATGGCCCCATCGTGGGCTTCCACGCCATCGGTGCCCGCATGGGTGAGCAGGTAGGTGAAGGCCAGTTGATGGTTACTTGGGAGGCTTACGCCGACGACGTCGCCGCCCTGGTACACGCCCACCCCACTCAGAACGAGACTCTCGGCGAGGCCGCAATGGCACTTGCCGGCAAGCCCTTACACAACCACGGCTGAGATAGGTAGATAGTAAGACCATGTCACATTCCGTTGAAATGCCCGCCCTGGGCGAATCTGTAACTGAAGGCACCGTTTCTTCTTGGTACAAGGCTGTAGGCGAGCACGTCGAAGCCGATGAACCGCTGGTATCGGTGGCCACCGACAAGGTAGACACTGACGTGCCCTCCCCTGTCTCTGGTGTAGTTGAGCAGATCCTAGTTCCTGAAGATGAGACCGTTGACGTAGGCACTGTCATCGCCATTATTGGTGACGGCTCTGGCCTAGGTGGCGCCGCTGAAGCTGCGCCGGCGCCCGTGGCCGAATCGGCTCCTGCCCCGGCTGCACCTGCCCCGGCACCTGTAGCAGCAGAGCCCACCCCGGCACCAGCTGCGCCTGCTGCAACCCCGGCCCACAGTGACGACACCGCTGGCACTGAGGTAACCATGCCGGCCCTGGGTGAATCTGTAACTGAAGGCACCGTTTCTTCTTGGTACAAGGCTGTAGGCGACACCATTGAGGCTGACGAGCCGCTGGTATCGGTGGCCACTGACAAGGTAGACACCGACGTGCCCTCCCCTGTCTCCGGTGTAGTTATTAAGCTGCTGGTTCCTGAAGACGAGACCGTAGATGTTGGCACTCCTATCGCCATCATTGGCGCTCCCGGCGCTGCCCCGGCTGCGCCTGCCCCGGCACCTGTAGCAGCAGAGCCCACCCCGGCTCCCGCTCCGGCCGTACCTGCCCCGGTAGCTCCGGCTGCTCCCGCCCCGGTAGCTCAGGCACCGGCACCAGCTGTGGTAACTGAGCCCGCTCCCGCTGCAGTAGCTGAGCCGGCACCTAGCGTTGTCACTAACTCGGCCTATGTAACCCCGCTGGTACGCAAGCTGGCGCGTGAAAAGGGCGTAGACCTAAGCACCGTCACCGGTTCTGGGGTTGGTGGACGCATCCGTAAGGAAGATGTGGAAGCTAAGGCCGCCCAGATTGCCGCTGAGAAGGCTGCTCAGGAAGCCGCCGCTAAGGCTGCTGCTCAGGCTGCCGCCCAGGCTCCGGCCCCGGCTGCACCCGCCCCGGTCTCTGCAAAGCCGGCAGCTGCTAAGCCGGCTGTGGACACCACTTTGCGCGGTAAGACTGAGAAGATGAGCCGCCTGCGTCAGGTCATCTCCACCCGCATGATCGAGTCGCTGCAGACCTCTGCGCAGCTGACCACTGTGGTGGAAGTTGACGTAACCCGGATCGCTTCGCTGCGCGCTCGCGCCAAGAACGCCTTCCTGGCTGCTAACGGCACCAAGCTGACCTTCCTGCCCTTCTTCGTGCAGGCGGCCACCGAGGCGCTCAAGGCTCACCCCAAGATCAACGCCTCTATCAACGGCAAGGAAGTTACCTACCACGCGGTAGAGCACATCGGTATTGCCGTAGACACCCCGCGTGGTCTGCTGGTTCCGGTAGTTAAGAACGCTGGTGACCTGAACATTCCGGGTCTGGCTAAGCGTATTAACGACCTTGCGGCCCGCACCCGCGACAACCAGGTCAACCCGCAGGAGCTGAGCGGCTCCACCTTCACCATTACCAACACTGGTAGCGGTGGCGCCCTGTTTGACACCCCCATCATCAACCAGCCTGAAGTAGCTATTTTGGGCCTGGGGGCAATCACCAAGCAGCCGCGCGTGGTGCGTGACGCTGATGGCAACGAAACCATCGGTATCCGCTCGGTGTGCTACCTGGCTCTGTCCTACGACCACCGCCTGGTTGACGGTGCTGACGCTGCCCGTTACCTGATGACCGTCAAGAAGCGCTTGGAAGAGGGCGACTTCGCCGGCGAGCTGGGACTGTAAAACTAGAAACTGTAACCAACAGTTTCTAGGGGGGCTTGCAGCATTAGCTGCAAGCCCCCCTTTTTTATAAAACCACCCCTAGAATCCAGTCTGCACGTTATTGCTCCACCACTAGAACCGGTTGTTCTAGCGCTAGACCCAGTCCCCGGTTACTCCAGTGCTAGAGCCGACTGTTAGGACGCATTGGCCACAGTAACCGCCAAGCTGTGGTCAGCCACCAAGCTGTGGTCAACCGCCAAGTCCTAATCAACCGCGAGCGCTGTGGGGTTTTTGGTGTCTAGTTGTTTTAGGGTGTGGGCGTATTTGGCTGTTTGGGTTGTGCCGGTGATTTGGTTTAGCCAGGTGTGGGTGTTTTGGTTTAGTGGGGGTGCCCAGCCTTGGGTTTGGGCGTGGGTGTATTGGGTGGTGGTTGTGGCTAGGAGTTTGTTGATGCCGGGTTGGTTTGGGTTCAGGGTTGGGAGTATGTCTAGTAGTAGTTTGAGGCTTAGTTGTGGGTTGAGGTTTGCTAGGTCGTTGAAGGCTTGTGCCCAGCGGTTTAGTTTTATGGTTTTGGCTGTGGTGAGGAAGGCGGTGAGTGTGTCGTTGTAGTTGAGTTGTTGGTGTGTGGTGAGGTTGTTGAGGGTTTCGGTGCCGAGTGTGCGTAGTTCGGTTTTGTTTTCGCCCATGGCTAGGGGTAGTAGTTGGGCGGTGAGTGGGTCTAGGTGGTTGGTGTGTTGGGTTATGGCTTGGTAGCAGTTTGGGGTTAGTTGTTGGCTGTCTTGTTTGTACCATTGGCTGGTTAGTAGGCAGATGGTTAGGTGGCGTGGGTTGGTGGGGTGGGTGTATTGGTGGGGTTCAATGTCTGTGCCGGTGTTGGTGGTGTCTGTTAGGGGGGTTAGTTGTGGGTTTGTGGGTGGGGTGGGGGTGTTTATTTGGGGGCGCCAGTAGGCGTAGATGGGGGTGTTGTTTTTGGTTTTGGGTGTGCCGGTGCGTGGGTTGTAGGCTTGTTGGCCGACCCATGTGATGGTTATGGTGTTTAGGTATTTTTGGGCTTGTTTGGCTAGGGTGCCGTTTAGGGCTTGGGTTATTTGTTTGGTTTGGTTGGGGGGTAGTTTGTGGCTGTGTTGGTTTAGTAGGTTTTGGGCGGTTGGGGTGTCGGGGTGGTTGGGGTTTAGGCGTAGTAGGGCTTGGGTTAGGTCGGCTGGGGGTGGGTTGGTGGTGGTGTTTTGTAGGGTGCGTTGTACTAGGGTTAGTGGGTTTATGGTTCCGTCGTTGTGGGTGGGGGTGGCGAGGAGTTGGTAGGTTTGGTGGTTTTTTAGTAGGGCGCCGATTTCGTTGATTCTTTGGCGCATTAGGGTTGGTATTTGTGTTTCTAGGTTGTTGAGGGTTGAGGCTAGTTGTTTTTGGGTTGTGGTTTGGGGGTTGAGGGCTAGTTGTAGGAGGAGTCCGATTATTTGTTTTGGTCTGGGTTTACCTTTGGCTAGGCGTGTGGCTAGTTTGGTTAGGGGTTGGGTGGGTTGGATTGGGTTGGTGGCTAGGTAGTTGAGTAGTAGTTCGAAGTTGAGGCCTAGTTTTTCTTCTTGGGCTATTAGGGTTGTTTGCCCGTATAGGTTGTGGCTGGTTATGGGGGTTAGTTTGGTTGTTTGGGTGGGTGGGGTTGTGATTGGTGACGGCGTTGGTGCGTTGGGTTTTGGGGTGGGTTCTGCTGTGTTGGTGTTTGTTGGGTCTTGGGGGGTGGGGGTGGTTAGTGTGGCCTGTAGTTTTTGGGCTGTGGGTTGTGTTAGGGGGTCTAGCTGGGTTTGGGCTAGTAGTTGGGTTAGTTGTGTTGGTTCGATGAGTTTGGCTTTGAGGCTTTGTTCGGCTAGGTCTAGGGCTAGGCGCTGGACTTGGGGGTGTGGGAATGTTAGGGCTAGGTCTAGTAGGGGCTGTATTTGGTTTGGGTTTATGGCGTTGAGGTTGTCTAGCAGGATTTTTTAGTACCCCGACGGCGTTGGTTTTGGTGCCTGTTAGTGCGCCTGGGCAGTGGTGTAGGAAAAGGGTGGTGTCTAGTTGGTTGGTGTGGGAGGTTTTTGCTAGTTCGTTTACTGCCAGGGTGGTGGTGGCTGTGATTGGGCTTGTTAGCAGTGCACATAGGGGTGCTTGACGTGAAGCTGCTTCGTTTGGGGTCATTGCTAGCATGCGTAAAGTGCGTGAATACCAGCCGGCTCGGGTGGCGGGAAAGTCTGCGGCTAGCATTTGTAAAAGCGTATCTAGTAGCTGGTCGCGTTCAATTAGGCCTTCGTCGATACAGGTTTTTAGTGTGCGTGACCAGCCCATTGTGCCGGCGGGGCGGGTGGCGGAGTTGTCGCATTTGGCTAGGGATAGGCCTTGGTTGCCTTCTTGGGCTAGCATGAGCCACACTAGTTTTTGGCGTAGGTGTTTATCTGCGCGCATAAGTGGCATCTGCAGGGCGGGGGTTAGGCCAATTAGGGCCGTCTGGTAGGTTTGGTTGTACTCTAGGTTTAGCTCGCCATGCATTTGGGCTAGGTGTATGAACCCTATGCCAGCTATCCAGTAGGAGTCTGTTTTGGCGCATAGTTGTAGTTGTGATGCTTCTGGTGGGCCTTGGTTGATTTCAACCATGCGTTTGTAGACTTGCTCTAGGGTGAACTGGTCTGGGTGGGTGTCTACCCAATGGTCTAGGGCCCAAAAGTCTTGGCATTGGTCTAGTTGTTGTGGCCGGCGTTTTGGGTTCATTTGTTTTCCTTAAGTTTTAGGTATACGGCTAAAACATGTTTGCATGGGCCCCGTCCGCCCCGGTGTTTTAGCCACCAGGGGCAGGTGCACTGGTAGGCGCCTATATTAAGACGGTTCTGGGGGGCTTGTACCTGGTAGTGGTTGGCGTCTGAAACTACCTGGTAGCACAGATTGTTTTGGGGTCTGATAGCTCCCTTATCTAGTAGTGCGCGCGCCCCGGCTAGGCGTGGATGCATGGCTTCTAGCGTGTCTTTAACCGGTAAGGGGCGGTGAAAGTAGCTGGAGTTGGTTACATCAAAACCCACTTGGCCACTAGCGGCCAGCAAAGCCAGTGCCGCAGCTACCCGCTGCTTGCTAAGCCCCACTTGGATAGCTATCTCGGGCACATCAATACGCCCTTGGAAAGATAGCAGGGTGTTAAGCCAGGCGGCGTCGTCTTTTTCAGGGGCGGAGCCTAGTAGTGCAAGCGTTGCCCCTTCCCCCGAAAAACCACGTGTTTTAGCGGGGCTAAGCCCAACATTTAGCCGTGCCCCGGGCAGGTGCGCCACCCACAGGCTAGCCACTGCTTCACTGTTTTCGCCAACGCTAGGCCCATAGGCTTCTAGACAAGTTACCTGATGCATTAAAGGCTCAAACACTCGCAGCCGCTCAGGGCCGGCCACGCACACGCTAGCCGGGGTGGGGGTTGTGCCCAGGCGCAGGCCTCGTAAGGCTTTAGCCGCCCACATCACGCAGCCGGTAGAGCTAGAGCGCGGCAGGGCGCGAATAAAAGCCCGCGCCTGGGTGGCGTCTAACCGATGCACTAAAGCCATATTTGAACTAAGCACCTGGGTTTGGGCAAAACTTTTAAGCCACCGCTGCGTCAAAGGTACTTTTTCTTCATGTACCTGGTAATCCAAAGTGGTGGCTTTTAACCCTGCCTGACCCACGCTCAGGTGTAAAGGCTCCCCTACCCGCAGTGACGCTAAGGCCGCACGTAAAGGCTGGTTAACATCCACATTAGTTACCCCCACCCCCAAATGGGTGGCATCCAAGGCGGCCTTGTCAACGTCCAGGCGCGCATAGACCCCACAGCAGGCACTGAAAGATTCAAAACGCAGGCCCTCATCTGTGCTAGTAACCACCGGGTCAAGTGTGCCTGTAGGTTCACCGCCACGCCCCATAGTGGGGGGCGTGTAAAACCTGGTGCGTGCCAGGCGTGCCACCGCTAACAGGCCGGCCCCAACCACGTCAGGGTGGCGCATAAAACCAGAGAAAAAATAAGGATTAGCTACCTGCCCGCTAGGGGTAAAGCCACCAGAAGTAGCTAAAGTGAGACCGCCCGCGTCCAGGCGTGAAGGGGCAAGGTAACGGTAGGTCAGCTCCATGGCGCCCCCTTGACATAAATCCTAGCTTCAGGCTAACACAAACAAAGCCCTAAACAGCCAAACCCAAAGCCATGACAGTGTCAAATGGCGCTCGCGGCTTTAGACCGTCGCGTCGCTCGCCGCAAACCAGTGCCTTGCAAAAACCACTGACGCACCCCACAGTCACAAGCCCCACAACAGCTTAAGGCAGCCCCGGGCCCAGGCGGGTTAGTAAACCTCTACTAGGCGCCAGGGGGAAGAAAGTAGTACGAAAGTTTGATACTTAGGTTCTGGGGCGTCTACTTGACGTGATTGGCCGTTTTCGGTGCGTGTAGTGGCGCTTTGTGTTACTCGTGCCCGCCAAGCTTGGGCGCCAGGGTATTTAGAAGCTAAATGCTCGGGCACGGCCACGGCCGTAAAATCATCTAGGGTTGTTTTAAGTCCCGTGATTTTAACGTTTTTAGCTTTAAGCTGGCTCATCAGGTTAGCGTCGTCCTTGGCTACGGTGGAGCCTGGCTCGCTGACAGTAGCCATTTTCTTGTCGTCAAGCCCCATAATGGCCTGGTCGCGTTGACTGGCTAAAGACTGCAACGCGACCCTGGGGTCTGCGTCTGCGTCTAGTGTGGCTGAGGAGCTAACCACTGGGGCGGGGTCGGTATCTAACCAGCCTGAGTGGGGTAGCCAAACTCCAACGCCTACAGCTAAAGCTGCCACCACCGCTAAAGTGATGAAGCTGAAGTAGCGTTTTCTGCTTTCCATGGCGCGTGGCAAGTAGCGGGTGGGTTCACGTACTGCCCTATCACGCAGCGCATTGGCCGCTAAAGCGTCAGCGTTGCCTCGCCTAATTGGTTGGGGGGCACCTAGCTCGGCAGCTCTAGCTGCCGCTGTGCGGGCACTAATACGCTCAGCTGGGTCAGTGCGACACATCGAAGAAGTAATTGCGCTTAGTCGCGGCGGTGCGTAATCACCAGCTGCTTCCTGCAGCACCACGCCTAGTGAATAAACATCACCGGCGGCGCTGTGACCGCCATAGGCTCCTTCAGGTGGGGTATAGCGGCGTGTACCAATCTGCCCATAGGCGGTAAGTAAATCGATCAGTTTCACTGACCCATCTGGCAGCACCAAAACATTGGCGGGGGAAATATCGCCGTGTACCAGGCGGTTTTCGTGCAGGTAGGCCAGGGCTGTGGCTGCCTGGTCTAGTAGCGTAGCCAGCTCTCCCGGCTCCAGGGTGCGTCCGCCGGCTAAAATGACTGCTAGGTTAGTGGACTCTACCCAGCGGCTGACAATGGCTACCTTTTCGGGGCCAGCTTGGCGGATTTCAATAACATCCTCAATGCCATGGTGGCTTACCGGCAGCAGACGGCGGGCTTTAATTTCGGCGTCGTCACCACGTTTACAAATACGGATAACCACATGGCGGCCGTTACGGTCCAGGCAGCGGCGCGGCACCAACCCATTTTCACCGCCCAACGTGCCACCAATAGTGAAACCCTGTTTCTGTAAAGCCTTAGTGGCACGCTCATCCCACAAGGCACCCACCTTGGGAACCTTGATCCCCGTCTTTACGGGTTGTGAAGGAGAGCGTCGTTTAAACATGGTTTCCTTTAACGTAACAACTGAATTCTATCCGCCGTTAAGAAACGGTATCAAAGCTTGGGTCAGGTTGTAATAGAGTTACAGGCGTGGAGCAGGTTGTGACTACGGGATTAATCCCCTACCGTCAAGGTTGGCAGCTCCAACACGATTATGTCACGCAAATTGCCTCTGGGCAGCGAAAATCAACCATAATCTGGGTTGAACACGAACCGGTTTACACCGTGGGTAAACGCACCCACTCCTGGGAGCGCCCCAGCGGTGACCTGGTTGGTGGCGTAGAGGTTATTGACGTTGACCGTGGGGGCAAAACCACCTGGCATGGGCCTGGGCAGCTGACAGTTTATCCTCTAATAAAGCTAGCCCACCTAGATGTTATTGAGTACGTGCGTGCTTTAGAAGGCGCCGTCATGCAGTATTTAGCCTCCCTGGGGCTGGGCGCTATACGAGTACCCCAGCGCTCTGGGGTGTGGCTGCCCGCTGACGAACAACGCCCAGAACGTAAAATTTGCGCCCTGGGAGTGCGCGTTACACGCGGGGTAACCATGCACGGCATTGGTTTAAACGTGAATCCTGACCTGGAAGCTTTTAGCCTAGAGCGGATCATTCCCTGCGGCATTAGCGACGCCGGAGTTACCTCCCTGGCCGCTGAGCTGCCTGGGAATTGGTCTGTTAACGAGGTTGCCAACCAGCTACGTCCCTACTTGGAAGAGCACCTGAGCCCGCTAGCGGATCCAAAATCACTATAAACCGCGATCCCACCAGGGAAAAAAGTCCTAAAATAGTTGTTACGGCTAAGCACAGACCGGACGTAAAGGAAGATTCGTGACCAACCCAGTAAATCCGGCAGGACGTAGGCTACTGCGTGTAGAAGCACGCAACGCTCAGGTTCCTATCGAAAAAAAGCCTTCCTGGATCCGTACCAAGGCGGTTGTGGGCGACACCTATAAAGACGTACGTAAACTTGTGCGCGAAAAGAAACTACACACTGTTTGCGCCGAAGCTAACTGCCCTAACGTTTATGAATGCTGGAACGACCGCGAAGCTACCTTCCTGGTAGGTGGCGGGGTATGCACACGCCGCTGCGACTTTTGCGATATCGCTACCGGCCGCCCAGGTACTTTCGACCGTGAAGAGCCCGCCCGAGTAGGGGCGTCCGTAGCCGACATGCAGCTACGTTATGCCACCGTCACCGGGGTTGCTCGCGATGACTTGGACGACGGCGGGGCCTGGCTTTACGCCGAAACTGCCCGCCAGATCCGCGCCCAGTCCCCCGGCACCGGCGTGGAGCTACTAATCCCTGATTTTCGGGTAAACCCCAAGCATTTGGACGAGGTTTTCTCCTCACGCCCCGAAGTTTTAGGCCACAACCTAGAAACCGTGCCGCGCATCATTAAACAAATTCGTCCCGCTTTCTCCTATGAGGGCTCACTGGAGGTAATCACCCGCGCCCACGAGGCTGGGTTGGTGACCAAATCCAACCTGATTTTAGGTATGGGTGAGCAGCCTGACGAGATTGAAGATGCCCTAGCTGACCTGGTAGATGCCGGCTGTGACATCCTGACCATCACCCAGTACCTGCGCCCCTCACGACTACACCACCCCATTGACCGGTGGGTTAAACCCCAAGAGTTTGTGGCTCTAGCTAAATTAGCGGAGCAGATGGGCTTTGCGGCAGTTATGAGCGGCCCCATGGTGCGCTCTTCCTACCGCGCCGGGCTGTTGTGGGGGCGGGCCATGCTTAAACGCGGCTGGCCTATCCCTGAGCACCTAAGTGACCTGGCCAAACCGGTTACCACCATGCAAGAAGCCAGCTCGCTACTAGCACATCAAGGCTTAGCTAGCTAAGGGACGTTTTATTGGTTAAAGCACCAAATCGTTTATCCTTATACATGTGAGTGAGAAAACCCCAGCTACCAAGAAGAAGCGCCTGGCGCGCATCCGTACCTTCGCCCGAAACCTGAAGGACGCCTACACAATTTCAAAGCGCACCTACCCCTGGGTAGGTTGGGCCCTGCTGGGTGTGTTAGTGGCCTTCCTAGCCCTGGCTGTAGCCATTTCTGTGGCCAGCGGCCAGCCGCTGTGGTACTGGATTTTGATGGCGCTTTTGGTTATCGCCGCCATTGACCTGATGATTTTGTCATGGACCGTCAGGCGCGCCTCCTACAGCCAGATCGAGGGTATGCCCGGCGCCGCCAAAGCCGTACTCGACCAGCTACCACGCGGCTGGACCCTGGAAGAAAACCCAGTGTTCATTAACCAAAAGAACCGTGACGTGGTGTGGCGCATGGTTGGCCGCCCCGGCGTGGTACTAATCGTTGAGGCCCCTCACTCTCGCGCCGGCAAGCTCATCAATGAGGAAACCCGCAAAGTCAACCGCGTAGTTCCCAACGTTGCGGTACACGCCATTGAGGTAGGCACAGAAGACGGCCAGGTACGCCTGATCGAACTAACCAAGCGCCTACGTAAACTACCCACCAAACCCAAGTACCTCACCAGCGTCGAAATTACTCGCGTCTCCCAGCGTCTTAGCACCATTGGTTCTAACGGCCTGCCCATCCCCAAGGGCATGGACCCACGCAAAGCCCGCATTAACCGCCGCGCACTGCGTGGACGCTAAAGTTCACTAGCCCCACAGCCGCTGACCGACAAAGTCAGCGGCTACTTTTTTTTATCCCTACATTTAGCCCCCTGCCAGCTAGGAACTTCGTCCCGAGCAGCAGTTTTTAGGCTAAGAACCACTTTGTATGAAACAAACTGTTTACATTGTCTCTATGGTTTCGTCACTTGTAGCGGTTAGAGTGTTTATGTCGCAAACAGCGGCTGCCCATTCCCTAGGCTACTTAAGAGGAACATATGTTCGCGGATGCGCGCCAGGCAGAGGAATACATTAAGTCAGAGGGCGTCGAGTTCATTGACGTTCGCTTCTGTGACTTGCCGGGGGTGATGCAGCACTTCACTATCCCCGCCCACACTTTAGGCGATGCGCTAGAAGACGGCGTAATGTTTGATGGTTCTTCCATCCGTGGTTTTACCTCCATTGAAAAGTCAGACATGAAGCTAGTGCCTGACCTATCAACCGCCTACCTAGACCCCTTCCGGGACGCTAAAACACTAATCGTTAACTTCCGCGTGGTTGACCCCTTCACTGACGAGTCTTTCTCTCGCGACCCGCGCTCTGTTGCCGCTAAAGCCGAGGCCTACCTGCGCTCCACCGGCATCGCTGACACCTGCTACATCGGCGCTGAAGCCGAGTTCTACCTGCTAGATTCCATCCGCTACCAGGTCAGCCCCGAGCACACCTTCTACCAGCTAGACTCCTCCGAAGGTCACTGGGCCACCGGCCGTGACGAAGAGGGCGGCAACCAGGGTTACAAGACCGCGCTTAAAGGCGGCTACTTCCCCGTCTCCCCCAACGACCAAAACGCAGACCTGCGCGACGAAATGGTGCGCTACTGCCAGGAAGTTGGCCTAGACATTGAGCGCGCTCACCACGAGGTAGGCTCTGGCGGCCAGCAGGAAATCAACTACCGTTTCAACTCTCTGCTTGCTGCCGGTGACGACATGATGAAGTTCAAGTACGTCATCAAGAACGCCGCCTGGCAGGCTGGTAAGACCGCCACCTTCATGCCCAAGCCGGTAGCTGGCGACAACGGCTCTGGTATGCACTGCCACCACTCACTTTGGAAAGATGGCAAGCCGCTGTTCTTCGACGAGCGCGGCTACGGTCAGCTTTCGGATCTAGCCCGCTGGTACATTGGCGGTATTTTGGAGCACGCCCCGGCGCTGCTAGCCTTCACCAACCCCTCGGTTAACTCTTTCCGCCGTCTAGTTCCGGGCTTTGAAGCCCCGGTCAACCTGGTTTACTCGGCCCGTAACCGTTCCGCCTGTATCCGTATCCCGGTCACCGGCACCTCCCCCAAGGCCAAGCGTATCGAATACCGCGTGCCCGACCCTTCGGCTAACCCCTACCTGTGCTTCGCCGCAGTACTAATGGCCGGTATCGACGGTATCCGTAACCGCATTGAGCCACGCGAACCTATCGACAAGGACCTCTACGAGCTCAGCCCCGAAGAGTACTTCGACATCGAAAAGCTACCCTACTCTTTGGACCAGGCCCTAGACGCCCTAGAGGCTGACTACGACTTCCTCACCGAAGGTGACGTATTCACCCCCGACCTGATCGAAACCTGGGTCAAGTACAAGCGCGACAACGAAATTCAGCCGCTACGCGCCCTACCCCACCCGCTAGAGTTCCAGCTCTACTACGACCTGTAAACCACGGGTTAACTACGCGCCGCCAAGACAGTTACTAGTCACTGTCTAGCTAGCGGTAGTTTAAGACTGCTCCGGGATTTTCCGTTTAGGAACTGCCCGGAGCAGTCTTTTTACGCGCCCGCTACCTTTAACGACGACGCAGGGGCCGACATCGATAAGCGCCTTCCCTTTTTAGAGGCAGCCAGCGGCGCCGTCGTTATCAAAAGTCAGGGCGTCACCATAAGCGACTGGTGGAGATAGCTCCGCCAGCGACGTCGGTGCCAAGGTCAGCGACGAAGCAGGGGCTGGCAGCGGCGCCGACCACAACTAATCCCATAAACACTCGCCCTTTAACTTTTCCTCCAGGTGGCTAGTTAAAGCATCAGCGTATTGCTCAATCCCCTCAGTCAACAGCGGGGTGTAGACGCGAATAGTTTTGATCCAGCCAAGCTTTTGCTCCAAAAACAACGGCGTCAGTTCCCGGTCAGTGACTGTAGCCAAATTAGCCCAACGCTTACTGTCCATAATCAAGGCGAACTGCCAGTTTTCCTGGCCAGGTTTGCGCAGCGCAATATCAACCTTATAGGCGCTTAACCCATAATCGTTTTGCACTTGCCAGCCTCGCTCACGCAAAGCTTTAGCCAAAAGATCACGAAGTAAAATCTCCTGCCTATCGCCGCGAGTTGAGGTATCTGTTTTAACCCCATCCCTGGCCAGCAGCAAATAGTCACGCAAATCTTGCAAACCCTGGGCGGAGTTTTTAGTTAGCTGCATGTCTTCAGGGTCAAACGAAGCAAACACCACCACGGCGGTGCGCGCACGCGTGACGGCCACATTCAACCGGCGCTGACCACCTTGACGGTTAAGCGGCCCAAAATTCAGCGGCAGACGATTCTTTAACGGGTCCTTTGAAAAACCCACACTCATTAAAATTACGTCGCGCTCATCACCCTGCACGTTTTCTAGATTCTTAACGAAAATAGTTTTATCGGGGGCCACCCCCTCCCCCGGCATATGCTCAGCAATTAGCGGATCATCGCTTTCTTCAAGCAAAGTGGTAATTAAATCCATCTGCTTGGCGTTCATAGTTACCACGCCCAGGCTTTGATCCTTAGTTAGCGGATCGTTTAGGCGCCGCGAAATTTCCTCAATGATAGCTTTAGCTTCCACCTCGTTAGTGTTTAGCTTATTGGCTTGGTAGTGGGGGTCTGCTTTACGCATGAAGTGGCCATCTACCCGGCGCCAGAAGATGCCCGTGCCCGGCATTTGCCCGGCGGCAGGCAAAGTGGCCAGCTCATTAGAGTAGTAGTGCTGGTTTGAAAAAGCGATCAAAGATTCTGTCTGGGAGCGGTAATGCCAAGTCAACATTAGGCTTGGCAGACGCACTTCCATGGCCTCATCCAAAATTGACTCTAAATCGTTAATGGTTTCGCTATCTTCAGCCATGTCATCGTCTTGATTGGCGGCAAAGAAGTTAGTGGGAGGCATCTGTTTATTGTCACCCACAATCACTGCGGCTTTAGCGCGCCCAATCGCACCCATAGCTTGAGGCACGGTCACCTGGGAGGCTTCATCAAAAACCACCAGGTCAAACATGAGCGCACCTGGCTCAATGTGGGTGGCTAGACTGGCAGGCGAGGCCATTACACACGGAGTGGCGCTTAAAATTTGCTGGCCGTATTTGGAAAACAGTGTACGGATAGAAGCCGAGTTACGTTTAGCGTCAAGCTGCATACGTAGCTGCTGCGTGTCTTGGTCTGGTTGGTTAGTCCAGCCTCTGGCCTCAAAGAGTTTGGCGGGTAAAACTTGGCGGTACATGTCGCGTACCTGCTGCCAGTTTTTGTTGGTATTTTGCGTTAGCTCTTGCTGCTCGACGTCATCGAAATTATCTAGCTCAAAAGCCGCCAGTCTCTCCTCAATTGACTGAGCACACAGAGCCAGCTCTAGGGAAGCCTCCACCTGGGCCGGGGTTAACTTCTGGTGTTTGAGGTAGCCGGCAAGCTCATCTAAACCTTTGCTTTCTAAAGCTTGGATAGCTTTGTTTAGCCGCGCCACTTGGCGCAGTTTGGGCAAATCCTGCTCTACCTGCTGGCCGCGTTGTATCCACTGGTCAATATGGGTTTTTAGTTCCTGGCCGCCAAGATTGCATTCAGGGGCCTGGGTTAGCTCACGCCAGGTGCGCTCAGAGGACTCTAGCTGCCTAAGGGCTTGCCTTAGCTCAGCCAGTTCGCCCGCATCCCACAACCAAATCGGTAGCTTTTCTTGTAGCTCTAGCGAGGCTTGGAAATCTTCCAGGCGCTGCACAAAATCGTTATCCCAAAGCATCAGGCGCTTTTTTAGCTCAGGTAGCTGATCGAGTTGGTCAAGGATATGGGACATCTGGACACGCAAGGCGCGCATCTGCCCTACCGACTCCATAACTTTTTTAGGCCGGTAAGTTTTAACAAGCTTTTTTTGCGCAGTTACCGCAAGTTCAGCCTGCAGGGCGCCTGCCAGTATGGAGGCAAAGTGGCGACGACGTGCTCGCCTACCCAGCTTCCAGCTTCTAGCCTGGGTGGCGGCTTGTTCTAGCTGGTCAAGATCACCGATTTCAATAAAAGCTTGCGAGTAAGTAGCTAGCAGGGCTTCGAGTAGGTCTTTAAGTGAGCGAGCCTGGCTTACCACTGTTTTAATTAGCGCCAGCGTATCTTCAACTTCTTCACGCTGGGGGCGGCTAAGTAACTGTTTTTGGTTAACAGCCAGGAATGAGTCTAGGTCCTCCCCTGTTTTAGATGCGCTTAGCTCACCGGCAATGAGCTGGTCAAAAGCGCTAGTTTCTGCCAGCTCAGCGCAGGCGGCAGACAGATTTAAGGCAGCTTCTTTAAGACTATTTAGTGAGCCGCTTAGGTCGAAGCCTTCCCACCTGGCTAGTAGCTCAGGATCAACCCAGTTTTTAGCCACATCCTTCACTAAACCTTCAAGCTCGTCTGGGCTAGGGTTTGGATTTTGGGCATAACCGCTTGGCAGGCAGATAAGCTTTGCATCATCATTACGCTTAATATCTTCGCTTAACGTTAATGCTCCCCAAAGTGATTTATTAAGTTTGTTTGGGGTGTGAATAGCATCAGAATATTTCTGTAACGCGTTTATATCCTCAACTAGCCTTGACTTACGTAACTGCCAGCGTTCAGGTTCATAGCTGTATTTAGCGTCAATGGCAGCTTTAATTTGATTGCGTACAGCTTTGTTAACATTGTCGGTTCCGTGCATGTCTAGCACGAATTTACTTAAACCTATGTCTTCTAAGCGAACCTTGACAACGTCTAGCGCCGCCTGTTTTTCTGCCACAAATAGCACCTTTTTACCAGCCACTAGGTTGGCGGCAATTAGGTTAGTGATAGTCTGACTTTTGCCAGTTCCAGGCGGGCCTTGCAATACAAAACTACGGCCACTTGTGGCAGCTACGACTGCTTGTAACTGAGAGCCATCAGCAGCAATTGGTAAAATATTTTTAGTTTCATCGGTCTTAAGAGTGCTTATATCGCTGTCCCCATTGGGATCTAGGAAAGCACGCCCAGAACTGGTAGCGATATGGGTGAAAACTGGAGAAGCCATAAACTTTTCCCAGCACTCCCCCATATCTTTCCACATGTTAAAGGTTGAGAAGTTAGCGATGAACAAGTATGCCGTCTGTGACACCTTCATCTCGCTGTTAGCCTCTACCAGCTCACGGCTTATTGCCGTAAACATCTGCAAAATGTCTAGCTCAAGGTTATCTTCAGGTAGCTCATTAAGTGTAACCAGCGTTAAGCCATATTCTTTTTTCAGCCATTCAGATAGGCAATAATTAGGGATTATTTCACCTTCGCCATCACATTTGATTTTGAAGGGAGCCATTTTAGATGATCGTTCCAGCTTAACTGGAACTAAAAATAGTGGGGCTTTGTTGGTTCTACCTGCCTTAGCGTAGGTTAGTTCCCCTAAGCTTAAGTATAGGTTAGCGTTGCCGGTTTCTTCAGCCAGCATCAACGATTTTTTCTTCAGTTCATTTAAGCCGTTAGTGTAGGTGGAGCGATTAGTGTCAATATGGACTTTGTGTTGATCTAATAATTTATTGCGAAGGGCTTGATCTGACAGCTGTGTGGCATCATCAATGCCTTTACCCCTATCAAATGGGTCAATCGCTTTCATATCCTTTAAGGACAGGCTGTGACCGGCAAGAATTAGCTGCTCTAGTTCAGCTAGCATACCTTGACGTAGCTCTAATTTATAAGCTTTAGTTTTAAGACTTAGCAAAGGGTTAGTTAGTTTTAGATCTAGCAGTCGTCGCTGCCAGTCTTGCACCCGGTGAGGTGGCTCAGCTGAATTATCTACCTTTAAGTCTTGCCCTGGCGCTTCAATTTGCTCTAGAGCTTCAATATTTTCGGCAACTTTGCCCTGTTTTCCACTACTATTATCAGCCAGAACCGTAGCATCGGGAACTACTTCAGCTGCGCCGTCGCTGTTAGCTAGGGCGCAATTGCTGGCCATAATTTCCTCAGCATCAAAGCCCTCTATAGATTCATTGATAGGCAACTCTGCAACATGGTTTTTAAGATGCGAACATACATCTACCAGTCCCTGTGCTAACTCAAAATATTTTTCAGCCTCTGCAACGGCTTTTTCAAAAGGTACTCGATTAAGTGCCTGCACTGGATCAAAGGTCAATAATTTTTTACCGCGTAGATAATTCTGCGGCTTCATTTTGCCTTGCACTACTGCAGAATTTAAGGGGCGTTCTAGGTTTACTGCAGCTAATAGTCTACCGCGCGCTATAACTAATACTGGTTCTAGTCGGCAAGCTGCGGCTATGGCCGAATACAGTAGGACTAGTTCCGAGGCCGTGGCTGTGCCTTGTCGCAAAACCTCACCTGAAGTTCGCAGACGCACTACTGGCACTTGCCAACTTTCTTCTCCAGCAGTAATCGAAATGTTTGTTGCTGCTGTTGAGTTAGCGCTGTGATCTGGTTGAAATTCAAATTGGCCAAGTACTTGATAACAGGCTTCAGCTAAATTTTTCAGCTCTTGACGCCCTGAACTTGCTGGTTGGGTATCTAGTAGTTCCTGTACTTGTTCACGCAATCGCTTTAGAGCTGGGTCTTGAGTTTGCACGTAGCTGGCAAGCATGCCCCAAAGCTCAGGTAGTAGCAAAAACTCTGTGTTGGCCAGGATTTTAAGCGGGAACTCTTCGCTAACACTCTTACCCAAGGACTCAACGGTTACTACCAAGGTGCCTTCGCGCTGTTCAGGTAGGGCGCCTAAAGCATCAGGGTTTACGTGGGATTTGGAGCGCAAATCCCATTGATGAGCACGTTCAGAGATCTTTTTAGTTATAACAATTGGTGTAAATAATTGTTTACCTTGAAACTTAGCACAAATCGATACTTTGGCATCTAAGGCATCGATCCCACTACCATCGGCTTTACTTAGTTCCACACTTGCAACCAGTCCTAGCTTAGCTCTGGCCATTACTCGACCGGTTGCTGGCATGTAGCGCAAAGTGGCAACAAGCGGACCGCAGTGTACTTCGACCTGTTGATAGTGCTCCATTTAAACCTCAACGTAAGCAGTGTTGATAAGCTCCCCTATCTTACATATGCCGCTTGGTGGCTTTTACGGGTTTCTTTTATTTCTAAGATCACAGTTTTAGGGAGCTAGTTAAGCGACAGAAGCCTAAAGCCAACTTAGGGCCCAGCTGGACAGCGTTGACAACGCCCAGCTGGGCAGCGTTGACAACATTGCCAAGCCATCTCCAATCAACCCAACATCACGCATCCAACCAACCCAACATTAGGGGCGCACCAGAAGAACTCAGCAGGAAGGGTTGGCGAGCAAGGCTACGGGAAGGGTTGGCGGACAGGAGCATTGAAGAGCCTACGAAGAAGAGGTGGCAAACCTGCTATCAAACGGAAACCTACTTACTAAAGGACAGCGCGACAGGCTGACATAGGGCCCAATAGAAGGTTTGACAGCAATTTTTTTCAGTTTCATAGGTGATGCAAGACACATTGGTGCAGGTTTTTTGATTTGCCTGCGAGATCCAGATTGCAGATCTAAAATATTAGGCATTACTAAACGCGATGTATAACACTCCAAAAGTATGGGGTGTTATGTACCATGCTTTGTAATACTTCCCCGACACTCCCTTAAAGCTTCATCAGTGTAGATAAATCACAGGGGAACACAATGGGGGCCATAGCAACTAAACGCAGTCTTCAGATGGCGTTGGCTTTAACCCTGCTGGCTTGTTCGGGGCTGAGTGGGTGTAGCGGAGGCCAGGAACAAAGCGGTTCAAATGCTGGCAGCGGTAAGGCCGCCATCGCCACTACACACGCCAAGACGGCCACCGCAACACCAAAAGCCAGCGGTAAAACCAGGGCCAGTGGTGTGCCTGCCGCAACCGGCGCGTCTACTGTAACCGGTACGCCCAGCGCTACAGCTAGCCCGACACTCATCATGACGCCGGAGCTCGAAGCTTCAAAGAAGCGTGCTCTGGCCACACCGCCACCACCCAAACCTGAACTGATCACGGTCAATAGCGATGACGGTGCGATAGCTACCGCCAAGTACTGGGTGCAGTTGCATTACTACATTTACACCACCGGCAAAGTAGATGAATACAAAGCACTATGCCCAGGAAACGGCGACACGGCAACCAAGCCTGTCGAGTATGCGACTGAAACTCATGTACGCGGCGGCTGGAGCGAACCGGTCACTTTAAAATTTACTAATGCTTTTCGTAGATCTGATTTTAAAAACGATGTAGTGATACAAGTGGATTTTGAGCGTGAAGGCGTAACTCAGTATCACAGCGACGGCAGAATTGAATATCACGAAAAAGAATCACGCTGGGCGGGTGTAAAGCTCGAATACAATGGCACACAATGGATAGTTAAAGAGGCAGTTAATCGTGAAAATTAACCAATTAGTGTATTTACTGGTTCCAGTAATTGCTGTACCAACTCCCATGTATACAGACGAGTAGGGAGAAAAAGATGGTACTGGACATGGGATCGTTATAGGTCGCGGTGAGACTACGACCACCCCCGGTGGTTTTTCTGCGGTGGCCGAGCCGGCCGGGCCGGTAGATCCTGAAGCAGCTAAACGAGCCACCGAAGAATACGCCCAAAATACCTAGAGCCAAAATTTTAAACAATGGCTTGTTGCAACTCGTAATTAGATGAATCAACGTAGATGAATCATGAGGGAAACACAATGAAGACATCACCAACTAAACGCAGTTTTCAGGCGGCGTTGGCCTTAACCCTGCTGGCCTGCTCAGGGCTGAGTGGGTGCAGTGACAGCCAAGAACAAAACGCCTCAAACACGGCTAGTGCTAAGACCGCCGTCGCCACTGCACGCGCCAAGACGCCAAACGGCACACCCAAAGCCAACAGCACGGCCACTGGTACACCCACAGCCGCCGCCAGTCCGACCGCAACCTTGTCACCAGAACTTGAAGTTGCTAGAAAACAAGCGCGCGATACTCAGCCCCCACCTAAGCCTGAACTGATCACGGTCAACAGTGATGACGGGGCGATTGCCACCGCCAAATACTGGGTACAGCTCTATTACTACATCTACACCACTGGCAAAGTAGATGAATATAAAGAGTTATGCTCTGCCAACAAATCTGGCGCATCCAAACCAGTAGAAAATGCAACAGAAGACTATTCTAAAGGAAATTGGATAGATCCAGTAATACCAAAATTTACTGCCGCTTTTCGCAGAGGTGACATTACAGATAGGATAGTAATACAAGTAAATTACGAGAGAGAACCTTTTAACGAATATAGCAGTACGGGTGAAACGAAATATCATCAAAAACAATCACGCTGGGCTGCCGTGGAACTTGAATATAACGGTTCACAGTGGTTAGTTAAAGGTGCATTCACTCATGAAGACTAATATTCTAACCTATTTACTTGTATCGTCGCTTATTCTTTCAAGCCCTATAGCTTCAGCTTCTAGCTCTCACATAGAAGGCGATTCTGAAGGAAATACAATTGTCATAGGCCGAGGCGAGACTACGACTGCCCCTGGTGGTTTTTCTGCGGTGGCTGAGCCAGCCGGACCGGCAGACCCTGAAGCAGCCGCGATATACGCGGCAACATACCAGTTCGCATGCGTCATAATCCCAAACCTGTTATCGCATGCAACAGGAGGAAAACCTGTAACAGTCCACGAAATGTGCACTGCCCAAGTCAACACTGGCGCGCCACTGACTGCTGGGCCTACCACGGTCAGTAATGAGCAAGTAGCCCGGCTCATCCCGCATGGTTCTGGGATTAACCGTTACCCCAGCGGCGAGGTTTTCGTTATTTTCAAGCAACCCATGATGGTGTGGACCAGCCCTGATAAGCAAACCTTCAACATCACCCTGTTGGGTACCCCTGTTGAGGTTGAGGCGACCCCTGTGTCTTTTAACTGGGATTGGGGAGACGGCCAGTCCTTTGAGACTACTGATCCGGGCACCCCATACCCTAACTACACGGTCAGCCACCCCTACGAAGTAACCGGTAACGGATACGTGATTAGGTTACGTACTTCCTGGACGGCCCGGTGGCGCATAGCTGGACAGGCCCAATGGCACCAGGTCAACGGCACAGTCACCACCACCGAAACATCCAGCCCCTTCAACCTCTACTTCGCTGACTCCTACGGCACCACTTCAAATTAGATGAATCAACGCAGATTAATCACGGGGGAAACACAATGAGGACACCACCATATAAACACCGCCTGCAGGCTGCGCTGGCCTTAACCTTACTAGCCTGTTCAGGCCTAGCCGGGTGTAGTGACAGTCAAGAGCAGAGCGTATCAAGCAGTGTTGGTGGTAAAGCCGCCGTCGCCAGCGCACGCACTAAAGCAGCTACAGCCACGCCCAAAGCCAGCGGCAAGGCCACTGGTACACCCACAGCCAGTGCAAGACCGACCGCAACCTTGTCACCAGAACTTGAGACTGCCAGGAAACAAGCCCGCAGCACCCAACCTCCAGTCAAACCTGAACTAATCACTATCAATAGTGAAGATGGCGCGATAGCCACCGCAAAGTACTGGCTACAGCTGTATTACTACACCTACATCAGTGGCAACACCAGCCAATACAAAGAACTATGCCCAGGCAGTAATGACGGATGCGCCGGAGTAATCAAAACAACCATAGAAAATCACTCTGAGGGCGGCTGGGTGAGCCCAGTAAATATTAGAGTGCTTAAAGCTTATCGTAGAGACGATTTTCCTAACTCAATGATTATTGAAATCGATTACGAACAAGAGGATTTCTATCAATACTATGGGGACGGTTCTTCAAAACTCTACGCCGGTGCAAAATGTTGGGCTGCAGTAGAACTTAGTTATCAAAATAACCACTGGATCGTAGTTAGGCAGAAAAATGAAAAATTCAACTAGGTCACTGATTGCAGCAACAATTACGGGATGCTTAACTACTGCACTCTGCATTCCAGCGACTTTTGCCTCGACAGATGTTACTAATAATGATCAAGGGTGGATTATTCATGGCAACGAAAACAGCAGCACTCCTGGTGGTTTTTCGTCTGTGGCTGAGCCGGCCGGGCCGGTAGACCCTGAAGCGGCTAAACGAGCCGCTGAAGAATACGCCCAAAAATGCATACTGCCACAGGTAGAAGTACTCATGACAATGGGGATGGCCCCAGGACCTCCCCAGGAATGCGCTGCCCAAGTCAACACTGGCGCGCCACTGACTGCTGGGCCTACCACGGTCAGTAATGAGCAAGTAGCCCGGCTCATCCCGCATGGTTCTGGGATTAACCGTTACCCCAGCGGCGAGGTTTTCGTTATTTTCAAGCAACCCATGATGGTGTGGACCAGCCCTGATAAGCAAACCTTCAACATCACCCTGTTGGGTACCCCTGTTGAGGTTGAGGCGACCCCTGTGTCTTTTAACTGGGATTGGGGAGACGGCCAGTCCTTTGAGACTACTGATCCGGGCACCCCATACCCTAACTACACGGTCAGCCACCCCTACGAAGTAACCGGTAACGGATACGTGATTAGGTTACGTACTTCCTGGACGGCCCGGTGGCGCATAGCTGGACAGGCCCAATGGCACCAAGTCAACGGCACAGTCACCACCACCGAAACATCCAGCCCCTTCAACCTCTACATCGCTGACTCTTACGGAACCACTCCATAAGTTTGACCTAGTAGCTGTAAAAGAGCTTCAAACTAGGTAAATTTAAGCTACGGCGACGGTGGTGTTGACTCCCGCCTAACATAAATCCAGGTGCCATAGTTAGGCAGGGGGTGCACCGCCGTCGTCGTTACTCTAAACGGCCGCAAAACAAGAGGCTGCCCCTAGGACAGACCGCACCAGGCTGGCAATGCTGACGGCTAACTTACGGCTAAGCATGTGGCAAGGCCTGGCAGATAAGGGACTGGGCAGGTAGGGGGTAGGACAGGGAAGAGGTTTACAGATACGGGGTTTTCGTCCGTTGCCTATAAAACCCCATGAAAAAATCATAGGGAAGGGACGATTTTGCCTGTATTTACCTTTGCCTGTAGGTGCCTGCCTGTATGTGTATGAAAAAAGACTCTCTGAAACCAGAGAGTCTTTGGTGGTGTCCGAGAGGGGACTTGAACCCCTACGCCCGTTTAAATTAGGCACTAGCACCTCAAGCTAGCGCGTCTACCGATTCCGCCACTCGGACTTGGTGCTGCCATTCGCATTTAATGCGATCGACTCGTGAAAATGTATCACGTTCAGATGGCTAGCACCAACTAGCTAGCTATGGTTCACGCCACAGCTACAGTTTTTGGGGCAGCTATGGGACCATGCCAATCAGGGGTGCGGCCATAACAAAACCGCAAACGTACCCGCACGCAGCTAGGGCGCCGTCGTCTCTCAAAGAGCCCCACACGCTAAAGCCCAAAACCGTGCAACTAAAGCTGCCGCCACAAAGTACCCGCTAAAAGCGCCTTTAACCTAGCACGAGATACAAACTTGCCTGAGTCGTAAACTCGCGCAAGCTACAGACCTACTTACAGCTCAGGTAAACGCTGGCCTCGGCGAAACCGCCACAAACTCACGCCAGCCGTAGACTCACCTGAGCTGCAAGCTCACCCTAGCTACCTTGCTCTAGCTACAGACTCACTCAACCGAGAGCGTCATAGAAATGCTAAAGCTCTCCCCTGGCTCAAGCTTGGCGGCGTTTTCGCGAATGCGGCCAGGCTCTACGCACAGGAACTGCACCCACTCGTCGGGAGCCATGTCAGAAAATTCAGCAGCGCCACGCGGACCAGGATTCCACACCACAGTGTTGGGGGCGTCGTGCTTGGTAACCACAATGGTGCGACGGTTGCCACTATCGCGCACGCGCACCACATTGCCTGCCTCGCCGGTGGTGAAAATACGGTCGCAAGAGCCGGCAACTTTCAGCTCATGTTCCTGCTTAGCACGGGTGGCGCCAGGCTCGTTATCGATGTACTCGCCTCCAGCCAGGCCGCTAAGATCCGTTGCGGTCAGGTCATATAGGCGCAGGTAGGTGTGGAAGGTAAGCTCGCCGACGACCGGTTCGCTTTGCACATTGCGCAGTGACAGGTTCAGCTCCAGTTTCTCGCCCACAGTTACCTCATATAGGGCGTAAAAACCGTTCTTTTCCAAGCTTAGAGTTACGCGCACACCGCCCTCGTCAGTGGTCACTACACTGCGTAGCTGCCACACGCTGTTACGGGCCCAACCATGTGCGGGCGGAGCTTGGTGTAAAGCCCCCACCCCGAACCAAGGCAGGCACAGCGGGATACCACCGCGAATAGCCTTTTGGCCGTTAAAGACAGCGCGGCTTGAAGTGAACAGGACTTCCTTACCACCGCGCGGCACCCATGAGGTGATGTGCGCACCAAACAGGTAGATTTCTGCGTATCCTGCGGGGGCGTCGATCAGTAGGCGTTCCAAACCGCCGCGACCAGGGGTTAAGGCTACGCACGAGGGTAGCGAGACTGCGTGACTAATTTGACCGGTAGGGTTAAACAAACTCATACCTACCACGTTAGTAAGATTGGGGCTGTTAAGGGGCAGTTTCAGCAAACGAACCGCCAAGATTTATTAGCAACTAGAGGCTGGCATGGCTGAGAACTCTGAGCACAAAGAAACACAACCGCAAAAACCAATTCTCACCCAGCATCGTTGGGTGACTAACACGGCTGGGGCCATACGCAAGGCCCGCGAGCAGCATCGGCGTTTTATGGACTCGCGTCAAAACGAGCCACAGATGCCACCGATCCCTACCACGTATGTGCTGGCCAAGCCGGCACAAACAGAGAAACAAAGCGGCCTAGCTCTCTTGCCTGAATGGCTGGTACGCGCAGGGCTTAGTTCCTGGCTTATTTTGGGCGTATTGGCAATCGTGTGGGTGATTATTTTTGCCACCTCAAAGATTGTCCCGGTTTTTATTGGTGTCTTTTTAGCGCTAGTTATTACCGCTATTTTGCACCCCATTGTTAAGCTTTATAACAAGGTGCTGCCGCGCTATCCTGCCACATTCTTAGGATTATTGACGGTGTTGGGCATTGTAGGTGCCATGTTCACTTATGTGATTACCTCTGTAACGGGCCAATGGGATTCCCTAGCGCAGCAATTTACTAATGGTGCGCACACGATTGTGGACTTTCTTGAGCACGGTCCTTTACCTTTCCATATTTCTCAGCATGACTTGAATATGCAGGTAAATGCGGCCCTGGATAGGGGGCAGGCATATTTGCGTTCTAACGCGCCTTCCCTGGCCGAACAGCTATTATCTAATGCTTCTGCACTGGGTGAGGTTATGGCTGTGTTGGCTTTGGCATTGTTTACGGCAATCTTTTTCCTGGGTTCGGGTAAAAACATGTGGCGTTGGTTCTTAAATGAATTACCCGAAGAGCGTCGTTACCGTACTCACCGCGCCGCTAGCGCCGGCTGGTTCACTTTCTCCGGTTATGTGCGTGGAACCATGATGGTGGCATTAACTGATGGAATTTTTGCTGCAATCTTTTTGCAAATGATTGCGGTGCCTTTGGCCGCTCCCCTGGGTGTGCTGGTGTTTATGGGTGCTTTTATTCCGATGGTGGGTGCGCCAATTGCCATGTTTGTGGCCATGCTGGTGGGCTTGGCTTCTGGCGGTATCGGCAAGTTCTTGCTGGTGGGTATTGGTGTGGCCGCAATCGGTCAGTTTGAGGGGCACATTTTGCAGCCGCTAATTATGGGCAAGCAGGTTTCCTTGCACCCGGTGGTAGTAGGTATTGCAGTGGCTGCCGGCTCATTCTCCGCCGGTTTGCTGGGTGCGGTAATTGCTGTGCCCCTGGTCAGTGTGGCATGGGCGGTATATTCTGAGCTGCATGTGCGTGACACACCATTGGATGATGAGGATATAGCTAAGCTAAATCAAAAAGTTGCTGAAGATTTAGAAGCTATCGAATAGTCAAATACAGGCAAAATCGTCCGTCGCCTATAATTTTTCCGTGGGGTTTTATAGGCAACGGACGATTTTTCAGTATTTGTAACGGTTGCAGTACTTACACCCCCACTCTCCTGAAACTTTCGCAGCTAACTACGACGACGCCGTCGGCCCCTACTGCCAGTAACCGGCGTTGGCTGGCAGGTAACCGCCCCAATAAAGCCAATACTGATTAACGCCAGACACACCAGCAAAAGTCGAGCATCGGCAAGAACCAACCTCTATGGCTCCTCTGCTTGCGCACTCCCCCAGTTCCTAAGGATTTAATAGTCATATGTCGCGGCAAGGCTGCAGCTTATGCCCACTTGTCTAAACAAAAGCTTGCGCCCTGCTTCTCCCCATTTCCCCGCCCTTTCCCGCACTCCCCTGCGCTTCCCTACGCTTCCCTACGCTTTCCTACGCTTTCCCGCACTTCCTTCGCATTTTGCCTACACTTCTCTAGACAAAGCTCACTCTCCCCTACTTCCCTAAGGAATCTGCCTGACCAATTTCCCAACATTCGACCTAAATTGTCCAGTATTTGACCAGTCAAATTTTTACCCGGTTATTTACATACAAAATCGTCCGTTGCACATGATTTTCCGCTGTATTTTTATAGGGAAGGGACGATTTTGCCTGTATCTGTGCCAAGCTGTCACACAAATTTTAGTTTGGGCATACTATGTAGGTATCCACCATCGTCCAGAACCACAATGTAGTTGCAGCTCCAAGCTCACTAATTCCATACTCCACAGGAATCACCATGAAGTCAGACTTTTACCGGCATCGTCGCTGGTGCATCGCGTTAAGCCTGGCCTTGTCTATGGGCGCGGCAGGCGGTTTAACAACTGTCTCTACCGCCCCAGCTCAGGCCGCTAACGTAGGTACTACGGCGCAGCAGCCTCTAGCTCCAGCGCCAGGCCAAGAGACCAGCCAGCCGTCGTCGGGAGCCACGCCCTCGGCTGAGCCCACCACTCCAGGGGCTTCTCCCTCACAGCCAGTGGCTCCGGCCCCTTCGGAAAGTGCCGCCCCCGGCCAACCTAACCCAGGCCAACCTAGCCCAGGCCAGCCTAACCCCGCTCAGCCCTCCCCCGGCAACCCATCTCCTGGCAACCCATCTCCTGGCAAACCGGCTGATCCATCTCAGCCAGCTGACCCACAACCTAACCCCGGCCAGCAACCTGGCGCTAAGCCAAGCGCCCCAGCTGCCTCGGCTACCCCTACAGGCTCGGCCACTAAGTCACCTGGCTCAGCTGCGATTACCCCGCCGCGCACAGACCTACCGAATATCCCTGACGCCGACCCCAAAGGTTACTGGCTAAAGGATCCCAAGGGCTGGTGGTGGCGCAACTCTGACGGGACTTGGCCCAAATCCCAGTGGCTGCGCGTTCAAGGCACCGTCTACTACTTCAAAGCTGACGGCTACCTAGCCAGCGGCTGGCTGAAGCTAGACAAAGACTGGTATTTCCTCTCCGGCTCTGGCGCTCGAGTAACCGGCTGGATCACTGTCAGCGGCCGCCGCTACTACCTAGACCCTGCCACCGGGGTTATGCTCCAGGGACAAATTAACCTCTCGGGCAAGTACTACTACTTCTACGGCCTAACCGGGGATATGGCCACCGGCTGGACCAAGCACAACGGTGTGTGGCACTACTACGACAAGTCCACTGGCGCCGCAGTGCTTGGCTGGCTCAAGGATGGCGGTAAGTGGTACTACCTAGACCCCTCCACCACCGTGATGCATGTGGGCCCGCTCAAGGTGGGCGGCAAAGAATATTTCATGCAGTCCTCAGGCGCGGCCTATGTTGGCTGGCTTAAGGTGGGCGGCACCTGGCATTTGTATGGTAGCGACGGCGCCCGGGTAACTTCAGGCTGGGTTAAAGACGGCTCAGACTGGTACTACTTCAACCCGGCCACCGGCAACTACGTCACCGGCAACACGGTAATTAACGGTACAACTTACCGCTTCTTGCCTTCGGGTAAGTGGATTGGTTACACCGCCCCCGGCGGTTACCTCCAGCCCAGCCAGTCGATCACTTCACTTGGCAGTCAAACTAATACCCTCACCTATGGCATGAATGGGGTGAAGGTGCGCATTGTGCAGCAGCGTTTGGGTTTGTGGTACTCCACTAAACTGGCCAGTGTTGATGGAGCGTTCCAAACTGCGGTGCGTTCTTTCCAGCGCCGCATGGGGTTAAGCCAGACCGGTGTTGTTGATAAGACCACTTGGGACGCTATGCAAACCGGTTACAGCTGGTATGTAGACCAGTATCAGGCCGCCCCGGTGTCTATTTCCGCCACGCGTTCAGAGCGCATTGAGGCCATGATCGGCTACGCCTACAACCAGCGCGGTTCTTCCTACACTTGGGGCGGGGCTGGTCCTTACGGTTTGGGTTATGACTGCTCGGGCCTTACTTTGCAGGCGCTTTACCACGCTGGTATGGATCCGCAGCCGATCAATGTGGTCAAGCATGGTTGGCCTAGCTACCGTACTTCGCAGGAACTTTACAAATACTCTAATTTCCAGCATGTGCCGCTGTCTGCACGCCAACGCGGTGACCTGATTTTCTACACCACCGACGGAGTGGTTACCCACGTAGCTATCTATCTCGGTGACGACCAGGTAATTCACACCGACTGGATGGGTAGGCCCGCCCGCATTGAGCACATTACGGTCTCTTATGGTTGGGGCAATATTGCCAGCCAGGTGGTGCGTCCCTTCCCGTAAACAGCACCTTTAGTCGTATTGTTTACGACGACGTCGCCCGCCTAGTTTCGTGACTTAGGCGGGCGATTTTTTGTGGCTGGGACTAACTAGTTAGTGAGCCTGCTAGTTAGTGACCTTAGGGATTGGTGCTATCTAAAGCCCAAGTCCGTCTAGAAGGCTACCAGTCACGCAAAGCTGGTAATCCAGAAACTTCAGCCTGGTGCTGACTGGAAAGCCAGCCTCTGAAAACCAGACACCTGACAGCGTCTAGAAGGCTACTGGCCAGTGCGGCATGCATTTAGCTAGGGTTGCGCCAGCATCGGCCAGCTTATTAACCGCCTGCACATAGGTGGGGTTAGGGGTGGGGGTGCGACCAATCTTTAGATCTGCCTCAGCTTGGGTGGGGTTAGCGAACTCGCTTAGCTTGCCGTCGCTAATTTGGGCAGAAAGTGTCGCGTAGGTACCCAGCGCCCCCAGGGCGGCTTGGGCAGTCTTGTCTTTAGCTGCAGCTTTAGTAAACTTCGCGCGATAATCCGTATTTAAAGTAACCGTGAAGGCTTGCCAGGAGGCTTGTTTAACTTCTGGGGAAGCATCCTTAGGCAGTGAGCTAAAAGTCTTACCGGTACTAGATTCTTTAAGGGCGCTGACGTACACCTTATCCATGGCAGCGCAGCCATCGGAGGCTGGCTGTGTGTTAATGGTTCCGGCCTTAGGGGTTCCTGAGCTGCAACCAGTTAAGACAGATGCGCAGATCAGCGCCATTACTGATGCAGTTGCAATAGGCTTAAACATACTTGCGATTGTATTGCACTAGCTTGGCAAATGTCGGGAATTTGGACCCTTAACTGGCAAAAGTGGAAAAACTAGAGATTTTGTGCCCTAAACTTATGGCGCACCCCCTAAGTGCACCTTCATCCCCCACCCTTAGAAGGTTAACAAATGATACGCCCTAGTTGCAATTCGGTTATCACCACACCGCTAGTAGCCTGTCTAGCTCTGATAACTCTGGTTTTGGTTGGTTACCTATCTAAATTGGATTATTCCGTACGCAACTGGGCTTTGGCTTCACGCACCCACACCGCTACACGTGTCTACACAGCTATCACCGTCTTGGGTAATACGCTTACTTTGACTGTGGCCACGATTTTGATCTGCCTGGCCCTGCTGGCTGCCAAGCAGTGGCGCATGGCTATTTTAATTAGTGCCACTATGGCGGTTTCCTCGGGTGTGAATATGAGTTTGAAAGCACTGGTGGGGCGCGAACGACCGCCGCGCGCTCAGCTGTTGGGGGTACCTGAGCACAGCATGTCTTTTCCTTCTGGACACACCCTGTGCAGCTTAGTGTTTGCAGCCTTGCTAAGTTTCTTGATCGCTACTTTTTGGCCTAAACGCTGGCAAACCCCGCTTGGCAAAGTAGCTTTGTCAGTTCTTTACGTATTACCTTGGATGGTGGCTTTAGCGGTTGCCTATAGCCGCATATACTTGGGTTATCACTGGCCCACAGATCTGTTAGGTGGTTGGCTGGTGGCCGCACTGATAATTATGTTGGTGCAGTTACTAGCCCCCTGGGCCGCGCTAGTAGTAAACCCGTTCCAGAAAAACTCTACGACATGAGCACTCTTCCAATCGCCCTGATCACCGGCGCCACCAGCGGCATTGGCCTAGCCACTGTCCAGGCACTAGCAGCCGATCACCATATTATTGCGCTAGCCAGGAACCGTCAGCGCCTAGACGATTTGGTGGCTTCACTACCCAGCGCCCAGGCAGTTTCTGTGGATCTTAGCGACGCCGAGGCAGTAGCTAAGGCTGTAAGCGAGCTAGGTCTTAAGCGCCTGGACGTACTGGTTAACAGTGCCGGGGTGGAAGCTGCTGGAAGGCTCGAAGAGCTCAGCGTTTCGCAGTGGCGCCAGGTACTGGATTTGGATCTGGTGGCCCCAGCTCAGCTAACCACCCTGCTGCTGCCAGCTTTGCGTGAAGCTCACGGTTTAGTGGTGATGCTAAATTCTGGTGCGGGCACACGCGTATGGCCTGGTCAAGGTCTATATTGCGCCGCCAAGCATGGTCTGCGGGCGCTAGCTGATGCACTGCGCGAAGAAGAGCGTGGTCATATCCGCGTCACCACTATTTACCCTGGTCGCACCGACACTGCTATGCAGCAGCGCCTACACAACTTAGGGGTAACCGCCGGGTCTGGCAAGGGCAGGGATTACTGCGCCGCCGACCATATGCAGGCTGCCTCGGTGGCTAAAGCTATCCGCCTGGCTGTAGATATGCCGCTTGATGCCACTATTGAGGATCTACATATCCGCCCCTCTGACCTGCCTAAAAACTGAAACCGATTTCCTCCGGCTTACCTCCAGACTCAACCAGGAGAGAACATGGATTTAACTCGCCCTCGAGCCCCCTACCCATACGATTTACTACCTAAAGTTCCGGCTACTTTCACTATCACTAGCCAGGACATGGAAGATGGCAAACCTCTAGCAGATAAGTTTGCTGCCCCGCATGAGAATATCTCCCCCGCCTTGGCGTGGCATGGTTACCCCGAGCAGACCCAGTCTTTTGTAGTGACCTGCTTTGACCCTGACGCACCCACACCTTCAGGTTGGTGGCACTGGGTGGTGCTTGATATCGACGTCGCCACTCCATATTTGGCGCAAAATGTGGGCCGCAGCGATCTTTTCTTGGAAGGTGCTTGCTTCCACGCCCGTAACGACTCGGGCACCTGGGCCTACTATGGCCCTTACCCACCTGCCGGAGATGGCCCGCACCGCTATATCTTCACGGTCTATGCCTTGGATGTGCCCACACTGGAACTTGATGGTGACACTTCAATCGCAGCTGTGGCTTTCCACGCGCTGTCACATACCTTGGCGCGAGCCGAGCTGACCGTTACCTATGAAATCAAGGCCTAACCAGGCCTTAGCCTAAAAACAAGGTGAGTCCCTGGACGATGTCTAGGGACTCACCTTTTACAACGTATTCAGCTAAAACCTAGTTCACTCCCCAATGTTCACTACTGTCTCGAAACAATCAAGGTTAGAACGTGAGTGGAGTACAACCACAGCTTGCTTACCAGTACGGTCTAAAACCTGCTTCATTGACTCTATCTCACTACGTTCTTCAACAGGGTTAAGCCCCTTCAAAGTCTCGTCAAGTAAAACAAGCTGCCAGGCACCATCTTCTAGCACAGAACGCGCAAGCTCTAACCCGCTTAAGTCAGATACTTCAACAGCTAACGGATCTACCTCAGGGATAACCGTAACTTTATCCTCGCCATAGTTACGGTAAAGGACATCAAGCATGACAGATTTTCCAGCACCAGTTGGCCCAATCAAAGCGATTAAAGAACAACCTGAATCAATAAGACTCTTCAACTGTTCCAACTCAGCATGACGGACCCGAACCTGGGAACGTTTTGTTTGAAATTCTTCAAGCATCCTCACACGCTCAGCCGTCAAACTGACCACTCCCACTTCCTGTAATGTCTCCACCACAGACTGCAAGCCAGATGACAAGGTCAACGCAAAATAAATCACGGCCGCAGGAGCTATCAATACGCTAGCTCCACCGCTCAGTGAAACTAGAAGAACCGCAGAGATTTTCAAAGTCAATACAAGCAATTGAATAAGTCCGCTACGAAGCGCGTAGGCATCAGCTAACTGAATAGAGCTAGCAACATAGCTGGTTTCCAAATCAACATAGGCACGCTCTCCTGCTTGACGCAGACCAACACTAACCGGCGCAGTATGGGCGCTAGCCTGCGCACCAACCACCCCAATAAATTCCCCGCGCGCGTTAGCACACGCCGTCGACGCCGGAAGAATCCATTTAGAACCCTGACGCCCAACAAGCCAAGCAAGTGGAGCTACCGCACAAACTACAACTATGAAGAGGGGCGCGCCGGCCACAGCACCAGCAATAAGCAGAGCAGACTGCACCCAAACTAAAAATACTGACCCCACAGCGCCAGGCACAGACATTTGTAAATCAGAGAAATCTTCCCCTAGCCTCCCCACAACCGCACCACTAGTTCTAGGAGACGCGAATTGGTCAAGCCTATAGACAAGCCGCTCATGTAGCGCAGTCAATCTAGTAATTGGCGCTCGATAAAGTGCCCCAAAAAAGATGATAGAACCAAGCACTGCGGCCAGTATGCAACCTAGTGAAACTCCCACAATCTCAGAGTGCAGATTGTTTTGAGCTACCGTAAGCGCAAAAGCAACCGTGGACCCGCTAAGCAGCAACGCACCTAACCCTACCCAGACAATATGCGGCCCAAACAAAAGCTTTACTGTTCGCTGGAATGTTGCCTTTTCTGTCTGAGGATCAGGCAGGTCGACTACTTCCTCCACACTTTCCAGTTCTTGGCTTGCTAGCTGCTCAGCATGTAACTGACCAAGTGACAGCTCGCGATGTGTTAGGGACAGTCGATTAGCTAATGCGTCTGGAACATACTCTTCAGAGCTCGCTAAAAGCGTGCAGTTTGGCACACTGGCTAAGATTTTTTTAGCAACGATTTCTCGCATCGCTGGGTCTAGAGCTGCGAATGTGTCATCCAAAATTAGCCAGTTAGGCTCATCAGCCAAGACAATAGCTACCGCAGCCCGGTGTCTTTCCCCTGACGAAAGGGTTTTCACGTCCCGCCACAACCGTGAGACCACCTCTTGGTTAAGTCCCATAGCCTCAGCCAGTTCAGCAAACAATGACACTTGACGCGGCGAAGCGCCAGTATGCCAGGCAGATAAAATTGCCTGTGATAGCTCCGGGTTACGTGGAACAAACGCAGAGCCTGTCACGCTCACGTATTCGCGTAACTTATTGGCTCGTTTAGAATCAGCTGGGATAACCTCACAGGCACCTAGAGCCTCAAGTGAAGTCTGGTCTTTTTGAGAGCTTTTCTCTAACTTATCAAGTTCACGCATCATCGGCAGGGCTAGACGGATCACTCGATAGTTAACGACGTTGTTTTGTACCGCTGCGTACAAGTAGCGAGCTGCCAGGATAATTCCCAACCCAAAACCAGCGTTCGGCCAGAGCCAAGCAGCCACTATTGCCACCAAGGCAAGCATGGTGGTTAGCGCGCCTTTTTCAAGAAAACCGTTTAGAACCTGCAGGCGCACTCTTGCGTGTAAGAGTTTTTCTTCGCTACTCCTGATGCTAGAAATCTTGTCTAGCGCTGCGCCCCAACTGGGGATATAGCGTCCTCTGGGTAATGAGTCAGCTACCTTCTGAATCCAGCGTCTGCGCTCTCCTTCAAAGCCAACGTATTGTTCCCATAGGCGACCAATTAGGTTGATAAGTCGGAGACTGACGATTACCAAGGCAACGATAAGCAGCGTGGCAATGACACCGTTTGCCCCGTAAAGCACAAATGAAGCGATAACAAAGATAATGATTTGAATCGTTGAAACAGCAAAATCTACAACGTAGGCAAACTGGCTGATCTGTCCGGGATAGGTTAGAACATGCTCGCAAGCTTCGGCTGTAGAAGCTGAAGTTTGAAACAACTGTCGGAAACGACGATAGGTTAACTGCCGCACTACTACCGTAAGCAGCATTTCGTAACGGTCTTTGACCCAACAGCTCAGGGATTCAACTAAGAAAGCTAAGATCAGTAACCAAGTTACATAGGAGACGCCTTCCCTAGTAGCTGTCACATGATCTATACCTGCCGTGACTACCAAGGCCCCAGCCATGTTTAATAGACCAGCACTAAAAACGATAAGGCTGATACCTGCTGGGGCGAACACTAAGGCAAACCAACGCATACACCTTGGTAGACTCTGAGTTAATCGTTTGTAACGCTTATACAAAGTCTCTATAGACAGGGCTTTCAAAGGCAAAATATTAAGCTCTGACACTGATTCGTTTCCTTGTCTATGAATCATCCTCACCCGTCTTAAACATACAGAACTGGATTCAGGCCTGTGCTTGTTTCAGCAAGGCCGTCGCCTAAAAACAAGCTGGGCTCGTAAGTCAAAGTTAGTACACGTTGCTACTGAGAATCTACAGCAATCTAGGATTTAGGTCCTAGCTACCATGTAAACTACATGATTCCTGCAAAAACCGTAGGGCCCCTAGACATTGTCTAGGGGCCCCGTGGTTTGCTAGTTGTGGCTATTAGTTGGGGTTAGTCCAACGCTGCGAGGCGCCACTGTGGCAAGTCCACAGGTGTACTGGCGCTCCGGTTTGCTTGGAGTCACCACTTACACCCAGACACTTACCGGTTTCAGGGTTACGGTATTGACCTGCAGAGGTGTACTCCCACTTTTGTGACTTCAAAGCACTGTTGCACTCCCAGGTGTGGATACCGGCTCCGTCAACGTTACGGTGTTCCTTAATATCCACGCACAGGTTCTTGCCAGCCAAACGCAGCTGACCGTCAACATACTGGAAGTTCTGGCTGTAGGAATTAGCGTCGCAGTTGACCTGCTCTACCTGGGTTCCATTAGCCAGCTTGCCGTCACGCACGTTCATGCACAGGCCAGAGTTGGCGTTAACTACGCGAGTGTTAGCCCCCTCGCCGTTGCCCTTAATCATGTAGATAAAGTCCCACACCTTCAGGCTAGAAACCGTGAAAGTAATGTAGGTGCCCTTGGCGTCAGTACCCTTGGTGAAGCTCAAGTCCTTGGCGGCGCCACCATTAATGTCAGGGCTGACCAGGTTGATGCGGGCAGGTACCCCATCTTGACCTACGTAGTACTTAACCTTGAGGTTATTTTGCTCCTTAATCGCACCGGTAGCGTTACGCCACTTGCCGTCGTCGCCCTTAAGGTTAATCAGGTGCAGCACGTCACCGGTGGAGTTACGCATGGTGTTAGTCCAAATGGTGTTAGCGGCGCCGTCGGTAGAAGTGGGCTGGCCCTCAATCGAAACAGTGCGCCCCGTGCTAGTCAGCTGTGGGCCGTAAAGTACCTGCTCGTAGGCGGTAATTACGTTGTAGTAGCTGGGCAGCCAGTACTTAAGGTCTTCCTGCATGTAACGGTTGCGGTCAGGGAAGTAAGGCCCTTCCAGCATCTTGGTGTAGTTACCAGGCTTTACCTGCGGGTCACCATTTTGGCCCAGTTCCAGGTGAGTGGCACCGTTAGCGGCAAAAGCGGCATCAGCAAGCTGCACTGAAGCAGTGTTAAAGGTCTGCTTACCCTTACCGTCATCGATGTTCTCGCCCTTGTTCATATAAGCCGCAATAATCGCAGGCTTACCGTGCGAATCAATACGCTGCTGCTGCAGATACTGCTTTACCTGGGCGTTAGTTTCGTGGGCACCCCACAGTTCGGTGTAGAGGTAGCTAGCGTTTGACTTAGCTAGCTCGCTAGCACCAAAACCATCAACTGCGTTAAGACCTACCGGCTTGCCAGTGGCTTTGGCGGTGTCGTTAACGAGCTGCGCAAAACCCCAAGGCAGGTCAATGACCTCACCGCGACTGTTAGTGAAGGTGGTCTGAGCCCCAGAACCAAGCTGGTCGATGTGAGTGCCCTTGAAGCCTAATTTAATTATCTGGTCATTGAAGCGGGGCACAATCAGGTTGCGCCAAGCAGCATCACCGACGTCGACAATGTGTTCTTCTGAGCGCCACTTCTCTACACCGTTTTCTTTGTAGATGAACATGACTTCGGTGTAGGGCTTGGTTTCCATCTGCCCTTTGTCATTGGGCTGGGTGCGGTTGATCAGCCAGCTTTTTTGCACGCCGTGCTGTTCATAGTCATCATTGAGAGCTGCGTAAGCCATCGAGTAAGGCAGGGAGGCTATGCCATTAGTATCTGCGGACTTGATAAACCCCTGCACCACGCTTTTCTCAACTGGACGGTGCAGCCAGTCTTGCCACTGGTCAGCAACCTGACCGTTTTCGGTTTTTACTGGGTCATCGTGACGCCACATCCAGTCATAGAACTGCACTGAGTTGATGTGGTACTTCTGAGCCAGCTCACCCATGGTTCCCAGCTGTGCTTGGCTAGAAACTGAGGAGCTGTAATCGCCAACGTAACCCATACGCGGGTAGCGGGTCCAGCTCTTGGAGGCATCAATGCCGGTGTAGGCGTGACCCCCACCAGCCTCAGCATCTACCAGGTAGCCACGGCCGTCTGCGCTTGGCACAGTAAATTCAATGACAGCAATACCCTTGCTATTGGCGCGGTCTTTGGCTTTGGCTTTGGTTGCACCCAGGTTAGAAACCGTGAAGTTAACTTCCACATTTGGCTTAGTTTGAGCCCAAATCTTGATTTTCTCACCGGGCGTGGCCATGGCGGTGTTAATCCAGACGCTGTCAACATCTGCTTTAGCGTCTTCAGCATAAACCGCCGGCCCGGCCAGGCCCAGCATCGTAAAGGCACAAACCCCAGCCAGCGCGCCACGCAGAGCGCGAGGTTGAGTTTTCATTTAATTCCCCTTAGTGAATATCGGCGGCATCCTTGCCCACCAGGAGTCTTAAGCCTGGAAGACTGGACACCATCTACGATGCTCACTTACAAAGCTGGGAATTAGCCGAACATACTGGCAAAATAATCTAAGAATCTTGAAACGGCGTATCGCATTGTGAGACGGTTGCGACGACGTCGAACCCGTCAGCTAGTCAACGCTAGTAGCAGATCACTCAGTGTCCCCCCGCAAAACC
The DNA here is from genome assembly GCF_000239695.1 of Actinomyces graevenitzii C83. Taxonomy (GTDB): domain Bacteria; phylum Actinomycetota; class Actinomycetes; order Actinomycetales; family Actinomycetaceae; genus Actinomyces; species Actinomyces graevenitzii. The sequence continues at coordinate 393,544 of NZ_JH470338.1, read as the reverse complement.
CAGCTGACGCCAAGCCTCATACAGACCGATAGCCGCAGAGTTAGCTAGGTTTAGCGAACGATTACCATCCACCATCGGGATACGCACCAGATCAGTCACCCGTTCATGGTGCATGATGTGGTCAGGTAAACCGGTGGGTTCAGGGCCAAACAGCAAGGCGTCGCCGTCGACGTAGTCAACCTCTGTGTACAGCAGCTCGGTGTGAGCCGTAAAAGCGAAGATACGGCCCGGTAGTTGCTCTAGGCATTCTTCCCAACTGTCGTGAACCACGGTATTAGCAAGGTCGTGGTAGTCCAGACCCGCGCGGCGCAGCTTCGAATCCTCCATTTCGAACAACGGATCCACCACATGCAGCATAGAGCCAGAGTTGGCAGAGAGCCTGATTGCAGCCCCAGTGTTGCCCGGAATCCGTGGCTCAAAGAAAACTACATGCAACATGCTTATACCTAACTGCTTAAGTGTTTTGCGTGGCCTTAGCCGGGCTCTACCTTATCAGCCTTGGATGTAGGCCGATTCTAGCCCCTTGTTCAAACTTCCATATGCAGTTATGCAGTGGCCATAGAACATGTCGTCATCGCCAAAGAACACGCAGAAACTACCATCTGGTTCCATGGTGATTGAGCCCATGGGTATCCTTTTAGCAAAAGTTTCCTCAGTGATTTTAGCTGCGTCTTCCTCGGTTTCGCTCCAGTCACGTGCTAGCTCAGTGAGCTCTTTAGCAGCAAAGCTTCGCAGCTGTGCATCCCACTTGTCTTGGTTCGTGACCATGGTTCCCATTGCTTCGCGCGCCAGCTTTATGCCGTCAGCATCGCCTTTCTCTACCTCAAGGCAAATGTCAATCTCCTCCCCTAGCCAGTCCACGCTGCCTTCAAAGAAGTCAAATTCGCGAATATACTCCAGCTCCCCCAGCACGTCATCTTGTAAAACCACTGGCTGCAGATACTGTGTAAGTACCTCTTCTAGCTGCGGACAAGGTGCCTGCTCATCCAAAGTTTCTACAAATAGCAGTTGGTTGTGCAGCTGCGGAATAAATTCTTCTAGCTGCCAAGGTAACCTAGGACGTACTTTTAAGCGATAAATTGTTTCAGGTTTAAGATGCAGGTAAGAGATCTTATCAGGCTCGTCATCAGCCACTGGATACACTATGCGACCAGGTAGGTTGTGTAGCACTCCGGTTTCACAGTCTACATAGGCCAAGAAATGCACAATGTTTTCCCAAAAACCGTTTGACTTGGCAGCCCCGCTACTTCCCCCGGCAATGAGCACCAAAACTTCACGCGGCTTGGCTTCGAAAAGATTTTCCCATTCTTGCTGCGTGAGGCTAGCGACTGGCTTTACTTGTTCCAACAGATCCACCTGCTCCTATTAGATTCAGGGCTGCATAGCAGCTTTAACATTCAATGCGGTGCTTGTAGTGTTGGCGCTAGCTTGGCCACTAGCGCCAACAGCAGTTACTTAACTTCTTTGGTTGCAGCGCGCAGTTCGATCAGGCTGGACACTTCACTGACATCCAAGTCAAACATCTTTGTTTCAAGATCGATGGGAGCAAAGTAGTACCTGACTGTCTGCTCTCCAAAGTCATCTTCTAGCTTTTGCCATTCAGCCGCTGGTAGCACGATGAAACCAAGCGTGTCATCGCCTAGACTTTCCACGAACCACCTGACCCCATACTCCTCTTTAACGAAGTCGTTGAAGTATTTAATGGTGGTGTCGCGATCCTTCTCCTGGCCGTAAGGAATCTGGAATTGTTTGCCAGCTTTGCTTAGTACGATGTCAGGGCCGTAGGGCTTAGCGTTGTCTATGGTTTGAACTTCTACTCGCTCTTCTAGTAAGTCATTGAAGTAGCTGATGATATCTTCATCATCTTCACGCCAGTCAATCCAGACGATATCCCCAGAATCCCAAAGATCGTCAATCGTTTGCTCATCTTCAAACAGATTTTTTAGCTGTTCGTAGGTATCAGTCATTTTTACCTCACAACATTCAATTAGGTAGTTTAGTAAATGCCGACTAGTACATTACTGTTCGTTTCTAGTGCTTTACGGTAGAAAGCACGCATGTTTGTGAAGCAGTCCAGTAGTTCTTCTTTGATCTCTTCAGTTTCGTCTTCACGATCCCAGATATAGGGGTATAGCTCTTCTACTGCGCATGCTTCCATGCTGAACGCTTCTATAGCTTTGTCGATGTTGAAGGCGTTAAGTGCTGCTACGATTGCGGCAATTTTGGATTTATCAGTGTAGGCAACGTGATTTTCGATGTCTTCGATCGGGGTTGCTCCCATCACAGCTTCACTAAGAGGCTTAACATGCTCTGGCATGTTGTCATCTGCCTCGGTGAGTGTGAAGTGCAAAACGTCCCACATTTTGTCAATGTCGAGCATATCTGCAAAGTCATCATCTGAGTCTGCACAGATAGCTTCCAGGTAATCGAAGACTTCTTCATCGCCGCTACAAGCTTTAAGCTTTGTTAAGTTCTCATCGTTTAAATACTGGTAGCCTGCTCGCAAACCCATCTTTGTGGCCTCCTGATAGTAACTTCAGCACCTGCTAGACATTATACATGCCTAGCCCCGGGTAACTTTTCTAATTTTGCAACGTCGTGATGATGAGCGTGCTTGTCTTCGTTTAGGTAATGATTGTGCCTATGTGAGTGACTTACTGTATGTGCATGCGTTGTGCCATCGTGTGTATGCACAAAAGTATGTTCATGACTATGAGTGTGGCTAAGTATCAAGGTATCGGCCATCACTAGTACTGAACCAGCAACCATTACCGCCAAAGCGACCAGATACATCCACGACAAGCTTTCACGCAAGAACACGAAAGATAAGAAAGCCCCAACAAATGGGGCAACTGCGTAACAGGCGCTTGTTTTGGCAGCTCCTAGCACATTTTGGGCGCGCACATACATGAATATGCTCAGTCCATAAGCCACAAATCCCAGCAGCATCGCAGCTAGTACGTAGCTAAGTTCAGGCATGCTCTCCCCCTTTATAAGGGCTATGACCAGCGCGCCTAGACCAGAGAAGATTCCTTTCAACACCACAATCTGATAGGTGCTTTTTGAGGCAATACTTCTAGTGCAATTATTTTCTAGACCCCAACAAGTAGTAGCTAGCAGCACAAATAGTGAACCGAGAGAAAATTTGAAACTATCGGCGCCTTCAAAGGAGAGCAGCACACTAGATAAGCTAATTAATGCAATAGCACCCCAGAGTCTTTTACTTACTGACTCTTTGAAAATTAGTAGAGCAATTATTGCGGTTGCTACGATCTCAAAGTTTCCTAATAATGAGGCATTAGCTGAGGTTCCATAGCTAATACCCAGCATAAGAAGTATGGGAGCTACTATGTCTAACACAATCATTCCGATTACATAGGGAAGATCCTGTTTAGAAAGTGACGTCGCCTGCGCAGCCTCTTTCCTGTTAACTAGCACCAATATACCCACACCTATACCTGCACCCAAATACAGCAAGGCAGCCATAGTGGTTGGCCCAACTTCGTGCAGCAAAAGCTTTGACGCCGGGATATTTATAGCATAGAACACCGCCGCTAATGTAGCATATAACAGCGCTTGATACTTTTTACTTCCCATAAGTTAATATCCACTACACCTGGACTGTCTTAAACTCAAATAAGTGTAAAGTTTTAAGCTTTATTCACAGGGTGCCTAATTACGGTTTTCCATTTTTCTGGAGCAACCTTCCTAGCATCAGATAGATAAATCTCGTGATGCAGCCTATCTGCATTTAGATCATTAACATATCCGTGTTGCTTAAGGTATTCATCCATGACTGCAACGGTTGCTGGCTCGTTAGCGAACGGCCCTAGGTGCATCATCTGCACACACAGTCCCTCAGCGATAGTCATGAACTGCGCCGATGAGCAATCTAGCTTTTTCTTTTTAGTTGCAGTCTCAACCGCCCAGTCAAAATCTTTTTGACTGACAAAATCGGGTAAACGAATAACGGATATCCAGTTAAAACTTGACTTGTCAGCGTAATTTACGCCAACAACATTATCCTGCCACCAGAAGCCTTCAAGTGGAGGAACTACATATTGAAAGAAACCTTCTATTTTATAGTCGGTTTTATAGCTCATTTTCAAAGTGTAGGCGACAGCATATAGCACGCTAATTGCCTGCTGATACGCTCCCTCTGCCTCATTTGGATCACCCTGTCCACTCACGCCAATATAATTTGCGCTGGGCACATCCACGATCTCTGGCCTGTTCTTAGGTCTATAGAGCTCTTTGTATTCTTTCTTAAAATCGAAGGCCATGGTTGAGCCAATCAGCTGCCGCAGCACACGTAAAGTGTCGGCAGTCCGTTTTCTTCGTCTTTAACTCCGGTTTCCTTGTTGTATAGGCCTACATAATCGAAGCCCTCAAAGAAAACGTGGTCACCAAGTTCCTTATTTGCCATGAGGTTTTGCAGCTTAAACAGCAGCTCTTCGATAGAGAAGGCAACTTTGTCATCCGGTTCAAGGTAGGCAATTACTTCTACCTGCCACCAACCATCGTCGCTCTCATCCTCTAGAAGTTCTTCACCCTCAGCAAGCAGCTCGTTTTGATGAAGCTGATCAAGCCCCTGAATCCAAGCTTCATATACGACTAGCAGCGCTTTTTCTTTAATGGGCGTATTAACCTTGTGTTCACGCCAATTTTCACCAACACGCTCTGTTAGAATCTCATTAAATTCCGCTGCGAAAGACTCCCTGGAGTACTCATCTTGGTTAAATATCCAGGCGGCCTCAAAGTAGGCCTCATTGTCTCGATAGTCCAACTGGCCGTCATTGGTAGCTTGATTTAGTTGACTCATAAGGTCATCCTATCTTGTTTTACAGGGTATTCAAAGCAATCATCCTGGTGACACATAGAACGCTAAGGCCAGTCGTGCCAAGACTATCTTCGCACCCTTCTAACCTTAGCTACTCCTCAAGCTCAGGCTTCTCAAGTTCAACCCTCTCAAGTTCAACCCTCTCAAGCTCAAGCCTCTCAAGCTCAGGCTTCTCAAGCTCGGACTTATCAGACTCGGGCTTCTCATCCAGCGGTTTCTTCACAACCGTGCTTATATAGCTGGCACCAGATAGACGATCGAACAATAATCTACGATTCAAAAGCATCACTGCGACCGTAACTAACACATAGAGCGCCAGCACCAAAAGTGTGATCACGAGCAGACAAAGGAATAACAGAGAATCCGCGCCTTTATTAAACTCGTTTGCTAGGTACAGTAACCCCAGAGGAACTAAGCAAAAATATGCTGCAAGTAAGATTCCTCTAAGAATCGTGCGACCCCATTTGACATTTTCAAACTCCACACCAAATTTCAACAAGGCACTACCTAGAGTTTTACCATTTAGTAATGGAACTAAACTAAAATAGAGAGTTATAAACAATACGAATGGTAGAGATGTTTTTGATACAGCATACGGAACATACACAAGCAACGCGTCAATAATGATCGATAAACCGAAGCGAATTCCAGAAACCTTCATCCCTGCATGCAATGCTTGCTTATCAATTTCTTCCCTGGAAGGTAGCAACTTGATAGCAAACCATCCTAGCGCATAACCAATGCAACCTCCGCTGGTGTTCTGGATAATATCGTCAATGTCGCCCAAGCGATACGGCCCTGAATACATAAAGTAGAGTCCAGATAATTGGGTCAATTCAAAGAACAAACTCAACAATGCCGTCAGCAATGCCGTTTTCTTAAAGCTACATGTAAAGTAGTAACGCAAGTACATTCCAAACGGAATTAACATCAAAACGTTGAAGGCTGGCACATAGAAAGTTGAGTCCCCTAACGCCGACAGCCAGGTTGCCGATTTAGATAGGACTAACGGGCTTTCTTTAACGAAATCTGCCACAAACATAAACGGAACTAGATTCAGCATTTCCGTGTAGCTTGTATGCACATCAGCTATCGCAGGTAATGGCAATACCACTAACAGGTAGATAGTTAGCAGATACAAAACGAACGAGTATAGAATCAGGGTTCGCAGTTTATTTATAGAACCGTACTTACGATAGTTGACAACCATGTACGGCAGCGTTAAGAGAAATGCTAGCTCTGGAAAAACCAGCATGGCCACTTTTATAGAGACCAGATACCCCATTAGGTTTCCTTCTAAAATATAGGATCAATGCAGCAAGCTAGCTGCTATGTATAGCACGTAAATGTGGGTCGGATAGAAGATATAGAAGAAATTTTTATCCCCGCGCCCACGTTTTCCGTTATAGAAACACAGTGGAATAATTGAAAATACCATCATCCACTGCGCGGTAGCGATGTTAGCCATCTTTGCTTCTTTCTAGCTAAGGCTATTTTATAGTATTTAATTAATCGATTTCTGTTAGTAAATAGCCAGGCGCGGCAAATAGCTAGTGTCTATTGATAGGTAGTCACAACCAGGCAGCCACCTAAATACTCCCGTAGGAATACATCGCTAGCCTTAGCGATATCCTGTTTTTCTAGTTCAGCTTGAAGCCACTGCTCATCCTTGCCAATCACCTCTAGGATGTCATTTTGCACCTGACCGTCAGTAATGAGCGGGAACTTTATGGTCTCGTCACCATCTTGCATGATAATTAGCTGACCGTTCTGTTCCACCACGGCCCGTTTTACAGACTTTGATGAGTAAATTCCATTTGTTCGCAGCTTGAAAGCCACATCATGAGCCGACAGCCCAGTTCGCCTACAATTTTCTGTATCAATTTTGCCATCACTGATGATCAACAGAGCCTTGCCATCGATAGGCTGCTTGGCTTTTACATTGTGCACCTTTATCCACTTCATCCCGAGAACCAGGGCACACCAGATACACAAAATGGCAATAAAATTAAGGATTTTGACGCTATTGTTATAGATAACGCCACCAATGATCCCACCAAGCACATAGTTTACAATTTAGTCACTAGCTGACGATGGAGCCAGGTTTCCTTTACCTGAAATGTTGATGATAACAACCATCACCAGGAAACCAATTAGTAGCTTTACAGCCACTAACAAAAATGGACTCATATTTTTACACTTTCTTGATTCAGCAAACCTTATACCATAAAATATCCGTCACACCGGTAGTTACTAATACAACAAAAAGCTCGCAAAGCAATCTAGAGATCCACTACCCAAGATGACACTCATCTAAGCGGCATGAATCACTAATACACCGGAGATTTGTTTCTAGTGTGGCAGCACAGTCAAAGCATCAGTTCCGTAGCGCACTTTATCATTTAGGCAAGCATAGCGGTTATGCCACTTTTGACAGCACACAAACCGTCTCAAAGTGGTGAGTGTGCGGGAACAGATCAAATGCCGCCATGTGCTCCAGCTGGTAGCCCTGGGCCACAAACAATCCCAGGTCACGGGCCAAAGCCGCCGGATCACAGGCCACTAGTACTACGCGTTGGGCTTGCAGCTTGCCAATTGCCTCTACCACTTCACGCCCCGCCCCGGCGCGCGGCGGGTCTAGCACCACCAGCTGGGCGCCGTCGCCGTATTGGCTTACCGCAGCGGCGTCAACATTAGCCTGCACCAAGCGAGCACCCTGATCGTGCAGGTTACGACGCCCATCACGCACCGCCTGCAGAGAGCCTTCCAGAGCAGTAACCTGCGCCCCCAGCAGCGACAAAGGCAGCGTGAACAGGCCCGCCCCACTGTAAAGCTCCAAAGTTTTAGGGTTATCCAGACCAGCTAAGCCCTGGCCTACCACCTCGCGCACCAGCGTCGTCGGCGCTAGCGGGTGAACCTGCCAAAAACCATTTACATGCACCTGATAGTGCAGCTGCCCCAAACCCAGCCCGGAGGCGTCAACAATCTCCTGAACACGGCGTCGAGAACTGGGCTTAGCGTTAGAGCCATAGACCTGCTCACCCACGCTAACCATAGCCTGGCCGCCACTTGGAGCCACTGCCCGCACTCGCGCACCCGGCTTAAGCAAATGCCGCCAAGCTTTACGGCTAAACAACTCCAGATCTCTAATGGCCGGGGCAGCTAGCGGCATAGAGTCCAAGGCAATAACTTTTTTGGAGCGGTAGCCGTGCATCCCCAGCTGGCCCGCAGGTGAAACAGTTAGCTCCACTCGGGAGCGTCGCCCCAGGCCCTTAGCGTGCTCATCGCCGTCGGAGCCCAAAGCTTGTACCTGGGGCAAACCCACCTGGCTAAGCTGCTCGGCCACCTGCGTGCCGCCCAAGCGAGTTAAACAGTCCTGCAGCACCCAGCGTTTCCAGGTGCGCTGAGCCTTTAGGGATACGTGAGCTAGCTCCCCTCCCCCGACGCCGCCCGGCCCGGCTGCCGGCCAGACGCTGGGCACGCGGTCAGGTGAGGGCTCAAGAATCTCAATGGCGTCAGCGAACAAAACTCGCTTCGAGCGATTCGTGATGCGGATACGTACCTTTTCACCAGGAAGAGCAAAGCGCACAAAAACCGTGCCCTGATCAATATGGGCCAGGCAGTAACCGCCGTGAGCGGGCTTGCCAGCTTCAATTACCAGTTCACTACCAACCAGCTCGCTCATAGCTTCTTCCTTAAGGGTTAAAGGTACTTAGGGGTGCTGAGGGTTATAAACGCAACTGCCCTATTTTAACTGGCGCGGTAAGGCAAAGCAGCCGGCTGACTTACCGGCGCAGCTGAACCGATCAGCCACGGCACCGAGGCGGTAACCACTCCCGGAATAAACAGCAGCGCGGCCTTTAAACGCAGGGCGCTTTGGTTGTGCAAAATCTGCTGCCACCAGTGGCGCACCACGTATTCAGGTAGGTAAATAACCACCAGGTCACGCGGAGAGTCACGGCGGATTGAACGCACATGGGTGAGGATGGGACGCACAATGTCGCGGAAAGGTGAATCCAAAATAGTCAGCGGCACATCAATTTGATCTTCGCGCCAAAGCTTAACTAGCTCGCGAGCTTCATCCCCACCGGTGTCAACATTTACCGCCTCAATCGAGGTGGGGTGGGTGCTAACGGCGTAGGTGATAGCGCGCATGGTGGGCTTGTGCAGGCGCGAAACCAACACAATGGCGTGCACGCGGGCCGGGCCCACACGCCAATCATGCAGGTCATCGATAGCCAGCTGCTCTCCCACGCTGGTGTAGTAACGGCGAATTGCGTTCATGATCAGGTACAGCACTGCCATAACCAGCAGAGTGATCCAGGCGCCACGGGTGACCTTAGTCAGCAGCACAATAATGAGCACTACGCCGGTACCAAACACGCCAATTGCGTTAACTACACGCGATCGGCGCATCTGCTTGCGTCGAGTAGCGTCAGTGGAAGTTTTAAGTTGGCGGGTCCAGTAACGCACCATGCCCACCTGGGAGAGCGTGAAGGAAATAAACACGCCCACGATGTAGAGCTGAATCAGGCGGTTAACGTCGGCAGCAAAACCAATAATGAAGGCCAATGCTCCCAGCCACAGCACCGCAATACCGTTGGAGTAAGCCAGGCGGTCACCGCGCGCAGCCAGCTGACGCGGCAGCATCTGGTCGCGGCCCAAGACACTGGCTAGCACCGGGAAACCGTTAAATGCGGTGTTGGCGGCTAGTACCAAAATTAGTCCGGTCACGGCCGTGACCAGGTAGAACATAGGTTTAAAGTCAGCAAAAATAGTGGCAGCCAGCTGCCCAATCACCGGGTCTTGGTGGTATTTGGGGCCTACCGGCTGGCCGTTAAGCAGCAGCTCTGTGGCCGGGTGCTCAGCCATTTTGACGCCGGTGCTGCCAGCTAGGTGGATCACGCTCATAAGCATGACGGCGGCAATCAGCCCCAGCATCGCCAAGGTGGTGGCGGCGTTTTTGGACTTAGGACGGCGGAAGGAGGGTACCCCGTTGGAGATAGCCTCAACCCCAGTCAGCGCCGCGCATCCGGAAGAAAATGCGCGCAAAATCAGGAAAACACCGGCCAGTGAGGTCAGCCCCTGATCCCAGCTGCTTTCTAGGGTGTAAGCGCCAGAAGGAGCCTGGCCCAAATGCCCAGTAAATTCCTGGGCAAAACCGACCACGGCCATAATCCCAATGGCCGCCATATACAGGTAGGTGGGGATAGCAAAAGCTGAGCCGGCGTCCCTGGTGCCACGCAGGTTAATGATGGCCAAAATCGAGGCCACTGCCACAGCTATCTGCACCTTATAGGGTGCCACTGCCGGCACGGCCGCAGCCAGGTAGGCTGTGCCCGAGGAGATAGACACGGCTACGGTCAGCACATAGTCACTAAGTAGCGCTGAGGCCACTAAGGTACCGGCACGCGGACCAAGGTTGTCGGTAACTACCTCATAGTCGCCACCACCTGAAGGGTAGGCGTAAACGGTTTGGCGGTAAGACATCACCACAATCGCCAAAACTGCCACCACGGCTAGGCCAATCCAAGGCGATAGGGTAGCTGCTGCGGCGCCGGCAACGGAGAGGGTAATTAGTACTTCATCAGGCGCATAACCTACTGACGAAAGCGCATCTGAGGCAAAGACAGGCAGTGCCACACGCTTAGGTAATAAAGTCTGTCCTAGTCCTCGACTAGAAACAGGGCGGCCTACAAATAAACGCTTAGTCCGGTCTATAAAGTCACGCACGTAGCGTCATGGTATGCCAATTGAGGTAAATAAGGTAGCGTTTAACCCGTGCATTTCGTCATTATGGGATGCGGCCGTGTGGGGGCAGCCCTGGCCGCACAGCTAGATAGTTATGGCCATTCTGTGGCAGTTATCGATCGTTCCAGTGATGCTTTTAGGCGTCTACCAGCCGATTTCTCTGGTCGCAAAGTCAAGGGCATGGGCTTTGACCGTGACGCGTTAGAGCAGGCTGGCATCGATGACGCTTACGCTTTTGCTGCCGTATCTAACGGTGATAACTCCAATATTTTGGCCGCCCGTGTGGCGCGCGAGACTTTCGGGGTGGAGCATGTGGTGGCACGTATTTATGACGCCCGCCGCGCCGACGTCTATGAGCGTCTAGGTATTCCCTCAGTAGCTACCGTGCGTTGGACTACTGAGCAGATAATGTCACGTATGCTGCCTAACACCACCTCAACTCCCCTGCCGGGCGATGAAACCGCAGTGGTGATGGTGCAGCTAAGCCCGCACCCGGCCTGGGTGGGGATGAGTATTGAGCAAATTGAGCGGCGTGCTGAAATGCGCGTGGCTTGGCTTACGCGCGGTTCAGCCATGATCGTGGCTAGCGATAAGAAAATTTTGCAAGATGGGGATCTGCTGCATTGCGCAGTGACGGTGGCTCAGGCCAGTAAGCTGCGCCGGACCTTATCTAAAGCGCCTGTTAAGGAGTTCTGATGCGTATTTTAGTTGCTGGCGCCGGCTCGGTGGGGTGTTCTATTGCGCGTGAGCTGATTTCTCACGGCCATGAAATCACCTTGGTTGATAACGCTCCTGACGCTATGCGCGTGGCTTCTGTGCCCGACGCCGACTGGTTGCTGGCTGATGCCTGCGACATTGATTCTTTAAGCCAGGCAGATGTTGACGCTTGCGAGGTGGTTGTGGCCGCCACTGGCGATGACAAGGTAAATCTGGTTATTTCCCTGCTGGCTAAGACTGAGTTTGGGGTGCCGCGTACGGTGGCACGTGTAAATAACCCTAAAAATGAGTGGATGTTTGATGACTCTTGGGGCGTGGATGTGGCCGTGTCTACCCCGCGCATTATGACTTCCCTGGTGGAGGAAGCGGTTTCGGTGGGCTCTATGGTGTCCATTTTCCGTTTCCACCAGTCAGGGGCGCATATGCATGAGTACACTTTGCCTGCCGATGCACCGGTGATTGGCTACTTAATCAGTCAGATGCAGTGGCCCCCGCACACCGTGTTGGCAGCGATTTTGCGTGACTACCGGCCGGTTAATCCCGACGAGGATGAGCGCTTTGAGCCGGGAGATGAGCTTATTTTCCTAACCGCCCGCGAGGGTGAGGATCAAGTTGGGCTAATCCCCCAGATTCTAAGTACTCAGCCGGCTCTACCTACTGGTGCGATCTATCCCTTGAACCAGAAGCCAGATCAGCCAGACAGCGAGCAAAAATAGCGGCGTCCCCAAAGCCAGGCGGGCAATGCTCAGCGCGGTTAGGGCGCTGGCACCCGCCAGGTAGAGGGGTACTTCTACAACTAGACGTAGGCTAAACATGCCCGCCAGCAGCCAGGTGGCCAGGTAGTAACGACGACGCCGCTCGCCGGGCTGCTTGCGCCAGTCCATCCCGCAGCCGGTCACCACTGCGACAATTACTCCCACCAGCGGGTAGCGCATAAGCATTGAGATCAGCACTACCGCCAGCCAGACCACATTAACTAGCAGGCCCATGGCATAGAACTGGCCGGCGTCCTGGTTATACCAGGCCAGGGCCGCTGAGATGATGGTGATAGCCCCACCAGCTAGAGCTTGCAGCAGGCTTTGGCGTTGGCACAGGCGCGCCACAATGGCCACGCCAGACACCATTAATGCAGCAATGACCGCTACTTTTAGGTTTTGTCCGCTTAAGGCCAGGGCGCCAATGAACACCACTACGGGCAGTACTGATTCGGTAATTCCACGCCAGCCGCCTACTGCCGCTTTGGCATCGAAATTTTGGGAGGCGATTTGGCTCAGCCCCGCATTTACAGGCAACGACGGCGCCTGGGCGTTTTTATCTGCTGCTGGCGTGGCGTCGTCGTTATGGGGGGATTTAGGCAAAACCACTAGGCTTCATCCACAATCTCGTAGGCGGGGTTGAAAATAGTTGGCCGGGTACGTCCAGCTACCACGGTACCGTTAGCCACCAGGTGAATACCGGGCCAGATACCGGCAACTTCGCGCCGACCCATCCAGGCCAGGTCGATTGAGGCGGTGCCGTCATATAGGCAGGCCACAAAAATAGGCCTGGCTTTTGCTGGCGAGTAGGTTACTGAACGCACTACCCCCGCAATTTTGACGGGCTGGCGTTCTTTAACCTCAGCGATCTTGGTTTGTGCGTGAGCACCGGCAACCTCTTGCTCATCGGCGGCCTCAAGGTCGTCTCGAGAAGTCGTCAGCAAGTGCTTTAACTTGCGGAAAAGACTCAATTTCCTCAGCGTACCTCTGCAATAGTGGGGCCGGGAGCGAGAATGTCCAGGCCGGAATCTGCTTCACTGTTTACTGCTCCGGGAGCGTGCAGGGGCAGTACGTCACGCGGCGGGTGTGGGGCGCCGTCGCGATAAACCACCATGCCGCACACAATCTCATCAATAGCTGCGCGGGCACGCTGCTCGGTGGCGGCCGGGCCGGTAATAACTGCCCGCAAAAACCAACGCGGACCGTCAAAGCCCAGCACGCGCATAGCGATATTACCGTCAACAGCCGGGTTTTGGGCTGGCACTAGGGCGGCGATTTCAATTCGCTCGCCAAGTTTTAGCTCTTGGGTACGGGCCCCGATGCGACCTAGTTCAGCTACTAGGTCTTCGCGCACCTGCGGCCAAAGTTTGCCGCTACGCGGCGCTGCAAAGGCACGCAGCTCAATGCTTGAACCTCCCAGGGCGGCTACAACAGTGTCGAGCTCGGTGCCGGTGCTAGGAATCAAGGTGACCTGCATACCTTCAATTGCCGGTAGGCGGATGGCCCCCATGTCGACTAGGTCTTCGTCCTCATCGGCATCGGCCCAGTCACGCGGCCCATAGGCCAGTGGGATTTCCTTTTCTTCCTTTTCGAGCTTATCTGATTCGACTTGCTCTACTTCTTCGTCACGCTGACGACTTTTGCGTAGCCAACCCATATGGGAGCCTCATTTCTTTTGTCCTTTTTAATTGCTTAGGCCTAGCCGTTTGGGCTCAGCCTGCACAATCGGTGCACACCGGCAGGTTGGTGGCATCATCAACATAAGCCAGCTGGCTGCGGTGGTGTACCAGGAAGCACTCAGAGCAGGTGAACTCATCCTCGAGTTGGGGAACTACGTGGACACTTAGTTCTTCACGAGACAGATCGGCCCCGGGGAGCTCAAAGCCTTCAGCAATCTCGTTTTCGTCTTCTTCGATCGCCGCAGAAGACTGGTCTTTTTGATGAGTTGTAAGCTCTTCAAGGGAATCGGCTTCCGGCTCATCCTCGTTGCGACGCGGGGCATCGTAGTCAGTTGCCATTGCGCTTGTCGCTCCTATCTTTCTTGGCCGTGAAGGGTATAGCGCCGGGTGCGCAATACCATATGTAAGCACGCGGATAGTAACACATTAATAGGCTTTGTCAAAGCTCGATTTGGCATCGCTTATGTGAACACCCATGCAATGTTTAGCCAGGTAAACTTATGTGTGTGCTTTGGTTGGCGCCACACCGGTAAATTAGTCTGTTTTTACTTAAGGTTAGTGGCACTCTATTAGCGCGTGCGTTTATTAGGAGGCCACATGATCGAGCTTGAGCTGCTGGGTGTGAATGGGGATTCAGTTGTCCTCACTGATGCCCAAGGGCAGCGTTTCACCCTTGTTATCGACGATGCCTTGCGTTCGGCGGTTCGTCGCGACCGGGTCAGTGTGCCTATTCCTCCCCCTGAAGCTGCCGCCAATATGTCACCTAAGCAGATGCAGGTGTTAATGCGCGCCGGGGCTAGTGCCCAGGAAGTTTCTGATCTTACCGGTTTCCCCTTGGCGCGCGTGCAAACCTATGAGGCTCCTATCATTGCTGAGCGTAACTGGGCGGTAAATCGCGCCCAAAAATGCCACATTGGTTGGGGTAAGGATTCTCCGCTGCTGGGTGAACTGGTTTTGGACCGCCTGGCTACGCGCGGAGTTGACCCTGAGCTGGTTACTTGGGATGCGGTGCGGGAAAACCGTGATCCCTGGCAGATTATGGTTACTTTCGTGCAAGGCGCTGAAGAAAAGCAGGCCAGCTGGAGTTATGACCTGCACACCAACTCTGTGCGCGCCCTTGATGAAGAAGCACGCTGGTTAACTGAGAATGTGGCCTCTGCGCGCCCGCAGGTGTTTGACCAAGACTCTAAGGCTCCCGGCGCTAACGCCAACCCTAAAGCGGTCACGATAGAGCCCATCGTGGTGGAAGATACTTCCACTGAGGCTTTAGTGGCTGAGCTTAACGCCCAACGTGGTCAGCCTCAGCGCATGGACTTGTCTGAATTTGCTGACGAGGATTTCACTGGATCTATCCCCACTGTTTCGGATGAGACTGGACAGATTGTCCCTTTTGGCCGAAGCGAGACTGATCCACAAACACACTCAGCCCCTGAAGCTATCTCTGGTGCAGAAGCTTTACGCCAGGATTTGAAGGAGACAGTCTCGCATTCTCTACCGTCAACTGACGCCGACAGCGAGGTTTACCTGCCCACCTCAACTATTGCTATCACTAAGCAAGACTCTATGGTCAGACGTAGCTTAGAGGCTTCAGAGGCACGTAGTCGCAGTAAAGGCCGCCAATCTGTGCCGCCTTGGCATGAGATCATGTTTGGCGCTAAGCCCGAGTAAGAGCTAGCACCGCTATTTCCCCTAAATTCCCGGCTAGTTCCCACACTTTCTTACGACTACTAAACCACTGCCTTGATCAGAGGTACTTCCAGCTCAACTGGGGTTAGTGAGCCATGCACCCCAATTAGCTGGGTGGCGTGAAAGCTTTGTACGCGCGAATCGACTACGGTCCAGTTGTCGTTTAATGCGACCAGTACGTCGCCCACTGCGGCGCGCGCGCCTGGGCTTAGTGGTCCCATAAGTGGGCTTGGATCTGTGCCCACCCAAATGGCTCGGTCACCTAAAAATTCGGCCCAGCGTTTAGCCACGCTTTGGGCTAGTTCTTCGCGTCCGCTGTTTTCGACGACGCCGCCGGTTGCCTTCATGTCAGCCCTAACCCTGGCAGGAGCGGAGATTGCCTGGCCGTTATCGCCATCTCCCCGGGCTCCAGCCACGCCCAGGCCAGGGCTACCAGCTGCGGGGGCACTAGCGACGTCGTCAGGAACGTAAAGCTGTAAGAAGCGAGACTCCCCCGCCACCGCCACCACATCTTTAGCCAGTTCTTTTTCTTTAGCCAGATCAATGCGGTGATGCCGGTCGGTATCAACCATGCCGTGATCAGCGGTGAGCACAATCCGGGTGCCGGCGGGCAGGCGCCTAAACAGCTGCCCCACCATGGCATCTAAAGCTTCTAGGGCCTCTAACCATTTATCTGAATGCCAGCCGTGGTTGTGTCCGGCATGGTCAAGCTCGCCCACATATAGGTAAACCAGCTTGGCCCCCTCCTTAATGGCCCGGTAAGCCTGGTAGGGGCGCTGGTCGAGGGCATCTACCCCGATATGTTTAAAACCGCGCCAAGCCGCCAGACTTAAACCTGAGCCGGCAAACTTTGAGCGGCCAATGCTCACCGCCCCCAGCTGCGGCCCGCAGCCAGCATTAGCTTTAGCGTTAGCGCGTTCGATTAGGGTGGGCACACTCTGCCAGGTGAGCGGGTCATGGCTAGAGTTTTTAAAGGTAATCAGGTCAAATACGTCGCCCGGGCCGGGCACATGCCCTGCGCCCAGATGCCCGCGCAATAGTGGGTCACGCACCGCATAGCCCACCATGGCGTGGGCGCCGGGATAAACGCCGGTAGCCAAAGTAGTTAACGCCGCCGCCGTGGTGGAGGGCGCGCAGGTATGTAAATAATCAGAATCAGCTAGTAGCCGACGCAGGTTAGGGGTGTGCCCAGCGCGCTCGCGCAGCATCTGCCAGCCCAGACCATCTACTAGCACCATCACTATCGGTGCCTGCGCATCACCTAGCTGGTCTAAACCCAGGCGTTTAGCGGCTTGGGTGGCCTGAGCATTAGTTACCAGGCTAGTAGTCGGGCAGGTAGCCTCATCATTGACAGTGTCTACAAGCTCGATATCTGCCCCCAACGCACTGCAAATACCCGCCAGTACGTCAGCCAAAGCTCCCCGCGTGCCCAGGGGGGCGGCTAAAGCCGCTAATTTATCAGGTACTACGCTCATAGCTCTATTATGCTTCGAGGCACTAAAGTGGCGTAAATTCGCCTAAACTGGGAAAATACCGGCTATGGCCAAAGGGACTTCTGCAAGCACTCATACTGATGGCGCTATCGTAGACATCGATCTGTCTAAAGAAATGCGCTCCAGCTTCCTGGAGTATTCCTACTCAGTTATTTACGCGCGTGCCCTGCCCGACGCGCGTGACGGCCTCAAACCCGTACAGCGACGCATCTTGTTCCAGATGGACCGCATGGGGTTGCGCCCTGAAAAGCCGCACGTCAAATGCTCGCGCGTAGTTGGTGACGTGATGGGGCGCCTACACCCGCACGGAGACGTAGCTATTTATGAGGCACTGGTGCGTCTAGCCCAGCCTTTCACTATGCGTTTGCCACTGGTTGATGGTCACGGCAACTTTGGTTCTCTCGACGACGGCCCGGCCGCCCCGCGTTACACCGAGTCACGTTTGGATCACCCGGCCTTGGCGCTAACCGCCGACATTGATGAGGGCACCGTAGACTTCTCCCCCAACTATGACTACACGTTGCAAGAGCCTGAAGTATTACCGGCCGCCTTCCCTAACCTGCTAGTTAATGGCGCTAGCGGCATTGCGGTGGGTATGGCCACCAATATGGCTCCACATAACCTGGTGGAGGTAATTGGCGCCGCCCGCCACCTGGTAACCCACCCCGAGGCTAGCCTCGAAGACCTGATGGCGTTTGTGCCCGGGCCTGACCTGCCCGAGGGAGCCATGATTGTGGGCCTCGACGGTATCCGCGACGCCTACCGCAGCGGCCGAGGAGTTTTCCGTACTCGCGCCAGCGCTCACATCGAAAACATCACCGCCCGCAAAAAAGGCATCATTGTCACCCAGCTGCCCTACCTGGTAGGGCCTGAACGGGTAATTGAAAAAATTAAGGACGCCGTCGGCTCTAAAAAGCTCCAGGGCGTAACTGACGTCGCCAACCTAACTGACCGCAACCACGGCACACGCCTAGTTATCGGGGTTAAAACCGGCTACAACCCTGAAGCTGTGCTAGCGCAGCTATATAAGTTCACTCCGCTAGAAGAATCTTTCGGCATTAACAATGTGGCCCTAGTCGATGGCCAGCCACGCACTTTGGGGTTAGCTCAGCTGCTACGAGTATTTGTTGATCACCGCCTCAATGTGGTGCGCCGCCGTACCCAGTTCCGCCTAGATAGGCGCCTAGAGCGACTACATCTGGTGGAGGGGCTACTGGTTGCCATTTTGGATATCGATGAGGTAATTGCGGTAGTTCGCTCTAGTGATGACAGTGCTAGCGCCCGCACCCGCCTGATGCAGGTATTTGATTTAAGCGAAGCCCAGGCCAACTACATCCTGGAGTTGCAGCTGCGGCGCCTAACTAAGTTCTCTGTCATTGAGCTGGAAAAAGAGCGCGATGAGCTAAATAAAGATATTGAGCAGCTGCGCCAGATTCTGGGCTCTGATGAGCGCCTGCGCGCCACGGTTTCGCTGGAGCTAAAGCAGATTTCTGACCGTTTTGGCACGCCGCGTCGCACTATTTTGTTGGAGGCTGACGGCACCCCAGGCCCGCGCAGCAAAGCTACCCGCACCCGCGCTGCGCGCGTGACCCCAGCCCTGACCCCTGGCGCTAGCGTCGCTGAGGTGCCGTTAACTATTCCCGACGATCCTTGCCAAGTAGTTTTGTCTACCGGCGGCTTGGTGGCGCGTGTTTCTGGGCCTGAGCCGCTGAACCGTGAGGGCGCACGCCAAAACAGCGATGCCTGGGTTAGCACAGTTGGGGCCACGGCCCGCACCCAGGTTGGGGCCGTTACCAATCAGGGGCGCCTAGTTAAACTTGATGTGGTAGCCGTGCCTGAGCTGCAGCGCAGCGACAACCTTAGCCTCAGCGGTGGCACTGAAATTGCGGCCCTGGTGGAACTGGGTGAAGGCGAGCAGGTAGTTGGGCTGGTGTCTTTGGATGAAGCCACCCAAAGCCAAGCCCCGATTTTCCTAGCTAGCGCCCAGGGCGTAGTTAAACGGGTAAAGCCGGGCGATCACCCGGCGCGCGGACAAGCTTGGGAGATTATTTCCCTCTCCCCCACTGACCGCCTGGTTTACGCCTCTCACGCAGCTGATACTTCCAGCTTGGTTTTAATTACCGACGACGCCCAGCTGCTGCGTTTCGACGCCGCCAAGGTGCGTCCTCAGGGACGCGGCGCTGGCGGCATGGCCGGTATTTCTTTGCACGCAGGCGCCAAGGTTATCGCCGCCGGAGTGGTGGCTAGTGAGGAACTGGCACAAAGTCAAGTAGTCACCGTGGCTGGCGCAGCTATCCAAAGTGAAGCTGAAGCCGGCAGCGAAGCTGAAACAGACAGCCAGATGGGGACTAAAGGCTCAGTTAAGGTAACGCCACTAGATCGCTTCCCCAGCAAGGGGCGGGCCACAGCCGGGGTGCGTTGCCAACGATTCTTAGCTGGTGAGCAGGCTCTAGCTTTAGCTTGGGTGGGCCTAGAACCCGCGCGAGCACTGGATTCTAATGGTGATCCAGTGGCTTTACCTGCTAGTGATGAGCGTCGTGACGGATCAGGTCAGCCTCTTAGTGAAATGATTGTCAGCATCGGTTAGTTGTGACTGGACAAACAGTCCAACTTTTTGCATTAGTTTGCATACCAATGCATAGAACTATCTATAATATTTCTCAGCGGTGAATAATCACCGCATAGAGTAATATTCACAATCATCCTCGGGAGAGGGAAATGAAGAAGTCGCTTCCCGTTATCGCTTCACTACTAGTAGCCACCTGTGCCTTGGGGCTTTCTGGCTGCACCGACGCTGCGAAGGAAATGGCACAGCGATCCGGTTCCACCGCCTCCGCTTCAGTTCCCACCGTGGATCTTAGCGGCGTCACTAAGCAGGACGACATTGCCTCACTGCTACCTGCTTCGGTTAGCGGCGACGGCACTTTGACTATCGCCACCAGCGCGGACTACTCACCGGCTGAGTTCTTGGATGCTAATGGCAAGCCCATTGGTTACGAAGTTGATCTGGCTACCGCCTTGTCTAAGGTTTTGGGCCTGAAGGTTAAGTTCGTTAACGCCGAATTTGACTCCATCATTCCGGCAGTTGGCTCTAAGTACGACATGTCCGTCTCTTCCTTCACGGTAACCAGTGAGCGGACTAAGTCAGTCAATATGGTGGCCTACATCAAGGTAGGTTCACGCTTTAACGTGGCCAAGGGCAACCCCTCCAAGGTTGACCCCTCTAACCCGCTAAACCTGTGCGGCCTAACCATTGGGGTACAAACTGGCACCTCCCAGGAAGAGGCCATTAACACCTACTCCACCAACTGCACTAAGGCTTCCAAGAAGGCTATTAACGTCAAGTCTTACGCCAAGTTCGGTGACGCCACTACGGCCCTTGCCGGCAAGGCTCTAGACGCTACCTTCGCTGACTCGCCGGTGGCGGACTACGCCGCCAAGCAGACTAACGGGGCCGTCGTCGCCGTAGGTGAGCTGGTTGATCCGGCCACTCAAGCCATCGTCATTAACAAGAACGACGCCGCCACCACCCAGGCCGTACAAAAGGCCATGCAGTACCTGATTGATAAGGGTGTGTGGAACCAAATCCTGACCGCCTGGGGTATCGACACCTCCCAGGCACTCAAGACTGCCACCATCAACCCCGCTGAATGATTATTCAGTCGAATATAGGTAATCATGAATTCTAATAGCGATGTAGAGCTTATTAAGCTCAAGCGTCTGCCCAGGCCGGGCACATGGCTGGCAGCTGCCGTAGTCTTAATCCTGGCTGCCATGTTGGTTAATGGTTTATTCACCAATGCCAACTACCGCTGGGACGTGGTGTGGCTTTATGTCCGTGACGTTCACGTGGTCCAGGCTGTGGGTTGGACATTAATGCTGACCGTGGCCGCTATGGCTATCGGTATTGTGCTGGCAGTGCTCTCTGCTGTGGGCCGCAAAAGCGATAACCCGGTACTGCGCTGGGTTGCCTACATTTACATTTGGTTCTTCCGTGGTACCCCTATTTACACCCAGCTGGTGTTTTGGGGTTTGCTGCCTACGCTGTACAACAAGCTCTCGCTAGGTATCCCCTTTGGGCCAGAGTTCTTTACCTTCTCCACTAAAGAGCTGTTTGCCGGTGCGTTTGCAGCAATCCTAGGTTTGGGTCTTAACGAAGGCGCCTACCTCAGTGAGATTGTGCGCTCGGGTATCGACTCGGTTGATAAGGGCCAAACTGAAGCCGCCCAGGCCCTGGGCATGAGCAAAGGTCAGACTCTACGGCGTATTGTGCTGCCTCAGGCTATGCGGGTGATCGTGCCTCCTACCGGTAACGAAACTATCTCCATGCTTAAGACCACCTCACTGGTTTTGGCAGTGCCTTTCACCAAGGAGCTCACCTTCGTCGCCAACGCTGCAGGCACGCGTCTATTCCTGCCTATTCCGCTGCTGATCGTAGCCGCGATCTGGTATCTACTGATCACCAGTATCTGGATGGTGTTCCAGTACTACATTGAGCGCTACTACGGACGTGGATTTGCCCCCGATTCAGGCAAGAAGCTGCGTAACACTTCTAAGCGCCAACAAGCGATTATTCGCGCTGGCACTACGCCAGCTAAGCCCGTAGACAAGATCCTGCCCTGAAAGAAGCATAATGGCTGCCACAAATGAGACCACCGCAATGGTTGAGATCCGTGATGTGCACAAGTTTTTTGGGCACCTACACGTCTTGCGCGGCATTAATCTGAATATTGAACCAGGTCAGGTGTGCTGTCTGCTGGGCCCCTCGGGTTCAGGTAAGTCCACTTTGCTGCGCTGCGTAAACCAGCTGGAAACCATTTCTGCCGGCCGGATCTATGTTGAAGGCCAGCTACAGGGAATGCGCGAGCAGGTCCACGCCGATGGTTCAGTTACCTTGCACGAGCTGCGCCACAGTGAAATCGCTAAGCAGCGTAGCCGTATCGGCATGGTGTTCCAGCGGTTCAACCTTTTCCCGCATATGACTGCGCTTGAAAACGTCATGGAAGCCCAGGTGCAGGTGCTGCGCCGCTCCAAGGCCGAGGCCGCCCAGGCCGCCAAAGTACAGCTTGAGCGTGTAGGCCTAGGTGACCGCATGGACCACTACCCCAGTCAGCTCTCGGGCGGTCAGCAACAGCGTGTAGCTATTGCCCGGGCCCTGGCTATGGATCCTGAGATCATGCTGTTCGATGAACCTACCTCAGCTTTGGACCCTGAGCTGGTGGGTGAAGTGCTAACCGTTATGAAGGAACTAGCAGATGACGGCATGACCATGATGGTAGTTACGCACGAAATTGGCTTTGCTCGTGAAGTAGCCGACCAGGTGGTGTTCATGGATCAGGGCGTGGTGTGTGAAGCCGGTAGCCCCGCCCAGGTGATTGACAATCCCCAGCAGGAGCGCACTGCCGCTTTCCTAGCTAGCGTGATCTAAAATCACTTCTTAAACCAGGTTTAACGGTTGGTGGCCAGCGTCTTTAGACGCTGGCCACCACTCATTTCTACTGTCCGCGAGCGCGGTTTTGTGGTGGCTGGTTTGTTTGCCGCGAGTGCTTTACGAGGGCTGTTGTGGGCGCTTGGTGGGGGCGTTAGTTTTTGGGGTTGGCGTCAGTGGGTTGGTGGTTTAGTTGGCTAGTGAGCTGGTGGCGCCTTCGTAGCCGGTGGGGATTGGGCCGTGGTAGTCGTCTGCTACCCATTGGCCGTTGTTCCATACTTTTAGGTCCCAGCCTTGTAGTAGGTTACCTTGGGCGATGCAGATGCCGGTGTTGGCGATGGGTTGGTTGCAGAGCCAGTTTGGGTCTGCTCCGCGTGTGCCTACGCAGCCGAATAGGCGCAGGATGGTGCCGTGGGCGGTGATGATTATGGTGCCGTCTTGGGGGGTGGAGGCGGCGGCTTCGCGTACTACGGCTTCGAAGCGTTGGAATGTTTCTACGCCGGATTGTCCTGCGGGCATGCGGCTGCGCATGCGTCCGGTCATCCAGGCGCGGGTGGTGTCGATGTAGCAGCCTACGCTGTCGTCGTCGTTGCGCATTTCTAGTTCGCCGGCGATTACTTCGCGTAGGCCGTGGCGTATGTTGGCTTGTAGTCCTAGGGCTTTTTCTAGGGGGGCGATGGTTTGGCGGGTGCGTAGGATGGGTGAGACCCATAGGCTTGTTTGTCCGCGTAGTAGTGGGGTGACGCGTTGGGGTAGTGATTGTGCTTGGGCTTGGCCGGTTTCGGTTAGGGGGGCGCCGGGGATGGCGGTGTCTAGGGCGCGTAGGAGGTTGGCTTCGGTTTGTCCGTGGCGAATTAGGATTAGTTGCATTTGGCCTATTGTGTCAGTTGGTTTGGCTGGTGTGTTAGGTGGTTGGAGTGTGGTTTGTGTTTGGTGGTGTTTGGCCTGGTTTTTTAGGCGGCGAATAGTAGTTTTTCTACTACTGTGCGGGCGTGGCGGGCGGCTCGTAGGTAGTCTTCTTCTACTTGGGCGTCTTGGCCGGCTGGGTAGTAGAGCAGGCGTGCGACCATGCGTAGGTCGAGGGCTGTGTTGGGTAGTAGTTCGAGGCGGTAGCCGCTGGTGCGTCCGGTGGCTAGTACGTTGGCGCTGCGTAGGCGTGAGGCGGCTAGCCAGGCTTGGCGTAGGGTTTGGGTGTCTGTTTGGTTGATTAGTTGGGCTTGGTTGGCTGCTTGTAGGGCTTGTAGGGTTGAGGTGGTTTGTAGTTCTGGGTGGGTGTGGGCGTGGCGTAGTTGTAGTAGTTGTACGGCCCATTCCACGTCGCTTAGTCCGCCGGGGCCTAGTTTTAGGTGGCGTCTTGGGTTGGTGCCGCGTGGTAGGCGTTCGGTTTCCATGCGGGCTTTGAGGTGGCGTACTTGGCGTAGTTCGTCTGTGTTTAGGCCTTTAGTTGAGTAGCGTAGGGGGGCGATTAGTTCGGTGAATAGTTGTCCTACGGTGTGTGAGCCGGCTATGTATCTGGCTCTTATTAGGGCTTGGCGTTCCCATACTTGGCCCCAGCGTTCGTAGTATTCTCGGTAGGCGTCTAGGGAGCGTGATAGGGCGCCGTTGCGTCCTTCTGGGCGTAGGTCGGCGTCTAGCACTAGGGCGTGCATTGCGTCTGTTTTGAGGGCGCTGATTAGCCAGCGTGCTAGCTGGTCGGCTTCGGTTTGGGCTTGGGTGGTGGTTGCGCCTGGGCGGGGGCGGTGTACGAATAGTACGTCTGTGTCTGAGGCGTAGGATAGTTCTGCTCCGCCTAGGCGTCCCATGGCGATTAGGGCGTGTTCGGCGTGTGCGGCTAGTAGGTGGCCTGCTTCGTCTACGCCTTTTTCGAGTGCTTGGGGGCCTTGGGTTTGGGCGATGGCGACGGCGTGGGCTACTCGCATGGCGCCGTCGAGGACTACTTCGGTTACTTGTGATAGGGCTGCTGCGCCGCGTAGGGGGTCTACTCCGTCTAGGGTGTCGGCCATGGCGCTGCGTAGTTGTTCGCGGCTGCG
Organism: Actinomyces graevenitzii C83; assembly: GCF_000239695.1. Taxonomy (GTDB): domain Bacteria; phylum Actinomycetota; class Actinomycetes; order Actinomycetales; family Actinomycetaceae; genus Actinomyces; species Actinomyces graevenitzii. The sequence continues at coordinate 369,165 of NZ_JH470338.1, read as the reverse complement.
GATTGCTAGTAGGGCGCTGATGGCTTCGGTGGCTACTTGTTCGTAGTTTTCGCTGTGCATTCCTAACAGGCGTCGGCGTAGTAGTGAGGCTACTTCTCCGGCTAGGACTTCGCGTGGGCGCATTTGTAGGTCGGCGTCGTCGTCGAGCCAGGAGACTGCTTGGGGGGTTTCGCTGAGGCGGTCGCTGGTCCAGCGTGAACCGGAGCAGATGTAGCTGAGGCGTTTGGCTACTAGGCGTGAGTCTCGGAGCATGCCCATGAACCAGTGGGAGGAGCCGATGGCGTCGGAGAGGCGGCGGAAGGATAGTAGGCCTTGGTCGGGGTCGGCGCCCATGCCCATCCAGCCGATCATCACTGGTAGTAGTTGGCGTAGGATGGCGGCGCGTCGTGAGAGTCCTTCGGTGAGGGCTTCGATTTGGCGCATGGCCCCGTCTGGGTCGCGGTAGCCGAAGGCGGCTAGGCGTTCGCGGGCGGCTTGGGGGCTTAGGCGCATTTCTGCCTCTGATAGTGAGGCGGTGGCTGATAGTAGGGGCCGGTAGAAGATTTCTTCGTGTAGGGTGCGTACTTGGCGGCGGGTGCGGTTGAAGGCTTTTTCTAGTTCGGTGGCGTTGGTGAGGTTTTTGCCTTCTAGGTCGGTGCTAATTGAGCGGGCGATGCGTCTTAGGTTGGCTTCTTTTTTGGGTAGGTCGTGGGTGCGTCGTAGGCGTGAAAGTTGGGCGCGGTGTTCGATTAGGCGTTCGAAGCGGTAGCAGCGTGACATGGCCTGGCCGGCGCTGCGGCCGATGTAGCCACCGTCGATTAGTTCGTTTAGGGCTTCTAGGGTGGCGGCTGAGCGTAGGTGGGTGTCGCTACGGCCGTGTACTAGTTGGAGTAGTTGGACGGTGAATTCTACGTCGCGCAGTCCCCCGGGGCCGAGTTTGATGCGGCGGTCGTCGCGGGTTTTGGCTGATTCTTTTTCTACTCTGCGGCGCATGGCTTGGGCGTCGCTAACGAAGTTTTCGCGGGCGGAGGCTTGCCACACTAAGGGGGCGGTTAGGTCTATGAATTGTTGGCCTAGGTTCATGTCGCCGGCCATGGGGCGGGCTTTGAGTAGGGCCTGGAATTCCCAGGATTGGGCCCATTTGGTGTAGTAGGAGCGGTAGGAGTCGATGGAGCGTACTAGTACGCCGTCTTTGCCTTCTGGGCGTAGTGCGGCGTCTAGGGGCCATAGTGGGGCTAGGGTGCCTACTCCGCTGATTATGTCGGTTAGTGCGCTGGCCACGGCGCTACCTAAGGCGGTGGCTTGGGTTTCGTCTAGCGCTCCGCCTACTACGTACATGACGTCGACGTCGGAGATGTAGTTTAGTTCGCGGGCGCCGGTTTTACCCATGGCTATGACGCAGAAGGCTAGCTGGTCGCTTGCCCCGGCTTTACGGTAGGCGATTGGTAGGGCGGCGGCGACGGCGGCGTCTGCTAGTTGGGATAGTTGCAGCCCCACCTGGGGCATGTATTGCAGAGGCTGGGGGTGGGTTAGGTCGCCTGCCGCTATGGTGCATAGGGCCTGGTAGTAGCCCAGGCGCAGGGCATGTACGGCGTCGGGGATGTTACCGGCTTCTAGGGCGCTTTTAACCCGGCTGGTCATGGTGGCGGCGACTTTTTCGGCGTTAAATTCTTGGTCGAGGTAGGTCACCGACTCTGGGTGGGCGATTAGGAAGTCCCCTAGGGCGCTGGAGGCACCTAGTAGTGCCAGTAGCCGACGGCGCAGACGTGGACTGTGTTTTAGGTCTTGGGCTAGCTGCTCTGGTCTTGGACTAGCTTCGCATAGGCGTACTAGGGCTAAGGTGGCCTGGTCAGGGTCGGGGCTGTCAGATAGGTCGCTAAGCAGCTGGCCCACTGGTATGGCTTGTAGCAGTGGGGTTAAAACCGTCTCTGCTAGGAGGCGTTGGGCCCGGGTGGTGTTGATGAAACCTGCCCGGGCTAAATCTGCCCGGCTAGGGGCCTGGCCAGCTGCGTTTTGCTCACGGCTAGAGAGCATCTAGGTCCCCTGTTAGAACTGGGTGATGAACTGGTTTAGTTCAAAGTTAGTGATTTCGCGGTCATAGGCGCGCCATTCACTTTCTTTGTCACGCATAAAGAACGCGAACGCATCCTCCCCCAGGGTGTCTGCCACCACGTCAGAGTTAGCCATTTGGGCTACTGCGCTCTTAAGTGAGGTGGGTAGGGCCTGGATACCTAGGGCGCGGCGTTCAACTTCGCTTAGCGCCCACACGTCGTTATTGGCTTCGGCGGGCAGCTCATAGCCCTCTTCAATACCTTTCATGCCGGCGGCCAAGATCACCGCGAAAGCCAGGTAAGGGTTGGCGGCTGAATCAAGGGCGCGGTATTCAATGCGCGCTGACTGGGCCTTGCCCGGCTTGTGGGTGGGTACGCGCACAAGTGAAGAGCGGTTGGTTTGGCCCCAGGAAATATATGAGGGGGCTTCGTCTTCTCCCCATAGGCGCTTGTAGGAGTTGACGTGCTGGTTGGTGACAGCGGTAATTTCACTGGCGTGACGCAGCAGCCCGGCCACGAAGGAGCGCCCCACGGCAGAAAGCTGGTATTCACCTGCCGGGTCAAAGAAAGCGTTGCGTTCACCTTCAAATAGTGAAAAGTGGGTGTGCATACCTGAGCCGGGCTGGTCTTTGAAAGGCTTAGGCATGAAGGTAGCAATATAGCCTTCTTCCAAAGCGATTTCTTCTACCACGGCGCGGAAAGTCATGATGTTGTCGGCCATGGATAGGGCGTCAGCAAAACGCAGATCAATCTCGTTTTGGCCAGGTCCCCCCTCGTGGTGGGAGAACTCCACTGAGATACCCATCTGCTCTAGTACTTCAATGGCGCGGCGGCGGAAATCGTGGGCGGTGCCGCCAGCCACGTGGTCAAAGAAACCAGCCCTATCGCTGGGCACAATCTGCCCATCAGCATTACGTTTAACCAGGTAGAACTCAATTTCAGGGTGTACGTAGCAGGTGAAACCAGCGTTAGCTACCCGCTCTAGCTGACGCTCAAGCACGGCGCGCGGATCGGTGCGGGCCACCTGGCCGTCAGGGGTGAGCACGTCACAGAACATGCGCGCCACGCCCTCGTCGCGCCCCAGGTAGGTGGGCAGCACCAGGAAAGTTGAGGGGTCTGGAGCCAGCAGCATGTCTGACTCATAGACGCGGGTTAAGCCTTCTACCGCTGAGCCGTCAAAACCGATACCTTCCTCAAAGGCCCCCTCTACCTCAGCTGGGGCGATAGCCACAGACTTGAGCTGGCCTCGCACATCCGTGAACCACAGGCGCACAAAACGGATATCGCGTTCTTCAATTGCTCGCAGGACGTACTCTTGCTGCTTGTCCATGGGATATCTTTCAGCTGGTTGGGATGGTAGGCCGCTGGGCGGCTATGCATGGTTGCTATGACTATTGTGCCCGGCGGCAGGTAACGGCGCTGTAATATGGCCAACCTCAAACAACCTTAGCCCCCCATTAGCTTTACAAGCCTAAGACTTAGCTCCTAGCCAGCGTAGAATCCGGTATATGTCCACCTATTCGGAGAAATCAACTAAGGTCCAGCGTTTACGCGTCCACCATCTAGCCCAGGCTAAGCAGCGCGGCGAGAAACTAGTTATGCTCACCGCCTACGACGCCGTCACCGCCCGTATTCTCGACGCCGCCGGCACAGACCTACTGCTGGTAGGCGATTCAATTGGAAATACCATGCTGGGGCGTGAAAACACCCTGGAGGTAACCCTGGACGAAATGGCGGTAGCTACCCGCGCCGTCGCCAGTGCCACCACCCGCGCCATGGTGGTAGCTGATTTCCCCTTCGGCACCTACGAGTCTGGCCCCAGCCAGGCGCTAGCCACCGGCGTGCGTCTACTTAAAGCCGGCGCCCAAGCAGTCAAGCTAGAAGGCGGCGCCACCCGCGCTAAGTCGGTAAAGGCCCTAACTGAAGCGGGTATCCCGGTGGTAGGCCACCTGGGTTTCACCCCCCAGTCAGTTAACCTGCTGGGCGGCTACCGCGTGCAAGGACGCGGCGAAGCTGGCGAGCAACTACTAGCTGACGCTAGGGCCCTCCAGGAAGCCGGCGCCGTCGCCCTAGTGCTAGAAATGGTGCCCGAACCCCTAGCCGCCGAAGTAACCCAGATGCTGTCTATCCCCACCATTGGTATTGGTGCCGGGGCCCAGGTAGATGGCCAAGTACTGGTGTGGACTGACATGGCTGGCATGACCCAATGGACCCCGCGTTTTGCCGCCCGCTTCGGTGAAGTCGGCGCGCAGCTAGAAAAAGCCGCCGCCAGCTACGGCCAAGCCGTACGTAGCGGGGCTTTCCCCGACGCCGACCACTGGTTCGCCAAGTAACCACTTAAAAGGATTAACTTATGTCGCTTGCAGATCGCGCCCCGCGCGGAACCCTAAAGCCGGGCACACTCAGCCCTAAACGCGCAGTACCAGCCCACATTGACCGCCCCGAGTACATGTTCCACTCGGGCCCCGAGGTAGTTACCGCTTCAGACATTAAAACCCCCGAAACGGTAGAAAAGATTCGCCACGCCGGGCGCATCGCCGCCCAGGCCATGGAGGCCGCCGCCGCTGCCATCGCCCCCGGGGTAACCACTGACGCGCTGGACAAAATCGCCCACGAGTACCTGTGCGACCATGGCGCCTACCCCTCCTGCCTGGGCTACATGGGTTTCCCCAAATCCATTTGCACCTCAATTAACGAGGTGATCTGCCACGGTATCCCCGACTCCACCGTCCTAAACGAAGGCGACATCATTAACCTGGATGTGACCGCCTACATTGACGGTGTCCACGGAGACACCAACGCCACCTACGGCGTAGGCCAGATCGATGAGGAAAGCGCCCTACTAATTGAGCGCACCCGCAACTCCATGATGCGCGCCATTAAAGCAGTGCGCCCGGGGCGTGAAGTCAACGTGCTAGGCCGCGTAATCGAGTCCTACGCCAAGCGTTTCGATTACGGGGTGGTACGCGACTACACCGGTCACGGCGTAGGTGAAGCCTTCCACTCAGGCCTGATCATCCCCCACTACGACTCCGCTCCCCTATATGACACCGTGATGGAAGTGGGCATGGTTTTCACCATTGAACCCATGCTCACCTTGGGCACCATCGAGTGGGAGCAGTGGGATGACGGCTGGACTGTGGTCACCAAGGACCGCTCACGCACCGCCCAATTTGAACACACCCTAGTGGTAACTGAAGACGGGGCCGACATCCTTACCCTGCCCTAACTTTTCTTTTCCATACGTATTGACCCCATCAGTTTTAAATAGACTGGTGGGGTTAATTTTTATAAGCAATTGTGAGCTAAACTAAGCCAGAGTATGCTGTGTCTCACTGACACGTTTTTCTATCTTCAGGAGTAGCTTCGTGAGCACCAAAATTGCGTTAGGTATTGACGTCGGCGGTTCGGGTATCAAGGGTGCCCCGGTAGACCTAGAGACGGGTCAGCTGCTGGCCGAGCGTGTACGCATCGACACCCCCTCACCTTCCACTCCGCAGGCTGTGGCGCAGGTGTGCGCCGAGATTGCCACCACTTTTAACCTCGACTCTGAGGTGCCCGTGGGCGTGGCCATCCCGGCCCCGGTAAACAACGGTCACATTCCCTTCATGGCTAACCTGGACCAGTCCTGGACCGGGGTAGACGCCAACGAAATCATGCGTGACATTATGGGCCGCCACGTCACCGTCATTAACGACGCCGACGCCGCCGGTTACGCCGAAGCCCGTTACGGCGCCGCCCGTGGAGTTAAAGGCCTAGTTATTGCCACCACCCTAGGTACCGGTATTGGTTCGGCCCTGATCTACAACGGAGTACTGATTCCTTGCAGCGAGCTAGGTCACCTAGAAATTGATGGCTACGACGCCGAAAAGCGCGCTGCCGCCTCGATCCGTACCCTCGAGAAGCTGGACTGGCCTGAATGGTCTGAGCGACTACAGCGCTACTACGAGACTGTAGAGATGCTCTTTAGCCCCAGCATCTTCGTGGTGGGCGGCGGTGTTTCGCGCAAGCACGACAAGTTCTTGCCGCTGCTCAAGCTACGCACTCCTATCGTGCCCGCCGTGCTATTTAACGGCGCCGGTATTGCTGGCGCGGCAGCCCTAGCCGCAGCAGACGAGTAAAAACAAACGTGGTTTCGCGGCTAGATGCTAGCCGCGAAACCACGTTCAAACTGGGTTATTTTTGGCGCTGCGGCGCCAAAAATAGTCTTAATAGCCCTGGCGTCAGTTTTATTAGCGCTGGAGTCAGTCATCCATACGCACAATGATGGCTTCGGTTTCTTCCGAAATAATCACTGCGTCACGTTCAGCGGCGCGAATGGCTGACAGTTCCTGGGGGCTAATTTCAATGGCAGGTTCACTGCGGGCCCCGTATAGTCCAACCACGCCTAGCCCGCCAGTGGCTTTACGGGCCCGCTCATAGATCTGTACCAGGCTTTGTGACAGTGAGGCAGCCAGCTGTTCGCGACGCTGGGTAACCTGGCTAGTTTCGCTGTCAATGCGCGCAAATTCGCTGTCACGTTTGGCGGTTAACTCACGGCCAAAGGCACGGATTTCGCCTTCGCGCACCTGTAGTTCGTTATATTTGCCGCTTAAGTCCTCATAGGTTTCCAGGGCCTGAAGCTGCTTAGTTTCCAGTACGCTCAGGCGCTTACCGAGCTGGTCTAGTTCACCTTGTAGGGCCCCCAAATCGCGGGCGCTTACAGTGCCTGAATGCAGACGCTTACGCAGTACCTTGGCACGGTTGTTGGCCTGCTCAACGTCGTCGTCGGCACGCTTTAAAACCTGTTTAGCTGCACCAGCCTCAGCCTGGGCTAAAACCTGCAGACGCTTGTTTTCTTTAAGCTCTTTAACCGCGTTTTCAATTTCGCCTAGCACCGGCAGGTTACGGCGCTTAGCCGCTAGACGTGAAAGCTGGTTGTCTAGATCTTGCAGCTCTAGCAGCTGACGCTGCTGACTTAAAGGGGCACTAGTCATTGATCGTTCCTTAAATTAATTCTTGGTGGAAATACGTGCGTTCCAGGGGTCGGTTACTAACTGTGAAACCTCAACTTGTAAATCATGGCCATTTTGAGTGGACCACTGCTGTAGCGCCCTAGCTAGAGGCGGCAGGCCCACCCATTCACTAGCCCAGTGGGTGGCGTTTAGCAGGTAGGGTTTACCCGCCTGCAAATGCTCACTGGCCGGGTGGTGACGCAGATCGGCGGTAAGGAAAACATCCACGCCCGCCTCACGCGCCGCCTGTAGCAGAGAGTCTCCCGCCCCACCACTAACCGCTACTTTAACTACCTGCGCTTGCAGGTCTCCCCCAACTAGCAGGCCCGGGGCGCTATCGGGTAAAGCGGCGGCAACCTGGTAGGCAAAATCTTGCAGGCTCATTGGCTGCTCTAGGCGCCCCACGCGACCAATACCTAGCTCGGGGCGGGCGGCGTCGGCTTCTAAAGGCCGGGTGTCTACCAAACCCACCACGTCAGCCAGGGCCTTAGCCACCCCGTCAGCGGCGGCGTCGAGATTAGTGTGGCAGTTATAAAGCCCAACCCCAGCGCGAATAAGGCGATGAACCACGCGGCCTTTAAAGTTACTGGCAGCCACCGTGTTAGTACCACGCAAAAACAGCGGGTGGTGGGTGATCACTAACTGGGCGCCTTTTTCTATCGCCTCATCAACCACCTCTTCCACTGGATCAACCGCAAGCAAAATGCGTTTAACCTCTTCATCAGGGTCACCGCAAATAAGCCCGTTTGAATCCCAGCTTTGCGCCAAATCCAGTGGAGCTAGCTCCTGTAAAAAGTCGGTCACCTGTGCTAGACGTACCATGGCACAAGCCTAACTGGATCAGGGCCCTGTGCGCAGCCAATCACTGCCCCAACCGGCACTCAATTCCCGCTAAAAAACAATTTAAAACCAAGCTCCACACTAAAGGCGAAACGAAGCTGGAGAATTTTATCCATTAACGGTACCCCCGGTGGGATTCGAACCCACGACCATGTGCTTATCAGGCACGGACGAGGTATAAGCTCGCTGCTCTAACCACTGAGCTACGGGGGCGCAGGCTGCCTTCATCACAGCCTAGTGCCCCTGGCGGGACTCGAACCCGCAAGCATAAAGCGACGCATTTTAAGTGCGTTGTGTATACCAATTCCACCACGGGGGCACTTTGTGACGGTTTAAGTCACGAGCGACATACTACCGTGTTTTTACCAAAAATACATATTCAAACCGGCACTTATTAGAGCACCAAAGTCACTTTGGCCTGCCCACGTGCATCTAGCGGGGTTATTTCCACCTCTTTAACCCCCTCCAGGCCAGCGGCCACCTGCAAAATCTCATCCACATCGCCCTCATTAGCAGCTAGCTGCCCGGCTGCCACCGCCTCCAGCAAGGCCCCTGCTAGCAGGCCGCGCGTATGCTTAGCCCAATGTGAGACCACCGAGCGTTTACCGGTTGCAGGGTTAACTTTAGCCACCGCAATATTTAGCGTCAGACACTCGCCCCCGCGCGAGGGCCGATACATTGCCCCATACTCAGCCGAGCGCAGATCCACAACCACATGCCCACTTAGCTGCTGGGCCAACAGCTCTTTTAGAGGTTTGCTCCAAATTGAGGACACAGCGCCCTGGCCCGGCAGCTTCACTGAGCCGCTTAGGCGGTGGGGCGTAATTAGGTCAGTTAAACGCACCGGCCCAAACAGGGCTGAAAACACCAGTGTCAGCTCCTCCAACTGCCCCTGGCCGCCCTGGGGCTGATCTGCCTGGCACTGGGCGCCTTGATACTGACCTGCCGGATGCTGCCCGCCCTGATGCTGGGCATCCTGGCTCTGGCTACCCTGACCCTGGCCGCCCTGGGCGAGCGCGCCGGAGCTAAAAATCTGCGCAAACTTAGCTGCCTCATAAAGCACGCCGTCATAAAGCTGCCAAGCCGCGAGCGCCGGGGCGTCATAGATTTCTAGGTTTTGGCTGATTTCGTGGGCGTTTTTGGGGCCGAGTTTAAAGATTTGTGCGGCGTCTGCCAGTAGGGCGGTGTTTTGTACGTCGTTTATTAGTTGGCCTCGGGTTTGGGTTAGGTGTTCTGCTTGCCAGAGTTTTTCTAGTTGTAAGTGGTTGGTTGATTTTTTGGTGGTTTTGCCGGCAGATGGTGGCAGCAATATACGCATATGGGCATTGTACGGGTATAGTGCATAGGGCGGACGAGCCAGCCGGGCGGCCGCGGTACCACGTTTGTGGATCGAGGAAAGTCCGGGCTCCTTAGGGCGCGGTGGTGGCTAACGGCCACCCGGGGTGACCTGCGGGAAAGTGCCACAGAAAGTAAACCGCCTTTGGTTTAGGCCGTTGGTAAGGGTGAAAGGGTGAGGTAAGAGCTCACCGCAGCCCAGGTGACTGGGTTGGCATGGTAAACCCCACTGGGAGCAAGATCGCACAGCGGACGTTTGAGGGCTGCCCGCCCAAGTTCGCGGGTAGATCGCGTGAGGCCAGTGGTAACGCTGGTCCAAGATGGATGGTCGCCGCCGCCTGGCCGGTAACGGTGGGCGGTAACAGAACCCGGCTTATGGCTGGCTCGTTTCCGCGTTTTGTGTTTGAGGCCTGCTTTTGTGTTAGCGGGCTGGTTAGTTGCCGAAGTGGTCCCAGCCTAGGGGTAGGTTTGTGGGTTGGCCGGCTACTAGTACGGTGCCTGCCTCTAGGCCGTCTGCTGGTAGGATTCGTCCGATTGGGCGTGCTTGTGGGTGGCCTTTGAGTTTGGGTTGGTCGGCTGCGGCTAGGGTGGCTAGTAGGCCGTGGTCTTCTCCCCCGCTTAGGATCCATTTGCGCACTAGGCTGAAGTCGCCTAGGAATTTTGCTAGTGGGCGTAGGGCGGCTACGTCGCCTGTGAAGGCGTCTGTTTCTAGGGGGTCGTCTATGTCTATGGCGACGGCGCTGGCTTTGGCGATGCGGGTGGCGTCGCGTAGTAGGGAGTCTGAGACGTCCATCATGGCGTGGGCGCCGCATTGTGCTAGTAGGGGCCCGTATTCGAGTGGGCATTGGGGGGCGCGGAAGGCGGTTAGGCATTCAAAGGCGCTGCTTAGCAGTTCTTGGCTGATACGGGTGTGTCCGTCCATGCGCCAAAAGATGCGTTCCATGTCTTCGCGTTGGCGTACTGTGCCGAAGTCTGGGCAGCGTTGAAGTAGTTCCAGGCCGGCTGCTGAGTGGCCTAGTTTACCGGCGTGTACTAGTACGTCGCCTGGTTTGGCGCCGGTGCGTAGCACGGGGTCGCGTCCGCCTAAATCTCCGTGGACGCATACGCTTACGCAAATGTTTTGCCCGCCTGATAGGTCGCCGCCTACTACTTGGGCTCCGGCTTGGGCGCAGGTGAGCCCTAGTCCTCGGGTGAATCCTTCTAGCCAGGGTAGCGGCGTCGTAGTAGGCATAGCTAAGCCCACTACGACGGCGCTGGGGCGGGCCCCCATGGCGGCGATGTCAGCTAGGTTTTGGGCGGCTGCGCGTGCGCCGATTTGCTCGGCGCTTGACCAGCTGGTGCGAAAGTGGTGGCCTTGCACTAACACATCGGTTGATACGCAGTAGCGTCCATCTGAGGTGGTTAGCACTGCGCAGTCATCGCCGCTACCCACCAGCACGTCAAAGCTATCTACACTGCCCTGTGCTTTAGACAGTTCAGTGTTAATAACTTTGAGTAGTTCAGCTTCGCTGAGCTGTCCTACTGTGAGCGTAGCCATGGGTAGCCCTTCCTTGCTGGCTTAGCGGTTTACGTTTAGCGGACGGGCCAAGGCTAGGTCGATCAGCTCACTTACCAAGCTGGTGTAGTCCACCCCGGCTACCTGCCACATGTAGGGGTACATGGAGAAGGGGGTAAAGCCCGGCATGGTGTTTACTTCGTTGACGATTGCTCGCCCGTCCTCGGTTAGGAAGAAGTCCACGCGAGTTAGGCCTTCGCAGTCTAGGGCGGTGAAGGCTTTGGCGGCGGTGGCGCGGATCAGGTCGCGGGCGGCGTCGGGAATTTGGGCCGGGCACACCATCTGTACGGCGTCGTGGGCCAGGTATTTGGTTTCGAAGTCGTAGAACTCGCCGGCGCCCTGGTTAGCGTCCATGACTACCTCACCGGGCGGGGCTACGCGCGGGGCTTCACCGTAGCGGCCACCTAGCACTGCGCATTCAACTTCGCGAGCTTTAATGCCGCTTTCTACCAGCACCTTGGGGTCAACCTTAGCGGCGGCCTCAATGGCCTGCTCTAGCTGGCTAAAGTCATCTACCTTGCTGATACCTAGGGAGGAGCCGGCGCGGGCGGGCTTTACGAACAGGGGCAAGCTCAGCTGGCGGCAGGCGTTGACTAGCTGCTCGCGTTCGTGGCGCCAACGCAGCGGGGTCACTAGCTCATAGGGGGCTACCTCAATGCCGGCGTCGGCTAGCAAAACTTTGGTGACGTGCTTGTCCATGCCGGCAGCTGAGGCGGTTACGCCGCAACCCACATAGCGCACGTTTAGCATCTCCAGCATTCCCTGGATGGTGCCGTCTTCACCGTAAGGCCCGTGCAGCAGCGGGAATACCACATCAATTTTGCCTAGCGAACTTGAGGTGCCGTCTGCGTTACGGGCTACCAGTTCACCGCCGTACTCTAGGCTTACTTCCTGCACCCCTAGACCACCTAGGGTGATTTCGGCTTCCTGGTTGTCGTGTAGTTCTAGGGCCTGGGGGTTGTCTTCTACCAGCGCCCACTTGCCCTCGCGGGTAATGCCCACGGGTACGACGTCGAAACGTTCACGGTCGATGGCGCCTAGTACGCCGGCGGCGGTGGCACAAGAAATACCGTGCTCACCACTGCGGCCACCAAAAACTACTGCGACACGAGTTTTTACTTCACTCATTAGTTTTCCTCATAAAGCTGGCCGGGCGGCCAAATTCTCTTCTGTTGACGACTGTTTTAGGCGCCCATCTGTGATGGGCTGCTAGCTAGTTTTGCGGGTCAGGCTTACGCACACCGATTTTGCCCTTACCCGGGTCGCCGTCGTAGTGCATGTCGTAGGGGCGCGGAGCCTTTTCACCACGCAGATCCTCAACCAGGCGGGTAATTGCCGACATGATCGCAGCGGTACACTCACGTACCTTCTGGCGGTCTTCAATGTCGCTACCATACTGGCTTAAATCCAGGGCCGGGCCGATCTTTACCCGCACATCTTTACGCTTACCTAGCTTTAGGCGGTGCGAGTAGGTGTCCAAAATAAAGTGGGCACCCCACTGGCCCATAGGAATCACGGGCACACCCGACTGCATAGCTAGGCGCGCCGCCCCGGTTTTGCCAACCATAGGCCACTTAAGCGGGTCACGGCTAAGGGTACCTTCAGGGAAAATAATGACGCAGGAGCCTTCTTGTAGACGCTTAGCGGCTTCAGCTAGGGCATCAGTAGCATGCGCAGTGCCGCGCTGAACCGGGATCTGCCCGCCGGCAGCTAGCACCTGGCCCACCACCGGAACTTTAAACAGACTGGCTTTAGCTAGCGAATACACCGGAATATCAGCGTCCACTAGGGTACGCATAGCGGTTAGCGAATCTAGATCGGTTAGGTGGTTGGCCACCACAATGAAGCCACCATCTTTAGGTAGATTCTCTAAACCTTCCACATGCTGACGTGAAACCAGTTTCAGAAATGGAATCAGCACTCCGCGCGCTGCGAAGCGGTAGAAGGGGGTAAATTTACGAGTCACGTCTAAGCCTATTCTGCGCGTGCTGCTAAACCTCCCCCATTGTAACGGCCGTGCGTCACTGATAGTTAACACACGGCCGCCTTTAGGTTTTGCTTGGGTTAAGCCCTAACCCCCAGCTGAGGTGGTTTTAGCCCCAGGCAGGCGCCAGTTTCACCCAAAAGCAAGGGCTACTCTAGGCGCTGGACTTGAGCGTCTAGGGCGTAGAGCTTGTCCATGAAGTCAGCGTAGCCACGGTCAATAAGGTTAATACCTTTAACGTGGCTGATACCTTCAGCAGCCAGGGCCGCAATCAGGTAGGAGAAGCCACCACGCAGGTCGGGCACCACAATGTCGCTGCCGTGCAGCGGGGTGGGGCCGGCGATAACTGCCGAGTGGTAGTAGTTGCGGGCCCCGAAACGGCATTCAGCGCCGGTTAGGCACTCGCGGTATAGCTGAATGTTGGCACCCATCTGGTTTAGGGCGTTAGTGAAACCTAGACGGTTTTCGTAAACAGTTTCGTGCACGATAGACAAGCCTTTGGCCTGGGTTAGGGCCACTACCAGGGGCTGCTGCCAGTCAGTCATGAAACCGGGGTGCACATTAGTTTCCATAGCCATGGAGTGCAGCTCACCGCCGGGGTGGTAGAAGCGGATGCCTTCTTCTTTAACTTCAAAGGCGCCGCCAACCTTACGAAATACGTTCAAGAAGGCACTCATGGCGGTTTGGCGCGCACCCAGCACGGTGATGTCACCGCCGGTGGTTAGCGCAGCGCAAGCCCAAGAACCCGCTTCAATACGGTCGGGAATAGCGCGGTGGTTAAAGCCTTCAAGGGCGTCCACGCCTTCAATGGTGATGGTGCGGTCAGTGTCTACAGAGATGATTGCGCCCATCTTCTGTAGCACGTCGATTAGGTCAATGATTTCCGGCTCAACCGCAGCCCCGGTGAGCACGGTTTTACCTTCGGCACGCACAGCGGTCAGCAGGGTCTGCTCGGTGGCCCCCACGCTGGGGTAAGGCAGGTCAATGGTGGTGCCCTGCAGGCGGCGACCATTAGTGGTTAGGTGTAGGGCGCCGTCGGTGCGGTCCACCTTAGCCCCAAAGCGACGCAAGATCTCTAGGTGGAAGTTAACCGGGCGGTCACCAATGTGGCAGCCTCCCAGGTCCGGAATGGTGGCTCGACCTAGACGGTGCAGCAGCGGACCACAGAACAAAATCGGGATACGCGAAGAGCCGGCGTGAGCGTTAATTGAGGCGCTAGAGGCAGTCTCAATAGCACTGGGGTCAATGCTGAGCACACCCGCTTTGGCGTCAAAGTCCACGGTGGCCCCGTGTACTCGCAGCAGCCCGGAGACCACCTCAACATCACGAATGTGGGGAACGTTGCTAATAACTGAGGGGGTGTCACCTAAAAGCGCGGCCACCATGGCTTTAGGCACTAGGTTTTTAGCTCCGCGCACGTTGATCTGTCCGCGTAGCGGCTTACCGCCTTCTACTCGCAGTAGTCCATCCACTGGTTGTCCCCTTTTCTTGCTACCTAATATCCAAAGGTTAACAATAGCCGCAACTGCCCTTAAACCCGCTATTGGATTTGCTCACGGCGCGATTGGCAATTGGCTCACCCTTTTTGGGGAAAATCTCCAAAAAGTTTGCGTCTTATATACCGAAATGGCAATATCGGACCATGGACAGTGGACCGGTTGAATCCCCCAGCGGCGTCGGCGTTATCGACAAGGCCGCATTGGTCTTATCCGCGCTAGAATCCGGCCCTGCCACTCTAGCGCAGCTAGTTAGCATCACACACTTAGCTCGCCCCACTGCGCACAGAATTGCAGTTGCACTAGAGCACCACCGGTTAGTTAGCCGCGATGCCCACTCTCGCTTCACACTAGGCCCACGTATTTCTGAGCTGGCCGGGGCTGCCGGTGAAGACCGCCTACTAGCCTTAGCCGGCCCGGTCCTAAACGCCCTGCGCGACAAAACCCATGAATCCGCCCAGCTTTATCGCCGCCAGGGAGATATGCGTGTATGTGTAGCCAACGCCGAGCGCCCCATTGGGCTGCGTGACTCAATCCCGGTGGGGGCAGCCCTATCAATGCTGGCTGGCTCAGCCGCCCAGGTGCTGCTGGCTTGGGAAGAACCCGAGCGCTTGCACCGGGGCCTGCAAAATGCTCGCTTTAATGCCACAGTGCTTTCAGTGGTACGACGGCGCGGCTGGGCTCAGTCCGTTGGCGAACGTGAACCTGGGGTAGCTTCAGTCTCCGCTCCGGTGCGCGGGGCCGGCGGGCGCGTGGTGGCCGCTATTTCTATCTCCGGCCCCATCGAGCGCATGGGGCGCCAGCCCGGAGCCCTGCACGGGGCTGCCGTGATCGCTGCGGCACGTCACCTATCTGAGCTGCTAGCAAACAGCGAAGCCCACTAAGACTGAAGCCCACTAAAACTGGAGGCAGCCGTGAACCGCACTTTACTGGTAACTAACGATTTCCCGCCGGTAGTGGGTGGTATCCAGTCTTATCTAGATGACTACACCAAACGTCTAGATCCAACCTCACTGGTAGTACTAGCCTCCACTCCCCCTGAAGGCATGCAGGTAGCTAAAGAATATGACGCCACCTTGCCCTATAAGGTAGTGCGGGTAGATACCACCATGCTGCTGCCAACTGCCAAGGTGCGCCGGCGCATGCAGGAGCTAATTAAAAGCGAAAACATTGACATTGTCTGGTTTGGGGCGGCTGCGCCGCTAGGTTTAATGGCTAAAGCCGCTAAAGAAGCCGGGGCTAAACGCGTAGTTGCCACCACCCATGGCCACGAGATCGGTTGGGGTAAAATCCCCGGCGCCCGCCGGGCACTGCGCACTATTTTTAAGCACAGTGATGTGGTCACCTACATTTCAAACTACACCCT
The DNA here is from genome assembly GCF_000239695.1 of Actinomyces graevenitzii C83. GTDB lineage: Bacteria > Actinomycetota > Actinomycetes > Actinomycetales > Actinomycetaceae > Actinomyces > Actinomyces graevenitzii. The sequence continues at coordinate 353,565 of NZ_JH470338.1, read as the reverse complement.
TGAGCGTCTGCGCCCACACCTGGCCTCTCACAACCAGCTAGTGCAGCTACCTAGCGGCATTGACCCGACTCGTTTTGAGCCGGGCAATAAGCTAACCCCTATGCTGCGTCAGCGTTACCGGCTCGGGCAAAGCCCAACGGTGGTGTGTATTTCGCGCCTAGTGCCACGCAAGGGTCAAGATACTTTGATTAAGGTGTGGCCAAGGGTTGTGGCCGCCGTACCCCAGGCGCGACTAGTAATTGTGGGTAAAGGCCCCTACGCCCAGGATCTAGCTAAAGCCCGCCAGCGCTCTAGCGCCTGCCAGGCCATTACGCTAACCGGCCAGATCCCCTATGAGGAGCTAAGCGCACACGTAGACATGGCCGATGTATTCGCCATGCCCTGCCGCACCCGCTGGGGTGGACTAGATGTTGAAGGGCTAGGCATTGTCTATCTGGAGGCTTCAGCCTGCTCAAAGCCGGTAATTGCGGGAGACAGCGGCGGCGCCCCCGAAACTGTTATTGAAGGCGAAACCGGCTATGTGGTGGGCGGACGCGATGAAGACGCGTTAACTAACCGCATAGTGGAGCTACTTAGCTCCCCCCAGCTGCGCGAACGTATGGGCGCTGCTGGACGTAGCTATATGCAACAGCAGTGGACCTGGCCGCATCTGGTGGAGCGTCTAGAGCAAGCCTTAACCCTGAGCTAATTAAATTAGCCCAGCTAACCCTAGTTTGAGCCCGCTAAAGCCAACTAGCCCAGTTCCAACTAGCCCAGTTGGGGCCTTGCCTGCTAGTTTCAATCTGTCTGCTTACGCTTACGTAGCTCCTCAATAGCCTTGGCGAAGTCATCGATTGAGTTAAAGGATGAATACACTGAGGCAAAGCGCAGGTAGGCTACTTCGTCTAGCTCCCGCAAAGGATCCAAAATAGCTAGACCCACCTGGTGTGAGTTAACTATGGCTTGGCCACTGTTGCGGATATTTTCTTCTACTTTCTGAGCTAGCAGGCTTAGTTGATCGTCAGTTACTGGGCGTCCTTGGCAGGCGCGGCGCACCCCGAAAATTACTTTGTCGCGACTAAAGGGCTCAATTACCCCCGAGCGTTTGCGCACTGATAGTGAGCAGCTTTCGAGCGTGGTGAAGCGGCGCCCGCAGTTGGGGCACTCACGACGACGTCGAATCGAGCTGCCATCTTCAGCGGTTCGTGAATCTACAACGCGAGAATCCGTGTGGCGACAAAAAGGGCAATGCAAAGCGAGCGTCCTTGAATAGTAAATATTCCTATCCCTAGACACTAAGCGTTAAGGCCTAGCCTTAGCAACCCCTTTTTTACTTAGCAAAATTAGTCCCGGCAAGCGCGCCAACCAGCCCAGCTAGGGGCAGCTAAAGATTTTTGCTTAAGGTTTATAGGCGAGCATCTAGGGGCAATAAGGCAGGTTATTTTGACTAGCGCTCACTAGATCTGCAGTGCAGATAGATTGGCTGTTACTTAAGGCACTTACCCCAATAACCGCGCAGCCAATAACGCCAATAAATACCGCCAACATCACCAAAGCCGTATTTAGCTTCTCAATCCAGCCCACTAGACGGGCCACATTAGCCCCTACCCTTACGTTAGCGGCCACACTGGACTTCCCCGTTCCAGCATGGCCACTAACGGCCGGGCGGCTAGATGCTACGGCGCACCTAGCTACGTTAGAGGCAGCGGCGCCACCCCTAACGCGATCTTTAGCACCGGCTCGATTGGCCGGGCGGGCACTAGCGGCTCGTTTAACCGCAACATTTTTAACCGACACACTTTTAACCGCATGGGGCTGATCCCAACGGCGCTCTTGGCTAGCTAGCTGCTCGAGATATTGGCTATCTACCAGGCATAACTTGGGGCGAGTAGTAGTTTTAGCAGGCACGGATGCCGGTAGCTGGTGCGCGTTCATTGCCTAGCCTTTCTGTTAAGGGGGGAACCAAAGCAAGGTCAACTCGTTTTCGAACGTCTGTTCGATAGCCTAGCGCATACTTTCCTTCAAGTCCAACATTTGTCGAACAAATGTTTTACAATTAGGGCAAGTCTTAGGGACTAACACCAGCACACCACACCTTGGCCACGCGGAAACTGTCAGTTTTTGCAAACGCCTTTATTTGCAAGGAAAACTCGATGGACAGCAAGCGCCTGATCTACAAAAACCTAGATAAGCGAGCCCAAGCCGTATACGACTTTATCCGGGAAGCAGTTAGCACCAAGGGCTATCCCCCTTCGCTTAGGGAGATTGGGGCTGGAGTGGGGCTAACCAGCCCCTCATCAGTAAAGCACCAGATGGACAAGCTTGAGCGTTTAGGGCTGCTGCGCCGCGACCCTAACCGCCCGCGAGCTATTGAAGTGGTTGCCCTGGACACGGGCCACGACACCTCTGAACACGCCATTGGCAATGTGGTGCATATGCACGCAGGCCAAACCGAAACCGTCAGCGTCCCCCTGGTGGGACAAATCGCTGCCGGTAGTCCCATTTTGGCTCAGGAGCATTTGGAGGAATACTACGAAATCCCTCGGGCTTTAACCGGCTCTGGAGATTTATTTATGCTCAAGGTACAAGGTGACTCCATGATCGACGCCGCCATTTGTGACGGCGACTGGGTGGTGGTGCGCGCCCAGCCTGACGCCAATAATGGCGATATTGTGGCCGCGCTTTTGAACCTAGACGAGGGCCCAACCGCCACCGTCAAGGTACTTTCACGCCGCGATGGGCACCAGTGGCTACTGCCACGCAATAACGCCTATGCCCCCATTGACGGCGACCAGGCCATGATTATGGGCAAAGTGGTAACGGTATTGCGCTCACTCTAAGTAGCTGGCGCCTTAGCAGGGACCAGTGCAACAGCTCTCTCAGCTAGCGGCGCCGTCGTCAGCAAAAGCCTTAGCTGCGTCGTCGTTAAAAAACGCTACAACCAACGCTAGCGCGCCACAAAGCAAGCCAGTACAACGCAAACCGGCACAAACAAAAAGGCTGACGCCTCAAGCGGGCGCCAGCCTTTTTAAGTGATCAGCTATTTAGATCAGTAGCCCAGCGAGCGAGCCACAGAGCGCAGACGGTCTGCAGACTCGGTCAGCTTGTCGCGCTCTTCCACGGTCAGCGGCAGGTCCAGACGACGGCCAGCGCCCTCGCGGCCCACGATGGTGGGAACGGACATGCACACGTCGGAGATGCCGTGCCACTGCTCCAGCAGCGGGGAAATGGTCAGTACGCGCTGCTCGTCGTTGAGGACGGCGGAGATGATGCGCTGTACAGCCAGACCCACAGCGTAGTTGGTAACGCCCTTACCCTCGATGATGCGGTAGGCGCTGCGCACTACGTCGTAAGCAATGCGCTCACGCTTCTCCTGGTCGAAGTGACCACCGTCAAGGGTGGGGCCCCACTGGGTTAGCGGCACGCCACCAATCTGGGCGCTCGACCACAGAGCCACCTCAGAGTCACCGTGCTCACCAGCGATGTAGCCGTGGATGTTCTGTACGGCGGTGCCGGTCTCCAGGGAGACCAGGTAACGCATACGGGCGGTGTCCAGTACGGTACCGGAACCGAAGATCTGGTTCTCGGGTAGGCCGGTGATCTTCTTGGCGCAGTAGGTAACTACGTCAACCGGGTTGGCAACCAGCACGAAGATAGCGTTAGGAGCAACCTCGACCAGCTTGGGCAGAATCTTCTCCATGATGCCCACGGTAGCGCCGGCTAGCTCAATACGGCTCTGGCCGGGCTTCTGCTTGGCACCAGCGGTGATGGCGATTACGTCAGCGCCACGGCAGATCTCCGGGTCGTCGCTACCGGAAACGGAGCCAGCAGAGGTGAACTGAATACCCTGGGCGATGTCCATCGCCTCAGCCTCTACCTTTTCCTTAGCAATGTCCTGCAAAACGATTTCGCGGGCAACACCCTTGTTGACACAAGCGTAGGCAAGAGTGGAACCAACTGCACCGGCGCCGATAATGGCAACCTTAGAGGGGCGACCCTGCGCGGTAGGGTAGCCACCCTGTGCTGCGTTGGTAATGGTGTCTGACACGGTGAACTCCTAAATAAAGCTGAATTCGGTCTGACAAGGTATCCCTTGTACCTGACAAGTACAAGCCTAAAGCGTAAATCGTCTCTTGCTAAGCCCCTAAAACAAATTCCTAATTATTTCTTAGGACTTTGACAGATCAAATAGCTGCAGTAAGTGAAGCCTAATAGGACGTTAGACCGCCAAACGCTCCAAAGCAGCATGAACCAGCTGCGAGTCGGTAGTGCGCCAAAAATCTGGCATCGATTTAATTAGATAACTCCCGTAGCGGGCCGTACGCAGACGTGAGTCCAGCACTGCCACCACTCCCCTATCACTACTGGAGCGAATCAACCTGCCGGCAGCCTGCGCCAATAACAGCGCTGCATGGTTGGCACTAACCTGCATGAAGCCATTACCGCCCCCATCTTGCACCGCCTGGATGCGTGCCTGAGCTAGCGGGTCATCCGGACGCGGGAAAGGAATACGGTCAATCACCACCAAACGGCAGGTTTGTCCGGGCACATCCACCCCCTGCCATAGGCTCAAAGTCCCCAGCAGGCAGGCATTTTCATCGGCCTTAAATTCTTCCACCAAAGTGGGTAGCTGCTCTTCTCCTTGCACAAGCACCGGCAAATCAGTGTGTTCACGTAAATATTTGGCGGCTTCCTGGGTGGCTTGGCGCGAAGAAAATAAGCCCAGCATGCCCCCATTTGCAGCCTGCGCCAATTGGCACATTTCTTCCAGTGCGGCCGGAGAAATGCCCTGGGTGGGTTTTGGCAGGTGCGCGGCCACATAAAGAATGCCCTGTTTAGAGTAGTTAAACGGGGAACCCACATCTAGCTGGTCCCAGCCACCGGCAAAGCTTAAACCCACCTCATTAGCCATAGCGTTAAACGATCCGCCCAAAGTGAGGGTAGCGCTGGTCATAATGACACTGTGGTCTTCAATCAGGGTGTTGGCCATGGTGGAGGCCACCTCGATAGGCGCTAGACGCAGCCTTACTGGGTCTTTAGAGCTGGTGGTTTGTTCACACCAGAGTACGTCTTTGGCGCTAGCAATCGAATTTGATAGCAGCCGCGAGAGCGCCTCATTGATTTTAGTTAGCTCGCTTTTAGCTAGCACTAGTTCAGGGCTGGGAGCTTCGCCTGGTTTTTTGCCGTCTTTGAGGTCTTCGAGAGCTTGACGCACCGCTGCATCTAGCAAGATTAGGGCGTCTTGCAAGCTGGGGGTCAGCGCGGCCAGGCGCCCCTGCGGAAGGTTTTCTAAGGCCTCCTGCAGGGTTTTGGCGGCGGTCTCTAGCTCTGTGGCAATTACTTGGCAACGGCGGGCAGCTTTAGCGGCTTGGTTGATGGAGGTGGCTGATAGCGTGATGGCGCCTTGACTGCGTACGCGTGAGGCCAGTTCATGGGCTTCATCAACAACTAGCAGCTGGTGTGGGGGGATCAAGCCAGTGTTGCCAGCGGCGGCCACCCCCAGCATGGTGTGGTTGGTGACCACAATATCTGCTTGAGCGGCTTGCTCACGGGCAGCGTAAGCAAAACACTGCTCATAGACTGGGCAGGTTTTACCCAGGCAGGCGGTACGGTCTAGAGACACTTGCGCCCAGGCCCGGTCACTAACTCCCGGGATCAGATCATCGCGGTCCCCACTTTGGGTGAGGCTAGCCCACTCATTTAGACGCAGAACCTGGTCACCTAAGCTTTCTTCACCTTTACGTTTGCGGCGCATATTAAGGCCTGCGGCGGCAAATAGATCATCGTCGCTTGGGTAGCCGCCGTTAACCTTATGGACGCACAGGTAGTTTTGCCAGCCTTTAAGTAGGGCCACGGTGGGTTGTTTACCGGTTACCTGCTCAACTACCTCAGCTGCTAAGGGCGCATCTTTGGTGACGATTTGGCGCTGCAGCGCCAAGGTAGCCGTGGAAACTACCGCCACCTGCTCGTTTTGCACCGCATAGACCATGGCCGGGATCAGATAACCCAAACTTTTGCCGGTGCCGGTACCTGCCTGCACTAGCAGGTGTCCACCCTCATCGGCTATTTCCGCCACGGTTTGAGCCATCAGCTCTTGGCCAGCACGCGGGGTGCCGCCAAGCTTTTCGACTGCTTTTTCTAGGGCAGCCAGGCTAGTGCGAGCTAGCTTACTAGAGCTTTGGACACTGTCTGGTTTTTTCATTAGTTTGGTTCGACGCCGCCCCGGTCAGCCCCACGTGTACCGCTACCAGCTAGGGCTGCTTGTTTAAGCGCAGAGGCCAGGCCAGGGTGCACGCGAGCGCGTAGGTGGGTGCCGGTTTCTACATATTCGAGGATTTCAATGTCGCCGTCTTCGTGTACTCGCGCTAGTAGGTCTCCGCGTGAGTAGGGCAGGATCAGGTCCACCATTACTTCGGGGCGTGGCAGTAGCTGGGCGATGCGCTCTACTAGCTGTTCAATGCCTTTGCCGGTGTAGGCCGAGACTACTACCGAGTTGGGTTCGCGGGTGCGTAGCCCCACCAGGTCTACCGGGTCGGCCAGGTCGGCTTTGTTGAAGACGACTAGTTCGGGGATGTTTTCGACGCCGTCGATGTCAGCTAGGACTTGGCGTACGGCACTGATTTGGCCTACCGGGTCGGGGTGGGCGGCGTCTACCACATGTAGGATCAGGTCAGCTTGGGCGACTTCTTCTAGGGTGGAGCGGAAGGCTTCGATTAGTTCGTGGGGTAGGTTGCGTACGAAACCTACCGTGTCGGTGAGGGTGTAGACCCGCCCATCTGGGGTGCTGGCGCGGCGCACGGTGGGATCTAGGGTGGCAAACAGGGCATCTTGCACCATGATTTGGGCGCCGGTGATGGCGTTTAGCAGTGAGGATTTACCGGCGTTGGTGTAGCCGGCAATAGCCACTGAGGCGATAGCGCCGCGTTGGCGTGAGCCGCGTTTGGTTTCGCGCGCGGGGGCCATGGCTTTGATTTCGCGGCGTAGTTTGGCCATGCGGTCGCGGATGCGGCGGCGGTCTAGCTCGATTTTGGTTTCCCCTGGGCCGCGTGAACCGATACCTTGACCTGCGGCTACGCGCCCACCGGCCTGGCGTGACATGGATTCACCCCAACCGCGTAGGCGCGGCAGGAGGTATTCAAGCTGGGCTAGTTCTACTTGGGCTTTACCTTCACGGCTTTTAGCGTGTTGGGCGAAAATGTCTAGGATCAAGGCGGTGCGGTCTACTACCTTAACTTTGACTACGTCTTCTAGGGCGCGCCGCTGTGAGGGGGCTAGGTCGCCGTCAGCGATTACAGTGTCTGCCCCGGTGTCGGCCACGATTTGGGCTAGCTCTTTGGCTTTACCTGAGCCTAGGTAGGTGGCTGGGTCGGGGGTGTCGCGTCGTTGTAGGAGGGCGTCGAGTACCTGGGAGCCGGCGGTTTCAGCTAGCGCGGCTAGCTCACGTAGAGAGTATTCGGCTTCTTGGGCGTTGGTGCTGTAGATGCCGATTAGCACTACTTTTTCGAGGCGGATTTGGCGGTATTCAACTTCGCTTACGTCTTCTAGCTCGGTTGATAGTCCAGCCACGCGGGTTAGGGCGGCACGTTCGGCACGCTCTAGCGCACCGGCGTCGTTTTTTTCGCCGCGTTCGTGTTGAGCTGCTGTGGAGGCTAGGGCGGTGCCCGAGCGTGATAGCACTCGGTCAATGATGTCGCGCGCCTGTGCGCTAGAGTCCCGGCTGGGTGCAGCCTCGCTCGAAACTAAGGGATTGCCGGCAGAGAAATTATTTGTTTTAGTCATACGGCACAGACGGTACCACGCAGCAAGCGCAGTGGGATAGCGTTTAGCTGTGAGCCAGGAACATTACTTTTCTGCCACCCCTGCGGTGGAGCTAACTAAGCATGTACGCACTTTAAATATTCGCGGCACTGAGCATCAGGTGACTACCGCTTCGGGAGTTTTTAGTGGGGGCCGCGTGGATTTGGGTACCCAGGTGCTGCTTTCGCATGTACCCGACCCGCAGGCGGGTTTGGCTTTGGATGTGGGCTGTGGTTGGGGGCCGATCACCCTGGCGCTGTGTGATGCGCTTAAAGGCAGTGACAGTGAAGTTTTAGCGGTTGATATCAACACTCGCGCCCTGGAGCTTAGTAGCGAAAATGCTAAAACTGCCGGCTATAGCGTAGCCACTTTTACCCCTGAGCAGCTGGAAAAGTATCTGCTAGACAATGACCTAAAGCTACGCACTATTTGGTCTAATCCCCCGGTGCGTATCGGTAAGCAGGCCCTGCATGAGTTGCTGCTTAAGTGGCTGGCTTTTTTGGCCGACGACGGCGCCGCCTGGCTGGTGGTGCAGCGTAACTTGGGTGCGGACTCGCTAGCTAAATGGCTGAGCGCCCAAGGCTGGCAGGTTGAAAAGGCAGCTTCTTCTAAGGGTTTTAGGGTTTTTAAAGTAACCCGCTAGCCCCCTAGTGCTAGAGCAGCCGCTAGAACAGCATGGCTTGAGCCACCACATTGGCCCGCATACTGATAAGGGCGCGCTCGCCAGCAAAGGGGTTGCCGTCTAGGTGCACAGCCAGGTCATGGTCAGCGATTTTCACTAGGTAATCACTAGGCGCGGCGCTGGTCTCGCAGGCGCCGCTAGTCTCGGGCGCAGCGCTGGTCTCGGCGACGTCACCGACAGAAACATCCGCGAGCGCAGCTATCTGCGGGCTGAGCCAGCAGTACATGGCGCCGGCGGCGGCTAGGGCTAGCTGGCTGGGCCAGGGGGCGCTAGCGGTGTTTTGTGCTTGGTTGGGCACTAGGTGAGTGTAGATGTGGGTGAGGTAGTTGGTGGTTTGGCTGCTAACTAGTAGGGCCCAGTCGCCTGCACCGCTGAAGGTTTGAGCGCTTTGGTCTATCTCGCTTTGGGCTACCACGTTAAGTGTTTGGGGTACTTGTAGGCCAAGTGAGCCGTAGGTGGTGCCTTGTAGGTTAACGGCGCTATCCATGCCTGCTTGGGCAGCTAGGGCTGGGTGGGCGTAGTTAATGGGCTGGCCGGCCACGCTCCAGACATTGTCTAGTTTGGATACGCTGCGCACCCCTGCTCGGGTGGCGAAGTCGATGGGGGCTTTGACCAGGGCTTGTTCTACCAGGGCGCAGGCGCTGGCTACCAGCAATTCGCCGCTGACATCTAGCACGGCGCCGTCAGGGGCGTAGGCTTCAATGAACCATTCGGCTTGGGGAGCTAACTCTAGTAGTCGCGCAGTGCCGGGTACGTACTGGGTGTATAAGCAGCGCACTAGGGCGTCGGCCCCTAGCGCGCGCGGCGAGCAGGCTAGCGCAACCTCAGTGGTGTTTAGCTGTAGCTGTTTGGAGGGGTCAATGAGCACCAGTACACGTTTGCCAGCTACTTCAACCTTTACGGCGTTAGCTTCATGCAGCGCGTCAAACATGGCTCACCTTTCTAAAAGCGCAAAGGCCTTAGCGTAGGCAGCACGGGCCTGGGCGGGCTCAAGATAGCCCTGCTTAGTTAGTTCTACGTCTATCCAGTTTACCCGTGGATCGCGTCTAAACCATTTGAGCTGCCGGCTTACCAGCTGATTAGTGGCCAGTGTTACTGCCTCGCAGGCTTGCTCTTGGCTCATTTGGCCATCGATTACCGCTATGGCTTGGGCGTAGCCAATGGCGCGCGAGGCAGTTGGCGAGTTACGCAGGCCTTTATCTAGTAGGGTGCGGGTTTCTTCAATTAGGCCGGCGTCAAACATTTTGCGGGTGCGTCTAGCGATGGCTTGGCGTAGGCTTTCGCGTTCTACCCGTAAGGCAAGGTGCACTGTGGGTACTCGGTCGCGGTAGGTGGGTAGGGAGGCTGAGTAGGGTTTGCCGGTTAGTTCGATTACTTCTAGGGCCCGCACTACGCGGCGCCTGTCAGTGGCTTGGATGCGCGCGGCGGCTAGGGGGTCTAGGCGTTCAAGTTCGCTGTAAAGTAGCTGGCCGCCTTCGTTTTGCCAGCGGGCCTCAAAGCGTTCACGCACGCTGGGGTCGGTAGCTGGGAAGACGAAATCGTCGGTGACTGCGCGTAGATATAGTCCTGAGCCGCCTACCCAAATTACTCGTTTGCCGCGTTTAGTGATGTCTGCGGCGTCGGCTAGGGCGTGGCGCTGGTAGGCGGCCACTGAGGCTTCCTGGTCTACTTCCAGCACGTCAAACTGGTGGTGCGGGATGCCGCCTCGCTCAGCTGGGGTGAGTTTAGCGGTGCCGATATCCATGCCTTTGTAAAGCTGGTAGGCATCAGCGTTAATAATTTCGGCAGCGTCGGCGCCGCCTAGGTGCTGGGCAATGCTTAGGGCTAGCTGGGATTTGCCGGTTGCGGTGGGGCCGACGACGGCGATTGACTCACTCACGTATGCACCCTAACGTTTAGGCGTATCATTGCATAGTTAATTGTTATCACCACGCAGGAGCTATTTAGATGGCCTTAAAGCCAGATGACCTGCCTGAATTACCTCCACTATATTTAGGGCCGCAGATACGTGCGCGGGTGCATCAAAATCGTGACCTGTTCAGCCTGTTTGTAGCCGCTATTTGTGTGGGGCTACTAGCTGGGGCAGTGGCGGGAAGTTTTCGGCTTTGTCTAAACTATGGGGCCCAGTGGCGTAACTGGCTGATTAGTTTTCTACACTCCCAGGGCCTAGTTGGTTTACCGGTACTGGTGCTGGTTTGTGCCTCTTTGGCAGGGCTAGCTGGGTTTTTGGTTTCACGTCTAGAACCAGCTGCTGAAGGCTCAGGTATCCCCCGCACTGAGGCAGTGGTGCAAGGTAGGGCAGAGCCCAACCGACGCCGAGTGCTGCCCATTAAGTTCCTAGGTGGGGTGCTGGCCATTAGTAGCGGCATGATGCTGGGGCGTGAAGGTCCCATGGTGCAAATGGGTGGCACTGTTGGGATTTTTATTGCTCGCGGTATCGGCTCTACGCGCGCCCAGTTGCGGGTGCTTATGGCGGCCGGAGCTGCCGCTGGACTAGCCACCGCTTTTAACGCCCCAATTGCCGGCGGCGTGTTTGTGCTTGAAGAACTACTGCAAACTTTCAACCCACGCTATGCCATAGCCACCCTACTGGCCTCAGCCAGTGGCTTTTTGTCTGCCCGCATGCTGGTTGACACTAACCAGGAATTTGTTACCGGCCCTATCTCTGGCTCAAACCTGACCGATATTCCCTGGTATCTGGTGGCCGGGCTGGTGTGTGGACTGGCTGGTACCGCCTACACCCACTACATTTTGGCCACTTTAAACATTGCCGACCGTATCGGTATTAGCCGCGCCAAGCGCTGCATGATTGTGGGTGCCGGGGTTGGGCTGCTGGCCTGGTTCTACCCCACCGTGGTGGGTGGGGGCGACAACCTAACCCAATCCGCCCTACTAGGCGCGGGCACGCTCGGGGGCGTAGCGCTAATGCTAGCTATCCGTATTGTGTCCGCCCCTATCTGCTACGCCGCCGGCACCCCGGGTGGAATTTTCGCCCCCATGCTGGTGGTGGGCACCGGCATAGGGCTACTACTTACCCGCCTGGGGGAAACCCTGTTTGGCTTTGGGCCAGTTGGTGGCAGCCTAGCGGTGGTTTGTATGGCCGCGTTTTTCGCAGCCGTAGTGCAGGCGCCGGTAACCGGCCTGGTGCTTACTGCGGAGATGACTGGGGCTACCGCTATGCTGCCCGCCTCACTGGCGGCCTGCGCGATTGCCATGTCAATCCCGATGCTGCTGGCCTCTCCCCCGGTTTATGAGGCTTTAGCTAAACGCAAGTCTCGTTTAGCTAAACGCCGCAAAGTGTATCTATTTGCTAAAAAGTAGTGTTAAGCCCGGGCCTTAACACCCGGGCTTAACGCCATAAGCTTTGAAAGCTTTGGTTCTAAAGCTTTACAGTCCTGGGCGACGTCCAATCGTGGGGATCCCTAGCGACACCGGGGCACTGTCAGGCTCAGGCGCCCCAGAGTGCTTTTGAGCCTCAAGCCAAGCGTCCCCAGCGCGAGTGCGACGCACCTCGAATAGGCCACCATCAAGGGCACTGTCAGCGATCAGGTTATGGGGGGCGCCGTGAGTTACCCGGGCACGCACCATGTCACCTGGACGTGGGGCGCCGGCGTCGTAATCACCAGCATGAACCCCCTGCGGTAGGGCCACATGCACCAGGCGGTTATCAGCGGCGCGACCAGAAACACGCTCAGTGGCCAGGTCTTTACGACCCTCCCCCTGGGCTACCAGCACCTCAACGACTTTGCCTTCCTGAGCCTCGTTTTCCTCCTGGGTGATGCGGCGCACCAGCTTATCTAGGCGGGCGTAGCGCTCCTTCATAACCTCTTGAGGAATCTGGTCTTCACGGTCCGCTGCGGGCGTGCCCGGGCGCGGGGAATACTCAAAGGTGAAGGCTGAGGCAAAGCGGGCTTGCTCGACGACGTCGAGGGTGGCCTGGAAATCTTCCTCAGTTTCCCCCGGGAAACCCACAATAATGTCGGTGGTAATGGCCGCCTCAGGAATAGCCTTACGTACCCGCTCAAGGATGCCCATAAACCGCTCAGTGCGGTAAGAGCGCCGCATAGCGCGCAGTACCCGGTCAGAGCCTGACTGCAGTGGCATGTGCAAGCTAGGCATCACGGTGGGGGTGGTGGCCATAGCTTCAATGACGTCGTCGGTAAAAGCAGCCGGGTGCGGGGAGGTAAAACGCACCCGCTCAATACCCTCAACGCTACCCACGGCGCGCAGCAGCTTAGCGAAAGCTTTACGGTCGCCAAAACCAACCCCATAGGAGTTAACGTTTTGGCCCAGCAAAGTAACCTCGACGGCGCCTTGGGCGGCCAGGGCCTCAACTTCAGCCAGAATGTCACCTGGGCGCCTGTCACGCTGCTTACCGCGCAGTGAGGGCACAATACAGAAAGTACAGGTGTTGTTGCAGCCCACCGCGATAGACACCCAACCTGCATAAACGCTTTCACGGCGGGTAGGTAGGGTGGAGGGGAAAACCTTCAGTGACTCTTCCAGCTCCACGGCGGCTGCGGCGTTGTGGCGGCTACGTTCAAGCAGTGCCGGCAGCACGTCAATATTGTGGGTACCAAACACCACATCCACCCAGGGGGCCCGGTCAATAATGCCCTGCCCCATCTGCTGGGCTAGGCAGCCGGCCACGGCAATCTGCATCCCCGGGCGGTTGCGTTTGACCTCAGCTAGCTGGCCGAGGTTACCAAAGAGTCGGTTAGCGGCGTTTTCACGCACCGAACACGTGTTAATAATGACCACGTCTGCACCGCCGTCACCGGCCTTAGTGGCGCGCGCGGCGATTTCAGGTAGGTCCTCAACTTTGGTGTAGCCGGCCTTTTCAAGCAGACCAGCCATACGCTCAGAGTCATGTACGTTCATCTGGCAGCCCAGTGTACGTACGTGATAAGTGCGGGGGGTGGGAATACTTACGCTCATCGGCGTCAGTTTAACCCACCCCCCAAAGCGCGTTAGTGTAGACCGTGGATCTCTCCGGTAGTGGTGTCTACATCAATGCGGGCAGCTCCCGGCGTGGAGGGTAGGCCCGGCATAGTGGAAAGATTGCCGCTAATGGCGTACACATACCCGGCCCCAGCCGCTAGGCGCACCTCGCGAATGGGCAGGCGCCAGCCGGTAGGAGCACCCTTAACGCTGGGGTCAGCGCTAAGCGACATAGGCGTCTTAGCTACCACTACGTTTAGCTCACCAAAGCCTTCAGCCTGGTAGGTGGCCAGTAGCTTGGCGGCAGCCGGAGTGTAGTCAACACCATCAGCGCCATACATGGCGGCGACCTTAGCGATCTTAGTTTTTAGGTCATCTTCGCGTTCGTAAAGTGGGCGCGCCTGGTTTTGACCTTCGCTATCCTGGCAGGCCTGCTCAACCGCCTGGGCCAGTTCAATGCAGCCTTCTCCCCCGCGTACCACACCATAGGAGCGGGCCACGCGGGCGCCAGCTTCGCGGGCAATGGCTTCGATTTCTGCCAGCTCGCTTTCGTGGTCGGTGGGGAATACGTTGATAGCCACCACCGGCTCCATCCCAAAGCCGCGCACAATCTCAATGTGCTTGAGCAGGTTAGCTTGGCCTGCGCGCACATCCTGGGGGCTTTCGGCCAGCATCTGCTCAGGCAAGCCCTTACCGGCGGTAATCTTGAACTTACCCGAGTGGCTCTTAAGTGAACGCACCGTGGTTACCAGCACCGCTGCGTGCGGACGTAGCCCAGAAACCGCGCACTTAAGGTCAAAGAAACGCTCAGCACCCATATCGGCGCCAAAGCCCGCTTCGGTTACCACATAATCAGCGTGTTGGGCGGCGATTAGGTCGGCCACTACTGAAGAGCAGCCGGTGGCAATGTTCCCAAAGGGGCCGGTGTGGATCAGCACCGGGGTGTTTTCGCTGGTGCGCAGCAAGTTAGGCTGCAAGGCGTCACGCAGCAGGGCAGTCATGGCGCCGGCGGCCTGTAGGTCTTCAGCGGTAATCCACTTGCCCGACTTAGAGCGGCCAATCACGATGCGTCCTAGGCGCTCGCGTAGATCCTTTAGGGAGGTAGCCAGGGACATGATCACCATGACTTCACTGGCAGGAGTGATGTCAAAGGAAGACTGGCGTGTTACCCCGTCGATACGTCCACCTAGGCCGGTAACAATATGGCGCAGGGCACGGTCATTTACATCCAAAACCCTGGGCCAGGTAATCGAGCGCTCTTCAATTTCTAGCTCATTGCCCTGGTAGAGGTGGTTGTCAATGATCGCGCTTAGCAGGTTGTGAGCTGCCGTGATGGCGTGAAAGTCACCGGTTAGGTGCAGGTTAATTAGGGTGGCTGGCTCAACCTGGCTGGCCCCGTTACCGGTGGCCCCGCCCTTAATACCAAATACCGGGCCCTGGGCAGGCTGGCGAATAGTCAAAACTGCGTTTCGGTCAATCTTGGCCATGCCCTGCACCAGGCCGATAGCGGTGGTGGTTTTACCTTCACCAAAAGGCGTGGGGCTAGTGGCAGTAACTACCACATAGCGGGCTTTTTGTTCTTTGGAGCCAAGGGCTCCTAACTCAATTTTGGCCACTTCGCGGCCGTAGGGAACTACATATTCGGGGGCGATACCAGCCTTTTGGGCTAGCGCTTGCAAATCAACGGTAGGCTCGCTCATGGGCTAAGTCTAAAAGGCTAGCCTTAGCGCAAACAACGCTTTAGTTTGTTAGCTGCTCACCCATAACCACTTCAATGGCATGCCAGGTGTCTGCTGGCCCGTAGCCTTTGCGCTGTAAAGCCCCAGCTAGCCTACGTTTAGCTACTGCCGGCTCCACATTAGTTAGGGTGGCAGCCTTTTTGCGGGCCAAGGCTAGCGCGGCCTGGGCCTCATCGGCGTCATCAATTTGTTCTAAAGCGGCGGCAATATTAGCCGCGCTGATGCCTTTAGTTTTTAGCTCGCTAGCAATAGCGCGACGGGCTGCAAATTTTTCACGAAACCGGGTGCGGGCCAGGGTTTGGGCGTAGGCCAGGTCATCAAGCAAACCTACTTCTTCTAGGCGATCTAGCACCTGTTCAATGAGGTCTGGATCAACCTGTTTACGCTCTAAAGCTTGCTGCACTTGCGAGCGGCACGCCAGGGAGCGCTCGAGGCGGCGCAAGGCAATGTCTCGCGCCGCCTCGAATGCAATAGTGTGTTCGTCTGCTTCAAGCCAGACCATTAGAAGCCGGCGCCCTCTTCACCAAAGGCGTCTTCAGCTTTTTTGCCGCGCTTAGCCTTGGCAGCAGGCTTTTTAGACACTGTCTTGGCCTCCTCGCTCTGCTCAGTCTGCTCGTTTGCGTCAGCCTGGGCAGCCTTAGCGGCCTGTTCCTTAGCGGCCTGTTCCTTGGCGCGGCGGCCAGGCTCCCCAACACCTAGGGCAGCTAGGATCTTTTCTTCAATCTCAGCTGCTAGCTGCGGGTTGTCTTTAAGGAAGTTACGCGAGTTTTCTTTACCCTGACCTAGCTGATCTGTGCCATAGGTGTACCAGGCCCCAGATTTACGTACCACGCCAGTGTCTACACCCAGATCCAGCAGGCCACCTTCACGTGAAATACCCTCACCGTAAAGAATGTCGAACTCGGCTACCTTAAACGGCGGGGCCATCTTGTTCTTAACTACCTTGACCTTGGTGCGGTTACCAACGGTTTGGTCACCATCTTTAAGGGCGCCAATACGGCGAATGTCGATACGCACCGAGGCATAGAACTTAAGGGCTTTACCACCGGTAGTGGTTTCGGGTGAACCGAAGAACACGCCGATCTTTTCACGCAGCTGGTTAATGAAGATGGCGGTGGTGCCGGTGGCAGATAGGGCGCCGGTGATCTTACGTAGCGCCTGGCTCATTAGGCGGGCCTGCAAACCTACATGAGAGTCACCCATTTCGCCGTCGATCTCAGCTTTGGGCACCAGGGCCGCCACTGAGTCGATCACGATAATGTCTAGGCCGCCAGAGCGGATCAGCATGTCGGCAATTTCTAGGGCCTGCTCCCCCGTATCTGGCTGAGAGACCAGCAGGTTATCTACATCCACACCAAGCTTGCGTGCATATTCAGGATCTAGGGCGTGCTCGGCGTCGATAAAGGCAGCGTTACCGCCAGCTTTTTGGGCGTTAGCAACTGCGTGCAGGGCCACGGTGGTCTTACCGGAAGACTCAGGGCCGTAAATTTCTACCACGCGTCCACGCGGCAATCCGCCTACACCTAGGGCAACATCCAAAGCCACCGAACCAGTGGGGATAACCGCTACCGGCGGGCGCGTGTCATCACCAAGGCGCATAACAGAGCCTTTACCGAAGTTCTTATCAATCTGAGCCAATGCTAGCGAGAGCGCCTTAGCACGATCCTGGGGCTGATTAGCGGCCATGGGTCTACCTTCTACGAGTTTGCGGATAGGGCTGGTCTGTTTACTTCAGCTCCCTCTCCGAGAGCCTGCCAACAACGCTATGTCCGACCAGCGACATATTTCTTAGCCCCTGTGGATAACCAGGCTGGGACATCAAAGAAATGTTGTCTGTGAAAAACTATATCCGAACCTTTGTTCGAAAGCCAAGCATCTTTGTATAACTAGTTGGTCGTGACCATGGCCACCACCAGCCCACCTAGGCCAACTTTGGCTAGCAGCATTTTTCCACCTGTGCACAAAAAAATGGGCGCCCAGTGGGCACCCATTTATGTTTTAGCGCTTAGCGCGCCGGCGTTGTTTAGGATCCATCCGGTAGACCCAACGCTGAGTCTCGCTGACCTGCATTTCATCGCATAGCCGATCCCAAACTTCGCGCGGATCAACTCCTTGAGCTAACGCAGCACTGGCGCTTAACCCCCAGGGGCTAAGCACTAGGTCCTGGGCCAGTGAGTTACCAAAAACCGGGCCAAAAACCTCTTCCAGTGCCAGCGTAAACTCAGAGTTTTTCATCAGTGGCTTAGTGCCGACTGGCTGCGCACCAACTCATCGGGCACAGTGTCGGGAACCATGGAGCGCTCTGCGCGAGCGATACGGTCAGACACTTCACGTAGCACCACATATAGCGGCACCTGTAGAGCCTGACAGATTGAGCCTAGTAGTTCAGAGGAAGCTTCCTTCTGGCCACGTTCTACCTCGGATAGGTAACCCAGGGAGACACGCGCCTCAGCGGAAACCTCACGTAGGGTACGCCCCTGGTGCTGACGTACGGCACGCAGCACCTCGCCAATTTCCCGGCGAAGCAGGACGGGTTCATTCAACGAAGCATCCATAACACCACGGTAGTGCATAGGGGCACCAGGGCGCGAAACGCCACGGTTAACCGGACGGACGCTTGAGCGGGGGTGGGTACTGTTGTTCACGTCTACTCCAACCATTCATCTAGGGCCATTATTTCCGTGAAGCTGGAAAGTGGTTGACGTCTCAACTTCTTTTCTTAAACTATCAACTTCATAGTCAAGTAAACCCTCTCAGGCTATGTTTTCGCTGTGAGAAGCTAATGGATAGCTATAGGTTTTTTACTCCCGCTAGCTTCGCTAAACCCTAAGTGTTAAGCCTGATCAAGCAGTTCTAAAGCTAATACCAACACCTGGTGCACAGTTTGGGTGCGCACCTGCGAGCGCTGCCCCTCTAGCTCCAGTAGGCGCCATACGCTTCCCCAAGGGGCAATGGCCGCAATATAGACGGTGCCCGCCTCGTGTCCGTCAGCTGGCCCCGGCCCTGCCACGCCGGTAGTAGCCACGGCGACGTCGGCCCCTAAAAGCTGCGCCACGCCGTCGGCCATTTCCTGGGCCACCTGGGCATCTACCGGACCAACGCTAGCCAAACGTGCAGCATCTACCCCTAAAACCTGAGCTTTTAGTTCAGTAGCGTAGGCGGTGACGCTACCGCGTAAAACCGCGCTGGCCCCGGGTACATCCACTAATGCTGAGCACACCAGTCCCCCAGTGAGTGATTCAGCTGCCGCAATGGTTAAATCGGCTTGAGTTAGTCGGGCCACCAAGCTTTGGGCTAGTTCGTAGGTGCTCAGCTGACTGTAGGTCACTTAGCTTCCTTTGCGCGGTTAAGGGTAATTGCCTGCTGCACATAGTCGACGCCGGTCACCACGGTAACCAGTAAAGCCACCATCATGATGCAAAGCGCGGTAGCAATCAGGCCACTAGCAATAGCATCTGGCAGGAACATCTGCCAGGGCATCAGCAAACCAACAATGGCCACCATTTGCAGTGTGGTTTTAAGCTTGCCGCCTTTAGAGGCCGCCATTACCGCGCCTTTACGCACCATCGCCATGCGCATGAAGGTGATCCCTAGTTCGCGCACAATAATCACAATGGTCACCCACCACCACAGCTGACCCAGATAGCTGAGCAGCACTAGCGCGCTCATGGTAAGGGCCTTGTCGGCAATGGGGTCAGCTAACTTACCGAAGTTAGTGATCAGGTTAAGGCGCCGCGCCAGGTAGCCATCAAGCTTGTCGGTTAGCGCAGCCACGGTAAACACCAACGTGGCTAGCAGCATGCCCATGTCGTTACCGTGCAGCACCATGACAATAAATACTGGCACCAAAATTAAACGCACCACGGTCAGCGCGTTAGCTATGTTCACTACTGGCACGTCGGCACTAGATTGCTTACTCATCTGTTCCAATTTAACCGCCTTTGGCTCTAGCTGGAGTGGTTTTCACCCTCGTGCACGCCGTCAGTGGGGTTGGCCTGCACGTTCGTGGCTTGAGCTACCTTATCGACGGCGCCACCAAAGCGGCGCTCGCGGCCGGCGTAGTCGGCACAAGCTTGCCATAGCTGGCGTCGATCAAACTCAGGCCAAGGTAGATCTGAAAAATACAGTTCTGCATAGGCAGACTGCCACATAAGGAAGTTAGAGGTGCGCTGCTCGCCACCGGTACGGATAAATAGGTCCACGTCACTCATGGAGGGGGCATATAGGTAGCGCGAAATAGTGCGCTCATTAATCCCGGAGGCTTTTAGCTTACCGGCGGCCACATCAGCCGCAATACGTGCGGTGGCGTCGGCTATTTCAGCGCGGCCACCATAGTTAATGCACATATTCAAAATCATGCGGTCATTGTTTTTAGTTAGCTCTTCAGCTGCCCGCAGCTCACTAAGCACACTGCGCCAAAGCTTAGGGGTGCGTCCCACCCAGCGTACGCGCACGCCCCAGGAATTTAGCTCATCACGCTGCTGGCGCAGCACGGTGCGAGTAAAGCCCATAATGAAGCGCACTTCGGCAGGAGAACGACGCCAGTTTTCGGTTGAAAATGCGTATGCGCTTAGCTCTTTAACGCCTAGCTCTACTGCCCCGGCGGCCACGTCCATGAGGGTGGCCTCCCCTACTTTGTGTCCCTCAGTGCGCGGCAGGCCGCGTGCATTGGCCCAGCGCCCATTGCCGTCCATAACTACGGCCACATGGCCGGGGACTTTAGCTAGCTGCGGGGCGACGGCGCCACTAGGGTGCTTGGGTGGGTCAATGTAGGTGGGCATTTTAAGCTCTTTCTACCAGGGATAGAGAAGCCAGCCGGCGCTCTAAGTGCCAGGTTACGTAGGCCGATACGATAGCGGAAACCTGTCCACGCACTAGCTGTGGACACGCATAGACTGTAGGCCAGTCGCCACTAAGTAAAGCACCCAGTAGCACCATAGCCTCACTGTCAACATGAATTGAGCCAGGTTGGCGGCAGGCGTCGCATAGCGCCCCACCATTTTGCACCGAAAAATATTCATGCGGGCCCTTAGCCCCACATAAAGCGCAGTCAAAACAGCTTGGGGCCCAGCCTGCAAGCGATAGTGAACGCAGCAAATACGAGTCCAGCACTAAACCGCTAGGGTGGCGGGCGCGCGCTAGTGCATTTAGCGCACCTACCAGTAATAAATATTGGGAATTAGCTCCCTCGTAGGCGTTAACTTCTTCAGTTAGCCGCTGGGCGGTTTCGGCCATGGTGGCTGCGCAGGTGTAGGCACTGTAGTTAGCCATAATGGGGCCGGCGTAGGCCTCCAGAGTTTGCACCTGGGTGACAGTGTCTAGATTACGGCCTTTGTGCAGCTGTAGATCAACCAGATTAAAGGGCTGCAGGCGCCCACCAAATCTTGAATTAGTGCGGGCCACGCCTTTGGCGACGGCGCGTACTTGGCCGTGCTGCCTGGTCAGCAGCACCAGCAGGCGGTCAGCTTCACCTAGTTTGTAGGTGCGTAAAACTACCGCTTCATCCCGATAGAGCTTGCTAGCCACGGTTAAAGTTTGCCAGATTCTGCCTATTTAGCGCGCAAAGCGCGGTTAACAGCGGAAATCACGGCTTTAAAGGAGGCGGTAGTAATGGATCGGTCAATGCCCACTCCCCAGTAGGGGACCCCATTTACTTCGCATTCAATATAGGTAACGGCCCGTGAGTGGGCGCCTTTACCTAGGGAATGCTGACTGTAGTTAAGCACCTGCACATTAACCCCAAGTGAGGCTAGCGCATTAGCTAGAGCCTCTAGGGGTCCTTTACCTTGGGCACTAATAACCCTGGGAGCGTTTAATGTGGTGTCACTAAGCTCTACGGTAAGTAAAGTGCCCTGGCCACGATCAGTTGAAGACACCGCCGAGCCACGCAGCCCAAAGCGCCCCCACTTTGGGGTTAGAGCGGCGCGATTGTGCGAGGGCTCACCGGTGACCCCAATTAGCTGGGTGTCAGCGGGTAGGTATTGGTCTACGAAAAGCTGCCAGATAGTGTAGGCATCAATTTCTGCCCCAGCCCCGTCGGCGTAGCGCTGCACCTGGGCAGAAAACTCTTTTTGCAGCCGCTTAGGTAGACGCATCTGGTAGTGGGCGCGCATCAGGTAGGCCACCCCAGCTTTACCTGATTGGGCGTTAACCCGCACCACCGCTTCGTAGGAACGGGCTAGGTCGTGAGGGTCTACCGGCAGATACGGCACCTGCCAAGCCACTGCGGCGGCGTCGTCAGCCTGCGTCACCGCAGCGCTACGCACCATCATGACCTTGCGGATAGCATCCTGGTGGGAGCCGGAAAAAGAGGTGTAAACCAGGTCCCCCGC
This sequence comes from Actinomyces graevenitzii C83, assembly GCF_000239695.1. GTDB lineage: Bacteria > Actinomycetota > Actinomycetes > Actinomycetales > Actinomycetaceae > Actinomyces > Actinomyces graevenitzii. Next base: position 332,095 of record NZ_JH470338.1, on the reverse strand, counting down.
GTAGGGACTGCGCGGCCCTACCTCCATGCGGGTGACTACCTCACACTCGTGGCGTACGCGGTCAATGTCGCTTAGTTTCAAGCAGGGGTCAATGCCCTGGCTGTAAAGGTTAAGCGCCAAAGTCACCAGATCTACGTTCCCGGTGCGCTCGCCTTGGCCAAACAGGCACCCCTCAATACGCTGGGCACCGGCGCGCATACCCAGTTCAGCTGCGGCCACAGCGCTACCGCGATCATTGTGGGGGTGCAGGCTTAAACATACGTTTTCACGCTGCTCTAAATTATCGTTTAACCACTGCACCTGGTCAGCAAATACGTTAGGGCTACAGCGCTCCACAGTGGCAGGCAGGTTAATAATTAACTCCCCGCGCTTTTGCGGCTGCCAGGCGGCAATTACTGCGTTGCACACTTCCAGCGCAAATTCAGGCTCAGTGTCGTTAAACATTTCAGGTGAATACTCTAAACCGAAATGCGTATCGTCATCCAAATAGCGCTCGGCAGCCTGGCAAACCAGCTCAACTCCAGTTACTGCCAGGGCTTTTACTTCCGCTTTAGTTAACCCAAAAACATGTTTACGAAACACCGGTGAGGTGGCGTTATAGATATGTACGTTAACCCGTTTAAGTCCTTTAAGGCTTTGCAGTGTGCGCTCAATTAGATCGGGGCGGATCTGGGTTAACACACTTACATTCACGTCTGGAATTAGCTGCGGCTGGGCTGCTAAAGTGCGCACAAAATCGTAGTCTAGGGCGCTGGCTGAGGGAAAACCCACCTCGATTTCTTTAAAACCCAAGCCCACTAGCAGGCGCAGTAGACGCTGTTTGCGTTTTAGATCCATAGGCTCAGCCAAAGCCTGATTACCGTCACGCAAATCTGTGCTCAGCCACCGTGGCGCCTGGGTTAATTGCTTATCTGGCCAGGTACGCTGCGGGTAGCTAAATGCGGGCGGCCGCAGGTATTTGGCCACCGGCATTAAACTAGGTTCAGGAATAGGTTTTTGCGCCGGACGCAATCTTCCAGCTGCCTTTCTTAATTTTTAAAAGCCGAGTTTACCCAGCTGTTTAGGGTCTTGCTGCCAGTCTTTAGCGGTACGCACATGCAGATCTAAATAGATTTTGCGGCCCAAATAGGCCTCAATTTCACGGCGCGAGCGCATACCTACATGCTTTAGCCTAGAGCCACCTTTACCGATAATAATGGCCTTTTGCGAGTCGCGTTCAACTACCAGCGACACGCGCACTTGCAGTTTACCCCCGCCTTTATAGGCTCCTTCATCAACCTCGGGATCCATAACCTCATCTACCACCACAGCCAGTGAGTGGGGCAGCTCGTCGCGTACGCCTTCTAGGGCTGCTTCACGCACTAGCTCCGCAATCATCACGTCGCGCGGCTCATCAGTGATCTCCCCGGTGGGGTACAGCTGGGGGCCGTGGGGTAGGTAGGAGGACAAAACCTCAGCCAAAGTATTCACCTGAATGCCACCTACGGCGCTTACCGGCACAATCTGGGCCCACTGGCCTAGCTCATGTACTGCCAGCAACTGCATAGCTAGCGCTTTTTTACTGACCTTGTCGGCTTTGGTTACTACCGCCACCACGGGGACGCGCAGGTCGGCTAGGTCACGGGCAATGAAACGGTCACCGGGACCAATTTTTTCATCTGCCGGAATACAAAAAGCCACCACATCCACGTCGGCTAGGGTTTCACGCACCATGTCGTTGAGGCGCTTACCTAGTAGCGTGCGTGGGCGGTGCAGGCCGGGGGTGTCTACCAGCACCAGTTGGGCCTGGGGTAGGTTCACTACCCCGCGTACGTTGTGACGGGTGGTTTGTGGGCGCATAGAGGTGATGGCTACCTTAGTTCCCACTAGTGCGTTGGTTAGCGTAGATTTTCCGGCGTTGGGGCGCCCCACCAGGCAGGCAAAGCCGGCGCGAAACTCTGGGTCAGTTTCGGGCATTTCAATAGCTTCGGGCTCGGGCAGGTCACTAAGCCCAAACTCGGCGGCGAAATCTGCCATCTGAGCATCGATTTCATCGGGCTGTGCGGCGTCAAACTCTTCCTGGCTGCCAAGTTCTTCGGCGTCAGGTTCCTGGGCTGCTAGTTCTTCGTGGCCCGGGGCGGCTTTAGTCATTGTCTACTTCTTTCTGCTGGGGTAGGGCCCAAGCTAAGAGGGAAAGTATTTGTCGACGTCGTCCTACTAAGTCTTCTGCTTCTAGGTGCAGTCCCTGAATTTCCCCACTGGATCCCGGTAACGGCACCCGCCCCAGGGCCTTAGTGAGCAAGCCGGCGGCGGTGTCTACGTCGTCGTCGGAGATTTCTAAGTCAAACAGGTTCCCAAGCTCATCTAGCCCCAGTCGGGCGGGCACGCGCCAAACCCCGTTGCCTAGATTTTCTACCTCGGGTTCACGGTGGTCGTGTTCATCGGTAAGCTCCCCGACTACTTCTTCAACCAGGTCTTCCATGGTTACTAGCCCGGCAGTGCCGCCATATTCATCCACCAGCAGCACCATATGTACATGCTCGCGTTGCATTTGGCGTAGCACGTCGTCGGCGGCGTTAGTTTCCGGGTAATAGGTGGCTTCACGCACCAGGCCGGCTACGTCCTGGTTAACTATGGTGGGGTCTTGTTGACGACGGCGCACCAGGTCTTTTAGGTACAGCAGGCCGCGTACGTCGTCGGCATCAGAGCCAATTACGGGAATACGCGAGTAGCCTGAGCGCACAAACAGATCAAAGGCGTCCTCCACGCTGTCTTGGCAGTCGATGGTGACCATATCAGGGCGCGGCACCATAATTTCGCGCACCAAGGTTTGGCCCAGCTCTACCACCTGACGCATCATTTGCCTATCTGCAGCCTCAATACTGTCAGTTTCACCGATTTCATCAATCATTTCACGCAGGTCATCGGTTACTTCTGCGCGCTGCTCAGCCTCAGTAAGTTTGGCTTGGTGACCATAGTTTTGGTGCCACCAGCGCAGCGGGGCGCACAGACGATAAATCTGGATTAGCGCCGGGGAGCTAAAAAGCAGCACTGCTTCAGGGCGGCGTCGGGCCAAGGATTTGGGGTAAATACCCACAATAAAACCCAGCACCAGCGCCCCACATGCTAGGGCAATCAGTAGCACCTGCCACCAGGCGGAAGCTAGGGATGATACCGCCACGGTTAGCAGCACGGCGCTACTCATATCCACCACTACCCGCACGCCCGAGAGGATTAGCAGCATCTGGCGGCGATTATCAGCCAGGAAAGCTACTGACTTGCCGCGTCGGCGCCCAGCCTGTACTAGATCCTCAGCGCTAGCTTTAGTGATACGGATCAGGGCTGTTTCACTGGCGCTTAGCAACATGCCAAGTAGCAGCAGCGCCGCACAGATGGCTAACAGGATTGCAACTGGAGCTTGGTGCATCAGCTGGCCGGCGGGAAGTTAATGGAGGCGGGACGCGCTGCTAGGAAAGTCAGCAGTAGGCGGCGCTGCAGGTCAAACATTTGGCGTTTTTCTTCCGGCTCGCTGTGGTCATAGCCCAGCAAGTGCAAGATCCCATGCGTGGTTAGCAGCAGCATTTCTTCGGCCGCACTGTGTCCAGCTTTAAGTGCCTGCGCGGCGGCCACCTGCGGGCAGATCACCAGGTCACCTAGGATACCGGCGGGGGTAGGGCTATTGGGGTGGCCCGGGCGCAGCTGGTCCATGGGAAAACTCATCACATCTGTAGGTCCGGGCAGATCCAGCCAGCGCAGGTGTAGTTCCTCCATGGGTTCAGGATCGATGAAGGTAATTGATAGCTCCGCATCTACCGACACATGCATCGATTCCAGGACAAAAGCAGCCAGATCAGCGAATTCGGTGCCGTCAATGTCTACTTCGGTCTCGTTTAAAACTTCTGTGCTCATGCTTTCCTCGTTTGCATAGTGCGACGGCGTGAACGATTTTGGGCTACCGCAGCGGCCTGGCGCGCATCCCAGCGGCTATAGGCATCAATAATGTCGCCAACTAGTCGGTGGCGCACCACATCGGCACTGGTTAAATGGCAAAAACTGATGTCATCTACACCCGGCAAGATTTTGGAAACCACAATTAGGCCACTGGTTTTACCACCGGGTAGGTCCACCTGGCTGTCATCGCCGGTAACTACCATTTTTGAGCCAAACCCTAGACGGGTTAGGAACATGCGCATCTGCTCGGAGGTAGTGTTTTGGGCTTCATCCAAAATCACGAAAGCATCATTAAGGGTACGTCCACGCATATAGGCCAGTGGCGCCACTTCGATTGTTCCCGCAGCCATTAGCCTAGGCAGGGCGTCAGCCTCAAGCATGTCATGCATGGCATCATAAAGTGGCCGCAGGTAGGGATCGATTTTGTCGGTTAGCGAGCCAGGCAAAAAACCCAGGTTCTCCCCCGCTTCTACAGCTGGGCGGGTGAGGATAATACGTGAAACTTGCCGACGACGCAGCGCATCTACCGCCTTGGCCATAGCCAGGTAGGTTTTACCGGTACCAGCCGGGCCAATGCCAAAGGTGATGGTGGAGTGGTCAATGGCGTCGGTGTACTGTTTTTGGCCCAGGGTTTTGGGGCGAATTGTGCGCCCCCGGGCGGTGAGAATATCATCAGTGAAAACTTGGGCGGGGCGCTGCTCAATGTTTAACAGACCGATAGCGCGCTCTACGGCGTCGGCATCTAAAGGCGTGCCGGTGCGGGCCACGTCAATGAGCTCACTTAGCAGGGTGACGGCAGTGTTTACAGCCCCGGCATCACCCGCCATGGTCACCTCATTGCCGCGCAGATGGAAGGATACTTCACGCATACCGCGTTCCATGGCGCGCAGCACTTCATCACGAGAGCCGAACAACACCACTGGGGCAACGTCGTCGGGCAAGGTCACCACACGTACAGAGTTGTCACTGTTTAAAGCGTCAGTCATATTGCCCGTTATTTTACCGAATTTAAGCCGCCCCTGCCCACCCGCGCCCCTGACTCATAACAGGTTTTATAAGTCCCTAAGCCATACAATTGGCTCAGCGTAGCTAAACGCTAAAAACCCTAAAATTAGCGGCTTATATTTTAAGGAACGCCATGTCACCAGCATTGTTTAGTCCCCTGCGGGTAGGGAACAAAGTAGCTCGTAATCGCCTGTTTGTGCCTCCCATGTGCCAGTACACGCTGGAAAATCGTGACGGCGTCGCCAACTACGAAACCGCCCAACACTATGGGGCACTGGCACGCGGCGGCTGGGGCGCAATTATTGTGGAGGCCACCGCAGTAGCCCCCGCAGGCCGCATCACCCCCTGGGACCTGGGGCTGTGGAATGAGCAGCAGGCGCAGGCACTGGAGCCGATCGTGGCCGATATTAAAGCTCACGGCGCCCTGGCAGGTATCCAGCTGTCTCACGCCGGCCGTAAAGCCTCAACTTACCGTTGGAACCAAGGCAGCGGCACTATCCCCGCCGATCAGGGCGGCTGGCAGCCACTGGCCCCCAGCGAGCTAGCTCTAGCCGATCACGCCCGCCCGCAGGCCCTAAGTGAGTCGGAAATTGAGCAGATAATTGCTGCTTTCGCTAAGGCCGCCAAGGTAGCTAGTGAGATTGGTTTTGACATTATTCAAATCCACGGCGCCCACGGCTATTTGCTGCACGAGTTCCGTTCGGCGCTTAGCAACCAGCGCAGTGATGCTTGGGGTGGCAGCCAAGGCGCCCGTAACCGCATGAGTGAGCAAACCGTGCAGGCTGTGCATGAAGCTTTGGCCGGTACCGACACTGTACTTTCACTGCGTTTAAGCGCCACCGACTGGCTGGAGGGCGGCCTAGAGCTAAGCGACACGGTGGCTCTAGTGCGCCAGCTACCCCAGGTGGATTGGTTTGATATCTCTACCGGCGGTTTGGCCACGGCTCCTATCCCGGTGGGGCCGGGCTACCAGGTGCGTTTTGCTCAGGCGGTTAAGGCTGCCCTAGCTGGCACGGCTGGCAACGGCTCTAGCGGGGTTGCCAGCGACGGCGCTAAGGCTGCTAACGACGACGCCACTAGCGGCGCTAGTACAGCTAACAGCGCCCCGGTGGTTAGCGCCGTCGGCCTAATCACCAACCCGGCCAGCGCCGAGCAGATCCTAGTTACCAACCAAGCCGACATTGTAGAAGTTGGCCGCCCAGCCCTAGCCAACCCGCGCCTAGCACTAGCTTGGGCTAAAGAGCTAGGCACCAAAGTGGACTACATGCCGCCCCAGTACGCGCGCGGTTTCTAGCCTTCGCTGGACTTAAAACCACACAGGCCTAGCCCCACAGGCCTGCACGTTGTGCCAGTACCGCGAGCGCCACTGCCCCGGCGCTCGCGGTGCGCATAACGTGGGGGCCTAGGCGTACCAGCTGGGCGCCGGCGTCAACCAAGGCTTGGGTTTCGCTAGTGCCAATGCCGCCTTCGGGGCCCACAATTACGGCTATCTGGCCGCTTTGGGGTAGCTGTACGCTAGCGATTGGGGCACTGGCTTCTTCATGTAATAGCACCACTACCTGGCCGGCGGCGCAGCTGTCACGCACCCAGTTAGCTAACTGAGCGGTGCTATGCAGCTGCTCTACCTGGGGTAGGTAGCAGCGTCGGGCCTGTTTAGCGGCTTGGCGGGCGGTGGCTTGCCAACGCTGGCGGCCCTTATCTGCTTTAGGGCCTTTCCACACTGACACGCAGCGCTCACCTTGCCAGGGCACGATCAGGTCAACGCCCACTTCAGTGCAGGTTTCTACGGCTTGTTCGTCGCGCCCGCCTTTAGCCAGGGCCTGTACTAAGGCTAGACGTAGCGCTGGAGGTGGAGTGTGGCTTAGTGATTGCACCTGCACGCTCAGCGTATCTTTCGCTACTGCGCTAACCGTGCAGGTGGCGCGTAAACCTTGGCCATCTACCAGATCTAGCTGTTCACCTACACGCAGGCGGCGCACGGAAATAGCGTGGCGAGCTTCCTCCCCGCGCAGCTGGGCTTGTTGGCCCACTTTTAGCTGGCTTGGGGCGGGTTGCAAAGTGTTGGTGTCAGCTAGAAATACTGGCAGTGTCATGGTTATTTACCTAGTGCCCCTTTAAGTCGGTCTAGAACGGATTCATCCTTAACCGGTTCGTAGTTGTCTTCGCCGCGTGCCTGGGCTAGCTGCATGAGTAGGTCACGCTGGTGATCGTCGAGCTGGGAGGGGGTCTCAACGACGATGCGTACCTGCAGGTTGCCACGGCCGGGGCGACGCATGTGGTTAATACCCAGCTGTTTTAAGGTCACCACCGTGCCGTTTTGGGTACCGGGGCGGACGTTGATTTTCTTGGTACCGTCCAGGGTTTCAAGGTTGATGGTGGCGCCTAGGGCGGCGGCAGTCATGGGTACGCGCAGCTCGGTGACTAGGTCGTCGCCGTCGCGGTCTAGGAAGGGGTGTGAGCGCACCTGGAACTTGATGTATAGGTCGCCGGCGGGGCCACCGCCTGGGCCTACGTCGCCTTGGCCGCGCATGCGTAGCGTCATGTCGTCGCTAACCCCGGCGGGTACCTCAACTTCGATTTCCTTATGGGACTGTACGCAGCCGGTGCCTGAACAGTTTTGGCAGGGAGTAACGATCACGTCACCAAAGCCTTCGCAGCGCGGGCAGGGTTGGGAGGTGAGCATTTCGCCAAACAGGGAGCGTACGGTGCGCTGCACGTTCCCGGTGCCGTGGCACTGGGTGCAGGTAACCGGGGAGGTGCCCGGGGCGGTGCAGCTACCCTGACACTGCTCGCACACTACATAAACTTCAATGTCCTGTTTGAGCGTAGTGCCAAAGGCTACATCCGCCAGGTCTAGCTCTACTGGCAGTACGCGGTCACTGCCGGGGCTTTGGCGTGAACGCGGCCCGCCGCCACCAAATGCGCCCCCAAACATGGAGCTGAAAGCTGAGGCGAAAGCCCCGAAGTCGCCAGCACCAGCGGCCGGGCCGCGTCCGCTAAGCGCATCTTCTCCACCCAGATCGTACATCTGGCGTTTTTCTGGGTCAGAGAGAACTTCGTAAGCCTTGTTTACCTGTTTTACTTCTTCTTCGTGGCCAGGGCCGGCGTAGTCGGGGTGAATTTTACGTAGACGCCGGTGATAGGCCCGTTTAATTTCCTTATCAGTGGCCTTACGGTCAACCCCAAGTAGCTGGTAATAGTCGCTCACTAAGATCTTCTCTCGTTTACAGTAAAAGGCTTGCAAAATTCTAGCTGTTGGCGGGCCCATGCAGCGCGTTTAACGGGCCACTATTAACCCGCCTATGGCTACTGGTTTTGGGCCCCTTGATTGAAATAGCGGCTTAAGTAATTGGCTACAGCCTGCACACTGGCCATGGCTGCTGGGTAATCCATGCGGGTGGGTCCCAATACACCGAGGCGAGCCACGCCTCCCCCTTCAGCGGTTTGGTAGCTGGTGGTGATTACTGAGGCTTCAGCTAGAGCCTCTTGGCCGTTTTCTTCACCGATGCTTACGCTGACGCTTTGGCTTGGCTGGTCGGTGGCGCCGGTCAGTAGCCGCAGTAGCACTACTTGTTCTTCTACCGCGTCTAGCAGCGGCTCTAGTGAGGAAAAATCTGCAGTAGTGCGCGCCAAGTTAGCCGTACCTGCCACCACTAGGCGCTCTTCGACGTCGGACTGCAAAGCCGCAACGAGCTGGGCCGCAATCTGATGCATGAGCGAGCGCATATCGGGCTCAGTCTGTTTTAGCAGGGTGGAAACCACGGCGGAAATTTCGCTTGAATGGGTTCCTACCAAGGCTTGATTTAGGCGCTGACGCAGAGTTTCTAGGCTGCTCAGATCGTTTAAGTATTCCTGTGCAACCGCTAGGGTGCGCTGCTCTACCTGCCCTGAATCGGTGATAATCACCAGCAGCAGTCGCCTAGGCGGCAGTGGCACTAGCTCTAGGTGACGCAGGTGCACGTGGCGCAGCGAGGGGTATTCAATCACAGCCAGCTGCCCGGTTAGCTCGGCCAGGGCCCTCACGGCGCCTTCGACGACGTCGTTAAGATCCACTACCCCCGCTAGAAGTCGGTCGATAGCTGCCCGCTCAGGTCCGCTAAGTGGTTTGATGGCCGCAATATGGTCCACAAATGAGCGGTAACCCTTATGGGTGGGCACGCGTCCAGCTGAAGTGTGGGGCTGGTTGATGTAGCCCTCCGCTTCTAGCGCCGCCATGTCATTACGGATAGTGGCTGGTGAAACCCCTAGACAGTAGCGTTCAGCTAGGGCGCGTGAGGCTACTGGCTCGCGGGTGCGCACATAGTCGCTAACGATCGCGTTAAGTACGGCCATTCTCCTGCCTTCAACCATGGCGCCTCCCTTCAATAGCTTGCTTCTACTATTAGCACTCTACGTCCCAGAGTGCCACCTGGCTATCTGATTCGCTCAGGGGTGAGGGCACCTGCCAAGCCGACTCACTTAAGGATCAGCTCCCCTTGCAGGTAAACGAACCGGTCTTCTTAGACTCTAGCGTCAGCCGGTGAGCTGATTTACCCCGTGCAGGTATGCTAAAACGCATGCAGGATCGCTATGGCAAAAACGTTTTGTCCTCAAACCCCCATCGTGAGGGGCGTTTTGCGGTGCGCCCGCGCTCGCAGCGACGCCCGGTGCGTATTGGTGAGGTGGTTGAGGATGTGGCCACGGGTTTTGTGGGTGCGGTGATCCGGGTGGAAAAGTCCGGTGGGCGCCACATTATGGTTTTGGAGGACCGCCGGGGGGTGCGGCGCGGTTTCCCGCTAGGGCCAGGGTATTGGGTCGACGGCGCCCCAGTGGATCTGCTGGCCCCTACCGACGGCGGTATTGCTGCCGGCCACCTGGCTAAAGCCGGCCCAGCCCCAGCGCGTTCAGCGGGCGGAAGGAGGCTAACCGCCTCAGGTTCCTATGCGGTAGCAAACCAGCGAGCCAAAGTGGCTAGGGCTTCACGTATTTGGGTTGAAGGACGCCACGACGCCGAGCTGGTGGAGAAAGTTTGGGGTGACGACCTGCGCCATGAGGGCGTGGTGGTGCTGCTTTTAGAAGGCGTAGATAACCTGGTGGAGGTGATGCGCGAGTTTGCCCCCTCCCCTACTCGCCGAGCCGGAGTGCTGGTTGATCACCTGGTGGCTGGCTCTAAAGAGTCACGTATCGCCGCCCAGGTGGCCAAGCTGCCAGGGGGTAACAATGTGTTGGTCACTGGCCACCCCTATGTGGATGTGTGGCAGGCTGTTAAACCTAGTCTGTTTGGTTTATCGGCTTGGCCCAATGTGCCCAGGGGAACCGATATTAAGCACGGCACGCTGGCAGCTTTAGGCTGGCCTCACGCCACCCAGGCAGATATTGCCCACGGTTGGCAGCGTATTTTGGCCCGCGTTAACTCCTATAAGGATATTGAGCCGGGACTGTTAGGGCGCATGGAAGAAATCATCGATTTTGTAACTGCGCCTGGAACCCACTAAAAGAACCCTCAATCCCAATAAAAGAACTCTACAAGCCAGTAAAAGAACCCAGCAACTAGCCCCCGGTCAAAGTTGTTTTTTGACCGGGGGCTAGAACCAAATTTTGCCTACACAGCGGCGCTATAGGGCGGGCCTTAAACTGTCAGGCGCTGACGCTGTCAGCTAATTGGCTGCGGTGCGAGCTGAAAATCAGCCAGGCGGCGCGCACTAGCAGCAGCGCCACAATCACTGCGCCCACTACCTTAGCAATGGTGTTAGGCCAGATGGTCAGGCACAGCATGGCGGCCAAAACCGGGCCCAGCAGGGTGAAGGAGTCAAAGACGTAACGGCCAAAGGAGGGCATCTCTACGCCGTCGGCTTCAGCTACTGCCTTAACCATGAAGTTAGGCCCATTACCGATGTAGGTCAGGGCGCCACAGAACACGGCACCTAGCGAGATAGACACCAGGTAGTGCTCGGGCACGCCAGCCACCATCACCTGGTGGGCGCCAGTGGCACCCAGGTGCGAGCCCATCTCGAAGAAGGTGGCGTAGGTGGGGGCGTTATCAAGCACAGAGGAGAGCCCACCGGTGAACAGGAAGAAAGTGACTTCATTAAGCGGCAGCTTGGGGGCTACCTCGTCGAGCACCAGCAGCGCCGGCACCATGGTCAAGAAGATACCAATGAACAGGTAACCCACTTCCTGCACCGGCGCCCAGGAGAACTGGTTGGCTACGTAGCGCACCTGCTTGTCGCCAATGAAGTAGGAGCAAGCCGCAGCCCCCAGCATGACCAGTTCACGGATAGGCAGGTAGTCCATGACACCGGCATGCCCAGCCACAATGGCTTCTTCATCAATGGAGGGCAATAGCGCCACGGCGGCCACAATCACTGCGAACCACAGGAAGTTAAGCTTGCCTTCAACGCTAAGCGGCTCAATGTGGGTGCGGTCTTCAGCCACGGCAACGGCCGGCTCTTTGGCGTAGTAGGCCTTATCCAGGGCGTAGTAGCTGATCAATAGCAGGCTGTTAACCAGCAGCCATTCAGGAAACAGGTGCAGCGTCCAGGCGAAAGGCACGCCGCGCAGCATACCTAAGAACAGTGGCGGGTCACCTAAGGGGGTGAGCAAACCACCGCAGTTAGCCACAATGAAGATGGTGTAAAGCACCGTGTGTACGCGGTATTTACGTTCTTTGTTGGTGGCCAGCAGAGGGCGGATAAGCAGCATGGCGGCGCCGGTGGTGCCCACAAATGAGGCGATGGTGCCACCGATAGCCAAGAAAATGGTGTTGTTCTTGGGGGTGGCTTGAATATCACCGCGTAGGTGGATGCCTCCGGCTACTACGAAAAGGCTCAGGATCAGCGAAATGAACTGGATATATTCGACGACGGCGCCGCCTACGTGTGACCAGCCTACGGCCAGCCCGGTGGCTATTGCGGTAGGAATACCTAGCGCAACAGCTAAAGTGAGCTGACTTGAGGGCTTTTCCCACCAGTGTTTAGTGGCTCCCACCAGCGGCAATATCGCGATTGAAGCCAGCATCACCACGAATGGGGTGATGGACCATAAGGGCAATTGCATTAGGTGTCCTTTTATGCTCGGCCAACAAATTATCTTGCCTGCAGTAGGGCAAGGATAAAGTAATTGTCTGTAATTGTGGCAGGAATAAGTCTAAATGTCAGCGCGTATCCGCTCCTTGAGCGGTGTAAGGTGACTGTTATGAGTCCTATCTACGATTCACTACAGCGCATCCTTGAACGTATTGACTCAGCTCGCCAGCGTGCTGGCCGCAGCGATCAGGTTGGGCTGATGCTGGCGGTTAAAACCCAAACCCCGCAAACTATTGTGCAGGCCACTAATGCCCTGGCTACTTTGCGTCCAGGCCCGGTGGTATTGGGGCACAACCGGGTGCAGGAAATGGTGGCTAGTGGCCCGGCTCTAGCTGAGCCGGAGGTGGCCGCCCACCAGATGCGCCTAATTGGGCCCTTGCAACACAACAAAATTAACCACATGCTGCGTTGGGCTGATGGCATCGAAACTATTGCCAGCTTAGAGCTAGCTAACCGCCTGGAGGCTGCTTGCCAGCGTCAAGAGCGTCAGCTAGATGTAATGGTGCAGGTAAACGTTTCGGATGAGGAAACCAAGAGCGGGGTTAGCCCTGAGGCAGCCCTAGATTTAGCCTGCCAGGTGGGTGAGTTAAAGTGCCTGAACCTAATTGGTTTAATGACGATTGGGCTAAATTCTTCCCAAGAGGCACCGGTGCGCGCCGGCTACGCACGTCTACGTGAGCTAGCCCAGGAAATTGCCGCCAGTGGCGCGCCGGGCACAGCCGCTTGCACCCAGCTATCTATGGGCATGACTAATGATATTGAGTGGGCTATTGCTGAGGGCAGCACCCAGGTACGCGTGGGCCGCGCCGTATTTGGGGAAAGAAACTAGCCAGCCTTAAAACTAGTTAGACCCACTGTTAAAACTAGTTAGACCCACCGCCAGCAGGGCTAGTGGGTCTAATTAGGTTTACTCACGCAGCATTAGCAGCAGCTTATTTGCGATAATCGTTAAAGCGCTAACAGATGCGATCAAAAAACAAATTCCACCAAAAGGCGCTAGACCGATTACAAAAAGCCCCAAACCAACAATAGCCGAGGCAATTAACACAGTTGCGGCGTTTTGAATCTGCTTTTCATAGCGATTACAACGATCATCCATTTGCATCCTGCTCACCGTCCTTCATTGACTTAATTGTGGTACAAGTCTCCCCTCTATGATAGGGGTCAACCTTACAAATAAGCAAGCTTTGCTATTGACAAAATAGTCCAACAGGTCTAATTAAGCTGCACCCAAAAAACAGCCGGTGCGGGTGGTCGGCTAATACCAACCACCCGCACCAGCTAGGGTTGTAAATGGACTCAGGCTACTAGCGCAGCCTAAGCCAAGTCTTTAAGCAGGCCGCTGCCCGCTTAGGCGAGACGGTACATCCAGCCAAATTCGTCTTCCACCTTGCCAAACTGGATACCAGTTAGACGCTGGTGAATGTGACTGGTGACCGGGCCAGCTTCAAGCCTGACCTCGAAGTCTTTGCCCTTTAGGGCACCGATCGGGGTCACTACCGCCGCCGTACCACAGGCAAAGATTTCAGTTACCTTGCCGCTGCGTACATCGTCAAGCAAAGCAGACAGCGTCAAGTCTGCCTCACTTACGCTAGTGCCTTCACTCTTGAGTAGCTCAATAATGGCCGAGCGGGTGCAGCCTTCCAAGATGGTGCCACTTAGACGCGGAGTTACCACTGAGCCGTCAGCGCGCACTACAAATACGTTCATGCCACCTAGCTCCTCAATGTGCGAGGCGGTGACATCATCTAGGAAGCAAACCTGCTTACAGCCATTGGCATAAGCCTCTTCCTGGGCGATCAGCGAAGCAGCGTAGTTACCGCCGCACTTAGCTGCGCCCGTACCCCCCACACCAGCGCGGTGGTAGGAGGTGGTTACCCAAATGTCTACAGCCTGTACCTTGTCACCAAAGTAGGGGCCCACCGGTGAAGCAATTACGTAGTAGTCAGCCTCATGGCTAGAGCGCACTCCGAGGAAAGCCTCCGAGGCGATCATGAAGGGACGCAGGTACAAGCTTGAACCGGGCTTGGAGGGCACCCACTGGTTATCAGCACGTACCAGGGAGGCAATTGAAGCCACAAAATCTTCATGTTCTAGCTCAGGCAGGCATAGGCGGCGGCATGAGGCGGCTAGTCGGGCAGCGTTATAGCCGGGACGGAAAGTCCAGATTGAACCATCCTCATGGCGGTAGGCCTTAATGCCCTCAAAAACTTCCTGGCCATAGTGGAATACGGCAGCTGCCGGAGAGAGCGTAAGCGGAGCGAAAGGCACTACTTCACGCTGGGACCAGCCTGCTTCATAGCTCCAGTGAGCGTGGGCCATGTGGTCAGAAAAAACCGTACCGAAGCGCAGCTCATCTAAGGCCTGCTGGCGCTGGGTGTCACTGGCGCGGTGATCGCTGGCGCTTAGTGGAAAACGCTTAGCTAGTTCAGCAGCTGGTGCTAGCGGCTGGGCCGCAGCCTGGGCCAGAGCGCTTACCTCAGGGGTAGCTGCGTGGTTTGCACTCATCATTTTCTCCTGTTCTAACAACGGTGGCCACCTGCTTTCGCGGTGGCCACCGTTATCATCTTGACTTAAATAGCGCGCTGCGCTCAGCGAGCTACAGAACCCTCGTGGTAGTCAGTGTCAATGTCCTTGCGCCATGCGAACAAGGAGCGTACCTCACGACCGGTGGTCTCGATCGGGTGGCCTTCGCCCTCAGCGCGTAGACGCTTGAATTCAGGGGCGCCAGCAGCCTGGTCGTCCATGAAACGCTTGGCGAAAGCGCCGCTTTGGATGTCGCCGAGGACTTCCTTCATGTGCTCCTTGACGTCAGGAGTGATCACACGCGGGCCGGAAACGTAGTCACCGTACTCAGCGGTGTCAGAGCAAGACCAACGCTGCTTGGAGATACCACCCTCGTTGATCAGGTCAACGATCAGCTTCATCTCGTGGCAAACCTCGAAGTAGGCCATCTCGGGCTGGTAACCGGCCTCAACTAGGGTCTCGAAACCGTACTGGATCAGCTTGGAGATACCACCGCAAAGCACGGTCTGCTCACCAAATAGGTCAGTTTCGGTTTCCTCACGGAAGGTGGTCTTGATGGCGCCGGCGCGGGTACCACCAATGGCCTTGGCGTAGGAAAGCACTAGCGGCCAAGCCTGGCCGGTGGCGTCCTGCTCAACGCAAACTAGTACCGGCACGCCACGGCCAGCTTCAAACTCACGACGCACGGTGTGGCCCGGGCCCTTGGGGGCAACCATAACCACGTCGATGTCGGCACTGGGCTTGATGTAGCCGAAGTGGATGTTGAAGCCGTGGCTGAACAGCAAAGCTGCGCCAGGCTTGATGTTGGGAGCAATTTCAGCCTCGTACAGGGCTGCCTGCACCTGGTCGGGGGCTAGCACAGTGACGACGTCGGCCCAAGCCACGGCCTCAGCGATGGGCTTAACGGTCAGGCCGGCTTCCTGTGCCTTAGCGATAGAGGAAGAGCCTTCACGTAGACCCACAACTACCTCAACGCCGCTGTCACGTAGGTTCAGCGCGTGAGCGTGGCCCTGGGAACCGTAACCGATTACGGCTACCTTCTTGGACTGGATAACCGACAGGTCTGCGTCTGCATCATGGAATAGCTGCGCCATAGTGGCCTCTCACTTTTCTTTGAGTTCTTCGGTAATGGACTGGGAACCGCGACTAATAGCTACGGTGCCAGACTGAACGATCTCACTCACGCCGTAAGGGCGCAGGGAGTTGAGCAGAGCCTGGACTTTTGACTCAGAGCCAACCATTTCGATCACCACTGAGTCTGGGTGCACGTCTACGACGTGGGCCCTAAATAGGTCAACGATCTGTAGTACCGCAGTACGTGAAGCATCGTTAGCCAAGACTTTAATTAGTAGTAGCTCACGTTGAACAGAGTCTGCCGGATCTAGTTCAACGATTTTGAGCACATTTACTAGCTTATTGAGCTGTTTAACCACCTGGTCCATGGCGGTGTCATCAGCATTGGCGATTACGGTGATACGCGAGATCTGGGGATGCTCGGTGGGGCCTACCGCCAAAGAGTGAATATTGAAGCCGCGTCGAGCAAATAGTGCCGACACGCGGGTAAGCACGCCAGGCTTGTTCTCAACTAGCACGGAGAGGGTGTGTTTAGTGGTGCTCATGTATTACTCCTCATCCCAAACCGGGCGTAGGCCCTTGGCATATTCAATGTCGCTATTGTCGCTACCTGGCGCTACCATCGGCCACACCTGAGCATCAGGCGAGCAGACAAAGTCGATTACCACCGGACGGTCCGTGATGGCGTTAGCCTGGGCAATAACGTCCTCAATGTCCTCGGCTCGCTCACAACGCAGTCCCACTGCCCCGTAGGCCTGTGCCAAGGTCACGAAGTCGGGGATGCGAATCTCATCGCCAGTGTGTAGCGAAGTGTTGGAGTAGCGTCCGCCGTAGAACAGCGTCTGCCACTGGCGCACCATACCTAGCGAAGAGTTATTGATAATAGCTACCTTGATGGCGATACCTTCCAGCGAGCAAGTAGCTAGCTCCTGGTTGGTCATCTGGAAACAGCCATCGCCATCAATTAGCCACACGTCGCGCTCGGGCGCACCCACTTTGGCACCCATAGCGGCAGGAACGCCGTAGCCCATGGTGCCGCTACCAGCTGAAGATAGCCAGGAACGTGCGTGACGGTGATCGATCAAGTTGGCCGACCACATCTGGTGCTGGCCCACACCGGTAACCACAATGGCGTCGTCGGCAATAGAGCGGCCGATCTTAGTGATTACTTCCTGGGGCGAAAGCTTGCCGTCTTCGGGCTGAGCCCAGCCAGCGGGGTAACGACGGCGCAGCGAAGCAGTGTAGTTAGTCCAGCTGGCATATTCCGGCTTCTCCCCCACCTGGGCGCTTAGCTCGGCAATGGCCTCGGTTAGTTGCGGCAGAGCGTATTTAAGGTCTGCCACTATACCTAGGTCAGCGGCGCGGATCTTACCGATTTCAGCCGGATCAACGTCGATGTGAATGACGCGGGCGTGCGGGGCGAAACAATCAAGCTTGCCGGTCACGCGGTCATCAAAGCGTGCACCCAGAGCAATAATTAGGTCGCTTTGCTGCAGAGCCCCTACTGCTGCCACCGTGCCGTGCATACCGGGCATACCCAGGTTTAGTGGGTGGGTAGCTGCCAGCGCGTCAAGGGCGTTTAGGGTGGTTACGGTCGGGATGGGGGCGACGTCGAGCAGAGCCTTAAGTGCTGCAGACGCGCCTGCCCTGGTGATACCACCACCGGCGTAAATAACCGGCTTGGAGGCTGCGAAAATCATGTCGGCGGCGACTTGGAACTTATCCTCACGCCCCCGCGTAGGAATGCTGTAACCAGGCAAATCCAGTTCTACCGGCCACTGGAAGTCAACTTCACCCACCTGCGCATCTTTGGTGACGTCAACTAGTACCGGGCCAGGGCGGCCGGTGCTAGCCAGGTGGTAGGCCTCAGCAATACGCTGAGGAATGTCTTGGGCACGGGTGACCAGGAAGGAATGCTTGGCCATGGGCATGGTGGCGCCTACAATGTCAGCTTCCTGGAAGGCGTCGGTGCCAATTGAAGCAGAGCCCACCTGGCCGGTGATGGCCACTAGCGGAACCGAATCCATCATGGCGTCACCTAAAGCAGTAATCAGGTTAGTGGCGCCAGGTCCGGAGGTAGCGATGCATACACCAGTCTTACCGGTAGCCACGGCATAGCCTTCAGCAGCATGCCCAGCGCCTTGTTCGTGACGCACTAAGACGTGACGGATTTTCGTCGATGCATACAACGGATCATAGAAGGGGAGGATAGCGCCCCCAGGCATCCCAAACACATCCGTTACCCCTAATTCCTCCAGGGCGTGCACTAAAGCTTGTGCACCGGTCATGACGGTCATGCTTGTAGCCCTCCTTTTGATTTTCCGCATGGTTAAGCCTAAGTAAGACTAGTGCCAAGCTTTAAAGCAAACAAGATCGTCTCAAATTTTAAGTTCATGTCTTAGAATGCAAGATAATTATGGTTGCGCTACACTGTGTTTGACATGACATTTCTTGTCCGACAAGAGGGACCTACGCCCTGAAGTCCCGGCACAGCCACGTTGTAACGTGAAGGTTGGCTTTGGCGACAAGGTTTGTCGCCACACTGCTTATATTCAAAGGAGACTAGGCCTTGCACGAGATAATGGAGCACCTAGCTAAAAACCCAGTCTTGGTGCTGTTCCTACTAATCGGCGTCGGCATGCTGGTGGGACACATAAGGATTAAAGGCATCAGTCTAGGCGCAGCTGCCGTACTGTTTGCAGGTATTGCCCTGGGTGCGTACGCAGACTTCCTAGGCGTTGACCTAAAACTACCACAGCTGTTGGGCACGCTGGGCCTAGCTATCTTCACCTTCTCAATTGGTGTTTCTTCCGGCCCGGGTTTCTTCCAGGTAATTAAAACTGCCGCTGGTCCGCTGCTGGCCATGCTGGGCGTATTTATCGTTTCCGCTGGCGCTGCTCAAGTTTTGGGGCGTGCCTTTGGGATGAACTCTGCACTTATTGCCGGCACCTGGGCAGGCGCCATCACTAACACCCCGGCCCTAGCGGCTGCGGGTGACGCCGCCCAAAACGCCGGTAATCAAGATGGGCCTGCCACTGCAACTGTGGGTTATGCGGTGGCCTACCTATTTGGGGTTATCGGCATGCTGTTCTTTGCCTCGCTAGCCCTGCACTACCGCGCTAAGGACACTGACGCCCCCACCCCTATCATTAACGCCACTATCCGCGTCGACCGCCGCGACAACCTCACCCTGGCCCAGATCCTTAAAGATATCGACGCCGGCGGTGACCTGCGTTTCTCGCGTCTGGCTCGCGGTGAGGACAAGCCCATTAAGACCCCGCATCTAACTGACCGTGTCTACCACGATGACCTACTGACCGTAGTAGGTACCGAGGACAAGGTTAAGGCCGCTCAGGATCTACTAGGCCACCACTCTTCACACTCGCTTATTGCTGACCGCCGCTATCTGGACTTCCGTCGCATCACCGTATCCAACTCCAAGCTGGCTGGACGCACCCTGGCTGAGGTTGACCTGGACCACCGCTTTGATGCCTCGGTATCACGTGTACGTCGTGGTGACGTAGACCTGATGGCTGATCCGCGTCTGGTGCTACAGATGGGTGACCGTCTGCGTGTAGTAGCCCCCACTCACCGTCTAGCTGAGGTAACCAAGTACTTTGGTGACTCTGCGCGCGGCCTATCCTCCCTCTCCCCTGTGGCTCTAGGCCTGGGCATGGCATTGGGTATCTTCATCGGTGAGTACAAGTTCTTCACCCCCACCGGTGCTACATTCTCCATTGGTTCAGCTGCCGGCACGCTAATTGTGGGTCTTATTTTTGGCCGCCTGGGCCGTATCGGCAAAATGGTTACTTCCTTGCCGGCCACTGCTACGCAGGTGCTAGCTGAGCTTGGTCTGTTAATCTTCCTGGCCCAGGCTGGTACTAAGGCTGGTACTCAGATTGGTGTGGCTTTCACCAGCGGTAGCTGGATTAACATCTTGATTGTCGGCATCGTGGTAACCACTATTGTGGGCGCTGGTCTGTATGCAAGCATGCGCTGGCTGGTCAAGATGGGCGGTACGCGCCTATCTGGTTTGTTAGCTGGTGCCCAGACTCAGCCTGCTGTACTGGCCTTTGCAAACGACCGCACCGGCATGGACCCACGTGTGGCCCTGGGTTACGCCATGGTTTATCCGGTAGCTATGGTGGCCAAGATCTTCATCGCCCAAATCATGGGTGGCCTGTAATCTGCGGCCTGCGTGGCAAGCAGGGCTGCAGATAATAAAGAGCAGGTCTACAAGCAAATCGGGGAGGCTAATGCCTCCCCGATTTTGTCTCTCTACAGACAGTTTTAATGCAGGTCAGGTAGAGACGAAGTAGAAAAGTCGTGACGCCAGTTGCGGTCAGTGATTACACGTGCCAATGCCAAGCCGGCACCGATAGCGGTAATAACTAGAACCACCTCAGCAATGTTGCCAAAAGCGGTAGATACAGCCACTGAAGTGTCAATGGTGTGGTCATTAATTGCACTCAGAGCCCGATAGAAGGGCACACCTGGAATCATGATCACTACTGCAGGTACAGACAAAGCCACACGCGACAGGGAAGCAGAGGAAACAAACAGCTGCGCCATCAAGCCAATTACCAAGGCGGCTAGGCCTACTGCCAAGTGCCAGGGCAGGCCAGTTTCATTAATCAAAATAATACGGCCAGTGTTAGCCACGGCTCCGGTAATAGCACTTACTAGGGCAGCTCGTGCAGGAGCGTTAAACAGCATGGCAAAGCCATAGGCGGCCACAAAAGAACACAGCAGGTCCAGCGAGTAAAGTGCCAATCCTGTGGGGCCAGCTGGCTTAGGGCCATCTACCGGCCAGTTCGCTACGTAGCTGGTAACCCACACCGCAATACCGGCAGCAGCCATCACCATAATCACGTAGGACATCCTGGTAAGCGCCGACAAAAAGTCTTGGCGAATCATATCCAGCATGGCGGTAACCATTGGGAAACCGGGGATCAGGAACAAAATCGCGGAGATAACCCCGGCCTGGTGGGTGTTGTCAGTGATGCCCGCTAGATCCATGCCAGCTAGCACCGCCATATAGGCGCCAGAGCCCAGCAGACCACACAGTAGCCAGGTCACAAAGTGCTGCCAGCCACGGTGCAGCAGGAAGCGGCGTAGTGCCTGGCCCAAGAATGCCGCAATCAACACGCCCAGGCACTCGTAAAGGCCACCCTTATTTAGGAAACAGAAACCTGCACAAGCCACACCTGAGGCTGCCGCATTAGCGAAGGCCCCATATAGGGGTTTAACGCTAGCTACTTCATCTAGCTTGGCATTTAGATCTTCAACCCGTTCATGGGCTTCAAGGTTTTCTACCACAGTGCGTAGACGTTCAAGCTTGTCTACGTTTACGCCCACGCGGCGCTGTTCTACAGCAACCGTGCGGAACCTTTCTTTACCTACAAAAGCGCTGGCCACGATTTCATTCATGGTTACTTGCGCCTCATGACGGTCTAGGCCCACAGCTGCAGCAGCCCGGGCCATAGCAGACTTAACGCGATAGGCGCCGGCGCCACAAGTGAGCATCATTGAGCCCAGTCGCAGCACCACATTAGATTGCGCCATGAGGCGATCCGCATCTAGCGGAGGATCTTGGAATTGTTTGGGGTCTTGGCTAGTCACCGTTAAATTTTAGCCGACTTGGGCCCCCACAACTCCAGTAGGAAGGTCCACTATTACCTTATCGCCAGCGTTTAAACGGTGCCCGCGACGCGTCTCTACCTCGCCGTTTACCTTTACATCCCCGCCTTGAATAGCGATGGTGGCATTGGCACCATCTTCAACCAGATTAGCTAGTTTAAGAAACTGGCCTAATTTAATCTGGCCGGTAACCGGGATAATTTCCAGTTCCACTTTAACTCCTATGCTCAGTGATTTAGACAGTTGGGCCCCAAAATAGCCTTTAGATCGCTAAACAGGGCGGTTGTGGGGCTAACACGCCAGCGCTCATCGAGCTGAGTGCGCACCTCGCGGCCCGGGCTGGTTAGTGTCATGCGCACATTGGAAGGACCACTGTGGCGTTCTAGCACTTCACGCAGTTGCTCCACTAGGGCGGTGGTGCAGCGTGAGGCGGGCACGGTAATAGTTACTGCTTCATGGGTCGCAGAAGATACATCCGGCAGCGTCATCTCTTGGGCGTAGATGCTAGTTTCGCCGTCGCGCCGGTTAACCTTACCGCGCACCGTAACCACCGTGTCTGGAGCCAACATAGTAGACACTGTCTGGTAGGTCTGTGGGAAGAACATGACCTCGATCGAGCCACCCAGATCCTCAACCGTGGCAATGGCCCACAAGTTACCGTTCTTAGTGGTTTTACGGTTCAGTGAGGTAATCAAACCAGCAATAGTAACGTTTTGCGGGGTATTTTCCTCATCCTCACGCAAAGTCGAGATTTCAGTATCAGCCAGCTGGGCAAGGATATGTTCAATCCCCAGCAGCGGATGGTCAGAAACATACAAGCCCAGCATTTCACGTTCAAAAGCCAGCTTGTCTTTTTTATCCCACTCGGGCACATCAGGCACCTGAGTAGAAAATACCGGACCGGCCCCGATAGACTCAGCGCCGCCGTCGAGCGCCGCAAACAAGTCAAACTGACCGGCAGCCTCATTACGCTTAATCCCAATAACCTCATCTACCAGGTCCTCATGCACCAGGTGCAGGCTACGGCGAGAACCACCCATAGAATCAAAGGCGCCGGCCTTAATCAGCGAGTCAATGGTGCGCTTGTTACACACCGTAGAAGGCACCTTATCTAGGAAGTCGGTGAAGGAAGTGAAGGCCCCTTTTTCCTTACGGGCCTTAATAATTGCCTCCACCACGTTGGTACCAACGTTACGGATAGCAGCCAGGCCAAAGCGGATATCATCCCCCACAGCGGCAAAGGCTGCGCGCGACTCATTAACATCAGGCGGTAGCACCGTAATCCCCATGTGGCGACATTCGGCCAGGTAAACGGCAAGCTTATCCTTATTATCTTTCTGGGAGGTCAGCAGCGCCGCCATGTATTCAACCGGGTAATTGGCTTTTAAGTAGGCGGTCCAGTAGGACACCACGCCATAGGCGGCCGAGTGGGCCTTGTTAAAGGCATAGGCACTGAAGGGCACCACAATGTCCCATAGGGTTTTAATGGACTCTTCGGAGTAGCCATTGTCTAGCATGCCCTGACGGAAGCCCACAAATTCTTTAGCTAGAATCTCGGGCTTTTTCTTACCCATGGCTTTACGCAGCTTATCTGCTTTACCCATGGAGAAACCGGCCAGTTTCTGGGCAATCTGCATAACCTGCTCCTGATACACGATCAGGCCATAGGTGGTAGACAAAATTGGCTCCAACACCTGGGCTAGTTCAGGGTGAATAGCCTCAATCTTTTGCACGCCATTTTTACGCAGCGCATACTTAGTGTGTGAGTCTGCGCCCATAGGTCCGGGGCGGTAGAGGGCGCCCACAGCCGAAATGTCTTCGAAGTTGTCAGGGCGCATCAGTCGCAGCAGGGTGCGCATACCCCCACCATCTAGCTGGAAAACACCCAGGGTTTCACCGCGTGAGAGCAGCTCATAGGTTTTTTTATCGTCCAGTGGCACATTATCTATGTCCAGGGCGGGTTTACCGTTGCCGGTGATATTCACTAGCGCATCAGAAATAACTGTCAGGTTACGCAACCCCAAAAAGTCCATTTTGAGCAGCCCCAGGGTTTCGCAGGTGGGGTAGTCAAACTGGGTGATGACGGCGCCGTCCTGCACACGCTGCATCATGGGGATTACATCCGTGAGTGTCTTAGAGGACATGATTACTGCGCAGGCGTGCACGCCCCACTGACGGGTCATGCCTTCCAGGCCGCGTGCTAGGCCCACAATGCGTTTAACGTCAGCGTCTTCCTCATAGAGCTTGCGGAACTCTTCAGCCTCGCCGTAACGCTCATGTTCTTTATCAAAAATACCGTTTACAGGAATATCTTTACCCTGCACACCTGGAGGCATGGCTTTAGTTAGCCGCTCCCCCATGGCGTAGGGGTAGCCCATGACGCGGGCGGAGTCTTTAAGGGCCTGCTTGGCTTTAATGACACCGTAGGTGACCACCTGGGAGACGCGGTCTGAGCCGTATTTACCACGTACGTATTCGATTACTTCATCACGACGGCGCTCGTCAAAGTCGACGTCGATATCAGGCATTGAGATACGTTCAGGGTTTAGGAAACGCTCGAAAATCAGGCCGTGTTCCAGCGGGTTTAGCTCAGTGATACCCATGGCGTAAGCCACCATGGAACCGGCACCCGAGCCACGACCTGGCCCTACACGGATACCGTGGCGCTTGGCCCAGTTAATGTAGTCGGCTACCACCAGGAAGTAGCCAGGGAACCCCATCTGCACAATCACGCCAATTTCGTATTCAGCCTGCTTGCGGCACTCCTCTGGAATGTTGCCGTTGAAACGGCGGTCCATGCCTTTCCAGCATTCCTTGATGAACCAGCTTTCGTCAGTCTCCCCCTCGGGCACGTCAAATACCGGCATGTAGTTGGCGCCCTCATCGGTGGTGGTGAAGTGAATGTCGCATTGCTGGGCTACTAGCAGCGTGTTGTCGCAGGCGCCGGGAAAATCAGCAAATAGCTTGCGCATTTCCGCAGCTGGACGTAGGTAGTAAGAGTCGCCGTCGAACTTAAAACGATCCGGGTCTGAAAGTACTGAGCCAGAGTTGATGCACAGCATGGCGTCTTGGACTTCGCGGTCCGTGGGCTTTACATAGTGCGAGTCGTTGGTGGCCAGCAGCGGGGCGTTAAGGTCAGCTGCCAGACGCAGCAGATCCTTGGTTACGCGGCGCTCAATTTCTAGGCCGTGGTCCATGATTTCCACGTAGAAGAAATCTTTACCGAAAATGTCTTGAAATTCGCCGGCCGCGCGTAGGGCTTCGTCATATTGCCCCAGGCGCAGTCGGGTTTGGACCTCGCCACTGGGGCAGGCGGTGGTGCCGATCAGGCCCTTGCTGTAGCGCGAGAGTAGCTCACGGTCCATACGCGGGCTTTTACCCCACTGGCCTTCTAGGGAGGCGTAGGAATCTAGCCGCATGAGGTTGTGTAGGCCCTCATTATTGCGGCTAAGCAGGGTCATGTGGGTGTAGGAGCCGCGTGCGGAGACGTCGTCGCTACGCTGGGATTCATCCCCCCAGAACACGCGGGTTTTATCAAAACGGCTGGTGCCCGGGGTCATATAGGCTTCGACGCCGATAATTGGCTTGATCCCCGCCTTTTTGCAGGCATTGTAGAACTCGTAGGCCCCAAACATGTAGCCGTGGTCGGTGATGGCTAGTGCACTCATTTCTTGGCGCGCCGCCTCAGCTACATAGCTAGAGATTTTGCCGGCTCCATCCAGCATGGAGTAGTCGGTGTGGACATGGAGGTGCACGAAGGAATCACTAGCTGCCATAGGTGCCATTGTATGGGCCCTAAGCCAGCTTTGCCCCAACGTATCGCGTTGAGAAATACCTGGCTAGCTCGGCGTGGCTTTTCTACGCCCCTGGTTTTAAAGCCGCACTACTTCTAGGGCGTGGGCTAGGTCGGCGCTGTATTGGCTGGTGAAAGTGACTCTTTGGGCGGTAGCTGGGTGGGTTAGGCTCAGCTCGACGGCGTGCAGCCACTGGCGTTTTAAGCCGGTTTCTTGGCTTAGCTGCGGGTCTGCACCATAGGTTTCATCACCTACGCAGGGGTGGCCAACTGCGCTCATATGCACCCTGATCTGATGGGTGCGGCCAGTTTCCAAATGAATTTCTAGCAGTGAAGCGCGCGGCATGGCTTCAATCATGTCGTAGTGGGTACGCGAGGCACGGCCACCTTCAATAATGGCCATTTTCCACTCACGTGAGGGGTGACGCCCGATTGGCGCGTCGATTGTACCGCTGGTGGGATCGGGGTGACCTTGCACTAAGGTGTGGTAGATCTTGTCTACGCTGTGCTCACGAAATTGCTGTTTTAGGCTGGAATAGGCGTATTCACTGCGGGCTACCACCATCACTCCACTGGTGCCCACGTCTAGACGTGAAACAATACCTTGACGCTCAGCAGCCCCGGAGGTGGTTACCGAAATATTGCGGGCTTTAAGGGCTCCTAATACATCAGGTCCTTCCCAACCCATAGAGGGGTGGGCGGCAATTCCAGCAGGTTTATCAACCACCACCAGGTCATCATCAACATAGATAATGCCCATATCGTCAACCTGGCGGGCCACCGGCTCAGGGCTGCGTGGCTGAGGCAGATCCACTTCCAGCATTGAGCCACCTAGCAGGCGATCAGATTTAGTTAGCACATTGCCCTCAGACACTACCCGTCCTTGAGCGCATAGCTCTCCAGCTTTGGTGCGGCTAAGGCCTAGCATGCGTGCTAGCGCGCTATCTACACGCTGACCATCTAGGCCATCGGGAACCGGAAGCACTCTGAAGCCCATGCTAACTCCTGATAATCAATCTAAAGTTCACCGCTGTTTATGACTTGTTTTGGCTACCATCAAGGTTACGCCCCACAGTGGTAAGCCACACTACTGCGACGCCGGCGGCCACAATCGCTATATCAGCTACGTTGCCTACAAAAGCGCCGTTGTAATCGATAAAGTCCACCACATGCCCGCGTCCAAAGCCGGGGCTACGCAGTAGACGATCAATAAGGTTTCCTACCGCTCCCCCCAGCACTGCTCCCAGGATTAGGGCCCAGGGCAGGTAGTTGAGTTTGCGACTTAGGTAGATCACGGCTGCGCTAACAACTACCGCTAAAACCGTGATCACCCAGGTGTATTGACTACCTAATGAGAAGGATGCGCCGGCGTTATGCACTAGCACTAAACCTAAGAAATCTCCTACTAGTTTGATCTGTTGACCCTGCCCCAATGCGTTAAGGGCCCAGATTTTGCTTAGCTGATCAGTGGCCACTACAACTAGGGCCACTGACCAAAACCAGATGAGATTTTTTAGGTGTGCATCCATGGCTGTTCCCTACTAACCAGACACGCAAACGGCGAGGGCTTTAAAACCCTCGCCGCAGCAATTTTAAGCTTGGGGTAGTCTCACAGACCCAGGTTGCTCTGGCCGCCGCCGGAAGCGTCCTCGACGTTGTTGAGCAGGTTGGTCAGGTAAGAACGCAGGCGAGTGCGGTAGTCGCTCTCGAAGCGACGCAGCTCATCGATCTTGTGCTCCAGGTTGGCACGTTCCTTCTCAAGCTGAGATAGGGTCTGGTTGCGCTGGTTTTCAGCTTCACGGGTGAGCTGTTCACCGGTGGCGCGAGCCTCGGTAACGATACGCTCACGCTCAGCCTTACCCTTGGCGACGTACTCGTCGTGCAGGCGCTGGGCCATCTCGAGCATGGCAGCGGCAGACTCGGCGTTGTTGCCACTGGGCTCGATCTTGGGGGTGTCCACAATCGGGGACTCGACCACAGGAGCAACCGGGGCCACCGGGGATACCGGAGTGGCGGTTACTACCGGAGCGCCTTCGCTCAGCTCGGCAACGCGAGCGTTAGCAGCCTCGAGCTTAGCCTTGAGCTCAGCGTTTTCGTTCTCCAGGTCGCGCATAGCCTCGACGATTTGGTCAAGGAACTCGTCAACTTCGTCCTGGTCGTAGCCCTCACGGAACTTGGTGGGCTGGAACTTCTTGTTGAGGACGTCATCAGCGGTTAGCTGCGTCATCTCGTTACCTCGCATTTGCTTTGGGGTCTTTGCAGGACTCCAGCGCGGAGCCCACTTCCTTTAGACTACAACAAGATACACAATTGTGACACTTGTTGTTTTTGTTACCAGTGGGAATTGGGATAATCCCCAGCTGGTGGGATGGGAGTCAGCACAACCCGCGCATATACTTCCCCGGCCAGCTAGGTAGCCGGCAGCTATATACAACGGTTTGTACCACTTAAGGCTACCTCAAGGCTGCGCCTTATGGCAGGATTTACGCGCTTAAGCGTGTTCTTCCCAGTACTCAAGGCTGGCCACTACCCGATCCAAGAACTCATCAACGTAGTCCTGTTCGTAGCCAACTACACCAAACCCAGTTGGCTTAAACCGGGCAGCTTCCACATCCTTTGAGCTAAGCAGTTTAACGTTGGAACCGCGTTCATAGCTAGCCAACGCTTCAACTACCTTAGCTAGTAGGTCATCAACTTCCCCACAAGCATAGCCTTCGAAAAATTTATGCTTAGGGAACTGAGCACTACTAACTGCACTAGAACTTAGCACATTAATGTCGGTTGCTTGGCGCATAGCGCCAGTTGGCTGCTCAGATCGCTGAGCGCCGACCGCATTATCTGGCTGCGCATACTTATCGGCGTAACGTGTTTCCCAAGCTCCTAGCGCCTTAGCTGCCTGGTGCAGTAGGTCATTTACCGCTAGGCGGTCGTAGCCTTTAGCGAAGCTAACCGAGTTGAAACGGTAATTTAGCACTTCGCTAGCTCGAACAGCACGTGAGGGCAGGGTCGGCATATCCAGCTCGTAGGCACTTAAGGTAGCAGCTATACGATCGATCAGGTCATTTACCTGGCTCTGGTTGTAGGCCTGGCGCATGAAGGTGGTGGGCAGCTGGGTATCACGTACCTGTACGGCAGAAAGCACATTTCCTCCTTTAAGTCAGGTAAATAATAAACCCCGCAATGTCTTTATGACACTACGGGGTTTATACCAAGAGTGTAAGAAGGCGTCAGTACACCGCGCGAAATAACATGCCGATGATGTTCTGAGCGACGTAAATAATGAAGTACAGCGCCAAAAACGCCATATCGATTCCAACTCCACCGATCCCTAGCGGGGGGATCACCCGGCGCAAAGCCTTCAACGGCGGATCAGTCAGCGTGTACACCACGTTGGCCAGTATCAAAACCAGACCCTTGGGACGCCAGTTGCGCACGAAGGCGCTGACCAGGTCGATCACCACACGCAGCAGCAAGATCAGCACATATAGGTTTAGTAGGCTGGAAATTATGGACAAAATTGGGGCTAGCACAAATAAACTCAGCTCTGGTTGAAGGGGACAAAGCGACTGCCGGCGCTGTCCCCATTGCTGTTCTCGATAGCTACGCTATCGGGAGTAAGCAGAAATACTGCTTCAGATACACGTTCGACAGCACCGTTTAGGCCGTAAACCAGGCCCGAGATGAAGTCCACGATACGGCGGGCTTCCTTCGGGTTGATCTGGGTCAGGTTAACGATAACCGGCGTCCCCTCCCGGTACACCGTGCCAATGTTGACTACATCGTTGTACTTGGTGGGGGTTGCGGTCACAATACGAGCCAGATCGGGGTTAGGTTCCCGGTCTTCGATGATTGCGTCGTCATAGTAGTCCGTAGAATCGTCTTCGTTCACGTACTCATCCTCAGTTTCCGCGAAGGGCTCAACCAGATCGGTCGCAGGTTCAATTTCACTATATCCGAATGCGCTACTCATGCGCTTAAGGGCCTTCATTTATGCTCCTCTTGGTTGGGCTGGTTAGGGGTGGGGACTTCCCCTGCTAGTTGACGTTACCGGTAGGGATTTTAAGGTCACGGATTTGTTTCGGCGTGTCCTATAGGTGCGATTAATAGCGCGAAACGCCCGGTATGGCAGTTACGTCTATAGGAAAAATAGGACTTGTTTTCAAAAGTGCATACCTGCTCGCTAGCAATGTTGGCGCTGGGTAAGCCGGCTTCTAAAAGTTGGCTACGTACCAGGGCTTCTAGATCGATTGCCGGGGTGTCTTGCCGCGTGCGACTAGACGCTTGAGGGCTGAGCTTAGCGGCCTGGGCTGCTAAATCAGCAGGTACTTCATAGCATTTGCCGCAAATATGGGGGCCTATAAACGCATGGATAGCGCTAGCTTTAGCTCCACGCGCCACCATTTGCGCCACAGTTTTAGCTGCAATAGCCGCCATAGCCCCACGCCGCCCGGCATGTACCGCCGCCACCAGGGCGCCGTCGTCGCTAGCAAGTACCAGCGGCAAACAATCCGCCACCATCACCGCCGCCGCATCAGCGCAGCTGGCCCCTAAATCGGAACGCTGCAGCAATAAGGCGTCGGCTTGTGGGGTGGCAGCGCTGTCAGCCAGGGCCACCCGATCGCCATGGACCTGATCCATCCAGGCAATACGCGCCGGGCGACCTAAACTTAGGTCTGCCCCAATCAACTCAGCTACCCGCTGACGGTTAGCCAGAACCTTTGCTGGGCTATCACCAACATGCGGCCCCAAGTTAAAGCCCAGCTCATAGCCTTGGCAGGGGCGGTCATAGGCGACGGCGGTAATCCACAGTCGTGCTAAAGGGCCCACGGCCCGGCGAAGCACATGGCTAGGCCGGGCCGAGTAGCTGGCTTCCATTTCAGAGCAGGAAGTCAGGCAGGTCGAGATCGGTGCTGTCGTCGTCAACGCCGATCACGCGCGGAACCTCCAAAACCGGAGAGGTGGAGGTAGCAGTCTCATCCACGTAAGCAGGCACCTCGCTGGTGGCGGTGCGCGGCGGGATGGAGGGGGCTACCGGCTCGGGACGCGGCCTGGGCTTGGGTTCGGGGACCACGGGCACCGGGCGGGTAACCGGCTTGTCGGCGCGGTGAATCCCGGTGGTGCGCGGCTGGCTGGTGGTTACCGCCGGAGCGGGAGCAGCGGCGGGGGCTGAACGACGGGCCGGAGGCTGAACAGCCAGGTCGCCCTCGTCCTCCTCGTCAAAACCAGCAGCAATAACGGTCACGCGCACCTCGTCGCCGAAAGCGGGGTTGGTGACCAAACCGAAGATGATGTTGGCATCGGGGTGAACGGCTTCACGCATCATCTCAGCAGCGCGCGAAACTTCCATGATACTCAGGTCAGAGCCCCCCTGGAATTGCAGCAGTACACCCTGGGCACCGTTGATGGAGGTTTCCAGCAGCGGGGAGGAAACTGCCTGCTCGGTAGCGCGTAGGGCGCGGTCATCGCCGGTGGCGGTACCGATACCCATAAGTGCCGTACCGGCTCCCTGCATAACCGACTTGACGTCGTTGAAGTCAACGTTAACTTCACCGGGCGTAGTAATCAGCTCAGTAATACCCTGCACACCCTGCAGCAGCACCTTATCAGCCTCAATGAAGGCCTCAGTCACAGAGATGTTGGGGTCAGAGATAGCCAGCAGACGCTCGTTAGGAATAACGATTAGGGTGTCCACCTCTTCACGCAGAGCCTTAATGCCATTTTCGGCCTGGTTCATACGGCGAGAGCCCTCAAAGTTGAAGGGGCGGGTGACCACACCAATGGTCAAGGCGCCTAGCTCACGGGCTAGACGAGCCACCACCGGAGCGCCACCGGTACCGGTACCACCACCCTCACCTGCGGTTACGAAAACCATGTCCGCACCCTCAATGGATTCACGGATCTGGTCTTCATGGTCTTCAGCGGCCTTACGGCCGATGGTCGGGTCGGCGCCAGCGCCAAGGCCACGGGTGATCTCACGGCCGATGTCTAGCTTCACATCGGCGTCGGACATGATTAAGGCCTGAGCATCGGTATTGATGGCAATAAACTCGACACCCTTAAGTTCAGAATCGATCATGCGGTTAACTGCGTTAACGCCACCGCCACCAACGCCGACTACCTTAATAATCGCCTGGTAGTTCTGTGTCTCAACCAAAACTGTAGCCTTTCATTAAAATTCTAAACCTTAACTTTAGGTTTAGAATTTGTTTCCTAGATCACTCGCGCATGGATAACGCTACGTGCAAAATCGCTCCAAGTCATTATTTTCCTCGGTGTGTCTTGCGTGTTCCTAACCGCTATTTTTTAGTGGTTGGGTTAAGCGGATACGAAACATCATAAACCGATGCTTGTATGCTCAACAGCGTTTTTAACACACGTGCTTTGAGGGCCGGACGATCGTTGTCCCCCCAAATCACACTGGCCCCGGAAGACAACTTAAAACTCACATATCCGCTTTCAGTGGCGCTTGCTGAAGCTACCTGTGAACGCACACTTTCATCAAGCGCACCCATTGCAGTAGTTATTGACTGCACCTGCACAGAATTAATTTTGCCGCTTGATTCGATAAGCGCTAAACCAGATGGCTGACTTGAGCGAGTCTCTAAAACCACCGCGTCAGCATCAAGTATCTGGTAACCCTTAGCGGTTTTTAACACGGCCACGGGCACGCGCATAGTCACCATTACATTTAAACCGCGCGGCCAGTCACGCTCAATACTTACGCTGCGTACTCGCACAAAGGCTTTATCTACCCGCTTGGCTTGTTTGGCGACGTCGATCAGCAGCAGACTGCGCCCCTCTTGATCACCAATCACTTTGGCTACTGAAGCTGGCGAAAGCTGGCCACCTGAGCCACTAACCCTAATCTCACTCATGCGCAGGGCAAACAGTGGCGAGGCCAGCGCCACCCAAACCACCAAAGCTAGCGCCACCAGCACATAAATCAGGCGTTTGAGCTTATTAAAGCTGCGCTTGCGGTTTGCTGCACGCTGTTCTTCATAGCGCTGCTGCAAACCATGAGAGACCACATGGTCATCAGTGCTAGCTAGGCTAGCTTCAGCCACTTTGGCACTAGCAACTACCCCAGAGCTAGTGCGGGTGACGGCTTTACTAGGAGCTTTAACTGCTTCACTGCGCACTGGACGACGTCCAGGAGCGGGGCGTGAACGCGCTGAATCTTGGCGTCCACTTTCACGCCTGCGAGAAGTTTCTGATTGCTGGCTACCCTCTCGCTGCCGACCACTAGCAGCTGAGCCAGTTTTAGCAGGCCCAGCGCTAGCGTCAGTGGCTGCAGAACGCTGCCTTGGCTGCGCAGATTTAGCCGCCCCGCGGGCAGCCCCGTTACTGCCATCCTTATTGATAGGCAGTGGGCGGGGAGTCTGGGGCCTTCTCACACGTTAAGTCTACTCACCGATAGCATCAATAATCACATTAGCAAGCTCAGTAACATCTCCGGCGCCTACAGTCAACACCAGATCACCAGGCTTAGCTTCACCAGCTAGCTGCAGGGCACCAGCTTCACGCCCGCTAACGTATTGCACATTGGTGCCATTAGCTAGCAGAGCCGAAGTGACTTGCGGGAAGTCTGCCTGAGTTTCACGCGCCGGGTAAATATCAATCACAATGCTCTTATCGGCTTTAGCTAAAGCCGCACTGAAACGCTGAGCAAAGTTGCGGGTGCGTGAGAACAGGTGGGGTTGGAAAAGCACTAGCAGGCGGCCGCCGCGTGCGTCGGCAACTTCGCGGGCAGCGCTTAGTAGCGCCTCAACCTCGGTGGGGTGGTGGGCGTAGTCATCTACTACCTCCACTCCCCTGGGCTCGCCGCGCTTTTCAAAGCGACGCCCGGTGCCAGCAAAAGTACTTAAAGCATCGGCCATCTGCTGAAAGTCAACTCCCAGCTCAATACCTGCAGCCCAAGCCCCACAGGCATCTACAGCCACGTGGTCGCCGGGGGTATGCAGGTTAAGTTGAGCTTGGCCGCGCTCGCCGTTGGGGCCAACAAATTCCAAGCTGGCCTGGGTGCCGGTAGCGCTACGGGAAGTAATAGTCAGCTGCGCACTGGCGCAGCCGGGCACCTTAGCCTTAGCTTCGAGCGCGGTTAGGCCAAAGAAGGTTACGCGCTTACCAGCCTTAGCAGCCGCTACCCCCAAAGCTCGCGAACCGGCGTCGTCGGCGCAGGCCACCAGCAAACCGCCGGGCACTAGACGCTGACTAAAGTCCACAAAAGCCTGCTCGAAAGCTTCCCGGGTGCCGTAGTGGTCTAGGTGGTCGGGCTCTACGTTAAGCACTACCTCCACACGCGGGTGGTAGTTAAGGAAGGAACCATCTGACTCATCAGCTTCAGCCACCAGCATGGAACCATTACCCAGGTGACCGCCGGTGCCCAGGGCGGAAACTGTGCCGCCAACCGCAAACGAGGGCTCTAGGCCTAGCGAGCTAAAGGCCTGGGCCAGCATTCCTGAAGTGGTGGTTTTGCCGTGCGCACCGGCCACCGCCACAAAATCTTTGCCTTCAGAAGCTAACGCCAAAGCTTGTGAGCGGTGCAAAATGCGCTGGCCTCGGGCGCGGGCGCAGGCCAGCTCCGGGTTGGCGTCCTTAATAGCGCTGGAAACCACCACAATTGCCTGCGGATCAACATTTTCGGCAGCCTGGCCGATGTAAACCTTGATGCCCTGCTGTTCAAGCGCCTCGGTGACAGCGCTGGCGCGGGCGTCAGAGCCACGTACTTCAAAGCCGGACTGGGCTAGTAGCTCAGCCACTACGCTCATACCTGCCCCACCGATTCCAATCAGGTGAAACTGCGTCATGGTTACTCTCCTACTACCGACTCGATCAGGTCCACGAATTTTGCGGTGCCGTCGGGGTTACCGCAGCTGGCGGCCGCATGTGAAGCTACTTCCAGGCGGCGAGTGTTATTGGTTAGGTTAAATAGGTCAGCGATGTGGCTGGCGTTTAGCCTGTCATCAGCCACCAGCTTGCCACCGCCGGCAGCAACCACAGCGGCGGCGTTTAGGCGCTGCTCACCGTTGCCAATAGGTAGGGGCACATACAGCGCCGGCAGGCCCACAGCGGTTAGCTCACTGACTGTGCCCGCGCCGGAACGGCAAATCACCGCATCGGCTGCGGCGTAAGCGTATTCCATGCCGTCAAGGTATTCGAGCACGTGGTAGTGGGTGGTGTCGGCGCCCTCTAGCAGCTGCAGCACCTGCTCGTTCTTGCCTTTACCGGTTAGGTGCAGCACCTGCACTTGGCCCTGGTAGTCGCGGTAGGCCTGGGCGACGGCGCGGTTAAGGCTCAAGGCCCCTAGCGAACCGCCGGTGACCAGCACGGTGGGCAGCTGGGGGTCCAGGCCCAGTTCTTTGGCGCCCTGCTGGCGTAGCTGGGCGCGCTGGATCGGATCTTGGCGACTGCGGGCCAAGGTGGTGATAGCTGCACGCAGCGGCATACCGGTAACCTCGGTGACGCCGTGGCGGGCCTGCAAGG
Organism: Actinomyces graevenitzii C83; assembly: GCF_000239695.1. Lineage (GTDB taxonomy): Bacteria > Actinomycetota > Actinomycetes > Actinomycetales > Actinomycetaceae > Actinomyces > Actinomyces graevenitzii. Next base: position 297,580 of record NZ_JH470338.1, on the reverse strand, counting down.
GTGTGTCGGGGAAGCTTAGTCCCAGCGCCACGGCCTGCTTAGCGCCCAGCTTATTGGCAATGCCGGGGCGGGCGTTTTGCTCCTGGATAACTACCGGCACGCCCATGGACTTAGCGGCCCAGTATGCCGGCAGGGATACGTAGCCGCCGTAGCCTACGACGACGTCGGACTCGTTTTCTTCAATGGCCGCCTTGGCGCCGTCGATAGCCTCATGCAGACGGCCCGGCAGACGCAGGAAATCAGTGGAGGGCTTACGCGGCAGGGGTACCTTGGGGATGTAGCGCAGCTCAAAACCGGCGGCAGGCACTAGTCGGTCTTCAAGACCTTCATGGGTGCCTAGCACCAGCACCTGGGCGCCACGTTCACGCAGCTGCGCGGCGGTAGCCAGCAGCGGGTTGACGTGACCAGCGGTACCTCCACCGGCTAGCAGGGCATTAATTTTTTTAGCCACGATGCCATATCCTCCATTTACTAAGGGCCTCAAGCACCGTGCGGCGGTTAGCTTGAGATTGTGAACGCAGTACAGCGATAGCGCTGGGCTCGTTTCGAGCAAAACAGGTAAGTACCCCTACCGCCAGCATGATGGCCACAGTTGATGAGCCACCTTTAGAAATTAGCGGTAATGGCACCCCCAGAACCGGTAGCAAACCGGTAGCCACCATGATGTTAATCAGGGCTTGACCCACCAGCCAGGTGCAGATCCCAGTGGTGGAAAACAGAATGTAGCGGTTACGCACATGGGCGCGCATCACGCGCATACAGCAGTAGCCGATCAGTAGGAAAATGACTAGCACCGCCAAAGTACCCACCAGGCCGTGTTCTTCGCCTAAAACCGCATATACATAATCGGATTCGGACTGGGTTAGGTAACCCCATTTTTCACGTGAACCATCACTGCCCACGCCTAGCACTCCCCCGTGGGCGAAGGCGTATTCAGCGTGGTGAGGCTGGTAGGTCAGGCCCGATTCGTCATCGGCCAAAGAAGGCATATTCCACCAGGCGGAGATGCGGGCGCGACGGTTGGCACTCATATAGGTAAGGATGCTGATGCCCACTGCTCCCAGGGTACCGGTTATGGCCATGTATTTAGCCGGGAATTTAGCCATCACTAGCATCGCGGCCACAATCACCACCATCACCAGGGCTGAGCCTAGGTCTTTACCAAGCACCACTAGACCGGCTGTGGCCGCAACTATAAAGCCCATAAGTGCCAGGGCCACGCGGGAGGTAATCGCCCCCGTGTAGCGGTCTAGCACTGCGGCTAGCGCCAAAATCAAAGCCAGTTTTGACAGCTCAGCAGGCTGCACTGGACCAATTCCGGGCAGCTGCACCCAACCGGCGTTACCACCGATGGTTACCCCCAGACTGGTGAAAATCAGCGTCTGTAAAATCGCTGCCGGCACCAGCATCAGCCAACCGTAGCGGATAATAATGGCTGGTTTTAGGCGGGAAACTCCCCAAGCTGCCGCGATACCCACCAGATAGATCAAGGTGGTGCGTAAGTAGGGTTCATACAGTTGGGTAAGTGAGGCGGAGCCTTCTGAGTCGCTGGCGATCTGCACCTGCTGGATAGAAATATCCATATACAGGCCAATTAGCACCAAGGTGGTGGCGCAGATGATTAGCAGATAGTAGCTAAGCGCATCAAACTGGTCTAGCCAGCTTTTAACGCCTCGATAGCGCCCGCGCACCCAGAAATAAGCTCGCTTCACATTAACCTACCCGGCCCGCACGTGCCGCAACCTCCTGAGCAAACAGGTCACCGCGCTGGTTGTAGGAGACAAACTGATCCCAGGAGGCACAAGCCGGGGACAAAATTACGCAGTCGCCACTTTGAGCCATGCTAGCTGCTTGAGCCACCATGGTTTTAGCCAGCTCAGCGGGGCTACCCTGGCCAACAATCGTGTAGGGCACCTGGGGGGCGTATTTAGCCAGCGGCTCAGTGATGAACTCTGGGTGCACCCCTAGCACCACTACCCCACGCAGCACCGGGGCCACCTGGCGCACCAGTTCACTAAGGTCTGCGCCTTTAGCGTCACCGCCAGCAATCCACACCACCGAGTTGGGGGCGTGTGAAGCTAAAGCTGCGGCGGTGGCGTGGGCGGTGGTGCCTTTAGAGTCATCCACCCATGCCACGTTATCTATGGTGGCTACAGTCTGCAGGCGGTGAGCGCCGGGGGTAAAGTCACGCAGTCCTTTAGACACGGCAGCTGGCTGCACGCCTGCTGCGCGCGCTAGAGCAGCTGCGGCTAAAGCATCAGAAATAATGTGGCTGGGCAGTGCCTCTAGCTTGCCGCCGGGGGCCAGGTGAGCCAGGTCTTCTAGCTCAGCCACAATCTGGGCGTTCTTATTGGGCAAAGGCACAAAAGCGCGATCCACAATGGCGCCGTCGACAATACCAAACTGGCTGATTTCAGGCACCGCGCGGCTTAAACCAATAGCGCGGCAGCCTTCACGCACGTCTGCCTCTTGCACCATTTTTAGGGCAGCCTCGCTGGCTAGATCATAGATAGCAGCCAGCTTGGTGTTGGTATAAACCTTGGCTTTATCGGCGGCGTAAGCCTCCAGCGAGCCATGCCAGTTAAGGTGGTCAGCCGCCAGGTTCAGGCAGATAGACGCTAGCGGCTCTACTGACTTAGTCAGGTGCAGCTGGAAGGATGATAGCTCCACGGCCAAAGCGTCATAGCCGCCTTCATCAACCACCTGGATGATGGGTTTACCAACATTACCTACTGCCGGGGCGTTTAGCCCTTGGGCCTGCAAAATTGAGGCCAGCATATTGACGGTGGTGGTTTTGCCATCGGTGCCGGTAATGGTTAGCCAGGGGCTGGCTGCGTTGGGGCCGACGGCGTGCAGACGCCAAGCTAGCTCCACCTCGCTAATCATTTCTACCGGGGCCACGCTAGCGGCTTGGTACAGCGCAGAGGTGGGGGCAATTCCCGGAGAAATAACTAGCAGGTCGCGGGCATGAGTGCGGATCTTGTCAGCTAAGGACTTGGGGTCAGCGTCAATAAATAGGCTGACATCCGCATTATCAACTGCGTTATCAAGCTCTTTGCAGAGCGCCTCGCCAGCGCCAGCTTTAGCATCAAAAGCAATAACTTTAGCGCCGCGACGTGCCGCAACCTTAGCCACGGCACGCCCAGAAACCCCTAAACCAACTACGCTTACGGTACGTGAAGCTAGAAGCTCAGAGAAAGAATCAGACATGGTTGGCTGCCAACCATTCTGCATAGAACAGACCCAAACCTAGGGCCACACCCATAGAGGCCACAATCCAGAAACGTATCACTACGGTAACTTCAGGCATTCCGCCTACCTCGAAGTGGTGGTGGATGGGGGCCATCCTAAATACACGCTTATGGGTGGCCTTGAAGTAACCAACCTGGATGACGTCACTCATAACCTCAACCAGGAACAGGAAGCCCAAGATTACCGCCAGGAATTCGGTGCGGGTAAGCACTGACAAACCAGCTACCGCGCCACCTAGAGCCAGGGAGCCGGTGTCACCCATGAAGATCTTGGCCGGAGCCGCATTCCACCACAGGAAGCCCAGGCAGGCGCTCATCAGCGAGATAGCAATCATGGTTAGGTCACGCGGGTCGCGCACCTCGTAGCAACCCAGGGCCTGGGCGTAGCCGCCCTGGCAAGACTGGTTGGACTGCCAAATCCCGATCATGGTGTAGCCGGCAAACACAATTGTGGAGCAGCCTGCGGCCAAACCATCCATACCGTCAGTTAGGTTAACCGCGTTAGACCAGGCGGTGATCAGGAAGTTACACCAAAGCACAAACAGCACCAGCCCCAGGGCAGTGCCCCAGGCGGCCAGGTCAAAACCGGTGTCGCGAACTGTGGAGATAGCGGTAGAACCGGGGGTGATACCAGCCTTGTTAGCGAAGAACAGGCAGCACACAGAGAAGGTGATACCCACAAAAGCCTGGCCAATGATCTTCTGCATCGGCTTTAGACCCAGTGAGCGCTCATGGGAAATCTTGACGTAGTCGTCAAAGAAACCAATTGCGCCTAGACCCACAATCAAAAACAACAGCAGCAAACCTGAGGCGCGCGGAGTGCGCATATCAAACAGGTTAGCGGCCAAGTAGCCCAGCACCGTGGCGATAATCATCACCAGGCCACCCATGGTGGGGGTGCCGCGCTTAGTGAAGTGGCTAGTGGGGCCATCTTGGCGGATGAATTGCCCATACTGCTTCTTGTGCAGAACACGGATCAGTAGCGGGGTGCCGGTTATGGACACCAGTAGGGATACAACCGCTGCTACCAGGTATGCAACCATTTAGGCGCGAACCTCCTTGAGATAGTCGGCAATTCGCCAGGCCCCTGAGGAGTGGGACCCTTTAACCAACACTGCATCGAAGTCTGCCACGATCTGATCGATCATGGCCAAGGCCTGATCAGCATCGTCAACGTAAGTGGTGGCAATGCCTAACTCGCGGGCGCGGCGGGCAAGAGGCCGGGCAGCTTCGCCAATGGCCAAAATGTCGCTCACCCCGGCCTGTTGGGCCAGCTCGGCAGTGCGCATATGCACTTGCTCAGAGGTGTCGCCTAGCTCCAGCATCTGCCCGGCTACAAACACCTTGCGGCGCCCCTCAGCCAGCTGTTTAAGTGCCACTAGGGCGGCAGTTACGGAGTCAATATTGGCGTTGTAAGAGTCGTCGATTAGCAGCAGCTGTCCGCTTAGATTGCGCACGTCCATACGGTGCGGGCTAAGTGCCTGCGCCTGGCTGAGCACCTGGGCGGCGGCTTGCAGATCAATGCCCACCACTAGGGCAATGGTTAGCGCCGCCAGGGCGTTAGCCACATGGTGCGCGCCCACTAGCTGTAGCTGGACTGGGGCACTGGCGCCAGCGGTGCGGGCGGTGAAGCTGGCGCGTCCGTCAGGGCCAATGACGACGTCGTCGGCACGTACGTTAGCGGGGGCGCCAGAAGGCGAGAAGCTAAATACCGGGCCGGGAGCTAGCTCAGCCATGGCCATGGTACGCGGGTCGTCAGCGTTCAAAATCGCCACCCCGCTGCTACGCAGGCCCTGGATAATCTCGCTCTTAGCGCGAGCCACAGCCTCAACTGAACCAAAACCACCCATGTGGGCGTGACCCACCATAAGCACTGCGGCCACGTCCAGGGGGGCAATATCGGTCAGGTAGGCGATGTGCCCAGGCCCCGAGGCACCCATTTCTAGCAGCAGGTAGCGGGTGTCGTTATCGGCTTCCAAAATGGTTAGCGGCAAGCCGATCTCGTTATTGAAGGAGGCTTGCGGGGCTACCGTGGGGCCCTGGGAGGCAAAAATCTGGCGGGTTAGATCCTTGGTGGTGGTTTTACCAACCGAGCCAGTTACGCCGGCCACATCAAAGGGCAAACCGTTAGCTTCACGGTACTGGCGGATCTCACGCAGGTAGCTGTAGGCAATTTTGCCTAGCGCATCAACGGTGTCTTGGACGCGAATGTGGGGCACGTCCAGATCCTTGGAGCTGATAATCACAAGCCCCTCGGTGGAGTTGTAGGCGGCGGGCGCGTAGTCATGCCCATCTACGTTTTCACCCACAATGGCCACAAAACAGCCGTGGTCACTAACCTTGCGTGAGTCAATAACTACCGGGGCGCTAACTAGCTCAGTGCCCTCAAGGCCCACCAGCTGGCCTTCACAGGCGCTAGCTAGCCAAGCGGCGTCGCGGCACATGCCACTCATTTGTCACCCCACTTGTCAGCGACCGCAGCGGCCATAACCGGAGCGTCGTTGTAAGGGATCTTGTCGTCGCCAACTTCTTGGTAGGGCTCGTGGCCCTTACCGGTGACGATTACGGTGTCGCCAGGGCCGGCTATCTCTACGCAGCGGCGTACAGCGTCAGCGCGGCAGGTGGTGATTTCTTCAACGCCAGCAAAGTCGGGGCGAACCTTGCGCACACCGGCCAGAATTTCGGCGCGGATCTCGCTAGCTACCTCGTGGCGCGGGTTTTCGTCAGTTACTACCAGCAGGTCTGCTTCACGGGCGGCAATTTCACCCAGCAGCGGGCGCTTGCCCTTGTCGCGGTCGCCGTCGGAACCAAAGCCGATAATCAGCTTGCCGGGGGTGATTTCACGTACTGCTTCCAGGGCCAGCTGTAGGGCCTCGGGGGTGTGGGCGTAGTCCACGATGGTCAGGGCGCGTACCCCGTCGCGGTTGGAGATGCGCTGCATACGTCCAGGAATGTTGTGGGCGTGGCGCATGGCCTCAACAGCTTCATCCACGCTCACCCCGCTACGTAGCGCCATGACCAGGGCCAGGGCCGCATTTTGTACGTTCACTAGGCCCGGCAGTGGGCAGTAAGCCTTGATTTCTTCGCCTTCAGGCCCGTGCAGCACGAAGGTGGTGGCCACGTCCTTAAGCGAAGCGTGCGCCGAGCTAACCCACCAGTGGGCCTTGCCTTCACCGGCGTAGGCGCTGACCGTGTCAAAAGGCAGACCGCGCTGGGCGCACATATCGGCTAGCTTGACGCCCCATTCGTCATCTACGCACACAACTGCGTGGCGAGCACGCTCGGGGGTGAAAATGCGTGCCTTGGTCTCTAGGTACTCCTCCATGGTGTGGTGGAAGTCCAGGTGGTCGTGCTGCAGGTTGGTAAAGCCGACGACGTCGTAGGCCACCTGGTCCACGCGGTTAAGAGCAATGGCGTGGGAGGAGGTTTCTACGACGGCGGCGCTAGCTCCCCGCTCGACGGCGGTGGCCAGCAGACGCTGGAGCACCGGGGACTCTACGGTGGTGCGCGGGGAAGGGTAAAGTTCGTCACCAACACCTAGCAAAACCGTGCCAGCCAGGGCTGAAGTCCCAAAGTGGGTGTCGAGCATGGCGCGCAGCAAGAAGGTGGTGGTGGTCTTGCCGTTGGTGCCGGTAACCCCAGCTACGAATAGCTTCTGGCTGGGATTGTCATAGATAGTGGCGGCAATCTTGGCGGTTAGTTCGCGTAGATTCTGCTCGCTAGTAACTACCGCAGCCTCTAGACCTTCGAGGTACTGCACACCGGCGGCGTCGGTAAGCACAGCTACAGCCCCGCGCGAGACGGCGTCGGCAGCATAGCGAGCCCCATGTGAACGCAGGCCAGCAATAGCAACAAAGAGATCACCCGGGGCAATATCACTTGAGTCAACGCTTACACCCGTTACTTTCAGGTCTCCAACGGGGGCAAGCTCGTGCAGCTCAAAGGTCTTTACAAACTGAGCCAGGGGTACGCCCTCCACCTGCGTGGGGCGCAGCGCATCGGTCTCTTCGTAAGCTTTCATGCTCATAGCTTCCTAATTTAGCGCTATTTCCGTTAACTGCGGCAATCGGTTTGCCACACCTAGGTAATAGTCTCTTATTTACCTGCTTATTAGCTGGGAGTTTGGCTCGGGTTAGAAGTGGGATTCTTCTCTACCAGCTGCGGATCTGGAGCCAGGCCCAGGTTATGCATAGCAGCGGTGGCCACCTGGCTAAATACCGGCGCGGCTACATCACCGCCATAGATAGCGGCTTGCGGGTCATAAATAACCACCGACACGGCCACAGCCGGCTTACCTTTAGAAAGTCCGGCCGGTAGGAAACCCACAAAAGAAGCCACCGTGCCACCACTGGCTTCTCCCCCAATAATTTCTGAGGTACCGGTTTTACCTGCCACCTGATAGCCGTTAATGGCAGCGCTTTCAGCAGTACCGCCCTTTTGGGTGACGGCGACCAGCATTTTTTCTAGCGTAGCCGCGCTAGCCTCACTAATTACCCTGGTGGGTGTGGGAGCCTGTGGTTTGGTGACTTTACCGGTGTAGTCGGTGTACTGCTTGATTAGCCTGGGGGGTACGCGCACGCCCTTGTTAGCCACTGTGGCCAGGGTGGATACGGCCTGCAAGGCAGTGGTAGAGACACCTTGACCAAACATAGTGGTGTAGCGCTGACGCCCATCCCACTTGCTATAGGAGGTCAGTAAACCGGCGCTTTCGGAGGGCATTTCAATACCGGTCAGGCTGCCCCAACCGAATTTGCGCATGTAGTTATAACGAACTTCATCACTAATAGTGTCGCCAACGAAAATTGTGCCGATATTGGATGATTCAGCCAAAATTTGGGTGGCGGTATAAGACTTTGTTTCGTGCTCGTGAGAGTCGCTAAATGATTGCCCGTTGGAGCTAGTCCAAGCATCGGGCACCACCCAGCTGCGCTCGGGAGTGATTTTGCCCTGGTCTAGCGCGGCGGCAAAGGTAACCACCTTGCCTACGCTACCGGGGTCAAAGACAGCTTCTACGGTGCGTGAACGGCGGTTAGCTTCAGGGGTTTTAGATGGCTGGGAGGGATCCACAGAGTTAGAGTCAGCTAGCACCAACACGTCACCGCTAGCTGGATCCATAACTACCACTGAGCCCCAGCGCGCACCCATCTTTTTAACATGCTCATCTAGCGCTTTTTGGGCCAGCATTTGCAGGTCACGGTCAATGGTAGTGGTGATGTTTTGGCCACGCCGGGCTGGCTTGTCCTCAATAACCCCGTTTGGCAGTACGTCTGAGTTGATAGAAATTTCTACACGTTCAAGCCCACGGGTGCCGGTAAGGATTTTATTGCGGCTAAGTTCCAGCCCGGCTTGGCCTACGTTACGCAGCTCACGCGTGGCATATAGGGTGCCGGAGTTGATGGCGCTTGCCTGAGCTTCGGTAAGGTCATCTTGGTTAACCTCAACCATTTTTCCGGATTCGTCTTGGAAGGTGTAGAAAGCCTGCTCAATTACGTAGCCCAAAATGTTGCCTGCCACTGCCCCTGAGGGGTAGGTGCGGCGCACATGGGAGTCAGGCTCAACACCAGGGATCCCTAGCACTTTGATTGAACGCCACTCGTCAGGAGTGATGTCCTTGGCCAGGATCTTATAGGTGGAGTCACCGATGAGCTGTCCACCTAATTCGTGGCGATCCATTTGCAAAATCGGCGCCAGCTGCTTGGCAACTTCAGCCGGTCCGTAGCCCACCACTTTGTATGTAGTGGAGCCATCGGCATTTTTAAATGGTGAGGTGTGGACGTAACTACCCAGTTTGATCTGGTTTACGCCGACGTCGTAGGTAATGGTTGAGCCAGCCAGTATCTGTCCTTTACGGTCCTTGATCTGTCCGCGCTGAGCTAGTTTTTCAATTACTTTGGTGTAAGCGCTGGCGCCCTCTTCGCTAAGGGCTTTGGCTTCTAACACCTGTAGTTGTACTAGTCGCGCAGCGATTAAAGTAGCGCAACCGCCGCCAATGAACTTTAGTACTTGACGGCGATCAAACTCTTTACCAAGGCTAGGCATAGGAAACAGTGTAACTGGCGGCTAGCGTCACTTAGCGCTATCTGAAGTACTGCCGCCGCTGACAAGACCCTTATCGAGCTGGACTACGCCGGAGGAACCTGCCGGAACCATACCCAAGGAGCGGGCCCGCTGTTCAATGACTACGGGAGACTCAGCCTTTTCCAGTTCCTGACGCAAGGTGGTGGTGTGATCGCGGGCTACTTCCAGTTCCTGGGTTAGCCGCGAGGTTTCAATCGCTTCAAAGGTGGTGCGGGCGCTAACCAGTAGCGGACCACCAATGGCGATAACTAAACCGAGAATAACCATCATGATTACTCCCAGGTGACGACGCTGAGCTGGGGCGATCCCAGCTACTACGGACAGTTTTGGCTGTTGCGAGGGCGCTGCTTCACTGGCACGGGAGGCAGCACGCTTAGCCTTTACAGGCTCAGTTTTGAGGGCAGCTGAACTACTCACCGGTGTTTCCTTTGCTTTGTGTTGAGGGAGATGTGTTGGGAGATGGGAACTTGACGCAATTTACGAGCAGCACGCAAGCGAACTGAAGCGGAGCGGGAATTGTGCTCCAGTTCTTTAGCGTCTGCGCGTTCGGCGCCACGGGTAAGTAACTCGACGACGGGCAGAGCGTCGTCGGGCACTACAGGCATATCCACGGGAGCTGCAAGGGAAGCAGCCTTTGTGAATGTTTGCTTAACAATGCGGTCTTCTAGTGATTGGTAAGACTCAACCACAATCCGCCCGTCCACACGCAGTACATCAACTGCGCTAACGATTGCGCTGGAAAGGACTTCAAGCTCGTTATTAACGGCTATACGCAAAGCTTGGAAAGTACGCTTAGCAGGGTTACCTCCTGTACGTTTAGCTGCTGCTGGTAATGCGTCACGCACCAGTTGAACTAGTTCACCGGTAGAAGTTACGCGCTTGCCAGCTTCACGACGGCGCACAATGGCGCTGGCGATTTTGCTGGCAAACCGTTCCTCGCCGTATTCACGCAAGTAGCGGGTCAGCTCCTGGACACTAGCGGTATCAAGCAGCTGCTGGGCGCTAACCCCGCTGCTTTGATCCATGCGCATGTCCAAGGCTGCGTCGTGGGCATAGGAAAAGCCGCGCTCAACTTCATCTAGCTGAAGGGAAGACACGCCCAGATCCATTAGCACGCCGTCGACGTAACCACCGTGACCATAAAGACGAGCTACCTCATCAATGTGGTCATAAGTGGTGTGCACTGCCTGAAAACGACTTCCGAAACGCTTTAAGCGCTCGCTAGCCAAAGCAATGGCCTGCGGGTCACGATCGATACCTATTACGGTTAAGTTTTCAAACCGCTCCAAGGCCCCTTCGCTGTGCCCACCCATACCCAAAGTGCAGTCAATCATCACCGGGTTTTGGCTGGTGAAGGCTCCTGCAAGCAGATCTAGACAGCGCTCAAGTAGGACCGGTGTATGTAAAACACCAATGTGTTCCATAGCTGTCCTATCTGAGGGTATAAGTCGGGCACAGTACGAAGGGAACGGGGAATTCTGCGGCCTCAGGTCTGCGCCCGTCGATCCGAGATCGGGGAAGTGAACTCGGAGCGTTCAGGCTCAGGCCTCAAGCAACAGGGTTAGAAGAAACCTGGGATGATCTCTTCCGCAGTGGAGGCGAAGACGCTTTCTTGTTCCGCTAGGTAAGCATCCCAAGTTGCCGCATCCCAGATTTCCAGTCGCGAACCAACACCGTTGACCGCTAGCTCCCGACTCAGTGAGGCATAAGCCCGCAGGGGCGGCGCGATTGTTATACGCCCCTGCTTGTCAGGAGTTTGCTGGTCAGCTCCGGAGAGCATGACACGCATGTAGTCGCGAGCTCGTTTCTGAGAGATAGGTGCCGCTTGTAGCTGGGCGTACATGCGCTCGAACTCACGCATAGGGAAGGCGTAGAGACAACGCTCTTGGCCGCGCGTAAGAACTAGCCCATCGCTCAGCTCCTCACGGAACTTAGCTGGCAGGATTAAGCGTCCTTTGTCATCTAGCCTCGGGGAGTAAGAGCCCATGAACATGGACGCTCCCTCCGCCGCACTATTTGACCCCTCCACAATACCCCACTTCCCCCCACCAATTACTACATTTTGGTAAATTACACGGTTGTAACTTTGAGCTAAGTTGTGCAAAACATACAAAAGCTAAAAACTGCTTTGTGCGTCTTCAACAAAAACGCACCCCGACCTGGTCGGGGTGCGTTGTGGAGGGAAAATTTGGTGCTAGACCTGGGCGCCCAGATGGGCTATGGGAGCTCAGGAGTTGCGCTTGTCCCAGCGCTCCTCTTGGCGAGCCATGAAGCTAGATTTCTTAGCCTTGGCAGCCTTAGTGCCACCCTTACTTAGGGTGTTGGCGTTGGTTAGTGCGATCACCACGCCCCATACGGCCAGGCCAAAGCAAATCAAGGCCCCTAGTACCGACCACACTGAGTGGAAGAAGGCCACGCAGGCGATCATGCCTGTAAAAGCGACGATAACCGCAAAAACACCCATGCCAACGTGGCGCGGCGAAGGCCGCCAGCCAAGTTCAGAGCGCTCATCCATGGCGTCAGACATAGAGGCAGCCAGGTCCGGATCCGTGCTACCCAGCTGCGCTTCAAGGTCACGCAGGACTTCCTTTTCCCGTTCTGATAGTGCCATGTTTGTTCACCCTCTCTATTTACCCAAACTCTAGGCCGGCTTAAGTCTCGCTGTCACCTTAGTGTGCAGGGACGGCTAAAAACTGGAACCTAAACCCACAGCTTACTCGCGCTTAGCGGCTTAACTACGCCCGTGCCAGTTATACGCGCGCAGCTTATGTACTAGTAGTTTTATGCACTAGTCGCGTTTGGGCGTCCCCAGCAGCGCAGCTGGGCCAATGAGGCCTGCCCCCCAGCGTTCACGGATCGCGTCGGCAGCTTTTTCAGTTTTAGCGCTGCGCTCGTCACTGTCGAAGCTGAGCTGCACGGCGCCGTCGGCACGCACCAAAGACTCAGTGCGCACCCCTAGCAGCCGGATCCCCTGGGGCGGCATCGGCAGCGCCGCAAACAGCTCAGAAACCTGCTCCCATAAATAACGGGCTGTATCTGTAGGCTCAGCTAGGGTACGCGAGCGGGTGAGAGTCTTGAAATTGCCGTCACGCACCTTTATTCCCACTACCCGCGCCTGCCAGCCGTGTTTGCGCAGGCGGATAGCGCACTGGTGACACTGATCCAGCAGTACCTGCCTAGCTTGGGCGCGATCGTGAATATAGGTATCAAAAGTGGTTTCGGTGCTGATGGATTTTTCTTCACGCACCGGGCTAACCGGGCGGTTATCAATGCCGCGACTGAGGTTATATAGGTGCCAGGCGGCGGCTTTACCCAGGATGCGCTCAAGCTGGGCGCGCGGGGTGCGGCGCAGATCCACTACCGAGTCGATACCCCACTCATGTAGTTTGCGCTCGCTTTTGTCCCCTACTCCCCACATGGCTCCTACCGGCAGTAGGTCCAAAAATTCTTGGGTGGCACTGGCGGGCACAAGCAGCATCCCGTCAGGTTTGGCGTGGGCGGAAGCCAGTTTGGCGATTAGTTTGTTGGCGCCGATACCTACTGAGGCGGTGACCCCCAGCTGCTGGGAAATTTGCTGGCGCAGGTTAGCAGCAATTTGGCTGGGACTCCCTAGACGGCGTCTAGAGCCAGAAACGTCTAAAAAGGCCTCATCAATGCTTAACTGCTCTAGCTGCGGGGTAATCGCCCCCAAAATACCCATTACCTGCTTGGATACCTGACTATAGAGCTGGTGACGTACCGGCAGCACAATGGCCTGGGGGCAGCGGCGCAGCGCTTGGCCTACCGGCATGGCGGAATGTACGCCGTAGCTGCGAGCCTCGTAGGTGGCCGCGCACACCACTCCCCTGCCGTTAGATCCGCCCACAATTACTGGCTTGCCGCGCAGGGAGGGATTTTCGCGTAGCTCTACGGCGGCGAAGAATGCGTCCATGTCCACGTGCAAAATCGGGGTGGCGCTATCATCGTCACCCCAAAAGCGGCGGGCTTGGTCACTACGCGGTGCTTTGGACACGCCTACAGGGTAACTTGTGTGGGTGAGTAAACGCCGCCGATCTAAGCCTGCCGCCAAAACTGGCGATAGCTTGTCACTGTCTAGTTTGCCTACCGAGCCGGTAGCTACTTCTTTTGCCAGCGCCCGCTTAGAGGCTCGCGATCAGGGTATTTTGCTGTATTTGGATGAAACTGAGTCATCATTTATTGATTTGGCTGATCCAGCGTATTTGGATTTTGAATATCACCAGCATATGGATGCGGCTGTAAAAGTATTGCTAGGTGAAGATCTACCTTTAAATGCAGCGCATTTAGGTGGGGCGGCTTGTGCTTTAGCGCGCGCTTGGGACGCAACCCACCCGGGTTCTGCGCAGTTGGCGGTAGAAATTGACGCTAAATTAGCCGCTTATGTGCGTCAGTGGTTTGATTTGCCACGTTCGCCGCGTCTGCGTATTCGCATTGACGACGCCGTAGTGGCTGCTCCCAGCTTAAAAGCTGAGTTTTGGGATGTGGTTGTGCGCGATATTTTTAGCGCCGGCACGGTACCTGACAGTGTCTGCACACCGGAATTTATGCACTCGTGCATGAATGCACTTAAGAGCGAGGGGCTGTTTTTAATTAATGCTGCCTCCGCCCCAACTAGCCAAGTGCAGGCGCAGTTTGCGGCTTTAGCCCAGATAAGTGATTTTTTGGTTATTAGCGACGCCGCCGTGGCGCGTGGCAAGCGTCGTGGCAATTTGGTGTTGGTGGCGCGCAAAACTGGTTTTAGCGCTGAAGATTTTGACTGTCTTTCCCGTGCGGTACGTAAATTGCCGCTACCAGCCCAGCTTTACCGCCACAGTGACGGCGCCCTCTCGCGCTACAACTAGCCAGCCAAAAACGTGCGGCGCCACCAAACAGTACCAGGCAGTACTAGTTGGCGGCGCCGTCGTAGTTAGAACCAGCTAAGCTACCAGGTGCTTACCGGGGTGGGATAAGCGGCCATATCCGGGCTGCACACTAGATCGGCGCGGCCCTGCCAAATTTGGCCGTTCGAGATGAGAAAGACCTTTCTCCCCTGATCAGTAGCAGTTTGTTTGCTGCATCCTAATGGGATTACCCCATCAGTGGCGTAAGTGTTTACTTCCCTGGTGCTGGGCAGTTGCGCTTCTACAGTCCCAGTGCCGTCTTTGAGAATGAAGCAAACCCAAAAGGGTTGGTTGTTTAACTTGGGCACCTGGCTGAGGGTAAACGTTTTTGCCTCACTGGCATGTTTTACACACCAGTTAAAAACTGCAGCCTCCTCGGCCTTAGTGTAGTCGCGGCGCAGATCGGCAGACGGCAGCGTAGTGGCAGTGGAGCTTGCGGCGGCCGCTGCGCTAGCCGTAACACTAGCGCTAACCGCACCAGAGGGCGTTACAGTTTTTGTGCCAGCGCAGGCACACAGCAACACTAAACCCAAAGCACTAGCTACAACGCTAAGTACCGGTTTTTTTTAAGCAGCTTACTCATGAGCATTTCAGCTTTCTTGAGGAATAACTACCTGGGGATGCAGACGGCGTGAAACAATCAGCAAACCTACTACCAGTAGTGCAATGATAACGCCCATAGCGCCAAAAGCAACGATAAAATCGCTACCAGTGCGCGCTCCCCCACGCAGGTCAAGAATTAATCCCACCAGCTCAACAGCAATAATTGAGGAAACAAAACCACCGGTATTAACCGTACCAATAGCCACGCCCCAACGTGAACGCTGGGTATATTCACGCACAATATCAAAACCCAAAGCGCCCACACATGAACCAATAGCAGCCCCAATAATCACAATTAACGCTGCCGCCGCTGAAGGCGACAAAGCCAGCCCCACCACCCAGGTCAAGACACTTATCGCATAGGCAGCCAGGCAGGTTTGCAGCCGGCGCCTAGGCCAGCGCCCAGAAATAATTCCAGCCGGAATCCCGGCGGCCACCAAAAATAAGCCCTCTAGGCTGAGCATGGTGGCGCTAACCGTGTCGCTTAAATGCATTCCCTGACGCATCCAGGCTGAACCCCACATCAGGGCAATCACGTTAAAAGGAAAAGCTGCCGTAGCGTGAATCATCCACCCCACCCAGGTGGCGCGGTTACGCAGCACCGCCCCCATAGAGCGCCTAACTGATTCAGTTTGCGCCACCGGTGCCTTAGTGCCTGAAGGATCATCGCGCACCAGCACCGCCGTAGCCACGGCCGCTATAAACACCGCCAAAGCCACCAGGTTAAAGCTGGTAGACCAGCCGTAATCATGCAGCCACCACACCACTGGGAAAGCGCTGATTACCTGCCCAATCTGGCCACCCACGTTAGTTATCTGGGTTAGTAGCGGCACCCGGGAAGCACTAAACCAGGCCGGCAAAAACCGCACCACACCAATAAAAGCGGTGGCGTCGCCGGCCCCCACCAGAGCCCTAGCCGCGAGCGCGGTGGGGAATGTGTGGGCTTGGGCGAGGGCTAGTTGGCCTAGACCTACGATGATTAGGCCGCAGGTGAGTACTTTGCGTGAGCCGTAGCGGTCTAGTAGGAGGCCTACGGGGATTTGGGCGGCGGCGTAGACGGCTAGCTGGCCCATGATGAATACGGCTAGTTGGGCTGAGGATAGGCCGAAGCGGTGGTCTGCCCAGGGTACGGCCACGCCGAAGGAGGTGCGTGCGCACATGGCCATGCAGTAGGCCAGGCCTCCGCCTAAAAATACGATCCAGGCTTTTAGCCCGTCTTTTTGGTTTGTGGCCTGTTGGGCGGGGGCTGATTTTTTCACGGTATTAGATGTTAGCCGTGCCTGGGGCATTTCCTGGATTTGGGACGGGGGTTGGGTTTGTGGTGCTGGCCGCGTTTAGACAGTGGCTGGGAGGCTAGTGGCCTCCTGGCTAGTTTTAGGTTTCTGGCTGGTCGCGGTTGGGGCCTTGGCTGGTGGCGTTTCTCGAGTTGTTGGGGCCGTTGCCCAAGTTGTTGGATTCGAGGAAGGCTTCGAGCTGGGCGGTGAGGGTGTCCAGGTCGGTGTCATTGAGATCCGCGTTTTGCAGACTTAGATCTGGTGGCGGGGATAAGACGCTGTCTAGTGACTTGTCGTATTGCTTCTCCAGGGCTTGCACGAGGGCGGCGACTTCTGGACGGTTGGCGACTTCGGTTTCGATGGCGTTTAGGTTGGTGATGGAGTTGGCTTCCAGGTCTCCTACCGGCAGGGCCAGGTTGATGGATTTGGCGATTGCGCGCAGCAGGGCTGAGGCGCTTTGAGGGAAGTCGTCTCGTAGTAGGTAGTGGGGTACGGAGGCGCTGACGCCGCGTGAGTCGAATCCGGCTTGGCCTAGGCGTAGTTCTAGGTAGTTGCCGTAGGCTGCAGGAAATTCCATGTAGCCGAAGGTTTTGGGATGGTTTGGGTCGTCTGGTACGTGTTGGCCGTGTTCGTATACCTGGGTGGGGCGAGTGTGCGGCACGGGCATGGGGATGCCGGCCATTCCCATGGCGGTGGTTACGCCTAGGGAGCGGGCCAGGTGGATGATGGCGTTGCTTAGTTCGTCCCAGCGGTAGTCAGGCTCGTCGCCGTGTAGGAAGAGGAATTCTTCGCCGTTATCGTCGCGTAGTAGTTCTAGGACCAGACTGGGGTGCGTGGCTTCTAGGAATTTGCCGTGGTCGTAGCTGATGGTGGGGCGCCGGGAGCGGTAGTCGATCAGGGCGTCGATGTTGAAGGTGGCCACTGCCTTGCCAGGCAGGGTGGTTAGTAGCTGCTCGGTAGCGAGGTTGGCGGCGTTACCGGCGTCGATGGCGCCGTCGAATTGGTGCAGTAGTACGCGGGGGTGGATCTGGGCGTGGCGCTCTAGATTCATGGTGTATAGCGTCTGCATGGTTCCCCCTTGTGTGTGGCAGCTTGTAGATTTTATGGCCGCTATTAGTTTTTTGCTGGTTTTGTTTCTTTGTTGGCTAACTGGTTTAGCTGGTCTTTTGTTCCATTTGTTTGGTGTCGTAGTGCTCACTGTGAACAAGTTGCAAGATTTGCTCGCGTTGTGGCTTTGAAACAAGAATAATGGATACTCGATTTTTACTGGCGTAAAGCGTGAGGTTTGTAGTGTCTGATGTGTCTGTCTCTAGTGCGTTGGCCCAGGCTATTGCCGATGAGCAGGTTGTAGTTGACCGTGCTTATAGGGAGCTTGATAGCCAAATTGCGCAGGCTCGCAAGACTTTAAGTGCTACTGAGGCTAGGGGTGCTTCGGGCACGCATCAGGCGCGCGGTGAGCGTGACGCGTTTGCGGCTCACTATGCTAATCGGATTGCCACCCTTGAGGGTGTGGAGCACCGACTGGTTTTTGGGCGTATGGATAATAGTGACGGTTCACGTCACTATGTGGGGCGCGTGGGTTTGCATGATGATCAGCGCCGTGAGGTGCTGTTGGATTGGCGTGCCCCGGCGGCGCGGGCTTTTTATCAGGCTACCGCGCGTGAGCCTTTGGGGCTGCGACGACGTCGTCATATAACCACCCGGGGCCGCACGGTTAGCGGGGTTGAAGATGAGCTGCTGGTGGTGGATGCTGCGGCGGCTAGTGACGTGACGCTTCAGGGCGAGGGTGCTTTGATGGCGGCGCTTAATGAGGCCCGCGCGGGTCGTATGGGCGATATTGTGGCCACTATCCAGGCTGAGCAGGATCGGATTGTTACTGCTGATGGGCCGGGAATTTTGGTGGTTCAGGGCGGCCCGGGTACGGGTAAGACGGCGGTGGCTTTGCACCGGGTGGCTTATTTGTTCTACACCGAGCGGGAGCGTTTGGAGCGCTCTGGGGTGTTGTTGGTGGGCCCGTCACGGACGTTTTTGCGTTATGTGGAGCAGGTTTTGCCTTCTTTGGGTGAAACGGGTGTGGTTTCGACGACGATCGGGGATTTGGTCCCGGGCTACCATGCCACGGTTAGTGAGCCTAGCAAGCTGGCGCACCTTAAAGGTTCACTGGTGTTTAAAGACATTTTGTATTCTTTGGCGCGTGCTTTGCAGCGAGTGCCGCAGGAGCCTCGCCCAATTGTGGTTAATGAGGTGGTTTTGCAGCTTACTCCCGAAGATGTGCGTCAGGCTCGTTCGCGGGCGCGCCGCTCGGGTAAGCCCCATAACCAGGCGCGGGAAACTTTCGTGTTGTGGCTACTAGAGCGGTTAACTGATCAGTATGCGGCTAAGAAGGAGATGCTTGATCCTTCTGACCCCGACACGCGGGCTTGGATCCGTGAGGATATTCGTACCAGCCGTGATGCGCGCCGGGAAATTAACCTGTGCTGGATGCCTACCGATGCGCAGGCTTTGCTCGATAAGCTGTTTTCGCGCCCGCAGCTGCTAGATAAGCACGCTAAGCAGCTAACTAAAGCGCAACGTAAGCTACTGCTGCGCCCGGCTGGCTCGCCGCTAAGTGAGGCCGATATTCCTTTGCTTGATGAGCTGTTGGAGCTGCTAGGCCCCATGGATGATGTTTCAGCCCGCCAGGCACGCCAGGCTGAGGCGGAGCGGGCTCGTGAGTTGGAGTATGCCCAGCAGGCTATTGCTTCCCAGGGCCTAGGTGGAGGCATGGTTAGCGCCCAGACTTTGGTTGACCGCTACAGTGGCGGCGGGGCTATTGCGCCACTGGCTGAGCGCGCCCGGGCGGATCGGACCTGGACCTATGGCCATGTGGTGGTTGATGAGGCCCAGGAGCTGGGGGCGATGGCTTGGCGAGCTTTAGCCAGGCGCTGCCCGCTGCGTTCGTTTACGGTGGTTGGGGATTTGGCCCAGTTCTCTGGCACGACGCCGCCGCGTTCTTGGCGTCAGGTGCTTACTCCCCTGGGGGTGCGTGCAGATGAAGCTGCTGATATTCAGGCTGCTAAGGGGGCTAGTGGCACCCCTATGCGCCAGGAGGTACTAACCGTGTGTTACCGCACCCCTAAGACCATTATGAAGGCAGCTGAGGCGGCTGTGGCCAGCTATGGTTTGCAGGTGCCTTACCCGGTTACTTCGGTGCGTGACTTAGATGATGCCCTGGTAGTTGAGGCGGTTACACCGCAGCTTTACGCCCAGCGTTGGCGTGAGGTTGTGGCCGCTAAATGTAGCCAGCTTGATGAGCAGCTGGGGAAGGATCAGGGCACTATTGTGGTGATTTCTAATGACCCTGCCCACCTTGAGGCATTGCTGGGTGAAGATGAGTATTTAGCCGAGCAAATGTTTTGCCCTGAGGGGGATTTGCTGCGGGCCCGCGTGGCGGTTATGAGCCCGCTGACCAGTAAGGGCCTGGAGTTTGATGTGGTGTTGCTTGATCAGCCGGGCCAAATAGGCCAGGTTTCTCCCGGTGACTTGTATGTGGCCATGACTCGCCCCACTAAGCAGCTGCATATTTTGCACACTGGCGAGTTAGGTTTTTCCCTGAAATAGGCGGATACCGGGCGCTGCTAAATTGGTTTTCGATAGGCGATCTTGATGCGTTTTTTCTCTAAGTTGCGGCGAAAAAGGAAAAAATACGCTACCGTAACTTACGCAACCGTAAGTTACGTTGCCTATCGAGCCAGTTGGCACACTCTTTAGGAGGAACCTTGAGCGCCGCAGACTACCAGCGCCCTCACTACGCCCCGGGCGTTCCCGCAGTGGTGGCCCTACCGACCCAGCCCCTTAGTACTGTGCTCGACGACACCGCTAAGCGTTTCCCGCAGCGGATCGCGGTGGATTTTTTAGGCACTAACATCACCTATGCCCAGCTACATGCCCAGGTGCAGCGCGCCGCTGAGGCGCTACGACGTCTGGGTGTACGCAAGGGTGACGTAGTGGCCTCTATTTTGCCTAACTGCCCCCAGCACTTGGTGTTGGCTTACGCCACCTGGCGTATTGGTGCGGTGCTAGCTGAACACAACCCGCTAGCCCCCTCCAGCCAGATCGAAGAGCAGCTTAAGCTACACGGCGGCAAGCTAATTATTGGTTGGGAAAAATCTCTAGCTCAGCTAGATAAAGACATCAACCTGCGCGATTACAACGTTTACGCCGTCAACATGACCTCGGCGTTACCACGTCACCTACAGGCGGCTCTGCGCCTACCGGTTAAGGCTGCACGCGCTAAGCGTGAAGAGATGCGCGCTCCGGTACCTAGCTGGATTGGCTCCTGGGACCGCCTGGTTGCCTCCAGCCCGGCCCTACCGGCTGATACTGCCCTACCTGACGTTAATGATGTAGCAACGCTGCTACACACCGGTGGCACCACCGGCACCCCTAAGGCGGTAAAGCTAACCCACATGAACCTGGGTTCTAACACTGCCATGGGGTTGGCTTGGGCTGGCCCGCACGTTAAGGACGGGCAGGAAGTGTTCTACTCGGTACTGCCCTACTTCCACGCTTTTGGACTAACCCTATCCATGCTGTGTGCAGTTGCTTTGGCGGCCACCCAGGTGGTGCTACCAAAGTTCAGCGTGTCGCTAGTAATTGAGGCCTGGAAGCGTCAGCCCTGTACTTTCTTCCCCGGCGTACCGGTTATTTTTGACCGCCTAGCTAAAGCCGCAGCCAACCCGCGCCCCGGCCAGGTAATGCCTGATTTCACTTCTTGCTCCATTGCTCTTTGTGGCGCTGCAGCCACGCCCCGGGAAGTGGCTACTGCTTGGGAGGAGCTAACTGGCCACTACCTCATTGAGGGCTATGGCATGACTGAAACCTCCCCCATCATCATGGGTAACCCCATCACCGATGAGCGTCGCCCAGGGGCTTTGGGTGTGCCCTTCCCCTCCACCGACATTTTGCTAGTTGATCCTGAAGACCCAGACCCCTCCCGCCCGGTACCCAGGGGTGAGGTTGGCGAGATTGCAGTGCGCGGGCCCCAGGTGTTTGCCGGCTACCTGAACAACCCTGAAGAAACCGCCCAGGTGATGCTTGAAGGCGGCTGGCTACGCACCGGTGACCTAGCCCGCATCGACACTGATGACTTCTATGTCATGACTGATCGGCGTAAAGAACTGATCATTTCTGGCGGCTTCAACATTTACCCCACCGAGGTGGAGGCTGCTGTGCGCTCCATGCCGGGGGTTGAGGATGTCGCCGTGGTGGGTCTGCCCGAGCAAAGCGGTAACGAGTCAGTAGTGGCCGCGATTGTGGCCCAGGCCGGCGCCAACATCACCTTAGAAGAGGTACGTGCCTGGGCTGAGAAGCACATTGCCCACTACGCCCTGCCACGCCAGATCGCTATTGTGCAGGAACTACCACGCTCCCAGATCGGCAAGGTTATGCGCCGCGTGCTGCGTGAAGAGCTACTAAACGCCCGCGAATCTGCTGGTCAGGCGGCCACCAAAGCCCAAGAAGCCGCCGGTCAGGCCGCCGTGCGCGCCCAGGACACCGCCTCTAAAGCCCAAGAGGCAGCTGCTCAGGCGGCCGTAAAGGCTCAAGAAGCCGCTGCCAAAGCGCAGGAGGTAGCTGGCCAGGCCGCCGCAAAGGCCCAGGAGACTGCCGCCAAGGCACAGGAGGTAGCTGGTCAAGCCGCTGCCAAAGCGCAGGAAGCAGCGGCCAAGGCCCAAGAGGCAGCCAAGAAGCTCAAGCGCTAAGCACGCTAGCTTTAAGACCAGTTGCTAAGTTTCCATTGGGACCTTAGCAACTGGTCTTTCAATGTCTAAGGTGCCAGCCATAGTACACTTTGGCCCATGACTTCTCAGGCTAGTGATAGCAACTGTTTTGTACGCCCCGCCAGGGTTGAAGACCTAGAGGCCATGGGCATAGCTCACGCTGGCGCCATGCTAGCCACCTTGCAGGCCGGCAGCAGCCAGGAGCTACCGGTGAGCGTTAGTGCCATGATCACCCCTGCCGTACTGGCTTCAGGCTGGCAAGAAGCGGTCACTAACCCACCCTCCCCCAACCACCACGTGCTGGTAGCTACCCAGGCGGGCGCCGTCGTCGGCCTAGCAGCCCTAGCCCCTGACAGCGACGGCGACGGCGAAATCACCGCCCTAGCCGTACACCCCGCCTACCAGCGCCACGGACACGGCTCACGCCTCCTCGCCGCCTGCGCCGACCTGGCCAAACAAAACAAGATGGCCAATATTTCCATGTGGGTTATTCGCGGAGACGAATCATATGTGCGCCTGCTAACCAGCGCCGGACTGGCACCTATGGCCGGAGCTCAACGCAAACTGAGCGTAGGCCAAGACGTAAGCGAAGTATGCTGGGGCGCCAGCCTCTAGACGCTGGCGCCCCGCACCTAGGTGCCCTAAAGTGAGCACCCCAAATTGGGCAGTTAAAAGTGCCAGCTCAGCGCTGGCCCACCACCACCTGGGCGCGCGGTCCGTTAGCCAACCAGGCCGCCACTGCCCGCACCTGCTCGGCGTCAACCGCATCAAGTAGACGCAGGTTTTCAGCCATTGAACGCAGGCGACCAGTACTCACCTCAGCCCGGCCTAAACGCCCCATACGTGCCAGGGAGTCCTCTCCCCCCAGCACCATGGAACCTCGCAGCTGACCACGTGCCCGCTCTAGCTCCTGTTCGCTGACCCCGTCGCTAGCGAGACGCTCCCACTGCGCGCTCATCAGTTCCAGCACCTGGTCAACGTTTTCCTTGGCGCAGCCGGCGTAGATCCCAAAGGCCCCCGCATCGGCGTAGCTAAGGTCAAAAGCGTAGGTGGTGTAGGCCAGTCCGCGCTGCTCACGGATGGACTGGAACAGGCGCGAAGACATGCCGCCACCCAAAATCGTGGTCATCACACTAAGGGGCCAGCGCCGCTCATCACCGATAGCGATGCCGGGGGTGCCCAAATACACGTGGCTTTGTTCGCTTTCGCGCTCCACATACATGTCTTGGGGCTTTAGCTTCTGCAGCTGGCTGGCCTCACTGCGGCGAGCACGCGGCAGGGCTTGACTGTCTGTATTCCAGCCTACCTGGGCTAGCTGCTCAGACACCTGCTGGCAGATCTGGTCATGGTTAACATGCCCAGCTGCGGCCACAATCAAAGTATCGGAAGCATAGTTGCGCTGATAGTGGTCCCACACGGCGTCGCGTGGCACATCCACCACGGCCTGGGCGGTGCCGCCTACCGGCCGACCCAGCTCAGTGTCTTGGCCAAAAACCGATTTAACGAAGGTTTCATGGGCCAGGTCGCTAGGGTCATCGGCGGCTTCCGCTAGCTCTGAGACAATCACGCCACGCTCAGTTTCCACCTCTTTGGGATCCAGCAGGGAGCTGGTAACCATGTCGGTGACAATATCTAGAGCCACCGGCATGTCACTGGCCTGCACCCGCGCATAGTAGGAGGTGTGTTCTTTTGACGTGGCCGCATTGGATTCGCCGCCAATCATGTCAAAAGCGGTGGCAATCTCGGCGGCGCTACGGCGCGCGGTACCTTTAAACAGTAGGTGCTCTAAAAAGTGAGTGGAGCCTTCTTGACCAGGGCGTTCGTCGCGGCTACCCACCCCGAACCAGTAGCCCACGCTGGCTGAGCGCAGTCCAGGCACATCCTCGGTAATGACCCGCACGCCGCCAGGCAAAAT
Source organism: Actinomyces graevenitzii C83 (assembly GCF_000239695.1). Classification (GTDB taxonomy): domain Bacteria; phylum Actinomycetota; class Actinomycetes; order Actinomycetales; family Actinomycetaceae; genus Actinomyces; species Actinomyces graevenitzii. The sequence continues at coordinate 273,802 of NZ_JH470338.1, read as the reverse complement.
TGAGCGACGCAGGTGGGCGCCGTCGTCGTCAAGGAACAGCTCTGTGTCTGCTTGGCCGGCGACGCCGCGAAGCAGTTCGACCTCGCTATAAGACTGAAATTCACTCACTAGGCGAGCATATCAAGCAAGCCACTTAGCCCTGAAAACGCGCCTAAAAATGGTTGCGCTGGCGCTGAGGGCTGGAGGCAGGGTTAGTGGGCGGCCGGGGGTGATAGGGACTTAGCGGGCGGCGTCGGCAAATAAAAAGGAGGGTGAGACGTACCCCTAAAACGTCCCACCCTCGACTTTTTCGGCCAAAATTGACCGCATGTAAGCGCAAGCGGCTTAACGGGTTACATGTTAACGCATGCAAAGGCCCTGGTCATAGATAGTTGGCAGATAAGTGAGATATGTCCACCTAATGGGACACTAACCCTAGCAAACCAGACCTGCTTTGCAGGCTAGCGCTGACAGCGATAGGCAAGTTTCTGCTGATCACAGGGATGGTTGGCAAGCTCTGGCGATATTTACGACGACGCCGGGGCGCTTACGTCATTGACGCTAAGTGAGCGTGTTAACCTAGCCGATGAAGCAGATTACATGCGTTCCTTTAGCTCAAGTTACTGAGAACAGGCAAATAATGACGCTAGAGTTGCAAGAGATTGGTTTTCACTACCGTAGCGGTGAGCAGATTTTAAATAATTGCTGCCACACATTTGAAAACGGTATAACCGCACTAGTAGGCGACAATGGTTCGGGTAAAACCACTCTCTTGCGGCTACTAGCTAGTTTGCTTAAACCCAAATCTGGGCAGATAAATTACTGCGGTCACTCTATTCACACCTCAGCCAGTAAGCTAGCTGAATATCGCAAACTTTTAGGCTGGCTCCCCCAACAGGCCAGCCTAGCTAAAAATATAGTAGCAATAGATTACTTGCGTTACCTTTGTTGGCTTAAACAAATTCCTAGCCGCGAAGCCGAAACCGCTATAACTAACCTGACCCAGCAGCTAGAAGTTGAGCAAGTTTTAGCTTGCCCTATGCGCCAGCTTTCAGGCGGCACTCGCAGGCGTGTCACTCTGGCCGGAGCTATGCTTGGTAACCCTAAAGTGTTGCTACTAGACGAACCGTCTGTGGGACTTGACCCTACGCAGCGTCAAGCTTTCCTAAATGCTTTAACGCCACTTAGCAGCAAGTGCATTATTATCCTATCGACCCACATCCTTGAAGATGTTTTCTTAGCCGCTAATAGCTGCGTGACTATAGCAGACAAAACCATCAAATCTGCTTTTTCAATAGATGCTTTACGCGAGCAAGACGCATTAACTTTAGAGCTCCTTCGCTCCAAGATCGGTATGTAATATGTTTAAAGTATTGCTGCCTCGCCAGCGGATAGCTTTTGTCTTAGTTTGCGCAGTGCTATCTAGTTACTTTGTCTGGGAATTATTTAAACCGCGTGCTCAGTGGCTTGGCTGGTATCCGGCCGTAACCGGCGTTTTGCTTGGCACCACTTTGCTGCCCATGTGTTTTGCTGCCACCTTTGCAGCTTGGGCTGGTGGCTACCTCAAAAATCAGCCTCTACCAGACTTGATCAGGTTAAGCCCCCACCAGCCCTATGCCCCTGCACGTGAGCTTTTTGCAGCCATAACCTTAACCTTCACTGGCGTTACCTGGCTAATTTTCATTCCAGTCCAGATTTATGTCTGGCTGACCTCTGTGCATACCCAAAACTTATTGCTTCCTTGCCTTATGGCACTGCTAAATGTGTTGGTAAGTTACGCAGCGATGACCGCTTTAGGCCTTGCTTTAGCCCGATATTTGGGGGCTGTGCCCGCGATCTGTATAGCCCCTTGCCTGCCCTATACGCTGATTGCGCTTACTTCAGCCTATGATGGGGTGCAGTCTCTCGGCTTGGCCTTCACTTTTTGGGATAGCTTGCCTTGGCTGTACCTGCGCACTAGCACGGCTACTCTTACGCTGCGTTTGCTTTTTTGGGCGGCTGTCACCTGTACACTGCTGGCCTTTGTTTTCCAAGCAAGCGGGCTACTACGCAGGTGTGCGTTAGCACTGCTGGTAGTTATCACTGTCCTAACCGGTAGCTACGGTATAAACAGCACAGCTATTAGCGGCGCCGATAGTGCAGTTTGTAAATCTAACGCCACACTTACGGTATGTAGCCCCGCCTATGGGGCACAGGGTCTAGACGCTTACCTAACTCATGGCTCTTCGTTAATTAGTACGCTGCCTGCTAATTTACGCCCCAAAACCCTAGTTGGCGCAGTAACTGACCTTGAAGCTACTTTAGCTAGTGCACCTCAAAAAGCTATCTATGCACCAAGTGGCTTTGGTGAGTATATGGATACGGCTTTAGTTGATAGAGATGCTCTAGCTGCCAAGCTTGCCAGCAACTATCTGCTGGCTAACTGTACAGATAAGTCGGCAGGTAAAGACCTAAATTTAGGATTGTCACTGTGGTGGTTAAAGCGTAGTGGCGTGAGCGAAACTAGTTTGCCTGACTATGCCCAGCTACGCCCCTCTGCCACTAGCGAGGCGTTAGGGGCTGAAAAGTATCTCAGCTCTGTGCCTTATGCTTCCCTTGAGAACACTTTGAACCGTAAAGCCCAGAAGATTCTTGCCTGTGAAGCCACACTTGACGATATTAAAAAATAGCTGCCATCGTAGTACAGTTATCGGCATTTTAGTTAGCCTTACTGCTTGGCTAACTTCAGCTGTGCTCAGTGAAGTGCAAATTCGGGTCCACCCCGACACCACTGCCTCCATTGCCTCCCAAGAGCAGTTGGGCACGCTAGCGGGCGCCGTCGCGATTAGTGCCAGCACCATGATGCTTTCCCCAAGCGTCCCCTGGGCTGAATTTACTAGCAAGAGTGGTGTACTGCGTTTACAGCTGCTACGCACCAGCGTGTTTTTAGCGTTAAATCTTGCCTTAATAGGTTTAACGAATCTGCTCTTACCAGCCAATATAGATACTTGGTTTCGCACTTGGCTGCTGCTAATTCTTTGCGCTTTAACTGCATTAAGCGCTAGTTGGACTAACCGCTATGTAGCTGCCTTAGCTCCTATTGCGGTAGTGATGATAATGTCCCTGGCTGGGCTTGTACCTTGGGAGTTTAATTTTGTTTTTAATTTAGACACTGCCCCCTTCCAGGCTCCCCTGGCAGCGCTGCTTACAGTGTTGGCAGTGGTTGATAGCCGTCTGCACCTTAGTCGGCAATATTTCTAAACTTCACGTTAAAGTAAGTAGCGCGCAGCTTAGAGCACTTAGAGACAGGTTTGGGGCCGGAAAATTCCGACCCCAAACCTAAGCTCCTTGAGTTTGGCTCAAGGTGCAGGCGGTTCAGTCCTGAGTTTCTTCGCTCAGGGTGCGGGTGCGACGACGGCGGGGACGACGCTCACGTACCGGGGCGTCACCCTCCTCACGGGCGCCACGCTCGGCGCGGTGAGCCTCGCGAGCCTCGTTGTTGGCGGCTTCAGCAGCCAGCTGCTCTTCGTTCAGCACGGCGTGCAGGCTGAGCTTGCCACGCGGGTCGATCTCGGCCAGTTCAACCTGGACCTTGTCGCCAACCTTGAGGACATCCTCAACGTTCTCCACGCGCTTGCCACCAACTAGGCGACGGATCTGGCTGATGTGCAGCAGGCCATCCTTGCCGGGAGTCAGGGAGATGAAAGCACCGAAGGTGGTGGTCTTAACAACCGTACCCACGAAACGCTCGCCCACCTCAGGCATCTGGGGGTTGGCGATAGCGTTCACGGCTTCACGGGCGGCCTCAGCGGAGGGGCCGTCAGAGGCGCCAATGTAGACGGTGCCGTCGTCCTCAATGGTTAGCTCAGCGCCAGTGTCTTCCTGGATCTGGTTGATCATCTTGCCCTTGGGGCCGATAACCTCACCGATCTTGTCAACCGGGATGTTAACGGTCAGCACGCGCGGGGCGTAGGGAGAGAGCTCGTCCGGGGTGGAGATAGCTTCGTTGAGCACGCCCAGGATGTGCAGGCGGGCATCGCGAGCCTGGCCCAGGGCGCCGGCCAGAACCTCAGAGGGTAGGCCGTCAAGCTTGGTGTCCAGCTGCAGGGCGGTGATGAAGTCGGCGGTACCGGCAACCTTGAAGTCCATGTCGCCGAAGGCGTCCTCAGAACCGAGAATATCGGTCAGGGTGGCCCACTTGGTTTCGCCGTCGATTTCCTCGTGCATTAGACCCATGGCGATACCGGCAACAGGGGCGCGCAGCGGCACACCGGCCTGCAGCAGGCTCAGGGTGGAGGCACACACGCTACCCATGGAGGTGGAGCCGTTGGAGCCTAGAGCCTCAGAGACCTGACGGATAGCGTAGGGGAACTCTTCACGGCTAGGCAGCACCGGCACCAGGGCGCGCTCGGCCAGGTTACCGTGACCGATTTCGCGACGCTTGGGGGCACCCACACGCCCGGTCTCACCGGTGGAGAAGGGCGGGAAGTTGTAGTGGTGCATGTAGCGCTTGGCGGTGATGGGTGAAAGGTTGTCCAGCTGCTGTTCCATGCGCAGCATGTTCAAGGTGGTCACGCCCAGGATCTGGGTTTCACCACGCTCGAACAGGGCCGAGCCGTGTACGCGCGGAAGTACCTCAACCTCGGCAGCCAGGGTACGGATGTCCTTGGTGCCACGGCCATCCATACGGATGCCCTCGGTCAGGGTGCGGTGACGCACCAGCTTCTTGGTGACGGACTTGAAGGCGGCCTTGAGGGCCTTCTCGTCGTCTTCCTCGGGGAAACGCTCAGCTAGCTGGGCCAGGACCTGGTCGCGGATAGCTTCCACGGCCTCGTCGCGGGCCTGCTTGCCTTCGGTGCTTAGAGCCTGGGCTAGGCCAGCCTCCTTAGCAGCGGTCTCGACGGCGTCGTACTGCTCGTCGGTGTAGTCCAGGTAGAGCGGGAACTCGGCGGTGGGCTTGGAAGCGTGGGCAGCCACCTCCATCTGGGCTTCGCACAAAACCTTGATGAAGGGCTTGGCGGCCTCTAGACCCTCGGCTACTACAGCCTCGGTGGGGGCCACAGCGCCAGCCTTGATCAGGTTCCAGGCGTGCTCGGTGGCACCAGCCTCAACCATCATGATGGCCACGTCGCCGTCTTCCAGCACACGACCGGCCACAACCATCTGGAAGGTGGCGCGCTCAATCTCGCTGTAACGGGGGAAAGCTACCCACTGGCCGTCAATCAGGGCGATGCGAGTACCGGCCACCGGGCCCGCGAAGGGCAGCCCAGCAATCTGGGTGGACATGGAGGCGGCGTTAATAGCTAGAACGTCGTAGGCGTCGTCGGGAGCGATAGACAGTACGGTCTCAACTACCTGGACCTCGTTACGCAGGCCCTTAACGAAGGAGGGGCGTAGCGGGCGGTCAATCAGACGGCAAGCCAGGATAGCTTCGGTGCCAGCGCGGCCTTCACGACGGAAGAAAGAACCGGGGATGCGGCCGGCGGCGTACTGACGCTCTTCCACATCCACAGTGAGGGGGAAGAAGTCGAACTGGTCTTTGGGGTGCTTGCCAACAGTGGTGGCAGACAGGATGGCGGTCTGACCATCCAGGTAAGCCATAGCGGAGCCAGCGGCCTGCTTGGCTAGTCGTCCGGTTTCAAAACGGACTACGCGCTTACCAAAAGCGCCATTGTCGATTACGGCTTCAGCCGCAGTGACCTCAGGGTCATCAATGAACATCTAAATTCACTTTCGTCTTCTCTTATGTATCCCTTCTAGCTTAGCGGCATTTAGGGCATTTGTGGGTTTGGCCGCGCGTGAACTAGGCAATGCAAGCAAAAACGGCAACCTCTAAACGAGATTGCCGTTTGTATGCTTATGCGCCAGTGATCAGCGGCGAATGCCCAGACGAGCGATGAGGCTACGGTAGCGCTCAATGTCCTCTTCGTAGAGGTAGTCCAGCAGGCGACGACGCTTACCAATTAGCAGGTAAAGACCACGACGGGAGTGGTGGTCGTGCTTGTGGGACTTGAAGTGCTCGGTCAGGTTAGAGATACGCTCGGTGAGGATAGCGACCTGAACCTCGGGGGAACCGGTGTCGCCCTCGTGGGTAGCGTACTCGGCGATTAGCTGCTGCTTGCGCTCAGCGGAGATCGACATATATTTACTCCTCATGGTCGTTACACGGAGCCTGGGGCAGGTTCTCCCAAGCATGACGCGCCGTGGCCGGCTTTGACGGCCCTGCAAGCTTAGCAGCCTCAACAGCTAGCAACCACCCTTAAAGCGTGCTTTTGCCACAAATCACGTGCCGACGTCGTCGCCACAGCCGCGAGTGCTAACCATGAGCGCACAAGATCGGCAAGCGGGCACGAAGTCACCCCTAGTTGATAATCAGTATCATTATAGTTAAGCTTTTATCGGCATTTCTCTGCACATTTGGAAAGACCCGCTATGAAAATACGTTCGCGTATCGCAGCTATGGCCTTAACTGCCGCTTTAGCCCTCTCCCCGCTTGCTGCACCTTCCCTAGCCAGCCCTGACGACGGCAAGATCGTAACCACCGCCCACCACATTGACGCCCCCAAGGTGTATTGGCGTGATAACAACTTTGCCCTGCTAAATGAAGCCAATGGGCAAACCTATGCGCTAGAAGACACGGTTAACTGGGTGGGCACCGGCTATAAACGCAGCGGTGAGCAGCTGTATTTCTTCAACTTTGAGGGCTCACCCAACCCCGGCATTGACTTTATTCGCTCTGTTGGTGACCTGTGGTATCGCGCCCCAGCTATTCCCGGGGTTAATAAGGAACCCCTGTGGGCTGGTTTTGGGGCTGATAGCGAGATCCCCACTGAGCAGTTCAGGAATGCTTCCTTCAGCCTAGACCTGGTTGGTTTTGATGGCCCGGGCCGCATGGAGGCGCTGGTTTATTACGCTGACGACGACGGCGTGCGGCGCTACCTGTCCTCCCACGATGAGGGACGGCGCTCAATCTTCCTAACCCCGGGCAACCACACCCACAATGACACGATTTTCTCTAAGCCTGGCCGCTATGTGCTGACCTACCGGGCTACTGCGCGCGCTAAAGATGGCTCACTGATTGCCTCTAAAACTGTGCCTTTTGTGTGGCAAGTTGGTGGCACGCGCCCCTCTGACACGGCCTCTACCCCGCTGAGCCAACAGTTTGCCGCTGCCCCTTCTGGCGCCCCGGCCACGCCCTACACCTTCACGCTCTCACCCCATGAGGGACGCCAAAAAGATGGCGACGACAAACTCACGGACCTGACTTTTGATGCGGGAGATGCTAAAGCTGGCGGAAACGTAACCTTCTTCATTGACGGCTACTACCTGGCTCAGGTGCCGGTGGTTAACGGTAAAGCCACCTGGAAAGAAATGATTGGTTCTACCACCAGTGCTTTCCAGGCTGTTTATGTTCCCGACGCCGCTAGTGGGCTGCCGCGTTGGGTTTCGGCTTCGGTGGAATACACCACCGGCGAGGAATCCCCTGCCTCCACCGATTCCACCCAGGCGGTTTCGCGTCTGCCCGAGCCGGCTTCCAGCGACCCGGCCCCGGCTTTTGACACCCAGCCTTACACTCCTAAGGCGCTTAGCTACACCGTGGATGTTAAGTCCATTAGCGACAGCCGTCTAAACACCACCATCACGCTGTCAGACAGCAAGGTGAAGGCCTATATCAATGGCGGCTACTATGACTCGCCTACTGAGCAGTACCCCACCTGCATTTTTGAGGGGGTGACGGATGTAAATGGGCAGCTGAGCATTAATGACTCCCACTCTGACTGCTCTGGCAAATATCTGCGTATCAACGTTATCCCCCACGCTTTAATTGGCTCTGCTGGTGGTAGCGCTGATTCTCCTGGCCCGGTTGATACTCGCGCAGGGCTTAGCTACTCGGGCTCTTTGGCGGTCGATGGCGCCAGTGGCACTGAGCCCAGCCCGCAGCCGACCCCTGAGCCTGCGCCAACCTCGCAGCCCACCGCCACTGCGACGCCGGCACCCACCCCCACAGCTAGCGCGGCCCCTACGGCTACCCCTGCGCCTAGCCCGACGGCGTCGGCCCAACCCACCGTTAAGCCCACTGCTGGGCCCACGCCGGCACCGACCAGTCAACCGACCACCACACCGGCACCCGGCAAGCCAACTCCTACGCCCCCTGGGGCCAGCCCGGCACCCACCCCCACTAAGCCCAGCGGGCCGGTGAGTGAAAAGGTGATTTTGCAGCGCGGTCACGTCGATATTGCCGGCTCACTAAACGCCGATGGCACCGCGTTAAGCGCCAGTTTGCATGATGACACCCTCACCAACGCTAAAACCTCAGTTGACCGCGATATCAACTCGGTGGCTTTAGCTTTGGACGACTCAGCTCGCCATACCCGCCCCTCTAGCGGCCGCCTAGCTGGTAGCCAGTATGACTTTTTGGGTAAATCCGGCAGCCAGTTCTACTACACTGACGCGATTAATGACGGCGTACACATTTGGCCTGGCTGGTCCACCAATGGCATCAGTGACTCGCTGGCTCAAGGCAGCGTCAAATTCATTGTTAAACCCCACTCGCTGCCCGAGGGTGCTAGTGCGCACGTGTTTAACAGTGACGCTTTAACCGGCAAGGTGGAACATATTTTTAACACTTCCACCTCGCTTAGCGAGCTGTCTATTCCTGAGCACACCCACGCTCACGCCAACTGGGCTTTTACCAAGCCCGGCGTGTATCTGTTCGAGGTTAGCTTCACGGCCACAGTCAAGGGCCAGGCTCTGGCCTCACCCACTAAATGCCTGACTTTCTTAGTGGGTAACCAGGCTATTGCCGATTACCGCGCCGGCAAGGTTAGCGACTGCAAGCTAGATGGCAACTCCCCAGGGCCCGGAGCCAGCCCCACTAACCCAACGCCCACTAGTCCAAGCCCCACCACCCCTATCAATAATGTGGTTGGCTCTAACCCCACTAGCCCGGCTGGCGCTAGCGCATCTAAGCCGACGGCGTCTGGCTCCCAGGGCGCTAAGAGTTCTGGCTCACTAAGTGGCACTTCAGGCAGCTCTAGCAGCGGCGCGAAACTGGGCGGTTCTGGTTCGACCGGAGCCTTAGGCAGCGCGGGCGGCGTGGGCGGCGCCAGTGCTAGTGGAGCTGGCGGCAAAGCTGGCGGCTCGCTAGCCAAAACCGGCTTCGAACCAATACTGGCAATGCTAGGAGCTGGCCTGTGCCTGGCCTCGCTAGGTTTTAGGCGACAGCGCCGCGCCAACTAATGAGCTCTGCGCCAACTAACGCTCGTGCCCCCTGGTTTAAAAAACCAGGGGGCACAGTGTTTAGACAGCAGGTGCCTAGACAGCGTCTGAGCCGCACGCAGAATGTAGCTTTTAGCAGGCAGTAACTTGCGCCGGATCGATCGGCTCTGGCACCGGCACGTTCAGCACCGCCGCGCTGTCAGCAATATCTTTGTGCATCTGCTTTAGCAGCTCATCTAAGCCGGCAAAACTGATCATTGGACGCAGATAGCTGACCAGATCAACCGCCACTTCTTGGCCATACAGGTTCAAGTCGGCGCGGCCAAGCACGTGGGCTTCAACCGTGCGTTTGGGTACATCCTTAAAAGTTGGGTTAGTGCCGATCGAGATAGCCGCAGGCATTTTACGTAGCCCACTGGCGCCGTCGTGAGCCCAAAGCCAACCGGCGTAGACACCGTCAGGGGGCACTACCCCGGCAGTTTCCGCATCCAAATTAGCGGTAGGGAAACCTAACTGGCGTCCACGCTGCAAACCATGCACCACCGTGCCTCGCAAGCGATGCGGTCTACCCAAAATCCGCGCCGCCTCAGCCACGTCACCCTTTTCCAGGGCTTGCCGCACCCAAGTTGACGACCAGCGTTTACCGCTGTGACCGCATACGTTATCTACGATTTCAACCTCAAAACCAAACTTTTGGCCCAGTTGCTCCAACGTGTGCCTATCGCCCGCATTGCCGGCCCCAAAGCGCACGTCAGAACCCACCACCACCAGGCGAGCCTTAAGCAGATCCACCAGCCAGGTGCGCACAAAATCCTCGGCACTTTGGGAGGCAAACTCCAAGGTGTAGTTAACCACCAAGGTGGCATCCACCCCCTGCTGCCCCAGCGCCTCAAGGCGGTCAGCCAAAGACGTGATCAAGTGCAGGTGGGTGTCGGGATCATGCACCAGGCGCGGGTGAGGATCAAAAGTCAGCACCACGCAAGGCACGCCCATTTGCTTAGCGCGCCGCACGGCATGAGCCAAAATCGCCTGGTGACCACGATGGACGCCGTCGAAAATACCGATAGTGAGCACGCAGCCAGCAGCTAAATCAAGCTGCGCTACCTGCTTGGGCGAATGTAAAACCTTCACGCGTGTGCGCCACCATTGCAGCCGCAGCCACCGGCGCAACCACAACCGCCAGAGCGGGGCTTAGCATCCACCGCACGCAACCCCAAAATATTGCCAGGTTTACGTCCCGGGACCGGGCTGGCCTGCACTGTGGGGGCCTGAGGTACCTGAGCTTTAGGCTCCTGCGGCTGCGAAAGCTGCTGAGTCAAACTTTTTCTCCTATTTCACGCGCCCGCAAAAACTAGCACCGGTCGCAAATGTTTACCTTGACGCTTCAACAATGCCACGGCCTCGCCCTGCATGTCTAACGCGGCTAGCACCTTTTGCTTAGCGTTAACAGGGGCCTTGGCCACTTGCACATTTTCTTCCAACTGACGCGGCAAAAACTTACCTTGACGCACGTCTTTAACCTGGCCGGGATCCAAAACCAGCCAGTTGAAAGCCTGCCTGAGCACCAGCGGCAGAGGCGTTAGGGCCAAACCCTTAGGGTTAGCGCCTTCAGCATCCTGACTCACCTGCGCCGACCAGCCGCTCAAGGTGCGCGCGTCGCTAACTTTAAACGGACCCACCTGCGTGCGTCGCAGCGTAGTCAAATGTGCAACTGTTTGCAGCGACAGCCCAAAATCGCGGGCCAAAGCCCGGATATAGGTGCCCGACGAGCAGCTAACTTGCACCTTCACATCCACCACTGGCACTTGGCCCCAGCCTGGGTAACTGGCGCTAGTGGAGTTAACTTGGCCCAGATCAAAGCTATGAATGGTGACTTGCCTAGCTTCCAGCTCCACTTCCTGACCGCTGCGGGCCAGGTCATAGGCGCGCACGCCATTAACCTTAATGGCACTAAAACTGCTGGGCACCTGGCTAATTTGGCCGGTTAGCTGAGCGGCGGCAGCCTGCAGGCGCGCCAAATCCACCTGATCGGGCGCCACCACCTGGGTGACTTGGCCGTGAGCATCCTCAGTGTCTGTGCCCACCCCCAGGCGGATGGTGGCCTCATAGGTTTTATCGGCCCCCACCAGGTAGTTCAGCAGCCGGGTAGCTTTACCAACGCCCACCGTAAGCAATCCGGTAGCCATAGGGTCGAGCGTGCCCGCGTGGCCCACTTTGCGCGTGGCCGCCAGGCGCCGCACCCGGGAAACCACATCGTGGCTGGTGATGCCCAGGTCTTTATCAACCAGTAGCAGCCCGTCGGGGGCGGTTACGGCCCCCCGGGCTACATCCACTGGCCGTACGCGCTCAGTTGCGCCTGGGCCCTGGCTGGGCTCGCCTTGGCTGGCCCTGCCTTGACCTTGCTCGTCTTGACCGGGCTCGCTTTGGCTCATGGCTTGGCCGGGCTCAGCTTGGCTGGCCCTGCCTTGACCTTGCTCGTCTTGACCGGGCTCGCTTTGGCTCATGGCTTGGCCGGGCTCAGCTTGGCTGGGCCTGTCTTGACCGAGCGCAGTTTGTTTTTCGCTCACTTATCAGAGCTGGTCGTGGCTAGAGCGACCCTGGGCGTCAGCCTGAGCAGCCTCAGCCATAGCCTGTGCCTGCAGGGCAGCAATCTGGCGGTTGTCGACGCCGCCGTCCTGCTCGTCAGCAAAAACGTCCTGCTCGTGCACGGCTTCCTCAGGGCTAGCGGCACTTTCCGCGCTGGCAGCGCTCTCGCTGCTTTCAGCGCTGGCAGCGCTGTCACTGGTGGCGGCGTCCTCGTCCTCATCCTTAGTGCGGTAGGGGTTAGCGTCCCCAGCGTAACTGGCCCCTTCAGCGGCGCGGGCAATGGCGGCGTCGCGCACCTGGGCCTGAGCCAAAGCATCCTCAATGCTGCGGGCCGTGGTGGGTAGCGAGTCTAGCTGGAAGCTAATGGTGGGGGTAAGGCGAATCCCCAGGGCCTTGCCTACCTCAGAGCGGATCAGGCCGGTGGCAGACTTTAGGGCGCTGGCGCTACGACGGCGCTCACCTTCAGTGCCGTAAACCGTGTAAAACACGGTGGCCTGCTGTAGGTCACCAGTGACACGCACATCCGTGATAGTTACGAAACCTAGACGCGGGTCCTTAATACGGCGTTCAAGCACCTGGGCCACTGTCTTGTGGATTCGGTCAGCAACCCGACGGGCGCGTGCGGGGTCAGCCATGATGACTCCTTTTTATGTAAATGGTTCAAGGTGATCTACATACTTAGTTTAATGCCAAAAAGTGGCGGGCCATTGCTGACCCGCCACCTGTCGCCTTAGGTGGCGACTACCGTTAGCCTAAGACGTCAGTCTCGCGGCTTTTCACGCATCTCCCAAGTCTCAATGACATCGCCTTCAGCAATGTCCTTGAAGCCTAGGTTAATACCGCATTCGTAGCCTTCGCGTACCTCGGTGACGTCGTCCTTCTCGCGGCGCAAAGACTCGATGGATAGCTCGTTAGCAACCACCACGCCGTCGCGCACCAAACGGGCCTTAGTGCCACGCTTGATAATGCCGCTGCGGACAATCGAACCAGCGATGTTACCGAACCTGGAGGAACGGAAGACCTGGCGGATCTCGGCGCTACCCAGGGCGACCTCTTCGTAGATCGGCTTGAGCATGCCCTTCATCGAGGCCTCAACATCTTCAATGGCGTTGTAGATGACGGAGTAGAACTTCATCTCTACACCCTCGCGGTCAGCCAGCTCCTGTACACGCTCAGCCGGGCGTACGTTGAAGCCGATGATAACCGCGTTGTCGACGGTAGCCAGGTTGACGTCGTTCTGGGTGATGGCACCCACGCCACGGTGGATAACGCGCAGCTGTACTTCTTCGCCAACATCGATCTTGAGCAGCGACTCTTCCAGGGCCTCAACGGCACCAGAGGCGTCACCCTTAAGGATGAGGTTAAGGGTGTCAACCTTACCTTCCTTAAGCACATCGGTGAGGTTTTCCAGCGAAACGCGCTTGCGGCGCTTAGCCAGCATGGCGTTACGGGCAGCAGCTGCACGCTTGTCAGCGATCTGGCGGGCAGTGCGGTCTTCGGGGGCCACCAGGAAGGAGTCACCAGCGCTAGGAATGCTGGTCAGACCCAGTACCTGGGCCGGGCGAGCCGGGCCGGCCTCTTCCAAAGACTTACCGTATTCGTCAAACATGGCACGCACGCGACCGTAGGCAGAACCAGCCACGATGGGGTCACCCACGCGCAGGGTTCCACGCTCAACCAGCACGGTTGCCACCGCACCGCGACCGCGTTCAAGCTTGGCTTCAATAGCCACACCGCGAGCATCAGCGTTGGGGTTGGCGCGTAGGTCCAGACCCGCATCTGCCTGCAGCAGCACGGCTTCGAGCAGCTCATCAATGTGTAGGTGCTGCTTGGCGGAAATGTCGACGAACATGGTGTCGCCACCGTATTCTTCGGGCACCAGACCGTATTCGGTGAGCTGACCACGGATCTTCTCCGGGTTAGCGCCTTCCTTATCGATCTTGTTAACCGCTACCACGATCGGCACGTTAGCGCTCTGGGCGTGGTTAAGGGCCTCAACGGTCTGGGGCATCACACCGTCGTCGGCAGCAACCACCAAGATGGCGATGTCGGTTACGCGAGCACCACGTGCACGCATAGCGGTGAAGGCCTCGTGACCAGGCGTATCAATGAAGGTGATAGCGCGCATCTGGCCATCGTGCTCAACTCGCACCTGGTAGGCACCGATGTTCTGGGTAATACCGCCAGCCTCAGAGTCCACCACATCGGTAGAACGGATGGCGTCTAGCAGCTTGGTCTTACCGTGGTCGACGTGACCCATAACGGTGACAACCGGGGGACGTACAACCAGCTCAGATTCGTCGTCGTGGTCCTCTTCAGCTTCGAGGTCGATGTCGAAGGATTCCAGCAGCTCACGGTCTTCATCCTCAGGTGAGACTACCTGGACGTCATAGCCCAGCTCCTCACCTAGCAGCTTGAAGGTGTCCTCATCCACCGACTGGGTGGCGGTCACCATCTCACCGAGGCTGAACAGGGCCGTAACCAGGGCTGCGGGGTTGACGTTAATCTTCTCAGCCAGGTCGGTTAGCGTGGCACCCTGACGGACGCGGATTGTCACGCCGTTGCCGCGCGGAATAGCGACGCCGCCAATGATGGGTGCGCTCTGCTGTTCGAATTCCTGGCGCTTAGCACGCTTTGACTTACGACGACGCGGGGCGTTGCCACCGCCGCGACCGAAAGCACCCTGGGTGGAGCCGTTACCGCCACGTCCACCGCGCGGGCCGCCGAAGCCGCCGCCGGGACGAGCGCCGCCGCCACCATTACCACGGCCACCGCCGCCATTACCGCCACGAGAACCACCGGGACGGCCGTTGCCACGAGCGGGTGCACCAGGGCGCCCAATCGAGGACTGACCAGGCATCATGCCCGGGTTGGGGCGCGGAGCGCCACTGGGACGAGCGGTTGCCGGAGTGGGACGCGGGCCGTTAGCGCCGCCAGGACGCGGACCGCCGTTACCACCGGGGCGCGGGCCACCAGAACGGGGAGCGCCGTTACCGCCAGGACGCGGACCACCAGAACGGGGAGCACCCGGACGCGGGGCGCCAGAGCGGCCACCACCCTGCGGGCGCGGGCCACCGGGGCGCGGGGCACCGTTACCGCCAGGACGCGGGGCTGCCGGACGCGGACCACCCTGACCAGGCTGCGGGCGAGCCCCACCAGGACGGGGCATACCCTGCGAAGAAGCAAAGGGGTTGTTACCCGGGCGCGGGGCACCGTTACCGCCAGGACGCGGGGCTGCCGGACGCGGACCACCCTGACCAGGCTGCGGGCGAGCCCCACCAGGACGGGGCATACCCTGCGAAGAAGCAAAGGGGTTGTTACCCGGGCGCGCGCCACCACGCGGCGCAGGAGCAGCCGGCTTGGGAGCGGCGGGCTTGGCGCCCTCTACCTTCTCTACCTTGGGGGCTGGCTTAGCAGCGGGCTTAGCCGGCTTAGGGGCGGGCTTAGCCACTGGCTTGGGCTCCTCAGCTACTACCGGCTTGGGGGCCTTAGGCCCGGGCTTTGGGGCAGCGGGCTTAGCACCCTCAACGGGGGCTGGCTTAGCAGCAGGCTTAGCCGGCTTAGGTGTGGCGGGCTTAGCCGCTTTCTTGGCACCAGGCTTAGGCGCGTCGCTCTTAGCCTTCTTGGCGCCGTCGCCCTCAACCATCGGGGCGAAGTGTTCGCGCACGCGGCGCGCTACCGGGGGTTCAACAGCACTGGAGGCTGCCTTAACGAATTCCCCCTGGTCTTTTAGCCAGGCCAGAATGATCTTGCTGGTGACCTTCTTGCCTGAGGGGTCGAGCTCCTTAGCGAGCTCATGTACACGTGGTTTAGCCACTATTCTCCTGTTCCAGTCTCCCACCTGAAACAGGTGGGTGTGTTTACTGCTGGCAGCTCATCGCTGGGTACTCATCGGGTGCCCATCGGCTCTCTACCCGCTTTCATGTCTAGTAGTCGGTGCCGCTAGGCGGCAGTTGTTTTCCCACGTGGGTAGGGGAAAACCAATTGTCTACAACGTCAAGGTTGAGCGTCCCTTTGCAACGCAATGCACGCTCAATGCTGCGCCGTCTGCGGGCGGTGCCATAACATTGCGGATCGTCATGCATCCAGGCGCCTCTTCCCGGTGCACAAGCACCGGTATCCACCACCACACGAGTATCGCGGCGAACGAGGCGAATTAACGCACTACGTGCGTCCTTAGCCCGGCAACCTACACAGGTACGTATAGGTTGACTCATATCGCTCATTTTAACGTCTATTTGGGTGTTTTTCAGCCTTGGTAGTCTGAGTCACCGCTCACGTCAGCACTTGAGGTACGGCCAGGCTGAATTTCACCCTCATCAGCATCAGAGCGAATGTCGATCTTCCAACCAGTTAGGCGCGCAGCCAGGCGGGCGTTTTGGCCTTCCTTACCGATTGCTAGCGACAGCTGGAAGTCCGGAACCACTGCGCGGGCAGTCTTTTCTTCCTCGTTTAGCACGGTCACGCTGGAGACGCGGGCGGGAGAAAGAGCGTTAGCCACATACTTGGCCGGGTCAGCTGACCAGTCGACAATATCGATCTTTTCGTCGCCCAGCTCCTGGTTTACCGCGCGCACACGCGTGCCCATGGAGCCAATGAAGGCGCCCTTGGCATTAATGTCGCGGTTGTTGGCTCGCACTGCCATCTTGGTGCGGTGCCCAGGTTCGCGGGCCAGGGATACAATCTCCACCTCACCCTTAGACAGCTCGGGTACTTCACGCTCAAAGAGCTGACGCACCAGGCCCGGGTGAGTGCGCGAAAGAATGATCTGAGCGCCGCGCGGGCCACGGGAAACTTCAGTTACATAGGCACGCACGCGGTCACCGTGACGGTAGCGCTCGCCGGGCACCTGCTCAGCGGGAGGAATAATGCCTTCGCGTTCTTCGTCTAGGCGCACGTATACAGTGCGCGGGTCGCGCCCCTGCTGCACAATGCCGGAAACTAGCTGGCCGGTCTTGTCTTTGTAGGCGCCAAGCACTTCCATGTCACGGCGGTCGTGGATGCGCTGGACCACTACTGAACGGATAGAAGCCTGAGCGATACGCCCAAAGTGCGGGGGCGTGTCGTCAAAGTATTCACCGGTGGGCTGGTCGTTTTCATCTAGCTCAGGGGCATAAACGTTCATTTCGCCGTTGCGGCGGTCTATACGCACGTAGGCACCCTTAATAGCCCCGGGCTGCTTGAGATAAGCGTTTAGGATCGCTTCTTCAATAGCAGGGATCAGGTTATCTAGGTCTATTTCCAACTCATCTGCGGCAACGCGCAGTTCAGCCATGTCGATTTTCATGTGTGCTCCTTTTATTCAGTTATGGTTACAGCGCACCGCTGAGGTCTACTACCTGCTGAGCCTTGATGATCTGCGTAAAGGGTACTAGCTGCGTGCCGGTTTTGGTTTCTACCTCTACCCCGTTTTCGTTGACGCTTAGTACACGCCCGAACACTTCACCGGCTTCGGTGTTAATTTGTGCCAGTCGGCCTACCGCACGACCAAATTCGCGCGCATCACGCAGTTCGCGCTCGGCGCCGGCGCTAGATACTTCAAGCTGGTAGGAGCCCTTAATTGGGTCAGCTTCATCTAGCGCGTCGCTGATTTGACGCGCCACCTGTTCAATTGTGTCCAGGTCAACATCTCCGGGGCCTTCTGGTAGGTCCACGATAACTCGCAAGGTCGAGTACTTTCCGGCCTTGGTTAGCTCAGTTTCCAGCAGCATTAAGCCGTTTTCGCTAACCACTGGGGCCAGGATTTGGGTCAGTTCAGCCGGTGCTTGTTTGTGGTTTCCCTTAGCCTCGGGTGCCATTGCTGATCCTTCTGTCGATAATTACCTGCCCATATCTTACCTGTACGTGGGAAGATCAGGGGGTGAAGTGCCGCGTAATCACCCCCGCCCTGCGCCCGTTTAGTTTTCGCGCTACCGCCCGCAATTGTTCAATCATGGCTCTGACCTGCGTTTTAGCTCTGTCAGGCTGTGGTTTACGGATAGGTGAGGGCACGCGCGCAGCTCTGCCTACGCTTTCAGCGTCACAGCAAACTCAGGATGCTTTAGCACGCCGGACTGCGTTGATTAACTCTGCCGCCCAGTTGCTAGCTAAATCTGGGTCAGCTGAGGTGGCTGCAGTAGCTAAAGGCTCGGCTAGTCAGTTGCGCTCTTTGGGTGGGGTTTGGCAGCCTTGGCACACCACTCCCCCAACCGGTTATCCCACTGTCTCACCGGTTCCTACGGCTGGTTCTGATACGACGACGGCGCAGCTGGTTATGTACCTTAAGCAGGGCACTGGTGAGGCCCTTAAGGCTGCAAGTGAATCTAGCGGTAAAACTGCCCAAACCTATGCCTCTATCGGTTTAACTTGGGCTAGCTGGGCACGCGCCCTTGATGGCACGAATTTTGACAAGCTGATGGCCCCGCAGCCGCGCACCGGCGTTAATTTAACTAGCCCCCTGCAGGCGAGCACACTCAGCGCCTATGACCAGGCCCGCTACGGTTTAGAGGTGATTGCGGCGCAAAGCGGTGACGACGCTACCGGCGCCCAGGCTAAAGCTGCCGCCGCCACAGTAGACGCCTGCTTGGCAATTAAATGCCCTGATCAGCGCCTAAGCAGCTACCAACTGCCCAGCGGCAACTCCTATGAGCAGGGCGCTAGCCTATGGCTAAATGTGGTTAGCGCTGAGCTTGGTGAAGTAGCCAATGCTAAAGATGACTCACAGCGTAAACAGGCTATTAGCGCCGCAGCTTGGGCACTAGTACAAGCCCAAAGCTGGAATGCGTCGCTAACTCAAACAGAACAAGCCCTAGGGGTTAAGTAGCTTCCAAGTAAACGTAGGGGGGCGGGCTGGTTAACCAGCCCGCCCCCCACGCTTTTTGGGTTCTTTAAGCACTTTAGTGCTTAAAGCCCACGCTAAGCGCTTAAGGCCTGCTTTGTTAGCTCAGCTGGGCCGCTAGCAGCTCGTTTAGCTGGGCTACAGCCTGCTCAGCGCTAACACTGATGCGCTCGCCGCTGCGACGGTTGCGGATTTCTACAGTGCCGTCCTTAGCTAGATCGCGCCCTACCACCACAATGTAGGGCATACCTAGTAGTTCAGAGTCAGCAAACTTAACGCCGGCGCTGACCTTGCGACGGTCATCAAATAGCACGTCGTAGCCTAGGCCATCTAGCTCGCTGGCAATGGTGGTGGCAGCTTCAAATACTGCCTCATCCTTACCGGTGGCCAGTACCTGCACGTGGTAGGGGGCCAGGTGCACGGGCCAAGCTAGGCCGTGCTCGTCGCAGTTGGTTTCAGCCAGGGCCGCTAGTACACGTGAAACCCCGATGCCGTAAGAACCCATGGTTACTACCTGGGCTTTACCGTTCTGGTCGAGCACCTTTAGGTCTAGGGCGTTAGCGTACTTGCGCCCCAGGGCGAAGATGTGACCGATTTCGATGCCTCGGGCTAGCTCTAGCGGGCCAGAGCCGTCGGGGGCCGGGTCGCCGGGGCGCACCTCAGCGGCCTCAATTACCCCATCAGCCTTAAAGTCACGTCCAGCTACCAGGTGGTAGACGTGGCGCTGGTCGGCGTTAGCGCCGGTGATCCAGCTGGTGCCCTCTACTACACGCGGATCTAGCAGGTAACGCACGCTGCCGCTAAGCTGCTCGACGCCGTCGACCACCTGAGCCACACGCTTAGGCGAGTTGGGACCCACCACCTGCGGGCCAATGTAGCCAGCCACCAGCTCAGGGTGCTTGGCTAGCTGCTCGTGACCAGCCATTTCCACCTCGGCCGGGGCCACGGCGGCCTCTAGGCGCTTCATATCCACTTCGCGGTCACCGGGCAGACCAATTACCAGCAGCTCCTGGGAGCCGTCGGGGTGGGTCAGGTTAACCACTACGTTTTTAAGCGTGTCAGCGGCTCTCCAGGGGCGGTCGGCGCGCGGGTATTTGGTGTTGAACAGCTCCACTAGGGATTCAATGGTGGGGCACTCGGGGGTGTCTACCTCCACCGGGGCCGGCTCGTTGGATGCATCCACAGCCTCTGGCACCGGGGTGGTGACGGCCTCAGCGTTGGCAGCGTAGCCACCGGCAGAGCGCACGAAAGTGTCTTCACCAATGGGTGAAGGGTGTAGGAACTCTTCAGAGTGGGAGCCCCCCATGGCTCCACTCACGGCGTTAACGATTACGTATTCAAGGCCCAGGCGCTCAAAAATACGCTGGTAAACGGCGCGGTGTAGCTGGTAGGAGCGTTCCAGGCCGGCGTCGTCAATGTCGAAGGAGTAGGAGTCCTTCATGATGAACTCGCGCCCACGGATCAAGCCTGCACGCGGACGAGCCTCATCACGGTACTTGGTCTGGATCTGGTAGAGAGAAACAGGCAGATCCTTGTAAGAGGAGTACATGTCCTTGACTAGCAAGGTGAACATTTCCTCGTGAGTGGGGGCCAGCATGTAGTCCCCGCCCTTACGGTCACGCAGCTTGAACAAGGTGGGGCCGTATTCTTCCCAGCGGTCGGTGGCCTTGTAGGGGTCGGCGCTGAGCAGAGCCGGGAAGTGTACTTCCTGCGCGATAGTATCCATCTCTTCACGCACCACCTGCTCCACCTTGCGTAAGGTACGCAGTCCTAGTGGCAGCCAGGTGTAGATTCCCGGGGCAGCGCGGCGAATATAGCCAGCACGCACCAGTAGTTTGTGGCTAGCTACCTCTGCGTCGGCAGGATCCTCACGCAAAGTACGGATAAAGGCGTTGGTCATTGTCTGAAGCACACGTATATGTTACGCGTAGCCAAGCCCAGTAGCTAAGTGAAGCTGGTGTTGTCTGGCCTACTTAGCTGTTTAAAGCTGAGCCAGGCTTATAGCAGCATTTACAGCAGTACTGTGCTCATGGTGCCCACCTGCGTAAAACCTAAAGATTTATACAGGCCCAGGGCCGCCACATTGAAGTCATTAACATACAAGTTGATCTGACTGACCTGGTGTTGGGCGTAAATCAGGGCCAGCACTCGCCCCAGCGCCACTTTAGCCAGTCCCCTACCGCGCAGGTCAGGGCGGGTCCACACGCCGGTTATTTGGGCTACCGAGTTCCACAAGCTACCCACGTCAGCTTTAAAAGCTACCTGTGTATTGCCCAGGTGGCCGGCGCCGTCGTCGAGAAGTACATAGCTGCGCCCCTGCTCAATTAACTGGCCGATATGGCGCCTATAGCCAGAGCCGCTAGAGAGCGGGTCAAAACCCACTTCTTCTTTAAACATGGCCACCGCCGCCGGCACTACCAGCGGCTCCATCTCTACCTGAGCCGCTTGGGTTTGGCTAGCAGCAGCGGCCACCAGCTCATCGCCATAGCTAGAGCTAGCAGCTGCCAAATTCTGAGCTACCTGCTTGGCCGGCGGGGCTAGCAGCAAAGGCTGATTCCAACGCGCCTGGCGCACCGCCAAATAGCGCTGATCCAAATACGGCCATAGCGCGGCCACATCATCAGCCGGCCCCATCACTGAGCCGCGCCTAGTTAACCGGGGACGCCCGTGGTTAGCTAGGGCTTTTAACTCGCTGGGGCTGCAATGGCGCTGACCGTAGAGGATAAGCGAACCGGTGGCCCAAGCGCCAGCGTGGGGTTGGGGGGTGCCGCAAGCAACTACGTCTCCCCTACCCCAGTAATTCCAGCGGCTAATTTGCGCCCCTAGTTGTACTCCCGCTACGGCGTCGCCCGCCAACAGCTGCATTAGCGCAGTGCTATTGGCGGGCGTTAGCGGATGCGGGTCGCGATGCAAACGCAGCATCAGGCTGAGGGCACCATCACCTGCGGGGCGGAGTTTGCTAGTGCTTCCTCGCCCATCTCGGCAGCCATGTCTGCGGCCATGTCGTTGGCGTAGCGCAGCACGGTTTCTACGATGCGATCTTCGGGCACAGTCTCTACAACCTTGCCGCGCACGAAGATCTGGCCCTTGCCGTTACCGGAGGCGCAGCCTAGGTCAGCTTCGCGGGCCTCACCGGGGCCGTTAACTACGCAGCCCATAACGGCTACGCGCAGCGGGGCCTTAACATCTTTGAGGCCTTCTTCAACCTTTTCGGCTAGGGTCCACACGTCCACCTGGGCGCGGCCACAGGAGGGGCAGGAGACGATCTCTAGCTTGCGCGGGCGCAGGCCCATGAATTCGAGCAGCTTGGTGCCAACCTTGACTTCCTCTACTGGCGGGGCCGACAGGGAGACGCGGATGGTGTCACCAATGCCTTCAGCTAGTAGCACGCCGAAAGCGGCACAGGACTTAATGGTGCCCTGGAAGGCGGGGCCGGCTTCGGTTACCCCCAGGTGTAGGGGCCAGTTACCTTTTTCGCTTAGCAGGCGGTAGGCCTGGACCATGGTGACCGGGTCGTTGTGCTTGACGGAGATTTTAAAGTCGTGGAAGTCGTTTTCTTCAAACAGGCTGGCTTCCCACACGGCTGACTCCACCAGGGCCTCCGGGGTGGCTTTGCCGTACTTCTTCAGTAGGCGCGGGTCTAGCGAGCCGGCGTTTACACCGATACGTAGGCTGACGCCGTAGTCGGAGGCCATCTTGCAGATTTCGGCTACCTGGTCATCGAATTTACGGATGTTACCGGGGTTTACGCGCACTGCACCGCAGCCGGCCTTGATGGCGGCGTAGACGTATTTGGGCTGGAAGTGAATGTCGGCGATCACCGGGATGCGTGACTGCTTAGCGATAATGGGCAGCGCTTCGGCGTCCTTATCGGTGGGGCAGGCTACGCGCACAATGTCGCAGCCGGCAGCAGTCAGCTCAGCGATCTGCTGCAAGGTTGCGCCGATGTCGTGGGTTTTGGTGGTGGTCATGGACTGCACGCTTATCGGTGCATCGCCACCTACCGGTACGGATCCCACCATGATTTTGCGGGTGGGCTTACGCTTACCTAGAACGGGCTGTTCTTCACGGAGCGTGGGGATTCCCAAAGCAATCGATGCATTATTCACGCCTGACATTATTGCACCTAAACCGGGGCAGCTATATCTGCCCAGATCAAGAGACATCCCACAATTAGCAGTAAGATAAACACACCCTGCCCAATTGGTAGCAGTTTAGCGGTGTCAACTGGCCCCGGATCTGGGGCTTTACGTAGTTTGGCGAAGCTGCGACGCAGGCCTTCCCAGATAGCTCCGGCAATATGTCCACCGTCTAGAGGCAGCAGTGGGATCATGTTGAATGCAAACAGGGCTGCGTTAAGGCTGGCTAGTAGCATCAGCATGGAGTATGCGCGCACCGACAGGTCCACTACCCCACCGCCGCCGCTTGATACCTGCCCGGCCATACGCCCGACTCCCACGATTGACACCAGCGACTGGTTTGAGGTGGATTCTTGCCCCAGGGCGCTTAGCACCCGGTGGTAGAGGCCTGCCGGCAAAGTGACAATGGCTTTGAGGGTGGAGACGTTAACCAGCCAGGTAGTTTTTAGGGCCGTGCCCAGCGAGACTGGTTGGCCGCTGATTTGCGGGCTGATACCCACAAAGGTGGTGGTGCGGGTTAGGGCCGAGCCGTCGGGAGCGGCTAGAGCTTTACCCCGGGCGTCTTGCACTACCCGGGTCACTTGGGTGGGCACCACGTTTAGCTGCTGGCTGTGGTTGCCTCGCTTTACAGTTACGACGACGCCGGTGCCGGCTTTGGTGCTAGCGATAGCGGTTTGCAGCTGGGTCCAGTCACTGATTTGCTGGCCATCCCAGGAGGTAATGGTGTCTCCGGGTTTTAAGCCCGCTGCGCGAGCGGGAACCGTGGCTTTGGCGTCGCATGTTGACTGACCAGATTCAATGGTGGGTAGGCAGTTAGATACCCCGGCCAGGGTGTTGGTGGCTTTGGGCACCCCAATGAAACTCATCGAGACAATGATTAGCACCCCTGACAGGATCAGGTTCATCACCGGCCCGCCAAACATAACCACCAGTTTTTTAGGGGCGCTTAAATTGTAGAAAGCCTTGTGTTCTTCACCCGGCTCTAGTTCAGCTAGTGACTCTTGACGGGCTTGGCCCACCATGCCTAGCTCGCCTTTGGAGTTCACTTTGTCAGGGTGGCCGGGTTTAGCTGGTGGCAGCATACCGGCCATACGCACATACCCACCCAGGGGCAGGGCTTTTAACCCATATTCGGTTTCACCTTTTTGGCGTGACCAAATACGCGGCCCAAAACCAATGAAGTACTCGTAAACCTTAACGCCAAAAGCTTTGGCCGGAATCATATGTCCCAGCTCGTGTAAGGCCACCGAAATCAGTAGCCCCACAATGAAGATAACTATGCCCAGCCAATACATATGTGTTCAGCCTTTCGCCGCGATCAGTTCATCTGCGCGTGCACGCGCCCAGCGGTCCACCGCCAATACATCATCCAAGCTGGGGGTGCTAACCCCTTCATGTTCGTTTACTACCGCAATGTCGATATCTACGATATCCACCCAGTTCAGGGCGCCTTTCAGGAAAGCGTCTACGGCCTGCTCATTGGCGGCATTAAATACTGCCGGGTGGGTAGGTGAGGCGCTGACGGCGTGACGAGCTAGCTGTAGGGCCGGGAAGGTTTGGTTATCTACCGGCTCAAAATCCCAGCTGCTTACCTTGGTGAAGTCGGTGGGTTTAGTTAGCTTACCTACCAGGCGGGGGCGGTGGGGCCAAGTCATGCCCAGGGCGATAGGCAAACGCATGTCGGGCGGGCTGGCCTGAGCGATAGTGGCGCCGTCGACGAATTCCACCATAGAGTGCACGATTGACTGAGGGTGCACCACCACGTCAATGTCGCTGGCGTCCACATCAAACAAAAGGTGGGCCTCAATTAGCTCCAGGCCCTTATTTACTAGCGTGGAGGAGTTAACCGTAACTACCGGCCCCATTGACCAGGTGGGGTGAGCTAAAGCCTGGGCGGCAGTTACCTGGCTAAGCTGCTCACGTTTCTTACCCCTAAACGGTCCCCCGGAGGCGGTCAGGATCAGACGTGAGACCTCGCTGTAACCGCTAACTACCGGGCTGGTTAGGCCCTTCTCGTGGCGGCCACTTAGCAGGGCCTGGGCGATGGCGCTGTGCTCAGAGTCAACCGGCACCACCTGGCCCGGGTAGGCTAGGGCCTGCTTTACCAGGGCCCCACCCACCACTAAAGATTCCTTATTAGCCAGTGCCAGGCGGGCGCCGTCGGCCAAAGTAGCTAAAGTGGCAGCTAAACCGACCGAACCAGTAATGCCGTTAAGTACTGTGCCGTCTTGCCCCATAGCTAGGCTACGCACCAGCTCGGCGGCCGCGTCAGGGCCACTAAGAATCTGTAGCGGCTGCTCACCGGCACCATAGTGCTTAAGTAAATCCGGTAGCTGCGTAGCGGCGTTAGGATTAGTCACCGCCACTGCGCGCGGGCTAAACTCTGCCACCTGCTTGGCTAGCAGCTCTAACTGTGAGCCGCCTGCTGCCAAGCCAAGTACCTGGATATCACTTTGGCCGCTAGCTTTAAGCTCACGCACTACATCCAGGGCCTGGGTCCCAATTGACCCAGTAGAGCCCAAAATGATTAGTTGGTTTGGAAAACTCACGACACTCCCTAGTGTTTATTCCACGCGCATCAATACTTCGATGGCTCGCTCAATAAATGCGTCCACACTGGCCTCGTCATAGGCTTTATCTGCTTTGGCCGCAGAGAAAGTAAGTTTACGCAGCTGCGTAGATTTAAGCGGGTCACCCTTGTCAAAAAATGCTGCTAAACGGTCCATAAAGCGGTCCACTTCAGCAATCGAATAGCCGCGCTTAGCCGGCGCGAAACGCTTACCTTCCGGGCGTAGCAAACGCGGATAAAGCGTGGTAGCTAGATTGGCTGCCTCATCCATCCAGGCCTGGCGGCCCCTACGGGCCACAAATGATTCACGCATTTTACGCATCAAAGCCACTTCAAGGCGGTCCATAGCCGCATCTACCGCGTGAATGTCATAGCCGCCACGGGCCACATCAAAACAGTTGATGCGCACCTGGGTGGGGGTCAGGCTAGTGGTGTCGCCAGCCTCATAAAGATCGTGGGCCCGGTTGAAAAACTCGTCAACTTCGCTTTTACGGTAGCCCTTCTGGTTCCAGGCTACGGTCTCGAATAAGTCGCTCATGCTTTAACTCAAGCGCCTTTCTTGCTGCAGCACTTCGGCGGCCAGCTGGCCACACGCACCATCAATATCAGAACCGCGAGTATCTCGCACAGTTGTAGTAATACCAGCCCTACGCAGGGTGTTTACAAACTCTTGCTGCACCTGGGGGCGTGAACAAGTCCAAATTGAGCCCGGGGTGGGGTTAAGCGGGATGGGGTTAACGTGAGCCCAGCCGTGACCGCGTTTGTTGAGCTCGTCAGCTAGCAGCTGGGCGCGCCAAGCGTGATCGTTCATGTCCTCAATCAGGGCATATTCAATCGATACACGCCGGCCGGTGGCCTCGAAGTATTCGTGGGCGGCGTCAAGTAGCTGCCCTACCTTCCAGCGGGAGTTAACCGGGATCAGGTCATCGCGCAGCTCGTCGTCGGGAGCGTGCAAAGAAACCGCCAGCGTAACCGGCATACCCTCGGTTGCCAACTTTTTAATTAGCGGCACCAAACCCACGGTAGAAACCGTGATGTTGCGGGCGCTAATACCAAAACCCTCAGGGGCGCTCTGGGTGAGCCGGTGCAGGGCCGGAATCAGATTTTTGTAGTTGACCATGGGTTCACCCATACCCATAAACACAATATTGCTAAGCCGGGCCGGTCCCCCAGCTAGCTCACCGTCACGTGAAGCCGCTGCGGCTTGACGCACCTGCTCAATGATTTCGGCGGTAGACAGGTTACGGGTCAGGCCCATCTGCCCGGTGGCACAAAATGGGCAGGCCATACCGCAGCCGGCCTCACTAGAGACACACAGCGTGGTGCGGTCCTTGTAGCGCATCAACACGCTCTCTACCCGCACCCCATCAAACAGCTCCCACAGGTACTTAATGGTTTTACCCTGGTCAGCTTTCAAGGCTCGTACCTGGCTGAGCAGATCCGGCAGTAGCTCATCACATAGCGCGGTGCGCTGGGAGGCCGGCAGGTCAGTCATATCAGCCGGGTTACGGGTGAAATGCGTGAAATAGTGGCGCGAAAGCTGGTCGGCGCGAAAAGCCGGCAGCCCCGCCTCTTTCAGGGCCTGCTTACGTCCAGCCAGATCCAAGTCAGCCAAGTGACGCGGGGCTTTACCCTTAGCTACCGGCACCGCGAAAGATAGACGCGGCTTGGCATCAGGGCTAGTAGCGCCCTCCGGTGGCTGGTCCGTGGGCAGCACCTGACGCCCCCGACGGCGGGGGGCGGCAATTGATACGGGGCGGGAGTCAGCCATTAAAATCCTTGGGGCTTGGACAGTAGGGATTAGTGGGCGGCGGCGTCGTTAACAACTAGTGCCAACGCAAGCTACCACTATAAAGCTAGCACTGAAGCAATATAGAGCACGGGGGCGGTAGTGAGGATCGAGTCGATACGGTCAAGTAACCCACCGTGTCCCGGCAGTAGGTTAGACATGTCCTTTAGGCCCAAATCGCGCTTAATCAGCGACTCACCAAGGTCACCCAAGGTGGCACTAATAACCACCGCTAAAGCTAGTAGTGGAGTCGCCCACAGCGTACCGCCAAGCAGCCACAGTACAACGCCGGTGCCAATGGTGGTGGCAATTACCGAGCCAACGAAACCCTCCCAAGTTTTCTTAGGCGAAATCTTGGGGGCCATAGGGTGCTTACCGAAAGTAATCCCCGCCAGCCAACCGCCGGTGTCGCTGAGAGCAGGTAGCGCAATTAGCGCCACAATCTTGCCTACGCCCTGATGCTGGGCCAGCAGCATAACCGCAAACCCAGCTAGGAAAGGCAGGTAGCAGACAGAGAAAATAGCTGCCGCCGCCTCCAGGGTACGTGAGCGGCGCACCACGTCGTGGGCGTAGGTACGCGGATCTTCCGGGTGAGCAATCTCCAGGGCGGTGCCATAGTCATACTGGGCCTGGGTGGTAAAACTCCACACCAGGCAGGCCCCAGAAGTGGCAAATACGGCTGCCAGCAGCCCCTCCGGGCCAATCACATAGGCACAGGCAACCGAACCAAAAGTACCCACCCATAGGGGTAGCAGCGGCAAACCTACCGCGCGCCTAGCGAAAGCCCCGGCCAGCTCCCACAGGGCCACGCAGATAGCTACCGCCACCAAAAGCGCGAAGTAAACCTTATTGAAGATCAAGCTGAGCGCAACCAGCCCAATCAGTAGCACGGCCACGCCCACCGCTGCGGGCACATTACGTCCACCCTTACGGGCAGGGCCTTCAACCACCCGGTTCTGGGTAGGACCGGGGTAGAACAAGCGCACAAACAGGCTGCGTTTAGCAGGCGGCGCCGAAACTGCGGTATTTGTGGTCATGGGCTCACTTCTTTACGAGACATGAATTTGGGCCGACCCAAGCGAGCCGGCCCAGTCATGTCAGACTTCCAATAGCTCGGATTCCTTGGCGGTCAGGGCCTTGTCGACCTGCTCGACGTAGCGCTTGGTTAGAGCGTCAAGCTCCTTTTCTGCGCGCTCGACCTCATCCTCGCCAGCTTCGCCGTCCTTCTTGATCTTATCTAGCACATCCTTGGTCTTACGACGCACGTTGCGCAGCTGCACGCGAGACTCCTCGGCGCGCGAACGGGCTAGCTTTACGTATTCCTTACGGCGCTCTTCGGTTAGGGCCGGTAGGTTAACGCGGATGACGTTACCGTCGTCGGTGGGGTTAACGCCCAGGTCAGACTCACGCACGGCGGTGACAATGTCCTTGGTGGCGGTGCGGTCAAAGGGGGTGATTAGCACGGTGCGGGCCTCGGGCACGGTCACTGAAGCTAGCTGCTGCAGCGGGGTGGGGGCGCCGTAGTACTCCACGCTCAGGGAGGTGAACAGGGCCGGGTTAGCGCGGCCGGTGCGGATGGAAGCTAATTCGTTCTTAGCGGCCACTAGGGCCTTTTCCATCTTTTCTTCGGCTTCTAGCAGGGTTTCTTCAATCACTTGAGGGCTCCTTCGTCGTTAGTGACAAGTGTTCCGATCTTTTGGCCAACTAGGGCGGCGGTAATGTTACCTGCGCCTTCCATGCCGAACACGCGCATGGGTAGGGCGTTTTCACGGCACAGTGAGAATGCGGCAGCGTCAAGCACCTTCAGGCCGTCAGCTAGGGCTCGGTCGTAGGTGAGCGAGTCTAGCTTGCGGGCGTTTGCGTCCTTGCGCGGGTCTGCGGTGTAGATACCGTCGACGCCGTTCTTACCCACCAGCAGCTCGTCACAGTGGGTTTCTAGGGCGCGCTGGGCAGAAACGGTGTCGGTGGAGAAGTAGGGCAGACCAGCGCCGGCCCCGAAAATAACCACACGACCTTTTTCCATGTGACGAATGGCGCGTAGCGGAATGTAAGACTCGGCTACCTGACGCATAGAAATAGCGCTCTGGACGCGGGCAGGTACGCCTGCCTGCTCAATGAAGTCCTGTAGAGCCAGTGCGTTCATCACTGTGCCCAGCATTCCCATGTAGTCGGCGCGGGCGCGGTCAATACCACGCTGTGATAGCTGGGCGCCACGGAAGAAGTTACCTCCGCCCACCACAATGGCTACCTGCACGCCTTGGCGCACTGCCGCAGCAATCTGCCTAGCAGCATCTGAGACGACATCCGGGTCTAAACCGATGGAGCCTCCGCCAAACACTTCACCGGAAACCTTTAACAGCACTCGGCGCTGGTGGCCAAGGTGCCCTGAGTCGCTCGCGCTCATGCATGCTCCTGTAAGTTGTTGACTTAATTGCAAGCCCACATAACTGGGGGCCTAGCAAAGTCTATCGCGCTTTAGCTTGGCTAACGACCTTAAAAGCTGTGGGGACTCGCAGCGCTGCTGCGAGTCCCCACAAAACTATGGTTTAGATCAGGCGCCTACGCGGAAACGGGCGAAGCCGTTGATCTTACCACCGGTAGCGGCAACAACCTTGCCGACGGTGGTCTTGGGGTCCTTGGCGTAAGCCTGGTCTACGAGGCAGTTCTCCTTGTAGAAGGCGTTCATGCGGCCCTCAACGATCTTGGGCAGAGCCTTCTCGGGCTTGCCTTCGGCGCGGGTGGTCTCCTCGACGATGGCGCGCTCCTTCTCCACGTCCTCAGCGGGCACCTGGGTGCGGTCGAGGTACTTGGGAGAGTAAGCAGCGATGTGCATGGCCACGTCGTGGGCAACCTCTTCAGCAGCCTTGTCGGTGCTTACCAGCACGCCCACCTGAGCCGGTAGGTCAGGGTTGGTGCGGTGCAGGTATAGGGAGACAACCTCGCCGCTTAGGCGGGCTAGGCGACGCACGACGATCTTCTCGCCGATGACGGCCTGCATGCCGTCGGTCAGGGCCTGGACGCTCTGGCCCTCGACCTCTACCTTGGCTAGCTCCTCGGCGCTGGTGGCGCCGGACTCAATGGCGGCAGCTAGAACGGTGTTGGCGAAGTCGATGAACTTCTCGTTCTTGGCTACGAAGTCGGTCTCAGAGTTGATCTCCACCAGGACACCAACCTGGCCTTCGGCCGAGTCGATTACCTTGGCGACGACCAGACCAGCGCTGGCGCTGCGGCCTTCACGCTTGGCGATACCCTTTAGACCCTTAACGCGGATGATCTCGACGGCCTTCTCGCGGTCGCCGTTGGCCTCTTCCAGGGCCTTCTTAACGTCCATCATGCCCGCGCCAGTGGCCTCACGCAGGGCCTTAATGTCGTTTAGGCTGTAGTTAGCCATTTAACTGCTCCTAAAGTTTCAAGGTGACGGCGCCCCCGGGCAAACCCGGGCACGCCGTCGTTAAAAATTCTCAGGCCTGCTCAGCCTCGGGGGCTGCGTCTTCCTCGGTGGTGGTCTCGCCGGCTAGCAGCTCGGCTTCCCACTCGGGCATGGGCTCAGCGTTGTCGCCGGCCTTGGCCTTGCCACCGGAACGGGTCAGCAAACCGTCTGCCACAGCGTCAGCGATAACGCGGGTGAGCAGGGTGACGGCGCGGATGGCGTCGTCGTTGCCGGGGATGCCGTAGGTAACCTCGTCGGGGTCGCAGTTGGTGTCCAAGATGGCCACGATCGGGATGTTGAGCTTGTTAGCCTCGGCTACAGCCAGGTGCTCCTTCTTGGTGTCAACGATCCACACGGCGGCAGGCAGCTTGGCCATGTCACGGATACCACCCAGGGTGCGGGCGAGCTTGTCCTTCTCGCGACGCATCATCAGCAGTTCCTTCTTGGTGCGGCCAGAGGCGGCCACGTCGTCGAAGTCAATCTGCTCTAGCTCGCGCAGACGCTCTAGGCGGGCGTGCACGGTGGAGAAGTTGGTCAGCATACCGCCGAGCCAACGCTGGTTGACGTAGGGCATGCCCACGCGCTGAGCCTGCTCGGCTACGGCTTCCTGGGCCTGCTTCTTGGTACCAACGAACAGGATGTTGCCACCGCGAGCCACAGTCTCCTTAACGAAGTCGTAGGCGCGGTTGATTTCCTCAACGCTCTGACGCAGGTCGATGATGTAGATGCCGTTGCGCTCGGTGAGGATAAAGCGCTTCATCTTGGGGTTCCAGCGACGAGTCTGGTGTCCGAAGTGGACACCGCTCTCTAGTAGCTGGCGCATGGTTACAACGGCCATGATGGTCCTTTCACTTTGTGTGCCTGGAGGTTGCCAAGCATACGGTTATCCGGTGGCCTTGCCCGGTTGGCAGGGCCGAGAGTTTTGGTTTATGTAGGTTTGGTCAGCATTTAAGCTGATCAGAGGCCTACCCTGGTGCCCACTGCATGTAGCAGCTAATAGACCGAAGCTACACGCCCGAAAGGACGGGGCGGGCACGCGAAGTCAACTGTGGTGACACAGCTGCACGCGCGAGGTTATCACACTTTGCCCACAACTCGTTCACGGATTTTGAAGGTAATTACTGCAATAAGCGTCATAGTGGCGATAACCACTAGATTACCGCGACCACTTGCTGTGGTGGCTAGCAGCCCAAACACCGCTACCACACCTGCGAGCGCTGCCCAGGACAGCCAGGGCCATAGCGGGGTGCGGATAGCAATAATGCCGAGCTTTTCGAGTTTGTGGTGGAGGCGGATTTGCGAGATTACGATGAACAACCAGGCCACCAGCAAGATCAGGCCGATAGCGTTTAGCAAAATGCCTAGCAGCTGATCTGGCACGTACCAGTTGAGGGCCACTGACACTAGGGACAGCAGGATGGAGATCCATACTGCGCGCCTGGGGGTGCGCCCGTAGGTCATGTCGCCGGTGAGTTCTTCTTCTTGGGTGAGGATGGCGGAGGTGTCTTGGTTTACCGGCTCATTTTGGGGGTTTTGTTCACTTTGGTCGCTTTGGGCACCGGCTTTTTTGCCCAGTAGCCAGGTTGAGCCCATATTGCGGGCGCTTAGTGAGTAGGCCAGGCGTGAGGAGGCGTAAACGTTGGCTGAGAAGGAGGAGATCAGGGCAATGAATACGATTATCTCCATGATTAGGCCGACGGCGGGCACGCCAGCCATGTTTAGCACTGCCGCTAGTGGGTTGTTTTTCATCTCGGCTGAGTTCCAGGGCAGCAGCAGTACTAGCAGGGTGACGGTGCCGATGTAGAACACCATGATGCGCCACACGACTTGGCGGATGGCGGCGCCCATAGCGGCTTTGGCATCTTCTGCTTCAGCGGCGGCGATGGTGACGATTTCGATGCCGCCGAAGGAGGTCACTACTGCCAGTAGGCCTAGTACGATGCCACCTACGCCGGCGGGAGCGAAGCCGCCTTCACCTAGGAGGTTGTGGCTTAGGGACAGGGTGCGTCCAGGGATGATGTTGAATACTAGGCCTAGACCTACAAGTAGGAATACGGCAATGGCGGCGACTTTAATACCGGCTAGCCAGGCTTCGATGGTTCCAAATTCGCCGGCGGTGCGTAGGTTTATACCACCGAGCACCACCACAATGGCTAAGGCAATTACCCATTGGGGCACCTGTGGAAACCAGCCAATGAATATGGTTGCGGCACCGGTAATTTCTAGTCCGAGCACCATGATTAGCATGAACCAGTACATCCACCCCACAGTAAATCCGGCCCAGCGGCCAATACCGGCTTGGGCGTAGGTGGAAAAGGAGCCTGATGAGGGTAGCGCTGAGGCTAGTTCAGCTAGGCAATACATTACAGAAATGGCGATTAGGGCCGCGAGCGCATAGGAAATGAGTACCGCTGGTCCTGCCTGGGAGATGGCAACTCCGGTGCCTAGGAAGAAACCGGCACCGATTGCGCTGCCCAGAGCCATCATGGACAGGTGGCTGTTTTTTAGGTTGCCACGGGGTGCTTTTGCGGGGGTTGTCACCTGAAAATCTTTCCGTTTGCGATGTTGTATATGCACTTTTGGTGTGGGCTTTTTATACCATTTTCGTCACAGGTTGAATATATGGGTCCGTATTTCGGTATTTTCCACAGCCTCCTTACCCTTATTGGCTGCTAACCACAATTATTGTTTAGGTGCGTAACCGTTTTATTACTTCTTGTTTAGTTGTTTGCATTAGCCTATTTGCCCTGGTGGCAAGCTCATTTAGTGGCGTTTATGCATCCGGGGCGCGCCGTCATCAGTGGCCTACCGGGGGGCCGGTGGCGGTTTTAGAGCGTTTTTCTCCCCCAGCCCAGCGTTGGCTGGCGGGTCATCGCGGTGTGGATTTGGCTTTGGCTGCTGGTAGCCCGGTAATGGCTAGCTATGAGGGGGTGGTGGCTTTTAGTGGCGTGGTGGCTACTAAGCCGGTGGTTTCCATAGAGCATAGTTACCCACCGGGTTTGCGCACTACTTATGAGCCGGTGGTGGGCATAGTTAAGGCTGGTCAGAGCGTTAGGGCTGGGCAGGTGATTGGGGTTTTGCAGGCAGGTCACCGCAGCGATGGTCGCGACGCGCTGCATTGGGGGGCGCGTTTTGGGCGCGATCGTTATATTGATCCGCTGTCTTTGTTGCGCCGGCCACGCATAGTTTTAAAGCCACTTGCCCGCGTGGGTGAGGTTGCTGCTGGCGGCATTGGCGACGACGTCGCTCCAGCCAGCTTGGTCAGCGAAGCACCCCGCTTGGGCAGCGATGCCCCCGAAGCAGTGAGACAGCCCGCATGGCCGCCAACGCAGGCAGTTTGGATGCTAAAGCACGGCGCTGGACCGCCAACGCAGGCGTTGGCTGGCCAGGCAGCCAGTTTTAGGCGCGTGGATGGGCTTGAGCATAGATGGCGCGCAGACGCTCACTGGTCACATGCGTATAGCGCTGGGTGGTGGCCAGTGAGGAGTGGCCTAGCAGTTCTTGCACCGTGCGCAGATCTGAGCCACCTTCAAGCAGGTGTGTGGCGGCGCTGTGGCGCAGACCGTGAGGGCCCAGCTCAGTGCCGATACGGGCGGAGTTGCGGTGCACAATTTGGCGCACTGCCCGCTCCCCTATGCGCCCGCCGCGCACCCCCAAAAACAGGGCTTGACCCGAGTAGTCGTTAGCTAGCTGCCAACGCTGGTTAAACCAGTTTTCTAGGGCCCTAGCTGCCGGCAGCCCGTAGGGCACTACCCGTTCTTTATTGCCTTTACCGAGCACCTTGATAGTGCGCTGTTCACGGTCTAGATCACGCAGATCTAAACCCACTAGTTCAGATACACGCACGGCGGTGGCGTAAAGCAGCTCCAAAATAGCTTTGTCACGAATATCGGTGATGCTTTCGCCCTCAATGTCTTCAACCAGGTGCTTGGCTTGTTCCACACTGAGCACGGCGGGTAGACGGTTGTCGATTTTGGGGCTGCGCAGGCGTGAAGCCACATCATGGGGCAGGTAGCCTTGCTGGTAAGCCCAGGTGGAGAAGGTACGCACGGCCACGGCCCGGCGTGCCACCGTGGCACGTGAACAGCCATTTGCCAGCATGTGGGCCAGCCAGGCACGTAAATCGTTCAAATCTAGGCTTTTAGCTAACGCAGTTGCCGGCGTATCTGGCTGCATGTCTAGAAAATCCACCAGCGTCTCTAAATCGCCACGATAGGCACGCACAGTGTGTTCAGAGCGGCCTTTAGCTAACTCCAGCCAGCAACAAAAGGCGTCAATTAACTGCCCGCACGTGATCGCAACCGATTTCATGGCTATCAGCATAGCCAGGGCCTATGTTTAAGCCCGTTTATACGCGCCGCCTAAAGCTTTTACCTTGCCAGCTAATTGCAGCTGCCCTAAAGCCGCCAACACAGCGGCGGCATCTAGCCCACTTACCTGCACTAGCGAGTCCACACTGGCGCAGGCTCGGCGCGGCAGGCTGTCATAGACGCGGGAGGCGAGCGGATCTAAACCATCTAACAGGCCTGGCTGTTCAATACGGGCTTTTTCTTGTTTAGCCACTTCAGGGAAAAACTGTCCCAGCGGAGTGATTAGCTCATAGGCTTCATCGGCGTCGGTTATACACACTGCCCCTTGGCGGATCAGACGGTGACAGCCTGCTGAACTAAAACTGGTTACCTGCCCGGGCACAGCCCCCAGCGGGCGCCCCAACTCTAGGGCGTGGTTGGCGGTAGATATGGCCCCTGAACGCCAGTTGGCTTCCACCACCACTGTGGCCGAGCTTAACGCCGCAATCAGCCGGTTTCTGGTTAAAAACCGGTGCCTAGCTGGCGCGCAGCCGGGCGGCACTTCACTGATCAGCGCCCCCTGGGTGCAAATTTGGCGCAGCAGCTGCTCATTACCTGAAGGGTAAAGATAGTCCACTCCCCCAGCGCACACACACAGCGTGCCCGTAGCCAGGGCGGCGCGGTGAGCGGCGGCGTCGACCCCATAGGCACCCCCAGAAATGATGCTCACCCCTTTAGAGCCCAAACCACCAGCTAACTCGCTGGCCACCCACTGGCCGTAGTTAGTGCAGGCGCGCGAGCCCACCAAAGCTAGGCTCAACTGCTGTAACTGGTCTGGGTTCCCCCTCCCCCACAGGCAAAACGGCGGCCAAGCCAAATCAGCAAGGCAGCTGGGCCAATTAGCGTCACTGGGAGTAATGATCCAGCCCCCTAAAGCTTTAATGGCGTGCAGTTCACGGCGAATATCGAGCTTATCTAGGCGCCCCTGCCAACGTTTAGCGCCCTTATAAATCCCCTGGATGGTTTTCGCGTCTAAACCAACCAGGGCCGCGCCGCTAGGCTCACAAACCCAGTCAAGGGCCGCGCTTGGCCCCAACGCCCGCACCAGCTCGATGGCTGCATTGTCGGTGGGCTCCACCAGGCGAGACCAGGCCGCCCACGCCAAGTGCGGATCAGCGGTATCAAAAGGCAGCTTAACCATCACAAATCCCCTTACTGCGCAGGCTAATAGCGCTAGCCACATCGGTTTTTGTTAAACGCTCATGGCCTTGCAGATCAGCGATACTCCAGGCCACACGCAGCACCCGGTCAATTGCCCGCAGTGACAGCCCCGCCCGCATAGCCAGCTCTAACAGTCCCAAAACCTGCGCATCTAGATCGGCTTGCGGCCCGCGCAGCCAGTAGCCAGGAACCTGACTGTTCAGGCTCCAAGGCGTATCAGCTAGGCGACGGCGG
Source organism: Actinomyces graevenitzii C83 (assembly GCF_000239695.1). GTDB lineage: Bacteria > Actinomycetota > Actinomycetes > Actinomycetales > Actinomycetaceae > Actinomyces > Actinomyces graevenitzii. Next base: position 237,551 of record NZ_JH470338.1, on the reverse strand, counting down.
GCGTGGGCCCTGGCGCGGGCCACCCGCGCGGCCACCTGGCTACTGGACTCGCCCTGGCCCAGGCCGCGCAGGGCTGAGCTACTAAGGGCCATAACCTCAATTTGGATGTCGATGCGGTCTAGCAGCGGGCCAGATAAACGCTGTAAATAGTTGCGTCTGCGCAGCGAAGAGCAGGTGCATTTATCCCCTTTAGCGCTGGCTTTACCGCAAGGACACGGGTTAGCGGCCAGCACCAGCTGAAATTTAGCCGGATAGGTGGCCCGCCCGCGAGCGCGATCAATTGTGATGGTGCCCGACTCTAGCGGCTGGCGCAGACAGTCCAGCACTGAGGGGGCAAATTCTGGGGCCTCATCTAGTAGCAGCACCCCGCAGTGGGCTAGTGAAATATCCCCTGGCCGGGCCAGCCCTGAGCCTCCCCCCACAATGGCTGCGCGGGTGGCGCTATGGTGTGGACTGCGTAGCGGGGGCCGGCGTAGCAGGCCTTTTTTGGCTTCCAGTGTGCCCGCCAAGGAGTGCACGGAGGTGACGGTGACCGCGTCGGCGTCGTTTAGATCCGGCAAAATTCCTGGCAGGCGCTGGGCCAGCATGGTTTTACCGGCCCCGGGCGGGCCTATCATCAGCAGGTGATGCCCGCCGGCGGCGGCTACTTCCAGCGCATAGCGGGCTTCGCTTTGGCCCACTACCTGACTTAAATCCAGCTCACTGGCTTGGCTGGCCTCACTTTGCGCAGATGGGGCTGGGCTAACTTGGTTAACTTTGCGCCCCCGAGGCAGGGCCACCTGGTGGTTGCCGTAGTAGCGCAGCACCTGGGCTAAATTACTGGCCCCAATCACCTGGGCGGCGGGCACTAGCCGCGCCTCATCAGCGCATTGGGTGGGTACGATCACCGTGTTGTAGCCGGCGGCAACTGCCGCGTTAACTGCCGGCAGTACCCCGCGCACGGGCCGTAAAAAGCCGTCCAGGCTCAGCTCTCCGATATGCACTACGCCGCGCGCAAGAGCGGGGTTTATGTAGCCGCCGGCGCTTAGCAGGGCCACAGCCAGTGCCAGGTCAAAGCCGGTGCCGGTTTTAGGGATGTCCGCTGGGGAAAGGTTTACGGTTACGCGCCGCTCAGCCCAACTAATGCCGACGGCGTTAATGGCGGCCCGCACCCGCTCGCGGGCTTCTTTGATGGCTGTGTCGGCTAGCCCCACCAGCACGAACGCTGGCAATCCGTTGGCGCAGTGGGCTTCTACCTCAATGATGGAGCCGGCCAGGCCGTTTAGGGCTACGGCTAGGGTGGTGGCGCTGCTCATTGCTCTACCGCCCGGTGGTGGCGTAGTTGGGCGACGTCGCCAATTAGCAGGGAGATTACATCCACCCTAGGTGGGGGCCAGGAGCCGGGATGTTCTCTAAACCAGGCGGCTACCAACAGGCGCAGTTGGTGTAGCTTGGCGTGGGTGACTGCCTCAGCGGGCCAGCCGTAGCGGGTGGAGCTGCGGGTTTTAACCTCCACAAACACCAGGGACGCACTAGCCGCCCCGCGCGGCTCGATTGCTACCAGGTCAATCTCGCCGCGTAGGCCTTGGGCGTGGGGACGCCAGTTATGTTCAAGTTCAATCCAGCCCTGATCAGCCAGGTAGCGGCTGGCTATGGCTTCACCGCGTTTACCTAAATCTTGCGGGCTTTGTTTTGCGGCCACCTCGACCACCTCCTGCCTCCATGATGAAGGCAGGTACAAGCCTGGCGTTTAAGGCCTGTGGCCTAGGTGCTAGGGGGCTAAAAAGTTTTCCACCTGTGCAAAAATTGGCAAGCTTCAGGCAGGCTGACGCCTGCTAGGGGCCTAGGTGCTTTCTAATGCTTTGTCTACCTCTTAGCGTCCCACGTCGGGTAGGTCTAAGGCTTTTAGAAGCGGGTTTAGCCGCACCCACTGCACTGCCAGCTGCGTGATCTCTTTGGCGTCGTCGTTATCCATGCTGCGTGCCTTTAGGGAGGCAACCGCCCCCTTGGCGCGGGCTAAATCAGCAGGGGCCAGGGCTTGGCCAGATGCCACAATGGTCAGGTACTGCCTAAGTAGGGCCGTGAAGCTGCGCCCCCAGTTGACGCCGCCATTGTTGTAGATTTCGTAGCCCACCTTGCCGGCAATGCGGATAACTTCTCCTTGAACTGTCTCGCATTGACCACTGCTGGGCACCAGCAGTTGCCACAGCTGATCAAACTGTTCAAACACATCCTTGTTTGCATCCAGCGTCAGCTGCTCACCCGGTTTAGGGGCCCGGCTAGCTTGCTGCATCTGCACCCCAAAAAGTGCGCACAGCTGCGCAAACGCATCTGAGATGGCTGCAAACTCGGCTGGCGAAATATGCTCATGGCCGTGGCTGATAAATGTGCAGCGCTGCCGGTCCATCTCCTCTAGCGCCACAGATATGCGCTCATCTACCGGCGCACCATGAGAAAGCAGCAGCTGCATAACTTCCAGCGCTCGCGTAGAGTCTACAAATGAGCGATGGCGCAGCGTATAGCCGGTGAGTGTGGCTTTACCGTAAACCTGTGAATCAGCAACCACGCGCGGATCGGCTCCCCAGGCAATCATTTTTTCCACGTCGCTAGCCCGCTTGTATTCAACCACCCCAAACAGCGGGGTTTGATCTGAGCTGTCGCGGGCGTTGATATCGCCGCCGCGTTCAATCAGGTAAGGGATCTGGTCAAGGCGTGAATACCATACGCGCGAATGGATAGGCGTGCGCTCATAGTGGTCACGTGAGTTGATATCCTCGCCGCGCTCTAACAGAAAATCAGTGATCTGCTTAGAGGCCGGAAAGTGCATCAGCCGCAGCTCAAAAGCGCTACTACGCAGGTAGGCCCCAATCTCGCAGCGCTGCACTGCCCGCGCCAGCGCCTCAACGTCACCTGAGTCAATGATTTGTTCAATATCGGCAGGCAGGGTCTTACGCAGGCGCATGCGCTGCTCTCCTCTCTGAGATTTAACGTGCCCTGTCAAAGCCAGGCTGGGGTTTAAACCTGGCTGGGCGGCATTTCAATTTCGGGTTTGTTTAGCTCTTCAACGTTTACATCCTTGAAGGTAACTACCCGCACCCGCTTAACAAAACGTGAAGGGCGGTAAATATCCCACACCCACACGTCATCCATGACTACCTCAAAATAGATGTCGCCGGCGGCGCTTTGATGCATCTGGACATCTGCGTAATTAGCCAGATAAAAACGCCGCTCAGTTTCCACTACGAAATTAAACAGGCCCACCACATCACGGTATTCGTGGTAGAGCTCTAACTGCTGCTCGTTTTCGTAGGCTTCGATATCGTAGGCACTCACCTTTACATAATGCCTTGAATTAACAGTTTTCGCTTAGTTTTCGCCCGTGGCGAGGCGCTGGCGATATTGGTCAAGTCCGGGCAGGTGCCAGCTACGGCGATGGTGCTCGCTAGCGCCCAAAGTGGCGATAGCTTCACGGTGGGCCGGTGCCGCGTAGCCTTTATTGGAGGCCCAGCCGTAGCCGGGGTCTGGCAGGGCGGCCATTAAGCTGTCACGCTCCACCTTGGCTAGCACCGACGCCGCAGCCACCACCGCACAGTTAGCGTCAGCTTTAACTTGCATTGTTACCGGCGCCAGCTCACCTGAAATTGCCATTAAATCTGCCATTTCAGCGTCAGCCAAAGAAAGAAATAAGTCAGCGCTACTAAGCCAGTTATCGCGGCCATCTAAAATAATGGCGTCTGGGTGGTGGCCCCGCTTGGCTAGCTGGGCTAGGGCCCGAAAACCAGCCAGGCGCAGCGCCCCCACAATCCCAAAACGGTCAACCTCACTGGGGCTGGCGTGGGCTACTTGGCTGTCAACCACCCACTGTTTAACCGGCTCCACCAGGTTTTGGCGGCGGGTGGGGCTAAGCAGTTTAGAGTCTTTTAGGCCGCTGGGGAAAGCATCGCTGGTTGAGTTATCAACCAGGGCTACCCCCACAGTGGCTGGGCCGGCTAAAGCTCCACGCCCCACCTCATCCATGCCGGCCACCAGTGGGCAGGTGGCTAGCAGGGATTTTTCAAGTACGCGGGTAGGTACCTGGCTCACTGGCCGCTGTCTTCTTCGCTCTGACTGGAGTCAGACCCACTGCTGTCGCTGCCCTGGCTACCATCACTGCTCTCGCCTTGGTGACCCTGGTCAGGCTCAGTTGACTCAATGTCAGTGGGGCTGGGAGTGTACGGGGCTGGGTCTTTAGGGACGCGGTTGGTAGAAATCGGGTTCAATGTGGAGTTAGGCAGGCTGGTGGGGGTGGATTTAGCGCTGGGTACAGTGTTAAAGACACCCTTAGAGTCAACTGAGCTCCAGTGGCTTAGCGGCCAAACCACCATACGGGTTTTGCCCACAATGTTTTTAATCGGCACCAGGCCGTGATGAGCGTCGCTTTGGTGCATACGTGAGTCAGCAGAGTTGTTGCGGTTATCGCCCATAACCCACACGTAACCGGCCGGCACGGTGATATCAAAAGCCATATCTGAAGAGTGCACGCCTTTAGCCAGGTAGGTTTCGTTAACCTTAACCCCGTTAATAGTCATGGGGCCGGAGCCATCAGCCACAATGTGGTCTCCGGGCACACCAATAATGCGCTTAATTAGGTGCTTGCCGGAATTTTTTGGCAGCAGGTGCACATATTCCAGGGCGGTTACGGCTGCGCCTTTAACGCCGCTGCGCTGCAGCTGAGGCAGCCAATTGTCGGGGTCTTCAAAAACCACCACGTCCCCGCGCTTTACATCTTCACGGTCCCAGACGCTAACAATGATGCGGTCTCCCGTCATCAAAGTGCGCTCCATGGAGGCTGAGGGGATAGAGAAGTTTTGCACGATAAAGGTCTTGATCAGCGCCACCACGGCGATGATCACCACCATGACTATCACGCTGCTGATATTGCGCCTGATAAATCCCTGCCGGGGAGCTTTATCTGAGTGTCGTTTTGGTGCAACAGTTTCAGACTGCGGCGAGTCCATCACATCACGGTCAAAATCAGTTTCAGAATTAGCCAAGACCCTTACCTTCCTTAAAGCTCGTAGTGGGAGCTTAAACCTTGGGCTAGCCAAGCACCCTAAGGATACGGCACTTAGCTTAAAAACAAGGCAGCGCCTGGAACTAGTGTGTTCCAAGCGCTACCTCAAGAGCGATTAAGCTTTAGGCCTCACGACGCTCGCGAATCTTGGCAGCCTTACCACGCAGCTTACGTACGTAGTACAGCTTGGCGCGACGTACGTCACCGCGGGTGACTACCTCTACCTTCTCAACGGTGGGGGTGTGTAGCGGGAAAGTACGCTCAACGCCAACACCGAAGGAAATCTTGCGCACGGTGTAGGTGGCGCCCAGGGTGGAGCCACCGTTACGGGCGATTACTACGCCCTGGAAAACCTGCACACGAGAGCGGTTACCTTCGATAACCTTCACGTGCACCTTAACGGTGTCACCGGCGCGGAAAGCCGGAATGTCTTCGCGCAGCGAGGCGGCGTTAATCTGATCGATGAGGTTGGTCATCTATTTACTCCAACGTCCATGCCGCTGGTCAAGAACGTTTGTCACGGCACCTGCATGGGTGCGTTACGGACATTGTCTATACCCACTATGAACCAAACCCCCAGCGGCAGGATAAGTTCTAGGCAGACAACCCCTTAAGGTTACTACAAGCTGGCCACCATAACTACGTCTTTACAGGTAGCGCTGCCCACTTTAAAGCTGCGTTTGCCGGCGTTTTTAAAGCCGCAGCGTTTATAGAGTTTTTGGGCGCGGCGGTTGGTTTCATGCGTGGCCAGCCACATGGTTTTAACGCCCCATGCGGCGGCGGCTTTTTTGGCCTGGTCCATAAGGGCGCCGGCGATTCCGCCTCCACGCACGCTGGGCAGTAGATACAGTTTGCACACGTAGCCCAGTTCGGCTTGGCTGTAACTTTCTAGGCAGCGTGGGCGCGGATCTGTTACTAGCTCATTGGCCCCGTCGGGTAGGTCGCGTTCTACTAGCATGTATCCCAACAGCTGCCCGCTAGCTACGCGCTCGGCCACAATCAGGGCGGCGTCGTCGCTATTTACCCAGCTAGCCACCTGCTCAGGGGTGAAGGTGGCATCCATGAAGGCTTGCACGTCGTCGTCGCTAAGGAAGGCGGGGCAGGCGTCAGGGAAAGTGGCCCGACCTAGCTGCACTAGGGCTTCGATTTCTTCGGCGCGCGCCGGGCGTAGCTTAATGCGCTCAAAGTGCTCGCCGTCTAGCGCCGCCCATCCCAGCTGGGCTAGCAGGGCGCGGTCGGCGCGGTCCAGGGTGGCGGGGTTTAGGCGCGCAATCATGTCTGGGCGCCTGGTTGCGGTGCGGGTAAGGGCCTGGTCTCGACGACGCCGGGCAATGAGTTTGTGGTTGCCGCCTAGTAGGTCTGGGTCTAGCTCTAACCCCCGCCAACTGACTGGGCGAGTATAGACCGGGTATTCCAGCAGGCCACTGGCTGCATGGGATTCTTCTACCAGTGAGGTGGGGTTACCGATAACGCCGGGAATTAGGCGGGCAATGGCTTCAACCATAACTAGGGTGGCTACTTCCCCACCGTTTAGTACGTAGTCGCCAATGGATAGTTCACGCACTTGGTAGCCGGCGCTTTGGTAATGCTCGGCTACGCGCGCATCGATGCCTTCATAGCGCCCGCAGGCGAAAACTAGCTGGTCGGCGTCGGCTAATTCTTCCGCCACACGCTGAGTAAAGACCTGGCCTGAGGGGGTGGGAATAACCAGCACGCGGCGGTGCAAGGGCTCTTGAGCGCCATGGGGGGCGGTCTTACCCGGCTCAGTGGTTTCAGCCGCTGCAGCCAGGGGCGACGGCGCTGCTAGAGGATCTGGCGCGGGCGCAGCAGGCACGCTTTGTGCATCCGCAAGGTACGTGGGCTCAGCGACTGGCGCGGCCGTTAGCGGCAAGGCCAGTACCTGATCTAAAGCTTTACCCCACACGTCAGGGCGCATCACCATACCGGCGCCGCCTCCGGCAGGCGTGTCATCAACCGTATTGTGGCGGTCCTGGGTCCAATCACGCAGGTCATGGATGCCCAACTGGAGCTTTCCGGCGTCGATAGCTTTACCAATTAGGGATAAATCCAGCGCCCGCAGGTAGTCGGGAAAAATGGTGACTACATCAATACGCATCAGCGTGCGTCCTCCGCCTGGCCCAGGCCCGGGAACAGGCCACCGGGCGGGTTGATTACAACCACCTGCGCCTCAACATCAATTTCGGTGACAATCGCTTCCACAAAGGGAACCTCAATGCGCTGGTCATCCTCGGTGAGCACCACCAGGCGGTCTTGGGCAATACCGGGAATCAAATCCACTACTTCACCAAGCACCTCGCCGGGCTCAGTTTGAGCCTCCAGACCGATCAGCTCGTGGGCGTACCAGCCTTCTTCGTCGCTTTCTTCATCATCGTCGGTTTCCACCACCAGCATGGTGCCGCGTAGCTGCTCAGCGCGGGTGCGGTCGTTAACCTCAGCGAATTTAGCGAAATAGTAGCGCCCGTCGTAGCGTAGACGCTCCACGGTTAGGGGGCCGTTGGCCGCCGGACGGGTGGGTAGGGCGTTACCTACCGCGAGGCGCCCCTGGGGGTCAGAGGTGCGGATCTCTAGACGCACCTCGCCCTTAAGGGCATGTGCCGGTCCGATAACTGCTACGTTAAGCTCCACGTTTTTCCTTAAAAGAATTGGGAATTGCTACATACACAAAACCCGGCTCCTTAACTTAAGGTAGCCGGGTTAGGTGCTAATGCCTAGTTAGCGGCGGTCAGTGTCAACTACGTCCACACGAACCGGACCATTGGCCAGGGCCGATACCACCGTGCGCAAAGCACGGGCGGTGCGACCTGAACGGCCAATGACTCGCCCCAGATCCTCGGGGTTCACACGCACTTCCAGCAGCTCGCCGCGACGCAGCGAACGGGAATTGACGGTGACATCGTCAGGGTTATCGACAATGCCGCGAACCAGGTGTTCTAGGGCATCAGCTAGCATCTCAGGCCTCCTCAGAGGCCTGTTCGGACTCTTCAGCAGCCTTCTGCTCGGCAGCCTTGGCCGAAGCCTCAGCCTTGAGCTTCTCGGCGCGGTCAGCAACCTCAGCAACTGCCTGAGCAGCGGCGTCGGCGTTAACTTCCTTGACCTTCAGGCTACCCTCGGCACCCTTTAGGCCCTTGAAGGCCTGCCAGTCACCGGTGATCTTAAGCAGGTTGTGCACGGTGTTAGAAGGCTGGGCACCAACACCTAGCCAGTACTTAGCGCGCTCGCCGTCGATCTTAATCAGTGAAGGCTCCTGCATGGGGTCGTAGATACCGATCTCCTCGATAACACGACCGTCGCGACGCTTGCGGCTGTCTAGGACAACCACGCGGTAGAACGGCGCGAACTTCTTACCCATGCGCTTTAGGCGGATCTTTACTGCCACAGTTATGAACTCCAGTTCAAAGTAGATTTGGTCTATGCCCTTCCCCGGTGGGGTTAAGCAACGGTTTCAGGCACACACCTGGACGCGACCGCACCCGAGAGAGGGGTCGTGTACGGTCGAGTACAACTGGTTATTTTGCCAGAAACCCGTATTTAAGCCAATTAACCTGCGCCACCAGCCCGCTGCGATTTACCGCACAGCCCTTTAGGCAGTGGCGCGCCCCAGCCCGCGACGACGACGCCGCCCCGCTATCTGCCAAGCGCCACTTGGATCGGTGGTTGCGCCCCTACCTAGCAGCCGCTTTTAACGCAACCAGGCGCCGTCGTCGTCGCCAAAAAAGCAGCAAAACCCGCAAGCCGACCCCCATGACAAATGTCAGCCCAAGCCGGTGACAAGGCACCTTAGTAGCCCCCACCCTCGGCGGACATTATGGATACATGAGCACTTACGCAGATCAGGGCGCTAACACCAGCGCCACGCACGCCCTTGAGGTAAAGCAGGTAACTAAATACTTTGGCAACGTACACGCGGTTGACGGCGTAAGCCTAGAAATCCCCACCGGCCAGGTAGTGGCCCTGCTGGGAGAAAACGGCGCCGGCAAAACCACCCTGCTGGACATGGTGCTGGGGCTAAACCAGCCCACCAGCGGCACCATCAAGGTACTGGGCACCGGCGTGAAGGACGCCGCCAAAAACGCAAAAATCAGTGCCGTGCTACAAACCAGCGCTCTGCTAGGTGACGTTGACGTACAAAGCAACATTGAAATGATCGCGGCCCTTAACCACCTAGGACGCCGCGAAGTCATGCAGGTCATGGACCGCGTAAACCTAACCGAGCTGCGCAAACGCAAGGTAGTTAAGCTCTCGGGCGGTGAGCGCCAGCGCGTGAAGCTAGCTATTGCCCTAGTGGCAGCGCCGCAGCTGCTGATTTTAGATGAGCCCACCACCGGTATGGACCCGCTGTCGCGTAAAGACTTTTGGGACACCATGCGCGCCCAAACCAGCACCGGCCGCACCCTGATTTTCGCCACCCACTTCCTGCAAGAAGCCGCAGACTTCGCAGACCGCATCATCATCATGAACCACGGCAAGATCGTGGCCGACGGTTCACTAGCTGACCTGCAGGCCATGGCCAGCGATAACGTGGTCACCATTACCTGGCCGGGCACATTAGAGCAGGCCAAGCAGGCCCTGAGCAGCTACAGCGAGGCAATTTCCGCCCTGGAGCTGACCGGCGCAGTGCTAAACGTGCACACCAAGGCCTCCGACAGCGTTGCCCGCACCCTACTGGATCAGCGCGGCGCCAAGGACCTGCGTATCAGCGCCTCCACCCTTGACGACGTATTTACTGCCCTGATCGCCTAAATCTTTCTAAATCTTTTTGAATTTTTATAGGAGCTTGAAATGATTAACCCCCGTTACATTGCTTTAGTTGCTAAACAGCGTCTAACTGACACCAGTTTCTACTTCTTCACGCTGTTTTTACCCCTAGGTATGTACATCTTCTTCGGCGCCGCCCAGTCATGGTCTGAGGCAAGGGCCGGGCACGGCAATGTGGCGGCCTGGATTATGGCTTCCATGTCGGTTTACTCCGCGATTACCTGCGCCACTTCCAGCGCCAGCGAGATCAGCGTGGAACTATCAAACGGTTGGGGACGCCAAGTGGCCCTAACCCGTGGGGGCCTGAGCAGCTACCTATTCACCAAACTACTGGTTACCGCAGTTATTTCGGTGGTGCCCGTGGCCGTTATCTTCACCGCCGGGGCACTGACCACCGCCGTAATTGACACCCCTGAACGCTGGGCGGCCGCTTTTGCCCTGTGCTGCCTGGGCGGCATTCCCTTCACCCTCTACGGCATTATGTCTGCAACCTGGCTGGGGGCACGCAACTCTGCAAGCATTTCTGGCGCAGTGTTATCACTACTGGCTTTTATGGGCGGTCTGTTCCTGCCCCTGTCTGATGGCTTAATGAAGGTAGCCCGCTTCACCCCCGTCTATGGTGTGGCCAACCTGGTGCGCTACCCCATTCAGGGCAGCTATGTAATTACCACCTCCGGTATCCACCACGAGCAGCTGTGGATGCAGATTGTTAACGTAGTGGCCTGGACGCTTATCTTCGCGGTGCTTTGCTACTTTGGTCGCAACCGCTCTACCAGCCGTAAGTGAAAGGTAGTCATGTTTAACCGCAAGCCAGCCGCTCGAGGCCGCAGACTTAACTGGTATGCCATTGTTTGGCTAGTGATCTTGCTGCAACCAGTATCAATGCTCTGGCGTCAGAGCGGCTCGCTGGCGTTAAAACTACTAGCCACTTTTGCCACCCTAGCTTTTTGTGGCTTCTACATTGAACTAACCCGCTTTAAGACCGGCAGGCAAATTGGCAGCTCCGAAAACCGCTGGCAGGCACTAGCCAAAGTAACGCTCATGCTTTTGCCCTGGGTGGCTTTGGCGGTGCCAGCGATGAACTGGATGGCGGCATTCTTCCTACCCTTTGTAGTTTCTGCCACCATCTTCACCACTCCCCTACGTTTTGGTTTAACCGTAGCTGTGCTTGAATGCGCGGCCGTCTGCCTGGGCGCTGGCTTCTGGGATAAGGCCTTGCTAAGCAGCGGCAATATTTGGGGCAGCACCCTGTCAGCTTTCTTTGTGATGCTAATTAGGGTTTTGACTGAACGGCAATATCTCGATAATGAACGCAACCGCCGTGAAGCCGCCCTACTGCAGCGTGAAGCCATCAGCCGCGACGTGCACGACCTGCTAGGTCACTCTTTAACTGTGCTAACCCTTAAAGCCGAGGTGGCCAGGCGCCTGGTGGAGGTTAAACCTGAGGCCGCCGCCAAAGAACTAGATGAAATCATTGAACTATCACGCACCGCCTTAGCTGATGTGCGCGCCACCGTCACCCGCCTGCGCACCCCGGATCTGGCCAGCCAGTTGGCCACCAGCGTGACCGCGTTTAAAGCCGCTGAAATTGAATTCACGGTTGAGGGCCAGGTGGAGCAGGTGCCTGAACCTCAGCGTGAGATCCTGGCTTGGGCACTGCGTGAAGCCACCACAAATATTTTGCGTCACGCCCAGGCCAAGCAGGTAAAGCTCGTTTTGCGTGAAGGTTACCTTTCTATCAGCGACGACGGCGTAGGCTTTAGCGGCGCACAGTTCGGTAACGGGCTAAGCGGGCTGCGCTCGCGGATCGAAGCTGAGGGCGGTAAATTCACTGTTATCGTCCCCGCCACTGGCGGCACTAGTTTGGAGATTGAACTGCCATGACCATTAACGTGCTTTTAGCTGATGACCAGGCTTTAGTGCGTGGAGCTTTAGCCACTTTGCTGGGGTTGGAACCTGACATTGAGGTGGTGGCGCAGGTGGGTACTGGTCGCCAGGTGGTGGAGGCGGTGCGTGCTAGCGGCGCTGATGTGGCGCTACTTGATATTGATATGCCCGACGGCGATGGGCTCAGTGCCGCTGGTGCCATCCGCGATGCTCATCTAAATTGCCGCTGCCTGATTGTGACTACTTTTGGGCGCCCCGGTTACCTTTCGCGCGCTATGGAAGCTGGGGCCAGTGGTTTCATTGTTAAAGACACTCCCCCTCAGCAGCTAGCTGACGCGGTACGTAAAGTTCATGCAGGTTTGCGAGTAATTGACCCATCCCTCGCGCAAGAATCAGTGTTTTTAGGGCCTAACCCGTTAACTGAGCGCGAGCAGGAAACTTTACGTGAGGCCTTAACCGGCTCGGGAGTTAGCGAGATTGCTAAGCAACTGCATTTAAGTGAAGGCACTGTGCGCAACTACCTCTCCAGCGCGATCGGTAAAACCAATTCGCGTAACCGCACTGAGGCTGCGCGTGTAGCCGAAACTAATGGCTGGCTTTAAACCGGCCAGCCGTTAGTTTTGCTTAGATGTTTGCTAAACGCTAGAGCGCTTTAGAAACGCACTGGCTGCTCAGGGATTTGGGTGGCGCCTGCGCCAGACAGGTTAACTGCCAGTGGGTTTAGCAGGTATTGCAGGTTTTCAGCTGGGTTTGCCTCATAGGTGACGCTGCCCAGCCAGTGGGCTTCCAAACCTAGAAACTCGCGCACACTAACCGTGGCTAGACGCATGATTTCACTGTCGCTAATCCCAGCGCGGCGCCAAGCCAGCAGTTCACGCGGCAGGCTGTTGTGGGGCAAGCTACCGCCAGCGTCAGAGCCCGGCAACAGACGCACCCCCGCCTCATACATGGCGGCCACCTGCTGCTCATGGCCTGCATGCAAAGCCGTAACCGTGGCGGCGTAGCGCGGATATTTATCTCCCGCCTGGGCAGCAAACTCGGGGAACTTATCAACCTGTAGGAAGGTTGGGGTCACCGCAATTGCGCGGGAGGCCATTTCTTGAATCTGGTCGCTGTCAGCGCCGGTGGCGTGCTCAAAACAATCCACCCCTGCCTCAATCCAGGGATTCAATGTGGCGTGCGCGAAAGTGTGCACGGTTATACGCGCCCCATTTTCGTGGGCGGCCGCGACGGCGTCGACAATTAGGGCCTCATCCCAAAGCGGGGTGATGTCGGCGTCGGCCCCCAAAGAGCGGTCAATCCAGTCCCCCACAACCTTGACCCAACCGTCCCCGGCGCGGGCCTGGGTGGCCACAGCCTCAGGTAGATCCTGGGGACGCTCAAGTTCCAAAGCAAAGCCGCGCAGGTAACGCTTAGGGCGGGCAATGTGGCGTCCGGCGCGCACCAGGCGCGGCACTAAAGCCCCCGCTTCACGCTGAGCATCTAGCCAGTGGGTATCGGTTGGGGCGCCGCAGTCGCGCACCCCTAAAATACCGGCGCTAACCGCACTGGCCGCCTGGTCCAAGGTGGTTTGGCGGTCAGTGGCGCCCTGAGGTCCCAGCCCCAGGTGACAGTGCACATCTACCAGGCCACCGTCTAGGTCATAGCCGGTTTGCGCAAGCTCAATGCCGTCCAAATCTACTGCGCTTAGCTGGCTGGGCTTAGCGCCACCAGCAAGCACCTGGTCAATGCCGCTGTTGCGTAGGGCTTGGCGCATCGAGTCCTCAATGTCACCTGGGCGCATTTATTACAGCCCCAAACGACGACGCAGGTCTTCAGGCAGGCCCGCCATGGCGGAGTCCACATCCATCGGCTGACTGGGAGCCTGAGGCTGAGCCACCCCAAAAGCACTGCCTGCGGCAGGGGCCTGGGCTTTAGCGGCTTCACGCGCAGCTACCGCGCCCTGCTGCATCAAGCTGCCCTTCTTCTTACCCTTCTTGCCCTTCTTGTTCTTGGACTTGGCAGGCTGACGTCCCTTGGAGTGCTTACCCATGCCAGGTAGCGAACCCATACCGGGCATGGCGCCGGGGCCAGCGCCCAGGCCACCGCCGCGAGTCATGGCCTCCATCATGGTCTTCATCTTCTCGAACTGCTGCACAAACTGGTTGACTTCAGCAGTGCTGGTACCTGAACCGCGCGCAATACGCTCACGGCGAGAACCGTTAAGAATACTCAGGTCAGCGCGCTCACCGGGAGTCATAGAGCGGGCAATGGCCTCAGTACGGTCAATTTGGCGCTCATCGAAGTTATCGATCAGATCCCGGTACTGGTTCATGCCGGGCATCATGCCCAGCAGTTTCTTCATAGAGCCCAGCTTGCGCATCTGCTGCATCTGCGCCAGGAAGTCGTCAACGGTGAAGGTGCCCGCAGCCATCTTCTGGGCGGCCTTTTGGGCTTCTTCCTCGTCAAAAGCCTTCTGGGCCTGCTCGATCAGGGTGAGCAGGTCACCCATATCCAAAATGCGCGAGGCCATACGGTCGGCGTGGAAACGCTCAAAGTCGTCCAGGCCCTCACCGGTGGAGGCGAACAGCACGGGCGCGCCGGTTACCCCACGTACAGATAGGGCCGCACCACCGCGCGCGTCGCCGTCGAGCTTAGAAAGCACCACGCCGGTAAAGCCCACCCCGTCGCGGAAAGCAACCGAGGTGTTAACCGCGTCCTGACCAACCATGGCGTCTAGGACGAACAGGATCTCATTGGGCTTAATGGCGTCACGGATCGCTACCGCCTGGGCCATCATTTCCTGGTCAATACCTAGGCGACCGGCGGTGTCAACAATCACCACGTCGTAGCCCTTAGCGCGGGCCTGGGCCACACCGGAGCTAGCTACCTGCACCGGGTCACCAATGCCGTTGCCCGGCTCGGGGGCCCACACGTCCACGCCAGCACGTTCGGCGACGACGCTCAGCTGGGTTACCGCGTTGGGGCGCTGCAAGTCCGCAGCCACCAACAGGGCCCGCTTGCCCTCGCTAGCCAACCACTTACCTAGCTTTCCAGCCAGGGTGGTTTTACCGGCACCTTGCAAACCAGCCAGCATGATGATGGTGGGGCCACTGCTAGCCCAGTTAAGTTCACGGCTTTGGCCACCAAGAACCTCAACCAGCTCATCGTTAACGATTTTAACTACCTGCTGGCCGGGGTTTAGGGCCTTAGAGCGGGCCACATCCTTAGCCTTTTCACGCACCTGGGCGGTGAAAGAACGCACCACCGGCAGGGCGACGTCGGCTTCCAGGAGGGCTCGACGAATCTCACTGACTGTGGAGTCAATATCCGCTTCGCTTAGGCGGCCTTTACCGCGTAGCTGGTTAAAAGATGCACTAAGGCGGTCAGAGAGGTTACCGAACACTTGGTTAGCTTTCCGTGTTGAAACAAAATGGCTGGCAACAGTCTAGCGCCTTGGGGCGCTAATCAGCGTGTTAGCGCTTTTGGTATAGGCCCTTGGATTGGTAGACGGGGTCATTGGTGACGCGCACACCCAGTGAGCGGAAAATACCCTCATCTACCGAGCCCAGGATCACTGAGGTGTGTACCTCGCAGCCGCGCAGCTTTTCTAGCTGCTCTAGGGCCAGCTGGGCGGTGGGGTTCATCTGGGCGCTTACTGAGAGGGCAATGAGTACCTCATCAGTGTGCAGGCGCGGGTTGCGGCTACCCAAATGGGTGGTTTTAAGGGTTTGAATGGAGGCAATGGTGGCTTCGTTTAGCAGCTTAACCTCAGAGTCAATGCCGGCCAGGTGCTTAAGCGCGTTAAGCAGCACCGCTGAGGAGGAGCCCAGTAGCGCAGTGGTTTTACCCAGTTCAATGGTGCCGTCAGGCAGTTCCAGGGCGGCAGCGGGGGCACCGGTTTCTTCAGCTAGCTTCCGGGCGGGGGCCACCACCTTGCGGTCTAGCTCGTTTACGCCCACCCCGGCCATCAGCAAAGCGATCTTGTTGGACTGTACCGGCTCGCTTTGGTCTTTGCGTTCTTGCACCAGGGCTTTGAAGTAGCGGCGAATAATTTCCTGCTTGGAGGCTTCACGGCAGGCTTCGTCGTCGCTAATGCAGTAGCCAGCCATGTTTACACCCATGTCAGTGGGCGACTTGTAGGGGCTGGCACCCAAGATTTTTTCAAATAGGCGGCTAAGTACCGGGAAAATTTCGACGTCGCGGTTGTAGTTGACGGTTTGCACCCCGTAAGCAGCCAGGTGGAAGGGGTCAATCATGTTGACGTCGTCAAGGTCGGCGGTGGCCGCCTCATAGGCCACGTTAACCGGGTGGTCTAGGGGCAGGTTCCAGATCGGGAAGGTTTCAAACTTGGCGTAGCCTGAGCGCAAGCCGCGCTGGTGGTCTTGGTAAAGCTGGGATAGGCAGGTGGCCATCTTGCCTGAGCCTGGCCCGGGGGCGGTGACTACCACCAGGTCACGGGTGGTTTCAATGTACTGGTTACGGCCGTAGCCCTGCTCGGAAACGATTAGCTCCACATTGTGGGGGTAGCCAGGAATGGCGTAGTGCTCAAATACGTTTACGCCTAGTTTTTCTAGCTTGTTTTTGAAAGCTAAAGCCTGGTGGTTTTGCTCGCTCATGCGGGTGATAACCACTGAGCCCACATACAGCCCGTAGGAGCGGAAAGCGTCAATGTGGCGCAGTACGTCATCTTCGTAGGAGATCCCAAAGTCGGCGCGCATCTTGTGACGCTGGAAGTCTTGGGCGTTTACCGCCACCACGATCTCTACCTCATCTTTGAGGCGCTCAAGCATGACGATTTTGTTATCCGGAGTAAAACCAGGCAGTACGCGCGAGGCGTGTAGGTCATCTACTAGCTTGCCGCCGAACTCTAGGTAGAGTTTGCCGTCAAACTGGGAGCGGCGTTGGGCGATGTGCTCGGACTGTAGCTTTAGATATTTATCGTGATCAAAGCCGATTTTATCCACAGTTAGCTCCCAGATTTAGGCGATGCGGTGCAAGAGAGGGATTGGAAAAACAAGCCAATTCTATTAGCTCTAAGTTTTAAGTAAAAGCTTGGCAGGCCCGGCTTAGCCAGACCTGCCATAACTTTGGAACCTAGCTTGGTTAGAAGCTAGTGAGGCTCAGGAGCCCATGACATACATCACGGAGAACACCACGTTAAGGGTCACAACCACGCCGCCAGCGATTACGGCGTACTTGGCGTACTTGGCGGCCTCGACGTCACCAACAGACTTGGCCTTATTCAGGACCATGATGCCCATGATTAGGCCAACGATTGCCAAGATACCAAAGAGCAGACCACCAATGGATAGGCCCAGCGCTACCGTGCCACGCTGCTTTAGCTTCGGGTCAGCCGGGGGCTGGTAACCATAGCCGCCGCCGTAGTTCATGTCACCGGAGTAACCGGGGTCAGTCATTTTTCCTCCTAAGGCTTGCAAAGCCTAGCGAACAATAAAAGTATGAGGGCAGTGCCCCTCCGAGGGTGAGCCTACCATCCTAGAAGCTGGGAAGTGACGCCGTCAGCCAATAAACGACCTGACAGTGTCAAGACAACCCTTCCAGCCAGGGCTTGGCGCGGCTCTATCAGGCCAGTAGCAATCAGCTTAGCCACCACTTGAGATAGGCCCGCGCCTTTATCTTCACGCAGCTGGCGCAGCTGGTCGATGTCTAGGCCCGCGCGGGTACGCACAGCCAGCATCACCACTTCAGTGGCGCGCTCACTAGCCCCTAAATGCTCCCAGCCAGCCACCGGGATTTGCCCTGAGTTAATTTGGTTAGCCCAGGCCAGAGGGTGTTTAGTGTTCCATAGCCGGGCAGCGCCCAAATATGAGTGCGCCCCTGGACCTAGCCCCCACCAGAACGTGTCTTGGCGCCAGTAGGCTTGGTTGTGGCGGCACTGGTAGCCGGGGCGAGCCCAGTTGGAAATTTCGTACCAGTTGTAGCCGGCGTCCTTTAAAAGCTGATCAGCCAGCTCATATTTACTGGCTTCATCATCGTCACTGGGCATGGGCAGCTCACCGCGACGCACCTGGCCCCACATTTTTGTGCCCGGCTCAATCACCAGGGCGTAGGCGGAGATGTGGTCTGGTTCCATGGCCACGGCCGCCTCCAGGGAAAGGCGCCAATCTGCCAGCGACTCGCCAGGGCTGCCGTAGATCAGGTCAACTGAGGTTTGCAGGCCCGCTTGTTTAGCCCAAGCCACCACTTGCGGCACGCGCGCCGGGGTGTGGGTGCGGTCTAAGGTTTTAAGCACTGCAGGAACAGCCGACTGCATCCCAAACGACACCCGCGTAAACCCGGCGCTTGCTAAAGCTTGCAGGTAGGGGGCATCTACAGTTTCAGGGTTGGCTTCTGTGGTGATCTCGACGTCGTCGCTCAGGCCCCAGGTTTGCGCCACCGTATCCACCATTGCCGCTAAATCTTTAGCAGCCAGCATGGTGGGGGTACCTCCCCCAATAAATACGGTAGAGGCTGGTGGCAAGGACAGGCCAGCTCGCTGCATTGCCCCAGCCACCAGGCGCGCTTCAGCGGCCAGGGTTTGGGGATAGTCACCGGCGTTAGCCCCCGGTCCCATGGTCAGGTTGGTGTAGGTGTTGAAATCGCAGTAACCGCAACGCACCCGGCAGTAGGGTACGTGCAGGTAAACCGAGAAGTTTTTGGGCTGGCCTCCCTGATCACCCTGGTTGACAGCGTCAGGTAGGGCGTAGGGGTCGGGAAGTTTTTGGCCTTCAGGCTGGCTAGGCACTAGGCGCCCTTAAGCCTGAAGCGCCATTTTCCGGCTGTGCCACCTCGCTCTGTGCAACCTCACGCTGTGCCACCTCGCGCTGTGCCGCCTCGCGCGAGTCAATTTCAGGGGTTAGTTTCTGGTCGGTGCGCAGCGCGGTTAGGTCGCGAATAGTGCGCCCTTCAGCGATGCCGCGCGCTTCAAAACGGGTCAGTTTGCGCCCGCTAAAACGCTGGCTCCACCCGCCCATGACGCCGCGCGGTGAGCCCGGGTCTGGGCCGTTGCCTTTATCTCCCTCAACCCAAGTGTCACTGCCCAGCTGGGGGCGAGCGCCGGCGTCGGGATAAGTAAACAGGCCTTTAGCGCTTACTGCCTCTACGACGTCGCGCATCTGCCAGGCGTAATCAGCCCAGTCCGTAGCCAGTCGCCACACTCCCCCCGGTGCCAGCACCCGCGCCACCAAGGCGGCGTAAGCCTCATTAACTAGGCGACGCTTACGGTGACGGCTTTTACGCCAAGGGTCCGGGAAGAAAGTCCACACCTCGCTAGCACAACCAACCGGCAGGGCGGTGGCTAGAAGCTGTGAAGCATCAGCCGCAACCACCTTGACATTGTCTAGCGCCTGGGCGGCGGCTGCGGAAACAATTTTGGCGATGGCGGTTTCCCACACTTCTACCGCAAAAAAGTCGGTGTCCGGGTTAGCTTTAGCGGCCGCCAGTAGGGCCTCTCCCCCGCCTGGGCCAACCTCCACAATCAGCGGGGCTCTGCGGCCAAACACCTGCTGGGGGTCAAGCACAAAGTCTGGATCTACCGTGCGGATAGCGTCGCGGCGCGGCACCTGGACCAGGTAGCTGTCCCCGTGACGCTCCAAAGCGGCATGCTGGCTGGCACGCAGGCGCCCACCTGCTCGCGAAAAAGAGCGCACCCGGGCATGAACCTCATGCGAGCGGGCCGGATGCATTTGGCCGGTGGCCGCATCAGCCCAGGCACTAGTGTGCTTAGCCGCCTTATCCATTACTTTTCCTTGCCAGTGGGGGTGTCTGCACCCAAAGCCGCAATAAAGGCTTCCTGAGGCACATCCACGCGGCCAATGGCCTTCATGCGCTTTTTACCTTCCTTCTGCTTTTCTAGCAGCTTGCGCTTACGGGTGATGTCACCGCCATAGCACTTGGCCAGCATGTCTTTACGCAGGGCGCGGATGGTTTCACGGGCAATAATGCGGCTACCCACAGCGGCCTGTACGGGCACCTCAAACTGCTGGCGCGGAATCAGGTCCTTTAGGCGCTTAGTCATCATCAGCCCGTAGGAGTAGGCCGCATCCTTGTGCACAATGGCACTGAAAGCATCCACCTTGTCGCCGTTAAGCAAAATGTCAACCTTAACCAGGTTGGCGCTTTGGGTACCCTCGGGTTCATAGTCCAGCGACGCATAGCCGCGAGTGCGCGACTTGAGCTGGTCAAAGAAGTCAAAGACGATTTCTGCCAGGGGCAGGGTGTAGTGCATTTCCACGCGGGTTTCGCTCAGGTAGTCCATGCCTAGCAGGTTGCCGCGTCGCGACTGGCATAGTTCCATTACGGTGCCCACAAATTCGCTGGGGGTAAGGATAGTGGCGCGCACTACCGGCTCGCGCACATCTAGCACCTTGCCTTCAGGGAATTCTGAGGGGTTGGTGACTAGGTGCTCGGTTTTGTCTTCCATGGTTACGTCGTAAACCACGGAAGGGGCGGTAGAGATAATGTCTAGGTTGAATTCGCGCTCTAGGCGTTCACGAATAATTTCTAGGTGCAGCAAGCCTAGGTAGCCGCAGCGGAAACCGAAGCCTAGGGCCACGGAGGTTTCGGGCTCGTAGGTTAGGGCGGCGTCGTTGAGCTTGAGCTTGTCTAGAGCGTCGCGCAGGTTGGGGAAGTCTGAGCCGTCTACCGGGAATAGGCCGGAGAACACCATGGGTTTGGGTTCTTGGTAGCCCGCTAGTGGTTCGCTGGCTGGCTCGGCGGCGCTGGTGACCGTGTCACCTACCTTGGATTGGCGCACGTCTTTAACGCCGGTGATCAGGTAGCCTACTTCGCCGGCGCCCAGGCCCTGGGTGGGCTGTGGTTCGGGGGAAATAACCCCGATTTCTAGCAGCTCGTGGTGGGCTTTGGTGGAGAGCATTTCAATGCGCTGGCGCGGCTTTAGCTGCCCGTCAACTACACGCACATAGGTGACTACGCCCCGGTAGGTGTCATAGACGGAGTCGAAAATCATGGCGCGGGTGGGGGCGTCGGGGGTGCCTGCCGGGGCGGGCACCTGGGCCACGATCTGGTCTAGTAGCTCGGGCACGCCCTGGCCGGTTTTACCTGAAACCTGTAGTACGTCCTCAATTTCGCAGCCGATCAGGGAGGCGATTTCGGCGGCGTGGCGCTCGGGCTCGGCTGCGGGTAGGTCAATTTTGTTGAGCACCGGGATGATGGTCAGGTCGCCTTCCATAGCCATATATAGGTTGGCTAGGGTTTGGGCCTGAATGCCCTGGGCGGCGTCTACTAGCAGCACTGCCCCCTCACAGGCGGCCAGCGAGCGGTTAACTTCGTAGGAGAAGTCCACGTGACCGGGGGTGTCGATCATGTTTAGGGCGTAGGTGGTGCTCACCCCTTCAGCCTCAACGGTCCAGGGCATACGCACAGCCTGGCTTTTAATGGTGATGCCGCGTTCGCGCTCAATATCCATACGGTCTAGGTATTGGGCGCGCATGTCACGTGGCTGGACCACGCCGGTGGCCTGCAGCATACGGTCGGCCAGGGTGGATTTACCGTGGTCGATGTGGGCAATGATGGAGAAATTACGCAGCAGGTGCTGGGGGGTGGAGGCAGGCTGGACGTTTTTTAGCTGCTCTGGGGTGGCAATGGGGGTCAACGCGACACTTCCGACGGTTTAGCACAGATTATTTGGCATTATCCCATGCGCCCCGCTTAGCCCTCAAAGCTAGCGACCAAAGTCACCAGTGTGTCTTACGTTTTGTTTACGACGACGCCGCCCGGCTGGCAGCGGGGGCGCAGCTGGGGGCGCCGCGTGCCAGGTGCTGCGCATCAGGTGCCAGGTGCTGCGCATCAGGTGCTGTGCGCCACTGCTTAGGTGGATATTAGAGGCCAGACAGTTAAATAGGATTAGGCCATGGCTAATTTATCCGAAGTGTTTATTGCCGCTTTACGCCTGGCGGCAGCCTTATTTGGGACCAATAAGGACTGCGCTAACACCAGCTCGCAGGCGCCTGAGCCCAACCAGTCCGCTGAGCCCAACCAGGCTGCTGATCAGGAAGCATTGCGTCCCTCGACTAGTGGACGCTCTGCTAGCAACCCCAAACCTCCCG
Source organism: Actinomyces graevenitzii C83 (assembly GCF_000239695.1). Taxonomy (GTDB): domain Bacteria; phylum Actinomycetota; class Actinomycetes; order Actinomycetales; family Actinomycetaceae; genus Actinomyces; species Actinomyces graevenitzii. The sequence goes on along the minus strand of NZ_JH470338.1, from coordinate 215,807 downwards.
CTAGTTCTAAGGGCACCGCTAGCCACGGCGTCGGAACCAGCCAGAGTGCCGGGACCAGACAGGGCACAAAACCCACTCCCCGCAGCGTAGCCAACGCTAAAACTGCTGCTAAAAGCACTGCTAGCCGCGACGTACATATCAGTGGTAACCAGGTGTGGGATGTGGCCATGCGCGGCCTACCCGAATTTAGCTACCAGCCGGTCGCCGATAACGACGCCGACCCGGGCGAAGTGGTGTGGACCTGGATCTCCTATGAGGAAGATCCCACCCAGGGGAAAGACCGCCCAGTGGTGGTGCTGGCACGTAACGGCTCCGACGTCGTCGTAGCCCAGTTGACCAGCAAAAACCACGATATTGACCGCGAGCAGGAAGCCCACTGGGGACGTTACTGGCTGGCCATTGGTAGCGGCGAGTGGGATCCGCAGGGGCGAGTTAGCTCGGTGCGCCTGGACCGACTACTGCTTGTCTCCCAGCGTGACGTGCGCCGCGAGGGGGCCACGCTGGATAGGGCCACCTACAATAAGGTGGTTACGGCCATAGCTAAGCACTGGGGAAAACGCTCGTAATTATGCTAATGTTTCCTCTTGGACCTTGGGCCTGGCCGGCTTCGTAGGTCCAGCAGGAACCTTAGCCAGGGCAACCCCACGCCTGATAGTCAAGGTTATTGCGTACCCTCTTACCGGCCATTGACCATATCCGTCTGTAAGAAAGATTAATCGTGGCGAACATTAAGTCGCAGATCAAGCGCATCAAAACCAACGAAAAGGCCCGCATCCGCAACCGACACGTCAAGTCGGAGCTCAAGACCTACGTGCGCCGTGTACGCGAGGCTATCGCCTCCGGCGACAAGGCTGTAGCTGAAGCCGAGATGCGCAAGGCCGGCCGCAAGCTGGACAAGGCTGTCTCCAAGGGTGTTATCCACCGCAACCAGGCTGCCAACCGCAAGTCCAAGCTGGGCAAGCAGATTGCTGCTATGTGATCTTTGCTAGTTAGCTAGCTGCAAATGGTCGATCCCCCATGGGGGTCGGCCATTTTGTTTGTGCAGGCAGTGCCAGGCACTGCAGGCAAAATCAGACAAACACAGACAAATACAGGCAAAATCATCCCTTCCCTATAAAAAATTCATGGGGTTTTATAGGGAAGGGATGAAATGTCAGTATTTGTGAACCAATGGCTTGCGCCCTAGCGCAGGCAGGCACCAAAACTGGCGTAGCAGGCTCCAGCCGCGCAGATTCATATCTGCCACTGACTCACAAGGGATCGCGGATGTACCAGATGCTCCGCCTTTGCGGGCGCGCCAGTGGCACCCAATGAGGGCACTAGTGCCTGGCTAAGGCCAGTGTCTAGCGGGCACGGCGGGCGTGCACCACTTTTAGTACTGCCCGCTCTAGAGCGTAGACGGCGTCGCGCTCTTCACCTTTAACCTGTGCGTCGGCATTAGCCACCGCCACAATTGCGTCCGCCAAACCGTCGTCGGACCAGCCGCGCAGCTGACGCCGCGCGCTATCTATCTGCCAGGGAGCCATGCCCAGCTTTGCGGGAGTGATGTCTTTCCTGCCAGCACTGGCGGCCACCCGCGCTAGCTGGCGAATCTTTATGGCCAGGGCTGAAACAATCACTACCGGGTCAGTGCCGGTAGCCAGGGCGTGACGCAAAGTGGTTACTGCCTTGGCGCCGTCGCCGCTGATTGCCGCATCGGCAACCGCAAAGCCACTAGCCTCAATGCGCCCGCCATAATAGGTGTTTACCTGGGTGATAGTGATGGTGCCGCTGGTATCAGCAAGCAGCTGTTTAACCGCGCCCAGCAGGTCAGTTAAGTCACTGCCCAGTGCCTCAACTAGGGCTTCGACGGCGTCAGGGTCGATTTGTCGCTTAGCGCGGCGCACGTCAGCGATCACTAAAGAACTTTTGTCGCGGGCGGATTTTATTTGCGCGCATTCAACCACCGGCATACCAGCCTTGGCGATAGCGTCCAGCAGTTTTTTACCGCGATTGCCGCTAGCGTGGCGCAGCACCAGGTTGACGTCTTCTTCTGGGGCTTGCAGGTAGCTAAGCAGATCCTCAATCAGGGCGTCGGTGGCATGTTCAAGATCGTTAATGATGATCAAGCGCGGCTCGCCAAATAGTGAGGGCGAAACCAGCCCGGCTAGCTGGCCCTTGTCGTATCCGGCTGCTTCTAGGCGGCTGACCTCAACATTTGGGTCTTTGGCACGCGCCTGGGCCAGCAACCTGTCTTGAGCCCGCTGCACCAGGACAGACTCACTCCCCCGCAGTAACACTACGGGGGCTAAATCCACCCGATCCCAGGTAGTGCTACCTAGCGCATTGGCTGAGCGTGAGCGCGTGGTGGCACTAGAGCGTGAACGTGGGGCTGAGCGTGAGGCGGCCATGATCCAAGGTTGCCACTAACGTCGCATACGAACCAACAGCAGCCAGATGCCCGCGTTTAAAGCCGCCAGTGAGCAAACGCCGCTGACTTTCCCCGGCCAGTTCACTTGGGCGCCGGGCAGGTGCGCAAAAAAGTGTGCGATGCACTCCAGCCAGGCACACCCCCACAGCGCAGGTAGCACCAACAGCTGCGCCAAGGATGGCAGTAGCGTGGCCAGGGTGGTGGCCGCCAGACCAGTGTAGGTAACCACCGCTACCACGGGAGCAGCCAACATATTGGCCACTACGCCCCACATGCTGATATGCGGGTTTAAGGCGATTAGCAGCGGGCCGCAGGCAAGCTGGGCAGCCAGGGGAATTGCAGCTAGCTGCGCAAAGAAGGTTGGCATTAGCCGCCCTAGTTGGCGCTCTATGCCCGGTGCCAGCATGATCAGGCCGCCGGTGGCCGCAATAGATAGGGCAAATCCCCAGTCGCAGGCCTGCCAGGGGTCAATTAGCAGCAGCACGATGGCGCCGGCAGCCCAAGCTGGTAGGGCTGAGGCTTGCCGGCCCGCGCTTAACCCCACTAGCTGCACTGAGCCCATGGCGGCTGCGCGTAGCACTGAGCCGCTGGGTTGAACCAGTAAAACTAGTCCCACCAGGGTAAATAACCCGATCAGGGTTTTTAGGCGCACTGGTAGTGGCCCGCATAGGGTGAGCGTAGCCGCTAAAACTAGCGCCACGTGTTCGCCTGAAACCGCAGTTAGGTGGGTGAGGTTAGAGGCGCGCATGTTTTTGGTGGTGGCGGCTTCCAGGCCGGTGTCGTCGCCGAGCACCACGCCGATAACCAGCTCTGGCGCATCAGCCCCCAGGGGTAGTTGGCCCGGCTCAGTCACCGCACTCCCCTCATCTACCGTGCTTCCCTCAGCCGCTTCACCAGCTACGCTCCCCTCAGCTGCCGCGCTTCCCTCACCTACCCCACTCCCCCAGTGCGCCAAGACGCTTGGCACCGGAGGCGGGTGGGCGTGATTAGCATTGCGCGCAGCCCCCGCTAGTTGTCGCCGCGCCGCGTTGACCAGCCGATATACACCGCCCGGTGGTTTTAAAGTGCGAGGCAGACGGTTATGGCTGGCGATAGCCAAGGCTCGTCCGCCGGCTTTTGCTCCGCGCAGGTTGGCTTGAAAACTCACTGTTTCCCCTGGTTTAACCCCCGACCAGGCTGAAGAGGCAAACAGGGTGATTAGCGCCCGGCTAGGACGCGCGTTTACGCGAATAACTTTGAGGGTCACCAGGTAGCGCCCAGGGCGCGTAAGCGGTTTGGGGACGCTGCGCACCTGCGCGGTTAGGTTTACCGCCCCGGCGCTGGCTGCCTTAGCGGCGTTGGTTGTTGTCTCAGCACTGCCTGCTGCCCCGGCGGCTGCCCTGCTGGGACCGGCTAGCGCCCCGGTACTGCTTTTTTGGTTTTGTGACGACGACGGCGCCGGCCGGCCCTGCTTTGCACCCTGGCTTTGGCTAGGGCTCTGAGCTGTATCAATGTAATCGAGTATGGGGTCACGTGAGCGGTTATAAACCTGGGCTGCGCCACTTAGGCTCAGCGCACATACGCTTAGCAGGCAGGCGCCAACACTAAACCAGAGGTGGCTATGGGTTTGCCCAGCGCCGGCTCGTTTATCTAGGCGGTGAGTGGGCTGGCGCGGGTGGCGGCTTATACAAACCAGCCCAGCCAGGGCGCAGATAAGGGCCAGCAGCAACCAAAATTTCCAAGCTTGTTTTGAGCGAGCATCTACCTGCACTAATGCCCAGGCGCAGCCCCAACACAGTGCCATGGCCGGGCATAAGCGCAGGTCCCAGGGTTGGGGTGCTTTAGGCCGACGCAGCAATTGCAACTCGCGTTCGCGCTCGCTGATATGCGCCTTGCTAACGTGCACTTTAGGCACAGCAGTCGTTTTAGACGCGGGCATGACTTTTGATCTGGGCTAGTTTGGCTGCGCCAATGCCGGGAACTTTAGTTAGATCATCTACGCTGGTAAAAGGCCCATTGGCGGTGCGATAGTCAATAATTTTTTGGGCAATGGCCGGGCCTATCCCGGGTAGTTGGGTTAGCTGCGTGGCGTTGGCGGTGTTGATGTTTACAAGTCCTTGCCCTTCAGCGTCACTGCCAGCGTCGGCGCCGTCGGCGCTGGTACAAGACTGCCCTTCACAGCCTTGGCCATTTGAAGCAGCCAGTGGCGGGGCGCTTTCACCTTGGGAGAGCACATAGAGTTTTTGGCCGTCATGGAGTTTGGCGGCGCGGTTTATGCGGTGAGCATCTGCTTGCGGACTTAAACCTCCAGCCGCTGCCAGAGCGGCTTGCACTCGCGAGCCAGGTGGAAGTTTGTATAGGCCAGGGTGAGCCACGGCGCCGTCGACATCAACCACTATTTGCCCCGAGCCAGCCGCGCCGTCTCCACCAGCCGCACTGCCCCCGCTGGCACTAGCTGTAGCCCCGCCTGAACTGGTTGGGCTGGTTACCCCGCCCCCTGGCCCGAGAGCTGGACTTCTAGCAGAGGCCTGGGCCGAGGCCGCCGATGCGCTCCTGGCAGTCCCTAGACTCTGGGCATGGCTGGTGGCAGTTTTTGCACCGGTTTGGGCCCGGCTGGGCTCTGAGCTGGTTATGAACAGCTGCCAGGCGGCAATCAGCAAACCCAGCGCTATCAGTGTTATTCCGCCCCAAAGCGCGGCTTTTGCTCCCATGGCTACCCGGTAGGGGCGTTCAACCTGCTCATGGTCGCCGCTGTAGGCCACGCGGATGAAATCTTGCATGGCCCGTTTTTGTCTAGTGCCCATAGGCACACTATGAACCTGGCCAGCAATCGCCAGCTACCGGGGTGTGGATAGGCCTGTGTGGGCGAAAAATTTATCCCCCTGTGCAAAAAGTGGTTATTGCCGACGGCGTCGCCCCAAACGAAGTACGGCGGGCACCCATAAGGCACCCGCCGTCAACGTTACGCAGCAGCTCAAAGGCCGCCAGCTAGAAAATCAGGGAAACCGACCAGCCTCAGTTGCCAAAAGTCAGCGAAAAACTAGCTCACGTAGTCAACACTGGTGTGCAGGCTCCTGGTCTGGCCTGGCTCTAGCTCCATCACCTGCGGGATCCGCTTGAAAGCGTTGGTCATTGCCCAGCACGGCTCTAAAGCAAGACTTTGACGCTTACGCGTGGGCAAAGTGTCGCCAGTGAAGGCGTGCACAACCGAGTGGGCCACGGGCGTGTCTTGGGTGAGCACCAAGTGCCCCTGCGAGCCAACCACATAGCTGCGGATCAGGCCATCTTTGTCAGTCCAAAGATCAGTCCAGGAAGTATCTACCTCCCAGCCTTTAAGCTCCACAATGATGCGTCCGCACTGGCTGTGAGCGTAGTCAGCCTCTTTAAAAGCCTGCGAGCCCTCCAACGGAATCAGCATGTCGTCGCTGACAACCTCAGTTTTTGCCGGCAGTTCCATGTAAAGCGAGTCCAGGCCCTGGTCGGTAATGGCGTTGGCGTGGAAGTAAGGGTGCCAGCCCAGGCCCACCGGCACAGTAACATCGGCCAGGTTGCGGGCGTTTATCTCCAATTCGAGGCGGTAGCCCTGGTAGCCCTGTTCAGGGGCCTTTTCGTGGATCCGGTAGGTGACCCTCACGTCAATCGGCCAGGGGTAGCCTTCTACGCCGCCGGTAACGGTGTGCAGGGTTAGGCTGGCTGGGTCCTGGCCGTCGTCGATGCGCTCAAAATCGGTGTTTAGCATCAGGCCGTGGTTGGCTTCGCGGCTACCGTCAGGGGCGGGGCCAAGATCGTATTCTTGCCCCATCCAGGTGTAGCGGGCGTTTTGGATGCGGTTTGACCAGGGAGCCATGACGGCGCAGCGGCAGCCCGCACCGCTTTCCATATCGGCTTGGTCGCTGTAACCATCAATTACCGGTACGCCTGCGCAGTTCCAGTCCAAAACTACCGCGCCTCGGGCGGCGATTAGGGCGCTAGCCTCGCCGGCGTTAAGGCGCCAGGTAGTGCCGGTGAAAAGGCTGGAATCTAGGGGTGCTTGGGCGGGGCGGCTGAAAGCTTCTGGGGCTTTGGAACCGGCGACGTCGTCAATGCAGCTAGTTTTACAGCTAGGCTCAGGCGCGTTCTGGGCCGATGATTCTGAAATGGAGTCTGAACTCACTTCTTTGTGCATAGCATCACTTTAGCGCTTTTGTGGTCCACTGTGAAAGCCTTTGCCGCCACTTACGGGCTGGACTCACCCTCGCCAAGACCCCGCCCCTCAGACTGACCTGCCCCTTAGGCACAGAAAAGCCCCGACCATCGCTTGATGATCAGGGCTTTAAAGCTGTCTGCTTTAGAGCTCTCTAGAGAGCACCTAAATCAGAGTCCAAATCAGGCTTGCAACCAAGCTTGCTATCAGGCCTGCTCTTCGGCGGAGACGCGCAGCATCCAAGCGTGCTTCTCCAGGCCGGTGGCAATGCCGATCAGCATGTCGTTGCTCAGGTGGTCGTACTCGTCAACCTCGTCCAGGGTGGCCTTGATGCGGTTGGCAACACCCTCCAGGCGCTCCTGGATCATGACGGTGGCCTTGTCGGTGGGCAGCACGCCGCCGTCGATGGGCTCAACCTGGGAGTCGGCGGCTACGGTGGCAGCGCGACCGTCCGGGATGGCCTGGATGGCAGTCATACGCTCGGCAACGTCGTCGGCGGCTAGGCGAACCTCGTCGACGATCTCGTCTAGGTGCAGGTGTAGGGAACGGAAGCCGGAGCCGGCAATGTTCCAGTGGGCCTGCTTGGCCTGCAGGCTTAGGTCGGTCAGGTCAACGAGGGCCTGCTGTAGGGCCTTAACTACTACGGGGTTGGGCTGAGTCATCTTCATTCTCCTCTTCTTAAAAGTCTTTGGCGCGTCTCGCGGGGCGGGCGCGGCTGGCTAGCTGCGGGCCATCGCCTCACGAAAGCGTTAACTCAATCTAAGCTCATTTAATTCCCACTGTGAAGGGCTCGTGCTGCTTTACTCACCTGGGACTAAGGTCCATCTGAGGTTGTTAAGCCTTACTTGACCCGCAGTTTTCTAATAACGACGCCGCCTTACGCTCCCCGCTAGGCCCACCACTGCCCCTGTGCTGAATAGGCTTACCTTTTACGTCAGTTTTTATGGGCGACGACGCCGCTCGCCTCACTTGCACCTAGCTGCCCAGCCACTTGCACCCAGCCACCCAGCCCACTTACACCTGACCGCTCAGCCGCGAGCGCCGTCGGGACTAAATCCCCAGCCCACAGGCGCCATGAATAGCCCGCACGTGTCGCACTCAACCCCAAATACCCTGCCAAACCAGATGAACACCCTAGACAGAAGAGTCCACCACCCCGAGAAGTAGTCAAGCCTAGATACAAATACAGTATTGAAACATAATCAAAGAAGCACTAAAATATCTTTAAGTAGAAAAGAGGATGTCGTGGACACAACCTTAAAAGTCCGCCTCTCCGGGCAAGCAGACCAGAAATGAAAACCTCAATTGGATCTGTAACAGGAAAGATTGATCGTATAAACACGCGTGGCGGATGCGAGTTTGGCCTTATCGATGAGACTGAAAAGCATCCGGTCAGAGTGATTTTCCAAACCAATCAACTAGAAGAGATTAAGCAACTAGTAGGAAAACGGGTATGTGTCCGTGGGGAACTAACCCGTAACCAACAGGGACGCAAAGAATCATTGCAGATGCGCCGCATTGAAAAGATAGAAGATCACGCAGATCTACCCACGGTCGATGATCTGGTGGGGATCTGGCAGACTCCTCACCAGACAATGAGTGCTGAGGAAATTGTCCAGGAGATGCGCCGTGCCTAGCAGCAAATCAGCTAAGTCAGCGTTTCTGTAACCCCGCACTCATTCAGCGGACGGGGCAACAGCGCCGCCGATGGCATGAACTACACTTATGCCATTAAATATCTGCAGAAAAGGAAGTACCGATGCCTGCAAGCGCCGACAACCCCACTCCTTATCGTTACAACGCAGCTCTGGCTGAGTCCATTGAGCTAGATTGGCAGCGTTACTGGGATGAAAATGGCACCTTCTATGCTGACAACCCGGTAGGGCCGCTAGCCGGAGAGCGTTCCCAGCGCGAGAAGTTCTTCCTCCTGGACATGTTCCCCTACCCCTCTGGTAAGGGTCTGCACGTAGGTCACCCCCTGGGTTACCTGGCCACTGACGTGGTTGCCCGCTTCAACCGTATGCAGGGCAAGAACGTGCTTTACACCATGGGCTATGACGCCTTTGGTTTGCCCGCCGAGCAGTACGCCGTGCAGACTGGCCAGCACCCGCGTATTTCCACTGAGGCCAACATTGCCAACATGCGTCGCCAGCTGCACCGCATGGGTATGAGCCACGACCCGCGCCGCTCTATTGCCACCATTGACGTTGACTATGTGCGCTGGACCCAGTGGATTTTCTTGCAGGTATTCAACTCCTGGTTTGACCCGCAGGCGCCGCGTCGTGACGGTCGCGGCTTGGGTGCGGCCCGCCCGGTCAGCGAGCTGCGTCAGAAGCTGGCTAACGGCGAGGTTGAGCTGCCTAAGGACATTGCTGACTCGCGCAGCTGGGATGAGCTCAGCGCGCTGGAGCAGAGCCGCGTGGTTGACTCTTTCCGCCTGGCTTATGTGGCTGAGGTGCCGGTTAACTGGTGTCCGGGCCTGGGTACGGTGCTGGCCAACGAGGAGGTCACCTCTGATGGTCGCTCTGAGCGCGGTAACTTCCCGGTTTTCAAGCGCAACCTGCGCCAGTGGATGATGCGTATCACCGCTTATGGTGAGCGTCTGGCTGATGACCTGGACACTGTGGACTGGCCTGACAAGGTGCGTTCTATGCAGCGCAATTGGATTGGTCGCTCTGAGGGTGCCCAGGTTGATTTTGCGGTTAGCGGCCAGGGTGTGGATGGCGGTCAGATCACCGTGTTCACCACCCGCCCTGACACTCTCTTTGGCGCTACCTTCACGGTTGTGGCCCCTGAGCACCCGCTTTTGGGTGGCACTTACCCTGCTGCTCCCGACGACGCCGCCGCGCTTAAGGTCCCTTCGGCTTGGCCTGAGGGCACTCGCGAGGAGTGGAAGGGTGGCTACGCCACCCCGGTTGAGGCTGTAGCCGCCTACCGCGCCCAGGCTGCGCGCGCTTCTGAAGCTGACCGTACTGACGCAGACCACGAAAAGACTGGTGTGTTTACTGGCCTGTGGGCCACCAACCCGGTTAACGGCAAGCAGCTGCCACTGTTCATCGCCGACTATGTGCTGATGGGCTACGGTACCGGTGCGATTATGGCTGTGCCCGCACACGACCAGCGCGACTGGGACTTTGCCCGCGCCTTCAACCTGGACATTGTCCAGACCATCGGCCCGGCCAAGGACCCGCGCGGCATTAACCTGGACGAAAAGGCTTACGTGGGTGACGGCGTCGCTGTTGACTCAGCTAACGCTGAGGTGAGCCTGGACGGCCTGGGTAAGGAAGCAGCTAAGGCCAAGATGATCGCCTGGCTGGAAGAAAAGGGCTACGGACGCGGCGCTATCACCTACCGCCTGCGTGACTGGCTGTTCTCGCGCCAGCGCTACTGGGGTGAGCCCTTCCCGATCGTGTGGGATGAGGAAGGCGGCGTGCACGCCCTGCCTGAGTCGATGCTGCCGATTGAACTGCCTGAAGTTACCAACTACTCCCCCACCACCTATGACCCAGAGGATGCTTCCTCCTCACCTGAGCCGCCGCTGGGGCGCGCTCGCGAATGGGTTGAGGTTGAGCTTGACCTGGGTGACGGCCCACGCGTCTACTACCGTGAAACCAACACCATGCCCCAGTGGGCTGGTTCTTGCTGGTACGAGATGCGTTACATTGACCCGCACAACTCTCAGGCTCTAATTGACCCGGCTAACGAGGCTTACTGGATGGGTCCGCGTCCCGAGGTTGGCAACACTTCGGGTGGTACCGACCTTTACATCGGTGGCGTCGAGCACGCGGTGCTGCACCTGCTGTACTCGCGTTTCTGGCACAAGGTGCTGTTTGACCTGGGCTTTGTCTCTTCCTCTGAGCCTTACCACAAGCTGTTCAACCAGGGTTACGTGCAGGCCTACGCCTACAAGGACAAGCGCGACCAGTATGTGCCCGCAGATGAGGTTGTGGAAGAGGAAGACGGCAGCTTCACCTGGCATGGTGAGCCCGTTAAGCGTGAATACGGCAAGATGGGTAAGAGCCTGAAGAACATCGTCACCCCTGATGACATGTATGAGGCTTATGGCGCCGACACCTTCCGTGTTTACGAGATGAGCATGGCTCCCCTGGACATGGACCGCCCCTGGGAGACCCGCGCGGTGGTTGGTTCGCAGCGTTTCTTGCAGCGCCTGTGGCGTAACGCCATTGATGAGGTCACCGGCGAGCTGGTGATCAGCGAAGATGAGCCTGACTTGGCCACCAAGAAGCTGGTTGCGCGCACTATTGCTGGGGTAACCGAGGATTACGCCAACATGCGCCTGAACACGGCTATCGCCAAGCTGATTGTGCTCAACAACCACCTGACTTCCATTAAGGCAGTGCCGCGTGAAGCTATCGAAGCCCTGGTTTTGATGGTTTCCCCGGTGGCCCCCCACATTGCTGAGGAGCTGTGGAAGCGCCTGGGTCACGAGAACTCTTTGGCCCGCGAGCCCTTCCCCACTGTTTCCGACGCCGCCCTGCTTAAGGCTGACGCCGTCACCTGCGTGATTCAGGTGGCTGGCAAGGTGCGCGACAAGCTTGAGGTTGACCCTGACATTGACCCGGCTGAGCTTGAGCGCCTGGCCCTGCAGGCCCCCGGTGTTAAGCGCACCCTGGGTGACAGCGAGATCCGCAAGGTGATCGTGCGCGCCCCCAAGCTGGTCAGCATTGTCCCGGCCAAGTAAGCAGCTTTGGCTAGCTCAAGCGCTTTGATTAGCTCAGGCGCTTTGGCCGGCTAACCGCTTTGGCTGGCTAGGCGCTTGAGCTGGGCGGGGCGTGGTTAACGCGCCGCCCACGCAAGCCAGCTAGTAGCTAAACATGGTGGCCCCGGCTAACAGCCGGGGCCACTTGTTTTGGTATTGGCGCCGCTTTGGCGCGGTTTGGGCCAGTGCTGGTTTTGTCCGCTCTGGTCCAGCTTCACGCGCCGGCCTGGGCCAGCGCGGTTTTAGGCGTCGCAAGCAGGGGCGATGTCTTGGCGTTGGCGCCATTCGCTTTCCAAGATGCCCATCAGGATTCGGTCAAAGTAGCGTCCCATGTGGTAGACCACTTCGCGGCGGCGTCCTTCAGTTACAAAACCTACAGATTCATATAGGCAAATGGCTCTCTGGTTGTAGTCATAGACTTCCAGCTCAACCTTGTGTGCGTTGTACTCTTCAAAAGCTAGACGCAGTGCGAGTAGCAAAGCTTCGCGGCCATAGCCACGGTGCTGGTGGCCTGGGGCGACAGTTATTTCCAACGTAGCGCAGCGCACAGGAGATTTAATTCCATAGATGGTGATAGTGCCTACCACCTGGCCATCTAAGGTTTCAACAGTGCAGGTAAAGCCGCTGGCAGGGTCTTCAACCCGCCACATTTTGAAAAGGTTTTCTAGCTGGTCAGCGTTGAAGGGCATAAACAGATCGTTTTGCCCAATGGACACCGCAGCTTCGTTATTCCAGGCACCGTAAATGTCCCAGTCAGAATCTTTAACGGGGCGCAGGCGAACCTTAGCCCCTTCAAGCATGGCTTGGCGCCAGCGGAGCAGGTTCTTGTACATACTCTAAGTGTACAAAGACTGCGACAATAATTTGTCAGACACTTTTCTATAGGGGGATATGTGCACTATGTTTGCCAAGTCGTGGCGGTAACAGTCAAAGACCATGTGGGCATACCTATAAGAATGTATGTAAGGATTGAGGCGTGAGCGTGCCCCAAAATTTATCTGCCACCCCAAGCAGCCCCTCTGAAACACCAAGCCACCAGGCGCAAGTCAAAATCGGCCCCCACACGCTGGCCACCCCGGTGGAGTTAGCGCCGATGGCGGGGGTCACTAACGCTTCTTTTAGGCGTCTTTGCCGCGAATTTGCTGAATCAGCCCTGCCTGAGCAGCTGCGCCCGGCTAGCAGCGGCCAGATCCCCTACGACGGCGGCCTGCTGGCCCCGGCGGGCTTGTTTGTTACCGAAATGGTCACTACCCGCGCCCTGGTGGAGCGCAACCCTAAAACTTTGCAGATGGTGCGCACTGACCCCACTGAGCGCCTGCGTTCAATCCAGCTTTACGGGGTTGACCCTAATGTAACCGCCCAGGCGGTAGAGATTTTGGTGCGCGAAAACCTGGCCGACCACATTGATTTGAACTTTGGTTGCCCCGTGCCCAAGGTGACGCGTAAAGGTGGTGGCTCAGCTCTGCCTTGGAAGCGTGACTTGTTTAAAGCCCTGGTTAATGCGGCAGTGCAGGCAGCCAAGTCCGCTAGCGACAAGCGTGACTTTGAGGTGCCGGTGACCATCAAAATGCGTATCGGCATTGATGATGACCACATCACCTATCTAGACAGTGCCCGGGAGGCTGAGGATGCGGGTGTAAGCGCCATCGCCCTACATGCGCGCACCGCCCAGCAGCACTATTCGGGTAGCGCCCAGTGGGATTACATTGGCACTCTTAAGCAGGCGGTTAGTGTGCCCGTGCTGGGTAATGGGGATATTTGGGTTGGTGACGACGCCGTTAACATGCTGGCTGCTACCGGCGCCGACGGCGTCGTGGTGGGCCGGGGCTGTCAGGGGCGCCCCTGGCTGTTTGCTGACCTGGTACATGCTTTGCACGGCAGCAGTAAGCGCACCCACCCTGATTTGGCGGCGGTGCTTGAGGTGATCCGCCGCCACGCGGATCTGCTTAGCGACGAGATTGGCCCCGACCGCGCCATTCGGGACCTGCGTAAACACATTGGCTGGTATTTGAAGGGTTACAGCGTGGGCGGAGAGGCCCGTAACGCCCTGATGCGGGTGAGCACCCGCGAAGAATTAGAGCAGCGCCTGTCCGCCCTGGATGCTTCAGCCCCTTACCCCGGCGACGCCGCTGAGCGCCCTCGGGGTCGGGCTGGTCACGCTAAACGCCCGCATCTGCCTGATGGCTGGCTGGACTCGCCTTACTTAACTGAAGCTCAAGCCCGCCAGCTGCATCTGGCAGAAAGCGACGTTTCCGGCGGCTAAGCGCCAGGTGCGCCGGCGCTGCTAGTGCCCCTGGCGCTAGCGCCGCCATTGTCAGCGCGGTGGGAGCCCCTATGGGAGGAGCCCCGATGGGAGCTGCCGGCCTTTACAGTGTCAGCGCCAGAGCTTTCGGTTGGCACACCGGCGCCGTCGGCAATGGCAGCTTTGTCGGCGGTGCGCACGCTCAAGAACGCCGCGATAAGCGTCGTCGCCGGGATAGCCAGCACCAAACCGATGGAAGAAACCAGCGTACGCACTACCTCCTCAGCGATTTCCCCACTGAGCACAGTGGCCCAAACTGAGCGGTCAATCAGCGCCGCCACCATAATCAGCGGCAGGGCGCTACCGGCGTAGGCGAAAGCCAGGGTGTAGACGGTGGAGGCGATATGGTCGCGGCCAATACGCATCGCCACCCGCGCTAGTTTCCATGTGCCCATAGTGGGGTTGGCACCGTGCAGCTCCCACACCGCTGAGGCCTGGGTGATGGTTACGTCGTTAAGCACGCCCAAACCAGCCAGCACCATGCCGCACACCAACAGCGCCGACATGTTAATCCCCGGCACGGAAGTAGTCAGCGCAATGGCGTCCTCACTACTAGCCCCGTTTAGGTGGGCGTAGATGGCGCTTAGCTGAGCCAAAATCACTGTCACCACCAGCCCGGCCACGGTTCCCAGCAGCGCGGTTGTGGTGCGCACGCTAACCCCGTGGGCCAGGTAGAGGGCCAAAATCAGCATGGCTAGCGCGCAAACACACACCACCACTACCGGATTGGTGCCCGCCAACAGGGCCGGGATCATTACCCCCACCAGCACCGCCAACGCCGCAGCTAGGCCCAGGATGGAAAGCACACCCTTACGCCCGGCTACGGCCACCACAACCACCAGGTACACCAGGGCTAGGATCCCCACCGGCAGGGCGCGCTCAAAATCAATGAAAATGAACGGCGTGCCGGCGCTGATAGCGGCCGGGGTGTACATGGCGTTGACCTGGTCGCCCACAGAGACAAACTTGCGTGACTCGGTGGGCACGTGGATTGGCACCACCAGGCCCTTGCCCTTGCCTTTGATGACTTTGGCGCACACGGCGTCTTTAAGCAGGCTACTGTCCGCGCTGGAAGTGGCCCCGCTGGTGCTCGCGTTGGTCCCGGCCCCATCAGTGCCGACGCCGCCCGAGCCGTTAGAGCCAGAGCTGCCAGTCCCGGCGCCGTCGGCCCCACTAGAGCCAGCGGAACCAGTAGTGCCGTAACCGCTTTGCATCCCCCCAAAAACACCCTGGCAGCCGGTCACATCCAAACTAGTGACCTCCAGGCGCGCCAAAGAAGAGCCCTGAGACAAAAACGCCCGCGAACCCATCTTGGTGTTTGTGCTTGGGTAGATAGCCACCAGGCCAATCAGGGCCACCAACACTAGCGGGACAACAATTGCCGCTAATAGCACACGCACCCGTTTAGCCTGTTGGGGGGCTAGTTCGGGTGCGTGGCCATGCCCGTGAGCATGAGACATTTAGCAGCCTACAAGACGCTCAGCTAGGTAACGCTGCACCTGGTCGAGCGGGATACGCTCTTGAACCATGGTGTCGCGCTCGCGGATGGTGACGGCGCCATCCTCCAGGGAGTCAAAGTCGTAGGTGATGCAGAAGGGGGTGCCGATCTCATCCTGGCGACGGTAGCGGCGACCCACCGCACCGGCGGCGTCGTACTCCACGTTCCAGAACTGACGCAGCTGGTCAGCCAGCTCGGAGGCGGGGCCGGTCAGCTCAGGCTTGCGAGACAGCGGCAGCACAGCGGCCTTGACCGGGCTCAGGCGCGGGTCAAGCTTGAGCACCACGCGCTTGTCTACCCCACCCTTGGTGTTGGGGGCCTCGTCCTCGGTGTAAGCATCCACCAGGAAGGCCATCAGCGAGCGGGTCAGACCGGCGGAGGGCTCAATTACGTAAGGCACCCAACGCTCGTTCTTGGTCTGGTCAAAGTAGCTTAGGTCCTTGCCGGAGTGCTCAGCGTGGGTCTTGAGGTCAAAGTCGGTGCGGTTGGCGATACCCTCCAGCTCGCCCCAGTCGCTGCCCTGGAAACCGAAACGGTATTCGATGTCCACGGTGCGCTTGGAGTAGTGGGAGAGCTTCTCCTTGGGGTGCTCGTAGAAACGCAGGTTTTCGGGGTCAATGCCCAGCCCCACGTACCAGGCCTTGCGGTAGTCAATCCAGTACTGGTGCCATTCTTCGTCCGTGCCCGGCTCCACGAAGAACTCCAGCTCCATCTGCTCAAATTCGCGGGTGCGGAAAATGAAGTTACCGGGGGTGATTTCGTTGCGGAAAGACTTACCCACCTGGCCAATACCAAACGGCGGCTTCTTACGCGCGGCGCTCATGACGTTGGCGAAGTTAACGAAAATACCCTGCGCAGTTTCGGGACGCAGGTAGTGCAGGCCGGCTTCATCATCTACCGGGCCCAGGAAGGTCTTAAGTAGCCCGGAGAAAGCCTTGGGCTCAGTGAACTGGCCGCGAGTGCCACAGTTGGGGCACACCAGGTCGCTTAGCGGCACCTCATCGGGGTTTTCCACGCCGTGCTTGGCGGCGTAGGCCTCCTGCAGGGTGTCTTCACGCAGACGCTTGTGGCAGGAGGTGCATTCGATTAGCGGGTCAGTGAAGGCCTTGACGTGACCGGAGGCCACCCACACCTCGCGCGGCAAGATCACGGAGGAGTCTAGCCCCACCACATCTGCACGGCTGCGCACCATGTACTGCCACCACTGGCGCTTGATGTTTTCTTTCAGCTCCACGCCGAGCGGGCCGTAATCCCAAGCTGAGCGGGTACCGCCGTAGATCTCTCCACAGGGGAATACGAATCCGCGTCGCTTAGCTAGGTTGATTACGTTATCTAGACGCGAGGGGGTTGAAGCCACGAGTTCTCCTTTTAGTTTCGTTGTCCACGCCTGGCTGGCGGGAACGATGCGCCCGGGCCAACAAACCCGCAGCGCTCCCTCTAGTTTAGTGGCTTTTGCTTATTGCCGACGACGCCGCTCGCGCCTGGGCCTGTGAGCTTGCGCCTGCGGGTGGCTGGCGAATTGACTAAGCCGGAGCCGTTACTGATAATGATTGTCATGAATATTAATCGTACTGCTTTACGTCGCCTGGCAGCCGCCACTGGAGTTTTGGCGCTGACCTTCTCAGCGGCCGCCTGTGGCTCTTCCACTACCTCTGAGGGTTCTTCCTCAGGCAAGATCAAGGTGGCCACTTCCTTCTACCCGGTTAACTACCTGGTGCAGTCGGTAGGTGGCAGCCACGTTGAGGCCAACTCGGTAACTCCCGCCAACGTAGAGCCGCACGATTTTGAGCTCTCCCCCAAGGACGTCACCAAGCTATCTAGCGCCAAGATGGTGGTTTATGTAGCCGGTTTCCAGTCCTCCCTAGATGATGCGGTCAAGCAGGTTTCTGGCCCCACCGTGGTGAACCTGGCCAGCTCGGTGAAGCTGGAAAAGCACGCCGACCACGACGGTGACGATCATGACCACGAGGCTGCGGCGTCGTCGTCGGCCACCGAAGCTGACCACGACGATCACGACCATGACCACGGCAGCACTGACCCGCACTTCTGGCTCGACCCCACCCGCATGGCTGACGCCGCCAAGCAGGTGCACGCGGCGCTAGTAAAGGCTGACCCTTCCCACAAGGCTGACTACGACGCCAACCTCAAAACCACCCTGGCTAAGCTGACCAAACTCGACACCAGCTACAAGCAGGGCCTGAGCCAGTGCACCCGCAAGACTTTCGTCACCAGCCACGCCGCATTTGGCTACCTAGCTGAGCGCTACGGACTAACCCAGGTTTCAGTCTCGGGTATTGACCCCGACTCCGAGCCCTCCCCCGCAGACATCGCCAAGGTCAAGCAGGTGGTTAAGCAGACCGGCACCACCACCATCTTCACTGAAGAGCTAGTTTCCCCCAAGACCGCCCAGGCCGTAGCTAAGGAAACCGGCGCCAAGACCTCGGTGCTTAGCCCCATCGAGTCCGCCCCCGAAAAGGGCGACTACGAGGGCGCCATGACCACCAACCTGACTAACCTACGTGAGGCTTTGAACTGCAAGTGAGCGCTGCACTTAAGCACGCCCACGCCAACTCCCCCGCTCAACCACCCCTGAAGGTGGATTCCATTGATGTAGTCATGGGTTCCACACATATTTTGCATCAGGTGTCGCTAACGGTTGAGCGCGGGGAGTCTGTGGCGTTATTGGGCGCTAACGGATGTGGAAAATCAACCCTAATTAAGGCCTGCCTGGGACTTTACCCTCTGGCGGATGGTGACGTGCAGCTTTTTGGCACTTCGCTGTCTAAACGCCACCAAGTGCCCTGGATGCGAGTGGGGTATGTGCCCCAGCGTGTCTCGGCCACAGCGGGCGTGCCCGCCACCGCCCTGGAGGTGGTGCGCTCGGGGCTGCTGGGCCCGGGGCGGCCTTTTGCCAGCTGGGGCGGAGGCGCTAAGGCGCAGGCCATGGAGGCTTTAGCCCAGGTGGGGCTGGCTAAACGCGCCAATGACCATGTGCAGGTGTTTTCTGGCGGCCAGGCTCAGCGCGTGATGATTGCTCGCGCCCTGGTGCGCCGCCCGCAGCTGCTGTTTTTGGATGAGCCCTTGGCGGGGTGGACCGTGCCAGCCGTCAGGGCTTAGCTGACTGCCTGGCCCAGCTGCGAGAGCAGGGCATCACCCTGGTCACGGTGCTGCATGAGATGGGTGAACTGGCCGGTCTGGTGGATCGCACCGTGACTTTGGCTGATGGGCGCGTGGTTGCCAGCCGCTCCTTGGCCGCCCATGAGCCGGGGCGCGATTCGAAGCGGGAGCCGGGGCGCGATTCGAAGCGGGAGCCGGGGCGCGGGCCAGAGCGCACCCCAGAGCGAGAGCCGGGCTACGGGCCAGAGCCAGACTGTGAGCCGGACTGTGACCACCTGGACCCGCATTCGGCCGCTCCAGCCTATGTGCACCACCACGCCCCTAACCTGCATCTAAACCAGGCTGATTGAGGAGGCCGACATGATCACTGAAATGCTTGCTTCCCCACTGATGCAGCGGGCCCTGATTGCCGCCGTGCTGGTGGGCCTAGCCGCCCCGGTGGTGGGCACATACCTGGTGCAGCGTGGCCTGGCGCTGATGGGTGACGGTATTGGGCACGTCTCTTTAACCGGTGTGGCCCTGGGCTGGCTGGTGGGTGCCTGGCTGGGGGTTAGCCCTGCCGACGCTTTGGCGGTTCCTGGCGCAATTGTGGCTTCCTTGGCGGGGGCGCTGCTGATTGAGCTGATCCGTCAGGCTGGGCATACGCGCGGCGACGTGGCACTGGCAATCTTGTTTTATGGCGGCATTGCCGGGGGCGTGATCCTGATTAAGTTTGCTGGCGGCACCACCACTAATTTGAACAGCTACCTGTTTGGTTCTATAGCCACGGTTTCTGAAAACGATGTGCGCACCACAGCCGTGTTGGCACTGCTGATCTTGGCGGTAGGTATTGGCCTACGCGGCCCTCTGTTTGCGCTATGCCACGATGAGGAGTTTGCGCGCGCCTGCGGCTTGCCGGTGGGTGTGCTCAACATTTTGGTGGCCGTAGTTTCTGCCTTGACAGTGTCTGTTTCTATGCGGGTGGTGGGCGTGCTGCTGGTGAGCGCGGTGATGATTGTGCCCGTGGCGATTGCCCAGTTGGTTTCGCATTCTTTTGGGCGCACCATGAATCTGGCCATGGTTTTGGGTGTGTGCGCCTGCCTGGCTGGCTTGTTTATCACCTATGCGGTGGCGGTCTCTCCCGGCGCCATGATTGTGTGCCTGCTGGTGGCCACCTACGCGTTGACGGCTGTGTTGACGTGGGGCGCTAAGCGAGTGTTTAAACGCAAGGATTTGGAGGATGAGCGTCTAGTGGATGGACGTTTACCTGAGGTGGAGGCTAGCCGTGGCTGAGGTTAAGCGCCGCTCTACTTGGCAGCGCAGCGCGATTGTGGATTTGTTGGAGCGCAGCCAGGTGTTTCTTTCTGCCCAACAGATTCACGCCGAGCTTGAGGAGGAGGGCACTAAGGTTGGTTTGGCTACGGTCTACCGGAATTTGCAGTCTTTGGCTGAGGAGGATTTAGTAGATACGGTTCGTTCCGACGACGGCGAGGCCCTGTATCGTCTGTGCACTAACGAGGGCCACCATCACCACTTGGTGTGCCGCAGCTGCGGCAAGGCGGTGGAGATTGCCGGCTCCTTGTTTGAAAACTGGGTGCATGACATTGCCTCAGCCAATGGTTTTACCAAGGTAGAGCACGTGGCTGAATTCTTCGGCCTGTGCAATGACTGCTCCCAAAAGCAGGCCAATAACTAGCCAACAAACAAAGCTCCGAGGTGCTTCTTGAGGTCGGCAACACGCGCGCTGGATTTGAAGAAGGGCGCGTAGCGAGACTTGGTGTCTTCTGCAAAGATGCGGAGTTTGGTCTCGAAGAGGTTGGCGTTGATGGTGATCAGGGTGGCGTCGTCGAGCAGTTCTTGGACGGTGTCAAGGTCGTCCGCATATTCGCTGTTGCGATCCAACCACGTGACGATACGCCCCTGCTCGAGCAAGGCGTTCAGTTCCTCTGCCAGCCGAGAGGCATCGATTCCGCTCCTTGTGTGCCTCCTCCGAGTCGGTAATGCAGGTCCGTCAGGCGCTCCAGTGCACGCCTGAGGCTATCGCTTTCGACGGCGGCACGCTCGATACTCCAATGGCGCGTCATGAGGCGCTGTAGGTGTAGCGCGTAAGCGGGACCAAAATCCAGCTCGCGTCCCTTTTCTTCGACAGCATCCTTGAGCTTCGCGTCCTTCATCATGCGGAGCAGGTAGGGCTTGTGGTGGGAGGCGGGCGGCTTTACACTCGCCACCGATCTGCCGCAGAACTCTGCGACGCCCTGCCGATCCGCCAGGATCCACGACTCGATACACTGGTCGACGATCCGAATTAGCAGATCCGGTGACTCACCCGGAGTGTGTTCGACGAGTTCCGCACGAAGTGTCACGGGGCATCCCTCACCGTCCTGATCGAGGTCACGAAAGATGACGTATGGGAGAACGCGAGCGGCTTCCCAGTACTTCTTGATATCCCTGTCAATCGCACCCTTGCCGTTGGCGCTCGTGACAGAGAATTCACTATCGGCCCATCCCGCCGCGTACATCAGCGCGGTAACAACCGGTATGTCAGTCGAGCCCTCGACGATGACCTGGGCGTAGACGTAGCCCTCCATCGCTTACCAGGTTCCCAGGGGAATCGTGCGACCATTGACAGCGTCGATGCCCTGCGACTTGGGCAGGCCAGCGCTAACCACGGCTTTGATGCGCGGGTCGTTCGACTCCGACAGCAGCTCACCCGTCGTCTCCCCGTTCTCCGAGCGCAACATCAGGACCTGGCTGGGGAGCACCAGCTCGGAGTCGATGAGTTCCGGCGAATGGGTGCTGATGACCATCTGCACGTCACGGTTCATGGCGACCTCTGCCAGCAGCGAGGGGAGCGAACGGACGACGGAGGCCTGCAGGAAGGTCTCGGGTTCTTCGATGAGGACGACGCTCGTGTCGCGCGGTAGCGTCGCCAGGTCAAAAAGCATGCCAAGCAGGCGCAGCGTTCCCTCGGAGAACTGCTCGTGCGAGTAGACGCCGCTCGCCCCACGAACGGGAGTATCGCTGTAGAACACTACCTCCGTGCCGAGCCCCATCCGCTGGTAAGACAGGTTCGGGATTTCCGGAACCACCGAGGCCATGATCGGGCGAATACGATCGACCACGGCATCCAGCTGCTGATCCGAGAAGCGCCCCGCGTGCTGGAAGAAGCCCGTCCCGTGGTCGGGGTCGTAGCGATCTGAACGCTCAAGCATCTTCTTGGGATTCGGATGGATGTATCGGATGCCCGCGAGGGTTTGACGAACTCTTGTTCGCTGCGCTTCCTCATCTTCAACCGGGAAGGACTCGCCTTCGTCTGCAGGCTTCTTGCCCCCTGCCGTGATTGTTTGATGAACGTCCAGATACCTGTCGTTGGGCTCACCAGTGAGTGGATCCGTCATCGGAAACGCGAACGTTTGATCGGCATCACTGCCGCGTTTCGTCGACTTGGGACCCGCCGACATCAGCCGAAGAAACAAAGCGAATTCCGCCGAGTTCTGGGTGTCGTTGAACGTCGCGACGAAAGCGGCAGAATCCGCGCCAGAACGAAAGTATCGGTCTGGGCCACCCAGATCCTCCGAAGCGGCCACAAGCCCACGGCGCCCAATATCACCCAGGAATCGCAGTGCGCCGAGAAGGTTGGTCTTTCCTGAGGAGTTGGGGCCGACGACGAAGAGGCGCGAGGACATGTCGAACTCGATGTGGGCGAAGTTGCGCCAGTTCGTGATGGCGATGTGCGTCAGCTTCACGTCGCGTCCTTTCGTTGCTAGACCGGGTGCCTCTCCAGTGTCCCACGGGGTGGAGGCACTGTCAGGACCACCACACGTTGTTCTTCTTGATTTCTCCGCAAGCCCACTTCAGGTCAGTCGCGATTCGCAACGAAACGAAGAGCATCATCCTCAAGGAACGACAGATGCTTCGTCGTCGCAGTCGCCAAGCGCCTCCTTGTCGATTCTGAATCCGCAACCACCAGATTCTGCTCGAACAACACGCCGCTCGCCTCGCGGGCATTCATACCGGCAACCATCAGCTCCGCTGCCTCAAACGTCCCAGCATTCGTCGCGCCACCCACCGTAATAGTCGAGGAAATACTCCGATCCAACACGACACCCCCTCACGGTCTCCCCGAATGCACGCAGCGGGATCTCCGCCAAGACAGCCACTATCATCACACAGCGGCGTCCCCACTGCGAATCCAACCGCCCTCGTTTCGACAGCCAGGTGTTTCTTTCTGCCCAGCAGATTCACGCCGAGCTTGAGGAGGAGGGCACTAAGGTTGGTTTGGCTACGGTCTACCGGAATTTGCAGTCTTTGGCTGAGGAGGATTTGGTAGATACGGTCCGCTCCGACGACGGCGAAGCCCTGTATCGTCTGTGCACTAACGAGGGGCACCATCACCACTTGGTGTGCCGCAGCTGCGGCAAGGCGGTGGAGATTGCCGGCTCCCTGTTTGAAAACTGGGTGAATGACATTGCCTCAGCCAATGGTTTCACCAAGGTAGAGCACGTGGCCGAATTCTTCGGCCTGTGCAATGACTGCTCCCAAAAGCAGGCCAATAACTAACCGACCTAAACACCCTGTTCCCTCAGGCGCCGCGCTCGCCTGATACTTGACCGCGTAAGTCTGCAGGTTGGCGCCGACGAGCGGGCTTTAAGGGGCTGTTCCATTACGTCATCACCAGGTGCAGCGCCCGAGTAGTCGGTGGTACAGGTGGCGCGGACGATCTCGTAAATCTCATACCAATACACATTCGCCTGCTTCCCAAACGACTGCGACATGGCGACGAACGGAGACGCGATGGCGGCACCGCTGCTGGGGTGTTTGCCGAGCAGGCCGAACTTGGAGATCGCCTGCTCGCACTGCACATAACGCGCGAACGCCTGCGCATACGCCTCAATCAGGCGGGGTACCACGAACTGCGAACAGCCGCGAGCGTCGAGCCACTGCCAGGTTTCCCGGTAGACGATGTCAGCGCCCAGCGGTTTGCCGTCGCGCTGAACCTCAGAGAGGTAGTCGGAGGGTTCTGGCATGGTCTCACCGGCCAGCACCGCACCGTCGCCAATGTCGTTGCCTTCGAAGTCGAATGGTTCGTTAAGTGGGTCTTCGAGGCGGGTGGCGGGGCGTCCGGCAGCGAGCTTCTCGTTGAGCGGATCAGGTTTCGCTCCGGCATGCACGCGGCGGCCACCCCGGTTGGTGCCGTCTTTAGCCACGGTCTCTGCTCCTTGCTCGTAAGCGTTAGGTCGCCAACTATACTTGGTGGTCATGCAGCGCGAAATAATAAGCCGTAGGACTCGTAGCGAATTCAGGAAACTCACAACTAACTCGACAGTCGGGCAGATTGAAGACGCCTTCAGGGACGAAGGGTTTTCCCCAAATTCCGACCCAGACTTCAAAGACTCCAGCGACCGTCGTTTGACGGCCAACAACTTCCTTAACGCTGTGAATTGGACTGATGTCAACGAGTGTGACCGAGCGATAAGAGCGATGGAGCGTATCCTCATTCCCATATCTCCGGCGCGTCAATTTGTACATGACATATCAACTTGGGATGCCTTCACTCGCTACCTCAAGGAAGATGGATGGGAGATAACTACTGAAGGTAAAATCTCCCCGCTCACCTACCAAGACCAACTATCTCGTCTCGCGATGAGTGATTTGAAGGATGCAAGCGCAATCCATGAACAGCTTGAACGCTTGCGTCGCTCTCAAGATGATCCCGCAGCCGTTATCGGGGCTTCTAAGGAACTTATCGAATCGACAGCGAAAGTCATACTCGCCGAGCTGGGTAAGACCTACGACCCGAATGCCAAATTCAATAAGCTGGTGAAGCTTGTCCAGTCCGAGCTGGGGCTTGATCCCAGCACCGCAAAAGGCGTCGATAGTGAGGATTCTGTAAAGCGAATCCTCGGTGGCGCATCGAGCGTTGCGCTCGGCTTGAACGAACTGCGGAATGCCGGGCACGGAACCGGTCATGGACCAGCCACAGCTCGCGTTGGTCTTTACGCCCGTCACGCTCGTCTGGCCATCAACGCCGCTACTTTGTGGTGCGAACTGGTCTTGGAAACCTACTTAGATCCGCTTGCGCCGTGGCGCGATCGGCGGTGACAGCGTCAATACCCTGTTTGATTCGGGGACTTTGTGTGCGGTTGGCCCCGCCCGCTGACCCGTGAACGAGTCGTAGAGATCAAGAGGCCCCAACCCTTCGCCAGCGCTGCGACGTTGCCTCGAGTGCGGCGAACAAGGTCGAGGTCGGCAACTTTGAGGTTCGCGTTCTCGGCCGCGTCAGGGCGGAACGTGGCGCTGATTTCAGTAGGTGTAGACCCTTGAGGCTTGCCTCCATCGGTCGCCGTCGAGCGCCGACTGGCGGGAGTGGCACGGCTTACACAAGGCGCGAAGGTTACCGGGGTCGTGGGTGCCGCCGTGCTCCAGCGGGATCACGTGGTGGACTTCCTACGCGGGCGTGTACCGGCTGGTCGCGAAGCAGTTCTCGCACAGCGGGTGGGCGGTGATGTAGGCGGCACGGATTCTGCGCCGGCGGGCACCGTAGCGCCAGTTGATCTTCGGGTCACGCTGCCAATCGCCGGTAGCGCTCGTCCTCCGCCTTGGCGTAGGCTTCGCAGAAACGCTGGTGAGTGAGGTTCGGGCAGCCGGGCTGGGAACACGGACGTGCAGGCTTGACCGGCATCTTATTCTTCCCGTGCCCAGATGTGGCGAAGCCCCAAGACACCCAGCCGATAACCGGGTTTACCCTGGGGCTTTTCCTACTTTTCAACTACCTACATCATTGCAGGCCGGAAACGGTAAATGCATCCGCTGTTCTTGACACCTTTTGGCGCAAGGGTGCAAAACCCTCACAAACGGCCATACAACGCAGACGTCAGCCGGGCGAGCGCCCGGGACTTCTTCTGATAGGCGCTGGCGCGCTCCACGTAGAAGTGGTCACACACCCTCTGCACCGCCTCATCCTGGGTACCGTCGCCGAGGAAGAATGCTTCGAGCACGAACCTGTCGTCGTCGGTGAGCAGCTGCCAGGCGGGCAGGAACCACGCCATGTACTCCCGAGCCTGCCCGTAACGAGCACGGTAGATGTCGATCCGATCCAACGTCTCCGCCAGACGCATCTCCCCAGCTTGCAGATCCGTGTGGCGCGGCAGCCCGTCGAGTTTCGGTGCGTTGGATTTCTTTGAGCGCCTTGTAGCAGGTGGGGTCGGGGTATCCTTCGATGTTCTTCTTCGGGATTCCGACGTCGAGGGTGGTGATCATCGGGCTTCCTCACCTTCACGCTCGATCACCGGCAGCAGGCCACGGGTGTTCTTCAACAGGTCATAGATGAAGAGCCGTCCCTTCTGTGTCCAGTACATGTGGGTGCGGGTCTTGCCCTTGTCGTACTCGTGCGTCTTGGACTGGGTGTAGCCCTGCTCAGCAAACTTGGCGTAGAGGAACCAGCGGCCGGACTGATGGAACTGAACCTGCTCCTCGCGCAGAATCTGATTGAGCTTCTTCGCCGACAGGCCGTAGTCCTTGGCGATTTCGGTGGTGGTGATCAGCGAAGGCGAGGCCAACACGATGTCGTAGTAGGACACCTTCGGTGCTGCTTCCAATAGGGCTTGTTCGGCGGCGAGGCGCTTGGCCCGCTCAGCCCGCAGGGTGACGATGGCCTGCTCCAAGAACTCGTCGTCGGACAGAAGCTCGTCGATGGCGTACATGCCGTGACGGCGGATGGACGGGAGGACGTCGTCGAACACCCACGCCTCGAACTTCTGGGCCGCAGGCAGCTTGGAGGAGACGATCAGCCGGTACAGGTCGCCTTCGCTGATGAACCTGACCTGCTGAACACCACCAGCAGTTTCAAGGGGGTAGTGATTCACGACCCCCTTGCAGTGACGCGCCAGGGCATCTTTCGTGTTGGAGTAGCCGAGGGCGGTCGCCACGTCCTTGCCGCAGAACAGGATCTGCCCGCCCGAGGTGATGGTTCGGATCGTGCCGAACTCGTGGTTGGTGAACGCTTGTAGCGTGGTAGCCATGACCGGCTCCTTTTCTGAGAGCCGGGTAGACAATCGCGGGCGCGGGATGCGCCAGGCTCTCACCTGTCAGGCACGGCAGGCACCGAAACCGGACACGGTGTGAGGAAGGCTCTCGCCCATACGCCCCCGAGCACTGGCAAATCCGGACGGGTCACCGGAGAATCGCTGCGGCAGCCTTGACAACAACCCGCGTCGCTGGAGTGCCGGTATGAACCCGGCTAGGTTGTGGGTAACCGTTCAGCTCGACCTCGACTCGACCCCTGTCGGGAGTGGGCTGGATCTCTCGTGTGGAGACGCCGACTTCGGCACGTGACATTGACCAGACGGCCACGGTGACGTACCGTAGGAGGTGATAGATCCCCGGTCAGGCCTCTAGTCCCGCAAGGGACAATGCACAAATGACCGGGGCCTTTCACTTTCTAGGGAGCTCATGGTCAAGCGCTGGCTCAGTTATGACGAACAAGTCAAACTGCTTCAAGAACGCGGTTTGACCGTCACTGACGCCGCATCAGCAGCTGAGTTCCTATCTCGCGTGAACTACTACCGGCTCTCGGGATATTTCCGTTACTGGCAAGTTGACCCAATGGCGGGCAACAATCGCTTCCTCGACGGTTCATCCTTTGAAGTGATTCAGCGGCTCTACGAAGCCGAACAAGACCTGGTTGCAGTCTGTGACGAAGTTCTCCACCCGATCGAGGTTCTACTTCGAACTCGGTTCGCCTACTACTACGCACAGCATGTCGGAGCGATCGGAACGTTCGCCCGTGGTGACGGGTTCACGCAATCGCCTGATCCTAATGACGAACGTGTCGAAGAACATGCGCTGTCGAATCTGGATCGCAGCAAGGAGACCTTTGTGTCTCACTACCGTGATGAGATCAAGACGGGCAACGCTTACAGCATCGAAGCCTACGCACGCATGCCCGTCTGGGTAGCGGTTGAGGCATTCTCGTTTGGCAGCCTGTCCAGGCTTATTGAGGCTTCAAGCAAGTCCGGAGTGCTGCACGACATGGCAGCGTCGATGAACGTTTCTCCAGCTACACTGCCAAGCCAAGTCCGATCATTCGTCTACCTACGCAACCGCAACGCCCACTGTGCGAAGCTATGGAACCACGCTGTTCTCGACCGCCCAGGACTCCTTTCCAACATCGCCCGACGAGCCAAACGAGACCACCGTCAGTTCAGCGATCATTCGATCTACAAGATCTTCGTAGCGCTTGACCAAGTCGCCACCAAGACCGGTCTCCAGCAGGATTGGCTCGCCAACCGCGTCGAGCCGATCCTTGCCACGAATGCCCTTCTCGCCGCAGGCATCGCAACCCCAGCCCGCTACGGCGAAATGCAGAAGCAGCTGCTCACCGCCGACCACTAGCTCTACACCGCCCGGTCAGTCCTTGCGGTAATACGAGCATTCGTATCCGTCGGTGTCCAGCGGGAGTCCATCTGTCCAGTCGGCTGGGGTGGTCATGAGAGCGCAGGCGTCGGCGACGGTGAACCCGGAGCCCATGGGTTCGTCGATGACGATTTCGTCGTGGACGTGCATGACGATCCGATGCCCGGCCCCTGCGACGAGTCCCATGGCGTGGACGAGGAGGTCGCGGGCGACTGCTTGGACGATGTTCTCGACGAGTTTCCCGCCATAGGTTTCCAGCCGACCCCACTTGCGCCCGGTCGTGACACCGCTGTAGGTGATGGAGGTGCCGCCCCACCGGTTCTCACCCAGGCACGGCTGGACATACGCCAGCCGTCTGCCCGAGGGCAGGGTGATGAACAAGATGCCCGACTCGACCGAGAAACGCAGGTTGCGCAGCCGGACGGTACTGCGGGCGGTGATCGCGTCCAGCACAGCCTGCTCGACGTCCGCCCACAGTTGCACGATGTTGGGGTTCGCTGCCCGCCAGGCGTCGACGATCGTTTTGAGCTCGTGCTCGGCCAAACCCATCCGCAGCGCACCCATCGCCTTGAGCGCTCCGACGGAGCCGTTGTAACCGCAGGCCAGCGTGGCGATTTTGCCTTTCTGGCGCAGCTCAGCGTTGATGCCGTGTTTTTCGACGGGGACGCCGAACATGCGGCTCGCGGTCTCGCAGCAGAGGTCTTTGCCGTCGCGGAAGGCTTGGAGGGTGGATGCTTCTCCGGCGAGCCAGGCGATGACACGGGCTTCAATCGCGGAGTAGTCGGCGACGTGGAAGGGGTACGCCAACGGGTCTAACCAGCTGCCTACTATGTTAGCGAGCGAGCTGGGCGATGGGATCAGTTTCGGTTCGCCGGCAACGTCTCCCAGGCATACGAGGAGTCGGCACTCAATGACCTAGCCGACCGGCTCCACGACCTTGACGAGTCGATCAACAAGGGTAATGTCACCGAAGGTCTAGGCCAGCTGTTCTACAAGGTGTTCACCGAAGCTGCCGGTGAGACCGCTGCCGTAACGGAGCCCTTGACTTTGACAGACAAGGCCTACCGATCTGGCATCCCGTACATTGACGAGAAGACGAATCGCCTCAGGCTTGGCGACCTCTCGGTCGCGTTACCGCCGAAGCATCCCGCACCGGACACAGTTCAGCCTGCTGATCTGGTGTATGTTTCGGCGCTCCTGGCCGCGTATTGCGAAGACAAAGCCCGTACCGGCGTTGAGGTGGAGCTGGACGACATCCCGTCGCGTCTGGTTCAGCACTTCCAAGAACAGCGCAAAGCGTTCTACCGTGCCGAATGGGTACAAGAAACATCGTGGAACTGCATCCACGATGGGCGGCCATTGTTTGACGAGATTCCTGGAAACGATGCACGCGGGAGTCTCCGACACCAACTTGCGTCAGTACCCCAACGGACTCGAACGCCTCCTCGCGACACTGGCTCAAGCAGCCGCAGTCCAACTCGACGGTGTCCGGCTCGACCAGATCATTGACCTGATCGACGTGTGGAGCCGGAAAGGTTCCTGCCACGAACTCGTCGCCCGGAACCGGCTGGGATGGGTAGATTGATGCGCGCCACGTCCCTAGACACAAGTTTCGAAGCTGAACTGCGCGGGCTCATCTTGCTGTTCCTACTCGGAGATGCAGCGGATGCCGACTACCTGGGTGCTCTAGACACCATCACTGTCAACGCCCACACCTTCGGGGTCGGGGCAGCAAATCTCAACGGCACCCACCGACTGGCCAGCGGGGAACTCCACACGCGCACAGTCCTGATGACCCAAGCTCTCCAGCATTTGGCGATCCAAGGATTCGTGAAACTACAGCCAGATCGTTCTCCGGCGGCCTTCACGATTACCGCCTAGGGTGAATCAGTCGTCAACCATTTCCGCTCCCGATACGCCGGTCAGTTGTTCGACACCGCGTTGGAGACGATCGAGCGGGTTGGCGACCTGAGCACGAGCGAGCTGGCTCAGATCATCAGGTCAGCGACCCCGGAAGGAGAAACGCGATGACACCAGGCTTCTGGATCAGCAGCATCACCGTGGCCGGGCACCCCACTCGGCGGGACTCCAGCGTCGGTTTCGAATCTGGACTCAACGTCATCTACGGACCGTCTAACTCCGGCAAGTCCTGGATGCTTCAGTGCATCGACTACGTGTTCGGGCTGAAAGCTGGCGAGTTCGTCCTCGACGAAAACTCCGGCTACACCGAGGTGCGTATGGGGGTGCGCACCGCGCAGGGCTCACTCACGTTATCGCGCCCCATCGGTGAGGGAGCCAATAACATCGAGGTCTCCAGCACAGACCCACGAATTGAGTCTGGAACCTACAAACGTCAATCGTCTGGCCGTTCCCCGCTACTCAGCTCGGTGTGGCTCAAACTCATCGGCTACGAGGCCCCCGAAGACCTGAAAATCATCAAGAATCAAAACCTTGAAACCCAGGCGTTGACGTGGCGCACCTTCTGGCATGCGCTGTACGCGGACGAAGACCGGATCAGCACCAAGAAACCAATCCTTCTCCCTCTTCAGACCACCGCACAGCCCGCGTTCAAATGCGCCCTCGCGTCACTGATCACCGGCAAGGACTATGCCGCCTACGCTCGTGATGAGTCTGTCGAAACGAGGAAACTGCGTAACAACGCGATCATCGACTACCTCGAGCCGCTACCCAAACAGCTTGAAGAACGAATCGAGTTGATCGAGAAAGCACTCGGTAGCAGCGACCCAGCAGAGATCCAGCAGCGCATCGATGAGCTGACCGCAGAACTGGAACGTGTCCAGCAACGCATCACACACGCCACAGTGCAGGGGCAAGACGTCGTCGCACGCCTCCAACAGGTGCGTGACTCGCTGGCGGAATCCCGCAGTCTGCGGAACCGATACGAGGAACTTGCCGCCTCCTACCGTGCCCGCATCGAGCGGTTCGATTTCGTCGAGGAAGGCCACGCCCTCACCGTACACAGGGAACCGGCAACAACCTGCCCCGTATGCACGCAGGCACTACCACCGGAAGCGCGATCCGCAGTTCCAGAGCCCGATCCGCGTGAACGCCACGACCTAGCTGCCCGACTCAACGATCTTCGTCAAACGATCCATCAGATGGATCTTGAACAGGCACCCCTGCAAGAACAAGAGCAGGATCTCGCCGCAGAAGCCGAGCGCATTGCCCGGTGTATCAGCGGCGAGTTAGAGCCACAACTGCAAGCCCTCTCGACTTCGCTTGCCAGCCACAACGCGATCATCGCCATGCAGGCAGAAAGAGAACAGCACCTCGAACGCAAACAAGCCATCGAAAACGAACTTGAAGAACGCAAGAATCGCACATTCCCCAAGGGCAACTTCAATCCGCTCGACGAATACCCGAAAACGTTCTGGCCGCAGATGGGCACTAACCTGCTCGACATCCTTGGAGCCTGCACGTTCCCCAGACTCAAAGATGCCCGATTCTCGCGTGAACTGTTCGATGCTGTCATCAACGGCAAAACCAAAGCGAAGGAAGGGCAGGGCTACCGGTCGTTCGTCAACACCGCTGTCATGCTCGCCCTCCGGGAATACCTCGCCTCCGAGGACACCACACACAACCTCGGCCTGCTCATCATCGACACCCCACTACTGGGGCTCGACGATCCACAGCTCGACCCCGAGCTTCAAGAAGCCCGTGAAACCATCCCCGCTGTCCTCTACGACTACCTCGCCCTCGAACAAGACGGCGGTCAGATGATCATCGCTGACAACACCAAGTTCATGCCCGACATAGAACCACTAAAGGACCGATGTAAACTCATCGTATTCACGAAACGCGAAGGAGAAGGACGCTACGGCTTCCTACTCGATACCCAGGACGAAGACCTAATCGATCTGGAGGAAACAGATGACAACTAACCGCGCCTTCAGCTACAAGCCCCTCTGGAAACTCCTCGTCGACCGCGACATTGCCGACATCTGCAAGGTCGTCCCCACTGACACGAAGGGAGAAACCGACTAGATGCCCGCTCAACGCCTGCAGCTCACCTGGTACAACAAGGACAAAGCTCTCATCCCCACTGAGACCGGGAAGTACGGCTACACGTGGGTTGACCCCTCTGATCCGCGCTACTGCGAAACCCACACCCTCGTGCTGGACGACTACGTGCAAGGTGCGCAGACACCAAAGTCTGATGATTTTGCCTACTCCGAACGAGCCGACCTTGAGCCCCAGGACGACAACCTGCTCATCCTCGGCGAATCCGGCGACGTCCTCGAAGCGCTTACCCGCGTTCCCGAGCTGGCCAAGAAATACGTGGGTCAGGTGAAGCTGATCTATATCGACCCGCCGTTTAACACCGCGCAAACATTCGCCAGTTACGAGGACAACCTAGAGCACTCCATCTGGCTGACCATGATGCGCGACCGGCTGCTCCACATGAAGAAGCTGCTTGCCGACGACGGCTCAATCTGGGTACACCTTGACGACGTAGAGGTGCACCGAATGCGCCTTTTACTGGATGAAGTGTTCTCCCCAGGCTCGTTTGTGACGACTATCGCATGGGAGAAAGCGCAGGGTGCGCGCAACGATACCGATATCTCATCCGCCCAGGATTTGATTCTCGTGTATAAGAAGTCGCCGACCATCGACTTTAAGAGCGTCCGGAACCTACTGCCACGAAGCGCAGCACAGATCGAACGGTATCAAAATCCAGATAATGATCCACGCGGACCCTGGCGACAGGGTGACAATGGAACTGCAAAATCAGGCTCCGAGGATTACCGGTTCCAGATCAAGCTTCCCTCTGGCCGTAAAGTTGTCCCGCCACCCGGGTCATACTGGCGTTTCTCTGCCGCGTCCTTTCAAGCTGCAAGGAAAGAGGGACGTATTTGGTTCGGCGCGAACGGGGATTCACTCCCGGTGATTAAGCGTTACTTAAACGAAGTCCAAGGCGGCGTGGTTCCGCGAACCTGGTGGCCAGCATCAGAGGTTGGATCAAACCAGGAAGCAAAGCGTGACCACTTGCGTCGCCTGTTCCCTGATTCCGAGCCGTTCTCCACCCCCAAGCCGGAGCGTCTCCTCGAACGCATCATTCACATCGGCTCGAACCCTGGCGACATCGTGCTAGACGTGTTTGGTGGGTCGGGGACGACGGCTGCGGTGGCGCAGAAGATGGGTCGGCGTTGGGTGACGTGCGAGTTGCTGGAGTCGACGTTCACAACGTTTACGCGTCCCCGTCTGGAGAAGGTCGTCAACGACGAAGACCCAGGCGGAATTACGCGGACGAAGGGCGAACGGGTCGACGCGACGGAAAATGGACTTCCTGATGGAGTCTCGCCGGAGGACGCCGCGAAATTCACGAGCGTACTCAACAAGCTGATCAAGGACGACCCGGAACTAAAGAAGAGCGCCGAGGTGAAGACACTGAAGGCTGCCTCGAAGACCAGACGCGCGAAGGAAGTGGTCAACTGGCGTGGTGGCGGCGGCTTCCAGGTGGCGCATCTGTCGCCTGCGTGTTTCGACTACACCCCTGAACTGGACCGGGTGATGCTGACAGCGGCTGCGACCGGCGAGACCTTGATCGAGTCGGTGGCTGCGAATCTCGGCTTCACGCTGCTGCACCCGGACGATGACTATGTGTTCGACGCTCGACGCGGTAACGCGTTGTTGAAGGTCGTGGAGGGTGTCGCCACGACCGAAATCGTCAACTGGCTGGCCTCCCAAGTTCAACCCGGAGAGACGATCGTGCTAGCAGCAACCACCGCGATGGACGGGGTCCGCCAGCATTTACGCCGTGCGGTGAAGGGCTCGCGGGTGGTTGTCTTGCCGGATGATGTGTTTCGGTACAGCGAAGGTGGTGACCAGTGATGGCGAACAGGCTCAACATCAGTTTTGATTCGGACATGCTGGAGTCGATCAGTGCCGAGTTCGACCTGCGTGCTCCGAACAAGGAAGCACTGCGCCAGCTGGTCTTCACTCTGGACGGCGACTATGACCCGGACGTGATGCAGGTGCTCAACCTAGCCACCGGTGTGGGCAAGACGTATCTGATGGCCGCCTTCGTGGAGTATCTGCGTCGCCAAGGGGTCGGCAACGTCGTCATCGTCACCCCGGGTAAGACGGTGCAGGCCAAGACCGTGCAGAATTTCACGCCCGGCATGCCCCGCTACATCACGGGATCGGCTGTGCCACCTGAAGTGGTGACCCCACAGGACTACTCTGCTTGGGTGGCCCGTCAAAACGGCCCGGCTCGACTCGCGTTCGGCCGTGAAGTGCCAATGCTGGCGTTTATCTTCAACATTCAGCAGCTCATCGCGCCGAAAGAGGCCGAGGGTGACACCCACGGCGCTACGCAGGATGCGATGCGCCGTAAGCCCCGCCGGTTCGATGAAAACGCCGGCGTGCTCTTCGACTACCTCAAGGGTCTCGATGATCTGGTTGTGATCGCCGACGAATCCCACCTGTACGGGGCCAGTGCGGTCGCGTTCAATGCAGCATTGAAGGAACTCGATCCAGCAGCGGCGATCGGTTTGACCGCGTCGGTGGACAAGGCCACCGATCACGTCATTTACGAGTACCCGCTCTACCGCGCCATCCAGGACAAGTACGTCAAGGCCCCAGTGTTGGCGTTCCGCAAGACTGGATATGGCACCGATGAAGCCTCCGAAGAGCAACAGTTGCGTGACGCGCTGCAGCTACGTGCGCTCAAGCAGGCCTACTACGACTCGTACGCGGCTTCCCAGAACCGCGATCATGTGAACGCGGTCGCTTTTGTCGTCTGCTCCGATGTTGAGCATGCCACCCAGGTCGCCGACCTTCTGCGCACCCCGGAGTACCTCGGCCGGGAATCGGCTGTGCTGCAGGTGGACTCCAAGCACGAAGATGAGTTGACCCAGCGTCGCCTCGACGAATTGGACCGACCCGAATCACCTGTGCTGGCAGTGGTCAGTGTCAACAAACTCAAGGAAGGCTGGGATGTCAAAAACATCGCGGTCGTCGTGACACTACGGGCGATGGCCTCCGAAGTGCTTACCCAGCAGACCATGGGAAGGGGCCTCAGACTGCCGTTCGGCAGATACACCGGCGTGTGGCAGATCGACCAACTCGACATCATTGCTCACCAATCCTTCACCGAATTGTTGAACGCGGAGAACGTGCTGCAGCAGTTCGGATTGGACGATGCCGTCCCCGAACCCGACAAAGCCAAGGTTGAGGAGGCGATCCGCAAAGCCGCCGAACAATCCAACACGGATCCAGGCACAGACACGACCGGCGGTCAACCATCGACTACGACTATGCCGGGGCCTGGTGCTGGCACCGGTGGCGTAGATCCGCAGCCGGGCACCGTTCCCGTCAACGGTAGTGACGAAGGTCTGGGTTTGCCCGGTGTCGGGGTTCGCGCCGTCACCGAGCAGGAGGATCAGCCCACCTGGGAGTTGGTCTCGATCGGACGGAATCCGAGCTTTGCTGACGTGTCCTACCAATTCCCGGTGACGACGATGACTGTGCAGCAGCCGCCCATTGACCTGTCAGAAATCAGTGACGCCGAGATTGAGCAAGCGGCGCGTCGGGTCACCTCTGCCGGGGACGTGCTGCTGCGCAAAGAGATCATCGCCGCCCTAGGCAAGAAACTCCGGGCAGAGGATCGAGAAAGCGCCGAAGTCAATTCCGTCCACGTCGACGACGCCGACGCCGAGGAGGCGCTGGTCAAACTAGTGATCAACATGTCGCTGGTGCCCAAAACCGAACAGACCGCCCGCTACGTCGCCACGTTCCTGGTGCCGAAGTTCATGCGCACCGTGACGTTCACCGGCTGGACCGTCAAATCCCTCGACTCAGCCCGCGCCGAACTCCTAGCGCTGATCAAGAACTACACAACCGAGACACTGCGAGCCACCCGCGAGGTGCCGACCATACACCCCAAGTCGATGCCAGGCACCGGCTACACGCTCCCGTTGGGTGAGAAGGTGCATGACCAGATCGAGAGTCGTGACCAGTTCGTGCGAGGCCGGGTCTACGGCGGCTGGTTCAAGTCACTATTCGCAGAGGAATCCTTCGACTCCTTCACCGGCGAATACCAGCTTGCTCGCCTGCTCAACACGTCGCCGGGGATCGTGTGGTGGCATCGCCTGCATCCGCAAGACCAGGCGTTCGTGTACTACAACGCGAAAGACCGCTACTTCCCCGACTTCGTAGCCTTGGACACCAACGGGGTGCATTGGATCATCGAGGGCAAGGACGAGCGCGGCCGCGATGACGCCAGGGTGCAGGCCAAGCGTAAGGCTGCCGAGGCGTTGGTGCGCCGGTTGGTTGCTCAGGATGCCTACGCCGGTCAGCACTGGGGCTATCTGATCGCCTACGAGCAAGACACCGCCCGCGCCGACTCCTGGGAAGACCTCAAAGCCTTCGCCGGCCCAGTCAGCAACGCCCTGTAGCTGCGAGTTCGCCTGAGCGCATCACAGGGCTCCAGCGTTGCGGGAGGTCGAGGGTGACGGCCTCACCGGTGATGAACACGAAGCCGAGCCTGCCGTCGGTGAGCATGCAGCCGCCCTCCAGCACGGCAAGGAAGTCCGGGATGTGGAGGGTGAGTTGCATCGCCGACGCGGTGAGGATCGCGTCGATCGCTGTACGCAGCGTCGAGGATCGTCGCCGCACACCCGTTGACTGCAGGCTGTCCACGGCCTGGTCGAACGCCGCGCGGTTCCGCTCAGCGAGCACTTGCATGGCCTCAGCCATCTTGACCAACAGAACCTCCTGGTAGAGGTGACTGGTGGCGCAGGTGCCGCGCTTGACGTAGTTCGTGGGGCACTCCCACACGTCGGCCCGATTTGGGGTGCCCGAATGCCAAGTCTTGTGACCGAACGCCCGTCCGCAGTCGCCACAGATGATCTTTCCAGACATGCGTCGACCGAAAGAATTGTGGCCTTGCGGGCCAACGCGGGTCGCCAGCCACGGCAGCTCCCGGTTTGCGATGCCGAGGGTCTCAGCGGCGTGGCGGTGGGCACGGGATGCGTCCATCCACTCGACGGCGTGCCCGGCGGCGAGGTTTTCGAGGAGGAAGCTGGTCAGCCGGTAGGTCAGGCGAACTTGTACTGTTGCGAGTTCGGGGTAGTGCATGGTGGTGGCTCCTGTCATTGCGTCACGTACATACACGCTCTGATCAGGGCTAATAGCAAGTCGTAACCGGCACTACCTTTTGGCGCTTGCCACATCTTTTAGCGCTCCACTGTCAGCCACACCTGTCGTGGTTCACGTCGCCCGGCTCTACCTCCCGATCGCACCAGATACCGAAGCCGCACTGTCCAAATACGCGGCTCGACGGTCAACACCACGGCTCGTTTTGCCTAGTGGCGAGCGGGTTTTGCCCCATCTGCGTCAACCGCATCTCGTATGGTGTTGCATCCACTTCGATACGGTCTGCGAGCCCTTCGTGGGCACGGGTACATTTGTGGCGCGTCTGCTGCAATTGGGTGTGATTCCACCTGAGGCTTTGGAGCGCAAGTATTTGCAGGAGATTTTTGCCAACGAGGTGGTGCTACTCTCCTACTATATTGCCTCTATCAATATTGAGCAGGTGTACCACCAGGTGCGCACGGAGCAGGGCATGGATGAGGGTTATGTTGAGTTTCCGGGCATGACACTTACGGACACCTTCCAGCTCCACGAGGGCGACGGAACAATCACCGAGGACTTCGAGGGCCTGGCCGCCAACAACGAGCGCGCGAAGGCGGAGAAGGAGTCGGCTATCACGGTGATCGTCATGAATCCGCCGTATTCGTCGGGTCAGAACAGCACGAATGATAACAACCAGAACCTGGCGTACCCACGCCTGGACGAGCGCATCGCGGCCACCTACGCAGCTAAGTCAACCGGAGCAAACAAGAACAGCCTGTACGACTCTTACTTCCGCGCACTTCGCTGGGCCTCGGACCGCATCGGGCAGCGCGGCGTGGCCGGCGGCTTCGTGGGCGAGCTGGACATCATGGACACGTGGGCGACCTCCTCCTTGTCCCCGCAGCTGGCGTGTGGCTGGCTGGATGACGAGGATCTGTTCGCTCGCACGTACCCGATGGATCTGCGCCCGCAGGGCCAGGACATCATTCGTACGTGGCTGTTCTCCACCGTCGTGCGCGCGGACCTGGAGTTCGGCGCGCTGCCGTGGAAGCATGCGGGCCTGTCGGGCTGGATCCTGGATTCGGACCACAAGAAGATGTCCAAGTCCAAGGGCAACGTCGTGACCCCCATGGGCATCCTGGAGAAGTACGGTTCGGATGCCGTGCGCTACTGGGCGGCGTCGGCTCGACTGGGCCTGGATGCGGCGTTCGACGAGCAGCAGATGAAGATTGGTCGCCGCCTGGCAATCAAGGTGCTGAACGCGTCGAAGTTCGCCCTCACGATGGGCGGCGAGGGCGCAGCGATCGATCTGGATCCGGCGCTGGTGACGGTGCCGCTGGATCGTTCGGTACTGGCGGCGCTCGCCTCCGTCATCGACGAGGCCTCGGCCGCCCTGGCGTCCTACGAGCACTCTCGCGCGCTCGAGGTCACGGAGTCGTTCTTCTGGACGTTCTGCGACGACTACCTGGAGCTGGTCAAGGAGCGCGCCTACAACCGTGATGGCGCGTGGGACGAGGCCTCGGCCGCGTCGGCCCGTGCGGCTCTGGCGATCGTCATCGACAACGTTGTACGCCTGCTGGCCCCCTACCTGCCGTACGTGACGGAAGAGGTGTGGAGCTGGTACCGCGAGGGCTCCGTGCACACCGCCCCGTGGCCGGTTTCCTCGGATCTGGCGGATGCCCAGGGCGATCCCTCGGTACTCGAGGCCGCGTCCTCTGCCCTGATCGCGCTGCGTCGCGTGAAGTCCGAGGCGAAGGTGTCGCCGCGTACGCCATTCCTGGCGGTGACCGTGCGCGCCCCGAAGGCTCAGGTCGAGGCCCTGGAGTCCGTGAAGGGCGACCTCGAGGCCGCATCCAAGGCTGTGGGTGCCCTGACCGTGGCCGCCTCCGACGACGCTGAGGCCACCGAGGCCTCTGTCGAATCCTTCGAGCTGGGCGAGGCTCCTGCTAAGCGCAAGGGCTGAGCGTTAGGCTGCTGGGGGGGCCGCCCGTGGGAAACCACGGGCGGCCCCCCCAGTTAAGCTGGCATCAGTGGTAGCATCGATCTCCATCATGTTCCTCGACAGACGCTACCTGACCACCTACTCTTAGCCGCCGAGTGCAGATGCGTGGCTCATTGCGAACCTTTGCAGGTCGAGAAGCATCTGAGTGGATTCTTCGATGAGTTCGACAAAGTACTCTCGATGGCTACGATCTCCGAGCTCCTTATCAAGAAATGCTCGCCCTCCGCTGCCAGACGCGTGCGCGGCGATGCGTGATCGCATCTGTTGTACCTTCTTCAAGAGCGAAATATCGCGGTCGACGTACTCATATTCATTGTTCTCAAGAAATCTTTTCAGCTTAGCAAGTCCTCGTTCATCGGATACTCTATCCATACCTTGAATGAGACTCTTCTCGTTTAGTAAGTCAACCAGAATGAGAGCGAGATTATGGGACTGAGCCCGGAACTCAGCTTCGGTTTCATTCACTGGAATACGAAGTCGAGAAAAAACACCCGCGTCGAGCTCTTCAGCACGACGGTGAAGACGCCATCCCCAAGCCTCTTCCCACTTCTCCTGCAGATCACGATACGCCCGCTTAAAACGATGCTCCGGATTTCCACTCTCGACGCTCTGATTGAAGAATGAGCGCCGAATCGCCGCGTCACTCATGCGACCTATCGGTGCAATATTGTACGCTTTCCAGTGATCCCAGTGACTTTGTGGAATGTCACGACCAATGTCTCCCAAGAACACTGAGACATAATCGAGGCAACCATTATCGAGATTCACTCCCCACAGCTGTCCACACGAAAGGTATGCATCTCTGACCTCATAGTCATCACTGTCGTAGTAGCGACTCAGGACCTCCGGCTTAAAAAATACTGGAGTGAGATAGTGAGGCGCATCGGGATTCTTGCCGTAGTAGTTTCTAAGGCTGTCGGGATTGCAGGTCCACCTGACAGGCTCACCATACTCATCCTCGGAGATAATGAACTCAGGATATTCATCGGCAGCAACCTTGTCCCAAGGCCATATCCTACACCTCTCCCTTGGCGGAGCCTTTATAATTCGCTTGGCCAAGAATCGCGTCCAGATTCGACCACTCTGCGACATGTCCCGCCAGACATTTCGAGAATAGCATGTGAGGTTTTCGACCGAAAATGCTTCCTCATCAAGATCAGCTAGATCTGCAGGGTCACCGTCATAGTCCACTCCCACATTGGAGTCAATGTACAACACAGCATCAAGCTGCCTCGCAGCCAAATACCTCTTGAGGAGTGGGGTACGAACTTCAATCCTCTCACCTGAGATTCTGATCGCAAGTTCTTTGTCACCGCTTTCTTGAATCTCATAGTAGTTTCCCGATTTTGGATCACGCCACAACCGCATCAGAAATCTAAAGTCTTCGGAAATATTCACCTCATCTGGGACAACACCAAAGAACTCCTGAAGCACGACCAAAGGTTCGAATTCGGGAAGCGATCCAGACTTGAAGTAACTTACCTCTGTCCCATGATCAACAAACCCTGGAATACCCTCACCCTTTCGAACATCCCAACCGACATCTCGTATCACTCTTTCACGCATATTCAGTTGAGATAAAGCAATGAACTGACCGCCATTATCTCTACATTTGATGAACCACTCATCATAAATGATAGTCCACGGACCATCACCATTTGCAAAGAATGAATCCTTGACCGCATCCTGCCTCAAGGCTTTCACACTTTCATCAAAAGACTCAGAACGAACAGCCGAATTCAAACTCATAATAAATTCCCTCAGCAGAAAGTAACTACAGTCTCAAGGAGAGACTGGCGCAACCTATTTGATCTAGCACCCATGAGTATTACATACCTTCATAGTTGCAGACCTCGACTCACTACTATCTGACGCTCTCTCAGCAACACCTGGGCACCAATGCCCGAATAAAGTAGGGACTTTAGTCTCAAGAATTGCCAACTGTGCAGCACACATAGAAATAGCATTGGCAGTTGACCGGCTCTTCAGAGTTGAGTGTGGATGGAGGCATCTAGGCCTCATGCGATGAGGAGCATTCGGAGTTGGTAGTTGGTGGGGTTGCGGTAGCCTCTGGCGGTGCGTCTGCCTAGTTCGATAATTCCGTTGATGGCTTTGGTGGGGGCCGTTGCTGGCTCCGGCTGTGTCGAAGTAGGCCTAGTGGGGCTCTTCAGAGTTGAGTGTGGGTGAGCGGGTGTTGGTCGGGGGTTGCGGGTAGAGGTCGAGGTCCTTGATGATGAGCGGACTTCTACCCCCGCTGTCTTCTAAGACCTCGGGCGGTGTCTCACCCTACCTGCTGCTCTGTGTCGCTTGATCGTTGTGATCGGTGTGATCTGCTCGTCGACTTGGAGGGCTTCCACCTGGTTGCTTCCGCTCGGCCTGAATGCGCTCTGGTGCTCGGTATAGAGTCCTGTGACCGCTGTGCTGGCTACCCAGGATGTGGGGTGAATCGCTCAAGGCCACGGGCGCGTGGTGGTGGAGGTCATCGACGCGCCTTGGGCCCGGGTCCCGGCAAGGATCCGGTGGCACAATACGACGCTGGATATGCCGCGAACGCACCTGCCAGACGGTGACATTCCTGGAGCATAGCGAGAAGGTGTGCGCACCCCGGGCGCATCTGAGCCCCGCCCGTTTCGCAGGCGTGCGGGTACCCAGAGTCGATGAGAGGCGTGTGATACCACCAAGACCGACGCCGCCGGGGCCCGCGTGAGCTCACTGGCATCGTGGACCACTGGCGGGAAGGATCATCCCACGGCCCGCTTGAGTGGACCTGGCCCCGGACAGGTCTGGCACCGTGTACAAGAACTGGCTGGCCGAGCGCGTTGTCCTCGCCCCACGGGCGTGAGCTGAGATTGTCGGCGCAGGCCTGAGGCTCGCGCCGACAACTCTTTTACACGCGCAGCGGCATCGTCGCCACGATCGTCGTGACTGCAACTAGGGGCTAATTTGTGAAGCAGCTTGCACCGCGTAGGTTGATGTTGCGTGGAAAACTGTGCGATGAGACGGAAACATCAAGGGGGCGCGGTACGATAGCGGTATAAAAATATGCCCGGAGGAGGTGCGCCGTGAGCACGCATGTTGCTGTCACTCAATCTGTGCTGGCGTGGGCTCTCCAGCGCGCTGACCGCTCATACGAAGAAACGGTCAAAAAGTTTCCGAAGCTCGGGGATTGGATGAGCGGGGA
Organism: Actinomyces graevenitzii C83; assembly: GCF_000239695.1. GTDB lineage: Bacteria > Actinomycetota > Actinomycetes > Actinomycetales > Actinomycetaceae > Actinomyces > Actinomyces graevenitzii. The sequence goes on along the minus strand of NZ_JH470338.1, from coordinate 173,923 downwards.
CGCCCTGCCAAGCCTCCGCGAGCTTGAGAAATTCGCATCCTTTACGCATGTGTCCCTGGGTGCGCTCATCATGCCCGAGCCGCCGGATGAGGCACTTCCCATTGCAGACATGCGTACCCGCGGAAGCAAGGTTATCGAACGTCCTTCCGGGAATCTTCTCGATACGATTGACCGCTACCAGCAATTCCAGGACTGGTATCACGATTATGCTCGCGAACAGGGGGCTCAGAAACTTCCATTCCTCGGTTCCGTGAGCACGCAGGATAATCCGCACATGGTTGCTCACCGTGTTCGCGAGCTTCTGCTTCTTGATCAGATAACAGCGACCACCCCGGAGCAATGGCGACGTGACATTGTCAAGGCACTTGAGGAAGTGGGTGTCCTTGTGATGATGAGCGGGATCGTCGGAAACAATACTCATCGGCCCTTGTCTACGGATGAGTTCCGTGGTTTTTGCCTCTACGACGTTCTCGCGCCCCTGATTTTTGTCAATCTCGCCGGAGAGTCCTACGGCGCTCAGAATTTCACGCTCGTTCACGAGTTTGCTCACTTGCTGGCAGGGCATAGTGCTCTCTCTGGTGGAGACCATCTACTCGGAGGCACTAGTGAGGAGGCATGGTGTAACCGTGTCGCAGCGCTAGCGCTGCTACCCGACGATGCCTTGGTAGCGTTCGATGCGGCGCAATCTGTGCAGGACTACCGGGTAGCCGCGCGTCGCTTTGGTGTTTCCGCTGAGGTCGCACTCCATAGACTGTACGGGGCTCGCCGGATCGATGAGGAACGTTACGGTGCGCTTCTAGAGGAGGTGCGCGCTGACTACGGGAGCGAGAAGCGCCACACTGGCGGTGGTAACTATTACAACACCCTCACCACGCGACTCGGACGACCGCTCGCGACCGCGATCGTCACCTCCACCCTGGAGGGACGCATGGGCTTCACTGAGGGTTTCCGCATGATCGGTAGTCATAAGCGGGAAGTGTTTGACGAGCTGGCCAGACGTCTCCAGGTGGTGTGAGCGATGTACGTCCTGGACACGAACGTCTTCATTGATGCGGCAAACGCATACTATGCGTTCGATCTGGCCCCCGGATATTGGGACTTTCTCATTCAGCTATTCGACTCTCACCACGCCGTGAGTATCAAGTCGGTGTACGACGAACTGGGTGAGGCGGGCGACGGTGATCCTCTCAAGGACTGGGCGAAGCAGAATAGACAACACTTTATTGCTCCTGACTCGCGCGTGGTGGCTCGCTATCAGCAGGTTATGAAGTGGGCAAAAGACAACTATGAGGCGCCAGCAGTCAGCGAGTTTCAACGCGTTGCGGACTCCTGGATCGTTGCGCATGCACTGGCTAATGGGTGGGTGGTCGTCACGCACGAAAAGTCAGCACCAAGAGCGAAGAAACGGATCAAAATTCCCGACGCGTGTGTCGCGCTCGGGGTGGAGTGTCTCAACCCCTTTATGATGCTTCGCGACAGGGGAATGAGCCTGACTATCTAGCTGCGCCGGTGTCGAAGTAGGCGTCGAGCGCGGCCGCCCCGACGCGGTCGTGGACCTGATCAAGCGCCTGGTCACTGTCTCCATGCGCACCCAGGAGCTAGTGGCCTCTCTCCCCAAGCTGGAGATCCCAGCCAACGCCTAACATCAGCCTCATAGCCACTCAAAGCTTCAAAAAGATCCAGCCCACCTCCAGGCTGCGGGGCTGATCAGGTATTAGACTGCACATTAGGCATAATCTCTAGATAGAAAGAAGGCTCCCATGCCTACCCCTGCAAGTGTGGTAACTGATAAGCGCGTTGCTGTGATGGTGGCCGATGGGCTTGAAGAGGTCGAGTGCCTGGCGGTGGTGGATGTGCTGTTCCGCGCCGGTATTGGCGCTGACCTGCTGTCCATCTCTGATTCGCTTGAGGTTACCTCCTCCCACGGCATTCACTTGCGCTGTGACGCCCTGGCCAGCCAGGTTGACCTCGCCAGCTACGCCCTAATGTTCCTACCTGGCGGTATGCCGGGCACGCTGAACTTGGGTGCCAGCGCCCTAGTCACTGACGAGGTGCGCCGTCGTAGCGCCGCAGGCCAGCCCCTAGCCGCTATCTGCGCCGCCCCTTCTATCCTGGCTGAGCATGGCGCTCTGCAGGCCCGCCACGCTACCGCCAACCCCGGCTTCATGGACGCTATTGCCGCAGGTGGGGCGCTTATGAGTGAGGCTGCGGTGGTGCGTGATGCTAACTTGATCACTTCGCGTGGCATGGGCACCTCCACTGAGCTGGGTTTTGAGATTATCCGCTTGCTTTTGGGCGACGACGCCGAGCAGGTGGTGGCCCGCGTCAAGCAGGGCATCGTCTACCAGCGCTAACGCCTCCCCCGCGCCAGCGCGTATAGCTCTAGCGTCACCGTGCGCACAGTGCCAGCCTCACCATCTGATCGTCACCATGGGCGCAGCTCAGCGCCACCACTGGTATAGCCCTGACAAACTTAGGTTTTTACCTGAGCGCCAAGAATGCTAGGCTTACCGCGTGCAGAACGTATCCATGACCCACGCTTGGTGGTGGCTACCTTAACGGGTGAGCCACTTTCGTGATGCGTTTTAAGTTTTAAGGCTCGCCCTCGCGGCGAGCCTTTTACGTTCCGGCTCGCCGCAGGCAAGAAGGAATGTTATGGCTAATACCCCAACGGTTTTCACCCGCCCGGTTAAATACCATGCCGACGGCGGCGCGCTACTAGCCCACCTAGCCCAGCTAGGTTTGGTTGACACTGTCCAGGACGGCTCTCGCCCCACTAACACAGTGCTACTAGAAAGCGCTGATATTGCCTCAAAACAGCACCTGACCACTATCGCGGTGTTGGCTGCCAGCACCCAGATCACCTGCACGGGCGACACCGTCACCCTTAAAGCCCTGGACACTACCGACGGCCCCCAGGCACTTAAGGCTGTGGCCCAGTACCTCAGCTCTGCCGTCACCCGTCAAAGCGACAGCGAGCTGGTTTTGCACCTGCCTAGCGTGGCTGAAGATAGCGCTGAGGAGCACGCCCGCCTGCGTGAGCGCTCCACCATGGAGCCACTGCGGATCCTGACTGACCAGGTGGTGGCGCACCCACACCTGCCGCTGGTGGCCGGGGCGGTGGCTTTTGATTATCTGGGCACTTACGAGTCCCTGCCGTCGGTTGCCGACGGCGCCAACACCTGCCCCGATTACCTGTTCTTTAACGCCCGCATCATTTTGGTGGTGGATCACCCCAGCGGCTCTTGCCAGCTAGTTGGTGCCTCGCTCGACGCCGCCCAGTTAAGTGCGCAGATGGATGCGCTAGAGGCGGCCATTAATGAGCTGCCCGCCCAGGCGCCGTCGGCCCCAGCAGAGCAAGCCGCACCGGCCCAGCAAACCACCCTGGCGGCGTCGACCCAGCAGGCGGCTGAAGACACCATTACCGCCTACCCCACCATGAGCGACGCGGACTTTTGCGAGCTGGTGGCCAAAATGCAGCAGCATATCGCCATTGGTGACGCCTACCAGGTGGTGCCCAGCCGTGGCTTTGTGATCGACTGCCCCCAGCCCCTGCAAACCTACCGCTACCTGCACGATGCTGACCCCAGCCCCTACATGTTCTATATCGCCACCGACGATTTTGAACTCTTTGGGGCCTCCCCCGAGTCCTCACTGCTACACAGCGCCAAAACCGGCCAGGTGGCTATCCGCCCCATCGCCGGCACCCGCCCACGCGGCTTCGCCCCCGATGGCAGCATTGACCACGAGCTAGACATCCGCCTGGAGCTGGAGCTACGCAGCGACGCCAAGGAAGTAGCCGAGCACGTGATGCTGGTAGACCTGGCCCGCAACGACGTGGCCCGCATCAGCGCCCCGGGCACGCGCAAAGTCACCCAGCTGCTGCGTGTAGACCGCTACTCGCGAGTAATGCACCTGGTCAGCGAGGTTACCGGGCAGCTGGCCAGTGACCTGCACCCGCTAGATGCTTTCCGCGCCTCCATGACCATGGGCACGCTCACCGGCGCCCCCAAACTGCGCGCAGCCGAGCTGATCCGCCAATATGAGGGCACCCGCCGTGGCTCCTACGGCGGCGCGGTGGGTTATCTGCGTGGCGACGGCGAACTCGACACCTGCATTGTGATCCGCTCAGCCTTCGCGCGCGGCGGCAAGGCAATTGTGCAGGCTGGCGCGGGCGTGGTCAGCGATTCCGTGCCTCAGCGTGAAGCTGACGAGACCGCCCACAAGGCCTCTAACGTGCTGCGTGCAATTGCCGCCGCCCAAGGCAAAACTCTGCGTATTGAACGCAACCTAGTTAGCAAGGAGGCCTGAGCCATGCGCGTAGTTTTCCTAGATAACCGCGATTCATTCGTCTACAACCTGGTGGATCTGTGTACTTCACGCGGCGCCCAGGTGGATGTTTACCGCAACACCACCCCCATGTCTGTGCTCACCGCCGCCCTGGAGCCCACCGAGGCTGAGACAGCCGCTGGCCAGCGCCCGCTGCTGATCACCTCCCCCGGCCCGGGCCACCCGCGTGAAGCCGGGTGTCTAATGGAGCTAACCACCTACGCCCTTGAGCAGCGCATCCCCACCCTGGGGATTTGCTTGGGTTACCAGGCTTTGGTGGAGGCTTGCGGCGGACAGGTGGCGCCGGTGGGCCCAACCCATGGGCGCACCGACCGGGTGCTGGTAACTAAAGCTGGCGCCGAGTTTGCCCCGCTGGCCCCCTGCGTGATTGCGCCCCGCAGCGGCGAGCAGGCCCCTTACGGCTGGATTGATGTGGCCCGCTACCACTCTTTGGGCTCGCGCAAGCTTCCCGCGCAGCTGGTTTCTTTGGCTCATTCGCGCGACGACGTGGTTATGGCCCTGCGTCACGCCAGCGCCCCCGCCGTGGGTTTGCAGTTCCACCCTGAATCTATCCTCACCCCCGCCGGGCCCACCCTAATCAGTGCCCTGTTCACGTTCTTAACCCAAGAGGCCTAAGCGGCAACCCGCTAAACGCCGGCCGCTTAAACCGGGTGCTCAAGCACCCAGGCTTGAGTGGCCGCCCCAAAAGCTGAATAACAATTTTTTAAGGAGTAACCATGAGCCAAGCCGCCGCCACCCTACGTGAGGCGCTAAACGGCGTCGTCCTGAGCCAAGAGCAAGCCGTGGAAGTATTTGCGGCCATCACCAACGGCGAGTTTAACGAGATTGAGATTGCCGCCTTCCTAGGCGCCTTGCACGCACGCGGCGAGGACCCGGCGGAAATTGCCGCCGCCGCCCAGGCTTTCCGCGCCGCCGCCGTGAACTTCCCCTACCCCAAGGGCCAGGCGGGCCTAGTGGATGTGGTGGGCACCGGCGGTGACCGCGCGGGCACAATCAACATCTCCACCGCCAGTGCGCTGGTGGCCGCCAGCCTGGGGGTGAAGGTAGCTAAGCACGGCAACCGCGCTGTCTCCTCCCGCTCAGGCGCCGCCGACCTGGTAGAAACCCTAGGTATTCCGCTGGATCTATCCCCCCAGGCCAGCGTGCAGCTGTTGGAAAGCACCGGGTTCTGCTTCCTGTTCGCCCAGAAATACCACCCGGCTATGCGCTATGTGGCGCCCGTACGCACGGCCCTGAAAAACCCCACCGTTTTCAACCTGATCGGCCCGCTAGTTAACCCCGCCCCGCTCAGCGCCCAGGTGCTTGGGGTGGGTAACCCGGCCCTGCTAGACGACATGGCTAGCGCCCTGGCCAGCGCCAACCTAGACCACGCCCTGGTGGTGCACGGCTCGGGCCTAGACGAGATCGCCCTGCACGGCCCCACCCAGGTGCGTGAGCTACGCGGCGCGGAAATCACCGCCTATGAGGTCACCCCCGCCCAGCTGGGACTGGGCACCTACACGGTGGCTGACCTGGTTGGTGGCGACGCTAGCGTTAACGCCCAGCTAATTCGCGCTGTGTTCGACGGCGCAGGTCAAGCCGCTCACCGCGACGCCATCGCCGCCAGCGCCGCCGCCGTACTGTACGTAACCGGCAAGGCAGACACCCTCGCCCAGGGTGTACAAACCGCGCTGGAAGCTATCGCCAACGGCACGGTAGCCAGCCACCTAGATAAGATCGTCACGCAGGCACGTGAGCTAAGCGCCTAAGCGCCTGGGCCGTATTTAAGAGAGGGAAATCAATGAGTCAGCGTCAAGTACGCACACCTATTGCCGATCGTCTACGGCAAACCGGCACCGTCCTAGACTCGCTGGTAGAGGCCCGCAAAGCCCGCCTACCTGAGCTTTATGAGCGCTACGGGCATCTAGACGCCGCCACCATGGAGCGTTCGCAGCGTTCTTTTGAGGCCGCCCTGCGCACCCGCACCCTGGGTGAGGACGGCCAGCTGCACCCGCGCGCCGGCGGCCCGGCCCTGATCATGGAGTGCAAGGCCGCTAGCCCCACCCTGGGCACAATCGTCTCTGATGGTTACAGCCCTGCCGCCTTGGCCCAGGCTTATGCGCCCGTGGCCGCCGCCATCAGCGTACTGACCGAGCCTGACCGTTTTAACGGCGACCTGGCTGATGTGACCGCCGTGTCTAAGGCTGTGCGCCAGCCGGTGCTGGATAAGGACTTTATCATTGACCCCATCCAGGTGATTGCTGCCCGCCACCACGGCGCTGACGCTATCTTGCTGATGCTCTCAGTGCTAGATGACCAGGCCTACACCCAGCTAGCGGCCCTGGCCGCCCAGCTGGGTTTGGATGTGCTCACTGAGGTTGATGAGGCTGAGCAGATGGAGCGCGCCGCCGGCCTAGGCGCCCGCATTATCGGCATTAACAACCGTGACCTGCGTACCTTGGAAACTGACCTGCACCGCACTGCCGCCTTGGCGCCCCTGGCCCCGCGTGGCGTGGTGCTGGTGGGTGAGTCTGGGGTGCATGAGCGCGCCGACGTCGAACTGCTGGCCCCCTACGTGGATGCGGTGCTGGTGGGATCGGCTCTTTCTGGCGCTGATGACCCGGCCGCCGCCGCCCAGGAGCTTTCCGCTGGCCAGCCCACCACCGGCGCGGCTGGTTTGGATGCCCACGCCCAGTCCATTGACTGGCAGCCCTACTCCTCTAAGCGTCTTGGCGCGGGCACCCTGGACGCGGATGCGCACACCCGCATCAGCCCCTACTTTGGCGAGTTCGGTGGCCAATATGTGCCTGAGCTGCTGATTCCTGCCCTAGACCAGCTTGAGCAGGCTTTCCTTGAGGCGGTAGATGACCCGAGCTTCATCGCTGAGATCAACGATCTTCTGCACAACTACCTGGGCCGTCCCACCCCGGTTACGCAGCTGCGTAACCTGCCACTAGGCGGCGGCGCACGCATCCTGCTTAAGCGTGAAGACCTGGTGCACGGCGGCGCTCACAAGGGTAACCAGGTTCTGGGACAGGCCCTGCTGGCTAAGCGCATGGGTAAAACCCGCGTGATTGCTGAGACCGGCGCCGGCCAGCATGGCACCGCTACCGCCATGGTGTGTGCGCTGCTGGGGCTCGAATGCACCATTTACATGGGCGCAACCGACGTGGTACGCCAGGCCCCCAATGTGGAGCGTATGGAGCTGATGGGGGCTAAGGTTGTGCCCGTAACCGCTGGTAGCGGCACCCTTAAGGACGCCGTCAACGAGGCTCTACGTGACTGGACTGCCACTTTCGCCACCAGCCACTACCTGCTGGGTACGGCTGCCGGCCCGCACCCCTTCCCCACCATGGTGCGAGAATTCCACCGCATTATTTCCACCGAGGCACGCGCCCAGACTTTGGCGCGCCTTGGCCGCCTACCTGACGCGGTGGTGGCTTGCGTGGGCGGTGGCTCTAACGCAATCGGCATGTTTGCTGACTTTATCGATGACGAAGCAGTGGCCCTTTACGGCGTCGAGCCTGCCGGTGAGGGCCTAAACACCAACCACCACGGCGCCCCCATCAATGAGGGCAAGGTTGGGGTGCTACACGGGGCGCGTTCATTCCTGATGCGCACCGATGACGGCCAGGTGGAAGAGTCCTACTCGGTTTCAGCCGGCCTGGACTACCCCGGCGTTGGCCCCCAGCACGCCTACCTGGCCCAAAGCGGCCGCGCCAAGTATGTGGGTATCACCGATGAGGAAGCTATTGAGGCTTTCTTGCTGCTTAGCCGCCACGAGGGCATTATTCCCGCCATGGAATCCTCCCACGCCCTGGCTTACGCCCTGAAACTGGCTGAGCAAAACCGCCGTGAAGGTGGGGACCCGCAGAAAACCATTTTGGTGTGCCTGTCCGGACGCGGCGATAAGGACCTGGACCAGATCCGTGAGCGTCTAGGTGGCTCTTTTTCCACCGACGGCGCCGTCTCGCGGGCCGCTGACCTGGTTGCTAACGGTCAGGCGGGCACCGGCACCCACCGCACCCACCAGCAAGATGCCGCGTTCGCCGCTAAGGGCAAGGAGTAAATCAATGAGCCGTTACGAAAGCATGTTTGCCACCTGCGAGCAGCAAAAACGGGGCGCCATGGTGCCCTTCGTGATGCTGGGCGACCCCACTTTGGAGGCCAGCGAACGCATTATTGACGAGTTGATTGCTGCCGGCGCCGACGCTTTAGAGCTAGGTTTGCCTTTCTCTGACCCGGTTGCCGACGGCGTAGCCATCCAGGAAGCCCACCTGCGCGTGTTTGCCCGTGGGATCAACATTGCCGACTGTTTTGACCTAATTGGCCGCCTGCGCGCCAAGCACCCGCAGGTACCCATGGGCCTGCTGATTTACAGCAACATCCCAATCGCTATGGGCTTGGAGGCCTTCTATGAGCGCTGCGCCAGCGCCGGGGTTGATTCGGTACTGATCCCGGATGTGCCCATCCGTGAGGGCCGTCCTTTCTCTGCCGCCTCTAGGGCCGTGGGCGTTGACAGTGTCTACATTGCCCCGCCTTCAGCCAGTGAGGAGACTTTGGCGCAGGTAGCTGAGGCTGCACGCGGCTATGTTTACGCCGTTTCGCGCGTGGGGGTTACCGGCGTGGAAAATGAGGCCCAAACTCAGGGGCTCAATAATGCTGTGCCCACCTTGCGCGAGCACAACTCCACCCCGGTGCTGCTAGGTTTTGGTATTTCCAAGCCCAAGCATGTGCGCGCCGCGATTGTGGCCGGCGCCGATGGGGCCATTACTGGCTCGGCGATTGTGCGCATGATTGCTGCCCGCACTGAGGAGATTGTGGCCGCCCAGGAGCGCTCAGGTACCCCGGCTTTGCAGGCCACCGCCCCGGGAGTTAACCAGCCCCTAGATGAGCTGTGCGCTCAGCTGCGTGAGTTTTTCACCTCCATGTGCGCGGCCACCACCAAGGCCTAGCCGTGGCTGTAGGTCCGCTTAGGCTGCTGCCTGCTGTCGACGTCGCCAATGGCCTAGCCGTCACCCACCGCACTAGCGCTGGGGGCGACGCCGGCGCGGGCATCTCTGCCCTGGACGCTTGCCTGCGCTGGGTGGAGGCGGGCGCCGACTGGATTCACCTGGTTGACTTGGACGCGGCCTTTGGGCGCGGCTCTAACGCAGCGCTTTTGGCACAGGTTATCGCCGATTTGGCGCGGCTGCACCCGGGCGTAAGCGTGCAGTGGTCCGGGGGCGTCAGTAGCGCCGACGACGTGGAGCGGGCTTTAGCCGCCGGCGCCAAGCGGGTAAATCTGGGGGCCGGAGCGCTTAAAGATTTAGCTGCCACCACGGCCTTAGTGGGCCGCTTTGGTAGGCACCTCAACGTATGCCTGGACGTGTCAGCCGCGAGCGCCGCGCCCAACCCAGCAGCTCCCGCCGACCCAGCAACGCCAGGCGCGGCCCAGTTGGCAGGCGCCCAGCGGGGCGCGGCTCAGCCTGCCACCCAGCCCAGCGCAGATTTGGCCACCTATGTGGTGCATCCGCGCGGCCAGGGCGGGCCGGTGGGGCCGCTAGAGCCAATTTTGGCGGCGCTTAATGAGGCCGGCACTGGTGCATATGTGGTTACTGACCGGGTGCGCGACGGCGCCCTATCGGGGCCCAACCTGCCGCTGCTGGGGGCGCTTAGCGGCGCCACTAGTGCGCAGGTTATCGCCTCAGGTGGGGTCAGCTGCGCGGGTGATATTGCTGCCTTACAGGATTTGGCTGCCAGCCACCCCAATTTGTGCGGGGTGATCCTAGGTAAAGCCCTTTACACCGGGCAGATCGACCTCAAGGCCGCGCTGCGCCCCTAAAGCACCCGGCGCTTCAGGCGTTACCGCCCAGCACTTAGCCCTTGCCGCGCGCTTACCAGGAGGGGCCGCGATTGGTTAGGCTCCAGGCGTCCTCAGAGTCTTCAGAGTCTGAGTCGTCATCCCAAGATTCACTCTCAGGCAGGTCGGAGCTACCTACCGGGTCTGTGGCGTAACGGTTGGGTGCAAACGCCCCGGTAGCCCCATAGGAGCTGACGCTGGCAGCGCTAACCGCACCGGCGGCCGCAAACCCATCCCCGCGATCCTCGGGACTACCCGGGGCGGGGGCGTCGTCGTCGCTGGGGGCGTCACCTTCCCCCTTAATCCAAGCCAGGGTTTCCTCCAGGCGCTCGGGTGGCACCAGCACCTCGCGGGCTTTAGAGCCGGTGGAGGGGCCCACCACTTCACGCGATTCGAGCAGGTCCATTAGGCGCCCGGCCTTAGCGAAACCTACCCGCAGCTTGCGTTGCAGCATTGAGGTGGAGCCAAACTGGCTGGTGATAATCAGCTCGGCGGCCTGCAACAGCAGGTCCATGTCGTCGCCGATTTCTTCCTCAATGCGTTTCTTAGTTTCGGGGACAATCACATCCTCGCGGTAGCTGGGCTGGAGCTGGTCCTTAACATGCTCAACTACGGTGCGGATTTCCTTCTCAGTAACCCAGCTGCCCTGCACACGGATCGGTGAGGAGGCGCCCGGGCCCAGGTAGAGGGCGTCGCCTTGGCCGGTGAGCGACTCGGCCCCGTTTTGGTCCAAAATTACGCGCGAGTCCAGCTGTGAGGCGGTGGCGAAAGCCAGACGCGAGGGCACGTTGGACTTGATCAAACCGGTAACTACCTGCGCCACTGGACGCTGGGTGGCCAGCACCAGGTGAATACCGGCCGCACGCGCCAGCTGGGTGATGCGCTGAATTGAGGCTTCCACGTCTTTAGGCGCGGTCATCATCAAGTCAGCCAACTCATCTACCACCACTAGCAGGTAGGGGTAGGGCGCGATCTGACGCTGGGAGCCGGGAGGGGCCTGCACCTCGCCGGCGCGCACTGCCCGGTTGAAGTCATCAATGTGCTTATACCCAAAGGAGGCCAGGTCGTCGTAACGCGCGTCCATTTCCTTAACCACCCATTCCAGGGCTTCAGCAGCCTTCTTGGGGCTGGTGATAATGGGGGTGATCAGGTGGGGAATGCCTTCATAAATGGTTAACTCCACACGTTTGGGGTCAACCAGCACCATGCGCACTTCCTCGGGGGTGGCACGCATCATGATGGAGGTGATCATGGAGTTAACAAACGATGATTTACCTGAACCGGTTTGCCCAGCTACCAGCATGTGCGGGGTTTTAGCCAGGTTGGTGACCACATAGTTACCCTCAACGTCTTTACCCAGGCCCACGGTTAGCGGGTGGGTGGAGTTTTGGGCCACCGAGCTGCGTAGCACGTCGCCCAGAGTCACCATTTCGCGGTCTGCGTTGGGGATTTCAATACCGATGGCGCTCTTGCCGGGGATGGGGGTGAGCACCCGGATTTCGTCGCTGGCCACCGCGTAGGCAATGTTTTTTTCTAGTCCCGTGATACGTGAAACATTAACGCCGTGACCACGGTGAATCTCGTAGCGGGTTACCTGCGGGCCACGCGTGTAGCCGGTTACCTTGGCGTCCACGTTGAATTCGGTGAATACGTCTTGCAGGGCTTGGACTACCGCGTCGTTGGCGGGGGTACGTGTGGCGTGTTCGCGCCCGGCCACCAGGTCGCTCATGTCGGGTAGGTGGTAGGTGCCCCCGTCGGGTAGCTGCATGGAGAATTCGGGTTCACTACCCACGCTGGCGGCGGTGGAAACTACCGGTGCGGTGGCTGCGGTGGGGGCGGTGGCCGCCGAGGTTTGCCGCGCCGCCTGCGAGTACAGTCCCAGATCGCCCAGTTCAGCGGTTTGGGCGGTGTTCATGGGCACAGTGGCCTGGGTGGGGGCGTCTTCAGAGGGGGCGTCAATGTCGCGTGGGCTGGTTACGTCTGGTTCTTGACTGCGACGGCGCCCGGGGCGGCTTTGGCGGGCCTTGGCCGCCACGCTGGGGCGGCGTGGGGCTTTGGGTTCGTCTAGGGGGTCGATAACCGCCGTGTTTTGTAGGTCTTCCCTGTCAATGGCACTGCGGAAGGCCTCATCGGCGTCGTAGGTGTCCATGACGGCGGTTTGCTGGGGGTCTTGGGCGTTGTCGCGACCAAAAACGGAACGCATCCGCTCCAGGGCCCGGCTGGCGACGTCGTCGTGAGGGGCGCCAGAGCCACCGTCTAAGCCCTGGCCACGCACCATCTCCCACACGTCAAAAGCGGTGCGCCCTGAGGCCACCAGCAGGCAGAAGGCCACCAGCAGCAGCAACACCACTACCGCGCCTACGGCAGAAAATAATTTAGCTAGCGGGTAGCCCAGTAGCCAGCCGAACACTCCCCCGGTTTGTTCCAGGGTGTTGATGTCAAAGGGCTGGTTGCCGTTAAAAATCTGGATCAGGGCGCCAATAGCAAAAGCGATAGCTAACGCGGCTAAAGCAATACGGCTGGTGGTTGGGCTCAGCGGTTTGCCGCGTATAAGCATGATCCCGCCCCAAATCACCATGGGAGCTGCCAGTAGAGACAGTGCCCCAAAGGGGAAAGCCACCAGGTGGTGTAGTAGGGAGCCGGCGCTGCCAGAAATCCCCAGCCATTCACGCAAAGTAAGCAGGGCACCTAGCGCAATCAGCGCAAATCCCCCGCCTAGGCGGCGGTAAGGCGAAGCGTCACTGGGCGCATTTTGACGCGACGCACCGCCCCGTGAACGCGAAGCGGCAGGGGTAGCAGCAGAGGGAGAGTTTCGCTTAGCCATGATAGTTAGACGTTAATAGACGCAAGCTCAGGCGTGCTTACAGGCACGCCGAAAGCTAAATGCAAGGGGTAAAACACACACCCCAGTATTAAAAACTAGATTTTTTTAAATAGCCGCTAAAGATTCAGTGTCCCCTGCTTCACGCAGTAATTGGTCAATATCTTCTGCGCTAGGGGCGTGGTTATCTTCGCGTTGGCTGATCATTAGGGCGGCAGCCGCATTGGCGCGGCGGGCGCTTTGCAGTACCGAGTAGCCCTTTAACAGGCTGGCAATTAGTACCCCGGTGTGGGTGTCGCCGGCGCCAGTGGTATCTGTAACAGACATGGGGTAACCGCTCACCAGCGTGGGTTGGCCGTGATCGGGTAGCAGCAGTTCACAGCCAGCGCTGCCGATGCGGCGCACAAACATTGCGTTAGGGGCGGCCCGGTACATTAGCTCCACTCCCCCCAGGCGGGCGCGCAGCTGGTCAATTTCTCGGCGGTTGCCGGTAATAATGTCGGCGCGGGCCATTATTTTTAACAAAATCCGGTCCAAAATATCTACCACTGCCGGCCCAAAATCCACCACCAGCTGCACCCCGGCAGGCAGGGTAGAGAGCCACTGACTTATACCTTCACGTGTACGCTGGTGAACCAAGTCATAGCCGGCGGCGTGTACGTAATCTCCCGGCACCAGCTTAAGATTTTCTAGATCCTCAAGCTGGGGCTCGCTTTCAACCCCTTCAGTGGTGATGAAGGTGCGTTGGCCTCCGGGTTCGATCAGGGTGGTGCAGGTGCCGATGTCACCTACCAGCTCCTGAACTACATTCTCGACGCCGTCGCGCAGCATGGAGGCACGCACTAGTGCAGAGTTGGGGCCGGTACCCAGGGTTGAAGCCAGGGCCACGGGAACCTGCTGGCTGGCAGTAGCGCGGGCGATGGTGTAGCCACCACCCACCTTGGTGCCATTTGAGAGTGCAGTAACCGCACTACCGGCCTTGGGAAAGCGAGCAACTTTCAAAGGTAGGTCAATCAGAATTGATCCGGTAGATACCAGGCAGTTAGGGCGCTGGGGAAGTGCGGTTTGGCTCATAGTCTCTCTTCAACACTTAGGGCAGGGGCAAATTGATTGTAAAACCCTAAACCTCACGATTTTAGGGGCTTGACAGCTTTTAGCGTGGGCGAGCGTAGGGGAAGGCGATAACATCGCGGATAGAAGTCGCGCCGGTGATCAACATCACTGCACGATCGACTCCCAGGCCCAAACCACCGGTGGGAACAAGACCCAATTCCAAGGTGCGTAGGAAGTCTTCATCTAAACTCATCGCTTCCGGGTCACCGGCGGCGGCGCGCAAAGATTGGGCGGTGAAACGCTTACGCTGCTCACCGGGGTCAGTTAGCTCAGTGTAGGCCGTGCCCAGCTCCATGCCCCAAGCCACCAGGTCCCAGCGCTCAGCTAGGCGCGGATCGTGGCGGTTTTGGCGGGTTAGCGGGCTGGTTTCCACTGGGAAATCAATGTAGAAAGTGGGCTTGGTGGTGGTGGCCTCAACTAGCTCATCGTAGAGAGCGCCAATCACGTCACCGCTGCCAGCTGCCACCGGCACCTCAATGTCGTTGGCTTCAGCTAGTTCCAGCAAACGTTCTAGCGGGGTGTCCACGGTTACTTCCTGGCCCAGGGCCTTGGAAATAGCTTCATGCACACTCACCACCGGCCAGTCACCGGAAATATCCACGGCCACATAATCAACCCCCGAGCGGGTTGAATGCACCGGTAACCCTTCAGTTCCGGGTGTGCCCACCGCACGCAGCACCACTGGGGCGCCGTGTACCTTAATGGCAGCTTCCTGGAAAATACGCTGGGTTAGCAGGCGCATGGTGTTGTAGTCGCCGTGGGCCACATAAGCCTCAAGTGAGGTGAACTCAGGGTTGTGGGTGGCGTCCACGCCCTCGTTACGGAAAGAGCGGCCAATTTCGAAGATGGCCCCCATGCCGGCCACAGCCAGACGCTTGAGGAACAACTCCGGGGCGATACGCAGATAAACATCAGTGGAGTAGGCGTTCATGCGGGTGATGAACGGGCGGGCGTTAGCCCCGCCATGCACCGGCTGCAAGATTGGGGTTTCTACCTCCACATAGCCCTGCTCGCCCAGGGTGTGGCGGATGGAAGTAACAATGGCTGAGCGCTGTGCAATCAGCTCAATGGCATTAGCGTCAGCCAGTAGCTGCTGGGTACGGGTGGCGTTAGCCCCCAGCGGGATGGTGATCTTGCCGTGCCCACCGCGCCGGGCGCGCGGCAAGGCAGTTAGGGCTTTAGCCAGCAGCTGCCAGCCCTGCACCAGGATTGAGGGTTCCCCGGTGCGCGTGCGCATAGCCAAGCCGGAAACCACCACAATGTCGCCACGGTTAATCAGTGAACGCCACATTTCCAGATGGGCGCCATTTTCTGAGGCGTCAAAGAGTAGCTGGATGTGCTTGTAGCCCTCTACCAGGTCAACGAAGATAAGCCCACCATGGTCGCGCTCTAGGCCCACGCGGCCCTCAACGCGCAGCTGCACAATGGATTCTTCACCCGCCGCCAACTGGCGGAACACCGGCTGCACCAGGGCGTGGGCCGGGGGCATACCGTGTTTAACCCCGGTGGGATAGGGGTCAATTTTGGCGTCCAGGGTGCGCTCTAGGGCCACCGCGCGTTCACGCTCTTCAGCCGACAGACGCCGGGTGGGGATTTGCGCTTGAATGTGGCGTTCAACCTGCTGGGCCACCAAAGCCGCATATTCGCTGCCCATAATGGCGCTGTTATCTACGTGGGCGCGGCCAAAACGCTCAAAGTTAGGGATGAAACCCTCTAGGCGGCCAGCTGCCAGCAGTACGCGGGCGGCTTGGGTGCCGTCGGCGTAACACATGTAACGCGGGTACCAGCTGGGGTTGTATTTGGCGTTGGATTCATACAGCTGCTCCAGCTGCCAAAAGTGCGAGGCAAAGCGCATGATCCGAGCCATAGTTTTAGCGGCCCAGGAGGCGTCCACCGCCATGCCGTCTACAAACACGGAACGGAACATAGCGAAGTTCAGCGAAACCCGGTCCACCCCGTAACGTTCGCCGTCGGTTAGCAGGGCCGCCACCATGGCTTCATTTACCCCATTGGGGGCCTTGGGGCTGCGGCGCATCACATCCAGGGACACCCCGCGCTTACCCCAGGGGCAAAACGCCAGTAGCGCCACGGTCTTGTCGTCTTGGTCATGGACCGTAACCACCAGCTCACGCTCGTCGACGTCGTCGAGAGTGCGATCTAGTGCCATAGAGAAGCCGCGCTCTTCCCCGTTACGCCAAGCATTAGCCAAATCGCGCAGCTGACGGCGCTCCTCATGAGGAATGTCACCTAGGCGCCTAATTTCCACGCGGGCACCACTGGCACGCACGCGGCGCACCGCTTTAGCCACCTGCGGCAGGCCCCGCAGCGAGAAGCTGGCGGCCTCAATAATGGACTCATCCCCCATGCGGCGCACGGTGAAACCAAAGTTTTTATAGGCGCGCGCGCCTTTTTCACCGGCGGAGATAACTGCCGGCACCCAGCCGTAGTCGCCGCATTCATCCAGCCAGGCACTAATGGCGTCATCCCAACTGGCCGGGTCACCTAGCGGATCACCGGCGGCCATGGCCACACCGGTAGATAGGCCAAAGGAAACTGCAGCCTTACCGTCGGGAGAAAATACGGCCAGGCGGTCACGGCGGGTAGCGAAGTAACCCAGGGAGTCTTCCTCCCAATCCAGCAGCAGACCGCGCACGCGCAGGTCATCGCCGGCGCGCGGGGTGCGCTTAGCTGAACGCAAGAACACGGTCAAGCTAATTAGCACCACCAAAGCGGCCAGCAGGTAAAGCAAAGTACCCAGCCACATTGGCCCCTGGTAGGCAGGCACACCCCCAATGCCCCCAAGTTCAGGGCCCAGGGTGCGCCAAGCTACCCAGCGCATACGGTGACGAATGGCCCACTCGTTACCATCCGGACTGTGTGCGGGCACCACCAGGAGCGTTCCCAGGGCAATCACGGCGGCCATACCAAGCACCAGGGTCAGCAGCGCCCGCCACCATGAGCCGCGCACAATGCGCCCAGGGAAAGCTGGGCGCGAAGCCAACAAAATCGCGATAACCGGGATACACACCAGTACCCAGGCCAGCATGAGCCAGTCTGGACCCTGCTGGGCGACAGTCACATGGGTGCGCTCTTCCAGGTCATCTGGGAACTGCTGGTATACCAGCGTCAGCGAGCCCACTGTTAAAAACAGGAACTGCAAGGTCAGGGCCAGGTTAAGCGCCAAGCGTTTGCGCCTACTAGCTGCCCCCGCCCAAATCAGTAGCAGCACCGCCCCCAGGAAGGAGGCACCCACCGGGATACCAATAAAGTAGAAAGGCTCAACAACCAGCTTGTATAGATTCCAGCGCCTGAGCCCCAGTCCCCCAAGTAGCGATAGCACCGCAGCTATCTGCAACAGCCGCGCCATGATGGTCGGCATAGAGTCGATCCATCTGCGGGTATCTGCGCCTACCCTACGTCGCAGCGGAGATATCAGCTTAGCCGGGACAGTGGTGCTCTTGGGTTCAGTCACTAGTGAATTTCCTATTTAAGCTTTAATTACTACAGGCACGATCATAGGACGACGACGCAGCTTACGAGCTACCCAACGTCCTAAAGCACGGCGCATAGCCTGCTGTAGAGCGTGGGTGTCGCTAACGCCACGGTCGAGGGCGTCACCTAGCGCGTCGGTGACGTCAGGAAGAACTTCGTCAAATACAGAGTCGTCTTCCGCTACGCCTCGGGCCTGAATGTGTGGTCCAGCCAGAATAGTACCGGTTGTGGTCTCTACGACCGCAAAAACTGAGACAAAGCCTTCTTCAGCCAGTACGCGGCGCCCGGCTAGCTCGTCTTCGTCAATTTCGCCCACACTGGAGCCATCTACGTACACGTAGTCGCACGGGTAGGAGCCCACTACCTGGGCTTTTCCTTCATAGAGGTCGACGACGTCGCCGTCCTCGCACAGCATTACGTTGTCGGCTGGTACCCCGGTCTTTACCGCGAGCGCACCGTTGGCCACGATGTGGCGGATTTCGCCGTGGATAGGCATTACGTTGCGGGGCTGGACGATGTTGTATACGTGCAGCAGTTCTTCGCTGGAGGCGTGGCCAGAGACGTGTACGCGGGCGTTGGCCTGGTGTACTACGCGTGCGCCTAGGCGCATGATCTGGTTGATTACACGGAAAACAGAGTTTTCGTTGCCGGGGATTAGTGAGGAGGCGAAGATAACCGTGTCTTCGGGGTCTAGGGTGATCCAGCGGTGTTCACGGTGGGCCATGCGGCTAAGGGCGGCCATTGGTTCACCTTGGGAGCCGGTGGCCATGAGTACGCGCTGGCTGGGTAGGTAGTTGTTGATTTCGCGCTGGTCTACGATTACGCCTTCGGGCACGTCCAGATAGCCCAGTTCGGCGGCGATTTTCATGTTGCGCACCATGGAGCGGCCAATGAAGGCGACTTTACGGTCGTGTGAGGCGGCGGCGTCAAGTACCTGCTGGACGCGGTGAACGTGGGAGGAGAAGGAGGCCACCACGATTTGGCCTTGGGATTCGTCAAAGACGCGGTTTAGTACCGGACCGATTTCGCGTTCGTGAGCCACCATGCCGGGCACTTCTGCGTTGGTGGAGTCTACACAGAATAGGTCTACGCCTTCTTCGCCAAAGCGGGCGAAGGAGCGTAGGTCGGTGATGCGCCCGTCGATGGGTAGGGAGTCCATTTTGAAGTCGCCGGTGATTAGGGCGGTGCCGGCTTTGGTGCGGATGAAGGCGGCCATGGCGTCGGGGATGGAGTGGTTTACGGCCACAAATTCCATGTCGAAGGCGCCGTAGCGGACGCGCTCGTGTTCGGTTACTACGCGCAGCTTGGGGTTGATACGAAATTCTTTTAGCTTGGCTTCTACGAAAGCTAGGGTTAGCTCGCTGCCGATTAGTTCAATGTCGGGGCGTAGCTTTAGTAGGTAGGGTACGGCCCCGATGTGGTCTTCGTGACCGTGGGTGAGCACTAGGGCCTGGACGTCGTCGAGACGGTCGGCGATGGGGCCAAAGTCAGGCAGGATTAGGTCCACGCCGGGCTGGTCTTCTTCAGGAAAGAGTACGCCGCAGTCAACGATTAAAAGCTGTCCTTGGGTTTCAAAGACAGTCATGTTACGGCCAACCTCCCCTAGACCACCTAGGGGGTAAACGCGTAGGGCGGCGGGGTTAGCGGGTGCGGGGGGCTTTAGCGTTTCAAAAGTGGTCACGTAAACCATCCTAAACTTCAGGAACCGGCGTTAGTAGATGCCGCTTAACTACAAAAAAACCCGGGCAGAACCCGGGCTCGTGGTACCCCCAACCGGATTTGAACCGGTGTTACCGCCGTGAGAGGGCGATGTCCTAGGCCGCTAGACGATGGGGGCCTTTTGTTCCTTGCGGAACAGTGTCTACGCCCTTATGGAGCGTATCCGTACCCCCAACCGGATTTGAACCGGTGTTACCGCCGTGAGAGGGCGATGTCCTAGGCCGCTAGACGATGGGGGCCTTATTCACTTTTTGGTTTAACCAGTAAGTGGCTGGGGTACCAGGACTCGAACCTAGAATGGCTGAACCAGAATCAGCTGTGTTGCCAATTACACCATACCCCAAGGGGATCACGCTGCGGCTGCAAGCTTTTTGGGCTCGCCCCGGCGGCGCAACGGGTAAGAATCTATCGGATCTTTGCCCCGCTTGCCAAATTTTTTTAGCGTGACCCTGGGCACATTTGGGTTTTACTTTGAAATTGCAGCCAAAAGTGCTTCGATTCGGGCCATGGTTAGCTCCTTACCCAGGATTTCCATGGACTCAAATAGCGGCGGGGAAACCTGACGGCCAGTCACGGCTACGCGCAGCGCCCCAAAGGCCACGCGCGGCTTGAGGCCCAGGCCTTCAACTAGAGCCTGACGCAGCGCCTGCTGTAGGGCGTCGTGGTTCCACTGCTCTAGGGAACGCAGCGCCTGGTCGGCGGCCTGCAATACCTGCTGGTTGGCGGCTACGGTCTCAGGGTTCTTTACCAGCTTGGCGAAAGACTTTTCGTCGTAGTCCAAGGCGGCGGCGTCGGTAAAGAAGAAGCCCAACATGCCGCGAGCCTCCCCTAGAAGCTGCACGCGGGTCTGAATCAGCGGCGCGGCGGCAGTTAAAATCTCCTGCTCACGAGCGGTTAGCTGGCCAAATTCGGGGGCGCTAACCAGGGCGTGAGCCTCCTCGGCCGGAGCGTAGAGGTCGTAGAGGTAAGGCACCAGGCGGTTGCGGAAGTCCTCGCCTTCTAGGCGGCGCACGTGCTCGGCGTTAATAGCCACGCACTTCTTGGGGTCAAAACGGGCCGGGTTGGGGTTGACGTCGTGAATGTCGAAGGCGGCCACCAGCTGCTCGGGGGTGAAGATGTCCTCATCCTTGCTCAGCGACCAACCCAGTAGAGCCAGGTAGTTGAGCAGACCCTCAGGGATCATGCCGTTTCGACGGTGTAGCAGCAGGTTAGAGGAAGGGTCACGCTTGGATAGCTTCTTGTTGCCCTCACCCATTACGTAGGGCAGGTGCCCAAAGGCGGGGATGAACTGGGCTCGGCCAATGGCGATTAGGGCCTGGTAGAGCACAATCTGGCGGGGGGTGGAGGATAGTAGGTCCTCGCCGCGCAGCACGTGGGTGATCCCCATTTCGGCGTCGTCAACCGGGTTCACCAGGGTGTATAGCGGGTCACCGTTGGCGCGCACCACTACATAGTCGGGCACGGAGCCGGCCTTGAAGGTGATCTCGCCGCGCACCAGGTCAGTGAAGGTGATGTCTTCATCAGGCATACGCACGCGTAGCACCGGCTGGCGCCCTTGGGCGCGGTAGGCCTCAATCTGCTCGGCGCTGAGGTTGCGGTCAAAGCCGTCATAACCCAGTTTGGGGTCTTCACCCTTGGCGCGGTGGCGGGCTTCAACCTCTTCAGGGGTGGAGTAGGACTCGTATAGGTAGCCGGCTTCTAGCAGCTCCTTGGCCACCTGCTTGTACAGGTCCATGCGCTGGGACTGGCGGTAGGGCTCGTGTGGGCCACCCTTGCCAACGCCCTCATCCCAGTCCAGGTGCAGCCAGCGCAGCGAGTCTAGGATGGCGTCAAAGGATTCTTCAGAGTCACGGGCGGCGTCGGTGTCTTCGATACGGAAAACGAAGGTGCCACCTACGTGACGGGCATAAGCCCAGTTAAATAGACAGGTACGCACCATACCGACGTGGGGGGTACCGGTGGGAGAAGGACAAAAACGTACGCGAATATCACTGCCGGTGGGCAGGGCGTGGGCGGCTGATGCCTGGGTTAGCTCACTCATAATGTCTTAAGCCTACCGCCGCCGGCCTTGCCCCACTTAGGTTGGGGCGTACAGTTAGCTTATGAGCACTATTACACAGGCTTGGGATTCGTTAACCGCGCAGCAAATGCGTGAGCGCGGCTCTTTGAAATGGACGCGCTGGCCCGGCACGATTGGTGCCTGGGTGGCCGAAATGGATTTAGGTATTGCCCCTGAAGTGGCCGAGGCCATTAAGCAGGCCGTTGATGTAGGCGAGCTAGGTTACATGCCAGATGGCCTGCTGACTGAATGCGAGCGGGCTTTGGCCGCCTATTCGCGTCGTAACTATGGCTGGGATTTGGATCCGGACAAGATTTTTGTGGTCCATGACGTGATCATGGCGCTGCGCCGGATTTTGACTGATTTCTGCGACAAATCTAAGCCGGTTATTGTGCCCACCCCGGCCTATATGACCTTCCTTAAAACCATTCCGGCCTGCGGTTTTCAGGCCGTGCAGGTGCCTAGCATTTATGCCGAGGGCACCTGGCAGCTAGATTTTGAGGGTATTGAAGCGGCTATGTCGCGTGGGGCCAGCCTGTTTATTTTGTGCAACCCCTGGAACCCGGTGGGGCGTGTGCTTACCGAGGCTGAGTTAGATAAGGTAGCGGAGCTTTCCGCTAAGTATGGCGTGCCCGTCTTTAATGACGAGATTCACGCTCCCCTACTGCTCTCCTCTGAGGCCAAGCACCACCCCTACCCGCTGCGGGCGGCGGCTGATCCGGATCTGACCTGGACCGCCACTTCGGCCTCTAAAGGCTGGAATGTGCCGGCTTTGGGTGCGGCGCAGCTGATTTTGGATGGCAAGGTGCGTCAGGCTTGGCGTCCTATTGCCGACGACGTCGCCCACCACGCTGGTCCTTTGGGTGTGCGTGCGGCTACGGCGGCTTTCACCCAGGCACAGTATTGGGTGCGCGAAGTTTCTAGCTACGTGCATGAAAATGCGCAGCTAGTTAGCCAGGAGCTGGCCAAGGTGGGGCTACACATGGATGTTCCGCAGGGAACCTACTTGGGCTGGGTGGATTGCTCTAGCCTGCTAGAGTGCGGCGTTAAGGGCTCACCCACCACTTGGCTGCGCGAAAACGCCGGCGTGGCCCTGACCGACGGGGCTGACTGTGGTCATGGCTACGAGCACTTTGCCCGCCTGAACATGGCTACTGGCCACGCCATTGAGCGCCAAACTGTGGAGCAAATCACTGCTGCAGTGAACAAGTTGAACTAAAACCGGCTACCGGATAGAGGTAGGCCGCCTAAGTTAAGGGGCAACTTAGGCGGCCTACATTTTTTGCGCCCCTAAATTTTTTAGGAGCGCTAAGCGTGCTTAGCGCACTACGCTAGCGATTCTACCCAGTCCATCGATCTGCGCCGCAACACCCACGCCGACAGGAACATCTTTTGCATAGGCAGCTGCGCCAGTTAGGATCACATCTCCAGGCAGTAACGTAAACATGCGTGAGACACTGGCCACAATATTTTCGATGCTGACGTTCAGGTTGGCGGTGTTGCCCTCCCCCACTACTTCGCCGTCAATGCGTAGGGTTACGCGGGCGTTAGCCGGGTTGAATTCGTCGTCGGCTTCGGGAACATAAATCCACGGACCTAGCGGGCAGGCGGTGTCAAAAGACTTAGAGCGCACAATATTGTCGCTGGGGGCGGCCACATCATTAGCTACCGTGTAACCCAGCACGTGGTGGGCGGCGTCGGCGGGATCCACATCCTTACACAGGTCTTTAATAATGATGGCCAGCTCTGCCTCATGCACCAAAGTCTGTGACCAGTCGGGCTTAATAATTGGGGTGTCGGTGCCGATCACGGCGGTGTTGGGCTTGAGGAAAACGAAAGGCGGCTCGGTTAGTGAGCCCGCTTCGCCGTCGTAGGTGGAACCTAGCCCCACCACTTTAGAGCGGGGAATAACCGGCGAGAGCAGACGCACCTCGTTTAGCGCGATAACTTCACCGGTAGCCTCAGGGGCGCCAAATAGCGGGTCACCTTTGAGCACCACTAGTCGCGCAGTGTCGGGGAAATCTAAATCGCAGCGTTCGGTGTAATCCAAGCCCTGCACAATGCCGTAGCGGGGTTCATCACCGCTAGTAAAGCGAGCCAAAATCATGGCTTCAGTCTAACGCCGACGTCGGCCCTTAACGGCTAAAACCAGCCAGAGCCGACGTCGACATTTAAACCAGCGCTAAGCAGCCACGCCCCTTAGAACCACAATCAGATGCCACAAAGGGCCAAGGGTGCGTTTAGCCGCTTAGCGCCAGCACAATCACGCAGGCCTTAAGCCTCAGCGCGATCATTTACGTGTACGCCAGCGTTTTCGCTAGACCACACGTCGCCGGGGAGCTTGCCAGGCAAGAATTTGTTGTCGCTAGCGACAAACCGAATCTCATCAATCTCGCCGGCCTTGAGCTGGGCGTACTGGCTTTCCCAGTCACGCAAAGCCCCAAAGGCCCAGCGGCCCATGATGGTGATAGCGAAGATGTTGATGGTGGCCATGATGCCCATAACCACGTCGGCCAGGTTCCACACGAAGTCCAGGGAGGCTACCGCACCCACATAGGTGGCAACCAGGATCATTACCCGCAACCAAGTGTGGTTGAGCTTCTTGGTGGCCCCGCGCAGGAAGGAGTCGTTGATTTCCGCGTAGGTGTAGTTACCCAGCAGCGAGGAGTAGGCGAACACGAAAATCATGGCGGCCATCAGGTACTGGGCCCAGCCACCTAGCTGTGAGGTTACCGAAATTGAAGTGAGCGTACCGGCGCTGAACTGACCCGTGCGGGCAGCGGCCGGGTTGTAAACCCCAGACAGCAGCACAATCAGGGCGGTGGCGGTACACACCAGCAAGGTGTCCACAAATACACCCATGGACTGGATGAAACCCTGGTTAACCGGGTGGGCGGTGGTGGCGGCAGCGGCAGCGTTAGGCACCGAGCCCTCACCGGCCTCGTTGGAGAACAAACCACGCTTAATACCGTTTAGGGCGGCGGCGGTAAAACCACCAGCCATACCAGCCAGGGCCTGGTCTAGCCCAAAAGCACCCTTAAAGATTTGTAGCAGCGCACCGGGAATAGCGGTGATGTTTAGCAGCAAAATAATTGCGGCCAGCAATACATAACCCAGCGCCATAATCGGGGCGATCCACTCAGAGACCTTAGCTACCTGACGCATACCACCAAAAATGATGGGGGCAGTGATCACCAACAGACCCACGCCGGTAACCCAGGTGGGCACGTTAAAAGTGTGCTCCATAATGCCGGAAATGGCGTTAGCCTGGGTGGCCTCATAGGCGAAACCGAATACGAAAATAATTACCGCTGCGAAAGCCACAGCCAGCGGCTTCATTTTTAGTCCGCGCGTAATGTAGTAGGCCGGCCCACCACGGAAACTACCGTCGGGGTTAGCTACCTTATACATCTGCGCCAAGGTGGCCTCCACGAATGCGGTAGCCATACCCACCAGGGCCACTACCCACATCCAGAACACGGCGCCCGGACCACCCATGATGATGGCTAGCGCCACCCCAATGATGTTACCGGTACCCACACGTGAAGCCAGGCCAATGGTGAAGGCCTGGAAGGAGGAGATACCCCCACCTTGCCCATCACGCGAGTTGGTTAGTGAAGCAACCATGTGCCTAAAGAGGCGGAACTGGATGCCATACATGCGCGCCGTGAAGTACAGCCCCACGCCAACCAGCAAGAAGGCCAGGAAATAGCCGTAGAAGTAGGTGGAAAAATCCCCTAGGGCAGCGGTTGGCTTAGCCAACCAATCATCGGTTTTTGCGATGGCCAACATTGGCACTTCCTTTCGCAGAGATAAAAATTAGCTACTGCGAGCCTAAGTGCTTTATGTTTCAGGGTTATGACGCCGGCGTTTCCCACACGTTCGTTTTTACATCTGCAGGCAAATTGGGGTTGTTTTTACCCACAAAAACTGGGGTTTTGACGCCGTCGCGACGCTGAGACTCCCAGTCACGCAGGGCGCCAGAGACCCACTTGGCCAGCCAAATCAGGGCCAGCAGGTTGGTGGCGGTCATGATGGCCATCATTACATCCACCGAGTTCCACACCAGTTCCAGCGTGGCCAGGGCGCCCAGCACGGTGCTAACCACCGATAGCACGCGCACAAAAATGCGCCCGCCCTTTTTGGGGCTAATGAAGTTAACGGCCACCTCAGAGTAGGAGGCGGCGGCCAGCACTGAGGAGAAAGCCAGCACGGTAATGATTAGGGCCATGGGAATCTCAGCCCAGCCGCCCAGGGCGGAAACCACGGCTTTTTGGGTCAGGCTCGCGGCCTGGCTGGGGTCTAGCGCGCCGGGGGCGTAAACCGAACTACCCGCACTCAAAATCACGATGGCGGTCATGGTGCACACAATGATGGTGTCCACAAACACGCCCAGGGACTGCACCAGGCCCTGCTGGATGGGGTGAGCCACGGTGGCAGTGGCCGCCGCGTTAGGGGCGGTACCCTGACCGGCTTCGTTAGAGAACAGGCCACGCTTAGTGCCGTTGATTAGCGCCGCCATAATGCCGCCGGTAACGCCGCCGGCAAACTGGGCTGGGCCAAAGGCAGATTCCACAATGATTTCCAGGGCGGGCAGCACCCGGTCATAGTTAACTGCCAGCGTCCCCAGGCCCAAAGCCAGGTAAACCACGCTCATAATGGGGGCCATCCACTCGGTAACTCGGGCCACAGAGCGGATACCACCCAAAATCACCGGGGCCGCCAGCACAAACAGCAGCGCCGCCGTCACTTCTTTGGAGGCATTAACGCTAGAGCCGGGGCCAATAATGCCGCTAATGGCGTTGGACTGCACCATGATGATGGAAAAACCGCAGGTGGCAATGGTTAGCACGGAGAAGAGCACGCCCAGTTTGCGCGAGCCCATACCCAGCCACATGTAGGTGGCCGGGCCGCCGCGGAAAGTTCCGTCGTCGGCGCGTACCTTGAAAATCTGGGCCAAGGTGGCTTCAGCAAAAGCGGTAGCCATACCCACCAGGGCAATTACCCACATCCAGAACACCGCGCCGGGCCCGCCCAGGATCAGGGCTGCGGCCACACCAAACACGTTGCCGATACCCACGCGCGCGGCTAGGGAAATAGTGAAGGCCTGGAAGGAGGAGATACCTCCGCTGGCGCCCGCACGTGAGGAGAGGATGGAACGTACCATCGCGGGCAGCAGCCTGAACTGAACCCCGCGTAGCCTGATAGTTAGATAAAGGCCGGTGCCGACCAAAATCCACATGGTCAGATGCAGGGTGAGCCAATCGCCTAAATTCTGTAAGGCTTGGGCTAATGCTTGCATTTGATATTCCTCGCAGCCGTGTCTTTGTGCGGTGTCAGCATATACGAACATGAGAAAATAGCCAGTGTGGACCATGCCCCTGCTTTGAATCGCGTACTTGATGCTTTAATACCGGCGAGTGACCCGGACTATGTTCCCACCAGTGATGAGCTTTATGATGCCTTCACGCAGTGGGCTGACAGTACCGGCCGCCCGCTGTATCCCCATCAAGAGGAGTCTTTGCTGGCCATTGTGGAGGGCGAGCATGTAGTTGCCGCCACGCCCACGGGCTCAGGCAAGTCAATGATTGCTTTGGCGGCGCATTTTACTTCTTTGGCACGCGGAGAGCGTTCTTACTACACAGCGCCGCTTAAGGCTTTGGTTAGTGAGAAGTTTTTTGAGCTGATCCGCCTATTTGGCGCCCAGAATGTGGGAATGGTCACGGGCGATTCTTCGATTAACCCTGACGCTCCCATTATTTGTTGCACCGCCGAGATTTTAGCTAACCAGTCGCTGCGTCAGGGGCGGGCGCTGGATGTGGATACGGTGGTGATGGATGAGTTCCATTACTACGCCGATCCGCAGCGTGGCTGGGCTTGGCAGGTGCCGCTACTGGAGCTACCCCAGGCGCAGATGGTGCTGCTAAGCGCCACTTTGGGTGATGTTTCGTGGCTGGTTAAGGATTTGCGTGAGCGCACCGGGCGCTCTGTGGCCGTGGTTGACGACGCCGTACGCCCAGTCCCCCTCGATTTTGAGTATTCCGTGGAGGCGATTGGGCCTTTGCTGGAGCGCCTGATTGGGCAGAACAAGGCCCCGGTTTATGTGGTGCATTTTTCGCAGCGTGAGGCTATTGAGCGGGCTAGTGCGCTGCTGAGCACTAAGTTAATCGACCGCGCCCAGCGTGATGAGATCAGCCAGGCCATTGCCGGCGAACGCTTTGGGGTGGGTTTTGGGGCCACGCTTTCTAAGCTGTTGCGCGCCGGTATTGGGGTGCACCATGCGGGTATGTTGCCGCGTTACCGGCGCCTGGTGGAGCGTTTAGCGCAGCAGGGTTTACTGCCGGTTATTTGCGGCACAGACACGCTGGGGGTGGGTATTAATGTGCCTATCCGCTGCGTGGTGTTTACGTCTTTGGTTAAGTTCGACGGCGCCAAGGAGCGGCATTTAACGGCCCGCGAGTTCCACCAGATCGCTGGGCGCGCGGGGCGTGCGGGCTTTGACACGCACGGCTATGTGGTGGTGCAGGCCCCCGAACATGTGATTGAAAACGCGGCGGCGCTAGCTAAGGCCGGCGATGATGAACGCAAGAAACGCAAAATTACCCGCAAGAAGGCCCCCGAAGGCCGCGTGAACTGGACTGATAAGACTTTTGAGCGCCTGGTCGCGGCCCCGCCGGAGACTTTAACTAGCCAGTTCCGTGTCACTACCACCATGGTTTTGAACCTGATGGAGCGGCCTAACCCAGTGGCGGCCATGTGGAATTTGCTACAGGCGGTGCATGAAGGTGAGGCGGCCACCCACCAACATTTAAAGCGGGCGCTGGAGATTTACCGTTCGCTGCGCACAGCCGGGGTGCTGGAGCATGTTTCTTCCGCCCAGGCCGCAGCTGATGGTTTGCCGCGTCTGCGCCTGGCGGTTGATTTGCCCGACGATTTTGCCCTCAACGCACCTTTGGCGCCTTTTGCCCTGGCCACAATGGATTTGTTGGGCTTGGACAGCCCTGAGCACACCCTGGATGTGGTCTCGGTGGTGGAGTCCACTTTGGATGATCCACGCCCGCTGCTTTACGCCCAGCAGCGCGCCGCTAGGGGTGAGGCGGTGGCCGCTATGAAGGCTGAGGGCCTAGATTATGACGAGCGTATGGAGGCTTTGGAGGCTATTACTTGGCCCCAACCTTTAGCTGAGCTGCTGGCCGGCGCCTATGGGGTTTACGCCCAGGCCAACCCTTGGGTTAGGGAGTATGAGTTAGCCCCTAAGTCGGTGGTGCGTGAAATGGTTGAGAAGGCCATGACTTTCTCTGACCTGATTTCGGTGTACCAGTTGGCCCGTAGTGAGGGTGTGCTGCTGCGTTATTTAACTGACGCTTACCGGGCTTTGCGCCAGGTGGTGCCCGAAGAGCACCGCACCGATGAGGTGGTGGAGCTAATTGACTGGCTGGGCGAGTTGGTGCGCAGCGTAGACTCGTCCCTACTTGATGAGTGGGAGGCCCTAGGTCAGCTGCAGGCGGGCTCTAATGTGGAGCTGGTGCGCAATGACCCTGCCCCAGCGGAGCGCGCTTTTGGTGCCGACGCCGACGGTCACGTGCCCCTTAGCCGCAATAAGCACCGCTTGCGTACCTTGGTGCGTCAGAGCATGTGGGCTTATGTGGAGGCAATTGCCGCTGAGGATGTGGATCGCCTGGTGAACCTGGCTAACTCTAAAGCTTGGGATAGTGAGCGTTTTAATAATCTGCTCGATGACTACTATGACGCCTACGAGTGGCTGGCTATCGACTCTGAGGCTCACTCTAAGCAGTATGCGTTAATTGATGAAGATCCCGACGACGCCGCTTTAGCTTTGGCTGGGGTGAGCGAAAAGCTACGTGAGGCCCTTGTTGGTAGCGGCCGAGCCTGGCTGGCCACGCAGATCCTAAACGACCCTGACGATAACCATGACTGGCGCCTGGTTTTCCTGGTGGATGTGGCCCAGTGTGATCGTGAAGATAAAGCAATTTTGCATCTTTTGAAAGTTGGCGAAGCCTGATGGCTAAAAAATCTAAGCACTCTGAGGCCGGTACCGGCGCGATTTTAGCTTTACAAAAAGCCGGTATCACCCCGGTGATCCACACCTATGAGCATGATGAACGCGCCCAGGCTTGGGGCCTGGAAGCAGCCCAGGCGCTGGGGCTAGACCCGGCGCGAGTGTTTAAAACTTTGCTGGTTTCACACGAAAAGGCCCTGGCGGTGGTGGTTATCCCGGTGGCCAGCCGCCTGGATTTAAAGGCTATCGCCAAACAGTTGGGGTGGAAGAAAGCTGAGTTGGCTGATCCAGCCCTGGCCCAGCGCACCACCGGCTATGTGGTGGGCGGCATTTCGCCGCTGGGCCAGAAAAAGGCTCTACCTACGCTGATAGACACCAGCGCCGCCACGCATGAGACAGTGTTTGTCTCCGGCGGGCGGCGCGGACTGGATTTGGAGTTAGACCCCCAGGTTTTAGCGCAGCTAACAAAAGCTAGTTTCGCTGAGGTAGCTAAGTAGCGCTGCAATAGCTAAGTAGCACCGGCACTATTGAGCTTGAGCCGGCCAGGTGGCGCTCGCGGCATTGCTGCGAGCGCCACCTGGCTGCTTTGTGGCCCCTAACTGCCGCGTGGCGGCTAGTCAGTTGCGGTAGTAAACCTGGTCAGAGGAGACAATCTGCTTGCCGAAGGGGAAGCAGGTCACCGGGATCATCTTGATGTTGGCAATTGCCAGCGGGATACCGATGATGGTGATGGCCTGGGCCAGGGCAGTGGTGACGTGGCCAATAGCCAGCCACACTCCAGCTACCAGGAACCAAATGACATTGGAGATGCCGCTCATGGCGCCAGCTCCGGGCGCCGGCACTACCTCGCGACCAAAGGGCCACAGTACATAGTTGGCGATCCTGAAGCAGGCCACACCGGCCGGCAGGGTTACCACCAAAATGCAGGCGATAATGCCGAAGAAGATGTAGCCCAGGGACAGCCAAATGCCACCAAAAATTAACCAAATGAGGTTTAGTAACGTTTTCACGGCCTCAATTTTAGGCACGTCAGGGGCATTTTAGGGACCCTAAAGTCCCCTGATTTATCCCTGATCTGGTTTATCCCTGATCTGGCCCTGGCCTAAGTTGAGAGGCAGCTAGGCACGTCGCGGCGTGGGCGCACCACGCAGGCATGTCAGCTGGCGCTTACCAGAAGACGCGCTGGGCGATAGCGTCGGCGAAGTTTTCTAGGGCTCCCTCAGCGGCATTTAGGTACAGCGGGGCGTCCACCAAAGATACTTCCATCAGGTAGAAGCCACCGGCGCCGTCGCTAACTACGTCTACGCGGTTAAAGAGCACCTGAATGTCACGCCCGGCGCGCTCCTTAATCTGGGCGTGTAGGGCGCGGCGTACTCGCTCACCCCACAGCCATTCCATTTCGCTGGGTTCGCGGGCCTCAACGATTTCCTCGTGGACTTCATCTACCGCCTTAAAGCGCGGGTGCAGCATGGGCTTTTTCTGTACCGCGTGGGAGAGCACACCGTTGAAGTACACCAGGGACAGCTCACCGGTTTGGTCTACGGACTCTAGGTAGCGCTGCATCATTACGGTGCGGCCCCGCGCCAGGTGGTGCATGGTGTCGTTAATAGCTGCCGAACGTGAGGTGGCGCTGGTGGCCGTGTAGCGGCCGGTGCCGCGACCACCTGAGGAGATGGCCGGCTTGATTACGAAGTCGCCGTGGGCAGGGAAACGGGTGTGTACCTGGTGCTTAGACAGGTTTGCGGAGGGCTCTAGCCAGGTGGTGGGGATAATCGGCACGCCTCGGGCGGCCAGGTCTTTGAGGTAGTGCTTGTCTCCAAACCAGTCAACTATCTCGGCGTGATTTAGAGGGCGTTCAAGGCTGCGAGCCCAGCGTAGGAAGTTGGCGTAGTTGCGCTTACGGGCATAGTCACGCACCGAGCGCATCACCACTACCCCAGCTTTAGACCAGTCAACGCCAGGGTCGTTCCATACAGCAATGCGCGGCTCGATACCGCGCTCATAAAGGGCTTGGGGTAGGCCGCGGTCATCTTCGTCAAGGTTAGGGAAATCGGCGCAAGTCGCCAAAGTTACGATCGGCTTAGACACGCCCTAACCGTACCTCACGCATAAGCCACTAAGTACTTATGCACGCACCAATAAGCACCACACAAACGTGAGTTAGCTTACAAACTGCGATTTTGGGCTTTCTCGACTGGACAAGCCCCCCACCAAGCACATAAAGTTTCTCTCCGTTGCGAAGTTAAACGCGCAGCAAAAATGCACCGCTAGCTCAACTGGCAGAGCAGCTGACTCTTAATCAGCGGGTTCAGGGTTCGAGTCCCTGGCGGTGTACGAAGCTCAACCATACGGTTGCTTCCTTGCACCGCTAGCTCAACTGGCAGAGCAGCTGACTCTTAATCAGCGGGTTCAGGGTTCGAGTCCCTGGCGGTGTACCACCGGTTCATGTACCATTGCGGTAACACTGATTACTCACCGCGCGAGTGACAGTTTTAAACCAAACAGTTAGCTCTTGTTAGCTGCTGCATTCCCACAAGGTTTAGCCGGTGTGGAATATATTCAACCCTCATGGCGGTTACATACCCGTACCCGTCAGACTGTTGGATGCTGAAGAAGAAAAGGAGTGAAGACAATATGCGTAACTTAGAACTCGAACTACAGGCGGCCCAGAGCGAGCTGGAGTCCCTGACCGAGTCGGCCTCCCCCTCCCGTCTAGAACGCGCCCTAGCTCGTCTCGCTGCCGCTCGTGCAGCACTCGAACTAGTCGCCTGAAAGATCTAGACAGGAAGAAATAAATGACCACTCTTGAAGTTGGCAGCCCAGCCCCGGCTTTCAGTCTCCCTAACGCAGATGGAGAGCTGGTGTCGCTAAGCCAGCTGTTAGCCAAAGCCCCCAAGGGGGTTGTGGTCTATTTCTACCCCAAGGCAGCCACTCCTGGCTGCACTAAAGAGGCCTGCGATTTTCGCGATTCCTCAGCTGCCTGGGCTGAGGCCGGCTACAGCGTAGTTGGTATCAGCCCAGACAAGGTTGAGGCCCTAAAACGTTTTGCTACCAAGCAGGAGCTACCTTTCCCGCTGCTTTCAGACGCAGATCACCAGGTAATGGAAGCTTGGGGCGTATGGGGCGAGAAAAAGAACTACGGCCGCGTCAGCGTGGGCGTACGTCGCTCTACCTTTGTTATCAACCCTGACGCCACCGTGGCTCTGGCTAAATACAACGTTAAAGCCACTGGTCACGTGGAGCGTCTGCGCAAAGAACTGGGAGTGAGCTAGACCCCATTAAAATAATTTGTGTCTGAGGCCGGAAATGTTTTAAGCTAATCCGGCACGCGCGAGTGGCGGAATTGGTAGACGCGCTAGATTTAGGTTCTAGTGCCCTAGGCGTGGGGGTTCGAGTCCCCCCTCGCGCACCGCTGAACCGAGTCAGTTTTTAACTGGCTCGGTTTTTTGTCTACGGTAGGCTTGGCTTATGAGCGATTTTGTACGCAAAGATGGACGCGCCACCAACCAGCTGCGCGAGGTTACGATTACCCGCAACTGGCTAGAGCACGGCGAAGGTAATGTGCTGGTTAGCTTTGGCCGCACCCGAGTGCTGTGTGTGGCTTCTTTTACTGCGGGCGTGCCGCGCTGGAAGAAGGATTCTGGTGAGGGCTGGGTTACCGCTGAATACGCCATGCTGCCCCGGGCTGGCTCGGAGCGCTCTGCCCGCGAGTCTGTGCGCGGCAAGGTGGGCGGACGCACCCACGAGATTTCTCGACTAATTGGTCGCTCGCTACGCGGCATCATTGATATTAGTGCGCTGGGTGAAAACACTATCGCCTTGGACTGTGACGTGCTGCAAGCTGACGGGGGCACCCGCACCGCCGCAATTACCGGCGCCTATGTGGCTTTGGCTGACGCGGTAGCTTGGGGAACTGAGCGCGGTTTGATTAAAGCCAAGGCTAAGCGCCCGGTGCTGGCAGACTCCCTATCGGCTATTTCGGTGGGTGTTATTGATGGCGTGCCCTGCCTGGACCTGCCCTATGAGGAGGATGTGCGCGCTGACACCGACATGAACGTGGTTATGACCGGCTCAGGTAAGTTCATTGAAATTCAGGGCACCGCTGAGCACGCCCCCTTTGACCGCGCTGAGCTGGACACTCTGCTGGAGCTAGCGGCCCAGGGTAACGCCACTTTGGCACGTTTGCAGCGGGCGGCCTTGGCTGCCGACGACGGCGTAGCTCGCCTTAGTGATTTGGCTCTGTGACATGGTTGTATCTGTACCCCAGGGAGCAAAACTGGTGCTGGCCACCCACAATCAGGGCAAGCTGGCAGAGTTTCGCGAGATTTTAGCGCAGGCGATCGCCAATTTTGACCCTGCCAGTGTTATTAGCGCCGCTGATTTGCAGGTGCCCGAACCGGTTGAGGACGGTATTTCTTTTGCCGCCAACGCCACCATTAAAGCTAATGCGCTAGCCCAGGCTACCGGCTTGCCGGCGGTGGCCGACGATTCAGGGCTATGCGTGGATGTTTTAGGTGGGGCGCCGGGGATTTTCTCGGCCCGCTGGTGCGGTCATCACGGCGACGACGCAGCTAACTTGCAGCTGCTGCTCGATCAGCTCTCAGACGTAAAAGACCCGCACCGGGGCGCTAACTTTACCTGCGCAGCAGTGCTGGTGGTGCCCGAAAATGGGGACCAAAGGGGGCGCGTAGTGGTTGAAGAGCACCGCATGTATGGGCGCCTGCTACACCAAAGCATTGGTGAGGGCGGCTTTGGCTATGACCCGATTTTTGTGCCCAGCCAGGAGGATGAGCCCGGTGGCCAGGGGCGCACCAGCGCCCAAATGAGCGCCGCTGAGAAGAACGCTATCTCTCACCGGGGCCAGGCCCTGCGGGCCCTAGCCCCGCAGCTAGCCCAGCTGTTCTAAACCAAGGCTAAACCAGAGCTAAACCAGGGTTAAAGCGCGGCGATTTGGCCTTAAATACGTGCCCAAAGCGCGGTGCGCTGATACATAGCTAAAGCGCGGCGCTAATGTATACCGGAAAAACTAGGCGCTGGGGCGGCAACCGCCCCAGCGCCTACGTTTATTTGCCCGTCTATAGGCTCCAGCTGCGTCCAGGCTGGGCGTCGTAAACTGGGCCAGTGAAAGACTGGCGCGCTTCAGCTAGAGGCACATCATGGCAGGTCCAAGGCTGGATGTGGGTCAACACCAGCTGCCCGGCGTTAGCCTCGCTAGCCAGCTGGCCGGCGCGGTAGCCGGTTAGGTGCATACCGCGTAGCACATCGCGTCCCTCCACGAAGGCCGCCTCAGCTAGTAGCAGGTCCACTCCCCCACTAACCATTTGGCTCATGCCTTCACACAGGTCAGTGTCGCCGGTGAAAGCTAAAGTCACCTGCTTGGTGGGGTCATCCTCGCTGGGGCCTTGCACCAGGTAACCGTAGGCCTCAACCGGGTGTAGGGCCGTAAACGGCGTCACCGTGAACGGGCCAATCTGCGTGGAGCGGCCAGGTACGGCGGTAACAAAGGAGAACTCTGTGTGGTAATCCTCGCAGCTAGCGGCGCCGTCGACCCCACGCAGACGCTCACAGGTGGTGCTGGGGCCAATACACAGCACCGGCCCTAGCGCGCCCTCAGGGCGCCAGCGGCGATAAACATGCATACCTACCAGATCCACCATGTGGTCGGCGTGGCAGTGCGAAATACAGATTGCATCCAGATCAGCTGGGTCTAGGTAGTTAAGCAGCTGGCCCATAGAGCCCGGCCCAAAATCAAGTACTAAAGACCACAGTCGCTGGTCATTGCCCGCATCAGGCTGTGCGTTCGTGACCTCGGGGGCCACAGCACAATTTATGGCTGCTAACTCATCGTCAACCACTAACCGCATTTTTTCGGTGCCTGGCAACTGCAACTTGGTGTTAGGCCCCCATGCCTGCACCAGGTAGCTTGATGCGCTGGACTTACGTCCAGACATCGAGCCTGAGCAACCTACAATCGTGAGCTTCACTCGCGAATCTCCCTATCTAAATTCTTCACGCCCGCGCCACCGGTGGCATGAGCTTGACGTACCTGACCCACCACTGGTCCTAAGAAACGCTTGGCAAGCACCTGGAAAGCTACCGGATCGCCAGTAGCCCTAAACTCGTGCCCGCTGGCCGCCTCGCCGCTAGGGGTCGCACTGCTAGCCCCCTTGCCGCTAGCTGCCGCACTGCTAGTTGCCGTGCCGCTGGAGGCGCCCTGCGCGCCGCCCTGCCTAGAGACCTGCTTGACCGCGTTAGTACCGCCCGCGCCACCGGCCAGGCCAGAGCCGCCCGCAGCCGCAGCACCCGCAACGCCTTGAGCCGCGCCGTCGGCCCCAAAAGCAGCAGAGCCAGCCACGCCGCCTGCCACACCCGTGCCAGCCGCGCCGTCGTCGTCACCAGAGCCCACCACAGCCTGAGTGTCAGAATGCAGCAAATCGCGGGCAGCTAGCTCACGATAAACATCCTTCGCAGTCTCCTCGCTAGAAGAAACCAAAGCCACATTACGCCCCATAACGTAACTAATCGGCCCAGCCAGCAACGGATAATGCGTACAGCCCAACACCAAAGTGTCCACCGCCGCCGCCTGCAATGGCTCCAGATACTCTTTAGCCACATCCAGCACCTGCGGGCCGGTAGTAATCCCAGCCTCAGCCAACTGCACAAAACGCGGACAAGCCTGCTGAGTTAAGTTCAAGCCCGGGATACCCTGCAAAGCCCGCGCGTAGGCCCCAGAGTTAACCGTTCCTGCCGTGGCAATCACACCCACACGCCCTGAACGAGTCAAAGCTGCCGCCGTGCGCGCCGCCGGAGAAATCACCTCAATAACCGGAATGCCCATCCCTTTGGTGTAACGCTCACGCGCCTCATCCAAAGCTGCCGCCGTGGCGGTATTACAGGCAATAACCAGCATTTTGACGCCCGAGTCAACCAGCTCATCCATCACGTTCAAAGCCATAGAACGCACTTGTTCCAAAGGCTTAGGCCCATACGGGCTGTTCGCGGTGTCACCGATGTAAAGCAGACGCTCACCAGGCAGCTGATCGAGGATTGCACGCGCTACCGTCAGTCCTCCAACTCCTGAATCAAAAATACCAATCGGTGCGTCATTCACGTCATTAGACCCTAGTCGATTCTGGCTTTAATAAGCACTTTTCTTATCAGTGATAACAGACACCGCCCGGCGGGTTAAAACCTGAACAAAAGCGTGCGCCAACATAGCCAAACCTTACCAACGCCGCCAAAAACGCTGTGAGCTCGCACTTTGCCCACCCACACAAAGCACTTTAGGGAATCGGGAGTTATCCCCAAGACACTGCAAAACCTTCAAGGTGTGGCTAAAGTTAAGCCATGAGTACGGCACTTCTGACCGACATGTATGAATTGACCATGCTGCAAGCTGCGCTGGCAGATGGTACCGCCAAACGCCGCAGTGTGTTTGAGATCTTTGGACGCTCGATGCCCCCTTCACGTCGCTTTGGCGTGGTTGCCGGCACCGGGCGTTTTCTTGAAGCTCTGGAAAACTTCCACTTTGAGCCAGAGCAGCTACGTTTCCTATCCGATCAGGGCATTGTTGACAAGGCCACGATCAACTACCTGGAAAACTTCCACTTTGACGGCAACATTTACGGCTACGGCGAGGGTGAATGCTACTTCCCGGGTTCTCCCCTGCTAACCGTTGAATCTGACTTCGCCCAGGCCTGCATCATTGAGACCATGGCGCTGAGCATTTTCAACCACGACTGCGCCGTGGCCTCAGCCGCCTCACGTATGACTATCGCCGCCCACGGCCGTCCCTGCATGGACTTTGGGGCCCGGCGTACTCACGAGGACGCCGCCGTGTCCGCCGCCCGCGCCGCCGTGGTTTCCGGCTTCACCTCCACCAGTGACCTGGAAGCTGGGATGCGTTACGGCATCCGTTGCGTAGGTACTTCCGCCCACGCTTTCACGCTGCTGCACGACGACGAACGCACCGCTTTTGACTCCCAGATTGCCTCTCTGGGCGTGGGCACCACCATCCTGGTTGACACCTACGACATTGCGCGCGGCGTGCAGCGCGCTGTTGACGCAGCCAAGGCCGCTGGGGGCACTTTAGGTGCCGTGCGCCTAGACTCTGGTGACCTGGTGGCCGAGGCCTTCAAGGTACGCGCCCAGCTAGACTCCCTAGGCTGCCCCGACACCAAGATTGTGGTTACCTCTGACCTGGATGAATACGCTATCGCCGCCCTGGGTGCGGCCCCGGTAGACATCTACGGTGTGGGTACCAAACTGGTTACCGGCTCTGGCGTGCCCACGGCTGCGCTGGTGTACAAGATGGTTGAGCGCGAAAACAGCGCCGGCGAGATGGAAAAGGTAGCTAAGAAGTCTAGTGGCGGTAAGTCCAGTGTGGGCGGTCGCAAGACCGCTGGCCGCGTGATCATTGACGGCTCCGCCACCGAAGAACTACTGATCAGCGCCCTTGACCCCGAGGCTGCCGAGGCTGAGCTGGAACGCAACCAGGCCCGCCCGCTGCAGGTACAGCTGGTAGAAAACGGCCAGATCATCCCCGAGCACTACGACGACGGCGCCCTCACCCGCGCCGCTGAGCGTCACCGTGCCGCCCGCGCCCAGCTGCCCTACCAGGCCTGGCGCCTGAGCGAAGGTGAAATCGCTATTCCTACCCGCCGCATGGATCTTGATTCACGTGAAACCAAGCAGGGCTGAGCAAAGCCAGCGCCCCCGGGCCAACCAGGGCTAAGGCCAGCCAAAGCCAGCGCTGAGCGCTAAAGCTGAGCTCCCGCATAAATAGTGGCGGTGGATGCAAATCCACCGCCACTTGCTGTTTTAGCGCCGGCCCACAAACCACTTACGCAAGGTATCGACCCGAGTGCGGATCTGCGTCGTCGTCGCCTGTGCCACCTCTGGGCCCCCGCAGACTCTACGCAGCTCAGCGTGCACCGCCCCATGACTTTGACCCGAGCGGCGCGCCCAGCTAGAAACCAGCTTGCTGAGCTCTTTACGGGCCGCGTCACGCTGGCGGGCATCCTCAATGCCGGCGTTAGCTGCCCGCTGGGCGGCGGCGGCCTGTGAACGTTTTTGGGTTTTAACCTGCTCAGCCTGGCGGGCCTTTAAAATCTGGCTCACCTGGTCGGCGTCGAGCAAACCTGGGATGCCTAAAAATTCTTGCTCCTCCACGCTACCGACCATGGCGCCGGTACCAAACTCGCCGCCGTCGAAAAGTACCCGGTCAAATTCAGCGGTGGAATCCATGGCCTCAAAGCCGGGCAGTAGCGCGTCAGAGGCTTTTTCTTCCCGGTTAGCGGCGGCAATTAGCCTATCTTCAGGATTAGCGAACAGGTCTTGTACGTCATCTTCTTTAGCGGGCCGATCCA
Source organism: Actinomyces graevenitzii C83 (assembly GCF_000239695.1). GTDB lineage: Bacteria > Actinomycetota > Actinomycetes > Actinomycetales > Actinomycetaceae > Actinomyces > Actinomyces graevenitzii. The sequence goes on along the minus strand of NZ_JH470338.1, from coordinate 135,160 downwards.
GGGCGTGGTCGCGCTCAGTTTCCAGCTCTGCCGCGAGCGCCAGCAGCGGGGTGACTGAAGGCAGGAACACGCTGGCGGTTTCTCCAGGCCGGCGTGCACGCACGAAACGCCCAATGGCCTGGGCGAAGAACAGTGGGGTTGAGGTGGAGGTGGCGTACACCCCTACCGCTAGGCGCGGCACGTCTACGCCTTCGGAAACCATGCGTACGGCCACCATCCAACGCTGGTTGCTGGCGGAGAACTGCTCGATTTTTTCTGAAGCGCCATTGTCGTCACTGAGCACCACCGTGGGTTTTTCGCCGGTGATGGCGGCTAGTTGGCGTGCGTAGGCGCGAGCTTTTTCACGGTCGGTGGCGATCACTAGGCCGCCAGCATCAGGAATTTGCCGGCGAATTTCGCTAAGGCGCTGGTCAGCTGCGGCCAGGACGGCGGGGATCCACTCCCCGGTGGGGTCTAGGGCGGTGCGCCAGGCTTGGGATTCTAGGTCTTTGGTTAGCGGCTCGCCCAGGCGGGCTGAGACCTCGTCGCCGGCTTTGGTGCGCCAACGCATTTGGCCTGAGTAGGACATGAAAATAACTGGGCGCACCACGTTTTCGGCTAGCGCGTCAGCGTAGCCGTAGGTGTAGTCGGCTTGTGAGCGCCTGATGCCGTTGCTGTCGGGGGCGTAGGTGACGAAGGGGATGGCGGCGGTGTCACTGCGGAAGGGGGTACCGGTTAGGCTCAGGCGACGGCGGGCCCCACTAAATGCTTCATAGATTGCGTCTCCCCAGCTCAGCGCGTCTCCGGCGTGGTGCACCTCGTCTAGGATCACCAGGGTGCGGCTGGCGCTGGTGCGGGCGCGGTGCAGGTTAGGGTTGGAGGCTACCTGCGCGTAGGTTAGGGCGACGCCGTCGAAGTTGCTGCCTGCTCCCCCGCCGGAGTTGGAGTAGGTGGGGTCGATGCGTAGCCCCCAGCGGGCGGCTGAGGCGGCCCACTGGTATTTGAGGTGCTCGGTGGGGGCCACGATGGTTAGCTTGTGTACCTCACCAGCGCGTATGAGCTCGCTAGCCAAGGTCAGCGCGAAAGTGGTTTTACCTGCGCCGGGGGTGGCTACCGCCAGGAAGTCTTGGGGCTGGCTAGACATGTATGTGGCGAAAGCTTCACGCTGCCAACGGCGCAATTGAACCAATTTTTACCGATCCCTCTCATAAATAAGCCACATAAATGAATTAAGCCAATAAATTAGCCACGTTTAGCGCTGCTGGGGCCTGCATTAGCGCGGCTGGGGCCTGCACAAGGCTACCCCCAACCGTGGTGAGGCTAATGGTTTTGCTTTTTTCGGCGCGTCCTATGTTTTGGGGCGCTGCCGGCGCCGCGTATCTGTGGTCTTGGCGCGCTGACGGCCCGAGCCTACTAAGGCGCACTGCGCCCTGATTTTGGGCCCAAAAATCTAACGCCCGGGGCTAGGCCCCGGCGCGCAGATTTGGTGTTTACAGTTTTGAGGCAGTCAGCTTTGAGGCAGTCAGCGGCTTCTAGTTGAAGGCGCTTTTAGCCCAGGCTTCCAGCCCCGGGTTTTAGCCCCAAGCCTTAGCCCAGGTTTTAGCCTTGGCTTTTAGCCTTAGCCTTGGCTTTTAGCCCCGGCCGCCGAACGGGAAACGCGGGCGCCTGGGGCCGTTACCTTTTGGGGACTGGCTCATCTGCTCGTAGATTGACTTGCAGGTGGGGCACACCGGGTAGGCCGAAGGGTCACGCTGAGGGCGCCATACCTTGCCGCACAGGGCCACTACGGGACGCCCGGAGGCGGCGGCAGCAGCGATCTTGTCTTTACGTACATAGTGGGCGAAGCGGTCTGCGTCGCCGTCGTCAGTGGAGCGGAGCTCTTCGCGCTCCAAAACTGCGGTCCCAGCTGACTGGCTGGGGCTACCGCCGGGTTCCATGGGGTCCAAAGGCTCACTCATAGCTGTAATTTTATGTCCCCTTGGGGCTTTAACCTTTGTCATCACGCTCTCAGCGGTGTAGGCGTCATTACAGGGGCCCTGACTTAAGGGGTGGTTGGGGAGCTTTTCGGGCTAGCTGGCGCCCAAAAGTCGCCAAATTTCCTGGGCTGTAGCCTGCCTTAGCCTCACCAGTGGCTTTGCCCACTTACGACGTCGCCCCTGCCGCAACGCCCAAACGCACCGCCCCGCTCCCCTGCCACAGCCGCCGTCAGGCCGATCACAGATCCTGGCGCCGCCTAGCCCAAATAACGCCGCAGCCGCTACCAACAAATGGGCAGCGGCTGTTTCATAACTGGGGGAACGACAACTGAAGCGGGCTGTGCCGCCCCTCAGTGGCTTATGGCGGCGTTACTTGCTCAGCTTGGAGGCGGCAGCGGCGTCTAGCAGCACCAGGGCGTCGGGGTGACGCTGCATTACCGTGGCCGGCCACTGCTCGCTTACTTCACCCTCAACTAGGTGCTTGATGGCTTCAGCCTTGTTCTCACCGGTGGCAATCAGTACCAGTTTGCGGGCCTCCATGATGGTGGCCAGGCCCTGAGTAATGCACATGGTGGGCACCTTGTTGATGTCGTTATCAAAAAAACGCGAGTTGTCACGGCGAGTCTGCTCGGTGAGCTTATCGAGGTGGGTACGCGAGTCTAGCGGGCCGCCAGGCTCGTTGAAGCCAATGTGACCATCAGAGCCGATACCTAGAATCTGCACGTCAGCGTAACCAGCCTCAGCCAGGGCGCGCTCATAGTCGTCACAGGCGGCCTGCGGGTCAGGGTTTAGGGCGTCAGGGCCGTGTAGGGCGCCAGGAGCCATGTCGGTGCGCGAGCGCAGGTTGCGTTCCATGAAGTTGGCGTAGCGCTCGTAGTGGTCAACGGGCAGACCTACATATTCGTCCAACATGTAGCCGGTGACGTCCTTGAAAGATAGCTTGCCTGCTTGGTTGCGGCGCACTAGCTCGTCATAGAGCGGTAGCGGGCTAGAACCGGTGGCAGTACCCAAAACCGCGTTGGGCTTAGCCACTAGGACGGCTTCGATGGCGTCTGCGGCGCGCTCAGCGATAGCTTGGGCATCAGGTAGAACAACAACTTCCATGTCCATCTCCAATGATGTAACGAATGAAATCAGATGATTAACTTCGATTAAATTATAACCCAATCAATCAACTTCTATCATTAAAGTGAATAGGGTCATATGCTCGCGGGCTGTGAACATAAGCTCACAGCCCGCATTAGCCAGCGCCGTCGTCAAACCCTAGCTTTGAGTGTGACCAGGCCACTGCGAAATGGTGAACAACAGTCGCGCCCAGCGCCCATCTAGCAGCTTGCCGCCCATACGTACACCTACAACCATCACAACCAGCGCGTTAACCACTCCCAGAACCACGCAAAGCCAGGCCAACTGGAAGTTTTCGCTAACGCCGCAGTAAACGCTCAGGGCAATGGTGGGGGTTACCAACAGCATAGAAGCCAGCATTGAACCCATCTGAGCTAGTGAAGCCAGTAGCGCATCAGCCCCGCTGCCTTTGGCACTAAACGGGCTAGCTTCAGGCGGGTTGGTTTGGTAGGGGAAAACCACTGCCAGAATTTGGGCCACGCCTACCACTACTCCCCACACGGCCAGGTTTAGCCCCAGCAAAATGGGTAAGTGTTTGGCCTGATTGGAAAGCAGCGGCGCGATCAGACTAACCACCAATACCAGCGGCAGCTGCCAGATCGCCGTTGCCACCAAGCGCCCTAGACGCTCATGCAGGCCGCTAATACCGCTTAGCAAGGAGGTATGAATGGCGGTGGAGTCAGTAGCTAAATCATCTGCCACAGATAAACCCATAACTATGGATATCATCAGTGAGGCAAAATAGACCATAATTACGCTGCCAGAGCGCTGTGCTTGACCAATAAACACCACCATAAACAGCACGATCATAAAAATGCAGGCTATAAATGATATTCGCAGCCTAAAATCACGCACTAAATAGCGCAGGCTGCGCGCGCAAACCGTGGCCGCCGGGGAGGGCATGAATTTAGTAAAGAATTCTTGCGCAGCAAACACTTTACTAAGTTCACTGTTTTTACCTGCGCCCTTATCATTAGCGGCTACATCGGCGGTCATAGCGTTAGTCATGGCCCGCTGCCAAAGCCAGTACAGGCAGCCCACTAGCAGCGCACTAGACACTGTAAAGGCACTTGCTAGCAGGTAGTTTCCACTAGCTGCCTGAGCCGGCGCAGCGCCCGCCCAAGCGGTAGGCAGGTATTGACTGTAGCGTGCCAGCTTCAGCCAGCCGCTAAGGCTGCTATCTAAATGCAGACTAAAAAATAGGTTGGGTAGCTGCGCTAAACCAATAATCAGCAATAGGCCAAAGCTGGTAACCAGTTCCCGGCTGCGACGTCGATAGCCAAGCGCGGCCGCAGTAACCAGCCACCTAGAGCCGATCACTGCAGTTAGCCAGGCTAGCACCATATTGACTAGGGCAAATGCTGCTGCCACTACGCTGCCGTGTGACAGCCAGGTAATAACCGTGGTTAGTAGCACCAGGCCGGTAATAATTCCTGGCCCACCAGCCCCGGCGGCCACAATTAACCCGGCTGCTAATTTACGTGAAGGTACTACCCAGAGGCGTAATTGGCGCGGCTCTAAAGAGTTATCTGCACCGGTTATTAGTAGCGGGAAAATAAGCCAGCCAGTAACAGTTAGGGTTACTAGTACACTTAAAACCTGCGGGGTGTAGCGCCAGCCCAGCATACCTAAAGCAATTAGGCCGCCAATAGCAAAAGCTAAAAATGCAAATAGGTTTAGAAATAGCCAGGCTTCAAGCAGGATTTTCCACCAGACGCCGCGCAGGCTATTAATGGTTAGGCGCCACCTTAGTTTGACGAGGGTTGCAACCATGTCATCTCCTCGTGTTGCATGGGTCCGCCCACTAGCTGCACGAAACGCTCATTGAGGTCCATGCCGTCAGCCACCTGCGCCACTGTCCCGCAGGCCACTACTCGCCCGGCGTTGATTACGGCCACATGTGTGCACAGCTTGGCCACCGTATCCATCACGTGGCTGGAAAGCACAACGGTGCCCCCGCGTGAGACAAACTCGTGCAGGATCTGGATAATGGCTTGGGCTGAAACCGGGTCTACCGCTTCGAAAGGCTCATCTAGCACCAGCACGCTGGGGGCGTGGATGAGGGCGCAGGCTAGGTTGATTTTTTTGCGCATACCTGCGCTGTAGTCGGCCACCAGCTTGTTGCCGGTGTCGGCTAGGCCCAGGGCCAATAGAAGCTGCTGGGTGCGTTTAAGCACCTGTTCACGCTCCATGCCGCGCAGCAGGCCGCAATAGGTGAGCAGTTCTGCGCCGCTAAGGCGGTCAAAAGTGCGTAGCCCGTCTGGCAGCACCCCTAGTAGTCCTTTGGCCCGGCGGGGTTGCGCCCACACATCTACGCCTAAAACGTAGGCTTTGCCGTGATCTGGGGTTAGTAGGCCCGTGGTCATTGACAAGGTGGTGGTTTTGCCCGCCCCGTTAGGGCCGACGACGCCGTAAATAGATCCCGTAGGGATTGATAAGTAAAGGTTATCGACCGCTACCTTGGATCCAAAAACTTTAACCAAACCCACCATATCCAGGGCGTTTGGGCTCTGGGTGGGGTTGCTGGGAGGGGTGGCTGTGCTCATAAAGCAATTTTGAACACGTTTAGGCTGCTGGGGCCTCATTCGCTGGGATGAATTCAGGTCCCCTATAGGTCTTTTAAGGCCCATTGCAGGACATTTGCCGGGCCAAAAGCCTGGGTAGGCAGCGGGGGCTTTAACCGGGTGCTAACACATGACTAAGGCGGCGTTAGCGCGCGTCATAGGGGCTAACAAAGTACGCCGTCGCCCCTTTAAAGCCGGCGCCCGCGCCGCAGCCGCCCGCAGCCACGTGCAAGCCCTGACGCTACGCAGCTAGCCCGCGCGCCGTCGCCGCTGCCAGCGCAGCCGGCCGCAGCCAGCTCCGGCGCTCCGCCAGCGAAGAAAATAGCCGGGCCGTAAAAGCAAAACAGGACAGCACTGCGCGGGTGCTGCCCTGTGTTAACTGCGCCTGGGCGCAATCAGTTGTTGGCTACAGCCTTCTTCAAGGTGGAGCCGACGGTTAGCTTAACGCCGTAACCAGCGGGAATCTGGATTTCCTCACCGGTACGGGGGTTACGGCCGGTGCGGGCCGCGCGCTCAACACGCTCGATACCCATTAGGCCGGTGATCTTCACGGCTTCACCCTTAGCAACGTTCTCAACCAAGACGTCCTGGAAAGCAGACAGGAAAGCCTCGGCCTCGGTCTTGGTCAGGTTAGCGCGCTCGGCAATTGCAGCAATCAGCTCAGTGCGGTTGACGGACATAGTGTTCTCCATCCGGAATGGTAGGGATTCGCCGGCGGCGTCTCGTATGACAAACGGTACGCATATTGCGCTAATCTGTCACCTTCTACACGCCATGCGATTGAGAATATACGCTTATATGTCCTTATTAGAACACGATCGCAGGCTTATTGCACGTTTTTTACAGCACCTACAAACCATGAAGTGATGCTGGTGGGGTGGGTAATGGCGGTTCCAACCACCACTGCGTGGACCCCCATTTGGATCGCCTGGGCGGCGTGAGCGGGAGTGTGAATGCGTCCTTCGGCGATAACAGGCACCTGCGCAATGTTTAGCACCTGCTCAATCACCTCCCAGTCGGGCCCTTCAGTCTTGGGCCGCTCACCGGTGTAACCCGCTAGGGTGGTGCCCACTAGGTCCGCTCCCCCATCCTGGGAGGCCTTAGCGTCATCGACGCTACCGCAGTCGGCCATCACCAGCACCTGCGGGAAAGCAGCCTTTAGTTCGCTTACCGTCTGGGCGAAGCTGCGCCCATCGGGACGCGGGCGGCGGGTGCCGTCAATAGCCACAATCTGGCTGCCGGTGGCGGCCACAGCCACAGCGTGAGTGAGCGTGGGGGTGATAAAGACGCCGTCGTGACCGTCTTTCCACAAACCAATCACGGGCACATCCACGTGCTGGTTGATAAGGGCCAGGTCAGCTAGCCCCTGGGCGCGGATAGCCACGGCCCCACCCAGCACGCAAGCCTGGGCGATCTGGTCCATAGTGCGCGGGTCACGCATAGGCTCACCCGGGTAAGCCTGCGCCGAGGCGATCAAACCGCCTTTGATCTGCTCAATTACGTTAGTCACAATTTTCTCCTAGTTAATTAGCTGCGTTAATTAGCTGCCAGGCTCCGCGCGCGGCCCCCACAATGGGGGCGGTGGAGCCCAGCTGGGCGCTTACGAGTTCTAGATTTTCCAGCGGCCCACTGAGCTGGGCCTTAAAGGTTTCCTGCAGCGGGCCCCACCAGCACTTGCCGGCGTTAGCTAGGCCGCCCGAAATAATGATGCAGTCAGGGTCAAGCGTGTAAGCCAGCCCCACCAGCACGTTTGCTAGTGCCTGGGCCGAGTCGCGGTAAACCTGCGCGGCTAGCTCATCGCCGGCTTCAGCCCGAGTTTCCAGCTCGCGGGTGCCGCTGACCTGCGCGTCTCCCCCCAGGGCCAGGTAACGCCGGTAAATTTGGGGGCCGGCGCTGACGGCTTCGAGGTGACCAAAGCGCCCGCAGGTGCACGGCTCGCCTTGCGCCCCAACGGCTGGGAAGTGGCCCAGGTCCCCGGCTAGGTGGTGGGTGCCGCGCCAGGTTTGCCCGTCAATTACGACGGCGCCGCCTACGCCCGTGCCCACGGCCACCACAATGGCGCAGCGGGCCCCGCGTCCAGCTCCCAACCAAGCTTCCCCGCCGGCGTGAGCGTCCACATCGTTTTCAACGTGGATGGGCACGTTGTAGCCAGCTTCTTTAAGGCGCTGACCTACCCCTTCACGCACCTGGGTGCCGGCCCATTCACTGATGGCGTCGGTGGAGGCCACGATAGAGCCGCTGGTTACATCCACTACCCCAGCCGTGCCGATCCCCACCCCGGCAATGGTCCATTCACCGCTGTTGGCGGTTCCCGCAGCAATAACTTTGCCCGCCAGCTCGGCGATAGCGTCAAGCATGGCCGCGCGCCCGTCATGGGCGGGGGTAGGTACTTTAAGGATGGGGCCAACTAGGTTGCCCGCACTATCAACCAGGGCGCCAGCCATTTTGGTGCCGCCTAAGTCAATTCCCACAACAAGTTTTTGCATGATTTTCCTTCTATCCGGCGCAGCTACCGGCAGTTACGCAAATGGCCGGACCCAAATAAATCAGGTCCGGCCATACGCAGGCCTTAACTAGGCCAGACCCACGGCGTGCACAATGTCGATCACGCGCTGACGGTTTTCGCCTTCTAGCGCCTTAACCGGCGGAGCCATGTAGGCATTGTCTAGTACGCCTACAGCCTCCATGGCAGTCTTGAACGCGGGGATACCGGTGCCGTCAGCACCCTGGCCCTTAACCGCGAACACGATCTCGAAGCCTGCGCAGATACGGTCCTGGATCTCGCGGGCCTTGTCCCACTCGTGGGCACGCGCGGCTTCAAGCAGCTGCGCGTAGGAACGGGGGTCTACGTTGCCGTAGCCGGGTACGGCGCCGTCGGCACCTAGCAGCAACATGCCGTCAACCACGCACTCGTGGCCGGTTAGCAGGCTTAGGGGGTGACCGGCGGCCTCGTTGGCAGCCACCAGGCGACGGAAGCCGACGTCGTCGCCAGAGGAGTCCTTAACACCTACGATTACGCCTTCCTTACCCAGCTCAACCAGCATGTCGCGGCCAAGCTTTAGGCCACCTAGACGCACGGGCACGTCGTAGGCGAACAGGGGCAGGTCAATGGCGGCGTGGATGGCGCGGAAGTGGTCGGCTACTTCAGCGGCGCTGGGCAGGGCGTAGAAGGGGCCGGCGGCCACAATCGCGTCGGCGCCTAGCTCCTGGGCGCGCAGGGCCCGGTCAATGACGCGCTTGGCGGTGGTTTCAATGGCACCCACCAGCACCGGCACGCGGCCGGCAGCGGTGGCTACGGTGCGAGCAGTGACGGCGTCGCGCTGGGCGTCGTTTAGGTAGGCCACCTCGCCGGAAGAGCCGAGGATGAACAGGCCGTTCATGCCTCCCTCGATCAGGTGCTCAATGACGCGGTCTAGGGCTTCTAGGTCAACTTCGCCTTCAGCGGTGAAGGGGGTTACGACCGGCGGGATCATACCGGTGAAACGCTTATCCATGATTGTTCCTGCGATTCTTTTTAGTGGAAATTATCTGATTCTTTTAGCTGTGCTTAGGCCGCCGGGGACGCCTTAGGCCCCGCGTCATTCAAAAGCGAAGGCACAGCCGAAAGCAGCTTGCGGGTGTAGGCATCTTTGGGGTGAGCAAAGATTTCCTGGGTGGTGTTTTCTTCAATGATCTTGCCGTAGTACATAACTGCAATACGGTCAGATACATAGCGCACCGTGTTGATGTCGTGGGAGATGAAAACCAGGCCCAAACCCAGCGAGGCTTTTAGATCCTGCAATAGGTTGAGCACCTGGGCGCGCACCGACACGTCCAAAGCACTGGTGGGCTCATCGGCCACGATAATGTCGGGGTCCAAAGCCAGCGCACGGGCAATAGCCACACGCTGACGCTGACCGCCGGAGATTTGGCGCGGCAACACATCCAGGGCACTTAGCGGCAAACCAACCAGTGCCAGCAGCTCACGTACGCGCGCCTCGCGGTCCTTGGGTGAACCAATGCCGTGTACGTTAAGCGGGTCAATTAGGGTGTCGTGCACGATCATGCGCGGGTTCAAGGCGGTGGCCGGATCCTGGAACACTACCGAAATGGAGCGTCCCAGATCGCGTCGGTCAGCCTTGGAGTGGGTGAGCTTGCGGCCCTTGAACAGCACCTCACCGCTGGTGATGGGCTGCAAACCCACCATTACGCGGGCGGTGGTGGATTTACCACAACCAGATTCACCCACGATTCCCAGGGTTTGGCCACGGCTGACAGTTAACGAAACGTCGTTAACCGCGTGCACCGTGTCAGGGTGGAAAAGCCCGCCGGTACGTGACTTGTGGATGACGTTGACGTTGCGTAGTTCAACTACCGGATCTTTGGGGTCCCATGCCTGGCTCATCACTTTGCCTCTTTCTTCAGCAGCGCCTCAAGCTCAGGGGTGATAGCAAATACGTGGTTGGGGTTGCCATCAACCGGCTTAAGTACAGGGCGGGTGTGTAGCCCAACCTCGGGGTGGCTAGAGCGCGGGGCGAAACGGTCGCCGTCGACAAACTCACGCGGCGAGGGCACGGTGCCGCGCACCTGGTGCAGACGGTTGGAGCCAGCCTCAATGGAGAGCACCGCACCTAGCAGGCCACGGGTGTATTCGTGGGTGGGGTTGGTTAGCAGCTCCATGGTTTCAGCCTGCTCAACCACCTGGCCGGCGTACATAACCGTGATGCGGTGGGCCAGCTTGGCCACCAGCGCCAGGTCGTGAGAGACGAAGACCATTGCGAAGCCGAGCTCTTCACGCAGCTTGTTGAGCAGGTCAACCACCTGCTTTTGCACGGTCACGTCCAGGGCGGTGGTGGGCTCGTCAGCGATCACCAGCGAGGGGTCGCGGGTTAGGGCCATAGCAATCAGTACGCGCTGACGCTGACCGCCGGAAAGCTCGTGCGGGTAGCTTTGCAGGGTACGCACCGGGTCTAGACCCACCAGTTCCAGCAGTTCCTCAGCGCTGCGGGTGCCCCCGCGTCGAGTTAGCTGCTTCATCTGGGCCTTGATCAGCATGGAGGGGTTAAGCGAGCTGAGCGCGTCCTGGTAGATCATGCTCATTTCGTGGCCACGCAGGTCATTGTGCTGCTGCGGGGTCATCTCCAAGATGTTCTTGCCCTTGAACAGGATTTCACCGCTGATGCGGGCGCTGGGCGGGAGCAGGCCCATAACCGCCATGGAGGAGATGGACTTACCGCAACCGGATTCACCCACCAGACCCATGGTTTCACCCGGGCGCACCGAGAAGGAGACGTTGTCAACAATGTTGACGTCACCGTGCTGGGCGGGGAAGGCAATGGACAGGTTTTTAACCTCCAGCACTGGCTCCTGTTCGGGAGTGGCGTAAACCAGGCGGTCGCGGCGCTTGAGCTCAGAGTCGCGCAGCTGGTTTAGGCGCTCGCTTAGAGATACGTGCTCTTGCACCTCAGGACGGCGAATCTCGGGGTAGGAGGACTCGAAAATGCTCTTTTCGGTCACCAGCTCACCATTCTTGCCGTGACCTTCGCCAGCGACTTCTTCCAGGGCGGCTTCGTCAGCTTCGACGTCGGCGCGCGAACGGATGCGCGGCGCGGCCATAGCGTCAGTTAGACCTTCAGACAAAACGTTTAGGCACAAGGTGGTGATCAAGATGAACAGACCGGGGAAGAAAGTCACCCACCAGTTACCCTTGAGCAGCAGGCCCTTACCTTCAGAGAGCATGTTGCCCCAGGTAGGTGTGTTGGTGGCTTTGATGCCTGCGCCCATGAAGCTTAGTGAGGCCTCAAATACGATCGCGTCTGCCACCAAGACGGTGGCGAAAACCATGATCGGGGCGATGCAGTTGCGAGCTACGTGCTTGAACAAGATCCAGGGTACCGAGGCACCCATTACCTTGGAGGCAGCCACATAGTCTTCTCCGAACTGGGAGATGATGTTGGCTCGCACTACACGGGTTAACTGTGGCACATACAAAACCGCAATGGACACCACCACCACTGGCAGTGTGGGTAGCGTGGCGCTAAGCGCCAGCACCAGCACGGCCGCCAGCGCAATCCCGGGGAAGGACATGATTACGTCCAGGGTGCGCATCAGGGCTTCGGCGATCCATTTGCGGCCGGTGGCGGCGATAGCGCCGAGCACTACGGCCACAGCCAGGGCCAGGGCGGTAGCGGAGATACCTACTACCAGTGATACTCGCGCGCCATAGATGATGCGGGAGAACACGTCGCGACCTGAGCCGTCGGTCCCGAAGATGAACTCGCCTCCAGGCGGGGCAGCCTGGCTGGTGATGTGGGTTTCGGTGCCGTCGTCGAGGGTTACTACTTCCTCTACGCTGGTCAGGCTGCTTTGGCCGGGTTTGAAGGGAGCAAGTTCAGGGGCGAATATGGCCATGAGCGCGAGCGCTACCAGAACCACTAACGCGATTTTGCTTCCCAGCGGCATGGCTTTCCATCCTTGGAAGCGCGCCGCAGGGGCAGTTACCTTGTCTAGTTTCTTTTGGTGGCGCATCACTCATACGCTCCTAATGCGCGGGTTGACTAGTACGTAAAGCATGTCAACGATGATGTTGATGATGATGAAGGCGGCGGCCACGGTGATGGACACACCCTGAACTATGTTTACGTCATTGAGGGTGATGCCCTGGAAGATCAACTGTCCCATACCTTTGATGTTGAAGATCATTTCGATAACCACGGCTCCACCCATGGCGTAGCCGATGCGCAGGCCCAGCACGGTGAGCGGGGTGATTAGGGCGTTACGTAGCACGTTGCGGGCTACCACAATGTTTTTGGGGATGCCGGCGCCGATGGCGGTGCGTACGTAGTCTTTATCGAGTTCTTCAACCATGGCGGTACGCACTACACGGGTTAGTGACCCGGAGTTTGGTAGGGCGACGGCGATGGCGGGCAGGGTGATTTGGCGTAGGTAGCCTTCGTCTCCGAAGGAGACCCAACCAGTGTTTACTGCCTGGAAGGTGCCGGTACCTCCGGGCACGTCCGACCACCACTGGATCATGAGCAGTGCCAGCCAGAAGGAGGGGGTGGCCAGAGAGGCGATAGAGATGACGCGGATGACCTGGTCAGGCCAGCGGTCACGGTAGAGGGCGGCGATGATACCCAGCACCAGGGCGATGATTACCGCCAGGAACATACCGATGAAGGTTAGCTGCAAGGTGATGGGGAAAGCGCTTTTAACTAGGTGGGTAATGTCGTTACCTTTGAATGACTGGCCTAGGTCTCCATGGCAGAGGTTAACTAGGTAATCCCAGAATCGTTGAAATAGGGGGTCATCTAGGTGATGAGCGGTGCGATACTGCGCTAGTGCTTCTGGACTGGCTGATTCTCCCAGGGCCAAAACGGCCGGGTCTGCGGGAGAAAGCGACATTACCAAGAACACCAGCAAGGTCACACCAACCACCATGAATGGCAGCGCGATTAGGCGCCGGCCAATTAGGCGGATCAGGTTAGACACGAGTTTGCTCCTTTGCTTTTGCGTTCACGTCTTCTATGACACGTGTGCGCCCGGCAGGTTTGTGGTCCGCCGTTGTGTCTATTGTCGGACATCTGATGTCTAATAGCAAGTGCTATTGATTGTTTGCCTACAGTGGCAAAGACTACTAAGAGATTTGCCGGTTTAGGCCTAAGCGGTTTGGGCTAGCTTCTGCTGGTTTGCGGCCCAGCCGGTTTGGGGCCAGCCAGCCTTTAAGCCAGCTTTGCGCGCGGGGCCGACGACGCCGTCGTCCCCTCCCCCGCCCAGCAACGTCCCAGCAGGGCCTCCAGCTGCACCACACAGAAACCACCTGACAGGGCCGCCAGCTGCACCACGCAGGAACCACACAGGGAACCAAGCAAACCACCTGGCCGGGCCGCAAATCCCCTAGCGGGCGCGGCCAGGGCGCAACTTAATGGCGATGCCTACTTAAGCGCTACCCTGGCCGCTAAAACTTACTAGCTAAGCCAGCATGGCTAACTTAGCCAGTGAAGCGTTACTTGGTTGAACCTACGTTCTCGAAGGACAGACCGGTGATCGCGATCGGACGGAAGTTAACCAGGGTCTCGCCGTTGTAAGCGGTAGGAGTCTTGCGGTGGAAGATCGGGTACAGCGGCACCTGCTCGCTGAGCAGGTCGAAGATCTCGCCCCAAGCCTTCTTCTGGTCGTTGCCGGTGAGCTTGAGGGCGGCGTCGAGCTTTTCCTGAACCTGGGTGTAGCTGTCGGCGCCCTTCCAGTGCATACGCTTGTCGGTCCACACGTCGGTGGAGTACCACCAGCGCATGAGCAGGTCAGCGTCGTTACCGAAGACCGAGGGGTCACCGGGGGCGATCAGTACGTCGTAGGCGTTGGGGTCACCGTCGATAGTGCTGTAGACATCGGAAGACTTCTTCTCGTCGTAGCTGATCTTTACGCCCAGGGCCTCGAAGTTTTCCTTGAGGATGGCGCGCACGGAGGAGAACCAGTCGTGGTTGGAGGCCAGCACCTTGATCTCGGTTACGCCAGCTTCAGATAGCAAGCTCTTGGCCTTGGCGGCGTCATACTTGTAGACCACCTTGGCCTGCTTGTAGTCGGCGTGGGCCTTGTGCACGAAGCAGGTGGCCGGGGTGGCGAGCTTGGCCATGCCGTTGTCGCAGATCTTGTTGTAGTCCATGGCGTACATGATGGCCTGGCGGGCCTTGACGTCCTTGAACTTGCCGTTCTGGTTGAACATGGCAAACAGCAGACCAAAGCCCTGCACGGTGGAGACCTTGTTGGGGGCCTTGAGGTTAGCCAGGTCAGCTGCGGGCACAGAGTCGATGGCCTGTACAGTGGACGAGGTCAGGGCGTTGGTGCGGGTGGCCGGGTCGGGCAGAATCTGCCAGGTCATGGTCTTGGCCAGGGCCGGGCGTGGGCCGTTGTAGTTTTCGTTGCGCTCGAAGACAACCTTCTGGCTGGCGGAGCCGTTGTCGGTCATCTTGTAGGGGCCAGAACCGATGGGGTTGAGGTCGAAGGTCTTGGCGTCCTTCTCGACGGCGGCCTTGGGAACAATCTTGACGATGCTTAGGCGCTCGGGAACTAGGGAGAAAGCCTGCTTTAGCTTGAAGGTGACGGTCTTGTCATCCTTCTTCTCTACCTTGTCGATGAAGCCGATCATCGAACGGTACAGGCTCTTAAGCTCGGGGTCGAGTACGCGAGTGTAGGAGAAGATAACGTCTTCAACGGTCACAGCAGCGCCGTCGGAGAACTTGGCGCCATCACGCAGGGTGACCTCCCAGGTGGTGTCATCTACCTTCTTGGGGGTTTCCTTAGCTAGGGCGTTGTAGACGGTGCGGTCAGCCGGGTCTAGCTCGGTTAGGCCCTCTAGGGTGTGCCAGTTGGCAGCAATGGTTAGGGCCGAGCTGGTGGTGGCCGGGTCGTAACCGTTGGTACCTAGCTCATAAGAGATACCTGCAACAATGGCACCATCTTTGTTAGCCTTACTGGTGTCACCCGTGGCGCCACTGGCCTTCTTCTTAGTGGTGCCACCACCACAAGCTGCTAGGGAAGCAGCAATACCGGCGGCGAGGCTTAGGGTACCGGTGACCTTGAGGAAGTCACGGCGGCTGGTTGAGCGAATGGGATTCGACATTGAAGATCCTCCTGGATGCCTGACGTCTTATGTCTGACGTTGGTGAAATGAACTGTACCATGAAGTTGCGTTTTGAGTGTACGGTTAAAGGACACAATTCAATGACGAACCATTCGCGGAGGGGCACGTGTCTAATAACTCCACACCTTTTGGGCAAACACCTATAGATCTTTCTAGCACGTCAGGCGGCGTTTCACGCGGTAGTGCCAGCCTGGGTCAGGCGCGCGTGGCCATTGAAGCTATTAAGCATCACATCATTAGCCACAACTTGCAGCGTGGCGATCCGCTCCCCACTGAGACGCAAATGTGCAGCGACTTAAATGTTTCGCGCTCATCTGTGCGCGAGGCGGTGCGTACTTTGTCAGCTTTGGACATTGTTGAAGTGCGCCATGGGCGCGGAATGTTTGTGGGTTCTGTTTCTATGCGCCCCATGGTGGAACTACTGGCTTTTAGGGGCCTGCTAAACCCGGGCGATGATTGGCGCGCTTTAAAGGATATTGTGCAGGTGCGCCAGGCTTTGGATTTGGCTTTAGCGCAGCCGGTTATTGATGCTTGGCAGGATAAGCCTTCAGCGCTTATGGAACAGATTTTATTGGAAATGGAGCAGCTGTCTCAGGCTGGCCAGCTTTTCCCCCAGCAAGACCGCACTTTCCACAATGCTCTGCTGGCGCCGCTAAATAACCACCTGTTCCAGCAACTAACCGATGCTTTTTGGGAGGTGCACATGATTACTTCACCGTCTTTGGGTGTGCCCACGCCGGAGGATATTCATGTAACCGCCCAGGCTCACCGTTTCATGTATGAGGCGGCAGTAGCTGGCGACGCCGATGCCTACTGCGAGGCCGTGGTTACCCACTATCAGCCTCTCCTTGGCGTCCTAGACTCCAAGTAAAAGTCAGACAAAATCAAACAAACACAGGCAAAATCATCCCTTCCCTATAAAAAATTCATGGGGTTTTATAGGGAAGGGATGAAATGTCAGTATTTGTGCGCGCCAGCCTGCAAGGCCCACCCAAAACCAGTCCTGGACATGTGTGACCCTGCACCATATGCCTGGCCTACCTATGAATTTGCAGAGCTTGCCGCCGCAGAGGCTCAGCCGCAAAGGCCCACACCACCAGGGCTCAAGCCTCTGATGCCACTCCCCCAGGCCCAACATTTCCGCTGGTCTCACTTCTAATCCCAACGCCGCTAGAGCCCAGGCCCGCGCCGCTAGGGCTCAAGCCATACCACTAAGCGTGCCCGGCCAGGCGTGCCTCGTGCTCTAGCAGATCAACTTTGACCTGCTGATTCCAACCGAATTTGCCAATCGACCCATCGGCCCGAATCACCCTATGGCAAGGAATAAACAGTCCCACACTATTAACCGCGCAGGTGGTTGCAGCAGCCCTGGTGGCACCCGGAAAACCAGATGCGTCAGCTAGCTGACTGTAACTTAGACGCTGTCCAGCCTTAGTTTGGCGCAAAGTAGACCAAACCTGGTGGCGAAACGGGGTGCCTTGCTGCCAAATTGGGAAGCTAGCAACTGGCTCAAAATTTCCTTCAAAGTACTGCTTGACAGCGTCTACTGCCTGCTCAAGTAGCTGGTTGGCGCCGGGGCGGATTTCCCAACCCACGTCGTCGGGAAGAGCCCGGATGGAAGCCATAACCCGAGCCAAATCCCCAGTAAAACCAGCCCCGTACAGGCGCGAGTTATCACCCAGCATGGTGAACTCGCCCGCCGGGGTGTTAATGGTAACGGTGTGCAGCACCCTCCTATTTACACACAAAATCATCCCTTCCCTATAAAAATTCCATGGGGTTTTATAGGGAAGGGATGAAATGTCAGTATTTGCGCGCCTAGCGCGAGCTATCAGGCGGCGGAGTAGGTCAGGCAGGTGGCCTGGCCGTCGCGCTCACCCATGCGCACGGAAGCGGCGGTGCACTCCAGGTGGCTGTTGTGGGCGCAGTCCGCGCTCTGGCAAGCACCCACGGAGGTGACGACGCGGTCCAGACCGCCGCGCTCGTTGAGGGAGATGAAGGTGGAGCAACCGGCCTCCTTGACGTTCACGGCCAGGGCGTGGCAGCCGTCGTGGTTGTAAGAGCAGGAGCTGACCGAGCAGTCGGTTACGTGTGCAGTTTCCATTTTGATTCCTTTGCGCCGGGGCGCCGCAGGAAGCAGCGCTTGTTAAATTAATGCTCAGCCCTACACAAGCAAAATTCAATCATTACCACTTTTCCTTGAAATTCCAACGGTGCGCGGCTTTAGTTAGGACATGCAAATACGCAAGAGGTTAGCGCCGCTTTTGTACGACTAAAGATTGTTAACCCTAATTTAGGTAATCCTTTACATGGCCCCAAAAGGCGCGGTTTTCTAGCAGCTTTTTGCAAGATCAGTGGGTTTGGGTTGCGCTCACTTTTAGGGTTTCGCTCACTTTATGTTGGTAGTGCAGTGCAGCCCTGGACCCGGCAAGCTCTAAGGGTTTGCGCTTCTCTGCTTTTAGGGCCGACGACGTCGCAGCGGGCCAGGTGGTTAGGTCCAGGTAGGCCGCCAGCACGCCCAAATCCGATAACTAGACAACTGAAAATAATCCAGCACCACAAAGATAGCGGGCTGTTTTAGCAGGATGACTTCCTTGCCAATTCCTGCATTGTCTACCATATTTTCTAAATCAAATATCCAAGCAGCGTGCGACAATAAATTTAAACACTTCGAATCTAGAAGATGATCGGGAATCAGTCACCTCTCCCCCTGATATACTTAACGCGCTGGTTTTGACCTAAGCGAGCTACGACATTGTCGAGGTCCTTGAAGACAGCGGGGGTAGAAGTCCGCTCATCATCAAGGACCTCGACCTCTACCCGCACCCCCGACCAACACCCACTCACCCACACTCAACTCGGAAGAGCCAGAAAACCCTCATGAATGGCCTGCTAGCAACCTCAAGACCAACTAGTTATGGATTATGTTGGTCGCTAGATGATCGTTTGAGTAAGTCTTCCGGGGCAAGTGAACATCTCCATCCCGAAGCGCTCACGCTCGGCTAGGATGAGACCGTCACGACCGCAGCGTTTGTGTGTATCTGTGAAGCGTTGAACTGCCAGTTGATGGATATCAATGAACTGAAGCCACCTATACAATCGCTGTATCAAGAAAACTACAGGTTTGGATGACTCATATGGCGAGTAAAAAGGGCGATGAAATGACTCTCGAGCGAACTCTCTGGGAGACCGCCGAGTCGATGCGAGCCAAAGGTAATCAGGAGGCATCCGAGTACAAGCATGTGGTACTCGGACTCGTGTTCCTTAAATACGTCTCCGACAAGTTCAACGAGCGGCGCGAAGAGCTCACCCAGGAACTGATGGACGAGGGTATCGACGACGACCAGATCCCATCATTCTTGGAAGATCGGGACGAATATTCTGGTAAGAACGTCTTCTGGATTCCTGATGGTGCCCGCTGGGAGCAGTTACAAGCCAAGGCTAAGTTGCCGGGAATTGGCCAGGCCATTGACGAGGCGATGCGACTCATCGAACGGGAGAACCCCACGCTGATGGGCGTCTTGCCACGCAACTACGGCCGCGAGGACCTCAAGGATGAGATGCTCGGTGAGCTCATTGACCTCATCGGCTCCATCGGTTTCGGCGCGGATTCTGATCATGGGGCTGACGACATTCTCGGCCGCGTCTACGAATACTTCCTTGGCATGTTTGCCGGGGCAGAGAAGGGTAAGGATGGCGGCGAGTTCTACACGCCGCGCAGCGTGGTGAATCTTCTCGTCGAAATGCTCCAACCTTTCTCCGGCCGCGTGTACGACCCTTGCTGCGGCAGCGGCGGCATGTTTGTACAATCGGCCCGCTTTGTGGAAGCACACGGAGGTAGCCGGGATGCACTATCCATCTACGGGCAGGAGAAGGCCGCCTCTACCTGGCGTCTAGCTAAGATGAACCTGGCGCTACGCGGTATCGAGGCAGATCTTGGCCCGCGTGATGCGGAGACCTTCACTGAAGACCAACACCCGGACCTGCGCGCGGACTTCATCATCGCCAACCCGCCCTTCAACTTGAAGGGCTACTGGTCAGCCGTCCTGGAGGATGATCCACGCTGGGCCTATGGCACCCCAAATGCTTCCAACGCTAACTATGCGTGGATCCAGCACTTCCTCTACCATCTCGCCCCCTCAGGCTCGGCAGGCTTCGTTATGTCGAACGGCGCTCTGTCATCCAAAGCAAAGACGGACGGCACGATTCGTCAGACACTCGTTGAGGCAGACCTCGTGGACTGCATCGTGGCGCTACCCGACAAGCTCTTCTTCAACACCGGAATCCCGGCATGCCTGTGGTTCCTCGCAAAGAACCGGCACGGTAACGGCCACCGTGACCGCCACGGTGAGGTGCTCTTCATCGATGCCCGCAGCATGGGTGAGATGATCACCCGTGCGCAACGCCAGCTCACCGAGGCCGACATCGAACGCATCGCCGGCACCTACAACACGTGGCGCTCGCGCGACGCGCACGAGAACTATGAGGACGTGGCCGGATTCTGCAAAGCAGCAACGCTCGAAGAGATCCGCGACAACGACTTCATCCTCACCCCGGGCCGATACGTCGGCCTCGACCAGACGGAAGATCCCGACGCCGAGCCCGCCGAGCAGAAAATCAAGCGCCTCACCGCCGAACTCCTCGCCGAGCTCGACCGCGGCCGCGAACTCGAGGAACGAATTCGAACAGCAATCGGTGGAGAACAACGATGATTGTGCTGGATGATCTATGTTTGAACATTGTCGACTGTTTGCATAAGACAGCCCCGATTAACGAACTTGGGAATTACTTTGCTGTAGGCACACCGGCAATGCGTGGAAACAGCATCGATTATTCACTAGCGCGACGGATAGACGACATCACGTTCGATGAGTGGACCAAACGTCTGCGTCCACGATATGGCGATCTCCTCCTTGCTCGCGAAGCACCAGTAGGCCCTGTCGTGAGGATTCCAATTGAGGAAAATGTCGCACCCGGGCAACGAACCGTTCTACTACGGCCCGATACAGCCAAAGTAATCAGCGACTATCTCTACTATCTCCTTATTGCTCCCGAACAGCAGGAACGTTTGAATCAGCCTGTCGGCGGTTCGACCGTTGCACACCTTAATGTCGCCGATGTTAGATCGTTCCGCCTTCCTGATGTTCCACCCTTGATGGAGCAGCGGCGGATTGCTGAGGTGCTGGGTGCACTGGACGACAAAATCGAATCCAACCTACGGGTCCGAAACCTGTGTCGAGACTTAGGCGGAAATCTTGTAGCCGATACGGTGCGTTCAGCTCCAAGCACTCAGCTTGAGCATTATGCAGCATCCATTTCAAGAGGCGTCACACCACAGTATTACAAAGATGAAGATACGTCGCCAGTATTGGTGCTGAACCAAAAGTGCATCCGCGATGGATGGGTCACACCTGAATTGGCTCGTCTAATGACTCCCCGCGCACGTGAAAAATCACAAGCCATCGCGCGATTGGACGATCTTCTCGTTAACTCAACTGGCCAAGGAACGCTTGGCCGTGTAGCTCGTTGGGACTCAGATGACCCCATTTATGTAGATAGCCATGTGACTGTAGTGAAAGCGGATCCTCGGCGAATCTATCCAGTGCTAATGCCGTACCTAGTATTCCCTCTCCAAGATGAGATAGAGCATATGGCAACCGGGTCAACAGGGCAGACGGAACTATCACCGTCACGACTAGCCCAACTCAATGTTCCATTGCTTTCACTGGAGGAACAAAGGCCGCTCTCTGCGAGGTTGGTTGCTCTCGAGGCGCAGGCACACTATTGCCAAGTTCAGTCACTTAAACTGACTGAACTACGCGATGCTCTGCTACCTGAGCTTATGAGTGGGCGGATGCGGGTGGATGAGGCTGGGTGCCTGGTCAGTGAGGCTCTTGATGAGGAGGTCAGAAGTGTCTGAGAACAAGCATGTTGAGGTGACCTCGTCGCAGTTTCTCGTCTTCACCAGCGAGGCGAACGGCACGATCGAGGTGCGCTACGAGGACGGAACAATCTGGCTCACCCAAAAGCTCATGGCGCAGCTGTTTGGCGTGGACGTGCGCACGATCAGTGAACATCTGCGAAACATCTTCCGGTCGCACGAGCTCAACGAAGACTCAGTTATCCGGAAATTCCGGATAACTGCCGTTGACGGGAAGGCGTACTCCACACAGCACTACAACCTCGACGCCATCATCTCAGTCGGCTACCGGGTGAACTCCATCCGTGCCACACACTTCCGGCAGTGGGCGACCAAAGTGCTCAGAGACTTCACACTGCGCGGTTACGTCATCGATCGTGCGCGCATGGAACAGGGTGAGATCCTCGGAGTGGACTACTTCGAGCAGCTCCTCGAGGAGATCCGGGAGATCCGTCTCTCCGAGCGGCGCTTCTACCAGAAGGTGACCGATATCTTCACCACCGCTGTCGATTACGAGTCCTCCTCGCCGGTTGCAAAACAGTTCTTCGCCACCGTGCAGAACAAAATGCACTACGCGGTCCACGGTCACACCGCCGCCGAACTCATCAAAGAGCGTGCGGATGCGTCCCAACCGTATATGGGTCTCACCTCGTGGAAGAACAGCCCAGACGGCAAAATTCTTCGGAGCGATGTCACCGTCGGTAAGAACTACCTCACTACCGATGAACTCAAGGATCTGGGCCGCCTGGTGGAGACATATCTTAATCTGGCAGAATCTCGAGCACGCCGCCAGATCGCCACCACAATGGAAGACTGGGTGGAATTTCTCGACCAAGTTCTCACACTGGATGCACGCGAGATTCTCGACAATGCAGGGACCATCAGCAAGAAGATGGCTGATGACCATGCCCTGCGGGAGTTCACGGTGTTCCGTAAGGTTCAGGACGCCCACTACGTCTCCGACTTCGACCGCTTCACCATTGAAGCAGCCAAAGCCATTGATCCAGGTAATGATGATGCGCACTGATCACTTCGACGAGTCGACTGTGGAGCAGGCGGCGAAGGAGTGGCTGGCTGAGATTGGTTTCCACACGGGGTACGCACCCGTGGATGCCGCAGTGGAGGATGTCAGGGATTCCCTTGGTGACTGCATCCTGTGGAGCCACGTGGCTAACGCACTCACCCGTCTGAACCCTGGCGTTGATCCTGATCTTGTTCGTTCTGCTGTGGCGCGGATTCAACGCGCGGAGTCGCAGGATGTCATGAGTGAGAACCAGCGGCTTCATGAACTGATGGTGCGCGGCGTGCCGGTTGAAACAACTGGTGATGACGGCAGACCTTCCACCGTGCGCCTACAGCTCGTGGACTTCGATACCCCGGGGAACAACGATTGGCGGGCGCTCAACCAGTTCACCATTATCGAGGCCGGCCACAACCGCCGACCCGACGTGCTCATTTTCCTCAACGGTCTGCCCGTTGGCCTGTTGGAGCTGAAGAACCCGGCTGATGAGAACGCCACTCTCCGCAATGCCTGGAACCAGATCCAGACTTATCGGCGTGAGATCCCGAGTGTATTCATTCCCAACGTCGTCACAGTCATCTCTGATGGCACCAGTGCGGCGATGAGTTCATTCACTGGCGGCTTCGAGCACTATGCACCGTGGAAGACCATTGACGGGCGTGACGTCATCACGAACCGGCCTGCCCTCGAGGTGCTGCTCAAGGGAGTGTTCGCACCCGAGCGTTTCCTCGACATCCTGCGCAACTTCGTCGTCTACTCCGACGAGGCGGTCACCGACCATGCAACCGGGCAGCGGCGCCGCGCCATCATCAAACGCATCGCGAAGTACCACCAGTACTGGGCCGTCAACGCCGCAGTGGAATCAACCGTACGCGCCGCCGGTCCCGCTGGGGACAAGCGTGGTGGCGTGGTGTGGCACACCCAGGGCTCCGGCAAGAGCTTTGAGATGGTCTTCTACGCCGCCAAGCTCATGCGTGACCCGCGCATGGCCAACCCCACCCTCGTGTTCATCACCGACCGTAACGACCTTGATGACCAGCTCTACGGTGAGGTGTTCGCGCCCGCGCAGATCCTGCCGGAAACCCCGGTGCAGGCAACTGGACGAGACGATCTTCGCCGTCTGTTGACCCGCGCCTCGGGCGGGATCATCTTCACCACCCTGCAGAAGTTCGCACCCGGCCAGGACGGTGACACCAACCCGGTGCTCACCGACCGCCGCAACGTGGTCGTCATCGCCGATGAGGCCCACCGCTCCCAGTACGGTTTCGAGGAAAGCCTCGACAGCCAGGGCAGGTTGAAAGCCGGACTGGCCAAGCACCTGCGTGACGCACTACCGGGAGCCACCTTCCTCGGCTTCACCGGCACCCCGATCGAGACCAATGACCGCTCCACCCGCGCTGTCTTCGGCGACTACGTCGACGTCTACGACCTCACTCGCGCAGTCGAGGACGGAGCCACCGTCAAGATCTTCTACGAGTCTCGCCTGGCAAAAATCGCCCTTGATGACGAACAGCTCAAGGGCCTGGACGCACTGGTGGACGAGACCACTGAGGCGAGCGAGACAGAGTCGGAGCAGGCCAAGAGCAAGTGGTCTCGCCTCGAGGCTCTCGTCGGTGCCGAAGCGCGGCTGGATGCGATTGCCGCCGACATCGTCGCCCACTGGGAGAAGCGCCGCTCCTCCATGGCCGGCAAGGCAATGATCGTGACGATGAGCCGACGCATCGCCGTCGCCCTCTACAACAAGATCACAGCCCTGCGCCCCGAATGGCATTCCGATGACATCGACAAGGGCCGTATCAAGGTCGTGATGACAGGCTCTGCTGCTGACCCCGCCGAGTTCCAACCACACATCCATTCCAAGGATGAACGGCGTGACCTCAAGCTCCGGGCGAAGAACCCTGATGACGAGTTGGAGATCGTCATCGTTCGCGACATGTGGCTCACCGGATTCGATGCGCCGTCCGTGCACACGATGTACGTGGACAAGCCGATGCAGGGCGCGGGCCTCATGCAGGCCATCGCCCGAGTCAACCGGCGCTTCAAGGACAAGCCCGGCGGACTCATCGTCGACTACATCGGCCTATTCGCCTCCCTCCAGCAGGCACTGAGCGTGTACTCACCCTCAGACCGTGAGCAGGCGGGTGTGCCCATCCAAGAGCTCGTCGATGTCATGCTGGAAAAGCATGACGTGGTGCGGGGCATGCTCCACGGCGTCACCTTCGATTCCTCCCCGGACCTGCCAGCCAAGGAGCGTCTGTCGCAGTACGCCGCCGTGCTTGACCACGTCCTGTCTGACCCGGACCTCACCGCCAGGTACAACGACCAAGTGCTCGCCCTGGCGAAGGCGTTCGCGCTCGTGGCCTCGCGTCCTGAAGCTGAGGCCATCCGCAACGACGTCCGCCTGTTCACCGATGTGCGCGCTGCAGTATTGAAGATACTCAACCCCGACTCAGGTGAATCACGGCGCGGGGGCAGCAACCTCGATACCGTCCTTGGGCAGATGCTCAATGACGCGGTCACCGCAGACCAGGTCATTGACGTCTTCCAGTTCGCCGGCATGGACTCCCCGGAACTGTCCCTGCTCTCGGATGAGTTCCTCGACTCCGTCGCACACTCCACCACTCCCAACCTTCAGCTGGGACTGCTGAGGCGGCTGTTGGGGGACCAGATCCGCACCGTCAGCCGGAAGAACCTGGTCAGGGGCCGCAAGTTCTCCGAGATGCTCAATGATGCCTTGACCCGCTACACCAACCGATCGCTCACGACGGCAGAGATTATCGCCGAGCTGGTCAGCCTGGCCAAGGATATGCGTGCAGACCGCGAACGCGCTAAGCAGCTGAGACTAAGTGATGCGGAGATCGCTCTCTATGACGCCATCATCCAAAACGACTCCGCAATCCTGGAAATGGGCGACGAAACCCTGAAGATGATCGCCCGGGAACTGGTGGCCACAATCCGCTCATCTGCCACATTGGACTGGACGGTCAAAGAATCGGTGCGTGCCCGCATGCGTTCACGCATCAAACGACTACTTGCCAAGTACAAGTACCCGCCGGACAAGCGTGAACAAGCCGTGCAGCTCGTCATCGAACAAGCGGAACACTTAGCTACTGGAGAGCAGGACTAGGTGCAAGCCGTGCCCCTTTCGCGATTTCCGCGAAAGGGGCACGTGTCTATAACTGGCTATTCATAGTTAGGTGAGGGTGAAGGCAACGGGGCCTGCACTGATTAAGAGCATGAAGATTCTGTAGTTGGAAGGGATACGGGCTTTTCATAATTGGGGGTGACCTTAAGGTTGACGATGACACCTATAAAGACCCACAAAATCCCGCCAATAAACAGGCAAGCAACCGGCTGCGTAGACAGGTGCAGCCAGTAACCAATCTGCAAGCCAAGAATCGTCCCAAGCGCCCCAAACGAATACGACCAGCTCATGATCCGCACAAAACGCGTGCCCTTAAACTCTGCCTGGCGAAACGTTTCAAGAACAACCATCCGCGCCCGGTTAAGAATGGTTATGGCAAGCACGAAACCCAAAGCCAAAATAAACGAGCTACCCACAGTCAACTCAAATAAGCCAAACAGCAGCAAAATAGCGCCCGACACCAGCGCGGAAGCCAGAAGCACCGTTTTAGCCGAGCCAATACGACGCAGCCAGCGCCCCGCCGTCGGCCCAAGCATGGCGCCCACACCAAAGACCGCCAGCACAAGCCCCATTCCCGTAAAAGCACCCAGGTGAGAGGCCCGTTCAGCAGACACCCCTGCCACCCAAAGCAAGAACAGTTCACCAGTCATCGCACTAGCGATTCGTATCATCAGCGATAACAGCGGAGACGCCGGCCCCGAGGTAAAAAGATCCTTGAAAAACTCTTTTACCGGCAAGCGGCTACCAGTCACCGCGTATTCGTCATCGTCAACGTCAAGGATTGGCTCAGCCGCAAACGTGGTCCGCGCAAATAGTCGCAAACCCGCCCCACAAAGCGATAAAACCAGGTTTGTCAGCAATAAGGCCTCAATGGAAACCGAGGCGAAGAAAGAGCCAAGCGGCCCGCCAATCACAAAGCCGATAAATGCGAGCCAAGAATAGAGCGTGGCGTTAAAAGCTAAGGCGGCTTTTTCATCCACATTAGCGATAGCGGCCCCGTAGAACTCATCGGCGAGGTCACTGACCGGAGCGATCAGCGCGTCGATAAGCACGTAGGCAAAAAGGCAGCCAATCGCCAGCTGGGGCTGCAAGAACGTGACGGCTAAAGCGATGGCGCTCATTGCCGCTTCACACAGGTCTACAGTGATTAGTGCCTTATCTGGGCTGATTTTGCCAATGATGCGCGCGTAAAACGGGAAGGTGAAAACAATTATTTGCTCGATCGTTTTTAAAGCAACAAGAGCAGAAACCGCGATAGTCCCAGATGCCGCAAAGGCACTGAAGCCAGCATTGACAACATAGTTACCAAACACCGAAGCGATAAGCCCGATGATCATTAAACGGCGCGCTTTAAGCAGTTTAGCTTGCGCTTTACCTGACAGAGTCATTCACCGCTCCCTCCCCTACCTGTCATTATCTTTCGGCATCGCTAACCGCAGCAGCTAAGCCCATTATGAGGGTATCCATAGTGTCAATATAAGGCCAATGAACACAGCCAACGCACCTAACTTGGCCCACATCTTGGAACGACGAATACGTTTGCGTACTTGGGCGGCTTCGTCCAGGAGGAACGCTTGCACTGAGCCGTATTTGTCCAGAACAGAATCAAGGCTGAATCCACGTAGAAGTTTATGTTCACCGCCTTCTACATTGAGAACAAGCCACAACGCCACAGCAAGCAACAAAATCCCCACACCGAAAGAGAGAGACAAAGCCAGACGCCACGGCCAAGAGGCACTTCCTAAGCGAGGCGCAGCCAACGTCAAGACAGCACCAGTTCCTGTGAGAAGAAGTGTGTAGCCGTTACGCCAAACACGAGCTTCCGCCCTAACCTGATCAGGCTCTTTTCGTTGCAGCTCCTGTATTAACCGCAGATCAGAATTGGAGGGACGCCTACGCTCTTTGGGTGAATCTTCGGCTTGCATCAGAACCACTATCTCAAATCTCTTAGTTGGGGATAGTAAGCCTGAAGCTTGCCCCACATCCGTTCTCCCCACAAGGAACACCCGGATGGGTAACCCCACATTCACAGAGAAAATGTGCCTCTCGAACGATCTCCTTTTGTTTATTGCCTGAGCCACGTTTTACAAGAGGTGCGAGGTCAAGCTGCCGTGTCTGACTGAAAACGTGTTTACAACGCGGACATGGCCCATTGATAGTAACGGAGGGGAAATCAATAGTGTCGCAACAAACGATACGGGTGTTAGGGCCGTTAAAGAGGGTGGCCGCTTGTTTGTCAATTTCTTCTGAAGCGGACGGACAGTACGGAAGTTCCTCAGAATTGCTATGAGAAGACTTAAACAAGCCCATTTTTCCTCCTTGTGAAACAACTATGTAAAGAAAGGTGCTAATTATACTAGCTACGTGGATGAGATACCATCAAAGGACGAGGAACCCTCGTTGGATGAGATGATGGGGGAAGCAGACAGCCTATCCAACGATGATCCAGATTGGATGGAGTGCCACTGGTACGTAGCAGGTGCGCTATACCAGCGATTCCTGGACAAAGGCAATCCCAAGGATCTGAACGAGGCAATCAGGCGTGGTATGTCGGTCGTAGAACGCCAGGGGCGCTCATCTGCTACTCATCTACATGACGTGGCTCTTATGATATTGAACCGGTTAGATGAGAGAGAAGATCCCGAGGACTGCGCCATATTTGTGGAGTTGCTTGAGAATGCCCTTGAAAAGGCAGAAGAAGACGGAACAGACTCAAGACTCATCGCCGAGTGCCAGGCCAACCTTGCCACAGGACTAATGGAGGGGGCCGCCGCTGATGTACCAGAGCCAATACGCCAACGGGCCGTGACCCTCTGGGAGTCAGCCCTTGCATCCGGCCAACTGAGCGAAGATGCCAAACGAGGAATCGAGGGAAACCTCATACTGACCCTAAGTCATACCAAGGCTTCAGAAGAAGAACTCAAACGTGCCGTGATCTGGGGCCGTCGAGCTGTGACAGAGGCAGCGAGCCCAGAATATGCAGCCACCGCCCATTTAAATCTCGCGGCAGCCCTGGAACGCCTACACGACACTTCAACCAACAAAAGTTTCCTCGATAAGGCTATCTATTACATGCGGAACGGCCTAGACCTTCTTGGAATCAACCACCGCGATTACCCCAGACATACAGCTAACCTTGTCACATTACTCCGACGTCTCTCACGCGAGAGCGGAAACCCAGACCATATTAAGGAAGCAGTCTGCCTGGGTCGTAAGGCACTGGAACGAATTCCCGACGACGACTCAGATCGTCCCCTCATCCTCACTAACACGGCTTCAGCCCTCTTAGAGTCCGTCAAGAGCGATTCAGATCTAGGCCTGATCGATGAGGCTCTCAGCATGTACCGGGAAGCTATCGATATCGCACCCGAGGGATCACAAGATCAGGGTGTGGCAATAGTAAACCTGGTGTCTGCCTATCGAAAGGCGAATGAGCTGGATCCTGACTCTGCACTGCTCGACGAAGCCCTCACCCAAGGCAGCAAAGCACTGGAACTGTTCTCGGATCCTGACTTGTATCGCGCAGCGGCACTTTCTGCCGTGGGTAACGCCCAGCGCGACCGCTACAGCGAAACCGGCTCCCTAAGTGATTTGGATGAGGCACTCAAACATGCTGAAGAAGCACTAACTCTGACGCCGAAACAGCATCCAGAGCGAGCCGCACGCCTGACTAACCTCGCTGTGCTCCTGTCAGATGACTTCAAAGAGCGCGCCAATAGGAGCCAGCTAGATCATGCTATTGAGCTATACCGCCAGGCACTGTCCCTACCTGAACCTGTAGCTAGCCTAGTATCCGAGCGTAGAAACGACCTGGCACTAGCACTACGCGACCGGCACCGAGATACCGAGAACTCACAGGATCTCGACGAATCCATCAAGCATGCCCAACAAGCTGCAGCAGCCTCAACAATCGATGAACTAACCTACGCCGGCTATGTGAACAACTTAGCGAATGCACTGTTCGAGCGGTATGAGCGTGACCATAACCCAGCGGATCTAACCAAAGCAATCAACTGCTTCAACGAGGCGCTGGTGGCATCAAATAACCGACTAACTGAAGCATATAGGTATGAGACAAACATTGGGATTGCGTTGGCTGCGCGCGCACAGGATACAGGGTCAATGGATGACATAGACCAGGCCCTGCTGCACATGGAGCGCTCCATAGAGCTACTGCCAACGTCTCACCCAGATCGAGCATATCAAATCTCGAATCTAGCCTACACGTATCGGCAGCGGTCACTGATGTTCCAAGAAGGCGGGCACCATAACTTAGCACTCGAGGATGCAAAAAGTGCGGTCACAACAGCTCAGGAGGCAGTTGCTGCTGCGGGGTCTAGCGATGCTCGTCTCCTGCCAGCTCTGTCTAACCTAGCTCAGTCTCTGCGCTGGCTCGAACACCTGGTACCCGGCGTATCTCAATCCCAGAAGACGCTTGAGGCACAGCGACAAGCTGCTCTGCTTGAGGGGATCACCCCGGCAGAAAAATTCGGGCAGTCCGCCCGCTGGGCCCGTGATGCGGAAGCGATAGGGGATTACGAAGAGGCATTCAAAGCATTCAAACGAGCCGTTTCCTTGACCACACAGGTAGCATGGATCGGACTAACTCTCAGGGAACGCCGCAAACTGTTGACTGACATGCAGGAAGTGCTGGAGCATGCCGTTGCGCATGCAGCTAATCAGCAACGTCTCGAAGCTTTTGCCTGGGCTGATCATGTCCGATCAGTCCTGTGGCGCCAGGGCCTCCAAGCTCGGTCACTGGCAGAAAAGAGGGGAGACGAACAGTGGGCGTCACTCTCCGGTTTCATTAGTAATGTAGAGACTGACAGACGACGGTCTAACATGCGTCCAGATGAGCAGCTACGACTTCGGGCCCATGAGGGTGAAGCAGAGCTCGGACAAACAGTGCCTGATCCTTATGCGTACCAGGGCCTCGGCACTGACGGTCCGATTGTCCTGCTTGCTCCAGGGGAGGAAAAGTCATTAGCGCTAGTTCTAAAGGGGGATGCTGAACCGTTGCTTATCCATCTCCCGAAAGCATCAAAGGGACAGTTGCGAGAGCAGGTGGAAAAGCTTCAGGCCAAAATTACCGATAACGAATGTACCTATGGCTCTGAGTCAGATGCGATCTTCGATTGCCTAGGGTGGCTCTGGGAAAATGTAACTGCCCCTATTCTGGAGCGGATCACTACCGCAGAAGAGCGGCCGCACGTATGGTGGTCACCGCTTGGAGAGTTCGCTCTTCTACCTGTACACGCCGCCGGTATTCACCCTCGCAGGAAACCGCAGATTAATCAGCGTAAAAACGACCCATCAAAATGGCCCAACATGCACGAGCGGGTGATTTCGTCATACCTGCCGACAATCCTACTGGTTGACTCGCATCCTGAAGCAGAGAACGGGCCCCTGGATACTGTACTTCACGTATCGGTAGATCCCTCTGAACAGCTCATATCTCTGGAGGATGAGCGGCAGGTTATCGATAATGCACTGCCACAGGCACACATAAACCACCTCTTTGATGATAACGCCACGATTTCTGCCTTCCGCGCTGCACTACCAGAATGCACTCTGCTCCACGTAAGTGCGCACGGCTGGCTAGACCGGAATGATTCATTCGAGGCTGGAATCGACCTATTCGACGGTCGGTTCACGCTCCGTGATCTGGCAGCGAGTCGTGCAGACAAGGGCCAGTTAGCGGTTCTCCTAACCTGCGACTCGGCGTCAGGTGACTTCACGACCCCTAATGAGGCCCTGCACGTAGCTGGGGCGGCGCAGCAGGCCGGATTTAAGGAGGTCGTGGCCGCCACCTTACCGGTACGAGACGACTCGGTTGTGCCTTTCGTAACGACCCTATATGCAGACATCACCGCAGAACCTGTAGATAAGACCTTTGCTCCGGCAGTGGCACAGGCCATGACTGACGCCGTCGATAAACTTCGTATGGATTCTCGGTACGCAGTTGATCCCTTATCTTGGGTGCCCTACGCACACTTCAGCAGTCATCTCCGTTAAGACGCTCACGATAGAGCGCCACAACACCGCTGAGCTGGGGAATTACTAAAATTTTTGAACATTGGTAAATGCCGCCCCCTAGCCGCTCTGCATGGGAAGGCAAGTCCAAGCAACTTGATTGCTATGGATAAACACGACGCCCCTACGGTCCAAAATACTGAACTGCTCCCCTTTAGTTGGACTGAGAAATCAGACACCGACTAATGGGGAGTGTTTCTATGAGAGCACGAAGTTCTCTGTCAGAGGAACAACGAGAACAGCTCGTTGGCCTATTCGAGCAAGACTTGGGTTTTGCGGCTGCGGCAAGTCGGATTGGGGTCCGGCACGACCCGACTCGTAGCCTGTACCGTCGCTGGCTTCTACATGGCAGGCTATCTCTTGTGGAGAAACCAACCAAGAAGCAATACTCCTTCGAGGTCAAGAAGGAAGTGGTCGACCGTTTCCTCGCTGGCGAAACACGCATGGACCTGGCGAAGGAATTTGAACTGTCCTCACCTCAACAGGTCAAAGACTGGGTGAGTAAGTGGCGCAAAGGCGGTGATGAAGCGCTTAGGTCCAAACCGAAGGGACGACCGAAAGGCTCTGCGAAGCCTGCACTGTTGACCGAGGAAGACAGACTTCTGCGTGAAGTGGAGAAACTTCGGGCGGAAAATGCATACCTAAAAAAATTGCGGGACTTGAGGAACCAACGGCGAGGCTAAAGACCGAAGCCATCGTCTACGGAACGAACTCCTCGGGCGGCCGCTTCCAGACCTCCGTGGGCAAGATGTTCGCGGTGCTGTCCCAGACGATCTACTCGCTGCGCATGGCGATCCTGACGATTGCCTCGGTCATGGCCCTGGCCTTCGTCATGAACTTCTCGGGCCAGACCACCTCGATCGGCGCCGCCCTGGCGACGACGGGCGCGGCCTTTGCGTTCCTCTCCCCCATCCTGGGCTGGATCGGCACCGCCGTTGCAGGCTCCGCGACCTCGGCGGGCGCGCTCTTCGCGAACCTGCAGTCGACCGCCGCTACCGGCGCCGGCCTCGACCCGTCGATCCTGCTAGCCGCCAACACCATCGGCGGCGGCCTGGGCAAGATCGTGTCCCCGCAGAACCTCGCAATCGCCGCGACCGCGGTGGATTCGAAGGGCTCCGACGCAGAGATCCTCAAGAAGGCTGCTCCCTACTCGATCGGCCTGCTCCTGGTACTGTGCACCCTGGTGTTCATCGCATCCCAGGGCTGGATCGGCACCTACATGCCGCACTGATCCGCTCCAGTTACTGTCCCAGCGGGTCCCGAAAGACTCACGTCTTTCGGGACCCGCCCCTAATTGCCGCCCACGTCGCCCTACCTGTAGGCTCGCAACAGATGAACGACTCAGTGACGCCACGTTAGTACCCGTAGCCCCGAGGAAGGACTGTTCACATGAGGGCTTGCCTCCGCCTGATCCTGACGCTCACAGCCGTCGTGGCGCTCACCACCGCCTGCACCCCCTTCGGCTCGACCTCATCGCGCAATCGACTCCCCGAGGACTCGCGCTTCGCCGAGTTCATCTACAAGACCGACGGAGAAATTAAGGTTCAGGAGCGCACCGACTCCTTCAACGAGCGCATGCCCGCCCTGGGTGCCACCGCGGGACACGTCGCGGCAGCCAACTTCCCAGAGGGACGTTCTTCCCTGCCTTCCCCCGACCACCACTTCTGGGTGACCGGCGTCGCCACCGTTGCTCCCGAGTCAATCCAGAAGCTCAGCGAGGGCGCCACCGGCAACAACACCCTGCTGCCCGGCATCTACCCAGGCCTCTACCAGTACGTTCCCCAGGACTGCCACTTCGTCACCATCCCCGCCGACCACGCAAACACTGTCCTCCAGACAAAAGCGAACGATATCTACTCAGACTGGGGGTCGTTCACGATCACCAACTTTGCGGCCTCCGCGGACTGCAACCTCATCATCGTCACCGGCGAGGGCACCACCGGCTAGCACCCGCACACGCCCCGATGCTTCGCTGGCGTTACGCCGTCGCGTCCCGAAAGGCCGCGCCACACCCCCGAGAACCCAGCCCGGGCCTCGTCCATGAACCACCATGAACGAGGCCGGGGCGACCTCTTGCGCAGACGAAACCATCGCAAACTGAAAAACGAAAACTCACCCTGCGCTAAGTCGTGCCCCGAAGGTCCTAAAACGCCCAATGAGAAGCGAATTTTCATCGATTATCGGCGGAGATTTTTCCGCAAGAAATAGCAGGAAAAACGACCTCACCCAAGCTGTCCGGACAAAACGTGCCGCTGGTACCTCGGACAGTCATAACCTGAGTTGGACAGCACCCACGAGGAAGGATCCCCCAGTGCGCATCGCTCTCTTTTCCACCTGCCTGGCAGACGTCATGTTCCCCCAGGCTGCCCAGGCCACAGTAACCTTGCTCGAACGCCTCGGCCACGAGGTCGTCTTCCCCGAAGACCAGGTCTGCTGCGGACAGATGCACGCAAACACCGGCTACTTCGAAGACGCCGCAAAGATTATCCGCAACCACGCCAAGACCTTCGAGCCCGTGCTCGACGGCCAGTGGGACGCCATCGTCGTCCCCTCCGGCTCCTGCACCGGCGCAGCACGCCACGAGCAGAAGGTCGTCGCCGAGCACGTGGGCGACG
The DNA here is from genome assembly GCF_000239695.1 of Actinomyces graevenitzii C83. Classification (GTDB taxonomy): domain Bacteria; phylum Actinomycetota; class Actinomycetes; order Actinomycetales; family Actinomycetaceae; genus Actinomyces; species Actinomyces graevenitzii. The sequence continues at coordinate 101,163 of NZ_JH470338.1, read as the reverse complement.
AGCATCTCGCGAAGCAGTCCCAGCGCATCGCTGAGCACACCTACGACCTCACCGAGCTCCTCACCGACGTCCTCGGCCTGGAGGATGTGGGCGCCTACTTCCCCCACACGGTCACCTACCACCCGACCTGTCACTCGCTGCGTGTCGCCAAGGTCGGCGACCGCCCCTACCGCCTCCTGCGCGCCGTCGAGGGCCTGACCCTCGTCGACCTGCCCGACGCCGAGGTCTGCTGCGGTTTCGGCGGCACCTTCGCCGTGAAGAACTCCGAGACCTCCACCTCGATGCTCGCGGACAAGGTCACCAACGTCATGTCCACGCGCGCCGAGGTCCTGGTCATGGGCGACTACTCCTGCCTCATGCACGTCGGCGGCGGCCTCTCCCGCCTCAACTCGGGCATCCGCCCCATGCACCTCGCCGAAATCCTGGCATCCACCAAGGACCAGCCCTTCGAGGGCAACATCTCCTTCGCACCCGAAAGCGCACAGGTGATCTGACATGGCCACAACGTTCATCGGAATGCCCTCCGCCCCCGAGTCACACACGGGCGGCTGGCGCACCACCGTCACCATCCCCGAGGACACCCTCTGCTGGGGCCCCACCTTCCCGGAGGGCGCCCACAAGACGTTGGCCAACACCCAGATGCGCCGCAACCTGGGCCACGCCACCCGCACCATCCGCACCAAACGCGCGCAGCGCGTCGCGGAAATGCCGGACTGGGAGAACCTGCGTAACGCCGCCGAGGCCGTCAAGTTCGAGGTCGCCTCCCGCATGCCCGAGCTCCTCGAAGAGTTCGAGCGCAACGTGACCGCCCGCGGCGGCATCGTCCACTGGGCGCGCGACAAGCACGAGGCCAACCGCATCGTCGCGGACATCATCAAGTCCAAGGGCGTTGACGAGGTCGTCAAGGTCAAGTCCATGGCCACCCAGGAGACCAACCTCAACGAGTACCTGAAGGAACAGGGCATCAGCGCTCGCGAGACCGACCTCGCCGAGATGATCGTCCAGCTGGCCGATGACATGCCCAGCCACATCGTGGTCCCCGCGATCCACCGTAACCGCTCCGAGGTCCGAGGCATCTTCCTGGATCGCATGGAGGACGCGCCCCGCGACCTCTCCGACGACCCGACCGAGCTGACGGCCGCCGCCCGCGCCCACCTGCGTAAGAAGTTCCTGCACGCCAAGGTCGCCGTCTCCGGCACTAACATGGGCATCGCGGAAACCGGCACCGTCTCCATCTTCGAGTCCGAGGGCAACGGCCGCATGTGCCTGACCCTGCCGGACACCCTCATCACCCTGATGGGCATCGAGAAGCTGGTGCCCCGCTTCCAGGACGTGGAGATCTTCTCCCAGCTGCTCCCCCGCTCCGCCACCGGCGAGCGCATGAACCCATACACCTCCATGTGGACGGGCGTCACCCCCGGCGACGGCCCCCAGGAATTCCACCTTATCCTTATGGATAACGGCCGCACCAAGGTCCTCACCGACCCGATCGGCCGCCAGGCCCTGGCCTGCATCCGCTGCGGCTCGTGCATGAACATCTGCCCGGTGTACCAGCACACCTCCGGTCACGCCTATGGCTCCATCTACCCGGGCCCCATCGGCGCGATCCTGACCCCGCAGCTCACCCAGGGCCTCGCCGAGGACGATCCGGTGCACACCCTGCCTTTCGCGTCCTCCCTGTGTGGCGCGTGTGGCGAGGTCTGCCCCGTCAAGATCGACATCCCGACGATCCTCATCCACATGCGTGCGCGCATTGTTGACGTCAAGCGCAACCTCGTGCCGGACGTGTGGGACCTCGCCATGAGCGCGACCACCCCGGTGATGACGAACGCGAAGCTGTGGAAGGCCGCCGGAAAGGGCACGAAGGCCACCCGCCTGTTCGCCAAGAAGGGCTCCATCGGCGCGCTGCCGTTCCCGGCCTCGCTGTGGACGCACGCCCGCGACCTGCCGGTCGCCCCGAAGGAAACCTTCCGCGAGTGGTGGAAGCGCACACACAAGGATTCCGACGCCAACGCGCCGCGCACCGACGCTCCCGCGAAGGGCCTCCCGCTCGCTTCCGAGCATGGCATGACCACCAACACGACCCCAAAGGAGGCGTGAACATGAGCACCACCACGATGGATGCAAAGACCGCGATCCTGGCGCGCGCACGCGACGCCATCTCCCGTTCCCAGCAGGGCCGTCCGGTGCGCCCAATCCCCCGCGACTACATCCGCTCCACCGAGCACGCTCCCGGTTCGGACGCGGTCATCGAGGAAATGATCGAGACGCTTGAGGACTACTCCGCGCAGGTTGTCGTCGTGTCCAAAGAGTCCGAGGTCACCGACGCGATCTCGAAGTTCCTGGCCGGCCAGAAGGCCACCTCCGTTGTGGTCCCCACCGGCCTGGACGAGGCCTTCAAGAAGGCCGCCGCCCGCGAGGGCCGCACGGTGCGCGAGGATAGCCGTGAGAAGGCCATCCCCACGCTGGAGCTCGACGAGATCGACGCCGTCGTTACGCGCTGCCGCGTCGCCATCTCCCTGTCCGGCACCATCGTCCTCGACGGTGAGCCCGACCAGGGCCGCCGCGCGATCTCTCTGGTGCCCGACACCCACGTCGTCGTCCTCAAGGCCTCCGACATCGTCCCCACGGTGCCCCAGGCCGTCGAGATCCTCGGCAAGAACCCCACCCGCCCGATGACCTGGATCGCCGGCGGCTCGGCGACCTCCGACATCGAGCTGGTCCGCGTCAACGGCGTGCACGGCCCCCGCTTCCTGCGAGTCGTCATCGTCAAGTGATCTGATCACGACGCAAGTGTGCCCGGGTGACGGCGTCAGCCGTCGCGAGCGTCTTCGCATCGAGTGTAGTCATGCGTGGCGGTGCCCAGTCGCTTGCGGCAAGGACGCGCAGCTGGTCATCGGTGAGGCTTGCCGACGTGGGGGTGTTCGCTCTGGTGGGCTCAGGGTGTCCTGTGAGGAGTCGGCCTCTGGCGCGAGTAAGGGCCTCGGCGGTGAGCGCCTGTGCGAGGGACGAGACCATGGCAGGTATCGTCATCGTCTGTCCTTCCAGTCAACAACCTTGCAGTTGCTCTACAAGCGTTGAGTGTTGTGGCCGCGCGACACGCCAATGAGGGAAGCGATTTCCGGAGCGAAACTCATCCTGCGGGCGGTCCGCGGCGATGCATGTAGGCGCAACGAAAAGTCTGATATTCTAACCTCGTGCTTGCTGGTCGAAGGGGTGCTTTTTCGACCATTAGCGATCCGACATGGCGTTCCCCTGATCACAGGGAGCACGACACGCCGGGCAGTTAGAAAGCACCGAGCACCAAACGGTGCATTAAGACCCGATAATGGTGCCCTTAATGCTAAACGCGGTATCCTCAGTTAGAAAGCACCGAGCGCCATAAGGTGCATTAAGACCCCATATAGGCGCTACCAGTCACGATACGGCGTACCGTTAGAAAGCACCGAGCGCCAAACGGCGCATTAAGACTCGACCTTGCGAGAGGCGGAGACCTCCATACGGGTAAGTTAGAAAGCACCGAGCACCCAAAATCTCGCATGCAATTGCCTAGTCCACGTATCAATAAGCACCAGGAAACCGCAGAATTTCAACGTTCTGACTCAAATCTTAAAGGCCTGTTAGCCGAATTGCATGCGACATTTTCCGGCTCTTCAGAGTTGAGTGTGGGTGACCGAGTGTTGGTCGGGGGTTGCGGGTAAAGGTCGAGGTCCTTGATGATGAGCAGACTTCAACCCCCGCTGTCTTTAAGGACCTCGGGCGGTGTCTCACCCTACCTGCTGCTGCTCTGTGTCGCTTGATCGTTGTGATCGGTGTGATGCGCTCGTCGACTTGGAGGGCTTCCATCTGGCTGCTGCCGCTCGGCCTGAGTGCGCTCTGGCGCTCGACACAGAGTCCCGTGACCGCTGTGCTGGCTACCCAGGTTGTGGGCTGAATCGCTCAAGGCCACGGGCGCGCGGTGGTGAAGGTGATCGACGCACCCTGGGCCAGGGTCCCGGCAAGGATCCGGTGGCACAATACGACGCTGGATATGCCGCGAACACACCCGCCCAAGGCTGACGCCTGGCCGCTCATCTCGTTGAGCGTCTACCAGACTGCCCCATCCACGAAATCGAGGGCATTGACATTATGTGCGCCCTCGCGCTCGTTAGGCTCGCCCGATCAGGCAGCTACGACGTCGTTACCGTTACCCTCGCCTCTCGGGATACCGACCTCGCCCCTACCCTTGGTGAAGCACACAAACTACAGGCCGCAAAGATTGAAAAGGACACCGCACGAGGATATTGCATGAGAATGCACGTTTACGAGGCTGTTGAGGACGACTCCCCCACCATCCTCCTTATTCACCCGATGCTGTCGTCTGCCTCGCGCATGAAGGCCGCAGTCGCCGACCACATGGGCGACGGGCTGCATTTCCTCATACCCGACCTGTCCGCCCACGGGGACGAGGCCTCGGCACCCTATTCGTCAGCCATCGAGGAAGCGGAGGCCATCCACTCCTGGCTGGTGGACCACGGGATCCGCCGTCTGGCTCTGGGGTTTGGGGCGTCGCTCGGCGGCGTCGTATTGTTCGAGCTACTGCGCTTTCCCGATCTGTCGTTCGACCGCCTCTTCATCGAAGGCGTGAGCTTCTACTCGGGAGGGCCGATCTCGAGGGCGGGCGGCGCAATCCTGAGCCGCATCATGGTCGCGAAGCACCGCAAGGCCGTGCGCGACCCCGAGGCCGGGGTTCGCAAGCTCGCGCGGCTTTTCGGAGAGGAGGTCGCCCGCCCCATGGCCGAAAGCCTTGCTGCGATGAGCGAGGAGAGCATTCGGGCGATTGTGCGCGACTGCTCGCGGGTCACACTGCCACACCTATCCCCCGACGTTCAGCGCCGCTGCACGTTCGCGTACGGAGAGAAAGACTCGGACCTACGGCTCGCGCGACGCACGGCTCCGCGCCTCTATCCCGGCACGGAGCTGGTCGTGTGGCCGGGGTGGGGCCACTGCGAGCGTATGAGCCGCGACTCGGTCGCCTACGGGGCGATGCTGCGGAACGTCGTCCTGGGCTCAGCACCTACTGATCGTTCGTAAAGGAGGCGATCATGCAGGGAATTCGACCTCGCACGACGCGGTAGGTGACGCCCACGCAGCCCATGCGCTCAAAGAATGCCCGGTAGGACGCCGGGTCGAAGTGCTCCTGGAAGTGCACGCCGAATCGGGAGATCACCCTCAGAAACATGGTGTGCGCGCGCTTCTTGGGAATCACGTAGGTAGGAACAATGATCGTGCCGCCCGGGCGCACGACCCGCTTGAGCTCCTTGAGCGCTTCGCCCGGTTCAGGCAGCAAGTGGATGACGTTACCCGCCACGACGGCGTCGAACGAGTCGTCCGCGTAGTGCAAGTCGGTGATATCCGCCTGTTCGACAACCACGTTCGGGTAGCGCGCGAGCTTCTTCCCGGCCTGCTTGAGCATCCCCTCGGAGTAGTCGGTCGCAACCACGCGCGCGCATGCGGGGGCGATGGCTGAGGCGATCGCGCCCGTGCCGCACGCACATTCGAGCACGGTGTCGCCGGGGCGAATCAACCGGGCAACGACGGCGCCTGTCCCGTAGTACACCCTCCTGTTGAGCGTGTTGACAGCGAGGTCGTAGAGCGGGGCAACTCGATCCCAGATCATAATTGTTCCTCCACTGTCGAACAAAGTGACAGATCAACGAAAACCTATTAATACCCAAGTTCCAGAAACGCTCGAGGCGACTGCAGGGCATCCTCCAGAAGCCCCGCCCGGGCAAGACCCACCACTTTAGCCACAGTCCTTGCCTGGCAGTTGATCGACCGCTCAGGATTATGCTCGATATCGGTGAATGCGTCGAACATCATTACCTGCTCAACGAGCTTGTCATCACGACAAAGAGCCGAGGCGTACAACCAGTCATAAAAATAAGTTTTCGGCTCTAATGGGAATTCATGTGCAAAATACTTGAAACCAACTAGCTTTCCACTTGCCCTCAATCTCCGATCTGTTTTTGCCGCACGACTCGAGACATCGAAAAGATCAACAAACGGGCCACCGTGCTCAAACACTTTTGAAGCCTGGAAAGCGCATTCAACACTGTAACTTCCACGTCCCGGATGCTCAATCATCAAATTGAACGCGCTTAAGTGAACTCCAAGGTCTCTTTCACTCTTGGATGACACCTCCAGAACGCGCGACGAAGGAAACTTAGCCGCATACGACGCATGCAAACTTGCAATCGAACGCTGCTTCTGCTGAATAGAAGATCCGGAATGCTGCTCAAAATCCAGAGACAATTCTGAAACATACGGCCTGCCAGAGTCAGGCACAAACACCAGCCTACGAGCCATGACGAGCCACCTTCTCACTCAACACGCTATCCAAACAATCACGGAAAGCAAAAATGCTCAAACTATCGAGAATTTTCGCTTTCCACTGACTACAAATACTTTCATACTAATTCAGACTGCTCTTCTCAGCAGCGGCATACTCCTCGTCAGTATGGTTCTTGTCGCACCACTGATCCGGGGGAACCTGTTCCTTCACCGAGTCAATGTGCTTGCCGCAGCCCTTCCACGTGGTCTTTCCGCATACCTCGCAGGTGGTGGGTCGACACATGATTGTCTCCTTCGTTGTCGCGCCTCGAGCTCCTCGTTGGACCCGCTGTATGGTGTTGCGAGCTTCCGCTCTCGGGTTGGGGCTCCTCTTCATTGATTGTTTTGATGATACCCCTGGGATATCTGAAAAATGAGGTCTCCGTATGCCTACCCATCGCTTCTAGGCACAGAAAACCCCGGGTTTCCAACGGAAGCCCGGGGAGGGATGGTGGAGCTCAGGGGGTACGTGTCGAACTCGTGCCGGTTCGCGATCACCTTTTGTTGGTGGCTATGGCAGCGTGAGGCGTATTCATTTCCGCTCATACACGAGCAGAATCAGAAAGCCCCGTGTAAATGTGGTTAAATCATTCGATTCGCGATAGAATATCACTGCCCCGCATGGAGCCCACGCGGGGAGGCGCAGCCGCCGATCTCGTTTAAGCGAGATGAGGATCGGACGTGAGGGACCTTATCGGGGAGATGTACCCCGGAGACATCAGGACAGGTCACACCTGGTGCGAGTGGTGGGCAATGATGCCACTACTCTGTGAGGTTCAAAATGGCTGCGATTGCCAAAATTACCCTACCTCAGCTGTATTCGCTGAGAACACTGTCTGAAGCCGGATACGGCTCAATTGCTACGCTCCGCCGCGCTATTCGCGAGGGGCGTCTAGATGCCGTCCGCGTCGGCGGGAGCGTCAAGGTCAGCGCCGAAGCACTCGATGCCTATATGCGCGCTTCAACCGAGCGTTTCGCCTCCAACGGAGGTGAAGTCCGATGGGCATAAAAAATCACCCCGGCACCCCCAAGGAGAGCACCGAGGCAATCAGTTCTGTTGACACCCATTCTACCACGTCGCTCGTGAGTGGTACAGCGCTGCCGACGATCAATCAACTCATCTCTGAGGAGGTCGCAATCTTCCTCGCTCCGAAGAAGCAGAGCACGTACTGCCCTGCGGATGCGGAGAGGTTCCTGCTGAACCAGATCAACAAGCGCCTGCTTGGTGAGAACGAGAGGAACGGCCTCAGGGGCGGGCTCGCTCATCGTCCGCTCAAAGTGCTTCCGCCCTCGACAATCGCGACGTGTATTCTCCACCGCGAGCTTAAGCACACGGGTCTGATCGGTAAGTCAAGAGCGACGGCTGAGTTGGTGACCTATGAGGACGCGGGGCCTGACGAGGGCCTGTATGTGCCTGCTGAGGATCGTATCCGTCGCCTGGCTCGTCAGTACCACTACACGATCTCATCCAAGGATCTCAACGCTGTCGTGGAATGTGTGCGCGACTCGGCACAGCTGCTCTCCGAGAGCGAGGATGGCGATGTCGTGGCATTGGCGAACGGGTTGTTCCATCTGGACTCTAAGGAGCTGCGCCCGTTCTCGCCCGATGTCGTTCTCAGGTCGAAAGCCTCTGTTGCTTTCCGTGAAGATGCCACTACGTGCCCGGTGATCGATGGCTGGAGCATTGACGAGTGGATCAGGGAGCTTGCGAACAATGATCCCCAGGTCGAACAACTGTTCTGGGAGATTATTGCTGCTTTGTTCCGTCCCGAACATCCGTTTCAGAAGGCTGCGCTCTTGTACTCCCCTACTGGATCGAATGGTAAGGGCACTTTTCTTGAGCTGCTGCGTCATCTTGTCGGGGTCGATCGAGTGGCTACTCTTTCGATCTCTGATTTTGGAGAGCAGTTTCTTCCTGAGGCGCTGTGCAGTGCTTTTGCTGTTCTTTCGGATGAGAACGAGGTTGGCGATTTCTTGCGGAAAGCTGGAGCGTTCAAGGCATGGGTGACTCATGACTGGATCCGGATTAACGTTAAGTACGGCCCAGCGAGGAGCGTTAAGGGCCGTGGCCTGTGCGTCTTTTGTGTCAACGAGCTGCCCTCATCCAAGGACAAGTCTGAGTCTCTCTACCGTCGTTTTGTCGCCATCCCGTTCCTCAAGCGTTATGTTGGCGCGGATGAGAACACGGCGATCAAGAACGACTACGTGAAGCGTCCTGAGGTTCTTGAATACGTCGCTCATAAGGCTTTGATGATGCCCTGGTTCGACACGTTCATCGAGCCTGCTGTGTGTAAGGAGCTGCTCGGTCAGATTCGTGTTGAGAACGATCCGGTTCTTCAGTTTGCTGAGGAGTTCTTGGTCCAGTTCAAGTGGGATCTGCTTCCGTGGAAGTTCTCGTTCAGGCTTTACTCCGCGTGGATGCGCAAGGAGGTTCCCTCTGGGCATCCTGTGGGCATTAGAGAGTTCACCAAGCGCATGACTGACTACGTGGACAAGAACCCCTCGTGTGGATGGTTCGTCCCTCGTGGTGCGGACGGTAATCAGAAGGCTATGAGCACACGAAATCGAATCGTCGGAGATGAACCCCTAGCTGTGGAATATGACCTGAGTGACTGGATTGATCTCCAACCTGTAGGCGGTTCTATGCGCAAGATCGGGATCCCGCACAACATCCCGATTAATGCACGTGGTCTTATGCGAGCAGGCACTTCACCTAATGACGACGAGGACAGTTATTCGTCGTTTGATCCGTTCCAAAGTACAAACGAAAAGGAGGACATGAATCATGTCGAATCTCGATAAGGAAATTGCAGCCGCTCGTGCAAGAGTCGAGCGTCTGAAGGAGAAGAAGCGCGTTGCTGAAGCAAAGGAACGTGCGCGTCTTGCAGAGGCGATTTTGAGTGTTCTTGACGAGATCAAGAACAACGAAAATGAGAACGCCGATCAGGTGAGTGTTACTGCGCTTATGAATCGAGCGAAGGCGAAGATTGATGCGCAAAACGCGAAGCGTAAGCGTGCTGCTGCTAAGGCAGCCGCGCGTCGCCGTGAGGCGAACAGCGGAGCGACGAATGAGTCAGGTTCTCAGCCCGTTTGGGGTGGAGAACAATGATGAATGTCGTCGTGAACGCGAGGGGGGTTTCCAAAGGGGGCGGGACGCCACCCTTTGGCCAGCACGGACTGTCGTCAGACAGACCGTCTGCTGGCCGACAGGCGGTACCACCCCTGAAGCTCGACTCAGATGAGACGAGCGTTAAGAGTACGCCTGTCCAACCGGAGGTCGCCACAACGAACGAGGTCGAAGACCAAGTTCGGGGCGGGGACCGTAGGATCGCGAGGCGTAAGTCTCGCGAGTCGCGGGTGACTGTCAGGTTCGATGAAAGAGAACATGTGCAGCTTACCCGCGTTAAGAATCGCTACGGACTCAGTGAGTCTGGAGCGATTCGGGCCGCCGTCGATTACCTCGACGGCGCGCCCGCGCCGAAGCTGGTCAATCGCGACTTGTTGCGATTGATCGGCGAGGTTAATGCCGTAGGTGTCAACGTCAACCAGCTCGCCCGGCAAGGGTGGGCTGGTATTGAGCCAGACGTCGACGATTTGCGTCGTGCGACTGCGACGTTCCTCGCTCTAGCGAAGGAGTTGTCACGATGAGTATTACGAAGCAGACGACGACGGTGCGAGCAGCAGCGGCGATCATGTATGCACACTTCGGAAAACCTGCTGACGTGAAGCATTCACGTGCGGCTGCATGGCGTTCGGACTTCCGTAACCCGTACGACGCGATTACGTCTATTGAGTCGATGTTGAAGGGCACGGGGCGCAAGAACCAAGCGCTCATGGTGATCCAGTCGTTCTCAAAGGACGAGCTTGATCCTCGTGATCCGATGACTCCGATGATCGTTGCTGATGCTGCCTATGCACTCGCGAAGGAGGTTGCACCGAACTCGCCGTGCGATGTCGTTGTTCATCTGGACTCCGACGGTGGCAATCCTCACGCGCATATCACAATCGCAAATGTCGATCTCGTATCGGGGAAAGCCGCGAGAGAGAACGGTCTTGCTCATTGGGTCTTGAAGAAGGCCAACGACAAGATCATGCGAGAGATGGGTTTGCAGGTCTTGGAGCCTCATGAACTCGCTCATGATGTGAACAGGTCGCGTTCTGGTGAGCGCGCTGAAGGTCTCACCGTGGATGACGTGGAGCAGCTTTCGAAGAACACGTGGAGAGAGTTTCTCGCTGATCGTGTTGATGAGGCGTTGCGTGATTCTCGTTCGGTGGGCTTCGACTCGTTGCGCGCTGTTGCACGTGAGTACGGCGTGAGCATCGAAAAGAAGACCAGCGCGAAGAGTGAGGCTGAGGGTCGTGATCCGAGCGTCACGTATGCCCTCGTTGATGACAATGGCGAGGTGCGCAGGTTCGGTCGCTCGAAGGCCGCGTGCACGGCTCGCAAGCTCGGTACTGATTACCAGTGGAGCACTCTCCACGACACGATGAATGAACGCGTTATGCGAGAAAAGGAGATAGAAGATGTCCAGAGCTATGGAGAAGATGGAAAGCAGCTCGATGCAGCGCTCGCAGAACTCAGAGCAGTTGAGCAAGATCGACGAGACGCTCCGCGTCTTGATTACTACGTTGACCTCGCAGAGCGAGCGAATAAAGAAGATCGAGGAGGCGCAGGTGAGCCTAATGCTCGTGTTGACCTCCAAGACTTCGACTTCGGAAGCCTCAGAAGCCGACTCGCTGACGAACGACATCAACGCGATCAAGAAGACGCTGAACGAGCAGAGCGAGACGCTGAGCGAGCTCGGGGAGACCGTGAGCGACAAGCGCGTCTTGAAGCTGAGCGACGGAAGCGAAGTGAGCAATTCCGAGTTTCAAGCATTCTCGATGATGAAGCAGATCAAGAGCGAGCAGACGAAGATTATTACGGCCTTGGATGAGCTTAAGAAAACCGTCGGCAACGGTAGGACTGTGCGTGTCGATATGAGCAAACTTAGTGAGTACGCCGTCGGGGTGCTCGATGAGCGGCTTTCTGTGGCGGTGGAGGAGCGCGTTCAGCGCATTGAGAGCACTCTCGATGGGTATGAGCAGCGCGTTGTTGATATTGGCGCTCAGAAAGTCGCTGAAACCGCTCAGAAGGTCGCTGAGGTCTCAGACAAGGCTAACAAGGTGTTTGCGTCCCTAGAGCGCAATGAGCGCCGTCTAGAGGATCTGGAGGGGCGTATTCCATGGACGACGGTCGGAAAAGTTGCCATTGCTGTGCTACCGCTGTTCGCCTCGCTCTTGCTCGTGGGTGGCCTCGTGTGGGGCGTTATGAGCATGTTTGGCATTGGTCCTCTCTTTGGCTGGGCATGGGCCTCGTTCACAGCGGCCTCGCTGTGGTGGCAGAAGATGTTGATCGCTGCTGCGACGCTCGGTGGGGCAGCGTTGTTCATCTGGGTAGTCCTGCGGGTGAGCCGATGGGTCTACGAGGAACTCAGGTAAGGAAGGAGGTGAGAAGGATGGTGAAACCTGTGATTGGAACGGGCATCAAACTGGGCAAGCCTCGCGTCGAGGTCGATCACTCTCGGCCGATCAACAAGAACGCTGAGCAGTTCGATGGAACGGTGCGCAAAGGCGAGAGCGTTGTTGAGAGTATCAGCGCCGTGTTCTCGGTCTGATCAACAGTCTAAAGTAATTAGGCTAAATCATAGTCAGATCTGAACATTCTGAAAGTTGCCCCTACTAACCTGGCAGTGTCATAGGGTGTAAGCAATTTTTCGTGTAGTGGCGGTGCTGTTTGGAGGCTGATCATGGGGTGTCGTCGGATGCTTGGGGTCGAAGATCGTGCGGCGATCATGGCAGGGCTGGAGGCGGGTTTGTCCCAGGTGTGTATCGCCCACTTGATTGGGCGTAGCCCCTCGGTGGTGTGCCGTGAGATCGCCCGCCATGCAGGTCCTGACGGGGCGTATCGGGCCGAGGAAGCCGGCAAAGCCGCCCGCGCGGCCAGGCGCCGCCCGAAGAAGCGCCTGTTGGATCGCAATTCGGTTCTTCGCCGCCGCGTGATTGCTGATTTGTCTCAGGGGCACACGCCCCGCCAGATCAGCGGACGCCTGCGCGCCGAAGCGTGTGGCACACTGCCCACCATGGATACTTCCCCCGACGCTCAGGGCCACACGATCAGCCACGAGGCGATCTACACGTGGATCTACGCCCACCCCAAGAAGACGCTCATCGAACACGGCATTTGCTTGCCCTCGCGCCGGTGGATGCGCAAGAAACCCCCCACAGGCGGGCGCAAACCCCCCATTGTTGGGATGCGATTGATTGATGAGCGCCCCGACATTGCTGATCGGAAAATCCCGGGCAACTGGGAAGGTGACCTGATTATCGGCCAAGACGGGGCCAGCGCGTGCGCGACCCTGGTTGAGCGCACGACCCGCTACCTGATCATCGTCGCCTTGCCTCTGGGTCGGAAAGCCGACCAGGTCTGTGACGCGCTCACCCGCCGCATCCAGGGCCTGCCCGACCAAGCGATGCGCACACTGACCTGGGACCAAGGCCGGGAAATGGCCCGACACCAGCGCCTCACCCACGACACCGGCGTGGACGTGTTCTTCGCTCACCCCCACAGCCCCTGGGAGAGAGGAACTAACGAAAACACCAACCGGCTCATCCGCCGATACCTACCCAAAGGAACCCCCATCACCAGCCACCAACCATACCTCGACGCCATCGCCTACGAGCTCAACAACTGCCCCAGAGCCACCCTCGACTACCGCACCCCAACAGAAGCATTCAACGAACTCATTGCTACCACCCATTGACACCGCCCCTTGCATCGTTGTATCATAGCAGTGCGGGTAACTTTCTGTTACCTGAATATGTTCAGATTCTGAGAGCTTGGAGAAGTCGTGGTCACCATTGACCTTGACACCCGTGTTGAAGAGGTTGAGGAAGCTGTTTGTCCTCACATCACCTCGAAGTTCCTGTGCGCCCCTGGGTGCCCGACGGGTGGCATTGCATGCTTCACTACCCAGTGTACTAACGGCTGCAGCATCTCTGTTGGCTGCAAGTGGTTAGTAGCTTTGTCGCAGCAGTCGGCCCTGGAGGTAAAGCATCCTAGGCCTTACCTCCAGGGCCGTTTTCTTAGAAAGGTAGGCCATGCCAGCTATATCGGTAACTGATTTGTCGGTTGGGTACAAGAATTCCCCAGTAGTGAGCGGCATTAACTTGCAGCTAAATACTGGCAGGATAATCTGCCTCCTTGGACCAAATGGAGCAGGTAAAACCACCTTAATGAAAACGCTCCTTGGTCGGATAAAACCATTAAGTGGCCACATTAGATACGATCAGACAGACATTAGCGAAATGTCAGCTGCAATCGACCATCCAAGCTACTTTCCGTATCTGAGTGGTAAACAAAATGTACAGGTCGTCGCGGCATTCTGGGGTCTGGATGTTGATCCTGAGTCGGCCTTGGATAGTGTGGGCATCGTCCGCGCTGCCCACGGGCGGAAAGCCAAGGACTACTCGACCGGCATGAAGGAACGGCTGGAGCTTTGTCTTGCTTTATTATCTAGGCCAAAGTTTTTGTTCCTTGATGAGCCACAGAATGGTTTGGATCCAGATGGCATGATCTCCTTGTCTGCGACGCTTCGCCGTTATCGGGACGAAGGGAACTGCGTTGTAATATCAACGCACCTCCTCCATGAGATTCAAGGCGTCCCGGATGAGTGTGTCGTAGTTCGTAACGGCAACGCTTTGCATATCCCCGACCTCAACGGCGTGAATCTCGCGGACCTATATCACCGGGGGTAGGACCATGCGAATTACTTCAGCTATCCGTGCTTTGCTTACTTACTATTGGAATATCTGGTATTTTCTCGCGGCTATCTTGGGCTCAATGGCGTCGCTATTCCTCGGTGCATGGATTTCAAGTGAGGCAAACGGAACTCCAATAACAGGGGGATACAGCTTCTTCTTTACTGGAACGCAGCCACTGATTTCTCTCGCATTACTCTTTATACTTGATGCTAGGGTTTCCAAGGTCCACTACGGGGGTTTGCCTCGGCAGGTATACATTGCTTGGTTGCCTAGCGTCCTGCGCACTATCTGTCGAACGCTTTTAATAATTCTTGTGAACCTGCTTAGTGTGCTGCTATTCGATCTAACAATGGTTTTGTCTGGTTCGAAGATGCACTCTGGGCTAGCGACCCTGCTTTGCTTTCTTACCTTCCAAAGTATACTAATTGCTCTGATCTACTCGACATTAGAAAGTCTCTCAAGACCTCCGGCTGCCGCGGCAATTTCAGGTGTTCTTCTGTACTTCTGGATAGTGCTACCCGGTAACCTAGCTGACAATGCTACCCCATACATATCAAACGCCCTCCACTCCGTAGGGCTGAATCTCAATGGTACCGCAATCTCGTTCGTAGATATCCAGGAGCAATCAAATTTCGGTCTCTCTGCGCTTATCCCGGTACCAATCCTAATTATTACCTATGTTCTTGTGGCTAGGTTTCGAAGTAAAGGAGCAGTAAGAAAATGAAGTCTTTGTGTTCTATCGAGCGAATCGCAATCATTCGTTGGGTCACGATCGCTTATATCGGTGCACTAGTTCTTCCGCTACTGTTTCTCCGCTATGGAAATACCATTGCCGTAGCGCAATCCGCGATACTCATCATGCTCCCAATTGCCACGGCAGGTCTAGCTTTGTCGCATGCTAAGGTCCCTGCCTCGTATGTCTCGTTTAGTATTCACGATAAACTTCTGCTCCGGTTCATTGCTAAATCGCTGCTTCTCGCACAAGTAGTTAACCTGTGTTTGAGTCTGCTTTATGTCTCTATCATTGGCTTGCTTGTTAATGAGCGACTGTCGAGTCATACTGCTTTAGTACTTGTTTTCTCTTCGGTTGTGCTAACTCTGGCATGTTTTACGCTTCGGCTTTGGACTACTTCATTAGTTTCATGGATTGTTATCATCTTTTTTGTGGTGGCAGGTCTTCCGATTAGCACAGGTGATTTTGCAAACTCACCGGTCTTGTTTGCTGTCGTTCCCACTACTTGGATTTTAAAAGGTGCCACCTTTGGCTCTTATATATTTTCTACCGGGATTCTGTTGGCTGCGATAAGTTCGGGGTTTTTACTGAGGTCGGTGAAACGTGCATAGTTATACTTCACTTGGAAAACCGCATGTGAGGATAGCTGCACTTCCAACGGATAGGTTTCCAAGTGACAGCAAAGCGAAGTCAGCGTTTGCTAAACTGTTCTATCGAATCCCAGTTTGAGATCGGTCCTTGCAAGTTCCACACCTTCGTTTTATTCCGCTATCACGAAGGCTATTTCCGGCTCTTCCGAGTTGAGTGTGGGTGACCGGGTATTGGTCGGGGGTTGTGGGTAGAGGTCGAGGTCCTTGATGATGAGCGGACTTCTACCACCGCGATCTTCAAAGGACCTCGACAATGTCGGGTTATAGGACATTTCGTGTTACTGGGGTTAGTCCCAGGTGTTGTGGTAGGGGGTGGTGTGGTGGAGTTCGTTCCAGCAAATTGCGTCGCCCCAGCCGGGGATGGTGCCGGCGGCTTGGCGGGTTTGACAGGCTTGGTACCAGGCGTTTTCGAGGGCTGCGTCGGTGGGCATGGTGGCCAGGATTGTCGCTGCTGGCTGGGGGGGCAGAGTGGGTGTAGCACCACCCCCTACCAGCAACACGTAGTGTCCTATAACCCAGAAAGAAAGCTCTCCCTGGAAGCCACTGAGGCTTCCAGGGAGAGCAGTCAGAGAGTGCGAAAGATGAATACACCGCTATCAACGGCATCCGCAACGGTGTAGTCGAATTCGAGGTCGTGAATCCACGCGTCCCAGTCGAAGAAACGCTTCGCCTCCTCAGGCCATCCGTCCACCAGACAGATGTCCTCAGCGAGCTGTGTCGCGTAGTCCTCGAACGAGTCCCAGCAACCACAGTAGCGCTCCTTAAAGTCGGAGACGCTCGGTAGTGTATCCCCACACGCTACGTAACAGCCTGTTTCAATCCATGCGAGCAGTGCAGGCCACTGTTCTTCTCCGATCTCATCGAAGACTTCACCCCAAAGCTGTGCTGTATCGGGTGACATTTCGCTGGTTCCTGTGGGGAACCCCTCGTGATCAAAGATCCATAGCTCGTCGTGATATGTGGGGCCAAGGTGTAGGTCTTCAGGTGTTACCTCACCGGCTTCTTCTGCCGGGAACCATCTCCCGTTGAGTATGCCTTCGTTATAGCAGGCTAGACAGCCGATCCAGACCGACGGACGAACAGTAGTTTGAGTAATCATTCCAACCTCCCGAGTAGGTGGAGGTGAGGCCGGGCAGTCCAGCTCGGGTAAGGACGCACACAGGCGACCTCACCTCCAACGAGTGGCTCGGGGTCGCTTTGCGACCTTCTCAGGGGATGAGCGGGAGGAGGACCTTTATCGCTCATGAGGAGGGGAATTATCATCCTCATACGATCTCAGTGGGGTGGGGTTTGCATATCAAGTAGCACATGTCTTACCGCCTGATTACCGCTTTCACCGCTTGGTTACCGCCTGTTTGAGGCTAAGCGGTATATCGAAAACGTTGGTATATCAGTCAAAACATGGTGCGTTACCGCCTCTACCGCCTAATTTCTAAAAAGTGTACACGCGAGTGTTCATCTTCCTACATATGCGTGTGTATATATAAAAGTTTTCGGTTTTAGGCGGTGAAGGCGGTAAAGGGTTGGGATTCGGTTGAGATACGAGGGAAAACGCTATACCGCTTTTGCATTTTCAGGCGGTAAACAGCCGGTATCAACGCCGATTAGGCGGTGAAAATCCTCCTCTGCAACCTCCCTCCCACGAGATCATGCACGAGCGAAGATAGTCATACGCCCCGAAGGGGCGCTGTGCAGTTTTACCTTATTGCGTCCGTCAGAGAGCAGTCTTGGAAGTTATCAGAGCCCAGCTCTCTCGAACAATTCTGCAACAGTAAGGTCAAGAGCCTTGGCAAGTCCGTAAATTGTCGCCATTTGAGGATTGGAGCAGCCTGTTTCACCTTTTCGACCTGACGCACGTCCAGCCTCTAGCAATTGCATTTGATTTTTTGTGATCCCCGCCCCAAAAGCCAGCTTTTCCTGAGAGAAACCACGTTCTATTCGCGCCGCCTTCAGGGCGGCAGCAAGTCGGTTCGCCTCCTCATTACTCCATACCATGACTTCCATCATGTGAAACAGGCCTTTGAAAGAACACCCTATATACCAGGCCTGCTGTATCATGCCTTGTAGGTTCGCCTGAAACACGAGCACAACGAAGGAGCTCTCATGAGCCAACGACATCTCTCATTCGTCGCCCTACTAGCAGCAGGAGCTCTGCTCAGTGGGTGCTCTGGAGGAGTTTCGTCCCCATCGGATGGAGCCAACCACTCCCCCGACAGCAACCAGACCTTCACCTTCAGTGGCACCCTCGGGCCTGTCGAGAGTATCCACGTGGAGTTCCCGAAGCCCCTCCTTGATGCGATGGGAGCGGACGCGGATAATTTGCTCGTCACAGCTGTGGACTTGAAGGCCCACAAACTGGATTCTGCGAAGTACTGCGCGGTCGATGTCACTCGTACCTTCGCAAAGGGCGCGGTTGAGACTCTTTCGGCACCCAAGAAGGTCGACTATCAGTCGATGTCACTGCTCGACCTCTGGGCAAGCAGCGACGAAGCCGGCCAGCGTCTTGATGCGCTCCTGAAGGATTCAGGGGCATCCATGAGCGTCAAGGAGCTGCTGGCCACAGACAGGGGTTTCATCCTCAAGATGCCTGCTGGCCCGGACCGCGACGCACGACTGCAAGACATCGGCCTTGAAGGCTTTGACGTCGACGCCTTCAACGCGGGCGTCCAGAAGCTCAAGGACGAGCTGAGCGCGAGTACGCCGAAGAGCGATCCGACGGCCACGCTACTGGAGCGCGAGGGCGCGAAGCCGCTCAGTGAACTTAATGAGGCTTCACCAGAACCGGGTAGGTATATGAGCGACGATGCATCGGTCATCACCGATGTGATGAAGTGCGCCGTGGAACCGTTTGCTAATTCCACGAGCGATACTGCCGTTGAGACCATGAGAATAACGAAGACGGGCTCATCTTCACCAGAAGACTTCGCCTACCTCCGGTTCACCATCATGAAAGATGGAAAAATCACCATCACTGACTCGAATGTCCTCGGCTTCCAGCAGGACTCCTCTGGGAACTGGCTCAAGAAGTAGTCACGTTTTCATTTCTCCCCGAGCCATCGCCTTGGAGCAGGCTCGGGGAGAAGTGTTGTGCGCCTGAGAATAGAGACGCATTGAACGGTAAAATTATTGCCAGGTGCATCACTGCGAACTGTTGAGGGGGTAATGAGGTGAAGCTACATTCCGAATACAACGACAATCAGATGGTCGTTGCCTATTACAGGTATTCATCCTCCTCGCAGAACGAGGCGAGCATCGAGCAGCAACGTGAGATGGTGCAACGTTGGGCGAAGTCACAGGGTCTCGTCGTAGTCAATGAGTACGAAGACGCGGCGAAGACCGGCACCAACGCAGACAGGCCGGGCTATCAGTTGATGCTCCGCGAGCTGCCCAAGATCAGGCCTGCCTACGTCGCGGTGTGGAAGAACGATCGCCTTGCTCGCGACCGCGCAGAGCTGGTCCTCGTCAAGCAGGCGATCCGCTCCATCGGAGCGCGTGTCCACTACATCGAAGGGATCTCCCCCACCGATTCGCCCGATTCTGTGCTCGTGGAGGGGGTCGCAGATGCGTTCGCCGAGTACTACTCACTCCAGCTCTCAGCCAACATCCGACGAGGTCAGCGTTACAACGCCGAGCGAGCCCTCTCCAACGGCCACAAGATCTTCGGTTTCACTGTGGACCAGGACAAGCGCTACATCCCGGACCCGGAGACGGCTCCCATCGTCACGCAGATCTTCCACGATTACGCCTCGGGCGTGTCCATGCAGAAAATCTGTAACCAGCTGAACGCCCAGGGAATCCGTACAACGCGCGGATACAGGTTCACGCCGAAGAATCTCAACAAGATGCTCAAGAATCGCGCCTACATTGGCGAGTACGCCTATGGCGGGCACGTCCATGAGGACGGGATGCCTCGCCTCGTTGATGACCTCACGTTTAATGAAGTCCAACGCCGGTTCGCAATCAACAAGCGTCGTGGGGCAAAGACCAAAGCCGAGCTCGCTGCTCAAGGCGAGAACGCACCCGACTACTGGCTCACAGGCAGGGCGTACTGCCTCACCTGTGGCGGGCCGATGGAGGGCGTGAGTGGCACCTCGAAGACCGGCAAGACATATCGGTATTACTACTGCCTCAATCAGCGCAAAAAGAAGTGCTCAGCAAAGACCGTTCGCAAGGACGAAATCGAGGTACGGATTCAGGAGATCGTCGCCTCTTTCCTCGCAGATCCTGAGATGCTAGCCTCGCTTGCTGTTGATCTAGCCGATCATTACCAGAAGACCCATGGGCGTGGAGATGACATCCTCAAGGCATTGGAAGCTCGGCGCGCAGACGTGGAAAGGAAGCTCGCCAACTTCGTCAAGGCCATCTCCCAAGGCATCTTCAACGACACCACTGCCGAGGCCATGCGCTCCCTAGAAGAGCAAAAGCGTGAGCTTGACGCAGCAATCCAGGCCGAGCATGTAAAGGCCACACTTTACGAGGACGAGGCGAGCATCGGCGCGTTCTACAAGCGCTTCGCAGAGGCCACCATTGACACACCCGAGACCCGCGACCAGCTCTTCGAGTACTTCGTGGATAAGGTATTCATCGGGCGCGAGCAGATCATCATCGCGTCCTATTTCCATGACAGCGCAGCGCCCATCGAGTTCGAGGACCTAGAAGAAGCGCTCACCAGCGGACACAGAGCGGGGGAAGTGCGAACCTACGCTCGAAAGCGAAAGTTCGACACTTCCCCCTCAGGTGGAGATGCGGGGAATCGAACCCCGGTCCGACAGCAATGCAACAGGACTTCTCCGGGTGCAGTTTGCTAAAGAGTTTCTCGGCCTCAGCGTCTCACGCAAACTAGGACGCTTGGAACAGGCTCAGTCGACTAAAAGTCCCTTAATTCCCATCGACAAGGAATTAAAGCAGTGGCTCTCTAAATGACGCCAGTGACCGGGGCGAAAGCAAACCCGGGCTGACGGACTTGGCGACTGGCTCAGGCGGCCAGGGCGAAGTCGGTGCGGTTGTTATTGGCACCTATTGGTTTGAAACAGAGCGTTAACGAGATGACTGCTCATCCTCGACCCGCTTCTACTGAATCCACTACCGTCGTCGAAACCGATCATCCCCTATGTAGTTATCTGCCTACGGCAGGAATTGCATTTTAGCACAGCCTCCCGAAAAGCGCTAGTCCCAGCGGGGTTTGCTAGTGCCGACGACGCCGCCCGCGTCACCTTTCAGCCAGCGCCGCCCGCGTAGCCTCTCAACTAACGCCGCTAGCGCCGTCGCCCACTCCCCCAGCGGCCCTCAGCCCCGGGGTACGAACTGAGCCCACACCCCTCTGTCTGGGGCACGAACTGAGTCTCTCAGCCCTGGCGACGTCGAGCTGCGGCTACCGCCCGAGCAGCCTCGCGCTTATCCTGGGCCTCACGCAAAGCCTGACGCTTATCCCATTCCTGCTTACCGCGCGCTAAAGCTACCTCAACCTTGGCTCGCCCGTTGATGAAATACAGCTCCAACGGCACCACGGTATAGCCCTTGGCCTGGGTTTTAAACGCCCAACGGTCAATTTCGCGACGGTGCATCAGCAAACGCCGCTTGCGGCGTGGAGAGTGGTTGTTCCACGAGCCCTGCGAGTATTCAGGGATGTGCGCGCCCTGCAGCCAAGCTTGGCCGTGGCGGTCAAGCTCAACCCAGGCGTCAACCAGCGACGCGCGCCCCATCCGCAGCGCCTTAACTTCCGTGCCGGTTAGGGCCAGGCCAGCTTCGAGTTTTTCCTCGACGGCGTAGTCGTGTAGGGCCTTCTTGTTGCGGGCAATGGTCTTGTGGGCATCCGAGGCAGCCTTAGCCTTCTGGGCGGCCGTCAGCTTCGGTGCTTTATCCTGCTTAGCCATAAGCGCCTCCAATCGTTGTGTATAAAACAGCCGGACGCATCAGTTTACCCGATACATCCGGCTGTTGCGCGAATTAATTCAGCATCCCGCCAAAGCCCGCCAGTGCGCGGCGAGCCCAGGCGCACACTCGCAGTCCTGCTCGCCAGCGCGCGGCAGGGCAAGCGCTGGGCAGGGCAAGCACGTGCGCCGCATAACCTGCCAAAGCCCGCCAGCGCGAGCTGCGGCTTAGAAACCAGGCAGGCTCATGGGGTCAATGTTGACGCCGTCGCGAGTGACCTCAAAGTGCACGTGGCAGCCGGTGGCGTAACCGGTGGCGCCGGTGTAACCAACCACCTGGCCACGGCTGACGCTGGCCCCATCACCCACGGCGCGCCCAGACATGTGGCATAGGGTGATGTTGTAGGAGTGGCCGTCAATGTAACCGAGGTTGATATCCAAGCCGATACCGCAGGAAACCGAATACCAGTAGGTGGCTACCCCAGCTGCCGGCGCGTATTGGGGCTGGTTACAGTCAGCAGCAAAATCCGTACCGGCGTGGCCTTGGGCGGTGCCGGTAACCGGGTGGATGCGGTAACCAAAGGGACTAGTCACCACCCAGGGCGCGGGGATGGGGTGGCCAATATAGCCGCTGCCTAGCGAGTCAGACCTGGCCGAGCTAGAGGAAGCGTTAGTCATACTGCCGCTAGCTACAGCCTGGGCGTTGGCGGCGTCGATCTTAGCGATCTTGGCTTGGGCGGCGGCCTGGTCCTTGGAAACCTGGTCTAGTTGGGCCTGCAAGCCGGCTTTCTGGGTTTCCAGGTTGGAGGCGGCGGCTGAGGCGGCTGAGGCCCTAGCGGAAACCTCGTTGCGCTTGGTGGCAGCCTGGTTGGCGGCGTCGGTGGCTTCCTGGGCGGCCTTGTCTGCCTGCACCTTCAGGTTGCTGATGCGCTTGGCGACGGCGTCCTGGCGGGCTTTGCGGTTAGCGTCCTTAGCGCGCTGGGCTTCGGCATCAGCCAAAATCGACTCCTGCACACTGGAAGCCACCTGGGTGACGTTAGAGCGCTCAGTCATCTGCGCAACCGAGTCAGACTGCAACACGTAAGAAAGCGTGGTTAGCGAGTTGTCGCCCTGGTAGGTGGAGACCACCAGTGAAGCCACTGCCGCCTTGGAAGCATTGGCTTCCTTGGAGGAGTTAGTGGCCTGCTTGTTTAGCTGCTCCTGCTGGGCCTGGGCGCTAGCCAGCTGGGTGTTTACCTGCTGCTGGGTTTGCAGGGCCTGGGCTTGGATCTGCTGGGCTTTAGCCAACTCAGTTTTAGCCGCAGCCAGCTGGGTGTTGGCGTTTTGGGCATCCAAGTAGGCCTGGCCCAGCTTGGCGTCCACGCCTTCCAACGAGGAGCGCAGCTGCGCTTCTTTCTGGTTGGCGCTGTTTAGCTGAGATTGGGCGTCGTCACGCTCGTCGGCGTGAGCCACCGGCAGGCCGTGACCCACTAGCCCCAGGCTCAGGCTCAAGGTGGCGGCGGCCGCCATCACCAGTGAGCCTGCTTTAGAAAGCGAAAGCTTTTTCATGATTTAGACCTTGGTGTAACGCGAGAGTGAAACCATGGAAGAAATTCCAGCTAGCACAATCGCCCCAAGCATCAAGAACGGCGCTACGGTGAGCACCTCGCGGGTGCCAATGAAGGCCATGGTGATAGACAGGGACTTAGCCAGCCAGTCGTTAATCAGGTAGTGCACACCCAGCAGTAGCACGCCTACCGCCAAGATGGCGCCGGTCAGGGCCGCGAGCATACCTTCAAGCATGAATGGCAGCTGGATGAAGGTGTTGGAGGCACCCACCAAGCGCATGATTGAGGTTTCTTTGCTGCGCGACATGGCCGAAAGTTTAATGGTAGTGATGATCAGCAAGAACGCTGCCACCGCCATCACAATGGCTAGGCCGGCAGCAAACCATGAGGCCCTATCCATCACCTTAAACAGTGGTTCAAGGGTGGCCCGCTGGTCTACCACGCGTTCAACCCCAGCCCTGCCTTGGAACTGCTCAGCCACCACCTGGTACTGCTTGGCGTCAACCAGTTTGACACGGAATGAAACCGGCATCATATCTTCGGTGGCATTGCGGCCAATGGGCGAGTTGCCGTAGGCGGCTTTGAAGTTTTTGAAGGCCTGCGCTTTGGTTTCCATCTGGAAACTCTTTACGTAGGGCTTGAGTGAGTCTGAACGTAGGAAGGAATCTACTGAGGCGATCTGTGCCTGGGTGGCTTCACCGTTGGGGCAGCGTGCCTGCGAGGAGGATGAGGGGCACATAAAGATGGACACCTCAACCTTGTCATACCAGGCCCCTTTCATGGCGCTGATCTGCATCTGTAGCAGTGAGGATGAACCCACAAACAGCAGCGATACGAAAGAAACCAAGATGACGGACACGGTCATAGCCATGTTGCGGCTTAGACCCTGGAAAACCTGGGAGAAAATAAACCTGATACGCATTAAAACTACCTCAGCGGTTGGAGCCGTAGACGCCGCGTGCCTGGTCACGCACCACGTGTCCCTCTTCAAGTTCGATTACGCGCTTGCGCATCTGGTCTACGATTTCGTCGTCGTGGGTGGCCATAACCACGGTGGTTCCTTGGCGGTTAATCCGGTCTAGTAGACGCATGATTCCTACCGAGGTGGAGGGGTCAAGGTTACCGGTGGGCTCATCGGCTAGCAGTAGCTTGGGGCGGTTAACCATGGCGCGGGCGATTGCCACACGCTGCTGTTCACCACCGGAAAGCTCGTGCGGTAGACGCTTTTCCTTACCCTTTAGGCCCACTAGTTCTAGGGCTTCGGGCACGGCTGAGCGAATGTAGTAGCGCGGCTTGCCGATCACCTGCGGGGCGATAGCCACGTTTTCGAGTACGGTCTTGTTTTCCAGGAGTCTAAAGTCCTGGAACACAGTGCCGATTTCGCGGCGCAGCTGGGGTACCTTCCAGGTGGAAACCTGGGATAGGTCGCGGCCAAGTACGTGGATTGAGCCGGAGGTGGGACGCTCTTCACGCAGCACTAGGCGCAGGAAAGTGGATTTACCTGAACCCGAGGCGCCCACTAGGAATACAAATTCCCCCCGTTCGATCTCAATATCAACCTCGTTTAGCGCCGGCCTGGCGCCGCGTTTGTAGACCTTAGAGACTTGGTCGAAACGGATCATAGGGGAGCCCTCCTAAGTATGCATACTCCCTCACCGTACGCGCATAAGGGCGCGTTACCTATTAGTGACACACCCCAGACTAGTCACACTCAGAACTAAATTAGGATTAGCTTATGAGTGAGAAGGCAGTTGACTGTATTGATTTGGGTTCTTGGGCTCGGTTTACCCCCTCTTTGGTTAGTTTTTTAAGTAACGACGTCGACGCCGGCGCTCGCCTAGTGTTTTACGTGGGCCAGCCCTTACTTGAGCCAGATACGCAGCTAACCGCGCCTGGCCTAGCTAATAAGCTGCTACGCCGCAAAGCCAAGATTTCTAGCGATAAGCCAGGGATTGCGGTTTTGGTTAACCAAACTCAGGGCGCACTTAGCTATACGGCTTTAGCTCCGCGCGTAGATGGCCTAGAGCAGCTGCTACTGGGCCCAGCTCACGTTATGCAGCTGGCTTTGCTGGGCTGGGATGCCCAGCCTACTGCCCTGACTTTTAAAACCACTGATGCAGCTAAGCTGGCGGAAATAATCACCCGCTCTCTGCTTGAGGTTTTTAAAGTCTCCCACCCGGCTGATCTTGGCCTAGATCTGGCCTAGCCATATTATGACCAAGCCACATTTGGACTGGTCAAAGCTGTGTTTCTAACCTTTAGCGCAGAACTTGGCCAGTTTCAGCGCAGGCCTTTAGACCAGGGTGTAGTCGGTGCTCCACTGATCTTGTGCCTCCAGGCTGGGGGTCACTAGCTCAGGGCCACCGTTTTGGGAGGCAATAGCAGCAGCCAAGGCCGCGCCCATATCCGGGGAGCTATTGGTACCCGGTACACCCGTGATTTCTGGGGCGTAGGCGGTTTCAGGCCCGTCAGGCCCGCTCATGGTCTCAGGCGCACTGGCAACCCCAGGGATATCTGGCCCACTCATGGTCTCAGGCGCACTGCCAGCCCCGAGAACATCTGGCGCACTGGCAGGCTCTGGCGCGCTCATGGTCTCAGGACCACTCATAGCCTGCGGGCCGCCCAAGGCCTGCGCCCCCCCAGCGCGCTGCGCAGCTAGCTGCGCCTCACCCGAGGCACCAGCCTTGTCGTGGATGATTACCACCTTGGTGTAGTGGGCTTCGCCGCGAGTTAGATCATGGCCGGCGCAGTGCAGGTATAAAACCATTGAGCTAACTCGCTGACCAGAGCGCATCCAGTGGTCCTCCCCCAGCCTGCCGCACAAGATCACCGGGTCGCCTCGCTTAAATGACTGGGATAAGTGCTCAGCTAGGTCTCCCCAAGCCTTGGCGGTAAACCATAAGGTGTCGTAGTTGACCCAGCTGCCAGACACCATTTGCCCATATGAGGCGGCTACACGGAACCGGCAGTAGGGCTTTTTGCCTTCCTGCCTGGTTAGCACTGGGGCGGTAGCCACGGTGCCCTGGACGGTGATTTCAATGGCGCGGTTCATTTACCTCTCCTTTGCGCGCATCGTTTAGTGACGCAACCAGGATCGGCCAAAAAGCAAGCACCCCGCTTGGCCGGTGTGTATAAGCCGCGTGGGGCCAAAAAGTTCCCCACCTGTGCACAAAAGCGGCCTCGCCTGCCCCCGCGCGGCGCCTACCCAAAGCAGGTCTGCCCAAACGGGCCCCCCAGAAACCGCCCAGAACCGGCGCAGAAAAAGCGGCGGCGGCCAACAACAATGCTGGCCGCCGTCGAAGTTAAAACTGGCTCAGGTTTAACTGGCTCAGGTTTACCCCACTAGGCTTGGGTCTTCTCCACTGCCAAAGCTGCACGTAGGCGGTTGTGGCGGGCAAATACTGCCTGCATGGGTTTAACCATGTCGCGGTTAACCAGCTGGTCAACGCGTCCCCTGGCGGCCTCGCGATAAGCAGCAGCTTCCCGGTTAGCGCGGCGCAGGCGCAGCCAGTAGCTGGCCACAGCCGAGAGCAAACCCACGGCCACCAGCGCGTAGCTGGGCACGCCCCCATTCTTAAAGAACATCCAGCCAAACCCGGCCAGTACCGCAATCCAGCCTAGCCACCAGCCCAGCTCAATCAGCAGCTTGCGCGGGCGCGGCAGGGGCACTAGCGCCACCAGGTCAGTCACCCCGGTGACCAGGGCTTCAGGGTCAGAAACCGCGTCCTGCACCGAGTTAACCCAAGCCTGGGGCAGGTAGTCAGTGTTGCGGTGCAGCCAAGTGGATGCCTGGGCGGCCACGCTCACTCGCGAGGGGGCTTCGGGGCGTGCCAAAGAAGGCGGGAAGATTTTACGCAGGCCAGAGGCAATCGAGTCAGCCACTACGCCCACGCCGGCGCTACGCGACATTTGCTCCTGGAAGTCGGAGGTGGCCGGCTCATCTAAGGTGGCCTCACGCTCGGCCACGCTCACCGACAATCGCTTGGCGATAGAGTCCAGCTCAGCTGAAGCAGTGCGGGCAGCGTTAGATTCGCGCTCAGAAACCTGGCGGAACAGCTCACGCACCTGGTCTAGGTTGTCCCCGCGCTTAGCGGATACGGCGATCACGCGCACCTTATCCAGCCCGTCTGCCAGCAGCAGCGCGCGCACATCGTCAATCAGGGCTTGGGTACCGCCCGCAGGTAGGGTGTCGATCTGGTTGATCAGCACCACCATGTCTTCCTGGCGGGCACCTAGGCCGCGCAGGTAGCCCTCATGCAGGGCGGCGTCGGCATATTTTTGCGGGTCCACAACCCAAACCAGCAGGTCAGCTAGGGGCACTAGGCGGTCTACCTGCAGGGCGTGGGCGGTGGTTACCGAGTCATAGTCGGGCACATCCAGCAGCACCAGGCCGTCAAGGTAGTTTTCGTCGTCGCCGTCGAGAATGGACTCGCGCCTAATGCGGCGGTGCGGGTCTACCCCCAAGAAGTCCAGCAGGGCGGTGGCGTCGTCGCCCCAAGTGCAGGCGGCGGCGCGTGAGGTGGTGGGGCGGCGGGCACCCACGTCGGCAAAATCAAGTTTGGTTAGGGCGTTGAACAGGGAGGATTTACCTGAACCGGTGCCCCCGAAAAACGCTGCCACGGTGTGGTCTACGCCCAAAGCTAGACGTTTAGCCACATTATCCATTCCTTGACGGGCAGGAATTACCAAGGAGGCGCTTACCTCGTTGGGGGCCGCGTCTAGGGCGCGGCGCATTTCCTCAAGCCGCCTATCAAGGCTGGCAGCGTCGATCATCAATTCGCTCCAAACAATCCGAAGGGTTTCAGCTCACTGGCACGCAGGCGTAAAGACGCCGCCAACTGCGCGGTAGGAGCCACAGCTACAGCGCTTCCATCAGGCGAAAGCGCGGTCAGTGTCTGTTCTACCTGAGTCCGCAGCTGTGCGCTAGCCAATTCTAATGCGTCTTGTACCTCAAGTCGCGCGGCAGCTTCACGAGCTCGCACCACCCCGGTAACGGCCACCACCAGGAAGTCTTTCAAGGCAGGCGCGGTCAGACCACGCGGCACATGGGTGGGTTCAGCAATGCCCTCGTACCACTTGGCAATAACTTCGGCAGAGGAGCTGGTGCGCGGCTCTACCCCGGCGCCTTCCAGCGTGGCCTGCCCCCAAGCGAATTTAACCTTGGCGATGCCCTCAAGAATGGTGGCTTCTAGGCGGTCGTTTAGGGCCAGACGGCACTCTTGCGAAAGCGTGTCTAGGGCCTGCTGGCGGCGCTTACGTTTGAGCCCAAAGAAACCGTTTTTGAGGGTTTGACCCTGGGCTAGGGTACTTAGCGGCGCGCCGGAGCTAGCTAGGGCCAGCCAGGAGGTGGATACAGCCCCCTGGGCGGCGGTGCCGCGCTCGACATCATCGTTAAATTCGTGGATTACCGAGCCCAGCAGCTGGGCGCAGTTAGTGTCCAGGTTGTGGGCGGCTTGGGATTGCTCGTCGACGGCGTCGGCCAGGCGGCTTAGCTGCTCACGTAGCGAGGCCCATACGGCTCGCCCGGTGCGGCGCAGCAGCCCCTCAGCGCGGTGCTTGCCAGCCAGCAGCTGTAACCAATTACGCAGCTCAGCCACCTGCTCCACAGGCAGTAGGCCCTCGTGGGGGCCGACGTCGCCAACCACGAAGAAGGGGGCCTGGTCTAGCCCCATCTGGGCCAGGCGCTCCATCAGGTCTGTGCGGATCTCATTAAGCACCGGGCCACTGATGCGGTTAAGCACCACCGCGATCTTAGTGTTGCGGGTGTTGGCCAGCTCCAGGGTGTACCAGGGAGTGGCGTCGCCATAGCGCGCCGCCGTGGTTACAAACAGCCACAGGTCTGCCGCCTCCAGCAAGCGCGCCGCCAAGGCCCGGTTGGATTCATGCACCGAGTCCAGGTCACTGGCGTCCACCAGGGCCAAGCCGGCCGGGACGACGTCGGAAGTAACCATGCGCGAAATCTGCGACAGGGGGTGCTTAAGCAGCACCTCTTGATCCTCAGGATTACACACCAGCACCGGGGTTTTGGTGGTGGGGCGCAAAATACCCGCAGCCGATACTTCCGTACCCAAAATTGAGTTGACCAGCGTGGATTTACCGGCGCCGGTGGAGCCACCCACCACCACAATGGCGGGCGTGTCGCCGTCCTCAAGCTGAGGCAGCAAATTGTCACCCACCTGTACCTTCAGGCTGTCACGCAGGGCTACCGCAGAGGGCGCCAGCGCGGAGACAAACGGGAAGGAAAGCTGATCTAAATTTTTGAGTACATCTTGCAGTACATCTATAAGCTGACCGCGGCTGAGGGAGGACACTACAGTAGCGTCGCTGGAGCTAGACGTAACCATAACCACAACTTTACTTTATGTTTGCACGCACATACGCAGAAATTACGGATATATCAAAAGATAAGAAATGGCGCCCCCGGCCGGACTCGAACCGGCAACCTGCGGATTAGAAGGCCGATGCTCTATCCATTGAGCTACGGAGGCTTTGCTTTAAGTTTAAAGCAAAAGCGGCGCAAGGTAAACGCGAGTGTAAACCGGTAAATAATTATGGCAACTAATCACTAACCAGTTAAAAGACATGCGTAATTCACCCCCGCACATAAAATAAAACCCCGGAATTAACCGGGGTCTTAAGCGGGTGGCTGACGGGGCTCGAACCCGCGACCTCCTGGACCACAACCAAGCGCTCTGCCAACTGAGCTACAGCCACCATGTGCATTACCTGCAACAGCAATGAACTTTAGCTGCTTTACCCACCTGTACGCCACTTACGCGACTGTGTATTAGGTCACGCTTTGGTCCAGGAGTGCCCAGAAGCGAGCCGGGCACACTCCAGGGACGCTTCCAAAGCGCCCCGGGCGCGCTGCACAGGCACTCCAAAAACGGCTTAGAAACGTTCAGCAATGCGCGCCAAAGTGGAGTCAGCACTGATTTGGGCCGCAATGGCGCCGTAGTCGCGCTCCCCTTCGCCCTCAAATAGGGCCTGACGGTAGTAGCGCAGCTCATCGATGGAATCAGCAATGTCGCCCAGGGCGCGGTGGTTGCCGGTCTTTTCGGGGGCGTGGCTGTAGGCCTGGGGGTACCAGTGCTTGGCCAGCTCCTTGATGGTGGATACGTCAATGATGCGGTAGTGCAGGTGCTCAATAACCTCAGGCATGTCGCGGGCCAGGAAGTTTTTGTCGTTACCAACGCTGTTTCCGGCCAGCAGGGCGGTGCGCTCTTGGGGCACTAGACGCTTGATGTAGGCCAAAACCTCGGCGGTGGCGGTCTCCATGTCCATAGCCTCCGGCCCGGCTAGCTGCTCTAGCAGCCCCGAGTGGGTGTGCATGTTACGCACAAAGTCATTCATCTGCTCTAGGGCTTGCTGGCTGGGTTTAATCAGCAGGTCAATGCCCTTATCTAGGGGCTGTAGCTGGTAGTCGGTGACGATTACGGCCACCTCGATTAGGGCGTCGTCAACTAGGCTCAGCCCAGTCATTTCACAGTCGATCCAAACCAGCGGATCGTGCATCAGGCTCTCTTTACTCACGTAGGTAAGTGTACGCAGGCGCCGGCGCGGGGGTTAGTTTTCGATACAACTGTGCCCTAGCAGCTAGCTCGGCCCGGTGGGGCTGGGTAGTTGCTAGGGCACATTCGGCGCACCGCCGGCTTAGGCGCGTGGCCTAGGGCACACCTTAGACTCGCGTCCTGCCGTTTTTAGGGCCGACGGCGCCTGGCCCGTTTTACCGGGCCGTTGCGCGGCCGTCGGTTAGTTGCCTTGGGCCTTAGTAGCGCGCTCGATGGCGTCTTGCAGTCGCTTTTGGGCATCGCCGTAAGCGCTCCAGTCGCCACGCTTCATGGCGTCGTTGGAGTCCTGCATGGCCTTCTTAGCGTCCGACAGGGCCTGGCTCAGCGCCGGGTTATTGCCGCCAGCTGGGTTGGTGCCGGTAGCCGGGGTGGTGGCCGTCGACGCCGTCGGGCTAGACGACGTCGGGCTGGCAGAGGCGCTCGGAGCCGCAGAGGCCCCAGGCGAGGCAGCGGGCTGCTTATTGGTGTTATTGGCGGCGCCGTTATCACCGTTTACGATCTGCTCACCGGTCTTAGCGCCGGAGTCTCCCCCGAACACCTGATCCAGGGCACCGTTAAGGGTGTCAGCGAAGCCAACCTTTTCACCAAAGAGCACCAGCACCTTACGCAGCAGCGGATATTGCGTGCCCGAGGAGGACTGCACATAAACCGGTTGCACGTACAGCAGGCCGCCACCCACCGGCAGCGTCAGCAAGTTACCGCGCAACACCTGCGAGGACTGCTGGGCCAGCAAGTTCAAGGTTTGCGACACGTTAGCGTCAGAGGAGAACTTGTTTTGTACCTGGCCAGGTCCCGACACATTCGATGAACGTGGCAGTTCCAGCAACCTGATCTTGCCGTAGTTGGGGTTACGCACCCCGGCTTTACCGCTGGAGGTTTCTGAATCCACCGCAATAAATCCGGTCAGCACGTTACGGTCAGTGGTACCGCCAATGATGTAGACGCTGGAGAGGGAGAAGGAAGCCTTTTCCTGTCCGGGCATCTTCAAGGTCAGGTAGTAGGGTGCCTGTGCCCCGGCGTCGCGGCGAGTGGGGTCGTCAGGAACCTTCCAGAAGTCACCACCG
Source organism: Actinomyces graevenitzii C83 (assembly GCF_000239695.1). Lineage (GTDB taxonomy): Bacteria > Actinomycetota > Actinomycetes > Actinomycetales > Actinomycetaceae > Actinomyces > Actinomyces graevenitzii. The sequence continues at coordinate 69,553 of NZ_JH470338.1, read as the reverse complement.
GAGTAAAACTCATCGGCGCTACGCACGTGGTAGCGGGCCATAACCGTGCGCTGCAGTTTGAACAGGTCTTCGGGGTAACGCATGTGGGCCATCAGGTCCGCGCTCATCTTGCTCATGGACGTAACCGAACCCGGGAACACTTTGCTCCAAGCCTTAACAATGGGGTCTTTTTGATCCCATTCGTACAGGGTCACTGAGCCGTCATAGGCGTCTACCACGGCCTTAACCGAGTTACGCACATAGTTGGCCTTGTCGGTGTCGGCCCCCACCAGCGAGGAGGAGCCAGAGCGGGCGTCAGCGGTGGCGTCCTTGAGGGACTCGTGGGCGGCGTAGGGGTAGTTGTTGGAGGTGGTGTAACCATCCAAAATCCACACTACGCGCTTGGGAGTCTTGGGGTCGCCGTCGGTGTCAACTACCGCCGGGTAGGGGTGAGCGTCCAGGGTGAGCCAGGGGGCCACCTTCTGCACGCGCGTGGCCGGGTCACGCACGTAAAGAATCTGGGACTTGGCGCCAACTTCCTTAGAGAACAAGATGTTCATTTCCCGGAATTTGACGGCGTACATGAACTTGTTGAAGGGGTTACCCACATTTGGGCCGCCATTACCGGTGAAGGTGGTGTTTACCTGGCCGGCTTTAGTGGAGTCGTCAGGATAGTCCAGTTCACGCTTGGCATTGCCGGTGCCGCCCACAATGGAGTAGTTGGGAGACTGCTGCCCAAAGTAAATGCGCGGCTCGTAAACCCCCAGGTCACCGGTGGAGGGAATACCGCCCTCCCAGAAGGAGGGGTAACCGCCGCTGGCTACGGTATTGCCGTAGGCACTGACGACGCCGTAGCCGTGGGTGTAGACGGTGTGGTCATTAACCCAGGTGTGCTGGTCCTGGCTAAGACCGGCCAGGTTCAATTCACGCACCGCAATAACCGTGTCACGGCTGGTGCCCGAGACCTGGTAGCGGTCAACGTTTAGCTGCGAAGAGAAGTTGTAGTACTGGCGGTTTTGCTGCAACTGGCGGAAAGTGGGGGTAACCAGGCTGGGGTCAAGCAAACGGATCGAAGCGGTAGATTCGGCGTCAGCCTTAAGCTGGCCGGCACTGGCGTCAGTCTTGGCGTTATAGGCGGTGATTTCGGTTTTATCTAGGCCGTAAGCAGCCAAGGTGGCGTCAATATTGCGTTGAATATAGGGCGCCTCGCTGCGCTGGGCGTTGGGGTCAACCACAAACTTTTGCACTACCGCCGGATACACCGAGCCGATCACCAGTGAAGAAACCACCATAACCACCACACCAGTGATCGGCAGTTTCCAGGATTTCATCCAAATTGAGGCAATAAACAGCACCGCAATTACCACACTAATAGCTGCCAAAATGGTTTTAGCTGGAATATTGGCGTGCACATCAGTGTAGGTGGCGCCGTCGAAACGGCCACTTGCATCAAAAAGCAAACTGTAGCGTTGCAGCCAGAAATTAACGGCCTGGGTTAGGCAGTAAATAGCCGCAAAAATAGTTAGCTGCACGCGCGCTGCACGGGTGATCTTAAAACGTGGAGCTAAAGTAATTCCGCCGTAAAGGTAGTGTGTTCCCAGGCTAAAAATAGCGGCAGTAATCGTAATTGAAACCAGTAATCTAATCAGCGTACGCAGCAGCGGCAAAATAAAGATATAGAAGGATACATCCAGGCCCCACTGCGGGTCTTTAACCCCAAAAGCTGAGGAGTTAAAAGCCAGCAGGATTTCACGCCAATGCGGCATGGCTTGGGTAAAGCCCACAAACAGGCCCACCCCCAGGGGTACCAGCCAGGTTAGGGTGCGGCGCATGGGTTCAATGGCCTTCTGGTAGACCTCCATGCCACGGTCGTCAGGGTTGGGCACGCGTAGCGGCCGGGCGCGATAGGCAAAACGCATAGACAGCCACACTGCCAGGGCTGTTAGTAGCCCCATGGTCAGGGCCATCAGCGCAGAGGCGATCCACTGGGTCCACAGCACGCGCGCAAAACCAAGCTGGTTGAACCACAAAATGTCGGTCCACACTTGGGAAAACCCGGTAACCGCAATAGCTGCAATAAACAGGATCGAGATAGTTATAGGCAAAGCACCCGTGCGTTTGCGTGTAGGGGTTGAGGATGGCTTGCCCTTTTTGGGCCGGCTTTGACCCTCCCGGCCAGATTCACTCACCTTGTGTCTCCTTCGTGTTTGGGTTCACTAAGACTAATGGTTACATATGTGCCGCTTAAGTTGTTAGTAGCCTCGCTTTAGGCGTGCGTGAGGCTTAAAGAATGTAAGAATTTACCTATGACTAGCAACGAAAGTCCTTCAGCGGCTCATTTTGCCCTTGCCCGCGCAGTTGTGGAGCTCGAAGAGCATGTCAGCACGCGCGGCTGGGATGGGCCTACCAGCGTGTTTGCGTTGGTGCGTACCGCCGACGCACTGGCTAATGACCCTTCCCTAGCCCAGCTACTGCCTGCCCAGGTGGTGCAAGATGCCCAGCAAGACCCGCAGTTATTGATGAGCATTGAGCAAGATGGCTTGCCTGAGGCCGTTGATTTGGAGGATCTGCTGGGCCAGTTGGCTTGGCCGGCTGAGGTTGATGGGGCGGCGCTAAGTGTTGAGCGCTCGGTTTTGCCCCCGCAGGCTGAGCAGGCTGCTAGCGCAATTAGCGACGACGACGAACGCCTGGCTTTCCTAGCCAACCACCCTGAGCGTGAGGATGTGCGCATGGTGGTGGGCGTGCTGCGCGGAGGCGAATCCTGGTGCGCTTTGCGTATGCGTTCGCATGATGAGCCCACCCAGGTAGTTCAGGGCAGCGACCTAGTACCGGGACTGGTCGCCGCCCTGAAAGCTACTTTGGTTTAGTTTTGCCGCCCGCTGGACTGGCTGGCCCCGCTGGACTGGCCGGCCCCGCTGGACTGGCCGAGCGCGTGGGCTGTCGGGATGCTCAGTTGTTAGAGCCGCCCTGAGTGCCGGGCTCGTCGTCCTTGTCGTCCTTGTCGGAGTTGGCGGCGTCGCCCTGATAACCCAGGGTGCCGTCAAGCAAACTGGCCAGATCGGCGTCGATATCCGCTTCCATCTGGGCCTGAGCTGCGCGCATAGCCAGGAACTGCTCGGGCTTGTCTAGCTCGTCAGCGCGCGGGGTCAGGTCTGGGTGGGCCCACAGCGCGTCACGCTCACTTACCCCCACCTCGGCGCCGATACGCTGCCACAGTTGGGATGCTTCGCGGGCGCGGCGCGGACTGATTTCCAGCCCCATCAGCTCGTGGAGCACCTTCTGGGAGCCGCCGCTAATACGACGACGGCGCATCATTTCCTGCAGGGCCACCGCATGCGGCAGTTGGGCTACACAGGCCTGGAAGGTGACGGTCTCTACCCAGCCTTCAATGACTGCCAGCAAGGTTTGCAGCTTTTCTAGGGCTGCCACCTGCGCCGGGGAGGCGGTGGTGAACATGTCTGAGGCGTTTAGTGCGCCCTGCACGGCCTGGGGGTCAGTAGGATCGATGCCGCTGACGGCCTCTTCAATACCTGCCGTGTCAACGGAGATTTCGCGGCTGTAGGTTTCTACCGCACCTAGCACGGCCCCGCGTAGCCAGGGCACGCGCGCATAGAGGCGCTCAGTGGCGGCTTCACGCACCGCCAGGTACATGCGCACCTCATCCTCGGGCACGTCCAAATCCTTAGCAAACTCAGCCACGCCGGCGGGCAAAATGGCGGCGTCGGCACTAGCTAGCAGCGGCAAACCCATGTCGGCAGCGGAGATAGCACCCTTAGCTACCTGGCCCACGGCATAACCCACCTGCATGGCGCAGGCAGCTTTAGACATGTTGCCTACCAGGGAGCTGATGGCGTCAATCTGCTCGCTCATGCCCGACATTTCTTCAGGCAGGTCAGCGATCTGGGCGCGCATGGCGGCGCTTAGCGCATTGGTGATGGCCTTGGCTACCGGCTCGCATACGCGCTGCCAGCCCGGCCAGGTGGCCTCAATCCACTTGTCGCGGCTCCAGGCTTCACGTTTACCTGCGGCGGGAGCAAAATCGGTGACACTGTCTAGCCATAGGTCGGCCACGGTTAAGGCTTGGCGCACCTGTTCAGCCTGGGCGGCGGTAATAACTGCTTCACTTTCCAGCTGGCGCTTGGCTACATTCTTGCCAGATTCCCAGTTGACCTCGCCGTCGGAGGTGCCCGAGAACATCATCTGCATGAAACCAGCCATTTGGGCTTGGGCTGCAGCCATCTGTTCGGGCGAGAACTGCTGGCCAAGCTGGGAGAAGTCGATGCCGGTGACGCCACTGTCTTTCATCGACTGGGCTAGTTCACGCGCGCCCGCCTCCCCCAGCATGGGGGTAAACATGGCCACGAGCTGTTCAAACTCTTTGTCGTCCATGGTGGGCCTTTCGTACGTAGTTCGTTACATGCTCTACAATAGCGCCCCAAAAATAAAGTTGCGTTAGATAGACTCAACTTTGTTGATAATTGTGGCTGTAAGCGAATCTGTTCATGTGGTGGCGATAACTCACAAGCACATAGTTGCAATGAGACACTAGGTAAGTGAGTCATGATCCCAACCCCGCCTCCCCCACTTCAGCCGTTTCTAGCTCTCAAACTGCCGTAGATCCTCAGGTGCAGACAGATCTTGAAAAAGAGGTGCAAGCAGCTATTGATAACCAGCTGCGCCGCGAGCGCAAGCGTCGCCTGGTCGCGCTTTGCTCGCTGCTAAGTGTGCTGATTTTGGTTGTGGCGCTTGGCTTTTTGCCGACCACTGACTACGTCGTTGAGTCTCCTGGACCCGTCTTGAATGTTAACGCCAAGATTGAGGGTAAAGAGGTAATTTCGGTTAAAAACACCAACACCTCCACCACTCCCCTAGCTATGACTACCGTGAGCGTGCAGGGCTGCGACGATAAGGGAATTACCTACTGGCAGCTGATCAAATCGACACTGACCAGCTCTGACGCCGTCGTCGAGCGCGATAACGTGTGTCCTAAAAACATTAGCGAAAAGACTGTAGCCCAGGTTTCTGCAGCCCAGATGACCGGTTCGCAAGACAGTGCGGTGGTGGCCGCCTGGCAGCTGACCAAGCCGGACACTAAATTCACTTTGACTGTTGAGCAGGCAGTGACCGACGGCGCTAAGCAGGCCTTCAAGAAGGGCGACAAGCTGGTTTCTATCGTGGACGCTGATTCTAAGAACGTACAGATCACTAGCTACAAGCAGCTACGCGAAGTGCTTGAGAAGCTGACTCCGGGCAAGCCCATTAAGGTCACTATTGAGCGCGACTCGGCCACTCAGGAAGTAAGTGTAGTTGGCGCTAAGCCTGAGGATTCTAGCCGTAAGGGCGCCATGCTGGGCATTACTTTGAATATCAACCCGCCTGCTGGCCATGAGGTTACTTATGCGATTAAGGATATTGGCGGCCCTAGTGCTGGCATGATTTTCGCTTTGGATATTGCTCAGCGCCTGGAGGGCAAGAACTATGCGGGCACTACTCCCGTGGCCGGCACGGGCACGATTGATTTAAGTGGCAATGTGGGCGCCATTGGTGGCATTAAGCAAAAGATGCTGGGCGCTAGGGATGAAGGCTACAAGGTGTTCTTGGCTCCGGCTGGTAACTGCTCCGATGTGGTAGGCAATGAGCCTAAGGGGATGACGGTGATCCCGGTTTCTACCTTGAGTGAGGCGCGCGCGGCTATGCAGCGCGTGGCTGCCGGTCAAGCTCCGGCCACTACTTGCAAGGCGGTTCTGCAGAAGCAGAAGTGAGCTAACAGAAGCACCAAGTCTGCAAAAGTTATCCACAGGATAATATTAAATATTGTCAAACATCATAGCCAACTATCAAACTTAGTCTTAAGTAGATAGGAGGCTAGGATGTCTAGCAATACTTACACGCGACTACTGTGGCGCGGTGACGGCTACAGCCAGCTGCCCCAGGGCCAGCGCATAGGCGTTAGCTGCTATAAGGAACACAAGTTTTTGCAGGCGCTTTTGCAGCTCTACCAAAGCCGGGGTATTGCCTTGGAGCAGGGCGAGCCGCCGGATTTGGAGGCTGAAGTTAAGCAGTTGGCGCGCTCTTTGCGCCTGCCGCTGGGGCGCTGCTGGAAGCTAAGCCATGAGCTACGTTGGGCGCTGCGCGCGGCCCGGTCAGCGCCCTCTGCCAGCGGCTCAGCTCCCCCTGCCTGCGGCTCAGTTTCCCCTGCCCGCAGCTTTGCCGCTGAGCCTACCTTCCACATTTTCGACTACGCCCACAGCCAGGGCGCCTTAGCCAGCCAGCTTGAGCAGGCCTTAATGCAGCATGGGTTTAGCCCCAGTCCACCTGATCGGCGCTGCCAGTTGCTAGTGCCGCTAGGCTCCCAGGTGTTGCCTCCGCGTCTAAACAGCTATTTTTTGCAGCAAAACTTCAATTTTTTGCCGGTTTTGGCGCGCGACGGCGGCTGGTTGATCGGCCCGCTTACCGTGCCGGGCTTAAGTCAATGCTCCACCTGTTTGGATCTTTACCTTAGCGAGGCTGATCCGGCTTGGCCCACGCTAGCCACCCAGCTGCTGTGTCAGCCGGTTGCGGCTAGCAGCCAAAGCGTGGCCAGGCACTGCATAAATATTGTGGCGCAGGTGGCTTCTAGTTTCTTTAGTGGCAGCGGGCATTGGCTTGGGCGCTACCTGGAATTTAGCCAGACCGATCTGGTTGGCTTCAGCCAAGTGCTCAGCCCCCACCCCGAGTGCGGCTGTGGCGGCCTGCAATTGCTAGAGCCCATTCGCCCCGTCACCGCAGAGGCGCTGGCAGCCCCCAAGACACTGGAAGCCACAGAAACGCTGGAAGCTAGCAAGACGCTGGAAGCCCCAGGCGCCGTCGCCGCTTAAAACCAAACTAGCTACTAGAGTGCTCACGCACCAGCGCCAAAACCTGGGCCCCATAGGTTTCCAGGCGGCGCTTACCCACCCCACGAATAAGCAGCAGCTGCTTTAACGTCTTGGGTTTAACCACCGCAATTGAGCGCAAAGTCTCATCCGCAAACACCGTGTAAGCGGGGCGGCTGTACTCGTCAGCCAGCTGCTTACGCCAAACCTTCAAAGCCTCAAACAAGGCCACAGTTTCCGCATCCTGCTCGGCAGCAAACAGCTCACTAGTGCGCTTATTAGCCTGCCGCTTAGAGACGCTACGCTCAGCTTTCGCCTCCTGGGGCCAAATACCCTCCAGGAAACGCGAATATTTACGGCTGCCCTTGCCACCCGCCGAACGTGAGCGGGCATAAGAAATATGCAGATGCTTGCGGGCACGAGTAACGCCCACATACAGCAGACGCTTTTCTTCCTCAATCTCCGCCTCAGTGGTTGACAGCGAAATCGGCATTAGCCCCTCGCTGACCCCCACCAAAAACACCGCGTCCCACTCCAAACCTTTGGCGGCGTGCAGCGATGAAAGCGTCACCCCGGCCACCGTGGGGGCGTTTTGGGTGGCCGCACGCTCAGCCAGCTCGGCCACAAAATCAGCTAGGCTCGCCCCGCGCGCCTTATAAATCTCATCGGCCAACTTCACCAGGGCGTTTAGCGACTCCCAGCGTTCGCGCACCGCCCCACGTGAGGCGATCGGCTCACGCGTCCAGCCTTCACGCCCCAGCGCTTCACGCACCGCTTCAGGCATATCCAAACGGTCACCATTGGCCTCACGCAGCGCCGCCCGCAGCACAATCATGGCGCGTTTGACTTCTTCACGGGCAAAGAATTTCTCCCCACCGCGCACCAGGTAGCCAATTTGGGCGTCAGCCAAAGCTTGCTCAAAAGCTTCCGACTGAGAGTTAGTGCGGTACAAAATCGCGATCTGGCTGATACTGACGCCAGAGTCAATCAGGCGGCGGATAGCGCCAGCCACAGCGTTAGCCTCGGCGACGTCGTCGTCATAAGCCATATAGGTAACCGGCGGACCAGCGGGCTGCTGCGCCACCAACTCCACCGCCCCGGGCGGCAACTGACCCAGGCGCCCACCCCTACGGCCGGCCAAAACCGTGTTAGCTAAGCTCACCACCTGCGGCGTAGAGCGGTAGTCGCGCACCAAGCGCACAGTTTTAGCGCCCTCATAGCGCTGGTTGAAATGGGTCAAAAAGTAGGGGGTGGCGCCGGTAAAAGAGTAAATGGTCTGGGAAACGTCGCCCACCACGCATAATTGGCGACGGCGCGGCCCCAGCCACAAATCCAGCAGGCGCTGCTGCAACGGGGACACGTCCTGATACTCATCAACCACAAAATGGCGGTACTGCTGGCGGATACGCATGGCGATATCCTCACGATCCCGCAAAATCCCCACCATCAGCAGCAACACATCTTCAAAGTCGATAGTGCGCCGGTCAGCTTTAACCTCTTCATAAGTTTGCAGCAGTCTAGAGACAGTTTCCGGCTCTAACCCAGCCACTTCACGGCCCAGCTCAGCGGCCTTTTCCAGATAGTGCTCAGGGGAAGTCATAGTGACCTTGGCCCACTCCACCTCAGCAGCCAAGTCACGCACCGAGTCTTTATTAACCTGCAAGCCCAGCGTCCGCGCTGCCACGCCCACCAGCGGGGCCTTATGCTCCTGGATCGGCGGACACACTCCCCCAATGGCGTTAGGCCAAAAATAGGTCAGCTGCCGCAGCGCGGCGGCGTGAAAAGTACGCGCCTGTACCCCCGGCACCCCCAAATTAGCCAGCCGCGAGCGCATCTCCCCCGCCGCGCGGGCAGTGAAGGTCAGCGCCAACACCTGGCTGGGCTGGTACACCCCCTGGGCCACCCCGTTAGCGATGCGGTAAGTAATGGCGCGGGTTTTACCCGTGCCGGCGCCCGCCAACACGCATAGTGGCCCCGAAAGCTGCTCAGCTACCTGGCGTTGATCGTCATCAAGGGCTTGCAGTAGCTGCTCGCTAGTGGGAGGCGTTGAGGTCATATAGCTACTTTAATGGCTTCCCGGCCGCACCTTAGCGTGACCGGTACGCTTGGGCGCCCGGCGCACTTGGGCGTGACCGGCAGACCCTAGCCGCTCGCTCTACGGGCGCATCTAGGGCTCAGCGCGGCTAATGCACCGGCGGGACCAATGCCCGGCTAGGGCTCAGCGCGGCTGGGGTAGCTCGCGCCCATACCAGGCACGCACCAAGGCGTGACCGCTGGAGGCCCGCCCGGGCACAATCACCTTGCCCTCAAGCACCAGCTGGGTGAACTCCTCGCGGCTAACCCAAAAAGCGTGGCCTACCTCTTGCATATCGGCCTTGGGTTCTTGCTGGCCGCCAGCGCGGGCGGTGAAAGCAAACATTAGTGAACGTGGAAATGGCCACGGCTGGCTAGAGCAGTAGCTGGCCTGGCTGATCTTAATGCCAGTTTCTTCTAAAGCTTCACGCACCACTGCCGCCTCTAAAGACTCTCCGGCCTCCACAAACCCGGCCACCACCGAGTAGCGTCCCGGCTGCCAGGTGGCGCCGTGAATTAGCAGTAGCCGCTCGGCGTCGTCGGTGATTGCCACAATAATTGCCGGATCGGTACGCGGATAGGTGATATGAGCGCAGGCGGTGCAATGCTTCTCCCAGCCCGCGCAGGCAAGCTTTAAGCTGGCGCCGCAGCGCTCGCAGAATTTAGTGTTTTTGTCCCAAGTTGCTAGGGCCACGGCCGCCGCCGCCAGTTCGCCCTGGTAGGGCTCTAGCATTCCGGCCACTGCCCGTAGCGGCGCAAAGCAGTACTGGCAGTTCTCTTCTGGCTGCTGGCTGGAGGCTTCAACGCGCAGAGCCAAGTAGCTTTTTTCACCATATTTACCCAGGTAGTAAGGCTCTTGGGGGCTAAAGGGTAGCTGCGCCACCTGGGCGTGGTTTAGCTCAAGTAGCTGCTCAGCTTCCATATTGGCCAGATCAGGTGGGGTTAACCCGCCGTGGGGGGCTTGGCCATAGACGTGGTCCGATTTAATGGCCACTTCGCCGCGCGCAGTAACCAGGATGTAGCTGGTGTTGGGCGAGTCTTTAAGCGAGTTCAGGTAGTTGGCGTCGTTACGCCTGGCGGCGTCTCTATCAAACTGTCCGCTAGCCATGGGTAAATCCATGCCTTCAACTATAGGCCGCTTGTATTTTCTAAACTAAAGCCATGAGCTTGGCCTATCTAGATCACGCAGCCACCAGTCCGGTCCGACCCGAAGTGGCTGAGGCTTACGCTAAAGACTTAGTTGATTTTTCTGGACTGGGCACTAACCCTGCTTCCACCCACAGCAGCGGCCGGCGCGCCGCCGGGGCCCTGTTTGAGGCTCGCGAGCGAGTAGCTGCCCTGCTTGGGGCCAGTGCCCATGAGGTTATTTTCACCAGTGGCGGCTCTGAAGCCGATGCCCTGGCGGTTAGCGGTTTTGCTTTCGACGCCGCCCAGCGCGGCCAGGGGTGCGCCCTGCTAGTTAGCGCTGTGGAGCACCCGGCGGTGCTTGACTCAGCCCAGCGCGCCCAAAATTTTGGCTCCACTACTCGCCTGTTGGCGGTTGACGCCCAGGGCCAGGTGGATTTGGAGGCTTTAGCGCAAACGCTGCAGCAGGTAAGCGTGGATGATGCCCTACTGGTAAGTGTCATGCTGGCCAATAATGAAACTGGCGTGATTGAGCCGTTAAACGAGATTGCCCAGCTGCTTGCCTCCCAGGCCGCCCGCCGCGCTGAGGTTATTGAGCAGCGCGCCGCGAATGGGGGCCGAGCCAAGCGCGTGGGTAGCGCAGCAGTGGCGGCGCTTAGCCCCCAAAACCGGCCCTGGCTGCACACTGACGCTACCGCCGCCGTCGGCAAAATGCGGGTGGATATGGGCCAGCTGCAAGTTGACGCCCTGAGCCTGTCTGGCCACAAGCTGGGAGCCCCGGTAGGGATTGGGGCGCTGGTAGCCAACCGCTCTATGCCGCTGAAAAGCCCTTATGGGGGCGGCGGCCAGGAGCGGGGGCTGCGTTCAGGCACGCAGGATGTGGCCGGGGCGCGGGCTTTGGCTTTAGCCATGGAATTGGCTGAGGGTGAGCGTGAAGCTAAAACTGCCCAGTGGCGGCTTTGGCAGCAGCAGCTACGCGATTGCGCGCGCGCAGCGGGAGGCACGGTTTCTGCTAACTCAGCTCCCACAATTAGTTCCACCGCACATGCCTGGTTTAGTGGGGTTGATAGTGAAGCACTGCTTATGGCTTTGGATATGGCACAGGTGGCGGCCTCTGCTGGTTCGGCCTGCCATGCAGGCGTGGCCGGGGCCTCTCACGTTTTGGAGGCTATGGGGGTTGACGACGACGGCGCTAGCTGTGGCCTGCGTTTCTCCTTTGGCTGGTCTACTACCCAGGCGCAAATTGACGCCGCGCAGGCGGCTTTGGGGGGCGCTATTGAGGTTGCCAGGCGAGCTTGGGCCACAAAAAACAGGTCGAAACTAAATTACCTTTAGGCTTTTGACACCATTGTCTGTAACACTTGTTACATGAGCGCCTATGATCCCAGACAGCGCCGCGAGCCAGCCGCGCCTGAGAATTCCCAGCAAAACGGCTATTTTTCTGCCCCGACTGCTTCCGGGTCTGCTATCCCGGCTACCCCCGGGCAGCAGCCTACTGCGGCCTTCCAGGCTCCCTACGACGGCGCCTGCGAGCAGCCCCCCACGGCTTTTAACGCTTCTGGCCAGGCCCCCTATAACTCTGTAGAGCCAGATCCGGTTGCTTACCAACCCACACAGGCTATGCCGCCAGTTGGTTCACAGCCTGCCGGCGGCGCTCACGCCGCCCCGCCGGCCACCCAAGCCATGGACCCGATTGACGCGTTCACGCCAGAACCTACCCAGGCCATGCCGCCAGTTATTCAGCCCAAGAGCGCGGGCCAAGATCTGCCTTATGCCACCCAGGCCATGGCGCCAGTTGGTTCACAGCCTGCCGGAGGCGCTCACGCCGCCCCGGCCACGCGAGCTATGCCTGCGGCCACCCAGGCTATGCCCCCAATTGACGCCCAGGAAGCTTTACCGCCTTCAGTTTCCCCGCGCCGTGGCCGCGCAGCGGGAGCTGTAGGAGCTGGCGCGATGGCAGCAGGCGGCGCAGCTAGTGCGGCGCAGCGTCCGCCAAGTGTGCCGCCAGGCAGTATTCCCCCAGGCAGTATTCCTCCAGGCAGCGTCCCCCCAAGTAGTATTCCCCCGGGCGGGCCACTTACTGATGATGAGCCCGCTGAGGATGAAGAGCCCACCAAGCGCAGCAAATTTATGCTGTGGTTCATTTTGGCGCTGCTTGCCTTCTTGGCGGTCTGTTTCGCTATTGCTTGGTCTGCTACCGGCAATTCTGTGCCCGACCCCACACCTAGCGCTCCGGCTGTGATTACTCCTTCGTTGGACAGCACGGCTACCCCTGCGCCAACTTCCACCACTAAGCCGCTGAGTAAGTCCTCGCCGTCGCCGACGCAGGAAAATAACAATAACAACAACAATAACAACCAGCCTGTGCAGCCTAGCCAGCCTGAATATACTCAGCCGCCGCAGCAGAATTACCCCTCTGCGCCGTCGCAGCCTAGTTACACTTCCCCTTCGCCTTATCCGAACGATCCGGGTAATGATGATGACGACGACGATAACGACGACGACGATGGCAATAATTACATTGTGCCTGGACCAGGTGACCCAAATAACTCAAATAGCTAACAAATATTACTGTTTGACCTAATAAACCCCCACTTCCAGGTTATTCTCAGACTACTTCCAGCCAAATTTGTTATTAATTTATTGGCTGGTTTAGTCCAGCCGCGCTCCCCAGCTCAAAAATTCGGCGGTAGCGCACATGTAAGAACAGGAGGTGTAGAAATTGAATATACGATTCGTACCATTTAGTCAGTGGGATCGAGACGTTAAAACCAAGTTCTATACCTTAGTAATTGCCGCAGTTATGGTTGTGGCTTTGCTAACCGGTTTGAGCATGTGCGCGCCTGCCGCAAAATCTAAAGGCGGCACCCCTCAAGTTGCGGCAACCACTCACACCCCCACGCCAACAGCTAAACCCTTGGCGGCAGGGTTAGTTAAACCAAAGCCAAAGGACTCTCCCTTGCCTGCGGCTACCGCAACCCCCACTGAAGAGCCCACCTTTGAGGCAGAGCCTACCCCCACCCCAGAACACAGCACTAGCGCCGCCCCAGAACCTACTGTTAGCGCCCCAACGCAAGCACCCGTTCAGCAGCAGCCAAATATAACTATCCCCACTTCTGCTCCTACTACTAGCACAGAGCAGCACCCTGTCACCCAGCCCACCACTGCCCAGTCCCCTGAAACTAAGGTGCGCCCGCACCGTCCGCGCAACCTTGACCGCTCCAATGAGGCCTACTATCGCAGCTGCCGTGATGCCTACTACGCCGGAGCCACCCCTATCTATTGGGGCCAGCCCGGTTACCGTCGCGGCCTAGACCCCAACGGTAACGGCATTGCCTGCGAAAGCTGGCCGCGCCGCTAAGAGCAGCCAGAGTGAACGCCGGGCTGCAGTTTCACCAACAGCCAGTGCCCAACGGCAGTTTTGATAGAGCGCTCACCACGCGCTGATTTCAATTGACGCTTAAACCTTTACTCCCCTAAAGTCTGGCTTTGCTGGTTTAAAGGGTGCAAACACCCCAATCTTTAGGAGGAAAATATGCGTGTTTTGGCGGCACTTAGTGGTGGAGTGGATTCTGCGGTGGCCGCCGCACGCTGCGTGGAAGCTGGCTACGACGTCGTCGGCGTACATATGGCCCTTTCACGCAACCGCGCCCAATCACGCTCAGGTTCACGTGGCTGCTGCTCGATTGAAGACGCCTCCGACGCACGCCGAGCCGCAGATGTGCTGGGTATCCCCTTCTATGTGTGGGACCTATCGGAAGAATTTGAGGCGCTAGTAATCGAGGATTTCCTAGCCGAGTACCGCGCTGGACGCACCCCCAACCCCTGCATTCGTTGCAATGAGCGAGTCAAATTTGATGTTTTACTAGAGCGCGCCATGACGCTGGGCTTTGACGCGGTAGCCACCGGACACTATGCCCGCATTAGTGGCGGCGCCGCCAGCGGCAAGCCTGGAGACACCAGCCAGTTGGAGCTGCGCCGAGCGGTAGACACCGTCAAGGACCAGTCTTATGTGCTGGCTGTTTCGGGCCGCCAAGCCCTTTCACGGGCGATTTTCCCGCTGGGAGATGTAGAAAACAAGGCTGCGGTGCGCGCCGAGGCCGCCCGGAGGGGCCTGCCGGTAGCCAGTAAGCCTGACTCTTACGATATTTGTTTTGTGGCCGACGGCGACACGCGTGGTTTCCTTCAGCGCAACCTGGGTGTACAAGAAGGCCAGATGGTTGACCCTGAAGGAAACGTGCTAGGCACCCACCAGGGCTACTACGGTTTCACTATTGGCCAGCGTAAAGGCTTGGGACTAGACCATCCGGCTGCCGATGGGCGCCCGCGCTACGTTTTAGAAACTCGCCCCGCCACTAACCAGGTGGTGGTAGGCCCAGCCCAGCTGCTTAGCCGCACCACGGTCAGCGCCACTGACTTGATCACTTTGGTTGATGACGCCGATTGGGAGCACGTGAGCTTGCAGCTGCGCGCCCACGGGCGGGCCGTGCCCGCACAGGTAAAGCTCGACACCCAGGCCGCCACCTTGGAAGCCCAGCTGCAAGAGCCGGTGCGCGGCATTGCGGCAGGCCAGTCACTAGTGGTTTACGACGGCGAGCGCGTACTAGCCCAAGCCACCGTGGCCTAGAACAAGCCACCGCGCCTAGAAAGCGCCCCACCAACTGCGCCAGCCATGCCGAGCTGGCCAGAACCAAAGTAGCTGGCGCTTGGCCCCACAGGGCCAACCACCCGCGCAGGCGCAGGTGCCCACAAAGCCCACAAAGCTCACAAACAAAGCGTTGGCCCCGGTTAGTTACTAACCGGGGCCAAGGTTTTTAGCTAACAGGCCAGTTAGCGAGTCTTGGCTAGCTCCTCAATCAGCTGAGGTACCACCGTGGACACGTCGCCAACCACGCCAAAGTCTGCCATCTCAAAGATGGGGGCTTCAGAATCGTCACAGATGGCCACAATAGTGCCGGCGCCCTGAATACCACTGGTGTGGTGCACAGCTCCAGAAACACCCAGGCCAATGTATAGGCGCGGGGCAATAGTTTCACCGGTCTGGCCTACCTGCGCTGAGCGCTCAATCCAGCCCTCATCGCAGGCCACGCGAGTGGCGCCCACAGCTCCGTTAAGCAGCTGCGCAAGCGAACGGACCAGGTCAAAGTCGCCGTCGACACCGCGACCACCAACCACCACAGTGCGGGCCTGAGCCAGCTGCGGGCCGGCAGCAGCCTCATCTTCGGTGTGGCTAACTACCTCAACACGCTTAGCGGCCTGGCTTACGCTCACCGCCAGGGTCTCAACCTGGGCCGCAGCCCCACCACAGGGCTCAGCCTCTACCGCGCCGGCGCGCAGGCACACCAGCGGCGGGTTGGCGCCAGAGTCAGCGCGCAGGTCAAAAGTGGTGTTCCAAGAACCCGAAAGTACCAGCTTGGAGGCGCGCACATGCTGGTCAACAACCTCCAGACAGGCGGCGTCAGCGATGCAGGCGCTGGCTAGCTTAACGGCGGCGCGACCAGCGATTTCCTTGGCGCGGTGGTCACTACCCAGCAAAATCAGGGCAGGCTTAACCTCGTGGGCGGCAGCAATTACTGCGTCAGCCCCAGCGGCAGAAACCAGCTCGTCAGCCCCGGCGTAATCAGCCACCAGCACGCGGCTGGCACCATAGTTACCCCAAGCGGCGGCGTCGACCTTACCCGAAACCACGGCCACCACAGCGGCGCTGGTCAGCGAGCGGGCGGCAGTTAGTAGTTCAACGGCAGCAGCACTGGGGGCGCCGTCACTTAGCCCACCAGCCACCAAAATCGTAGCGTCTAACATATTGGCTTCTCCCCTCACACCAGCTTGTTTTCCACTAGCCAGGTAGCTAGCTGCTTACCGGCTTCACCGGCGTCGGTAACGATTACGCCACCGCTACGGGCCGGGCGGGCCTGAGCGTCAACCATTTCAATGACGCCGGGGGCCGGCTCAATACCTAGATCGCTAAGATCCCAGGTTTCCAGCGGCTTCTTCTTAGCCGCGCGCATGGCTGCAAAGTTGGGGTAACGCGGGTCGTTGGCCTGGTCGGTTACAGACACCAGGGCCGGCAGCTGGGCGCGCAAAACTTCGTGCACAGTGCCCAGGTTGCGCTGCACGTTTACTACATCTCCCTCAACCTCAAGGCTGTGGGCCATGGTCAGGGCCGGTAGATCCAAAGCGGAAGCCAACGCGCCCGGCAGCATAGCGCTCATCGAGTCTAGCGAGGCCATACCGGTGATAACCAGGTCAACCTCACCGATTTTTTCAATTGCCGCAGCCAAAACGCGGGCGGTAGCGACGACGTCGGAACCAGCCAACGCCTCATCGCTAACCAAAACGGCACTATCTGCACCCATTTGCAGGGCGCGACGCAAACCTTCTTCAGCATCTTCAGGGCCCATAGACAGGGCCACAACTTCGCCGTCGTGCTCTTCTACTAAAGACACCGCCGCCTCAACGGCGTTTTCATCTAGTTCGTTTAGAACATCGTCCTCACCGCGCACTAGGCGCTCATCTTCAAGGCGACGTTCGGATTGCACATCCGGTACGTGCTTCACGCAGACCACAATTTTCATAGCAAATAGACTGCCACAGGCCCGCCAGCAACACCATGTTAGGCCAGCCTCACGCCTAGCGTTTCACAATTGGCTTGATTAGCTCAGTGCACAAATACATGTGAGCTGTACCTGTAATAAGTACGTAATATTTATCTTGTCCCAAGCTGGTTCAAAATGAGAGACAATAACCCTGTGTGTCATATGCAAACCGATGAGGAAGTTCTACTGCCCGCCCCGCTAAGCGAACAGGCAGCATTAAACCCCTACGTTTTGGGCGCTACGCTTAACGACGACGGGGTCGATTTCGTAGTGAACGCCCCTGGTGCAAGTGCAGTTGATCTGTGCTTGATCGACGGCGAGGGTGCTGACCTGCGCGAACGCCGTATCGGCATGCACGACCACCTTACCGGTTCCTGGTCAGCTCACATTAGCGGCCTAGGTCCCGGCCAGCGCTACGGCTACCGCGTTTACGGGCCCTGGAACCCCAACGAGGGCTTGCGTTACAACCCCCGCAAGTTCCTGCTAGACCCTTATGCCAAGGCGCTAGCCACTAAAGCGGTCCTAGATGACTCCCTGTACGCCCACAAGGTAAACGAGCATGGCCTACCCACCAGGGCAGATTGGGAGATTTCTGAGCTAGATTCCCTGCCCTACGCAGCTATTGGTGTGGTGGCTGACCCTAACTACCAGCCGGTTGCCCCCTCTCCGCGCATCAGTGCCGATAAGCGCGTAATTTACGAAACTCACGTGGTGGGGCTAACCAAGCAGCTAGAAGCTATTCCTGAGCAGCTACGCGGCACCTACGCAGGGGTAGCCCACCCGGTGATGATTGAGTACCTAAAGAACCTGGGTGTAACCACCATTGAGCTACTGCCTATCCACGCCAAGTTCGACGAACCCTGGCTAACCCGCCGTGGCCTTAGCAACTACTGGGGTTACGCCACCTTGTCTTACTTTGCCCCTGAGCCCACCTATGCCACCAAGGCCGCCCAGGAAAGCGGCCCCCAGGCAGTGCTTAATGAAGTGCGTGCCATGGTCTCCGCCCTGCACGAGGCCGGGCTGGAAGTAGTTTTGGATGTGGTTTACAACCACACCGCTGAAGGTGGCTTTGATGGCCCCACACTGTCCCTGCGTGGCTTCGATGACCTGGGCTACTACCTGCACGATCCGGTAAACAAGCGCCAGTATTTAGACGTGACCGGCACCGGTAACACCGTAGACTTCCGTAACCGCCAAGCTATCCGCCTCACCTTAGACTCGCTGCGTTACTGGGTTAGCGAGATGGGTGTGGATGGTTTCCGTTTCGACCTAGCGGTAACCCTGGGCCGTCACGCCGGTGAGTGGCGCCGCGACCACCCGCTGCTGGTGGCCATGACTACCGACCCGGTTTTGTGTTCCAAGCTGCTGATTGCTGAACCTTGGGATGTGGGCCCGGGCGGCTGGCGCACCGGCGAGTTCCCCATCCCATTCCTCGACTGGAACGACCGCTACCGTGGGGCTCTACGTGAATTCTGGCTCAGTGACCCCAAGGAAATGAGTCACGGCAACAACGGCCATGACGCCCGTGAGCTAGCTACCCGCATTGCTGGTAGCGCAGACCTGTTCGCCTGGGGTGACACCGTGCACGGCCGCACCCCGCTAGCCAGTGTGAACTTCGTTACCGCCCATGATGGTTTCACCCTGCATGATCTAACCACTTACAACCACAAGAACAATGTTGCCAACGGAGAGGACAACCGCGACGGCACCTGGGATAACCGTTCTTGGAACCACCATGATTTTGATGGTGAAGCAGACCAGGTTCCTGGCGCTGAAACCGTCAACATGATGCGTTTGCGTAACGCGCGTAACCTACTGGGCACCTTGTTCATCTCCTCTGGCACTCCCATGCTGCTAGGTGGTGACGAGTTTGGCCGCACCCAGGGTGGTAACAACAACGCCTACTGCCAAGATAACGAGATTTCCTGGTACGACTGGAACTTAAAGACTTGGCAAAAAGAACTAATTGCCACCACCAGCTACCTAATTAAGCTGCGTCAGCAGCACCCGGCGCTGCGCCGAAGCCAATTCGCTACCGGCCAGGTTGCCCCCGGAGACAAGATTCCCGACCTGTCCTGGTACGACATCACCGGTAACCTCATGCGCCCTGAGCAGTGGCATGACAACTACACCCGTGTACTTTCCATGCTGCGCTCGGGTAAGCCTTTTGGCGACGTCGACGCCCTGATCTTGATTAACGGCACACTCAACCCGCATGAAATTAAGCTTCCTGCCGGGCGCGGCGACGACTACGAACTGGCTTGGTACTCGGTTTGGGACACCCCCCACGCTGATTACGCCCTGCTTGATGATGATGATGACGACGACGACACGGACTCTGTGGCCACCTCACTGGCTCAGCCTGGCTCCATGATTGCTTTGTCGCCCCTGAGCATGCGTATCTACCTGACTAAGCCTAAGCGTCAGGCCCGTTACAATGGGGCTCATGACGCAGTCGACACAGCCAACTAAGGCAGAACAGGCGCTAGCCAATTCCACTGACGAGGCTTCTTTGCGGCGCACCCAGGCGCGCAGTGAAGAAATTGCCGCCCAGATCGGTGAGCATCCCGAATATTTCCGGATGCTCACCGGTGCTCGTCCTACCGGGCACCTACACCTAGGCCATTACTTTGGCACTATGCAGTCTTGGAAACAGCTCCAGGACGCCAATGTAGATACGTGGATTTTGGTTGCCGATTACCAGGTAATTACCGACCGCGACGGCGTAGGCCCGCTGCGTGAGCGGGTTTTGTCGCTGGTTGCTGACGCTTTGGCGGTGGGTGTGGACCCTGAACGTTCCACTATCTTCACCCACTCGGCCGTGCCGGCCCTAAACCAGCTAATGCTGCCCTTCCTATCACTAGTTACCGAGTCTGAACTACATCGCAACCCCACCGTTAAGGCTGAGCTTGAGGCCACCGACGGGCGCGCTATGAGTGGGCTTATGCTCACCTACCCGGTACACCAGGCCGCAGACATTTTGTTCTGCCAGGCCAATTTGGTGCCGGTAGGTAAAGATCAGCTGCCGCACCTGGAGCAGGCCCGCCTGATTGCCCAGCGTTTTGACAAGCGCTACGGACGCGCCGACAAGAAGCACCCGGTGTTCCGCCGTCCTGAAGCCCTGCTAAGCGAGGCCCCCCTACTGCTAGGGCTAGATGGGGCCAAGATGAGCAAGTCTCGCGGCAACACCATTGAGATCCGTATGAACGCTGATCAGACCGCCAAGCTGATTAAGAAGGCTAAGACTGACTCCCAGCGCACCATTACTTACGACCCCTGCGAGCGCCCTGAGGTTTCTAACCTGCTGATGCTGGCTTCGCTGTGTAACGGCCGCGATCCGCGTGAGTTGGCTGAAGAAATTGGCGACGGCGGCGCGGGCAAGCTCAAGGCCCTGGTTACTGAGGCCATTAACGACTACTTCGCCCCCATCCGTCAGCGCCGCCAGGAGCTGGCTGACAATGAGGACTACCTACTGGAAGTACTTCACGCCGGTAATGACAAGGCCAACCAAGTGGCAAATGAGACATTAGACAATGTCCGCAAGGCCATGAAGATGGATTACTAAAGATAACTAAAAACCATCTACCGTCCCTACTTGGGGACTAGTCCCCGTGCTGATTTAGCTTTTCAGCACGGGGATTTTCTGCGCGTAGTGCAATTGGTGAACTAGGATGGCACATAGGTTGCTCGGCAACTAAATGTAAACCCAATTTTAGGAATGCTATGCGTATTACTACGATACGGCGTCGCCTAACCGCTTTGACAGCGCTGCCTCTTGCTGCTGCGCTGCTGGCCCCCGTGGCCGCTGCGGCAGATGCTTCGTCAGCAAGTGACGCTGAGTTGGCTGCGGCTCTGCCCGCCTCCGCCGCCCAGTTCAAGACTGGTGAGAACACCTACCGTATTGGTGCCCCCAAGGCTGGGGGTAGCTCTACCGGAACTGTGCCCGCTGGCCTAGAGTCCTTCTACAGCCAGAAGATTGAATTCTCCAAGGCTAACTGTGAGGCCATGGGCAAGGAAGCTACCCGCGCTGTGTGCGGTTACGCGATTGTGCCCGTGGACTACTCCAAACCCAACGGCGCCACCATCGCTGTGGCCGTGGTGAAGGTACCCGCCAAGGGCACCAACGCCTCCCCGGTTTTCTTTAACCCCGGCGGCCCCGGCGGCTCGGGTGTGGACCTGGTGATGGCCTACCAGAACGATGCTGGTGCTATCGGCAAGCTCAACGAGACCCACGACCTGATTGGTTTTGACCCTCGCGGCGTGGGTGTCTCCCTACCTTTCGCCCAGTGTGAGACTAACGCTGAGCGCGACAAGGCCCGTGAGCTGCTCTACACCGGCACCCCTGAGGAGATCGCTAAGAAGCTGCGCGCTGGCACTGAGAACTCTGTCAACGGCTGCTTCAACAACACCGGCCGCATCTTCGGTTTTGACGCTGAAGGCCGTAAGGACCTGCTCTACCACCTGGGCACCTCCACCGCCGTGCGTGACATCGACACCCTGCGCTCTATCATGGGCGCCACCAAGCTGGACTACGTGGGTTACTCCTACGGTACCCGCCTGGGCTACGTCTACCTGCAGACCTTCCCGGCTAACGCTGGGCACATCGTGCTTGACGGTGTAGTTGACCCGCTTTCTAACACCGCCCCTAAGAGTGGTCAGCGCGTTGACTCCTCCAAGATCACCGATGCACAGCTTGAGGCCGCTAACTCGGCTCTGCTGGGTCAGGCTAAGGGCTTCCAGGACAACTTCAACCAGTTCTCCGACTGGTGCATGAAGCTGGATGCTTCCGGTCAGACCTGGGGTGACCTGATGCCGCGTCTGGTTAAGGGTTCTCGCTTTGAGAATGAGAAGGCCACCTGTGCTCTGGGTAAGGCTCAGTACCAGCCTCACGACGGCGACCTGGCCGACGACGACGCCAGCATCCCGGTGGCCACTCGCGCCTTCCAGAACATGATGCGTCCGCTGACCACCAAGGCCATTCCGGCTGGTAGCGATGGGCGTACCCTGAACTTCGACCTGGCCCTGACCGGTATGCGTCAGGCCCTGTACGCCGAGTCCTACTGGCCTTACGCTGCTTTGGCCATGGAACTGGTCTCTGACTACAACAACGGTTCGCTGTTCATGTCTCTGGCTGACTCTTACGACGGCCGTAACGCTGACGGCACCTACGACCCCTCGCAGGCTGCCTTCACCGTTATTCGCTGTGCTGACTCGGCTAACCCCAACGGTTACGACCAGAGCCTGTCTGACCGCCTGACCCAGATTTACCTCAAGTACTCCCCCTTCCAGGACCCGGGCGCTCCGGGCAACAAGGTCGGCTCCCCCGACTCCTGTGACCTGTGGAAGTTCTCCGGTAACCTGCAGGCTGGTGGCGAGCTCAAGGGCCTGCCTAACACTCTGATCATCTCTACCACTCACGACCCGGCCACCCCGTACGAGAACGGCCCGGTCATGGCTGAGCTGGTACACGGTACTCTGCTGAGCGTTGAGGGTGACTCCCACACCGCTTTCGGTAACAACGCTGCCAAGTACGCTTGTGTAAACGAGATCACCCTCAAGTACATCAACGAGGGCGTCGTACCGGAAGATGGCAAGTACCCGCAGATTTGCACGATCAAGTCCTACAAGCAGACGGTCAACCCGGACAACCCGGTCAACCCGGTTCCGACTCCTAACCCGACTCCGAACCCGACCGCTGCTCCTACCAGTGGCCCCACCAGCGCCCCCACTGCTGTGCCGCTGCCGACCATGGCCCCCAGCGCCCTGCCTACCGCAGCTCCCACCACCGGCAAGACCGTTGTGGCCGCTCCCGGTAAGGGCGACAAGAAGCCGCTAGCTCACACTGGTGTTTCCAGCGTGGCGATTGTGTCCTTCCTGCTGGCCAGCCTCGGTGGCGTAGCTGTGCTGCGTAGCCGTCGCAAGGAAGCCTGATCGGCAACCGATTGGCGCTATAGCCAGTTAACGCCGCAACCGGCTGATCATTAGCTAGATAACCGGCTAATCATTAGATAGCTGGCGATCACTAGATAACTGGTTGATCATTAGTTTGGGCCTCAGCGCGAAAGCGCTGAGGCCCAAACTTGGCTATGCCGTTGCTTGCGCATATAGCTTGAACAGATGCGCCACAATCTTTTCCTCGTCCCCGTCAAAGTTAACGCCATAGGCAGCTTCTACTGCGGCATCAACGCTGAGCTGCGCCAGAAAGGGAAGATCGCCACGCTGGCCTGCGGTTACAACGCCTCCGTCGGAGCGCTCAAGGCGATGGGTGCCCTACGGATGGGGAAGGATTAGACGCGCCAAAGAGGCAACTCGCGCCAGTTGTCAGGTGCGCCTATGCGAGAAAACGGCACGATGGGATTGTGCGGGTAAGTGTCGAACAGCTTCGGTAGCCGGTCGGCTGGAGACAACTCCAGTTGGCGGTGCAAGTATTGGATAAGGGAGAGCTGCCCGAACACGCGATTCATTCCTTCAGCTACCGGAGCCAGCCTGACGTCATTGTTCAGTTTCGGTTTGATGTCGTAAACACGGTTGAACATCCTTGCATGATGAGCTGCGTAGTTGCGCAGAATATTCAAGGATTTCAGCCACGATTCGAGCTGAGGACCAGTTAGGTCGCTGCCGTGCCCGGGCGTTCAAACGTTGAGGATCCAAATAGATCAACGGGTCAAGGCGGCCCAGTTCGTGACCGAGCTTGGTTCGAATAGCCAACTCCACGCGATCAAGCTCGATGAACACGCTGTGGCGCAATTGCTCGTCAAACCCGTAGAGGGCTACCACCAGGTCAAACGATGCTCCGTCAACGAATTCATCTTGGGCGGTGCCGTCGCCTTGGGAGAAACGGCGCATCGGGTACCAGTATCCGGACAAGCGGTAGTAGTTCAATCGAGCCAGCAACATCTCGGCATGCTCGGGATCATTCACTCGCATCCCACGCTGACGAAGCAATTCGACCTGTTCACCGTAGGTCTTGAACTGCTTCACCTGCTCCACGCGCACCCCTGTTTGATACGAAAAACGAAGACCGGCCCTGGACTCCCACCGAGGCGGGCAGCGGAACCGGTCATGTTGATCACAAGGTTACCTGGTTGATGACGCCGAAGCAAGAACACGAGGCACGGAGCCATCGGTACGTTCACACACCAGTGTGTTCTCTGACCCGTCCGGATTCGCCGGCCCTCGGGGGCGTAGCTGTGCTGCGTAGCCGTCGCAAGGAAGCCTGATCGGCAACCGATTGGTGCTATAACCAGTTAACGCTGCAACCGGCTGATCATTAGCTAGATAACCGGCTAATCATTAGATAGCTGGCGATCACTAGATAACTGGTTGATCATTAGTTTGGGCCTCAGCGCAAAAGCGCTGAGGCCCAAATTTTTTATTTGTGGAGGTCTTTGTGAACTGTATTGCTTTAGACACAAAAAAGCTCCCATGTTTTACATGGGAGCTAATTTATTGCTGCAGTTTTAAACACTGCATTGGTGGACCCGGCGGGACTCGAACCCACGACCCTCTGGGTGTAAACCAGATACTCTAACCAACTGAGCTACAGGTCCTTGCGGGTATAAAGTTACCCTACCCGCTAGGGAGATTACAAATTATTTGCGACGTGAAGAAATTCGCACTCCGCTCCAGGCGTCACTTACTTGCCGTGCGCTGGTAGCGTGCATACCCGCATTGCCTGCCGCCTCTTCCACCACGATCGGTGAAACTGCGCCAGCACTGCGAGCCTTGGGGGTGAACACCCAAATTAGCCCTTCCCCATCCAAGTTAGCGGCGACGTCGACCAAAAGATCGGTGAGTTCATCTACTCCCCCGTCTTCCTCACGCCACCAGGCGATAGCGCCGTCAACAACATCTGCATAATCTTCGTCTACTAGTTGGTTGCCCAGCGCTTCCTCAAGCTGAGCCCTTAACGCCATGTCGGCGTCGTCGTCGAAGTAATATTCCTGAATGATTTGCCCGGCCTCGAAGCCCAGGCGGGTAGCGGCTGAAGTTGTGCCGTCGTGGTTAAGCGACATGGAATAAGCACACCCCAAAATCGCTGGCTTTGCAAGCTGTATGCGCGTTTTACCTGCATCTATTCAAATGTTTCTGACATTAAGCGAGCTCAGCCACACTTAGTATTGCCCGCATCTCCATTAACTTCCCCATCAGGAGCGATAAAACATCCCCACCCAGCACACATGCAGTACTTCACACCACTATCTGGGACTTAATGCCCGATTTATTCGCTTTATCTAGGTCAAAAGTCGTAGATTAGTTAGGTACAGCGGGCTTAGCCCCACGGACTGACGCTCCGGCGCGCGCAGTCGACCACAACGACGCGAAGGGAATAACCGTGGCCCCAACGAATGAATCCACGCCGCTTATCGATGGCCTGTTAGCCAAGGTCACCGATAATGATCCACAGGAAACAGCTGAATGGAAGCAGTCTCTAGACGCGCTTATCGCCGAAAAGGGTCAAGCCCGAGCACGCTACATCCTGCTATCCATGCTGGCTGAAGCACGTCTAAAGAACGTAAACGTCCCCGGCCAGCTAACCACCCCTTACGTCAACACCATTGCTGTTGACGAAGAACCCTACTTCCCCGGCGATGAAGCCGCAGAGCGCCAGTACCGTCGCTGGATCCGTTGGAACGCTGCCGTTATGGTTACCCGCGCCCAGCGTCCGGGCATCGGCGTGGGTGGACACATCTCCTCCTACGCTTCCGTAGCCACCTTGTACGAAGTAGGTTTAAACCACTTCTTCCGTGGTAAGGACCACCCCGGCGGCGGTGACCACATCTTCTTCCAGGGCCACGCCTCCCCCGGCCCTTACGCACGCGCTTTCATTGAAGGCCGCCTAACCGAGGCTGACCTGGACGGTTTCCGTCAGGAATACTCCCACCCGGAGCAGGGACGCGGCCTGCCCTCCTACCCACACCCGCGCCGCATGGAGGACTTCTGGGAGTTCCCCACTGTATCTATGGGTCTAGGCCCCTCCCAGGCCATCTACCAGGCTTGGTTCGACAAGTACCTGCACATGCGCGGCATTAAAGACACCTCCCAGCAGCGCACTTGGGCTTTCCTGGGCGACGGCGAAATGGATGAGCCTGAAAGCCGTGGCATGTTGCAGCTGGCTGCTCAGCAGCAGTTGGACAACCTCACCTTCGTCATTAACTGCAACCTGCAGCGTCTAGACGGCCCAGTACGCGGTAACGGCAAGATCATTCAGGAGCTGGAGGCCTTCTTCCGTGGCGCCGGCTGGAACGTCATTAAGGTGATTTGGGGCCGTGGCTGGGACCGCCTGCTGGCTGCCGATAAGGACCACGCCCTGGTGCACCTGATGAACGAAACTCTCGACGGTGACTACCAGACTTTCAAGGCTAACGACGGCGCCTACGTGCGTGAGCACTTCTTCGGTCGCGACCCGCGCACTGCCGCCCTCGTCAAGGACTGGACCGATGAGGAAATCTGGGCCCTACAGCGTGGCGGTAACGACTACCGCAAGATGTACGCCGCCTACAAGGCCGCTACTGAGCACACCGGCGCCCCCACCGTTATCTTGGCCCACACCGTTAAGGGCTACGCCCTGGGCTCCCACTTCGCGGCGCGTAACTCCACGCACCAGATGAAGAAGCTCAAGCTTGATGACCTCAAGGCCCTGCGCGATACCCTACACATTCCGATCAGCGACGCAGAGCTAGAGGCTGACCCCACCCGTCCGCCTTACTACAAGCCCGCCGCAGACGACCCGGCCCTGCTCTACATGCTGGACCGCCGTCGTCGCCTAGGTGGCTTTATCCCTGAGCGCCGCCCCGGCAACAAGGAGATTGAGCTACCCGACCCCAAGATTTACGACATCCTAAAGGGCGGATCCGGCAAGCAGGAAGTGGCCTCCACCATGGCCTTTGTGCGCCTGCTTAAGGAACTGATCAAGGACAAGCACATCGGTAAGCGTATTGTCCCGATCATTCCTGACGAGGCACGTACCTTCGGCCTGGACTCGATCTTCCCCTCAGCTAAGATCTTCAACACCCTGGGCCAAAACTACCTGCCGGTAGACGCAAACATGATGCTGTCTTACCGTGAAGCTCAGGCCGGCCAGATCATGCACACCGGTATTAACGAGGCTGGTTCCGCTAGCGCCTTCCAGGTGGCCGGCACCTCCTTCGCGGTCAACAATGAGCCGATGATCCCGGTTTACATCTTCTACTCGATGTTCGGTTTCCAGCGCACCGCCGACCAGTTCTGGGCTGCCGGCGACCAGCTCACCCGTGGTTTCATCATTGGCGCCACGGCTGGACGCACCACCCTGACCGGTGAGGGCACCCAGCACATGGATGGTCACTCGCCGCTGATCGCAGCCACCAACACCGCCGTGATCAGCTACGACCCGGCCTACGCCTACGAAATCCGCCACATTGTGCGTGACGCCCTAGAGCGTTGGTACGGCCCCGACAGTGGCCGCAACCGCGACATGATGTACTACCTGACGGTTTACAACGAGCCCATGGTTCAGCCCGCTGAGCCGGAAAACGTGGATGTTGAAGGCATTTTGGGTGGTATCTACAAGGTGGCTGACGCCCCCGCCGGCCAGGGCCCGCAGGTGAGCCTGCTGGCTTCAGGTGTGGGTGTGCCGTGGGTTTTGCAGGCCCGCGAGATGCTACTTGAACACTGGGGCGTGCGCGCCAGCGTTTACTCGGTTACCAGCTGGAACCAGCTGCGCCGCAACGCCCTTGAGGTGGATGAGCACAACTTCCTGCACCCCGAGCAGCCGGCCCAGGTGCCGTTCCTGAGCCAGAAGCTAGCTGGGGCCACCGGTCCGTTCATTGCCACCAGCGACTACGACCACCTGGTTCCCGACCAGATCCGCCAGTGGATCCCCGGTGACTACCACGTTTTGGGTGCTGACGGTTTTGGTTTCTCCGACACTCGCGCTGCTGCCCGTCGTTTCTTCAAGATCGACGCCGCCAGTGTGGTCACCAAGGCCCTGGAGGCTTTGGCTAAGCAGGGGCAGGTTGACCGCTCCCTAGTAAGCCAGGCCATTGACCGCTACGACCTGCTCAACGTGCGCGCCGGCAACTCCGGCGCTCAGGGCGGCGACGCCTAAAACGCCGCGCAGTAAATAATGTGGGGGCCTGGCTACCAGCCAGGCCCCCCACTGTTTAACGCTGCTTAGTTATAACGCCGCAGTTTAACTGCAACTTAGCAGCTTAGCTGCGACTACTCAGATACCAGGGTGTTCGGGTCACCGCCGGAGTAGTACTTCTTGGAGCGGTAGTGTGGGCGCAGCAGGTTCTCTACGCTCAGCAGCTCATCGAGGGTGGCCTCGTCTAGCAAGCCCATCTCCAGCACCACTTCGCGCACGTTGCGTCCAGAGCGAGCACATTCACGCCCAACCAGGTCACCGTTGTGGTGCCCAATGACAGGGTTGAGGTAGGTGACAATCCCAATGGAGCCCAGCACGTGGTTGCGGCACACATCCACATTGGCCTTAATGCCCACAACGCACTTTTCACGCAGCGCCTGCATGGCGTGGATAAGCAGGCTGGAAGACTCAAAGGTGGCCTGGCAAATTACCGGTTCCATCACGTTTAGCTGTAGCTGGCCAGCCTCTGCCGCCATAGTGACGGCCAGATCATTACCGATCACCTTGAAGCAAACCTGGTTAACCACCTCAGGGATTACCGGGTTTACCTTAGCGGGCATAATCGAAGAGCCAGCCTGGCGCTCAGGCAAAGAAATCTCGCCTAAACCAGCACGCGGGCCGGAAGAGAGCAGACGCAGGTCGTTACAGATCTTTGATAGCTTGACGGCCAGACGCTTAATAGCGGCGTGGATAGACACATAGGCGCCGGTATCGCTGGTGGCTTCCAGCAGGTTGGTGGCCCCCGAAACATCCAGGCCGGTGATTTCGTGCAGGTGGCGTACCACGCAGTCCTGGTAGCCATCAGGGGTGTTTAGGCCGGTACCAATGGCGGTGGCGCCCAGGTTTACCTCTAGCAGCAGGTTGGCGTTGTTACGCAGACGCGGAATTTCTTCACCTAGCAGCACTGCAAAGGCGTGGAATTCCTGGCCTAGGCTCATGGGCACCGCGTCTTGCAGCTGGGTGCGTCCCATCTTGAGGATGTCTGCGAACTCGTCACCCTTGGCGTTAAACGCGCCAATCAGCAGGGACAGCTCGGCTTCTAGCTGGTCAACCTTGTGGAATAGGCCTAGACGGAAACCAGTGGGGTAAGCGTCGTTGGTGGACTGGGATTTGTTGACGTGATCATTGGGGTTAATGATGTCGTAGCGGCCCTTGGCGTAGCCCATGTGTTCTAGCGCCAGGTTGGCAATAACCTCATTGGTGTTCATGTTGATGCTGGTGCCCGCGCCGCCCTGGAAGACGTCAATGGGGAACTGATCCATGCAGCGGCGGTTTTCTAGCACCTGGTCGCAAGCCCACACAATGGCGTCAGCGATCTGGGGGTCAATAACGCCCAGCTCCTTGTTGGCTAGCGCGCTGGCTTTCTTGACGGTAACCATGCCCCGCACGAAGGTAGGTAGGTCAGCTACTTTTTCCTTAGAGATTTGGAAGTTTTCTTGAGCCCTGAGGGTGTGGATACCCCAGTAGGCTTCAAGGGGCACCTGACGCTGGCCAAGGAGATCTTCCTCGATCCGGGTTGCCTGAGTCATTATCTAAGTTCAGCTCCTTAATAGTTGCTGCGCTAGCACCCTTTTGGGTCGCTAACACTTATGCCTGACGGCATTACAACACTAACGGTTTGCTAGGGGTTTTGCACCCAAACACCACCAGTAACACTGACAATCTGTCAGTATTGTTGAGACATAGATGACATGGGCCCTAACATAGGCTTATGGAACCTTTGAGCCCGGATGCGATCAATACTCTGCGTGAGGCCAAGGAACGTCTAATTGAGCACTCTATAGACCGCATAAGCGCGGATCTTCCCTGGTTCCGTGAATTGCCGCGCGCTGACCGCGAGCGCATTGAGACTGTGGCTCGTGCGGGTGTTTCTACTTTTATTGATTGGATTGCGGGTCAGGTTGATACCGGCGCGCCGATGCGTATTTTCTCTGCTGCCCCCCAGACTTTTACTGGCGTTATTAGTTTGGATCAAACTATTGCCTTGGTGCGCATTGTGGTGGATACGGTGCAGGCGGAGGCGCCCACGATTGTGCCGCCCCAGATGCGTGACGCCGTGCGACTGGCAGTGGCCCAGTTTGGCTCTGACGTTGGTTTTGCTACTGCTGGGGTTTACGCTCGCGCCGCTGAGGTGCGTGGGGCTTGGGATGCGCGGCTAGAGTCAGTGGCGGTTGATGCTTTACTTCACGACGACGCCAGTGTGGCTATGACGCGGGTGTCTGCTGCGGGGTGGCGCTGCCATGGGCCGGCAGTGGCCATTAGTGCCCAAGCCACTTTGGACGCCGTCGCCGTTTCACGCCTGCGCCATGAAGCCCATAACGCAGCCTATGACTGCCTGATCTCGGTGCACTCAGAAAATGTGCTGGTTTTGCTGGGCTCTGAGGGTGACTGGCAGGACAAGCAGGTGCGTGAGCGGCTTAGTAAGGCCGCCACTGAGCTAGCTAAAACTCTTGAGGGCGATACGGTGATTGGCCCGATTGTGGCTGATATTAGTGAGGGTTCGTATTCGCTGCGTTGTGCGATGGCGGGTTTGGATGCCTTGCCTGCTTGGCCGGGGGCGCCGCGTCCGGTGCAGGCTAATGATTTGTTGCCTGAGCGCGTGTTTGCTGGTGATGAGTTGGCTAAGGCGCAACTGTTTGAGCAGATTTATAAGCCTTTGCACGCTTTGGGCTCCACTATTGAGGAGACTATTTACACCTATCTGCTCTCTGGGGCTAGTTTAGAGGGTACGGCGCGGGCTTTGTTTGTGCACACCAACACGGTGCGTTACCGCCTGGGGAGGGTGGCGTCGCAGCTGGGTTGGGATGCCACGGATCCGCGCGAGGCTTTTGTGTTACACACCGCAATTATTTTAGGCCGTTTGGCCCAAAGCGTTAAGGCTGACCAGTAGAATCTATATCGTTACTAGTCCTGCTTCAAAGGAGTCGATATGGCACATGAGCGTAGTGAAATCGTTAAGGCAATCGCCCAGATCGTCAATGAGGAGACGGGGGTAGATGCCGCGCGAGTAGTTGAGGGCGCCAGTTTTGCGGCGGATTTGGATATTGACTCTTTGGACCTGCTGAGCATTACCACCCGCATTGAGGAGCACTTCAACATCACTATCGCCGACACTCAGGCCACTGCTTTGCGCACTGTGGGCGAGGCGGTTGATTTGGTGGCTTCCCTAGAGTCCTGACCCAAAGTCCTGAAACTAGGTTTTAGCTAATGGAGCGCGTTGCAGTTACCGGCCTGGGCACTATTAACCCGCTGGGGGTTGATGTGGAGCAAACTTGGGCCGGGGCACGCGCGGGGCGATGCGCGATTAGCGCCCTTGAGGCTCCTTGGGTGGATGAGTATGGGTTGGCTGTGCGCGTGGCCGGGCAGTTGCCGGTTCCCCCTAGCGAGCTGCTCTCTGCACGCGAGGTGCGGCGCTTAGATCCGGCCACCCAGTGCGCTTTGATTGCTGCCCGTCAGGCTTGGGCGCAGGCTTTTGGCTCGACGGCGCAGGTAGATCCCGAGCGTTTGGCGGTTAGCTTCTCCCCCGGCATGGGCTGCGTAACTACGGTTATGGATGCTTGGGATACTTTGCGCACTAAAGGGCCGCGTAGGGTTGCCCCCACTACTGTGCCGGCACTAATGCCTAATGCCCCTGCGGCCACATTAGCTATGGAGTTTACGGCCCGCGCAGGCGCCCACGCCCCGGTTTCGGCTTGCGCTTCAGGGGCGGAGGCCATTAGTTATGGCGCTGATTTGATTCGTTTAGGTAGGGCCGACGTGGTTGTTGCCGGTGGCTGCGACGACGCCCTGCACCCGCTGACGGTGGCGGCTTTTGCGGCCATGCGGGCGCTATCTACTAACCCTGACCCATCTGGGGCTTGCAGGCCTTTTGCTAGTGACCGTGACGGTTTTGTGCTGGGTCAGGGCGCGGGTGCGCTGGTGCTTGAGGCTGAGTCTTACGCCAAGGCGCGTGGGGCTAAGGTTTTGGCTTATCTTGATGGCAGCGCAGTTACCTGCGATGCCTACGATGTGGCGCGTCCGATGGCTGATGGACACTGTCAAGAACAGGCTTTACGCCAGGCTATTGCTCAGGCTGGCATTAGCCCCGCACAGGTGGGACACGTTAACGCCCACGCTACTTCCACCCCGGCCGGGGACGGCGTTGAAGCCGTTATGCTGGCACGGGTTGTTCCCCAGGCGGCGGTTAGCGCCACTAAATCTATGACCGGTCACCTGCTAGGTGGGGCTGGCGGCCTTGAGGCGGTGCTGACGGTTTTGGCATTGGCTAAGCAGTGGGCTCCCCCGACACTTATGCCAGGTGAGTTAGACCCACAAACCGCCATCGACGTCGTCGGACCCCAGGGGCGCCAGCTAAAGACCCAGGCGGCCGCCTCTACCTCCTTTGGCTTTGGCGGGCACAACGTGGCGCTCGTATTTACCGCCGCCTAAAGCAGCCGCGCTGTTCACTGTCGCCTAATCACCACCACCTAAAGCAGCCGCTTAAAGCAAAGGAAAACCGCGCCCAATGGACGCGGCGGGAGGGAACTTAAAGGGGGGTTGGGGAGTTTAGGCGAACTTGTGTAGCCAGCGCACCGAAACGTCAGCGCCCGCGTAGCGGAAGGGCTCCAGCTCGTCATCCCAAGCCTGCCCCAGGGCCAGGTCTAGTTGACGGCGCATCTGTTCGGGGTCGCCAGCCTCAAGGGCGGCGCGAATACGGTTTTCAGGAACCACAATGTTTCCATGCACATCCATCTGTGCGTGGAAAATCCCCAGGTCGGGCGTGTGTGACCAGCGCGAACCGTCGTGGCCTAAGGTGGCTTCCTCAGTTATTTCATAACGCAGATTAGCCCAGCCACGCATTGCCGAAGCCAGCAGCGCCCCAGTACCAACGGGACCTACCCATGAATACTCGGTACGCAGCACACCTGGAGTAGCTTTTTGAACACCCCATTCCAAGTGCACCTCAGTTTTCAATACGTCTTCTAGCATCCACTGCACGTGTGGGCACAAAGCCCTGGGTGCAGAGTGCACGAAAACTACACCGCGGGTGTAACCAACAGCCACGACGAAACACCTCCTGAGTGGTTTTTAGCTCGTCTTCCCCTACGTCTAAAAACATCGTGTCGAGCCGAGAGTGTGTGGATCACCTAGCGGCGTTATACGCACGTTATGTATAACGCGAAGTTTATACCAATAGGCCGCCCACGTCATCGTTAACTAGACAATGATTTAATTAATTGTATGTTCGCTTGGTTGCATCCGGGCCCAAAGCTGCCCGCCCCGATCCATCAGGCCTTTAGTGCCGATAAGTTACTTGCCGCTTACCGCCTAGAAGGCGACGACGACGCCTGGCTGGTGGCCGCTAAGTCCGGCCTGGTACGCGTAGCTAGCGACGGAACCAAAACCCCGCTTTGCGCTTGGGATGAGGTAGAGCGGGCCGCGTGGGATGGCCAGGAGCGCAAATTCACCATCAACCCCATCAACGCCTCCCCCACCCAGTGCGTGCTAGCTAAGCCCACTGATAAGGGTGAGCGTGAGCGGCTTGATCAGTTGGCACGCACTTTAAGGCAGCAAGTCGAGCGTGCCATTGTGGTGCGCCGCGACAACGTACCCCTTGGCGGTGGGGCGCTAGCCACTATCACTATCCGTCGTCGCAGCGACGATTCACTGTATTGCCTGTCTTTAATTGAGGCCGATGCATCCCTTAATGAGGAGCAATTGGCGGCCCTAAAGCAGGCAGAAACCCAAACTAAACTTAGTGTGGGCCTGGCCACACAAGAAGATTAGCGCGGAATTTCAAGGAAAAGCCACCTTTGCGCCGATTAGACATGCGTGGGCAGGCTTGATAAAGTTTCTTCCTGCGCGAGCAATTCCTGCGTAGCTCAACGGCAGAGCATCCGACTGTTAATCGGACGGTTACTGGTTCGAATCCAGTCGCAGGAGCCAGCACCCCGGAGGTAAAACCTCCGGGGTTTTTGTTTACCCAAGCAGCCCAGGCTCCCCCTTGCTCCCCCTTGCCAGCTTCCCCCTCAGCTCCCAGCCACTGCGCCGGCCCTCAGCAGCCACCACTATCCGCAGCTACGGCCAGGGCCAGCCTGGCGCCGTCGAGTCCGCCCAGCGCCGCCGTCGAGCGCCGCCCTAGCCGCACCCAAAACAAAAACCCCGCCTGCCACCCAAAACGGGCCGACAAGCGGGGCATAAGCGCTTTAGATGGGGCTGGTGGTGTAAACCACGGTCCCCCACGGGCTGGTAACCGTCACGCGGTAAATCAGCTTGGCACTAATGCGCTTAGGGAATGTAGCCGGCAGACGTGAAGGCCAGAACAGATCGAAGGTAACCGCACTGGCGCCGTCGTTAGGCGAAGTGAAGTTCTGGTTGAGCTGCAAGGTCAAATCCCACTTAGTGCGGCCATTAGCGCCCTTAGAGCGCACCCCAAACCAGTGATTACCATCCGAAGTGGAGCGAGTCCCCTGTACCACCGAATACCAACCCTGGTCACGCATAACTAGCGAAGGCCAAGCCGGGTTAGCAGCCGTGCCGCGCGTGTAACGCGTACCCCTGGGCACATCCTCCTGGCTGATACGTGCCACATCAGCGTACTCATCTGAACCGGGAGATGAAGTATCGCCAATGTTTTCAATCACCACATGGATCTGCTGGCCCCTACCAACCTGCTCGTAGTAGCCACTCTTGCTAGCCGGAGCCGGGGTTAGCTTGCCAGTACCCTTCTGGGCTGAACCCAGCGTAGAAGCCGCCGTGGCATTAGTCACCACCAGCGTATTTGAGCCGGTTTTAGTGGCAGTGGGGTAAATAATCCACGGCTGGTAGTGCTTATCGGTACCGGTAGTTTTACCCTGACCAACATCAGAGAAAGTGTTAGACCACAGCACAGCCACCACCTGGCCAGCCTGCTTATCAGCAGAAACCGCCAGAGCCGGAGCAGCTGAGGTAGCAATCAAAGCCGGCGCACTCCAAAGCGCCGCGCGCGTTACATTACGGCGTGAAACCTGCATATGAACCTTTAGGGTTGATGGGAACTTAAACCTTACGAGCAGGCCGTTTAGGGGGATGACCTAGCTATGAAGGGCGCTTTAAGCGCTAACCGGGATAGTTTATACCGTTCCTTAAGCCGTGAGACAATAGGCCCATGGCTTACCGCGATATCCGTATTATTGGAGACCCCGTACTACGCACTGAATGCGACTGGATCACTGACATCAACGACACTGTTAAGCAGCTCGTTGAAGATCTACTAGAAACCGTTGACGATGAAGGCCGCGCCGGCCTGGCCGCTAACCAGATTGGTGTGGGGCTGCGTGCTTTCTCTTGGAACATCGACGGCGAAATCGGTTACGTCCTCAACCCCAAGCTAGTGGAAGTTTCCAAGGACGAGTACCAGGACGGCGACGAAGGCTGCCTGTCCGTGCCCGGCCTATGGTTCCCCACCGAGCGCGCCTGGTATGCCCGCGTGGAGGGCATCGACCTGGACGGCAAGCCGGTAGTGGTTGAGGGTGAAGAGCTCATGGCCCGCTGCTTGCAGCACGAAACCGACCACCTTGAAGGCAAGCTTTACATTGACCGCCTAGAGCGCAAGTACCGCGTGCAGGCCATGCGTCAGCTACGCGAAAAGGGCCTATAAAAGAGCCGGTAAACCCCAATAACCCTAACGGTCATGGTGGAAAAGCTGGCGACGCTGCGTTTCCAGCTCCACGATCTGCGTAAACACTTGGCGATATTCAGGATCGTCCAGGGCCATACGGCGCTGGCGTGAACGC
Organism: Actinomyces graevenitzii C83; assembly: GCF_000239695.1. Classification (GTDB taxonomy): domain Bacteria; phylum Actinomycetota; class Actinomycetes; order Actinomycetales; family Actinomycetaceae; genus Actinomyces; species Actinomyces graevenitzii. The sequence goes on along the minus strand of NZ_JH470338.1, from coordinate 34,044 downwards.
AGATCGGCCAAACGGCGGTTAAAAGACATCTCCCCTGCCGAGCGCAGCACCCCGGCACCATAGTTGATCTGCCCAGCGACGTCGTCGTTTTTAGCAGAAACCGGCAGGGGGGCCACCGCCAACTCAGTAAGCAAAGAATCAATTATTTGCGGGGTAAATTCGCGCACCTGCGCCCCCCACTGTTGCAGGGCTTGGCGCTCGCGTTCAGTCTCAGGTAGGCCCGGGTGGGCGGCGTTAATTTCGCGGGCAATTTCGGTGTATTTGGCGTAGCCGCCGGCAGCCATGATGGCGTCAAACACGGCGCGGTAGCTGGGTAGGTCAAATAGTTCCCGGGTCCAGTTATCTACCCCGGCTTGGGCGGCCAGTTGGGGCAGTTGCAGGGCTACCTCTAGGGTTTGGCGTTGTAGGCGCAGCAGTGGGTCTGCTTCTATGGCCCGACGCCGCGCCTCGCTAGCACTGGCAGCTTCCGCCGCCCCGGGGACGCCAGCGCGTTCACCATTGGGCCCCTATCCCGCGCCGCCCAGCGGCGCGCACGGCTCCAGCTACTTCAGCTTCACGCATCCCCAGCCAGCCGGCCAGGGAGCGGGTGTATTCGCTGCGCAGGGCGCGGTCACGGATTCCGGCCACCACCGGGGCGGCGGCGCGCAAACCGTTAACCCGCCCTTCAGCGGTTGATAAATCAACGTTTTTAAGGGCGTTGCGGATAACGAACTCAAACAGTGGCTTGCGCCCAGCCACCAGGGCTTTAACTGCCTCATCGCCGCGCGCTAGGCGCAGCTCGCACGGGTCCATGCCGCCTTGAGAGACAGCTACGAAAGTTTGGGCAGCAAAGTGCTGGTCTTCACCAAAAGCACGCAGGGCGGCTTTTTGCCCAGCGGCGTCACCGTCGAAAGTGAAAACCACTTCCCCACCCCGGGCCCCACCTGAGCGCAGCAGCACCCCGGCGGCTGGGTCAGCCGAGTCACCAATCAGGCGCCGGGCAATGCGCACGTGGCCTTCCCCAAATGCGGTGCCGCAGGTGGCCACAGCGGTCTCCACCCCGGCCAGCTGGGCGGCCATCACGTCTGTGTAGCCTTCAACTACCACAATTTGGTGAGTGGAGGCGATAGCTTTTTTAGCCAGGTCTAGCCCGTAAAGCACCTGGTTTTTCTTGTATAGAACAGTTTCGGGAGTGTTTAGGTATTTGGGGCCTTCATCATCGTCATAGAGTTTGCGGGCCCCAAAGCCCACGGTGACCCCGGTGATGTCGCGGATGGGCCAGATCAGGCGGCCTCTAAAACGGTCATAGACGCCGCGTTTACCGGGGGTGCACAGGCCCGAGTCGGTGAGTTCAGATTCGGTGTAGCCCAGTGAGCGCAGGTGGCGGGCCAGGTTATCCCAGCCTTTAGGGGCATAGCCGATACCGAAACGCTCAGCCACCTGGCGGTCAAAGGCGCGCTGACCTAAAAATTGGCGGGCGGCGGCCGCTTCTGGACTGGTTAGTTGACTGCGGTAGAAGGCTTCAGCGGCGCGATTAGCAGCCACTAGACGCTGTCTGGTACCGGGTTCAATGGCGTTAGTGGGGGCGCTGCCTTCCTCATAGCGCAGGCTCACCCCGGTTTGAGCCGCCAGCTGCTCAACTGCCTCAGCGAAGGTCAGGTGGTTAATTTTCTCAACGAAGGTGATTACATCTCCACCTTCACCGCAACCAAAGCAGTGGAAGAAACCAGCCTGTGGGCGCACATGGAAGGAGGGGGTCTTTTCGTCGTGGAAAGGACACAGCCCTTTTAGAGAGCCCACCCCGGCGCTTTTGAGCGTGACGTGCTGGCCCACGATCTCTTCAATGTTTGCCCGTGAGCGGACCTCATCAATGTCTTCACGTAGGATCTTGCCAGCCACGAGCCCATACTAGCGGGTTTTAGTTAAGCTGATTTTTAACTTCCCCGACGGGTTAAATCTGGCTGAACCAGCCGCAGTAGCGTGCATGCCAGGCCCGCGCTGAGTTGTCGGTCAGTGAGGCGAGTTGATCCACAATTACACGTTTGCGGGCACTGTCGCTGGTGTCAGCTCGCCAGTCAGCGCGAAATACCGGGTCAAGTAGCTTTTCGCCGCCTTCTTCCATGGCCTGGGCCAGGTCAAAAAGGATGGTGCGCTGACGTAGGTAAGTAGGTTCATGTTCACGCGGCGCCATTACGTAGCGCACGGCGGCGCCTTTAAGGATCATGATTTCGGCTTGGATTTCTCGCGGCACCACTAGATCAGCGGCGTAGCGGGTAAGCGCCCCGGCCCCGTAGCATTGGCGCGTGGCCAGCACGGTGGCATCTACAAAGCGGCCAATGAGCTGGGAGCTCATGGTTTTAAGGGCAGCTTGGTCAAGGCGTGAATGGTCGTAGCTAGCCAGCCAGTAGGAGCTGTTGCGCAGGCGATGCCAGGCCTGGCCTAGCTCATCGGCACTAAAGTCGGGGTGGTACCAGGAAAGCGTGGAGTTAATTAATCCCTCCAGCTCACTGTCTTTATCTGCCTCTACCGGATCCATAGCCCCTAAGCTGATGGCATCTTCCACGTCATGCACTGAGTAGGCGATGTCGTCTGAAAGATCCATGATTTGGGCTTCGATGCAGCGTTTGAAGGTGGGGGCACCTTGACGCATCCAGGCCGCGATATCGGCGTCGTCGCTGTAAAAGCAGTATTTGCGGGCGCTTTTACCCTCTTCTCCCCCGGGCCCGGCACCTTTAGCCCAAGGATATTTGGCGGTGGCATCCAAGCTGGCGCGGGTCAGGTTTAGGCCCAGGCTGCGCCCATCGGGGGCGATCACTTTAGGCTCTAAGCGGGTAAGTAGGCGCAAAGTTTGGGCGTTGCCTTCAAATCCGCCAATGTCGGCGGCAATTATATCTAGGGCTTTTTCGCCGTTGTGACCGTAAGCAGGGTGGCCCAGATCGTGGCTGAGGCAGGCGGTGTCCACCACGTCCGGGTCGCAGCCCATTTCACCGGCTAGGGCGCGGCCTACCTGGGCTACTTCCAGTGAGTGGGTTAGGCGGGTGCGCACGAAATCGTCACTGGTAGGGCCAAGCACCTGGGTTTTGGCGCCCAGGCGGCGCAGGCCTGAAGAGTGCAGCACGCGGGCACGGTCACGTTCAAAGGCGGTGCGCTCAGCCGACTTGCTGGCTTCAGGCAGGTAACGCTCACAATCATGCGACCTATAAGCACCAGTTATAAATTCCATAAGTTTTCCTTTTCAGCGCGACCAAGCCTGCGCCAAACGCTGTCCAATTTGCTCAAGCCCCTGGGCTACCTGCTCGCTACTGGCCTGCCACCAGGGGGTATCTAGTACCTCATCAAGCGTGTGCAGGCGGGTTATGCCAGCTTCAGCCAGCTCGCTGCGCCCCAAAGTGCCTTGCCCTAGCAGCGCCACCACCGGCACCCCATGCTCAAGCCCTGCCTGCCCCACAGTTTCTAGGGGGCTGCCTGCGACGACGTCGAAAGCCTGCCCATAGCCGGTAACTAGCAGTTGCGCTTGGCCCGCTAGCTGCACTAAGTCGGTGGCCTGGGCGTAATAGTTGCCGGCCAAAACCAAATTAGCTCCCAGAGCCGCCAAAATCAGGCTCACGCCTCCAAGCGCGCCACTACCCCAAGCACTAGGCGTTAAACGCGGGCCTTGGGTTAGCAGCTGACGCCTATGGGCTGGGCGAGCCGCCTCTAATTGGCGCAGGCACTGGGCGCTAGCGGCTCCCGCGCGCCGATCAATTTCCTGCACCTGGACAGCGTCTAGATCTGTTAGTGCACTCAGGTTGGCCCCAGCCCCGCTTAAACCAGACAGGGCCATGGCGTCACTTAAAGCCACAATCAGCTGGTAGGGCGCGGTTAGCTGCCAAGCCGCCTGCGCCCCACCCAGGGCCTGCAAGAACCCGGCGCCGCCGTCGTGAATAGCGCTGCGAGCTGCCCCCACCACCACGGTTGAGCCCGCCGGAAGCTGTTCTAAAGCCGCTTTAAAAGCAACCCCTAAAGCAAAAGTGGAGCCACTAGCAGCCTGAAGGCCGGCCTGGTGAGTATCAGCTGGCAGTGAGCACAGGCGCGCTAGATCAACGTAATGCTGGCCTTGGGCGGCTACCACCGGCCCATAGGCACCAGATTCCACCGCCATGTCGGGCTGGCCGGCCACATCAAGGCGATCGCCAGGACGCTTGGCACGCCAGCCCCGAGCCAAACAATCAGCTACCCAAGCGGCACTATAAGAGCCTGCAACCAGGGGCACTCCCCCGGGCTCGTAAGCATACGAGCCCGGGGCTAGTACTACGCGCATAGCTCAGTCTTCAAGCGCGCCACCTAGTCGCGCCAGTAGCAGAGCCTGAGCCAACACAATATTTTCCAGCTCCCCTAGGTGCATGGATTCGTTAGCGCTGTGAGCGCGCGAGTCGGGGTCTTCAATGCCGGTCACTAGCACCTGGGCCTGCGGGAATACTTCGCGCAGGTCAGAGATGAAGGGAATCGAACCACCCTGACCGATCTTTACCGCACCGGTCTGCCAGGAAGCAGCCAGGGACTCCATAGCGTCCACGGTAGCTTCGCTGTCGCCGTCGGCCTTGAAAGGCTGACCCAGCTCACGGTTAGAAACCGTCACCTGAGCCCCAAAAGGAGCGTGCTCAAGCAGGTGAGCCTCTAGCGCGGCGTGGGCTTCACGCGGGTCCTGACCAGGGGCGATACGCATAGAGATGCGGGCGCTGGCGCTGGGGGTGAGGGTGTTGGAAGACTGGGCGATTGAGGGGGTGTCAATGCCAATCACAGTGATGGAGGGCTTAGTCCACACGCGAGCGGTTAGATCGCCGGTGCCCATCAGCTGCACGCCTTCAAGTAGGCCAGCATCAGCGCGGAAATCTTCCTCAGGGTAGAAGGGGAAGTCCGGGTCTGCCTGGCTCTGGCTGACCAGGCCCTTAACGGCCACGTCGCCGGCCTCATCATGCAGCGAAGCCAGTACGCGGATCAGGGTGGTGGTGGCGTCAGGAACCGGCCCACCAAACTGGCCCGAGTGTAGCCCGTGGTCCAAGGTGGTGACGGTGACGTCGCTTTGTACCACGCCACGTAGCGAGGTGGTCAGGGCGGGCGTGCCCACCTTCCAGTTGGAAGAGTCAGCCACCACGATCACATCGGCTTCTAGACGCTCACGGTAGGTGTTTAGGAAGTTAACGAATGAGGGGCTACCAACTTCTTCTTCACCCTCAATGTAAACGGTGACGCTTACCGGCAGTTCACCTAGGGCCTTAAGGGCCCGCAGCGACTCAACGTGGGTGATTACGCCGGCGCCGTCGTCAGCAGTGCCGCGCCCGTAGAGACGGTCCCCGCGACGCTCAGCCTTGAAGGGGTCGGCCTGGTCCCAACCGGCCTGGCCTGTTGCTGGCTGTACGTCGTGGTGGGCGTATAGCAGTACGCGGGGGGCGCCGGCGGGTCCGTCGAAGTGGGCGACGACGGCGTCCTGGCCCTTGGCGCCGCTTTCGGTGGGTGCAGAAAGGATCTCCACCTGGCCGCCTAGCTGCTCAAATAGGCTTGCCACGTGCTCAGCGCTGCGACGCACCTGGGCTAGGTCATGGCCAGCAAAAGCCACGGAAGGGATGGCTACCAGCTCGGTTAGTTCATCAATAATCTCCGGCATAGCCTGCGAAATTTGCTTGCGGAGTGCTTCAGTTGTTGCCATAACTTCAGGGTATCGCGTCAAGCGGCTAATCTAAGCATGTGAAGTGGTTTAAGAAGTCCGAGCCGGAGCCTGAAAAAAGCACCCCGGCGGTAGAAGCCAAGCCCGTGCGTGGCCGGGGCCCCAAGGGACACCCTACCCCCAAACGTAGCCAGTCTGAGGCCCGCAACCTCAGGCCCTTAGTTCCTGCTGACCGCAAAGCTGCGGATAAGGCTTCTCGTGAGCAAAAGCGCGCCGAACAGCAGCACGCCTATGAGCGCATGATGGCCGGTGATGAACGCTATTTCCGCACCCGTGACCGGGGTCCGCTAGCAGGTTATATTCGCGACTACATCGACGCGCGTTACTCCATTGGCGAGATTTTTGTGCCGCTATCTTTCGCGATCCTGATTGCCCTGCTAGTGATCGGCCAGGGCGGCACCCGCGCCACCATGACTTCTTTTGTGGTGCTGATGTCTATTTACATCATGTTCGTGTTGGCGATCATTGATGCCCTGGTGGTTTGGTTCATTGTGCGCCACAAGCTAGCCAAGAAGTACCCGGACAAGCACCTGCCTTGGAGCTATGTGTTCTATGTTTTTGGCCGCTGCTTCCAGTTCCGCTCTTGGCGTCAGCCTAAGCCGCGTGTCAAGCGCCGCCAGTTCCCTAAGTAAATCGACTTATAAAACTGTGTGAGGCCCGCTTAAAGCGGGCCTCACGTTTTTTAGTTGCAACCAGCGCTAGGGCACTGACGCTTAGGCGCTCAGGGCGCGGTTGATGCGTCCAGGCCAAGCCGGGCCGCCGTAAATGAAAGCGCTGTAGGCCTGCAGCAGGTTAGCCCCAGCCGCCAGCATGTCGCGGCCATCTTGAATGGAGGAAATTCCCCCCACCCCAATAATGGTGGGCTCAGGGCCTAGCTTTTCGCGCAGGCGGCGCACTACCGCCAGGGCGCGCGGACGCAGCGGGGCGCCAGACAGGCCCCCCTCCCCCAGGTTGTGGGCAATAGTGGTGTTAGTAGCCACCACGCCGTCGAGCTTAAGCTCAAGGACCAACGCAGCTACGGCGTCGACGTCCTCATCAGCCAAATCGGGGGCGATCTTAACGAACAGCGGCACGTGACGGCCGGCTGCCTTATCAGCCGCCTGACCCACAGCAGTGAGGATGGGACGCAAGCTATCTACGCTTTGCAGGTTACGCAGCCCCGGGGTGTTGGGGCTGGAGACGTTAACCACCAGGTAGTCGGCCCAACGCGCCACAGCCCGCGCCGAGTACACATAGTCAGCTACCGCATCTTCCAGCGGCGTCACCTTAGTTTTACCAATATTGGCGCCCACAATAATGGAGCGGCCACGCTTAGTGGAACGCAGTTTACGCAGCGTAGCTGCCGCCTCATCGGCGCCGGAGTTGTTAAAGCCCATCTTGTTACGCACTGCGCGCACATCCGGGTAGCGCCACAGTCGCGGCGCCTCATTGCCCGGCTGGGCCTTAGCGGTAAACGTACCTACCTCAACAAAACCAAAGCCCAGCATGTCCATGCCGGCAACGGTTTTGCCTTCCTTATCCATACCCGCAGCTAGGCCCAGTACCCCGGGCACAGGCCGGGCAAAGGGGCCGCTAATAGTGGGACGACGGCGCCCGGGCAGGTAACCCCAAGTGCCACGCAAAAGGTCAGACACTAGCGGCACAGCTGCAGCTACCTGCAAGCCTTTGATAGTTAGGTCGTGGATTTTTTCCGGATCAGTGTGGGTTAAGACGCTTTTATAGAGCAGGTTATAAAGCACGTGTTCAGGCTACCGCAAAGCTAAGCGAGTCTGTAGATGTGTGGGAAGCTATGACTATGACGCAAACTCTCATCATCGCGCTGAGCGCCCTGGCTATCATCGCGTTATCTGAACCTTTAAGCGAGAAACTGCGCCTGGCCACGCCCGTCATCTTGCTGGTGATTGGGGGCGCTTTAAGTTTTCTGCCTCAGTTTGCCGGATTTGAAGTGGATCCGGATTTAATTATTGAAGTAATTTTGCCGCCGCTGCTGTTTGCTACTGCAGTTAATACCCCGGTGCAGGATTTTCGCCGTAACCTAAGCGCGATCACTTCGCTGGCTTTTTTGCTGGTGATTGCTTCTACGGTGGCGCTGGGCTTTGTTCTTAACGCCATCATCCCAGGCCTGGGACTACCAATTGGTATGGCCATGGGTGCGGTTATGAGCCCCACGGATGCCGTGGCCACCACTATCGTTAAAAGCCAGGGTGTGCAGCGGCGTATTGTCACAATTTTGGAAGGTGAAGGCCTAATTAACGACGCCTCTGCCCTGGTGCTGCTGCGTAGTGCACTGGGGGCTGTGGCCGGCTCAGTTAGCCTGCTGAGCATAACCCAGTCACTGGTGTGGTCTGTTGTGGGCGCACTGGTGGTGGGCATGATCGTGGGACATTTGACGCTCTGGCTGCGCTCGCACATTGGGGACGCCCGGGCGGCCACGATTTTGAGTTTTATTGTGCCTTTTGCGGCTTCTATCCCCGCTGAAGAGATGCACTCTTCCGGCCTGGTGGCAGCGGTGGTGGCCGGGCTGGTTACCTCCTACCACCACGACAATAAACTCAGCCCCGCCCAGCGCATGATCTCAAATAACTCGTGGCAAACCTTTGGGTTGATTTTTGAGTCTTTAGTGTTCTTGCTGATGGGCTTGCAGCTGAACAATATTTTGAGCTCATTTAAAGATTCCGGTTACGAGCTTTCACTAGCTTTTAAAGCTGCAATTATTTCTTTGCTAGTAGTCACGATTATGCGCACATTAGTGGTTTTTGCTACCACCTATTATGCGCGTTTTCGTGCCCGGGATTTGATTTCTAAGCGCGCCCACTTAGATTCTTGGGAGCTGATTCTTGATGAGGTCGACGACGGACAGCTGCCTGAGGGGTTACCTTACGGCCCGCAGTTGCCAAACTTGGTACGCCGGCGCACCCCCACTTCTCAGCAGCGTTTAGAGCGGATTCGTATGCGTTTGGATCGACGCCGCGCGGATATGCAGTATTATGAGGAAGCTCACCTGGGCTACCGTGAGGGCCTAACTATGGTGTGGGCTGGTATGCGTGGGGCTATTACTTTGGCTGCGGCGCAAACTTTCCCACTGTCGACGCCGAACCGTAATTTCTTGATGTTTACCGCCTTTTTAGTGGCGGCTATTTCGCTGATTATTCAAGGCGGCACTCTGGCGGCTTTTATTCGCTGGATTAAGCCTGACAGCGCTGGCGGCTATGCCCCAGATGAACTTGACGCTGTCTACCAGCTTATTGAGGTAGCTAAGGAAAGCGTGGACATGCCCGAGGAGCTAACACGGATTATTGGTCCCTGTGACTCCCACACGGTTGCCGCCAAGCTACGTAAATGGAATGCGCACCGCATTGAGGATCCGCTGGTAGCCTTGGAAGTGCGTATTTTGATGTGCAAATACCAGCTTGAAGTGCATCGCGCTGAACGCGAGGCCTTAGTTGAGCAAAACCGCAAGGGCACAATTACTTCTGACGTTTATCGCCTTACTTTGAAGCTAATTGATGGCTCTGAAATGCGCGTTGAAACTCAGCTAAATATGGCCCAAGGCGGCATGAACCGAATCCTTGAGGATGAGGAAAACAGCCTGGCTGAAGACAACCGCTCCGACGACTAATTAGTTAGCGTTTGACTGTCCTGCCAGGGTTCGGTAGGCGCTTATCGACTGAGTTAGTAGAACCTGTCGTACGTTTACGACCTAACTCAGCTAAAACATCAGCCTTTGCGTGCAGTTGTTTTCCAGCCTGAACAGGTTGCTTGATAGACGACTTTTCCTGCATCAGTACAGGCTCTATGCGCGGAATTGAAATTACCTCAAAAACTGGCACAAGCAAATCAGGCACTGGTTTATACGATCCAAGATCTGGCCCCGATAACATACTAGCTTGATTCCATTGCTGTGGTGAAACACGTTTGAAGTCAAAAGTGAATTGTGACTGTTGCGCAACATGTTCCATAAATACTTTAGAACTGCGCCCATTTCCTTCTCTAAATGGATGGGCTTGATTTATGTATGCAAATACCTCAGCACTGACTTGTGCAAAATCGCTATGATTAAGACTACTCCAGTCGATTTCTTGGATAAGTTGCTTTGCGTCACCCAAATATCTATCTATTTGCCCCGCATGAACGTCAGCGAAAGAGGATACACCTTTGAAAATATTGACACAGCGATATTGACCAGCCCATTCATATACATCCTGAAATAAATAGCTATGGATCGCACATAGGTGCACAGCATCATAGGTGTGAGGTATATAAACTTTACCACTCACGAGCTCATAGTAATTTATATCAGTTTCTGTGTACTCCAATCGCGCCAATATTTCAGCATTACGTTCACCATAAAGATTGCGCAGTGTGCCTTGCCTAGTAGCTGTGTCATAAGTTTCTGGATAGAAGTAGGATTCCCAAGTCTCATAACGCATATGACTCCCCACTATCTAGGCTGTGCCACGCCTGGCAGCGGCATGAGCCCGGCGGCGATATTCGTCTTTATCAATCGCCCCGCGCACATAGTCAGTCAGATTTTCTACGTCTTCACGCGTATGCTGCACGCCTTCATGCCAACTAGCAGCCAAAGCTTGCATGACAGCCCTGTGCTGAGCCTGATCAAGCTGGGCAAACAGCTCTGGCCAACGCTTATCAAGATCAAGTGTTTCAGCCATTACGTCCCCTTCCCTTAACTCGCCCATCATTTTATACAAACTACGAGTGGCTTTCCTGAAACTACAAAGGGGCATTTAGCATTTCGCTAAACGCCCCTAATTGCTTGGCTCAGGCTTATACGTTAAAGCCTAAAGCTCGTAGCTGTTCGCGCCCTTCAGGGGTGATCTTGTCCGGACCCCACGGCGGCAGCCACACCCACTGCACCCGTACGTCGTCGGAAAGGTGATCTAGCACCTGGCGGGCCTGCTCCTCAATCACATCGGTGAGCGGGCAGGCAGCCGAGGTCAGCGTCATGTCCAGGGTGATCTCGTTGCTAGAACCAATCTCCACCCCGTAAAGCAGACCCAAATCCACCACGTTAATGCCCAGCTCCGGGTCAATCACGTCACGCAGGCACTCTTCGACGTCGGCCACGTCAAAGCTGCCCGGCTCAGCGCGCGGGGCAAAAGCGTTATCAGCCGCTAGTCGGGCTGCACTTTGGCCATCAAGCTGAGCCTGGGAGGCGGCCTTAACCTCCTCCTGACTAGCCACACGCGGGGTGTAGCTAGCAGCCATAGGGTTGTCGCTCATCTACTAACTCCTTTATTCGTCACAGTGAGCAGCACTGGCACTGCCACTAGCAACCTGGTTTTCGCCGTTAACTACTGCTTTAGCTACTGCGTCTTTTAAAGCCATCCAGCCCAGTAGGGCGCACTTAACCCGGTTGGGGTATTTAGACACGCCCTCGAAAGCTGCGCCGTCGTCAAGCGCATCCAAAACCGCGTCATCCACTCCCTGGCCGCGTGAATGCATCAGGGCGTCAAAGTCTTCCTCTAGTTCACGCACCTGCTCTAGGTTTTTACCCACCACCAGATCGTTCATCACGGAGATGGAGGCCTGCGAAATTGAGCAGCCGCTGCCCTGCCAACCCAGCTCGGCCAGGGTCTGGCCCTCTAGGCGCACCTGTAACTGCACCTCATCACCACAGGTGGGGTTGACCTGGAAAGAGTCACCCTGGGGTGCCTCTAATAGGCCCTGGCCGTGGCGTTCACGCGAGTGGTCGAGGATAACTTGCTGGTAAAGCTGATCTAGTTCATTCATAAGCGACCTAGCGGTTGAAATACTTACGTACGTTTTGTAGCGCGTCGAGGAATTGACGCACGTCTGCGGGCGTGGAGTATACCCCTAGCGAGACGCGGGCGGAGGCGCGCAGCCCGAAGTGGGCGTGGATCGGCTGGGCGCAGTGGTGACCGGTGCGTACCGCCACCCCGCTGGCATCTAGCACCTGGCCGACATCGTGAGGGTGTACCCCCTGCACTTCAAAGGCCACTACCCCCAGGCGCTGAGTGGTGTTGGCTGGGCCCAGTAGGCGCACGCCTTCAACCTGGTTCATGCCTTCAAGTAGCTGGCCGGTGAGCTCGTGCTCGTTAAGCATGGAACGCGACAGGTCAAGTTCACGCAGATAATCGACGGCGCTGTGCCAGCCGGCGGCCTGCGCAAGCGGCTGGGTGCCAGCCTCAAACCGGGCCGGCGGGGCCATATAGGTGGAGTGCTCCATATCCACCAGCTCAATCATGGAGCCACCGCTGAGCACCGGGGGCAGGCTGTAAAGCAGCTCCCCGGTGGCCACCAGCGCCCCAATACCGGTGGGGCCCAGCATCTTGTGGGATGACAGGCAGATCGCATCCACCCCGGCGCTAGCCAGCTGAGCGAAAGAAAGCGGCAGGTGAGCACTGGACTGGCAGGTGTCTAGCACCACCACGGGCTTGCGTTCCTGGGCGCGCACCGCCGCCAAAATGGGTTCCAGGTCAGTGATTGCGCCGGTCACGTTAGAAACGTGGGTTAACGCCACCACGCGGGTGCGGCTGTTAATAGCCTGGGCCAGCAGCGCCGGGTTAGTGTCAATGCGCCCGTCAGGGGTTAGTTCCAGCCAGCGTAGCTTCGCCCCGGTGCGTTGGGCCAGGATCTGCCAGGGCACCAGGTTGGCGTGGTGTTCGGCGGGGGTTACTAGGATTTCGTCGACGGCGCCCAGGTTTAGATCCAGCGGCCCGTCACCTCCCACTACGCCTTGGGAGGCGTTACCGATGCCCAGTGCCACCAGGTTGATGGCTTCGGTGGCATTTTTGGTGAATACCAGCTGCTGGGGACGGGCATCTACAAAGCTGGCCACTGCGGCGCGGGCGTCATCCCAGGCGGCGGTGGCGCGGTCAGCCAGTTCATAGGTGGAGCGGCCTGCCGCCCCGTTGGAGCGCTCATAGAATTCGGTGACGGTGTCAATGACGCAGTTAGGTTTTTGGCTGGTGGCAGCGCTGTCCAGGTAGGCTAGGCGGCCGCCATCACGGGCCGGCGTAGCCAGGGTTGGAAAATCGGCCACGATAGCTGCCAGCTCTGACTGGCTAAGCGCCACAGTGTCGTGGGCGGCGATACCAATTCCAGTTAATTGCGTCATGAGGATTCTTAACTTCTTAGGTCTATGCCCGCCGTAGCTTTAGGCTACGGCGGGCCGGTTATTTTGCGTATTTATTAGCCGGTGGCGGCGTGGTTGGATAGCCCAGTTGGCCTATCCAACCACGCCAGCTAGAGGCTTTGTGCCCTCGCGCTGGCTAAGCAGCTAGTAGGTTACTTCAAGAAGCGGTCGTAGCCTTCTTCTTCAAGACGGTCGGCCAGCTCGGGGCCACCCTGCTCGGCCACGCGGCCGTTAACAAACACGTGCACGTAGTCAGGCTTGATGTAGCGCAAAATACGGGTGTAGTGGGTGATCAGCAGGAAGCCGGCCTCGGAGTCGTCGTGTAGGCGGTTGACGCCCTCAGAGACGATACGTAGCGCGTCAACGTCCAGACCGGAGTCGGTTTCGTCAAGCACGGCAAAGCGCGGACGCAGCAGTTCCATCTGCAAGATTTCAAAACGCTTCTTCTCACCACCGGAGAAGCCGGCGTTCACGTCACGTTGAGCGAAGGCGGGGTCCATACGTAGGCGCTCCATGGCGGCGTTAACTTCACCGATCCACTGGCGTACCTTGGGGGCCTGACCGTCCATAGCGGTCTTGGCGGTGCGCAGGAAGTTAGCCACGCTTACGCCGGGTACCTCCACGGGGTACTGCATGGCCAGGAACAGGCCGGCGCGAGCGCGCTCGTCTACGCTCATGTCTAGCAGGTTTTCGCCGTCGAGCAGCACTTCACCTTCGGTGACCTCATAGGCGGGGTGACCGGCAATGGAGTAAGCCAGGGTGGACTTACCTGAGCCGTTGGGGCCCATGATGGCGTGTACCTCGTTGGAGCCAACAGTTAGGTTTACGCCGCGCAGAATCGGTTTGGGGCCGTCGTTGGTTTCTACCTGTACGTGTAGGTTCTTGATTTCTAGGGTGCTCACGTCTTTTTCCTTAACTTATTTGATTGGATCAGGCTTCCAGCAGCCCGTTGACTTCAAGTTCTGCTTCGATGGCGCTCATCAAGCGTTCTTCCACCTCGGGCACGGCAATTTCGGCCACGATTTCGTTGAAGAAGCCCAGCACCACCAGGCGGCGAGCCTCAATCTCGGGAATGCCGCGAGCGCGCAGGTAGAACAGCTGCTCGTCGTCAAAACGGCCGGTGGCGCTGGCGTGACCGGCGCCTTCGATCTGGCCGTTTTCGATTTCCAGGTTGGGTACTGAGTCAGCCTTGGCCCCGGTGGTTAGTACCAGGTTGCGGTTGAGTTCGTAGGTGTCGGTGCCACGGGCGCGACGGCCGATGAGGCAGTCGCCTACCCACACGGCGTGAGCGTCTTTACCCTGTAGGGCGCCCTTGTAGGTGACGCGCGAGTAGCAGTGGGGCTCGGTGTGGGCCACGTAGGGGCGGTGTTCTTGGTGCTGTCCGGCGTCGGTGAAGTACACGCCGTAGGCGTCGATGTGTCCGCCTTCGCCGCTAAATCCCAGTTCGGGGCTGATACGCACGTCGCCGCCCAGGGAGACCACTACGTGTTTGAGGGTGGCGTTGGCGCCTACCTCGACGCGGTGTTGGCTGGCGTGTAGGGCGTGGTCGTCCCATTCCTGGTTGGTGACCAGGGTTAGCTCAGCGTCGGGGGCTACGCTAACTTCGACGCCCTGGGTGTAGTAGGCCATGCCTTTGTGGGAGAGCACCACGGTGGCTTTGGAGCCAGTTTCAGCGATGATACGTAGGTGTCCGGCGCTGGGGTGAGCGGCGGCGTCGTCGGCGTCTTTAGCCTGGCCGGTAATTTCCACTACCAGGGCCTGTGTTGCCTGAACGCCGGCGCCAATGGTCACCACGGTGGCTTGGTTGAAGGCGTTCCAGGCTACTGCGGAGGCGCGGTCGCCGGGCTGGCCTACCTGGCCTAGGCGCTCATCGGTGCGCTCAACGTTTTGCACGCTGATGCCTTCAACCTGGTTGGCAGTTACCTTTACCTGGTCTTTGGCGGCGCTGACGGCCTCTAGGTCAAATAGCGGGGCAAAACGTTTGCGCGGGGTGAAGCGCCATTCTTCTTCCTTGGTGGGGATCGGGAAATCCGCTAGGTCGAAGGAGGTTTTGCGGTCTGCGCGGCTGGAGACGTAACGCGGGCCGCCGTGTGAGTGGGCCCCGACGAGCTTGGCTTGGGAATGGTCGGTTGCTAGGTTTTGACTCATTTTCTTCTCCTCGCGGTCAGCCGACCGAGTTTTCCATCTGTAGCTCGATTAGACGGTTGAGTTCCAGGGCGTATTCCATGGGTAGCTCACGGGCAATGGGCTCGACGAAGCCACGCAC
Source organism: Actinomyces graevenitzii C83 (assembly GCF_000239695.1). Classification (GTDB taxonomy): domain Bacteria; phylum Actinomycetota; class Actinomycetes; order Actinomycetales; family Actinomycetaceae; genus Actinomyces; species Actinomyces graevenitzii. The sequence continues at coordinate 18,978 of NZ_JH470338.1, read as the reverse complement.
GATGGTGGCCATGGCTTCGGTTTCGGTTAGCCCGCGCTGCATCAGGTAGAACAGCTGGTCTGCGCTTACCTTGGAGACGGTGGCTTCGTGGCCCATTTCTACCTCGTCGTTGCGTACATCAACGTAGGGGTAGGTGTCTGAACGGCTGATTTCGTCGATTAGTAGCGCGTCACAGAGCACGTTGGACTTGGAGTGATGCGCGTTGGGCATGATTTTTACTAGGCCACGGTAGGCGCTGCGTCCACCGTTACGGGAGATGGACTTGGAGACAATGTGGCTGGAGGTGTAGGGCGCCATGTGTACCATCTTGGCGCCGGTGTCTTGGTGCTGGTCTTCGCCGGCGAAGGCGATGGAGAGGGCTTCACCGCGTGCGTGGGGGCCGAGCAGGAATACTGCCGGGTACTTCATGTTGCGCTTGGAGCCGATGTTGCCGTCTACCCATTCCATGGTGGCGCCTTCTTCGCAGGTGGCGCGCTGGGTGACTAGGTTGTAGACGTTGTTAGACCAGTTTTGGATGGTGGTGTAGCGAACGCGGGCGTTCTTTTTGACTACGATTTCCACGATGGCTGAGTGCAGCGAGTCGGTGGAGTAGATGGGGGCGGTGCAGCCTTCTACGTAGTGCACGTATGAGCCCTCGTCGGCGATGATTAGGGTGCGCTCGAACTGGCCCATGTTTTCGGTGTTGATACGGAAGTAGGCCTGCAAAGGGATTTCTACATGTACACCCGGGGGCACGTAGATGAAGGAGCCACCTGACCATACGGCGGTGTTCAGGGCGGCGAACTTGTTGTCGCCGGCGGGAACTACGGTGCCGAAGTATTCCTTGAACAGTTCGGGGTACTTCTTGAGGGCGGTGTCGGTGTCGACGAAGATAACGCCCTGTTCTTCTAGGTCGCCACGGATCTGGTTGTAAACCACTTCAGATTCGTACTGCGCGGCCACACCAGCCACCAGACGCTCGTGTTCGGCCTGGGGGATGCCTAGACGGTCGTAGGTGTTTTTGATGTCTTCGGGTAGGTCGTCCCAGCTGTTGGTGGGACGCTCAGTGGAGCGCACATAGTACTTGACCTGATCCATGTCTAGCTGGGATAGGTCGATACCCCAGGTGGGCATGGGTTTGCGCGCAAAAATTTCATATGCCTTCAGGCGGCGTTCGAGCATCCATTGCGGTTCTTGCTTGATGGCCGAGATGTCTCGTACCACCTGCTCGTCCAGTCCACGCTTGGCACTTTGGCCGGCGGCGTCCGAGTCATGCCACCCGTAGTCGTAGGACGTGGAGATAGACGCAATGATCTCCTCGTCGCTACGTTGTGCCTCATTCGTGGTACTTGTCATCGTTGTCCTTCCTTTTGCCTGCGTAAGTTTGCAGGCTCCTGTGGGTGCCTGATGGCCCTGGCGCGCACGGTAGGCATCGCTAGTGGCACATGGGTGGTGCACACATGTTCTCCGCCCGCTAGGGTGGCCAGTCTTTGTACCGGCACTCCTAGTAGCCTGGAGAACGCAGCGGTCTCCGCGTCGCATAATTCATTAAATTTGCCGGCTACCTCGCGTACTGGGCAGTGGCCTTGGCACAGTTGGACCGCAAAGGTACCGTCCCCGATTTCACGAACGGTGGCTGCGTATCCGTCAGCGCTAAGTGCGTCCGCTAGGGCGCGTGCGCGTGCTGCCGGGTCTTTGCCTACGCTCTCGACGACGCCGCTGTAGCGCCGCTCTAACTCTCGCCCGCGAGCTGCAGCAAAAGAATCTACCGCATCTTCGCCAGCGATTTGGGAGAGGTAGGAAAGGGCCCGACTAGCAAGTTCTGAGTAACCTTCTTGGAGGTTGGTGCGGGCGGCTGCGGTGGCTACATAGTGGCGTGCGGGGCGCCCGCGTCCGCGTCTACCTGCCGCTAGACGCTCATGGACTTCAATCTGACCGGTGTTTTCTAGGGCGGTGATATGACGCCTAATTGCGGCTGGGGTTAGCGAAAGTACGCGCGCGAGCTGGGCGGCTGTAATAGGCCCCTTCTCAACAATGAGATCAAGGACTTTAGCCCTAGTGCCGGCGTCGTCGCCGTAGTTCATTGGTCCTCCTTTACGCATCGCCCGCAACTAACTTAGGGATGCCATATATCCTGGTCGCTTCCAGCATACCTGGCACCCACAACAATAGCGAAGATTAGGCTTGCATAAATACTAAAACCGCTTTGTTGAGAGCGGAAACACGCCAACTTTGCTCAACCTAACTTAGGTTTACCTGCACAATTTCACGCTTTAGCCACTCCCCTAAGCCCATCCAAACCCAAGTTGAACACTTGGCCACATTCGGCTAGCAGCGAGCGTAGCAGATAAGGACCTATGTCCTTAAATAAGTAGGGCTTACGCCACCACCTGCCGGCAGGTGACGTAAGCCCAAAGAGCGGCAAATTAGGCCGCACAAATCAATTTTTAGATGGCAATAACTCAATCGCAGGGCGCGGAGCCGCCATCGGGTTAATAGGCGCCTGCGGATCGCGATAACCCAAAGCAAAACCAGTAATCAGCTTGTAATGCTCAGGAATCTCAAACTCAGCCTCCACCGGGGCACGCCAAGTAGACAAAATCCCAATCGCACACGAATCAATCCCACGCGACTTAGCCGACAAGAACAAGGTCTGCAACATCAAACCCGCATCCATAGCCGACCAAGGCAGCATCTTTTCATGAACAAACACAAAACCCATCACCGGCGCATCAAACGCAGTCACATTACGCCTATTAGCGGCGTCGCGCCCAGCATGATCAGAGCGCTCCACCCCATAAGCCCCATACAGCAGCTTAGCCACCTCAACCTGGGCCGGGCGCAGCTCACTGGGATAAGGCTTCCACACCGGGAAATCCCCATCAGGCAAATCCCCACGCAGCGCCGCCTTAGCGCCAGCCATAGCTTTGTGATGCTGAATATCTAAGGTCTTATCGAAACGCTCCACATAATCCTTACGCAGACGCTGGGCCTGCTCCCCCTGGGCAATAGCCACCCGGAAAGCACGCGTATTAGACCAGCTGGGGGCACTAGCGGCGTCGTCGAGAATAGCGCGTAAATCCTCAGCGCTAACCGGCTTATCCAAATAAGCCCGCACAGAACGGCGCGAGGCTGCCAAAGCAGAAAAATCATTCATACTTTCCACCCTAGCAACCCCGCCCCAGTTACAGCGCCAAACAGCTAGCTAACAGCTTAAAGCTCAGGCTCAACCTCAAAGCCATAAGGAGCCCGCAGCCACGGCGCATCCGCACTACGCAACCCCTGCCAGCCCTTTGCACGCATCCGCTCCGTAGCCAGCAAACCAGCCACCGCCGCCGCATTATGAATCTGGCCAGCTAACGCCGCATCCACCGCCTGCACCAAAGGCACCCAGGTGGGACGCAAATCAGCTTCCTCATCTTCACGCACAAAATCGTTACGCTCCACGCGGCGCAAATCCCGCGCCAGCAGCACCCGCAGCGACTCAGTCAAACAGCCAGCCGAAGAAAACACATCCACCAAGGTGTGCCAAGTGAGCGCCTCCATGTCAGTCTCTTCACGCAGCTCACGCTCAGCCGCCACCAAAGCAGACTCACCCGCATGATCCATCAAACCCGCCGGCAACTCCCAAAGGTTAGCGCGCACCGGGTGACGATACTGGCGGATCATAAGCACCTCAGGGGCGCCGTCGGGCTGAGAAGAATCCTCACCCTCACGCAAAGCCACCACCGCCACAGCCCCATGATGCGCCAAATACTGGCGCCCAATCGGATCCGCACCCGGCTCTAGACGCAACGTGTCCGCATCCAAAGCAAACACCGGCCCAGACCACATACGCTGGTGACTTACCAGCTCCCGACTAAGATCGCGCTCATCACGCAACTGCATCAGCGTTCCTCTCCATTTTTAGCTGCGGCCGCCTCACGCGCCTGCAAGCTAGCCTCACGCGGCAGTGAGTGAGCCTTAGGCGAAGCAAAAACCTCACTACGCCGAGCCAAAGCCGCCTTAACCAAGCCCGCAAACAACGGGTGAGCCTTAGTGGGGCGAGACTTAAACTCAGGGTGAGCCTGCGTGGCCACATAGTAGGGGTGAAGCTTAGAATCCAGCTCCACGAACTCCACCAAACTACCATCCGGCGAGGTACCACACACGTGCAAGCCCACAGATTCTAGGCGCTCGCGGTAGTCATTGTTGACCTCGTAGCGGTGACGGTGACGCTCGCTAACCTCACAGGTGCCATAGGCTTGGGCCACCACCGAGCCGGCGGTGAGCTTAGCCGGGTAAGCCCCCAGGCGCATAGTGCCACCCAGGTCGCCTTCGCCTTCCACAAATTCACGCTGCGAATTCATGGTGGTAACCACCGGGTCAGGGGTTTCACTTTCCATCTCAGTGGAGGCGGCAGCCTTTAGCCCCAACAGGTTACGGGCGGCTTCAATCACCATGCACTGTAGGCCCAGGCAGATACCCAAGGTGGGCACGCCGTGTTCACGGGCCCACCGTAGTGCCCCCAGCTTGCCTTCAATGCCGCGCACCCCAAAACCGCCGGGTACCACAATAGCGTCCACCCCGGCCAGGGCCAGCTGCGCACCGTTAGGGGTTTCGCACTGGTCAGAAGCCACCCAGCGGATATCCACATGGGCGTTGTTGGCAAAACCGCCGTGCTTAATAGCTTCAGAGACGGACAGGTAGGCGTCGTGCAGATCCACGTACTTACCAACCAGCGCCACCTCAACGCGGTACTTAGGCGAGTGCACCCGCTCTAGCAGCGCATTCCATTCGCGCCAGTCCACGTCACGGAAGGTTAGCCCCAGGCGCTGCACCAGGAAGGCATCTAGGCCCTCACGGTGCAAGGTGGGGGGAACTTCGTAAATGGAGGCGGCGTCTTTACATTCAATTACGGCTTCGCGCTCTACGTCGCACATGAGCGCCACTTTGCCTTTGATGCCTTCAGGCAAGGGCCGGTCAGTGCGTAGCACCAGCGCATCTGGCTGGATACCAATATTGCGCAGGGCCGCCACCGAGTGTTGGGTGGGCTTGGTTTTGAGCTCGCCGGCGGCGGGCAGGAAAGGAATCAAGGATACGTGCACGAAAGCCACGTTGGCGCGGCCAATGTCGGCGCGCACCTGCCGGGCGGCTTCTAGGAAGGGCTGGGATTCAATGTCACCAACGGTTCCGCCGATTTCGGTGATGATTACGTCGGGGGCGTTGCCGTCACTGTCGGGCTCAGCCTGGGCGCGCATCACGCGCTTGATTTCGTCAGTAATGTGCGGGATGACCTGCACCGTGTCGCCTAGGTATTCGCCGCGACGTTCTTTAGCAATTACGTTTGAGTAGACCTGCCCGGTGGTGGCGTTGGCTTTGCCCGATAGGTTTACATCCAAGAAGCGCTCATAGTGACCAATGTCTAGGTCGGTTTCGGCGCCGTCTTCAGTTACGAACACCTCGCCGTGCTGGAAGGGGTTCATGGTACCCGGGTCTACGTTGATGTAGGGATCCAGTTTCTGCATGGCCACGCTTAGTCCGCGTGAACGTAGCAGTCGCCCCAGACTGGAGGCGGTTAGCCCTTTACCGAGGGAGGAAACTACGCCTCCGGTTACGAAAATGTGTCGGGTTACGTGGCCGTGGTTTCCGTATGCATCTATCACGGACTTCCAGCCTACTCCCCCTAAAGTGACCTTTAAAGTTTTAGTACTCGGTCTAGTTGCTCACGTAGTTGCGTTTCCCCGGGGATTTTGGCGACGGCGGCGCGCGAGGCTGCTTCTAAGCTTTCGCGCCGCTTAGGGTCGCTGATTACGGCGACGACGGCGTCGGCTAGCGGACCTGCCTGGGGCTCTACCAACTGACCGCAGCCGGCCAAAGTGTAGGCGCTGCCGCCAACATCGGTGGCCACAATAGCGCGGCCCGCTTGCATAGCTTCACGCAGGGTCAGCGGCTGACCTTCCCAGTAGGAGGTTTGCACCACCACATCAGCTTGGGACAGCAGAGCGCCAATGTCTTCACGGCGCCCCAGCAGCTTGACGGGTAGGGCGGCGGCGGCAATTTGCTGGTTTAACTGCGCCTTAAGGGGGCCGTCTCCCGCCACTAGCCAGGTGAAGTCAATGCCGCGTTGTTTGATTAGGGCGGCTGCTTCTAGCAGCAGGTCTAAGCCTTTTTGGGGGGCCAGGCGGGCAATGGTAAGCACGCACGGGGTAGCGCCAGAGCCGGCCGCAGAGCTGGCGCCATAACTAGAACCGGCGCCAACACCAGAGCCAGTGCCAACACCAGAGCCAGTGCCAACACCAGAGCCGGCGTGCGAACTCTGCGCACTGGCCTGGCTGATTTCTGACTGGGCGGCGCGATCCATGCAGCCGCAGTCCGCGCAGCCGCGCGCCGGGGCGGGCACAACCGCGATTTCCCCTGCCTTAAGGCCTAGCTGTTTAGCTTTTTCAAGTAGATCGGGGCTGACGGTGAGCACATAGTCAGCGCCCTTAACCACCACTAGTTGCAGGACCTGGCCCACCAGGCGGGTGGGGGCTGAGCCTACTGGCAAGTTATGTAGGGTCACCACCACGCGCGGGCGCTTGGCGGCAGGTAGACGCTTAACAGCTAGCACCGCTAAAGCTCCGGCGCGCAGGCCGTGGGCGTGAATTACCTGCGCGGTAGCAGCCAGCTGTTTTAGTTGGCGCAGCGCTTTTAAGTCAGCTCCTGAGGGGCGGGCGCCAATATCGATTTGGTAGGTGCGCAGGCAAGCACCGCTCACAGCGTCGTCGGCCGGCGAGATGACGTTACTAGGTCCCGCTAGCAAAACCTGATGGCCGTCTTTAGCCAGTAGCTGGGACACCTGGCGGATGTGTGCACGCACTCCCCCGGCGGCCTGGGCGCTTAACTCTAAAACGCGCGTCATGCTCACTCCTGCTCAGTTTTGGCCAGCGCTTTACGTGAGCGCAGCACTTTAATGCTTTGGGGCACCAAACGGACCCCACCTAGGGCGATAACGCCAGCTACGGCTAAAGCCAAAGCTAACAAGCCCACTATTCCTAGCGCACTAGTGGGGTCAAGTAGCTGTGCTAGCGCTAATGCCGGCGCGCTCACTACCAGATACAAAGCCACTATTTTCAAGCTGGGCACCAAGGCTCTAGCCCCTACCCGGCGCGCCAATACCAGCGCTAACGCCACCCCAGCCAGGCTCATACCAGCTGAGGAGGCAGCGCCCAGATATACCAGCACCGCTGCGCCTTTAGCGTTAGCACTAAACATCCAACTAGCGCCGGCTACCACCAACCAACCCAGGCAAGTAGCCAGGGCGGCGCTACGGGCGGCGTCGAGCACATAAAGCACCCGGGTGAGTTGATAAATCAGGGCATAACCCACCAGGCCCGGAGCGAAAGCCACCAGTGCGGCCCCCATATAGTCCACCGTGGTGATCAGCCCAAATACCTGCTGGGCCACCGGCGCTCCCAGCATTAAAGCCCCTGCCCCCACGCAGGCCGCCAAAGTAACCAAAGCTGTGGAGTTAGCGATTAGATCCTTTGTCTCACGTGAAACATGCTTACTCGCCAAACGGGCTGCCAGCTGCGGATATACCACCGTGGCCAGGGGTACGGCGAGCACTGCATAGGGCAAAACGTAGATAGCCTGGGTGTACTGGTAGATAGCGATCGTACCGGCGCTGCCGTAACGACGCGCCACTGCCACTACCGTTAGCACACTTATCTGCTGGGCAATCAGGGCCGCAATCCCCGCCCCCGCCAGTGAGCGCAGCTGGGTGAAAGTGCCCGCAGGCAGGCGCAGGCGCGCACGCAGCCCCAGCCCCAGGCGATGCACCGGCCACAGCAGTGGCAAACTCAGCGCGGCCACGCCAGCGGTTGTACCCCACCCCAGGACAAGCACTGCCTGAGCATAGTGACCTGCATCTATAAGCAAGCCATAGATGCCATAGGTGAGCATCACGACCAGGCTGGAAAAAATCGGGGCCAGCGCCGGCCAGGTGAAACGGTTGTAAGCCTGCAGCACGCCGGTGAGCACCACACCCAAGCCGTAAAGCGGGATTTGCAGGGCAAACATGCGCAAAAACGCCACCACTAGCTGGTGGCTGCCACCCCAGTAGGTGATTGCGGCCTTATCGGCACCCATGCGAGTGTCACTGGTGACCAGCAGCTGCGCCAGGGGCTCAGCAAATAGCGCCATTAGCAGCGCTAGGGGCACCAGCACTGCCAGGGTTAAACCCAGCAGGCCACTAGCAGTCTCACGCACCTTTTCACGTTGACCGTGGGCAATAGCGCCGGCTAGCAGGGGCACTACCGTGCCGGCCAGGGCTCCACCGACCACCACCTCGTAAAACACGTTGGGGATCTGGTTGGCGGAGCTGTAGGCCCCCGCCATGGCGCCAGAGCCAACCGTGGCGGCCTGCACTACCCAGCGCAAAAATCCCAGCAGTCGCGAGGCTAAGGTGAAGGTGCCTACCTGGCCTGCTTTAGCCCCCAGGGAGGCGCCGGTCTTAGCGCCTTGAGTAGCTGAAATCTCGCCCTGCTGGGCGCCACTAGGTTTTTGGGCGCCACTAGGTTTTACAGCGGGCGACGCCATAGCTGGTCAAGCCAGTTCAGGGCCGGGTTGGCGGCAATCACCTTAGAAAATGAAACTTTCTCAGAAGCCAGAATCAAAGCCACCACGCCCAGGGCTGCCCCCAGACGCAATTTCCAGGAGTCATTGGCTGCCAGGGAGGTGCCCAGCAGGGCGCCGGCAGCGTTGGCGCCGGTGTCTCCCAGCATGGTGGTTTCTTGCAGGTCTTCCACCAGGGCAGTGATAGCGGCGGCGTTAAGCCCGCTAGCCAGCAAACGCTGGGCGCTAGCCCCTGAGGCTGAAGCCGGCGCGGCTGGCGTGGCCGACGCCGCCCCTGACGCCGACGCCGTCGCTGACGTAACTGACGCCTCCCAGGCCGGGGCCTTTGCGGCGGCGGCGCTGAAGTAGCTTAGCGGCGTAGCCACCAGCACTGTGGCTTTAAGGGCCCGCCCTGGACGCAGATCCAACAGGTTCGCCAGGTTAGCGGTGCCAGCAATCAGCACCGTGTTTAGCACCAGGTCCGCTACTTTCCCGCCCACGCTGGTGGCCTTAGACCCCACCAGGGCGCTGGCCGCGAGCGCGCTAGCGCCAATTCCAGCAATTTTGATTACGCCGGTGGTTACCTGCCCGTGGGCTAGGGCGCCTAGGTGGCCTTTGAGGCCTTTAGCTACCTTGCCGCCGTCGTGGGCGCCTTGATCGACGTCGTCGATATAGCCGGCCAGGCCCCCACCCAAGGAAGCTACTACCCCACCCAGGGCGGCGCGGGGCTGGTCGCTGAGCGCGCTGGCCACGGCGGCACTAGCCACGCTGGCACCGGCCATGGCTACGCCTCCGCGTAGGCTCACGGTGGCGCCGTGGAAGTTAGTGCGCTCCCATTGGCTGGCTTTAATGTGTTTGCGGCGCAGCACATAGCCAAGGCCGGCGCATACCCCGATGCCGGCGACCACTACGGGTAGCTGACGGGGGCTGATACTAAGGCGCATAGGGTTAGCTCCTGTTTTACTTGGCTGCTACTTGGCCACGCCGGGCATGAGGGCGTCGGCGTTAGCGGCGAAACCGTAGGCAGCTTTGGTGGCTGCCTTGGCGTTGGCCAGGGCCAGGGCGGAGGTAACTGCGGCGGGTGCTGAGCCCACACTGTCCACGGTGGTTAGGGTGGTGCCGGCGCTGCGGGCGGCTGAAACTAGATCTGTGTCGCTGCTAGCGGCGCCCTCCAGTACGGTGGGGGCCACGGAGCTGACGCCACGCAGAGCGGTGAGCCAGTTGGTGTTTTGGGTTGCAATCTCAGAGGAGTTGACGCTCTTGGGGTCAGCCGAGCGCGGGCCTACCACCACAATGCGTCCAGCGGCGCCGTCCTTGCTTTCCACCTTGATCAGGGGGTTTTCGGAGGCGGTGAGTAGATCCTGCAGGTTTGAGCCCTGGGATTCGGGGCTGGTTAGGGCTACGGCTAGGCCCTGGCCCAGTAGTTCGTTGCCGCTGGCGGCTTTAACGGTGCCGGGCAGGTAGCTGGCGAACTGGGCGGCGTAGGTGGAGCGGAAAGTTTCGCGGCTCTTGCTCACCCAGGCGTCGGTTAGGCTCACGCGGGCGCTGATGGTGGCGCCGGCGTTGGTCAGGGCGCTTACGGTAGCGTCGACGTCGTCGCTATTGGCTCCCGGTAGGCTCACCACAGCTACTCGCTGACCGGACAAAGACCCTGCCAGTAGGGTCTTGGAGCTGGCGCTAATGTAGCTGTCGCGGTCGTTGACGGCTTTCTGGGTGGTTTCCAGGTTACGCGAGAGGCTATTGCGGTCTGCACGTAGCTGGGTGACCTGGTCAGATAGCGCACTGCCGAGCGTGCCCTGCAAGGGACCGGCCCCCAACACCACGCCGACGGCTAGCGCCATGAACACCGCGATCAAAGAAACTAGGTGGTAGCGAAAGTCAATCATGGCAGTAGTCCTTAAATATTGGGGGTGGTGGGGCGTAGGCCAACCCATGAGCGCACGGTATCAACCATGTCATCAATACCGGCTGCCAACAGCCCTAATAGGGTCTGACCGGCAGGTGTAGCGTATAGCGCCGCAAAGATGGCTAGTAGTCCAGCTAGCGCAAGCAACATGATTTGCCAGTTAGAGACGCGAGTGTGGTAGATCTGCGAGACGCCCTTGGCGTCAATTAGTTTGGAGCCTACCTTAAGGCGGGTTAGGAAGGTGGAGCTCATACCTTCACGGCCCTTGTCTAAAAATTCCAGCAAGGTTACGTGGGTGCCCACCGCTACGATCAGCTGGGCGCCGCCAGAATCAGCGATCAGCATGGCGATGTCTTCGCTGGTGCCGGTGGCGGCAAAGACGGTGTGTTCTACCCCTAGCTCTTCTACTCGGGCCAGGCCGGGGGCGCGCCCGTCACGGTAGGCGTGCACGATAATCTCGGCGCCGCTCTTTAGGGCTTTGTCGGAAACTGAGTCCATATCCCCAACTACCAGGTCGGGTTTGAAACCAATTTCCATAACCGCGTCAGCGCCGCCGTCTACACCAATGATGATGGGGCGATATTCGCGAATGTAGGAGCGTAGCGCCTTTAGGTCTTCTTTGTAGCTGTAGCCACGCACCACTACCAGCACATGTTTGCCAGAGAAGTTGGTGCGTAGCTCAGGCATACCCACGTCGTTTAGCAGCAGGTCACGTTCCTGCTTCATATAGTCCATGGTGTTGGCGGCGAAAGCTTCCAGCTGATGCGATAAGCCCTGGCGGGCTTGGTCCATCAGCTGGGCTACGCTTTCCTTGGTTTGCAGCGTGCCCTGGGCGATTAGCTTGCCGGATTTGGAGAAAACCTGGCCGTCTTGTTCAATACGTACCTGGCTACCCTCATGCAGGGTCATGATGTCTGGGCCTAGGCCGTCAATTAACACAATACCGTTGTCGAGCAGCACGTCTGGGCCTAGGTTGGGGTAACGCCCCGACACTGACGGTGAGGCGTTAAGAACTGCCCGCACCTGGCATTCCACCAGGGCTTCGGCGGCTACCCGGTCTAGGTCGCCGTGGTCGATGACGGCAATTTCGCCCGGTTGCAGGCGTTTGGTTAGATTTTTGGTGCGCGTATCTACCCGCACTCGAGCCTGCGATAGGTCTGCGGTGGACGCTGCATTTTTACGGAAGGGTAGCTTCACAGTTTCGATTGTGCCATGTTCGCTTGTTCAAGTAACTCCTCGGCGTGGCGTAAGGCCGTTTGTGAGTCACTTTGTCCTGATAGCATTCGCGCCAGTTCACGCACCCGCTCGGGTCCCTCTACGGTCTCGACGGCGGTGGTTGTGGCTTCATTACTGGCTTGACCCACCTGTTTGACTACAACCAGTTGGGTTTGAGCCCAGGCGGCCACTTGCGCTAGGTGAGTAACCACAATCACCTGATGGTGACGGGCTAGGGCGGCTAGGCGGCGGCCGATTTCTACAGCGGCGCGCCCACCAACGCCGGCGTCAATCTCGTCAAAGACGAAGGTGTGGCGTTTGGTGGCGGTGTGCTGCGCCAGAACCACTTCCAGGGCCAGCATGATGCGGCTTAGTTCACCGCCACTGGCGCCTTTTTCTAGCGGTAGCGCCGCCGCACCTGGGTGAGCGCGTAGCAGTAGCTCTACTTCTTCCATGCCGGTAGGGCCGGGCTGTTCTAGCGGGTTAAGCCTCACTTGCAGCTTAGCCCCACGCATCATTAAACCCTCCAGCTCGGCGCTGACCTGTTGGCTTAACAGCTTGGCGAGTTTGGTGCGGGCTTGGCTTAGGCGTTTGGCAACAGCTTTTAGTTCTTTGCCGGTGCGCTCAACTTCAGCTGCTAGTTCTGTTTCGCGATCTAGCGGCCCATCTAGTTGGGCTAGACGGGCGGCGGAGTGCTGGCCAAAAGCTAGTAGCTCATCAACATTGGTAAATACTTGGCCCAGCCCGCCGATTTCTAGGCAGCCGCGCCGTAGCTGTTCGCGCCGCTCATGTACCCAGGCTAGGCGGTCAGGGTCGGCGTCTAGGTCAGATAGGTAGTCGGTTAGCTCCATGGCTAGGTCACTGGTCAGCGCCGCCACTTCGTTAAGTCGGGGCATTAGGGCAGCTAGGCGCGGGTCGTGGTCGGCAGCGTTTTCTAGGGCGCGGCGTGCCACAGAAACTAACGCGATAACGTTAGCGACGTCGTCGTTAAGCTCATCTCCACTAATGGCACTAGCGGCCTCAGCGGCCCCACTACGCAGCAGGTCTAGGTTTTCTAGGCGGCCGGCTTCTTCGGCTAGGGCCTGGTCCTCCCCCGGCTTGGGGTCTAGGGCTTCTAGTTGTTCAAGGGCGTGGCGCAGGCCAGCAATTTCGCCTTCGCGCGCCAAGGCCTGTTCACGCCAGGTTTCTAGATCTTGGCGGGCCTGATTCCAAGCCCGGTAGCAGGTGCTGTATTGGCGGCATAGTTGCTCGTGTTCGCTACCTCCGACGGCGTCCAGGGCGCGGCGTTGGGCGGCGGCAGTGCGCAGGCGCAGCTGGTCAGCTTGCCCGTGGATAGACACTAAACGACTACCCACCTGGCCAAGCACTGAGGCGGGTACGGCCCGGCCCCCTAGGTGTGCGCGCGAGCGGCCAGTTGCGGGCACCACCCGGGAGGCTAGCAGCAGGTCGTCTTCAATTTCGCAGCCGGCTTCTTGGGCGATTTGGATGCATTTGGCGTCTTCTTCTAAAGCAAAGGCTCCCTCAACCACGCAGCGCTGGGTGCCTGCGCGCACAATCGCCGGGTCAGCTTTGCTTCCCAACAGTAGTTTCAGGGAGGTGAGCACCATGGTTTTACCGGCACCAGTTTCACCGGTTAGGGCGGTTAGTCCCGGACCTAACGGCAGCTCAGCTTGGGCGATAACACCAAGGTTTTCTATGGAAATAGTTTCAATCATTAATGACTCTTAGATTCACGCCAGCCGCGTACGGGCAGCTCGAATTTAGCTACCAGACGCGCCGAGAAGGGCATCTGGCCAATACGGATCAGTTTCACTGGGCGCTGCGCCACACTCACACTCACTGTTGAGCCAGCCGGAGCCGGTATGGAACGGCGTCCGTCGCACCAGATTTCACAAGGATAATCGCCGCACCACTGTACCTGCACTTCCAGGCGTGAATGCGGACCAATTACTAGGGGCCGGGTAAACAGCGCATGGGCAGCCACCGGCACCACCAGCATGGCTTGGGTGTCTGGCCACATCACCGGCCCGCCACAGCTAAAAGCGTAGGCGGTTGAGCCGGTAGGGGTGGCAGTAATCAGGCCGTCACAGCCAAATGAGGAGACGGCGTGACCATCAATACCTAAAGAAATTTCGGCCATATGCGCCCGGTCGCGACGCTCCAAGGCTGCCTCATTAAGGGCCCAGCCGTGGCTGATGTCCCCGTTGGGTTGGCGCACAGATACTGCCAGGGTCATGCGTGGCTCTACCGTGTAGTCACCTTCAGATAGAGATTCAATGGCGTCAAGCATTTCAGCGGGCTCAGCTTGAGCCAAGAAACCTACGTGACCCGTGTTAATACCCAGCAGCGGAATATCGTATTCGCGCGCAATCTCGGCGGCAGACAAGATAGTGCCGTCGCCGCCCAGCACCACAATGGCTTGGGCCTGTTTAGCTTGGCTGCGTTTGCGCAGCACCTGCACCCCATGTTTAACCAAAGCCTTAGAGACAGTGTCTAGCTGCGAGCTAGAGGGTTCACGCGGGCTGCGAATAGTTGATGGGGGTAGGGCTCGATTCATTTCGAGCACCAAAACTCTACGCGGTGAGGTTGTGCGCGCAGCGGCCAAAATCTTCCTCCCCTATCTTGGCTTAGCGGCGAAGTTTAGCCTTCGCGCCTTTTCCAGCCGGACCTGAAATTATGGCTGCTTCTATCTCAGCTTGTAAGTCATCGGCGGTCAAGGAGCTTTCAGCGCCAGCGTGCATATACAGGAAGTACTCGACGTTTCCGGCTGGCCCGGGCAGGGGTGAGGGAGCCACGGCCTCAATGCTTAAACCTAGCTCTAACGCGCAGGTGGCCACCTTGGTGATGGCCTGGGCGTGTAGGCGCACGTCACGCACCACCCCACCATGTCCGATAAGTTCTTTACCTACCTCAAACTGGGGCTTAACCATTAGCAGGAAGTCAGCGGCGGCGGCGGCCACTGCCACCAGTGCCGGCAGTACCAGGGTCAGGGAGATAAAAGACAGATCCGAAACCACCAGGGTGGGGGCAGGAGTGATATCCCCGGCTGCCAGGGTGCGCACATTGGTACGGTCCATGACGTTTACGCGCGGATCGCTTTGTAGCGACCAGGCCAGCTGCCCATAGCCCACGTCAGCGGCGGTAACCCGGGCCGCCCCACGCCGCAGCAAAACGTCAGTAAAGCCCCCGGTGGAGGCGCCCGCATCAAGGCATTGGCGCCCGGCAACCGTGGCCTCAATCCCGCGCTGGGCCAGAATGTCTAGGGCGCCAGCTAGTTTGTGGGCGCCACGCGAAACATAGTTAGGCCCCTGGTCTTGGCTTACCAAAATGGCTTGTGCCGGGTTGACCTGCCGGGCGGGTTTGGTAACTACCTGACCGTCAACTTTCACTTTGCCATCACTGATAAGCGCGGCAGCCTGGTTACGTGAAGGTGCTAGCTGGCGGCGTACCAGCTCGGTGTCTAAGCGGGTCAGCCTAGCCATTAACGCGCTTCTGCAACCGTGATATCTGGCAGGTTGCTTAGGGTTTGGCCCTGATCAGCCAGGTCCCAGGCGGCCACGGCGGCGGCCCGGTAGGCGTTTAGGCTCAAAGTTACGCTCTGGCCGCCCAGCTCAACGTTTTTACCGTCAAAGCTTAGGGTTACGGCGCCGTTTTCTACCTTGGCGACGGCGTCACCCACCAGCCAGCCGTCGTCGACGCGTTGGGGCGCCGGCGCAGGCTCAAGCAAACCGCGCAGGTCAGTGTGCAGGAAGGTGGGCCGGTACTGGGGCGGGGCTAGCAGCACGTCGCGCGCGCTGGCCACACCGGTAAGTACGTGCAGCGAGGGTAGTGAGGATTGGCGTGCTCCGGCGTGGTCGGTGTTTAGCCGGTCGCCTACCGCGATGGCTTTGCCACCGCCTGAGCGGGCAATGGCGCGCGTGTAGATACCAGCAAAAGGCTTACCGGCAGCTAGCGGCTGGCGTTCGGTGGCGTGCACTACTGCGGCCACTAGCGAGCCGTTACCTAGCGCAAAGCCGCGCTCGGTGGGCAAGGTGGAGTCCAGGTTGGTGGCCACGTGCAGGGCCCCGTTGGTGATGGCGTAGGCGGCTTCACTCATGGCCGCCCAGTCAACACTGGGGTCATAGCCCTGTACCACTGCCACCGGGTTATCTAGGGCGCTGCGGGTGGTGGTGTAACCGGCCTCAGTTAGGGCCTGCTCCACCCCGGCACCACCGACTACCAGCACGGTTGCGGGGGCCGGCACGTGCTCAGCTAGCAGCGCCACCGCGTCCATGGCGGCGGTGTAGATCTGCTGCTCATCTGCCTCAATGCCAAAGCCGGCAAGTTTAGCTACCACCTGGGCGGGGGTGCGTGAGGCGTTGTTGGTGACGAAGCAGGTGCGTAGCCCCTGGCCTTTGGCGGCCATGACTGAGTCAGCGGCGTGTACAACCGGGTCGGCGCCGGAGTAGCACACCCCGTCTAGGTCCAGCAGGGCAAGTTCAAATTCTTCAACTAGCGGCTTGGTGGTGCCCAGCAGGGTGGCGCTCATTTGCTACGTCCTTCGATTACGTCCTCTACCTCGGCGGCAATAGGGTCGACGTCGTCGCCTTCAGCGTTGCCAGCTGCTTCAGCTGCCTCGGGCTCGCTCTCCTCAGCAGTAGCGTCCTCATCCGCCCCGTCCTGGACGGTGTCTACGACGTCGTCGGTCTCACCACCCACAGCAGAGTCCGCACTCTCGCTATCCGCAGCGGCGCCATCTGCATCCTCGGCGCCGTCAGCACCCTCGATGCCGTCAGCAGCGGCGTCGTCGGCAGCGGCGCCGTCGGCGGAACCCTCCTGGCGGGCGGCCTCTAGCTCCTCAGCCTCACGACGACGCTCAGCAGCCTCAGCCTGGCTCTGCTCTTCTAGCTGGCGAGCAATTTCAGCCAGTTCGGGGGCAGATTCTTCCTCAATGTCGTATAGCTCAACTTCGGGCTCTTCGGGCACGTAAATGCGCTCACGAATAGCCTCGGCTTCACGCACCCGGCCTAGGTCTTCTAGGCGGTCAGCGCGCACGGAGTGCAGGCGACGCAGGATCTCAGTGTCCTTGGGAGCCTTACGAATGGCGTCCTCAATGGTGATCAGGGCCAGCTCGTCATTGCCCTGGTCGTGGTAAATGCCGGTGACCACGATGGCCAGCTCAGCGCGTTCGTCATCTTCCAGGTCTAGCTGTAGGGCGTTCTGGGCTGAGCGCAATGCGGCGTCAGGGCGGCCCAGGGCGCGTTCACAGTCAACTTCCATGGCGCGGTACATGGTGTCCATGCCGCTGAGGCGACGGGCCGCGCGCAGTTCACGCAGCGCCTCTGAATACAGCCCGGCCACGTAGGCGGCGATACCGGCAGCTTCACGCACAATAGCGATACGGCCAGCGTGCGAGGCGGCGTAGCGGGCGTGGGCGTAAGCCACTTCCGGATCGGTGTCTAGCAGACGCTGGGTCATCACGAGGTGACGGGCAATGTTTTCGGCGTTGAGGCGGCTAAGCGCACGCAGCGCCATACGGGCGGGGCTTTCTAGGTCCTTGGCGCTAACGTCTTCAGGCAACTCCGGCTCGGGCACACGGTTACGCTGGGGCGGACGCGAGTTGCGGCGTTCTCCGCGCAGGCGGTCACGGTCAAAGCGGCCGTTACGGCTGCCGCCACGGCCCTGGCCACGACGGAAATCGGAGCGTTCGCCGTCGCGGCGCGGACGCTCATCACGACGGTCTCCCTCACGACGAGGGCGATCTTCGCGACGCTCACCTTCGTGCCAGTTACGCTCATCACGGCGCTCACCATCACGACGACGCTCGTGACCGCGCTCTTCCCAGCCACGCTCGTCGCGGCGGGGACGATCGCCCCAATTGCGCTCTTCACGGCGGCCTTCTTCACGGCGCGGGCGATCTTCGCGGCGCTCACCATCACGACGACGGTCCCCATCACGCCAGCTGCGGCCTTCGCGACGCTCACCATCACGCGAATCGCGCCAGTTACGGCCCCCGTCACGGCGTTCCCCTTCGCGGCGGGAACGCTCATCGCGGCGCTCACCCTCATGCCAGTTACGGCCGCCCTCGTGACGGTCTCCGTAGCGAGAGTTGGATCGTTCGCCATAACGCTCACCGTCATGACGACGGTCGCGGCTGTGCTCGTCATTGTTGCGGTAGTGTCCGCGCTGGCCTTCGCTACGGTAGTCACGTGCCCCAGAACGGTTATGCGCCTCATCTCGACGACGTCGATCGCCACCGTGGCGGTCGCCGCCACGCCCCTGATTGCGGTTATCGCCGCCTGAACGAGAATCATCAAAGCGTTGCGCCATCAAAACCATCCTGTTTAGTTGAGAATATACGTATAAACCTAGTATCAAGTTTAGCCGGGTAGGTGCAGTTCTAGTATGTCTGGCATCTAACCGTAGGCGTGTCTTTGACTACCTTTACCGGTGTCTGCCTTCTTCTAAACGCACAAAAAATTTTGGGGGGCAACCCACCCCCCAAACACAACCCCACCACACAAACACAAAAAAAGCGGTGGGGGCTCGAAACACAAACAAAAAAAGTGGTGGGGGTGCCAACCCCGAAGGATCAACACCCCCACCACCATAAGGAAACGGTTGGCAGCGCCCTACTCTCCCACAACCCACCAGTTGCAGTACCATCAGCGCAGAAAGGCTTAACTTCCAGGTTCGGAAAGGATACTGGGTGTAACCCCCTCGCTAAAACCACCAACACAACCAAACAAGCAACACCCCAACAAAAAGGGCGAAACCCAAGTCAGTGAAACAATTATCCACTTAACAACCCAACCCACAAACCCATTAAGGATTCGAGGCCGTGTTGGTCGTGAACCGCACAGTGGACGCAAACACCATCAAACAAACACCAACCAAAGCTGATGCAACAAGTTATTGTTAGTAATCGGTCAATTAGTACTAGTAAGCTGGTCACCTTACAATGTCTACACTCCTAGCCTATCAACCCGGTAATCTACCGGGAACCTCCCCCCAAAAAACAGGGACGGAAACCTAATCTCGAAGCTAGTTTCCCGCTTAGATGCTTTCAGCGGTTACCCATCCCGAACGTAGCAAACCAGCCATACCCCTGGCAGGATAACTGGCACACCAGAGGTTCGTCCGTCCCGGTCCTCTCGTACTAGGGACAGCCCTTCTCAAGTTTTCCAACGCGCGCAGAGGATAGGGACCGAACTGTCTCACGACGTTCTAAAACCCAGCTCGCGTACCGCTTTAATGGGCGAACAGCCCAACCTTGGGACCTGCTCCAGCCCCAGGATGCGACGAGCCGACATCGAGGTGCC